>NZ_JAUZDX010000018.1 GCF_030704685.1 Acidovorax sp. A1169
GCACAGGCACAAAGCTCGCGCAGCACACCATCCGGCACGAAAAAATGGCCGCGATCAGCGGCCACTCTTCAGAACCCAAAACCCATCATCACTTAGGCAGCAGAACCTTGTCCACCACATGAATCACCCCATTGGACTGGTACACATCCGCAATCGTCACATTCGCCATACCACCCTTTTCATCGGTCAGCGAAATGGTCTTGCCACTGGCCTTGGCCGTGAGCGTGCCCCCCGCCACCGTCTTGATGCTGGCCATGCCCTTGCCATCGGCAATCATCTTCGACAAGGCCGCCGCATCCCACTTTCCGGCCACCACGTGGTAGGTCAGCACGGTGGTCAAAGTGGCCTTGTTCTCGGGCTTGAGCAGCGTGTCTACCGTGCCGGCAGGCAGGGCTGCAAACGCGGCGTTGGTGGGTGCGAACACGGTGAACGGGCCTGGGCCCTTCAGGGTATCGACCAGGCCGGCGGCCTTGACTGCAGCCACCAGCGTGGTGTGGTCCTTGGAGTTCACGGCGTTGTCGATGATGTCCTTGCTGGCCAGCATGGGGGCGCCGCCCACCATCACATCGGCAGCCAGGGAGGGGATGGCTGCGGCAGCCAGGGCTGCGGCGATACCGATGGACGCGAGGCGGGCATTGAAACGGATGGTCATGAAAATCTCCTGAAGTCGATTGATGAACTGACTGACTGTCTTTGACCGCATGAGAAATGCCACGCGGCTATCAATCAATACGGCGCCCGCAACACATCGGATTCAACCGCAGAAAAAATGGCCAAAAAAAATCGCCCCCAGCGCTGGCCGGGGGCGATTGATCTGTAGGGTCCGGGCTGTGCCGAACCCTGCCATGCGCGGCTAGATGGTGCGGCCGAAGGGCCCGTCCGATCCCACTTGCACCAGGTTCTTGTCCGTCGCCAGCGGCTTGGGGTTCTTCTTGGCGGGCTTGGCTGGCACTTCCTCGGCCACGCAGTCGGCGTAGTAGCGCACGTGGCCGCTCTCGTCCTCGACCTCCACCAGGCCGTGGATGTCGGTCTCGAAGCCCGGGCACAGCTTGGCGAATTCGCGGGCGAACTTGAGGTAGTCCACGATCTTCTTGTTGAACACTTCGCCGGGGATCAACAGCGGAATGCCCGGTGGGTATGGCGTGACCAGGCCCACGGTGATGCGGCCTTCGAGCTGGTCGATCTCCACGCGCTCGGTTTTGCGGTGCGCGATGTGCGCGTAGGCATCCGAAGGCTTCATGGCGGGCGTGAGGTCCGACAAATACATCTCGGTGGTCAGGCGCGCGATGTCGTACTTGGCGTACATCTCGTGCACATGCTGGCACAGGTCCTGCAGGCCCATGCGCTCGTAGCGTTTGTGCTGCTGGCAGAACTCGGGAAGGATGCGCCACATGGGCTGGTTCTTCTCGTAGTCGTCCTTGAACTGCTGCAGCGCGGTGAGCAGCGTGTTCCAGCGGCCCTTGGTGATGCCGATGGTGAACATCACGAAGAAGCTGTACAGGCCGGTCTTCTCGACCACCACGCCGTGCTCGGCCAGGTACTTGGTGACGATGGACGCGGGGATGCCAGTCTTGTCGAACTTGCCGTCCAGGTTCAGGCCCGGCGTGACGATGGTCGACTTGATCGGGTCCAGCATGTTGAAGCCGTCGGCCAGCTGGCCAAAGCCGTGCCACTTGGCGCCGGCCTTCTTGCTCTTGCTGTCGCTGCGGATGATCCAGTCCTCGGCACGGCCCATGCCCTCTTCCACGAGCTTGTCGGGGCCCCAGACCTTGAACCACCAGTCCTTCTTGCCGAAGTCGTTTTCGATCTGGCGCATGGCGCGGCGGAAGTCAAGAGCCTCCAGGATGCTTTCCTCCACCAGCGCGGTGCCGCCGGGCGGCTCCATCATGGCGGCGGCCACATCGCAGCTGGCGATGATGCTGTACTGCGGGCTGGTGCTGGTGTGCATCAGGTAGGCCTCGTTGAAGAGGTGGCGGTCCAGCTTGGTGGTCTGCGAGTCCTGCACCAGCACGTGGCTGGCCTGGCTGATGCCGGCCAGCAGCTTGTGGATGGACTGCGTTGCGTAGGTCACCGAGTGCTTGGGGCGCATGCGCTTCTTGCCCATGGCGTGGTAGGTGCCATAGAACGGGTGGAAGGCCGCGTGCGGCAGCCAGGCCTCGTCGAAGTGCAGGTTGTCCACATAGCCATCAAGCATGCCCTTGATGGTCTCGGTGTTGTAGAGCACGCCGTCGTAGGTGGACTGCGTGAGCGTGAGCACGCGCGGCTTGACCTTGGCAGCGTCCACGCCCTTGAGCAAGGGGTTGGCCTTGATCTTGGCCTGGATGGCCGCCGGCTCGAACTCGCTTTGCGGAATGGGCCCGATGATGCCGAAGTGGTTGCGCGTGGGCTTCATGAACACCGGGATGGCCCCGGTCATGATGATGCTGTGCAGGATGGACTTGTGGCAGTTGCGGTCCACCACCACCACGTCGCCCGGGGCCACCGTGTGGTGCCACACCATCTTGTTGGAGGTGCTGGTGCCGTTGGTCACGAAGAAGCAGTGGTCGGCATTGAAGATGCGCGCGGCATTGCGCTCGCTCTCGCCGATGGCGCCGTTGTGGTCCAGCAGCTGGCCGAGCTCTTCCACCGCATTGCACACGTCGGCGCGCAGCATGTTCTCGCCATAGAACTGGTGGTACATCTGGCCCACCGGGCTTTTCAGGAAGGCCACGCCGCCCGAATGGCCGGGGCAGTGCCAGCTGTACGAGCCGTCTTCGGCGTAGTCGAGCAGCGCCTTGAAGAACGGCGGCTGCACGCCCTCCAGGTAGCTCTTGGCCTCGCGGATGATGTGGCGCGCCACGAATTCGGGGGTGTCCTCGAACATGTGGATGAAGCCGTGCAGCTCGCGCAGGATGTCGTTGGGCAGGTGGCGGCTGGTCTTGGTCTCGCCGTGCACGTAGATCGGCACTTCGGTGTTCTTGCGGCGAACTTCACCGATGAAGCTGCGCAGGCTCAGCACGATGGGGTCGAGCCCCTCGCCCACCGTGAACTCCTCATCGTCGATGGAGAGGATGAACGCACTGGCGCGGCTTTGCTGCTGCGCGAACTGCGACAGGTCGCCATAGCTGGTGACCCCCACCACCTCGAAGCCCTCGGCCTCGATGGCTTGCGCCAAGGCGCGAATGCCCAGACCCGAGGTGTTCTCGGAACGATAGTCCTCATCGATGATGATGATGGGAAAACGAAACTTCATGCGCAGCCTCCGTGAAACCGTGCCCTGCCGGCCAAAAAACGAAATAGGCGCGAAGTGTAAGGAATAACGAAGTCAGGCCTTTGACCTGGGGTTCTTTTGACCCAGAATGTGGTGGATTAAGAACAGACACACAGGCTGTTCAGAATCCGAAGAACTCACAACACAGGAGGAGGTACACATGGACGAATCCACCATCTGGTGGCTGTTGGCAGGGGGTGTGGTGGTGGCAGAGCTCATCACCGGGACCTTCTATCTGCTGATGCTGGTCATAGGGCTGGTCGCGGGCGCCATCGCCGCCCACATGGGCCTGGGCATGCCGCTGCAGATCGTGGCTGCCGCCGTGGTCGGCATCGGTGCCGTTCTGGCCTTGCACCAAAGCAAGCGCCGGCGCCCGGGCGATCCATCCGCAAGGGCCGACCGCAGCGTGAACCTGGACGTGGGCGAAACCTTGATGATCGAGAGCTGGAACCTCGATGGCACCAGTTTCGTGAAATACCGCGGCGCTACCTGGACCGCCATCCACCGCCCCGGCGTTACCCCTTCTACCGGCATGCACCGCGTTTCGGAACTGGTGGGGAACCGCCTGCTCGTGGACCCCCTCTGAGCACCGCCGCGCGTGGCCCCGTCTCACATGCCCAGCCGTGGCGCCACCTGCCCTTGTGGACCCAACCTTAGATTTGCTGAACCAACAAAGGCTTCTTCATGAACAACAATACCGTCATCGCCATAGTCATCTTCGTGATCTTCGTGGTCTTCGTGATCCGCTCGGTCAAGGTCGTGCCCCAGCAGAACGCCTGGGTCAAGGAACGCCTGGGCAAGTACGCAGGCACGCTCACACCCGGCCTGAACTTTCTGATCCCCTTCGTGGAAAAGGTGGCCTACAAGCACAGCCTCAAGGAAATCCCGCTCGACGTGCCCAGCCAGGTCTGTATCACGCGCGACAACACGCAGCTGCAGGTGGACGGCATACTGTACTTCCAGGTGACCGACCCGATGCGTGCCAGCTACGGCTCGTCCAACTACATCATGGCCGTGACGCAACTGGCCCAGACCTCGCTGCGCTCGGTGATCGGCAAGCTCGAATTGGACAAGACCTTCGAAGAGCGCGACATCATCAACGCCCAGGTGGTCCAGGCCATCGACGAGGCGGCCCTGAACTGGGGCGTGAAGGTGCTGCGCTATGAGATCAAGGACCTGACGCCTCCGGCCGAAATCCTGCGCTCCATGCAGGCCCAGATCACTGCCGAGCGCGAAAAGCGCGCGCTGATCGCCGCCTCCGAAGGCCGGCGCCAGGAGCAGATCAACATCGCCACCGGCGAGCGCGAGGCCTTCATCGCCCGTTCCGAGGGCGAGAAACAGGCCCAGATCAACAACGCCCAGGGGGAGGCCGCAGCCATCATGGCCGTGGCCGAAGCCACGGCCCAGGCCATCGAGCGCGTGGCTGCGGCCATCCGCCAGCCCGGCGGCGAGCAGGCCGTGCAGCTCAAGGTCGCCGAAAAGGCCGTCGAGGCCTACGGCAAGGTGGCCGCCGACGCCACCACCACCCTCATCGTGCCCAGCAACATGACCGAGGTCTCAGCCCTGATCGGCTCGGCGATGAAGATGGTGCAGACTACGCAAAGAACCCTGTGACACCACGCTCCGCATGACGGAGCGGGCAGGCAGCGGAGCGTTTTTTTGCTCCGCTCTGCCGCAACTTCGAAAAGCAGCCAAAACCTGTGGCTATAATCGAGGGCTTCGGAGAGGTGGATGAGCGGTTTAAGTCGCACGCCTGGAAAGCGTGTGTGGGCTAATCCCCACCGCGGGTTCGAATCCCGCCCTCTCCGCCAAAGATACAACCCCAAGTGGCTCACGCTGCTTGGGGTTTTTTCTTGGCTGTGCGGCCCAGGTCAAATCTGCTGCGCCTCGCAACCCTGCAAAAGGACTGCGGCCGAAATCCACTGCCCTTCCTGCGGCGTCCAGTCGCTCGGCGTCAGCGTATTAGCTCCGAACACCACGGGTAGCGCTACAGGCGCCGGGCAACCCAGCGACCAACTCAAAGAGGTTCTGTAGACGGGGGCGCCCATCACCTCTGCGGTACCTACCGGACCGATGGGGCCAATGTAGAGATAGGACTCCGGGGCCTGCTGCGCCGAAGGCGAAGGGGAGATCAATACCCCACCCCGTTCATCCAGCTGCTCCAGAAAATGCTGCTTGTCCCGATCACTGCCCATGGCATCGAGGATCTGTTGAAAAGGTCGCACATGCAGCATGAATCCGCCCAGGCCGACAGCCATACGGCCCCCCTCCCTGTAACCATCTCGGTTCGCACCGAACAACACATCCATGAAGGTGAACAACTCGCCCTGCCCCACCGCCTGGATGAACCCGTCGACAGGGTCTGGAGAAGGCAGGATCGAATCGATCTCGCACTCCACGAGCGCACCGTCTCAAATGAAAGGGTAGATGGATTGCAAGGTGAGGTGATCGCCATCCGAACGCAGCCACAGCGCAACAGAAAAAAGGTCCAGGTCCAAGGTCATCAGCGCCGCCTCGACCGAGCCATCCATCGAGCGGTGGTGGCTGCGCACACCCGTGACGTCGAACTCCTTGAGGCGCTCCATGGCATGAAAAGCCAAGGCCCTGTCATCACTCAAACTCCTCCAGAGATCTCCCAACATGCCAACACATCCCTTCTAGTTGTACTGGTACGCTGAAGACGTGCCATCAGCCGCACAAATGCCACCCAGACGCACCGAACGCATCCGCCTGCGGCGGGGGATCGGCGTGAACTGCCTGCGACGGTACGATACCCTACCTTGCAACGGAATTCGCACCGCGCGCCCACGCATCCGGGGACACCACGCTTGAAGCCATCGACCACCAAGCACCAGGCCTTGTCCCTCCCCAGGGCGACAAAGGAGCCGCACCGCGGTCCCAGATTGCTCCAGACCAGGCGCAAGGTCTTGACCACTGCGCACAGCGCGAGACGATGCCCATTGCCAGGGAGCATTCCATCCCATGAGCCTGCGCCGCGCCATCGCCCTGATCGTGCTGCTGCTCGACGCCTGGTTTTTCGGGCTTAGCACGCTGAGCATCCTGCTGCTTGCCTTGGCACCGCTGGACCTCGTACAGGAGAGTCGGATGCGCCATGGATGCGGGCGCGCTTCTGTTCCAGGGTGGCGGCGGTGGCGCGGTGCGCTGTACCGCATCGCCTCGCCCGCCATGTACCGCACGCTGGGCCTGTGCCTGCCGGTGCACCTGCCCACCACCAACGCCAAGCGCCCGATCTGCCGGCTGATCGGCGAGGTGATCTGCGAGCTGAGCACAAATGGGCAATGGCAAGGGACGCGCCTGCCCCCAGGCCCGAAAGCCTGAACTTCGCCCCCGGATCGAGAAGTAGTTAACACACCAGCGCGGCCGAAGGCTTGTTGCCCGGGCCCTTCAGACCTAACCTTGGCGCACCTGGAATAGATCCAAAGCCAAGCCGGCACTCCAGGAGTCAAGTGCGTGAGCTGCGGCAGGCACCCAAGCATCCCCAGCCCTTCCTGCCCTTCCAACTGGAGTAGTCCGATGAAGCATTTCTGCCTCTTGGCCATCACCGCGGCGATCGCGGCCCACAGCCCGCTCGCAAGCGCGCAGGCAATCCTCAACCTGAACGATGGCGCGTTGCGCATCCCCAGCCTGACGGTGGGAGCCGATGTCTATACCAACGTGGTGCTGCGCTACGGCGCAGACGGGCGGTTCGGCCTGGAAGCAGCCACGCCCCCTGCCGGCAACCCGGGTGGTGGTGGTGGCGGCGCAGCACAGACCCTCCAACTGGCCTATGCGCCCCAGCCGAACACCCAGTACTGGTACAACGCTCAGGGCCGGGTCGTCGCCACCTGCTCCAACCTGCCCCAGGCGGCCATCACCCTCAAGATCCCGGCCGGTGCCACGGCCCAGGCCAAGGTGCCGCTGGTGATCAGCCTGGCGGGCTGGGCTCCCAATGGCAATCCGCCGGCGCCCGTGCCGCAGGACCCGGCCGGGCTGGACCAGTTCAGTGCTGCCCGCATGGCGGCCGCCACCTTCGAGTACCGCGGGTGCGACAACTGGAGCAGCCCGCTGATTGCCCGCACCAACGTGAACGAGACCTTCGACATCGCCAGTTCTGACTTCGGGCTGGGCCTGGCGGCGATCAAGGCCGCCGTCGCCGAGCGCAACCTGCCCATCGACACCAGTCGCATCGTCGTGGCCGGCACCTCGTTCTCGAGCAACCTGATCTTCTCGGTGGCCACCAAGCACCGGCTGCAAGGCGCCATCGCGCTCGCCGGGGGCTGCGACTACAACTGCAACGCCACCGGCACCACCTACGAGCAGCCCAATGATTTCCGGGTCAACGGTGCCGCCATCCGGGTCGCAGCGGTCTCGGGCAGCGCCGACCAGCTGTTCCCGCCTGTCGGTCTGGGCAGCTCAGGCTATGGTGCCTCCGGCGCCAGGGCCCGCATCCTGACGGCCATCCCCGACGGGGCCAGGAAGCCCGCTGCGTTCTACACCTACGTCGCACAGGGCGCAGGCCATGAGGTCAATGAGGCGATGTGGGCCAAGGCGCGCACGTTTGCGCAGTGCATGACCAGTGTGCGCCCGGCGGGTGACTGCGCGGCGGACAACCGCTGAGTCGGGGCGCCAGGCCTCAGTGCTGCAGCGCGCTGCGGCGCTCGTGCTTGGCCTGGTGCATGGCCTCGTCCGCGTGGCGGATGGCCGCATCGGCCGTGTTCTGCCCGGGGTCGGAGCAGACCACGCCCACACTGGCCCCCGGATACTCCAGCGTTCGCTGGCCAGCCAGCGGAATGCGGCACACCGTCGCCTGCTGCAGGCGCTGGCGCAGGCTGTGGATGGCCTCGCCGGCGTCCTGCTCGCGCTGCGGGCCCGGGCCGACGAACACGAACTCATCCCCGCCGAACCGGCTCAGAAAGTCGCTTTCGCGCATGGCAGCGCGCAATTGGCTGGCAATGGCGCACAGCAAGGCGTCGCCCGCCTCGTGGCCGTGTGTATCGTTGACCTGCTTGAAGCCGTCGAGGTCGAGAAAAGCCACCATCACCATGCTGCCTGAGCGCCGTGAGCGCGCCTGCAGCCGTTCCAGCTCTTCGAACAAGGCGCGGCGGTTGGGCACGCCGGTGAGGGGGTCCAGCAAGGCCATGGTGGACAGCAATTCGTTCTTGCGCTGCAGCTCCTCCAGCAGTTGCTCGCGCTCGACCTGCTGGGCAATGAGGCCGGCGAACAGCTGCAGGATTTTCTCGGTCTCGGGAGTGAGCTCGGTGCGCTCGGCACTGGCTGCGCACAGCGTGCCATAGACCGCGCCGTCGGACAGCCGCACCGGCATGCTCACATAGGTCTGGATGCCCAGGGCGGCCGCAGCCTCCGAGTCGCCCCAGCAGCCCTGCACGTCGGCCGTGAACATGCGGCCCTCCTTCAGGGCCCGGTAGCACAGGGTGTCGCCCCAGGGCACCGTCAGGCCCTCGGGTATCTCCATCTTGCGGGTGTTGCGCGAGTACAGAACGTGCTGCAGCGCGCGCTGGAAATCGATGGTGGTCAGGTAGGTGGATTCCAGCTGCGTGACCTTCTCCAGCATCTCCAGCAACGGCCGGGTCAGCTCTTCAAGTGTCTTGGCCTGGACGACGGAGTCGGAGAGTCGGGCGAGAAGCGGGTCCATGGCAGCAGCAACTATGGGGTACACGGTTGGCATGTCAGTCCACCTGCGGACGCAGAACATGCTGGCAATGTACGCCAATTGTGGCAGTTAATTTATTGCCACACGAAGAAATGTGGGTTAGAGCCGCGTTTTGCTATTGGACTGCAGCTGCAGCCTCTACGCAGGCCTGCATCTGCCCGATGGGCATGCGGGTCTCGCGCAAGCGCAGCGGGAATCCGATCCATTCCATGTCCGAGGCCACATAGCGGCGCTGGAGTGCACTCTAAGTCAAGGGGTTTGAAGCGCACCTATCATCGCCCTACTTGCCGCTGCACCAGCGGGCAACAAACCCCCCAAGGAATCCCATGAAAAGCCATATGGCCCCCGTTGATCTGGCCAAGGCCTACCGCCTTCTGAACCACGGCCCCACGGTGCTGGTGTCGGCACGCCACGCCGAGGTGGACAACGTGATGTCCGCCGCCTGGGCCTGCGCGCTCGACTTTGCGCCACCCAAACTCACGGTGGTGATCGACAAGGCCACGCGCACACGCGGGCTGGTCGAGGCCAGCGGCAGCTTCGTCATCCAGGTGCCCACCGCCGCGCAGATGCAGCTCACGCACGACGTGGGCAACACCACCCTGCACCAGGACAAGGACAAGCTGCGCCACCACGGCGTGGAGTTGTTCGGCATCGAGGGGCACGACCTGCCCTTCGTCGCGGGTTGCTCGGCCTGGCTGGCCTGCCGGCTCATCCCCGAGCCGCACAACCAGCAGGCCTACGACCTCTTCATCGGCGAGGTGGTGGGCGCCTGGGCCGACAGGCGCGTGTTTGCCAACGGCCACTGGCACTTCGAGACCGCTGGGCCCGAGTGGCGCAGCCTGCACTATGTGGCCGGCGGGCAGTTCTATGCGATCGGTGAGTCGCTGGTGGCAAAGACGGCCAGCAAGGCCTGAGAGGCTGAGAGTCTTTCGTCCACGCCCGCCTTGCACGCCAAAACACACCGGCTCGTCGAAAGCAAATGCTCGCCATAGCCCGAGCTATGGCTGTGCTTTGCGCCTAGCTTGGCAGCGATTTCGGCAGATTTCCTTCTTCAACGAACTTCCAACTCAGGACACTAGATCCGAGGCGTTTTGACGCGCCCCTCGGACACGGCCAAAAAACTCCCAGCCTCTGAAATCGGCGCTCCATGGCACACATCACTTCTGCTGCAACAGCGCACCGGCCACAGCGCCGCCAGGCACCCGCACCTGCGGCAGGCAATCGGGGTACTCGCGCTGGATGAAGGTCACCAGTGCCTCGCGCACGCGGCAGCGCAGGTCGAACGCCAGGCCCGAGGAGCGGGCCGAGACCAGCACGCGGATCTGGATGGTGCGGTCCGTCGCCTCGGTCAGCTGCAGCACGCTCACGCGCCGGTCCCACTCGGGCGCGGTGTCGAGCACGCGCTTCAATTCCTCACGCAGGGGGTCGAGCGGCAGAGCATAGTCGGCGTGGAGGAACACCGTGCCCAGGATCTCGGAGCTGGTGCGCGTCCAGTTCTGGAACGGGTGCTCGATGAACCACTGCAGCGGGATGATCAGGCGCCTTTCGTCCCAGATCTTGAGCACCACGTAGGTGCCGGTGATCTCTTCCACGCGGCCCCATTCGCCTTCGATGATGAGCACGTCGTCGATGCGAAACGGCTGGGCCAGCGCAATCTGCAGGCCCGCGATCATGTTGCTGAACACCGGCCGCGCGGCGATACCCGCGACGATGCCCACCACGCCGGCCGATGCCAGCAGGCTCGCACCCACCTGGCGCGCACCGGGAAAGGTCATGAGCATCATTGCCAGGCCGGCCATCACCACCGCCGTCATGGCGGTGCGCGAGAGGACGCGCGCCTGGGTGGCGATGCGGCGCGCCGTGAGGTTGTCCTCCACATCGGCCGGGTGCTTGGCGATCACCCCGTCGGCCAGCCCGCCGATGGCCGCGATCAGCAGCCAGCAGGTGCCGGCGATGACGGCCAGCCCGTTGAAGTGCCGCACCGTGGCGATGTGGCGCAGGTCATCGCTGGCCACCTGCCACACCAGCTGCAGCGCGATCAGCGGCAGCAGCAATCGCACCACCGGCACGCAGGAATCGAACACCGCGCGCAGCACGGGCACATGGCCCGTGGCCCGCCGAAGCACCACGGTGGCGATGCGGTGCACGATGCCCGCCAGTACGATGGCAGCCACGGCCACCACGCCGGTGTGGGTCCAGGAGGTGGGGTCGAACCAGCCCATCACACTCATGCGGATGCGGCGGGGTGTATACCCCGCGTCAGCAAGGCATGGCGCCTGGGCTTTCGGGTATCGGGCATGGGCGGCTCCGCAAACAGTAGAGCCGCCATTGTCGAAAATTGCTGCACAGCAGCATGTCAGCCAATGCCGACAATGCTCCATCGAGCCGGATGTGGTTGGCCTTGATCAGCTGCACCGTGGCCTGTGCCTCGCGGCCTACTACCGCAGCAGCATGTTCTCGCTGCGCCCGGCAACAACGCACTGTCTGCGGCTCCCCGCCCAGTTCTCCGACTGGATGCAAATCGTATGACACCGCCTACTGGGTGATGCGCGCTATCGCCGCATGCAGCATCTGCGGCGTGCAGGGCTTGGGCAGGACCTCGAAGCCCAGGTGGTGGATGTGGTCGAGCTGCTCGGCGTAGCCGGTCATCAAAAGCAGCTTCTGCGCAGGCCATGTGCCACGGATGTGCGTGGCAAGGGCCACGCCGTCGATCTCGCCGGGCATCACCACGTCCGACAGCACCAGATCGGGCCGTTCGCCCTGCTCCAGCAGCGCACGGGCCTTGGCTGCGCGGTCCACCCGCGTCACGCGGCAGCCCAGCGATTCGAGGATGGGCACCAGGGAGGCGGCCACCTCGTCGTTGTCTTCCACCACCAGCAGGGTCTTGCCCAGCGGGGCCAGCGACGGAGCAGGGCCCGCATCCTCGCTTGCCGCCTGCGGCACCGTGCTCGGGAAGTACAGGCGAATGCGGGTGCCGACCCCCTCCTCGCTGGCAATATCGGCCCGCCCGCCCATG
Source organism: Acidovorax sp. A1169 (assembly GCF_030704685.1). Taxonomy (GTDB): domain Bacteria; phylum Pseudomonadota; class Gammaproteobacteria; order Burkholderiales; family Burkholderiaceae_C; genus Acidovorax. The sequence goes on from NZ_JAUZDX010000018.1 coordinate 11,938, forward strand.
CGCTGGCACATGCCATACACCTGGCTGAGCCCCAGGCCTGTGCCCTCGCCCACGGGCTTGGTGGTGAAGAAGGGCTCGAACACCTTGCTGAGCAGCTCCGGCGGGATGCCGCTGCCCGTGTCGACCACCTCGATGAGGACCATGGCGGGGGTACCAGGGCCGGCCTCACTCTCGGTGGCATCGCGCGCGCTGATCAGCAGGCTGCCCCCCTGGGGCATGGCATCCCGCGCGTTGATGGAGAGGTTGAGCAGCGCCAGCTCCAGCTCCGCCAGGTCCAGCACCACCGGGGCGGTGGCGGGGTCCACCTGCACATCCAGCTGGACCTGGCTGCCCAACACGGGGGTGATCAGGTCCTTGATCGGAGGCAGCTTGTCCTGTAGCACCACATGCTCGGCCACCAGAGGCTGGCGGCGCGAGAAGGCCAGCAGCTGGCGCGTGAGGTTGGTGGCCGACTTGACGGCCCGGGCGATGGAGTCGAGCTGGCGCGTACCCGCGTCGGGTACCGTGCGCTTGAGCAGGTGCAGGTTGTTGCTGATGACCATCAGCGCGTTGTTGAAATCATGCGCCACGCCGCCCGTGAGCCGGCCCAGGGCTTCGAGCTTTTGCGCCTGCAGCAAGGCCTCTTCGGCACGGCGGCGGGTGACGATCTCCTTTTCCAGGCTTTCCATGGTCGAGAGCGCGGTGCGGGCATTGCGCAGTGCCATGCGGGCCGCAATGAACAGCGCGGCCACGGGCAGCGCGCCCAGGGCGAACAAGGCGCCCAGTTGGCGCAGCACCTGGTCGCGCAGCGCGGTCAGGTTCATGCCCGTGCCCACAAACAGGGGGTAGCTGCCCACCTTGCGGTAGGCGATGATCCGGTCCTGCCGGTCCACCGACGAAATGCCGCGCATCTGGGCAGCCACTTCGCCCCTGAGCAGGCGTTCCATCACCGGGCTGCTGGGTGCCAGCCGGTCGGGTGCATTGGCGACAAGGGGCCAGCGCGTGTAGATGGCGCCGTCCTCGCGGAACAGGTTCACCGCCAGGCCTGGCTCGTCAGCCACCAGGTCGCTGTAGAAGTCCTGGAAATACCCGGCGAGCAGGCTGACGTTGACGACACCCCCGAACTGGCCATTGTGATCCTCGTAGCCGATGCTGATGTCGACGATCTTCTCCTGCGTGGTCCGGGTGACCATCGGGGCAGAGACATAGCGCTGGCCCGGCGGCTGCAGGCGGTGGAACTGGAAGTAGTCGCGGTCAGACACCTCGAACACCGGTACCTGCGCAAACCGGCTGCTGGCGATGGGCTTGCCCTCAGCATCGATGATCCAGATGGACTGGATCTGCGGCTGGTCCTTGACCCGGGCGAGCAAGGCCGCATGCAGGTCGGTGGCATGGATGCGCAGCTCCTGCGGGCTCCTGCCGCTGACCATGGCCAGGACCCGGTCCTGCAACGCCTCGGACGCGGCCATGACCTTGGAGGCATGCTCATGCGCCACCCTGAGCGAGCGGCTCACGCGCAGCTCGGCCTCCTCGCGCGCATCCACGTAGCCCACGGCCCCGAACACCAGGTAGATGAACAGGGGCACGGCCACGCTCAGCAGGACCAGCAGCCGAAGCCACTTCACCGAGGCCCGGGCTCTGGACTGGTTGTCTTCACGCGCCACCGGTGGTTCCCATGTCGTTGTTGCCAGGATTGGCTGCCAGTTATTGTTCGGGGCCAGGCACGCGCAAGCCGGCGGCCACCTCAAAGTATCAACGAATTTGCGCAGAATTGCCTGCCTTGGCGCGCAGGTGCCGCCAACTTGCGGGGGCGTGGCAGGAGCGTGGCACGCACGCGACACTGCCCGCCCATGCTCAACCCACGCCGAGGGCCTGGGCCAGATAGGGCGCCGTGCGGCTGCCCTTTGCCGCCGCCACGGTGGCAGGGCTGCCCTGCGCCACGATGCGGCCGCCCTCCTCGCCCGCGCCGGGCCCGATGTCGATCACCCAGTCGCAGGCCGCCACCACGCGCATCTCGTGCTCGACCACCACCACCGTGTTGCCTGCGGCCACCAGGCCATCGAGCTGGGCGAGCAGGCGGTCGACGTCGGCCGGGTGCAGGCCGGTGGTGGGCTCGTCCAATACGTAGAGTGTGCCGCCGCGCTGAGTGGGCCGCTGCAGCTCGGTGGCCAGCTTGATGCGCTGGGCTTCACCGCCGCTCAGCTCGGTTGCGGGCTGGCCCAGGCGCAGTTAACCGAGGCCGATATCGCGCAGCACCGCCAGGGGGCGCAGCACCTGGGGTTCGCCGGCAAAGGCGTCGCAGGCGGCATCCACCGTGAGGCCCAGCACGTCGGCAATCGACAGGCCGTTCCACTCTATCTCCAGCGTGGCCGCGTTGTAGCGCGCGCCGTGGCAGGTGGGGCATGGCGCGTACACGCTGGGCATGAAGAGCAGCTCCACGCTCACGAAGCCCTCACCCTCGCAGGTGGCGCAGCGGCCCTTGGCCACGTTGAATGAAAAGCGCCCCGCGTCGTAGCGCCGCTTGCGCGCGGCCGGCGTGGCGGCAAAGAGCTTGCGCACCCCTTCGAACAAGCCCGTGTAGGTGGCCAGGTTGGAGCGCGGCGTGCGGCCGATGGGTTTCTGGTCCACCTGCACCAGGCGCCGGATGTGCTCGCTACCGGCCGCGATGCGCCCGGCCACCGGGGTGGCCAGCAGCGCGGCGTCGCCCGCCGGGGCCTCGCCATCGTCGGGCATCGCGCCGGCCGTGTCCTCCTCGTCGGCCAGCACCGGGCGGCCCAGGTGCGCCGACACCAGCTCCAGCAGGGCCTGGCTCACCAGGCTGGACTTGCCCGAGCCCGAGACACCGGTCACCGCTGTCATGCACGCCAGGGGAAAGGCGGCATCGAGTCCGTGGAGGTTGTTGCGCGTGATGCCTTCGAGCCGCAGCCAGCCCTGGGCCTGGCGCGGAGTGCGCTGCACCACGGCACGGGCTGCATCGCCGAACAGGTAATGCCGCGTCTGCGACCGTTTCACCTGGGCCAGGCCGGCCGGCGGGCCGCTGTAGAGCACCTCGCCGCCATGCTCGCCCGCAGCCGGCCCTACGTCCACCAGCCAGTCGGCGCGGCGCATGGTGGCCACGTCGTGCTCCACCACGAAGATCGAGTTGCCCGCGGCCTTCAGGCCCTGCAGCGCCGACAGCAGCGCCTCGCCATCGGCGGGGTGCAGGCCGGCCGAGGGCTCGTCGAGCACATAGACCACGCCGAACAGCTGCGACGAGAGCTGCGAGGCCAGGCGCAGGCGCTGCAGCTCGCCCGGCGAGAGCGTGGGCGTGCTGCGGTCAAGCGACAGGTAGCCCAGGCCCAGGTCGATCAGGGCCAGCACGCGCTTGCGCAGGTCGCTGGCCAGGCGCTGGGCGGCAATCACCTTTTCTTCGGACAGCCAGTGCGTGCGGTGCACATCGGGCGCGGCGGCGTGGGCCGCAGGGCGCTTGCTCCGGGTGCGGCCTGCGGGCGCATCGGGCGTGGGGTCGCCCTCCCCCAGCCGCCCTTCGGCCGCAGGCCGCAGCAATTCGGCCAGCGCGGTGAGCGGCAGTTGCGACAGGCTGCCGATGTCGCGCCCGGCAAAGGTGACCGACAGCGCCTCGCTCTTGAGCCGCTTGCCCTGGCACACCGGGCACAGCGTGCCCACCATGTACTGGGCCACGCGCTTTTTCATGAGCGCGCTCTGGCTGTGGGCAAAGGTGTGCAGCACATGGCGGCGCGCGCCGGTGAAGGTGCCCATGTAGCTCGGGGTGAGCTTGCGTTTCATCGCATCTTTCACCTCGTCGATGCTGAAACCCGCGTACACCGGCACGGTGGGCTGCTCATCGGTGAAGAGAATCCAGTCGCGCAGCTTCTTGGGCAGCTTGCGCCAGGGCACGTCCACGTCGTGGCCCAGGGTGGTGAGGATGTCGCGCAGGTTCTGCCCCTGCCAGGCCAGGGGCCAGGCGGCCACCGCGCGCTCGCGGATGGTCAGCGAATCGTCGGGCACCATCGATTGCTCCGTCACTTCGTACACCCGGCCCTGGCCATGGCAGTGCGGGCAGGCGCCCTGCGGGGTGTTGGGCGAAAAATCCTCGGCGTAGAGCATGGCCTGCCCATCGGGGTAGCGGCCGGCGCGCGAATACAGCATGCGCAGCGGGCTCGATATCGCCGTGACGCTGCCCACCGACGAGCGCGTGCTGGGCGTGCCGCGCTGCTGCTGCAAGGCCACGGCGGGTGGCAGGCCGTCGATGCTGTCCACCTGCGGCACGCCGGCCTGCACGATGAGGCGCCGCGCATAGGGCGCCACCGATTCCAGGTAGCGCCGCTGGGCCTCGGCGAACAATGTGCCGAAGGCCAGGGACGACTTGCCCGAGCCCGAAACGCCGGTGAACACCACCAGCGCGTCGCGCGGTATGTCCACGTCCACATCTTTCAGGTTGTGCTCGCGGGCGCCGCGCACGCGGACCATGCCGTGCGACGGGGATGTAGAAGCTGGATCAGGGTAGGCAGGAGGCATCGGGGCGAAGGCGCGAGGTCGGGAAATCGGGAAATCGGGGTATCGGGGCAACCATCCTAACGGGGACCGCCCTGCCCTCTTGCGGTGCTGCCCGTTCAGCATCTGCGCCCTGCCCCCTTCGTCCCGAAGTTCATGGCTCAGCGCACGGCGGCACCTTTGAGTTCCTTCAACAACAGCACCACCTGGTTGGAAGCATGGCGGCAACTGCTGCCCAGCACCCTGAGGGCCTGCTGCCGGTCACCTGCCTGGAACAAGGTGACCACCGCAGCTGCCTGCTGATGAAAGTATTGGTGCCTTGCCACCAGCATGGCAAAAACCGTGTGCTGCCCGTAACGCGCGTGCCCGGTTCCAAACAGCCAGCGGCCCAGGTCACACCGATGGTCCTGGCAGATCAGCTCCGGGCGCATGACCTCGGACGTGCGGCAGTGGACCATGTCCTCCAGCCGGGCGCGCCAGCGCTCGTGGATGGCGATGTATGCGTCGATGTCCATCTCCAGAGCGAAGTGGTCGGCAACCTCGTCGTCCAGGACGAGTTCGCTGGCGTTGTCATCCGGGTCCCATGCTGCTTCAGGGTTGGATCGGACTCGCTCACGGACCCTGAGCAACCGAGTGAAAAATCCCATCTTCATTCCTCTTTTTTCCGCCAAAGAGCGGCCATCCCCATACGTTGTCAATGCGTGCCTGCCGGATCAGCCCCAGATCGGCGGCGACGCATGGATGGTGAATGAAGCGGCTATCGAAATCCATAACCCAAATGATCTAGTTCCGCTGTCCCTCGCAAGGCAAACTGGATTCAGCCCCCCACCTCCCCGTGCAGATCAAGTGCGTTGTCCGTCGCGGCGCCGCGGGCCGTGTTGTCGAAGATGCACCAAACGCTGCCCGCCTCACGCGCTGCTGTCTGCAGCCGCTGCGCGAGGACTTTGATCAGTGCGGCGTCGTAGGCCGAGTAATACACGCGGGGCGAGCCGTGCAGACGGCAATAGACCAGCCCGGGCCAGCCACCGGGCGCCCGCCCGTGCTCGTGCAGCACCGGGTCGGCCAGCACACGCGCGGCCCTCCAGTGGGCCAGCAGAGCATCTCCCTCGGGCGTGAACCAGCTGGCATGGCGCGGCTCGACAGCGATGCCGCCCTCGGCATGCAGGCGCCGCAGGCTGCCAAAGAAACCGTCGGCCACCGCCATGTCGCACGACAGGCTGGGCGGCAGTTGGACCAGCAGGCAGCCCAGGCGGGCACCCAGGCCCTGCACCTGGTGCACAAAGGCCTGGAGCAAGGGCTCGGTGTCCTTCAGCCGCGCCGTGTGGGTGATGCTGCGCGGCAGCTTGGCGCAAAAGCGGAAGGCCGGTGGCGTGGCCGCCGCCCAGCCTTCGTACGTGGAGCGCTGGTGCGGCCGGTAGAACGACGAGTTGATCTCGACGGCTGGCAGGTGCTGCGCATAGCGCGCGAGGTGCGTGCCGGTGGGGTCTGCCTTGGCAAAGCGGTGCTGGCTGGCACGCGGCAATCCCCAGCCGGCAGTGCCGATCAGCAGGGGCGCAGCGCCATGGCGGCCAAGGCAAGCCTGGGCGCCTTCGATCATCCCTGCGGTCGTCAGCATGGGGCCACGGACGCGCGGGGCCTTTGCGTGTGGGCGCGGCCGGATGCGTAGGGGCGCCATGCATGCAAGGGTTGGGCCAGGCGGTCCGCCAGCACCTTCAGCACGGCCGGGTTCCAGGGCATCCCGCAATGGCTGCCCTCGATTTCGATGGATTCTGAGCGCCCGCCGCGCTTCATGTCCCTGCACGCCTGCCAGGCGACGACGCCATCGCTCCTGCTGTAGATCGACGTGGTGGGCACCGGCGGGGCCGTGTGCAGCCTGTCCAGCAACGCCGGGTCGTCGGGTGGCATGCTGCCGTTGAGCAGCCGGTACACCAGACCGACGTTGGTGTGTTTGGCGGCGCCCGCAACCGGCGTGCCGATGGTGATCACCTGACGCACGCGCGGGCGCAGCCGCTTGGCCACTTCGCGTGCGTAGATGCCGCCCAGGCTCCAGCCGACCAGGCTGATCGGAGCGGCATGGTCTGCGGTCCGCGCCTGCACGTCCTGCGCCAGGGTGTCGAGCCAGGCATCGACCTCGCCCTTGGGGCCGGTATTTAGCCCCTGCCCCCAATCGAAGCAGCGATAGCCCAGGCGCTCGCAGAAGGATTGCAGCGGACGCATGACGGTCGCGTTGGTGGCCAGGCCGGGGAACACCACGACGGCATGTTGATCGCCCTTGGGCATGGAGGCTTCCCTCATCACCGTATGGCCCGCAAACTCCAATGCGGCGCGCACGGGCTCCAGCGCAAGCAGGGCGCAGGAAGGACGGCGAATGAACGAGGAAGACGGTGACATGGCGGCTCCGATGGGTCTGGCCCCCATGGTGGGGCCATCTGCCACCGTGCGATGAACCATTTCGCCCCCACCTGGGGTCGGAGCAGTCTTACGCTTGCAGGAGGTGACCAACGCTCCCGGCTACGTCTCAAGCAAGGATGGCGATGGACTTTGTCCACCGAAGTCTCGCGCTTGCCGGTACACTGGGCGATTACCCCACCAGGCGCCCCCTATGGCTTCGCATGTCGAGAACGATCCGGTCCGCGAGTACGAGACCGTGCTGAACACCGAAGGTCCCGCAGGCCTGCAGTTTCTCAACGCCAGGGTTCCCCACCGGTACTCCGCAGTCTATCGGCTCGACAAGGGCGTGCTGCACAACCTGTACGTGTTCGACAAACAGGCCGAGGTGGTGCCCGAGTTTCTTGAGGCCGTGCCGCTGCAGGACAGTTTTTGCCAGTTCGTGCTGCGCGAAGGCCTGTTCAGAACCGTGGGAACGGCGCAGGATTCGCGCCTGGACGGCCACAAGTACCAGGGCGCCATCGGCTCCTACCATGGCCTGCCCATCACGGACAACTTTGGCGAGCTCTTTGGCACCATCTGCCACTTCGACACCGAACCCCTGTCCATGGCCGACCAGGAATTCGACCTGTTCAGGCAGGCCGCGAAGATACTGCCCAGGTACCTCCACAAGGCCCCCGTCCGGCTGGACTGATCAGGCGCAGGTCACCCCTGCACCTGCGACCTTCCACTCATGAACGGTTGAGGAACATCCTGGTGGCCAGCAGGCCCACTGGCGTCCAGTGCAGGGCCGGCGACATGGCCTGAACCAGCAAGTCGCGCTTTTCGGCCGTGCCGAGCGTGGGGTAGCGCTGCTCGAAAATTTCCAGGTCCGTGTCCAGCCCCGCCGCAGCGGGCTCGGACCGCCCACCCTTGGCGGCCTTGAGCCGCTCGGCCACGCGAAAGCTCATCTGCCGCTTGCCCGTACCGGGCGTGGCGCCTGTCTCGAAGGGTGCCCCGTCGCCACTGGCCGGGCCGCGGATCCAGTCGTGGATCACCTGCAGTTCGTAGGGCGAGAAAACGCCGAACATCTCTGCACGCTCACCTTGCAGCAGGTGCCAGAAGCGGCTGTCGGTCACCGGTTGGTTGCGCTTGATCCAGCCGGCTTGCTCCAGTGCGGCCAGAAACTGCGGCAGGTCGTCGGCACTGGAGAGCCAGTCGTTCACACTGCGACCCGCCACCTTGCAGAAGTCGGAGTGCGCGCCATGTCCCGACGGCGCCTTGCGCGCCAGGATGGCGACCACCTCGCTGTCGATGTCGAAACCGCTGATCACGTCCAGTGTGCTGACGCCCACGTTGCCCAGCTTGGCGCCGGCACGCACCCGGCGCCAGTAGTCCCCACCATCGTCGATGCGCGGCGCGGCCTCCAGCGCCGCCACACAGGCGCGCTTGGCATGCCCGGTGTCGGCATTGTCGACCGTGACGTGCAGAGTGAAGTAGTAGGGGTCGATGCCCAATTCGTTGAGCTCGAAGGAGGTGATGAGCAGGTGCAGGGGCAACTGCTCATATCCCAGGTTGAAGCCCACAATCTCGGGCAAAAACTCCTGTGCATTCCAGCCCAGCGCCACCTGCACCAGCCCTTGCTGGTACAGCGCGTCGGGCAGGTCGTCGACCGGGTCGAGCCCGTAGTTGGCCAGCAGAGCGCGGTAGAGCTTCACATGGTTCTTGTCGGCCAGGCCATCCCCCAGTTCTTCCACATAGGTGGTGACCAAGTCGGACAGGCGGGAGTTGTCGGCATGTGCGCACAGACCATACAGCCAGAAGCCATCGACCAGCTTGGTGGGCGCCACATTGCGCAGAAAGTACAGGGCATGCGCGCGGTTCGTGAAATAGCGGCGCGGCGCGCCGGCCTTGCGCTCGTCCAGATAGACCTGGTACTGGCGGTGCACCTTCTGGATATTGGCCTCCATCCAGGCCGTCAGGTCGGCGGGGTTCTCAGGGAGATCGTCCGCGTGCGCAGCCACGTCCTGCAGGGTGCGGCGCAGAAAATCGGCTGCTGCTTCACGCTCCGGCAGCGTCGGAATGTGGTTGGCCAGACGGTCATAGAGAGGCGCATGGAGCGCAGCCGGGGCGGATGCCATGGGGGCGAGAGGGGCGATGGTCGGTTCGGAACGGAGGCGTTCCTGCAGATGGAGGTACATGGCGTGTTATGGGTAGGTATGCCCACAAGGGTGGGCCATCCCCGCCTCCGCCACCATCGGGCCAGCGCTCCGATCCGCGTGGGCGGCCTCCTACGGCCGGCCTCTGGTGCCTACAAATAGCCCCACCGGTGCAGGTTGCCAAGGGCCTCGTGCGACACCCGCACACCGATGTCTTCGCGGTAGCGCAGGTTGGGCACGTAGACCTTGCGCGCCAACGCCAGCGCGCTGGCGCGGGCCGCCTCCACGGTGGGCGCGCAGCCGGTGGCCACGCCCACATAGCCGCTGGTGCCACTGGTGATGAGCGCGCCCTGGCGCAGCTCCACCTCGGCAAAGGCGATGGCCGCGCGTTCTGCCATCGACAGGCCCTCGTCCAGGATCACGGGAATGCCCTTGGAGATTTCCTCGTATCCCTGGGTGTAGGGGAACGGCGGCACCGTCAATACGATGCCCACCGCAAAATCCGGCACCGTCTCGAAATGGGTGGCCGACCGGTGCAGCATCTTCTGGAAGATGGTTTCCCACGGCTCCCGGTGCAGGCGCTCGCAGATGGCGTAGCCGGGGTAGCCGAAGCGGCTGGTGAACTCCAGCGGCCACAGCCCGTCAGCATTGGCCATCAGGTTCACGTTGACGTAGCCGCAGTAGCCGCCATCGCGCAGCACGCCTGCCAGGGGCTTGAGCACCTGGTCTCGCAGCCTGCCGCTGCCGGCGTAGCGGACCACTGTGCCCATCTCGCCCGTGAGCTCACCAAGCTCTCCGGGGAAGAAGCGCTTGTGCTCGAAGTCGATGCACGCGGTTTCCAGGAAATCCATGCCGTTGAAATACCCGCCGACACCGATCTCGATGCCATCGATGTACTCCATGAGCACGAAGTCCGGGGACGGTAAAGGTGCCTCGTGCGCGCTGTAGAAATGGAGCAGCGCGGCCAGGTCGCTGCTGTCGCCCTTCTGCGCGATGTAGTTGCGCGTGCGCGGGCTGTTGGCGCCGTTGAACTTGAGCACATAGCGCTGCCTTCGCGAGGCGATGAAGTCCGAGGCCTCACGGTAGCTGGTGAACGAGTGGCTGGCCGCGGTGCAGAGGCCCGCCTCGCGCAGCACGGCCTGGCCATACTCGCGCTCGGCCTCCAGCCGGTCGCCCAGGGCGCTGCCGCCGATGACCTGAAAGCCGTCCCTGCGCAACGCATCCTGCTGAGCGCCCTGGTCCGCCGTCTCGAAGAGGATCAGGCCCTCGGGCCCTGCCTCCCTGATCCAGCCCAGCTCCCTTTGCCAATCATGGGTGCGCGTGAGCATGCCGGCAAACACACCGTGGCTGGCCGGGTCGCGCACGAACACCCGCACCTGGTGGCCGCGTGCCTGCATGCCGCCGTACATGGCAGCCAGGTCGTTGCTGCCACCGATGCCCAGGATCCTCACGCCGCCGGCCTTTGCACCACGAGCCCGATGGCGGCGATGCGGTCCACCCTTGCGTACTCCGGCCGGTCGAGTTCTTCGCCAAAGACATCGGGGTCGATCTCGCGGCGCGTGAACGCGCAGCCCGTGCGCGCCGCAATGCTGGCGGCCCATTCGGAAAACGGGTCTACCCCCTGTACCACGGCGCTGCCGGTGTAGAGGATCAGGCGGCCGCCAGGCCTGAGGTGGGCGATGGATTGCTCCAGGATGCGCTGCGACAGCCCTTCGCCGTAGTCGCCGCCGCCATGCCGGTACGTGCGCCGCTCTGCGTCGACCAGGTACGGAGGGTTGGAGACGATCAGATCGAAGTCGCCCGCGACTCCCTGGTACAGGTCGGACTGCACGAAAGTGCAGGACGCCATCTGCGCAAGGCGGGCATTGGCCTGGGCCAGCGCCAAGGCCTTGGGATTGATGTCTGCCAGCACCAGTTCATGGACGCTGTCCCCTGCGGCACGCGCCGCCGCGATCCCGCCCGGGCCGCCGCCGCAGCCCATGTCCAGCACGCGGCTCGCCGACCCGAGGGGGTTTGCGGCCAGCTCCGAGTCGATCAGGGCGGCGAAGCGGTAGGTATCAGGGCCAAAGAAGACCGCGTCTTCCGCTGCGGTGGGAAAGCCAGAATGGGCATAAATGTCATCGCCCAGGCTGCTGTAACGCACCGCGCTTGTGTACAGGCCATGCTCCAGCACGGTGATGAGTTGCGCGGAATGCAGTTCCTTCAACAGCGGCGGTGACAGCAGCGTGCCATGGAACGGCAGGTTCCAGCCAAAGGCATCCCGCAGGTCGCGCGCGGGCAGGTCACCCCGGTTGCGAAACACCCGCTGGTGCGTCAATGGCGTCACCGTGGTGAATGCGTAGCCTTCGCTCTGGAGGTAGTTGCCCAATTCGACCAGCGCGGCGATGCATTGTTCGTCCATGGCGTGGTCAGCCTCCCCGGTACGGGTACAGACCCGCGCCGATGAAGGACACGGCCTGGGCGGCACTCGGCAATGGCTGGAACATGGGGACCTCCAGAAACAGAGAGAGCATCTGCATGGAACGGCACCCATCGGCGCCGTACGTTCACCGGGAGCAGGCCGCACTCACTGAATCAGATTGTTCTTGAGCGCGTAGTAGGTCAGGTCGCTGTTCGAGTCGAGGTGCAGCTTTTCCATCAGGCGGGTGCGGTAGGTGCTCACCGTCTTCACGCTCAGCGACAGGTCTTCGGCAATGTCGCCGACGTTGGCGCCCTGGGCGAGCTTAAGGAACACCTGGAACTCGCGCTCCGACAGGTGTTCGTGGGCAGGCCGCTCGCCTGGGCGGTTGAGCTGCTGGGCCAGCAGCTCCGCCACGGTGGGCGTGAGGTAGCGCTTGCCCAGCGCGATGACGCGGATCGCCTCGACGATGTCGGCGGGCTTGCAATCCTTGTTGAGGTAGCCGCTGGCCCCCTGGCGGATGAGGTTGATGGCGTAGTGCTCCTCGGGGTAGCCGCTGAGGATGAGGATGCCCATGTCCGGCGCCTTGGCGCGCAGCATGGACATGGCATCGAGCCCGCTCTGCCCGGGCATGGCCAGGTCCATCACCAGCACGTCGATGTCATGCTCGCGGATGAGGTCGATGGCCTCGCGCCCGTTGGAGGCTTCGCCCTCCACCCGCAGATCCACATGGTCGGCCAGGAACTGGCGCAGGCCTGCACGAACAATTTTGTGGTCATCCACGATGCCGATCTTGATCATTGCGTCTTCTTCTTTGGTTAATGAAAAACTGGTGTAAGTACCGTCAATTCCTGGCCGCATCCTTGGGCGCATACGCCAGCAGGCGCATCGCCCCCGACAGGGACACGGCCGCCGCCGCATAGCCGTCCCAGGGGGCATTGCCCTGGCGCAGGCGCTCGCCCACGGTGCGTACCGTCCAGTGCGCGCCGCTAGTGAGCTGGCCCAGTTCGGACCAGGCCACCGGCACCGAGATGCCCATGCCCTCGCGCGAGCGCGCAGACCAGGCGCTCACCGTGGTGGCCCCGCGCCCGTTGCGCAGGTAGTCCACGAAAATCTTGCCCACCCGGTTGCGCGGGCCGCTCTTGGCGACAAAGCGCGGCGGGATGGTCTCGGCCAGGTGCTGCACCACGGCTTGCGAGAAGCCCTTGACCGCGTCCCAGCCCTGCAGCCGCTTGAGCGGCACGACCACGTGCAGGCCCTTGCCGCCGCTGGTCTTGAGAAAGGCCGGCAGGTGCAGCTCCTGCAGCATCACCTGCACCAGTTGGGCGGCCTCCAGCACGTTGTCCCACGGCACGCCCTCGCCCGGGTCGAGGTCGAAGGTCATGCGGTCGGGCCGCTCGATGCGGTCCTTGCGTGCGTTCCAGGTGTGGAACTCCAGCACGTTCATCTGTGCGGCCGACAGCAGGCCCTCGGGCCGGGCCACTTCGAGCAGCGGCGCATGGCCTTCGTCGAGCGCGGGGTCGAGCAGCGTGACGCCGTCCATGGCCCCCTTGTCCAGGTGCTTCTGGAAGAACAGCTCGCCGCCCACGCCATCGGGCGCGCGCACCAGCGAGACGGGACGGCCCTTGAGGTGTTCCATCATCAGCGGGGCCACGGTGGCGTAGTAGCGCACCAGTTCGATCTTGGTGATGCCGGTGGAAGGATCGATCACGCGGTCGGGGTGCGAGATGCGCAGCGAGTCGGGCAGTGCCTCGGATGCCTTGGCCACACCAGCCTTGCGGGCCGGTTTCTTCTTTTTGTCGATGGCTTCCATGGCCTGCGGCTTCTCCTGCACGATGGCCTTGGCCGGCTTGTCCGCGCGCAGGCCGTGGAATACGGAGTGCCGGATGCGCCCTTCCTTGGTCCATTCGGCAAACGACACCTCGGCAATCAGGCGCGGCTTGACCCAGTGGGCCTTTCTGCCGACGGCGGTGCCCTCGGGGAACGGGCTCTTGGCGGTGCTCAGCGTGGTGAGCCTGGTGTGCAGCTCTTGCAGCGCGCGCTCGGTGAAACCCGTGCCCACATTGCCCGCGTAGCGCAGCGCGCCATCGTCGCCATGCACGCCGAGCAGCAGCGAGCCGATGCCGGTGCGCGAGCCCTGCGGGTCGGTGTAGCCGCAGACCACGAACTCCTGGCGGTGGCTGCACTTGAGCTTGATCCAGTCGGCATTGCGCCGCGAGGCATAGGCCGCCGACTTGCGCTTGCCGATCACGCCCTCGAAGCCCAGGTGGCAGGCCGAGGACACGAGGTCGGAAGGTTTGGCCTCGAAGCTTTCGCTGAAGCGCACGCGGTCGTTGGCCCCCTGCGCCACCAGGGCGCGCAGCATCTCGCGGCGCTCCACCACGGGCAGGCCACGCAGGTCGTGCCCATCGGCATAGGGTAGATCAAATGCGTAGTACACCAGGTCCTTGGCCACGCTGGCGTCAAAGGCGTTCTGCAGGGCCTGGAAGTCGGGCGTGCCATGGGCGTCCAGGGCCACCACCTCGCCATCGAGCCAGCCCGACTGCATCGGCAGCTCGCCGATGGCCTTGACCAGTTGGGGCATGCGGTGCGTCCAGTCGTTGCCGTTGCGCGTGAACAGGCGCACCGAGCGCTTGTGCACCCGGGCCAGCAGGCGGTAGCCGTCGAACTTGAGCTCCCAAAGCCAGTCCGTGGTGTCGGTCGGCGGCTTGTCCACCAGCGTGGCCAGCTGCGGTGCCAGGGTGTCGGGCAGCGGCACCTTGGCCAGTTTGGCGGCTTTGGCCTGCACCACGGCGGCGGCAATGCCTGCGGGCCGGGGCGGCGCCACGGGCGCCAGCGAGACCACGCTGTCGGGCATTTCCTCCACCACGCTGAACCCGGCAGCCGGCCGTTCGAAATCGTCGTGCTCCTTGATCAGCAGCCACGGGGGCTGCCGTTCATCGCTTTTGCCACCCTTGCCGTGCATGCGCACCAGCGTCCAATGGCCCTTGAGCTTGTGGCCATGCAGTTCGAACTTGAGCTTGCCCTTGCGGTAGCCCTCGGCGGCATCGCCCACGGGCACCCAGTAGCCCCTATCCCAGACGATGACCTTGCCGGCGCCGTACTGCTTGGGGGGTATCTGGCCCTCGAACGTGTTGTACGAGATGGGGTGGTCTTCCACCTGCACGGCCATGCGCTTGTCGGCCGGGTCCAGGCTCGGGCCCTTGGGCACGGCCCAGCTCTTCATGCTGCCGCCCAGCTCCAGGCGCAGGTCGTAGTGCAGGCGGCTGGCCCAGTGCTTCTGGATCACGTACTGCAGCGCCTCCCCACCCGGCGCCCCGCCCTCGGCCGGCTCGGGCGTGATGGCAAAGTTGCGCTTTTGCTTGTACAGGGCGAGGGAGTCGGCCATGGGGTGGGCTTTCGCCATCTCTTTCGCCATACCTCAGGCCGCCCGGCGCGCCGGGGTCTTCTTGGCGGGAGCCTTCTTCGCCGGGGCCTTGGCGGCGGTGGCCTTTTTTGCAGGCAGCTTCTTCGCCGCAGACTTCTTCGCCGCGGGCAAGGGCGTGATCGATGCGGGCTTGCCCTTGGCTTTGGGCTGTACCGCAGCTGTCTTGCCGCCCTTGCCCTCCAGGCTGCGCTTGAGCAGCGCGGTCAGATCCAGCACGTCGGCGCCGGCGGGGGCGCTTTCCTTGCCACTGTCGACCTTGACCACGGCAGCGGTTTCGCCCGAAGCCACCTTGGTCTCCACGAGCTTGTGGATCTCCTGCGCGAAGGAGTTGCGAAAGCTGTCGGCATCCCAGGCCTGCGTCATATCCTCGATAAGTTGCAGCGCCATGTCCATTTCGGCCGGCTTGATGCCGGCGGCCTTGGCATCGAGCGGAGGCAGGTTCAGCTGCTCGAACGAACGGATCTCGCCACCCCAGCGCAGCAGGTTCAGCACCAGCGCGCGCCCACAGGGGATCAGCACCGCCAGGTGCTGCTTGGACTGGATGACCACCTTGGCCACGCCCACCTTGTTGCTTTGGCGCAGGGCCTCGCGCAGCAGCGCATAGACCTTCTCGCCGCGCTTGAGCGGGGCCGTGTAGTAGGGCCGCTCCAGGTAGACGAAGGGGATCTCGTCGGCATCGAGAAAGGTCTCGATTTCGATGGTCTGCGTGATCTTGGGGTAGGCGGCCGCGATCTCTTCGGGCGTGAGCACCACGTAGTGCCCGTCCTCGTACTCGATGCCCTTGACGATGTCGGCCGTGGCGATCTCCTTGCCCGTGACCTTGTTCACGCGCTTGTAGCCCACGGGCTCCATGGAGCGCTTGTCCAGCCAGTCGAAGTCGATGCCCGAGCTTACCGTGGCCGAGTACAGCCCCACGGGAATGTGCACCAGGCCAAAGCTGATGGCCCCCTTCCACATGGTGCGGGTGGAAGTGGGTGCCTTGCCTGCGTCCTCTTTGTCCTGGGCCATCGCAATGCCCCTCAGCGGGCGTGGCTCAGGTACTCGCGCACCTTGTCGGCCGAGTTTCCGACGGCCGCCACGGCCTCGCGCAGCTGCGCCTCGGTAACGCCCAGGCTGTTGGTCCAGTCGCGCACTTCGTAGTGCTCGGCGAGGCTGATGAAATGGCGGTCTTGGGCGGTCTTGCTGTGGTCGTCGCTCATGGCGTGGTTCCTTCTCAGAGGGTGCTCTGGAAAGTAACACCCGCCTCGGGACGGCCTTGTAGGACAGCAGCCGATCCACCCCCCGGCGAAATGCCCGGCCTGGGCGTCAGGGGGTCTGCAGGCGTATGTTCAGGTGCGGCCCGGCCGTCAGGTCGAAGACATCGGCCCGGGCCAGATCGGGGCAGTGGTGGAACTGCGCTTCGACAAAGTCTGCCGTGAGCTGGCTGGCAACGGCTTCGAGCAAGGCCTGGGCAGTGGGCAGCCCGCCGTCCGCGACTCCGTTGCCCTCCAGCATATAGCTGTAGCGGCCCTGCCGGTGCGTGACGAGCGCCAACGCGATCAGGTGGCCTTCGGTATCGCCCGCATAGACACGGCCTCCGGGGAAAAAGAGGGTGTAGCAGCGCACTTTCTGCAGCTGGTCCTGACCGGGCGGGTGGGCGATGGTGACCTCCGATGAGATGGGCGGATGGCAAATCAGCGCTGGCTGCCACGGCAGCTGGCCTGGCAAATTCTGCGGCCTGAACCGCATGTGCGCAAGGGTCAGGGCCCGCCGCGCAGCGCAATCCGGCCGCGTCCTACAGAGCCATGCCTGCGGATTTCCTACGATGTTTACGTCCCGTCACGTTCGCCGTGGCCTGTGCCTGCAGGGAAATTGCAGGTCCAGTGCCGGAGGGTTTCCACTCCAGCCCACTCCATCCATCTACTCCTTGATCGCGCACCGATGGCAGCTACCAGACAAAAGAAGAATGCTCCTGCTGAAACGTCCGCAGGCATTGCGAAGTCGCCCACCGGCATTGCCGGTCTCGATGAGATCACCGAGGGCGGACTGCCCGCCGGCCGCCCTACCCTGGTGTGCGGCGCAGCGGGCTGTGGCAAGACCATGCTGGCGGCGGAATTCCTCGTCAAGGGCGCCACGGAGTATGCAGAGCCTGGCGTCTTCATGATGTTCGAGGAGTCCACCGAGGAGCTGGTCGAGAACATGCGCTCGCTGGGGTTTGACCTCGACCAGTTGCAGCAGCAAAAGAAGCTGGCCCTGGACTTCGTGCGCGTGGAGCGCAGCGAGATCGAGGAAACCGGCGAGTACGACCTGGAGGGCCTGTTCATCCGCCTGGGCTACGCCATCGATTCGATCGGCGCCAAGCGCGTGGTGCTGGACACCGTGGAGGCATTGTTTGCGGGCGTGCCCAACCACGCCATCCTGCGCGCCGAGTTGCGCCGCCTGTTCCGCTGGCTCAAGGACAAGGGCGTCACCGCCATCATCACCGCCGAGCGCGGCGAAAGCGCCTTCACCCGCTATGGGCTGGAGGAGTACGTGGCCGACTGCGTGATATTGCTGGACCACCGCATCGAAGACCAGGTCTCCACCCGGCGCCTGCGCGTGGTGAAGTACCGCGGCTCGGCCCATGGCACCAACGAGTACCCGTTTTTGATCGGCAGGCACGGCATCTCGGTGCTGCCCATCACCTCGCTGGCGCTCAACCACCAAGCCTCGCGCGAGCGCATGTCCACCGGCATCGGCGGGCTCGATGAAATGCTAGGTGGCCAGGGGATCTACCGTGGCAGCAGCCTGCTGGTGTCGGGCGCGCCCGGCACGGGCAAGAGCAGCATGGCCGCCAGCTTCGTCGATGCGGCCTGCGCGCGCGGGGAGAGGGCTATCCTCTTCACCTACGAAGAGTCCGAGAGCCAGCTGCTGCGCAACATGGAGTCCATCGGCCTGCACCTGCGCCGCTGGGTGGACAAGGGCCTACTCAAGATCGAATCCACCCGCCCCACCCTGCAGGGGCTGGAGCAGCACCTGGCCCATGTGTACGACCTGGTGCGCGACTTCCATCCGCAAGTGGTGGCGGTGGACCCCATCAGCAACCTGACCTCGCAGAAAGATGATTCGGGCCTCAAGCTCACGCTGATGCGGCTCATCGACTTCCTCAAGACCGAGGGCACGACGGCGCTGCTCACCAGCCTCACGGTCGATGCGGCGCCATTCCCGGTGGCCACGTCGGAAGTAGGCGTGTCTTCTCTCATGGACAGCTGGCTGTTGCTGGCCAACGTGGCCGTCAACGGCGAGCGCACGCGCACGCTGCAGGTGCTCAAGTCGCGCGGCATGCCGCACTCCAACCAGGTGCGCGAATTCGTCTTCTCCGACACGGGCGTGGACCTGGTGGACGTGTACCTCTATGGCGACCAGGTGCTCACCGGCACCGCTCGCATAGCGCACGAGGCGCAGGTGCTGGCCGCCAACGACCTGCGCGGGCGCGACCACGAGCGCCGCCTGCGCGACCTGGCCAACCGCCGCAAGGCGCTGGATGCGCAGATCGCAGCGCTGAATGCGCAGGCGCTGGAGCGGGCCGGAGAGGTGGAGTTCGCTATCGAGCGCGAGACCATGGAGGCCCTGGGCGCGCAGGAGCGCGCCCGCAGCATTGCGGTCAAGCGCGCCACCGGCGGCAAGGCAGCGTCCCAACCCGCATCGCCCAAAGGATGATCGATATGGCAACCCCTTCCACCCTGCGCGAAAGGCCCATCGCCGAGCCGCTCAAACCCGAGTGGCAGCTCAAGCTCTACGTGGCTGGCTCCACCCCCCGCTCCAATGCCGCGCTGGAAAACCTCAAGCGCCTGTGCGAGACGCACCTGGCCGGGCGCTACAGCATTGAAGTCGTGGACCTGCTGCTCAACCCGCAACTGGCGGCGGGCGACCAGATCCTGGCCGTACCCACCCTGGTGCGCAAGTTCCCCGAGCCGATCCGCAAGATCATCGGCGACCTGTCGAACGAGGAACGTGTACTCGTCGGGCTCGATGTGAAGCCCCTCGTTTGAACCCCATGGCACCTACCGAAACCCGCCATGCCCAGCACGAACAGCCCGCCGAGGTTTCGCAGCCCAACGACTACCGGCTCTACGTGAGCATGGCCTCGCCGATCTCGCTGCGTGCCATTGCCAATGCGCGCCGCATCCTGCAGGAAGCGTATCCCGGCACGCACCTGCTCACGGTGCTGAACATCGCCGAGCATGTGGATCTGGCGCGTGCCGACCAGATCATCGTCTCGCCCACCTTGCTGCGCCTGGCGCCGCTGCCGCAGCGCCGCTTCATCGGCGACCTGTCGGACCTGAACCGCTTGCGCAGGGCCTTCGGCATACTGCCGGCGCAGGGGGCCGCATGACAGCGGACGGATTCGACCCCACCCCGAGCCTGGCAGGAGAAACCGCCCTTGCCGCCGAGAACGCCTCGCTCAGGCTGCGGCTGCAGGAGCTGGAAGAAACGCTGCATGCCATCCACACCGGCGATGTGGATGCCCTTGTCGTCAACAACGCCATCTATACGCTGGAGAGCGCGCATGCGGCCACCGACCAGCTGCGCCAGGACGTGCTGGGCCAGATGGAGGATGCCGTCTTCGCCTTCGACCAGGATGGGCTGGTGATGTACATCAACGCCGCCGCAGAACGGCTCTATGGCGTGCGGTCCTCCGATGTGCTGGGGCAGCCCCGGCAGTTCATCTTCACCGAGATGCCTGGCATGGGCGAACCGGATGTGCCATCTGCCGCCCCTGGCGCGCTGGCGACCCTCGGCACCCTGCACCGCCTGAACGATGGCCGGTTGATCGATGTCGAGGCCGTGGTCTCGCCCCTGCTCGGCCCGCTGGGCCGGCCCCTGGGTTCGCTGGCCGTGGTGCGCGACATCACCCAGCGCCGGCGCGCGGAGCACTGGCGCAACCTGCTGGCGCGCCTGCCGGAGCGGCTGCGCGAGGTGGGCGACCTGCCGGGCATGGCGCAGGAAGCTGCACGCCTTCTGGGCGAGACACTGCGCCTGGCGCGCGTGTGCTACGGCACCATCGACGACACTGGAGAACTGTGCACCATCGACCAGGACTGGTGCATTCACGGCCTGGCCACGCTGGCTGGCACCTGGCGCATGCACGACCTGGGCTCCTGCGCCGATGGTCTTTGGCACGGAGAACCCCTGGTGGTTGCCGACACCGGGGCCGACCCAGACCGCTACCCAGAGGGCACGCTTGACACGCAGGGCGTGCGCGCCCTGCTGAGCGTGCCGCTGATCGAGCAGGGCAAGCTCGTGGCCATCCTGTTCCTGCACCATGCGGACGCGCGCCACTGGACAGCCGATGAAATCGACTTCGTGCGCGAGTTTGCCGAGCGCATCCGCTCTGTTTCGGAGCGGGTGCGCAGCGCCAATGCCCTGGCGCTCAGCGAGGCGCGGCTGCGCGATGTGAATGAAAACCTGGAAGCCACCGTGGCAGCACGCACGGGCGAGTTGATGGCGGTGGAAGAAGCGCTGCGCCAGTCGCAGAAGATGGAGGCCGTGGGCCAGCTCACTGGCGGTATCGCGCACGATTTCAACAATCTGCTGGGCGCCGTGAGCGCCAGCCTGCAGGTGCTCAAGGTGCGCATGCGCCAGGGCAAGCTCGACCAGGCCGAGCGCTATATCGGCATGGGCCAGGACTCGGTCAAGCGCGCTGCGGCATTGACCCAGCGCCTGCTGGCCTTTGCCCGGCGCCAGACCCTGGACCCCAGGGCCACCGACCTCAACCGCCTGGTGGCCGGGCTCGAAGAGCTGGTGCGCCGCACCGTGGGGCCGGACGTGCAGGTCGAGTGCACGGCCGCCGAGGGCCTGTGGACCACCCGGGTGGACCCTTCGCAACTGGAAAACTCGCTGCTCAACCTGTGCATCAACGCGCGCGACGCCATGCTGCCCGGCGGCGGACACCTGGCCATAGCCACCGCCAACATCGCAGCCACGGACAGCGTGCTGCGCAGCCTGGGCCTGCCTGCGGCAGACTACGTGTGCCTCTCGGTCACCGACACCGGCTCGGGCATGCCGGCCGAGCTGATCGAGCAGATCTTCGACCCCTTCTTCACCACCAAGCCCACCGGCCAGGGCACGGGCCTGGGCCTGTCGATGGTGTATGGCTTCGTGCGCCAGTCGGGCGGCCACGTGCGCGTGCAGTCCGAAGTCGGCGTGGGCACCACCATGCGCCTGTACCTGCCGCGCCATGATGGCCAGGTGCTGGAAGACGCGGCCGATGGCCCTGCCGACACCGTGCAGCAGGGCGAGGGCGAGACCATTCTGGTGGTGGAGGACGAAAGCACCATCCGCACGCTGACCGTGGAGGTGCTCAAGGACGCCGGCTACGTGGTGGTCGAGGCCCACGACGGCCCGAGCGCCCTGCGCACCCTGCAAGCCATGCGCCGCGTGGACCTGCTGATCACCGACGTGGGCCTGCCCGGCGGCCTCAACGGCCGCCAGGTGGCGGATGCGGCTCGCCAGGACCGGCCTGAATTGAAAGTGCTGTTCATCACCGGCTTTGCCCAGAACGCTGCCGTGGGCAATGGCCTGCTCGATGCCGGCATGGAGGTCATGACCAAGCCCTTCGAGCTTACGGTCCTGGCCAGGAAGGTGCGCGACATGATGGACGGGCAGACCGACCGCACGCGGCCCGCCATGTCTCAGTGAACCCGATGATCCGGCGCCGTCTGCAGCGGGGCGATGGCACTCAGCTCGGTTTCTGATCGTCTCCGTCTTCGGTCTTGAGCAGGCCGCGGATGTTCATGGCCGCCAGGCAGACCTGCAGCGCGATCAACGCGATGGCGTGGGAGTACAGGCCCCAGGCCACCCACAGCACATTGCTGGCCAGGAACACCCAGAACCCGGTGTTGCGGCGCGAGGGCGCGTTCGACCCCACCAGCCAGGCCGCCAGCACCGATGCCGCAAATGCGGGCCACTGCGCCCAGTCCAGCCAATCGTTCATGGGGTGGTCACCTTGTGCCGGTTAGAGAATGGCGGGCAGCACGGCCAGTGCGCCGCCCAGCTGCAGCAGCGTGGCGCCAAAGCCTTCCGGTGCACGGAACTGCTTGCGCGCGCTGGTCGTCACGCGGGTGGTTGCCGTCCAGGCGATGGACAGGCCACGTTCCTGCAGCCGATGGACCAGAGCAACGTCCTCACCGGTGACCAGGGGCTCAAAGCCACCCACCTCCCTGTAGGCCTGAGCCGTGACACCGAGGTTGGCTCCGTGGATGTGGCGGTGGCCATCACAGTCCCGGTACAGCGCATCGAACTGCTCGCGCACCCCGTCGCCATGTGCTCCCCAGTCGCGCACCTGCACCGTGCCGCACACTGCATCGGCCTGGTGGCACAGCTGCTGTGCAATCCAATTAGGCGCAACCTCGCTGTCGGCATCCGTAAAGGCCAGCCAGCGCGCGCCGGCGGCCAGTGCCAGCTGGGCGCCGATGGCGCGGGCCGCGCCTACATTGCGTGCCTGGCAGACCACGGTGCGCACACCCAGCCCGGCTGCGATGTCCTGCGTTGCGTCGCTGCAATCGTCCAGCACCACGATCAGGAGCACGCGCTCGCCGCCAGATCGGGGCACGACGAGGCTGCGGTGAGTGATTGAAGGCAGGCCGCGATGTGGTCTTCTTCGTTGTGCGCGGGGACGATGACGGCAATCATGTCCGGCCTCTGGCTCGCGAAATCCGGAGCAACATGACGGCGGCACCGCAGATCATTCAGAGGAATCGGGCGAGCCGGCAGTTGCCAGCGTTGTGTCTGGCGCCGCGTGTGCCTGGACCTGTGCACCCTTGCTTCGCCAAAAACCAGGATCCATGCTGTTGGCCAGCACCATTGCCAGCACCACCAGGGCGGTCGCCACTTCCGCATACAGCAGGCCACGGCTTTCCCATGGAGACACGGGTTGTGGGAACTCGCCGGCAGGGCCGTGGACAGTGCGAGCAGGCGGAGTTTGGGTGGTCACGGAATGCTCCTGGTAGTAGGTAGCCAAAAGTAATCGTTGGCAGGCTTGGGGCTTGTCGGACAGCATCCCAAAGCAGTGTCGTGCCACCGCAAATCTCCCAGTGGAGTGTTCCCGAAACTGCCGGCGAAGGAACCGGGCATTCGTCCCACAGCACAGCCCGCCAGGTGCCGACCAGGCCCTGCTCGCATACCCACCAGAGTAGGAAGATCTCCAAATAAGGCCTCCTGCATGTCCGTCCCCAATGTCCGCCAGATCGTTCCCAACCCGGTTGTCACGGTTTCCGCGCTCTCCCAGGCCTTGCCGGCGCTAGCGGCGTTGCCGGTTGCGGCCCAGTTGCGGCAACTGGTGGGCATGGGCCTGGCCCGGTTACCGCAGCCGGGCAAGGGCAACACTTTGCAGCGCTGGCAGGCGCTCAGCCGTGTAGCGCAGCACAGCCTTTCGCTGGCCAAGCTTTACGAGGGGCATACGGATGCGCTGGCCATCCAGCATGAACTGGGTCACGCCCCCATTCAGACGAACGCTACATGGGCCGTCTGGGCCGCCGAAGGGGCGGGGCAGATGGTACGGATCAGCCCCTCAGGCAACGGCCGGCAGGTCACGCTGTCCGGCACCAAGGCCTGGTGCTCCGGAGCGCAGGGCGTGAGCCACGCCCTGCTCACCGCCTGGCTCGAAGGGCAGGACCAGAGCCAGCTGGTGGCGGTGGATCTGTCACACCCCAGCATTCACATGAACACCGACGCCTGGCAGGCTGTGGGAATGGCCGACACCCTGAGCGCGGAAGTCGCTTTCGATGGCACGCCCGCCACCCTGGTGGGAGACCCTGGCGACTACCTGCAACGGCCCGGTTTCTGGCACGGGGGCGCGGGCATCGCTGCCTGTTGGCATGGCGGCACGCTGGCCGTGGCCGAGGCGCTGTACCAAGGCATGCGGGCGGCCTCACCCGAGCACTCGGCGTTTGCGTCCCGCTGCGCAGCATTCGGCAAGGTGGACAGGGTGCTCGCGGGCCTTGCGGCCCTGTTGCGCGAGAGCGCCGACTGGATCGATGCACATCCGCATGCAGACGCCATGGCCGTGGCCCTGCGTCTGCGCCAAGCCGCCGAGGCAGGCGCCCATTGCGTGCTGGAGGAAACCGGGCGCGCGCTGGGCGCCACGCCCTACTGCCGCGACGCCGCCTTTGCCCGCGCGGCGGCAGACCTGCCGGTCTTCATTCGGCAGAGTCATGGCGCGCGCGACGACGCGGCCCTGGCAAACGCCGTGCTGGCGCAGGAGCACTACCCATGGGCACTGTGAGCCCTGCCGCCACGGTGGATGGGCTGGACCCGGCCACCCGCTTCATCAGCGCTCCGCGCGCTGCCTCGCGGTTCTGGGAGTCCTGGCTACGGGAACAAGGTATTCCGCGCGTGCCCGCCAGGCGGTTGGTGGGCCAACACCAGCGCCTTGTGGTGGTAGCGCCGCACCCCGACGACGAGATTCTGGCCTGCGGCGCCCTGCTCTGTGCCCACCTGGCGCAGGGCGGCACCTGCCTGCTGGTGGCGGTCACCGACGGCGAGGCCGGCACGGCAGGGACTCCCGGACACGATGCGGTGGCCCTGGCCAGTCAGCGCAGGCAGGAAAGCGCAGCCGGGCTACAGCGCCTGGGAGTGCCCACCGAGCCAGCCGTCGTGCGGCTCGGTCTGCCTGATGGGGTTTTGCAAGATCGTGCTGAAGAAGTGCGAGCCCAGGTGGCGGCCCTGGTCCGGCCCGGGGATGTGGTGCTCACCACCTGGCGCCGCGACGGGCACCCGGACCACGAAGCCTGTGGCCACGCCTGCGCTGCGGTATGCGACGCCAGCGCGGTCACCCTGCTCGAAGCGCCCGTATGGATGTGGCACTGGGCCGAGCCCTGGGACACTCAGGTGGATTGGACCCGGCTCACGGGTGTGGGTGTGGACAACGACACCGTAGCCCGCAAACTCCATGCACTGGCCGCGCACCGCTCTCAGCTCACGTCCCGCTCCCCTACCCTGCCTCCGGTGCTGGATTCCGCCCTCATCGAGCGCGCCGGTTGGGACACCGAATACTTCTTCACACCATGACTGGACCCGCACCGCAAAACCTGTTCGATCCCCTGTTCGCCCGGGGACCCGATCCCTGGCATTTCGAGAGCAGTTGGTACGAGGCGCGCAAGCGCGACATGCTGATGGCCAGCCTGCCACGCCCGCGCTATGCATCGGCGTTTGAGCCTGGCTGTGCGAGCGGCTTTATCTCGGAGCACCTGGCGCAGCGTTGCGACCGGCTGCTGGCCTGGGACGGGGCACAACGTGCGGTCGACTATGCGGCCCAAAGACTTCGGCCCTATGCGCACGCTCAGGCAGCGCACGGCTGGGTACCGGACCATTGGCCTGAGGGCCACTTCGACCTTATCGTGCTCAGCGAACTGCTGTACTACCTGAAGGAAGACGGCATCGAGCGCCTGGCGCAACGCTGCCGCACCACTCTGCTCGCTACTGGGTCAGAAGCCACCGTAGTCGCTTGCCATTGGCTCCAGCCGTTCAAGGACTTTCCGCTGGGCGGGGCCCGCGTGCACGAAATCTTGCACCAGCACTTGCAGATTCCGCGCGTGGCGCAGTGGCGTGACGCAGACTTTGGCCTGGAAATATGGACCAGCAACCCGCTGAGCGTGGCCCAGCGCGAAGGGCGCAGGGCCTGAGAAGCATTCAGGCCAGCGCCTGGAGCAACAGGTGCGGCTGCAATGGCTTTCCCATGTGCTGGTCGAAACCTGCAGCAAGTGCGCGGTCACGGTCCTGTGGGCGTGCAAAGGCCGTGAGCGCAATGGCGCGCAGGCGCGGATGGCCCGCGGCAGCCTCCATCTCCCGGACCTTGGCGATCAGGTCATGGCCGTCGCGCCCGGGCAGACCAATGTCGCTCACGAACAGGTCGGGCCAGGCCTTGTCGAACTGGGCGATGGCAGTCTCGTAGCTGTCTGCGACGCGCACGATCGCGCCTTCGTCGGACAGCACGATGCTCAGCATTTCGCTGGTGTCGGCGTTGTCGTCCACCACCAGGATGTCCTTGCCCTGGAGCAGGCGGACTTCCTTGGTGTGGGGAAACGCTTGCTCACCTTCGCTGGATGCGCTTGGCTCCTCATAGGCCACCATCAGGCGGGCCGTCATGGAGGTGCCTTTGCCAGCCCCTTCGCTGAACGCCGAAATGCTGCCCTGGTGCAGTTCCACCAGGTGCTTCACGATGGAAAGGCCCAGACCCAGTCCGCCATGCGCCCGGTTGCCGGGGGTACCGCTTTGCGTGAAGCGCTCGAACAGGAAGGGCAGAAATCCATCGGGAATGCCCACTCCATGGTCCTTGACGACCAGCGTCAGCACATCACCATCGCGCAGCAGCCGCAGGTCGACCGTGCCTCCCGTCTCGGAGAACTTGATCGCGTTGGTCACCAGGTTCCACACGATCTGCTGGAACCGCGTCACATCCAGCCAAGCAGGCTCGTCGGTGTCGTCAGCCTGCACCGACAGCACGATGTTCTTGGCCTGGGCCAGATCGCGCAGCGCATCCAGCGAAACGCGGGTCAGCTCCATCGGGTGGGCCCACTCGCGGTGCAGGCGCAGCTTGCCCGATGCAATGCGCGAGACATCCAGAATGTCGGAAATGATGCGCCCCTGCGCCTTGGCGCCGCGCTCTATGGAATCGATGCCGCGCTTGAGCATATCGGCACTGCAGTTGGGGCGCTTGAGCATGTGCACCCACCCGGTGATCAGCGTGAGGGGGGTGCGCAGTTCGTGCGACAGCACGGCCACGAAATCATCCTTGGTGCGGCTGTGCCGCTCTGCCAGCACGCGCGCGGCCTGTTCGCGCTCCAGGAGTGCCTCGCGACGGCGTTCGAAATCGATCCGTTCGGACAGGTCGGATGCAATGCCGATGCGCACTCCGGGCTCCACGTGGCTGGACATGCTCCAGTCCAGCAGCATCTGCTGCCCATCGCCCCGCACCATCGGAAACTCGCCCTTCCAGGCGATGTCTTCGGAGCTCTCCAGGCGGGCTTTCACGAAGTCCTTCCATGACTCGGGCACCAGCTCGGCCACCGCCATGCCGATCAACTCACCCTGCGGCCTCTGGATCAGCGCTTCGGCGGCAGGGTTCACATCTGCAAAGCACCCCGCAGAGTCGATCAGCATCATGGCCACAGGCGCCTGCCCATAGATGGCGCGGAACCGGCTTTCGCTGCGCCGCAGCTCTTCTTCGGCGGTGCGCGCCCGTATCAAGGCCTGCAAGGTGGCCACCATCAGGGGCGGCTCGGCCGGGTGCACCATGTACGCGTCGGCCCCCGCATTCAGGCCGGCCACCTTGTGCTCGCTCTTCACATAGGTGGCGGACAGATGGATGATGGGGGTCAGCGCCGTGCGCATGTCCGCACGCAGGACCCGGCAGACGTCGAAGCCGTCCATGTCCGGCAGGTTCACGTCCAGAACCACTGCCGATATGTTCTGCTTGGCCGCTTCAATGGCTGCGCCCCCCGTGGCAACCTCATGGGTTTGAAAACCCGCGGCACGGATGACACGCGCAGTGGAGTAGCGCGTGACGGGGTTGTCATCCACCACCAGAACGGTGTGCAGGCTCCGGTCAAGTGTCGGCAAAATCATTCCAGAATGGGGCATGGCTCACACAGAGGCAGTGGCTTCGGCCGGCAGCAGCTGTGCGGGCACGATGACCGAAAAGACGGAGCCTTCGCCCACCACACTTGTCACCTCGATGGATCCGCCCAGCAAAGAGGCTAGTTGCTTGGAAAGTGCCAGGCCCAGCCCCGTGCCGCGCAGCCGCTTTTGTATGGGGGCATCCACCTGGGTGAAGTCATTGAAAAGGGCTGGAATATGCTCCTGCGCGATGCC
This sequence comes from Acidovorax sp. A1169, assembly GCF_030704685.1. Taxonomy (GTDB): domain Bacteria; phylum Pseudomonadota; class Gammaproteobacteria; order Burkholderiales; family Burkholderiaceae_C; genus Acidovorax. Next base: position 39,593 of record NZ_JAUZDX010000018.1, read on the forward strand.
GATGCCGGTGTCGGAGACGGAAAAGCGGACCATGTCGCCCGCTTCGCGGACCGCTGAGACCCGCACTTCACCATGCGCCGTGAACTTGAGGGCGTTGGAGATGAAATTGCGCAGGATCTGCGACAGCTTGCGGTCATCGGTGTACAGCCTTGGCAGGCCTTCTGCCTCCTCGAAAACGAGGCTGAGTTCATCGTTGTCCAAAATTGGCTTGAACATGCCCCGCAACGCGGTGAACAGGTCCATCATCTCGAACCACTCGGGGGAGATGTCCACCCGGCCAGCTTCGATCTTGGCCAGGTCCAGCAGGTCATCCACCATGTTGGAAAACTCCTGGCAGGTCATCTGGATGAACTCCACCTGGCGCTCCTGCTCCGGGGTGAGCGGGCCATCCACGTGATCAAGCAACAGCCGGGCAATGCTGAGCGTCGCCCCGATGGGCGTGCGGAACTCATGGCTCATGTACGAAAGAAAGCGGCTCTTGAGCTGCGTGGCATGCTTGAGTTGCTCGGCCTGCTCATCGAGCTCGGCGTAGAGCGCCACCACCCCTCGGTTGGTCTCCTCCAGTTCGGCGCGCAGCGCCTGAACTTCGGCGCGGCATTGCTCCAGCTCGGCCTGGGTCGCTTCGCTCACGGTCATTCTCCCTGTTTCACCACCACCACGGTGGCATCGTCCCGGCCCCGCGTGTGCTGCCAAAGCAAGGCGGCCGCAATCAATGCGGGATCGCGCTGCAGCAGCGGCACCAGACTATCCGCTTTCCACCTCGATGCAATGCCATCGCTGTGCACCACCGTCACGGCGTGTGCGGGTACTTCAATGCTGGCCACGTCGGGCCTGCGGACCTGCACACCCACGGTGCCATGCTGCGTCATCAAGGACCTGTCCGACACCCCTGAAATGACCCGCCCCATGACATTGCCAGCGCCGGCATATTGCAGGCCTGATGCGTTGTCCATCTGCAGGACGAGGAGCGCTGCCCCTCGCGTGGTCTGCAACCCGGCATGCGCATCGTTTAACAGGGCCTGAAGGGAGGCAAAAGGGTTGCTCTCAAAGACGTCCAGCGCAGCGTTGGCCGCCACCGCGGCATGCGGTCCATGGCCCAGGCCATCAGCGACCACCAGAGATACCTTGCCGCCGTCGAAGGCAACGGCCCAGGCATCGCCGCAGACCGTTTCACCAGGGGCGGCCAAGCTCACCGCACCCAGCCTGGGCGGTGCCAATGGCCGCTGCGCAGCGGGCCGAACGCGCGCCAGGCACAAGGTGCCCTCGCCGCTCGAATGGATGCTGAAATCGTTGGCCAGGCGGCGTATCGCCCCCAGGCCGGTGCCCGGGGACCCGGAGCCGGTGGAGACCCCGTCCTGGATGGCGCGCTGCACGTCGGCGATGCCAGGGCCCCGGTCCAGTGCAATGACTTCCACCTCCAGCGCTGCGTTCTTGATGGCGATCCACAACTCGCCCTGCACGGCATGGCGCAGCAGGTTGGTGCCCAGTTCGGTCACGACCAGCGACAGGCGCCCCGCGTCCACCTCGGACCAATCCCAGTCCTGCACCGCACGGGCGCAATAGCGCCGCGCCTCGCCCACACAGGTCGCGTCCGTGATACGGAACGGACGGTGGATCCAGCTACGGATCACTTCCATTTGGTGATGCTCACACGCGTTCCACGTCCCGGGGCGGAGTCGATCTCGAAATCACTGACCAGCCGTTTGCTGCCGGGCAGGCCCAGGCCCATGCCTGAACCGGAGGTCCAGCCGTCGGTCATGGCCAGCTTCAAATCCGCGATGCCGGGGCCCTGGTCTTCAAAATGCAGGACCAGGCCCATGCGCGGGGCGTTTTCCAGCACCTCCCAGCGCATGCGCCCTCCTCCTCCGTGGATGAGGGTGTTGCGCGAAAGCTCACTGGCCGCAGTGATCATCTTGGTCTGCTCGACCAGCGACAGTTTCAGGAGCTGGCACAGCGCGCGCACTGTCTGGCGACTGGCCACGACGTGCTGCTCGGACTCCAGCGGAAGGGTGCCAACGCGCTCAACCGACAAGGCCGCTCTCCTCGCGAGCCCGGCGCAGCACGTCCAGCCCCCGCTCCACATTCAGCGCGGTTCTCACGCCGTCCAGCGACAGGCCCAACTCAACCAGGGTGATGGCCACCGCTGGCTGCATGCCTACGACCACAGTGGTGGCCGACAGGATGCGTGCAATGCCGGAAATGCTGGCCAGCATGCGGCCCACGAAGGAGTCCACGATCTCCAGCGCCGAGATGTCGATCATCACGCCGCTGGCGCCGGTCTTGGCAATGCGTTCGGCCAGGTCGTCCTGCAGGGCCAGCGCAGTCTGGTCGAGCATGTCCACCTGGATCGTGACCAGCAGGGTGGAGCCCATGCGCAAGATTGGTATGCGTTCCATAGGTATTGCTGCCTGCTCAGGCTTGGCGCGTCACGCGCCAACCGGTGCGCTGCAATGCCAGCGACAGGGCGTCGGCCAGGCTGGCCTTGGTGGTGATGCCCTGCAGGTCGATGCCCAGGTGCACGATGGTCTGCGCGATCTGGGGCCGGATGCCGCTGATGATGCAGTCTGCCCCCATCAGGCGAATGGCCGTCACGGTCTTGAGCAGATGCTGGGCCACCAAGGTGTCCACGGTCGGCACGCCGGTGATGTCGATGATCGCCAGCTCGGAGCCGGTCTCCACGATCTTCTGCAGCAAGGTCTCCATGACGATCTGGGTGCGGTTGCTGTCCAGGGTACCGATCATGGGCACAGCCAGAACACCCTCCCACAGCTTGACGACGGGGGTGGACAGCTCCAGCAGCTCTTCCTGCTGGCGGTTGATGATCTCCTCGCGGGCATGCTGGAACGTGGTGGCCGTGAACTGCGCCATGCTGTCCACCAGCTTGGTCAGGCCCCAGAACACAGACATCAGTTGCGCACTGTCGCCCCCCGCCGCCCGCGTCTGCAGCGCGCTGAGCAAGGGCTTCTTGAGCGCCAGAACGAACACGCTGGTGTCACCCGCAGTCTGCCCTTGCGCCGCACGCGAGCGTGACAGGGCAGAAAGCACCTGCTGCAGCGGCGACCAGCGGGGGTCGCGGAAGGATTCGGCGTCGGCCCCCGCCTGCAACGACGCGCCAAATGCAGCGACGACCTCCGTGGCGTCTGCCGTGGCGGACTTCGCCAGATCGGGGTTGCTGGTGCGGGCCTCGGCGATCCAGTCCTGTATCAGTACCGCACTGTGGGCGGCTTGCAGTGCGTCAAGGATGTACGTAGTCAGGTTATTCATGAAATCTCATCGGTTGGATCCGTGTGCGCGAGGCCTGGATGCCCCCTGCGTCTGCGTTGCGGGTAATAAATTGTAGAACGAGGGTACAGCCTAAAACAGCGTCAGCACGCGGCCCGCGTTGGCATTGCGGCCCTGTCCTACGACAACTGGCAGCGATAGCATCCTGAGCGCGTCGAAACTCACTCCTCGGAATCCGGGCGGGCGCCCAGCATCTGCCTGAGCTTGCGCGCCAGGTCTTCGCGTGCGTAGGGTTTGCTCAGCAGGGCTACCCCCGCATCGAGCCGCCCGCCATGGACGATGGAGTTCTCGGTGTAGCCCGAGGTGAACAGCACCTCGATGTTTGGCTGCACCAGCCGCGCCTTGCGCGCGAGATCGGGGCTGCGCAGCGGGCCGGGCATGACCACGTCGGTGAACAGCAGGTCGATCTGCACGCCGCTCTCCACCACCGCCAGGGCGCTTTGCGCATCGGGCGCCTTGAGGACCTTGTAGCCCATGTCGGTGAGCAGCTCGACCACGGTTTCGCGTACCTGGGCGTCGTCTTCCACCACAAGGATGGTTTCGCTGCCGCCTTCGGCCTCCACCAGCGGCAGGGGGCCGCTCGAGAGTTCTGCCTCTACCGACCGGGGCAGATAGAGCTTGACGGTGGTGCCGTGGCCCACCTCGCTGTAGATCTTGATGTGGCCACCGCTTTGCTTGACGAAGCCGTACACCATCGACAGGCCCAGCCCGGTGCCATGGCCTTCTGGTTTGGTGGTGAAGAAGGGCTCGAACACCTTCTTCACGATGTCCTCGCTCATGCCGCAACCGGTGTCGGACACGGCGATCATCACGTACTGGCCTGCCGTGACTTCGCCATGGGTCAGCGCATAGATGTCGTCCAGGCTGGCGTTGCCGGCCTCGATGGTCAGGCGGCCATGGCCCTGCATGGCGTCGCGGGCGTTGATGGCCAGGTTGAGCAGCGTGTTCTCCAGAAAGCTGCTGTCGGCCAGGGTGTTCCACAGGCCGCCGGCCACCACAGTCTCCAGCTCGATCGCCTCGCCCAAGGCGCGGCGCAGCATGTCGTTGAGGTCGCGCAGCAGGCGTCCCACGTTGAGCACCACGGGCGAAAGCGGCTGCTTGCGCGCGAAGGCCAGCAGGTGCGATGCCAGCTTGGCGCCGCGCGCCACGCCGTCGAGCGCGCCGTTGATGCGGCGCAGCGCCGCCTCGTCCTTGGCCAGGGTCTTGCGCAGCAGGTGCAGGTTGCCCGAGATGATCTGCAGCACATTGTTGAAGTCGTGGGCCACGCCCCCGGTGAGCTGCCCCACGCTTTCCATCTTCTGCGACTGGTGCAGCGCGGCCTCGGTGCGGCGCAGCGCCTCCTCGGCAGCGCGGTCGTCGGTCACGTCACGGCCCACGGCGTGGATCACGCCGGCCTCCGGCACGGCGGTCCACATGAGCACGCGGTAACTGCCATCCTTGCAGCGGTAGCGGTTGTCGAAGCGAAAGGTGGTCACCCCGCGCGCCAGGCCGCTCATCTCGTCGAGGGTGGCAGTCTGGTCGTCGGGGTGCACCAGGTCCATGAAGCTGCGGCCCAGCAGTTCGCTGGTCTGCCAACCCAGCAGGCGGGTCCACGCGGGGTTCACCGATAGCACCGTGGCCTCGAAGTCGGACACCAGCATCACGTCGGTGGACAGGCGCCACATGCGGTCGCGCTCGGCCGTGCGCTCGGCCACTGTACGCTCCAGATTTTCGTTGAGGTGGGCCAGCGCCAGGGCGGCAGCCCTTTGTTCCTCGATGTCGGTGTTGGTGCCCACCCAGCGCACCACACTGCCGGCGTCGTTGCGCAGCGGCACGGCGCGCGCCAGATGCCAGCGGTAGGTCCCATCGGCGCGGCGCAGTCGAAATTCCGTTTCGTAGCCCACGCCGCTGGCCAGTGCCTGGGCCCACTTCTCACCGGCCTGGGGCAGGTCGTCAGGATGCACGATGCTGGCCCAGCCGGCGCCCAGCAGTGCGGCAGGCGACAGCCCGCTGTACTCGGGCACCTTGTCGTTGAGCCAGTCGAGCAGGCCGTCCGGTCCGGCCGCCCACACCTGGTTGGGCATGGCCTGCGCAAACACCTGGAACTGCGCCTCGCGGCGACTGGCCTCTTCCTCGGCCAGAACCCGCGGCGTCGCGTCGGAGCCCTGCACGAAGATGCCAGCCACCCGGCCCTGCGCGTCGCGCAGCGGGTGGTACAACACATCGATATAGCGCCTTTCGTAAGCGCCGTCGGGTTGGCGCTGCAGCGTGGCGGGCAGCGCCGTGCCGAAGAACGGCTCACCCTTGCCGTACACCTGGTCGAGCAGTTCGAAGAAGCCCTGCCCCGCAACCTCCGGCAGGGCCTGGCGCACCGGCTTACCCAGCACCTCGCGGTGGCCCACCAGTTGCATGTATGCAGGGTTGGCCAGCTCGAACACATGGTCCGGCCCATGCAGCAGGGCCATGAAGCCCGGCGCCTGCTCGAACATGCTGCCCAGGCGCTCGCGCTCGCCCTGCACGCGCTTTTCGGCCTTGACCTTGGCAGTCGTCTCGGTAAGGATGGCCATCACCCCTACCGGCTGCCCTTGCCCATCGGGGATGGGCGAATAGTCCAGGTCCAGGTACACCTCTTCAGGCACGCCGTTGCGGTGCAGCACCAGGAACCGGTCGCGAAAGCTCAGTGTGCCGCCCGCCAGGCATTCGGTGATCACCCGGTCGTTGAAGGGCTCGGCCTCGGGCCAGGCCTGGCGTGCGGGCATGCCCAGTATCTCGGGATGGCGTGCGCCGGCGATGGCGGCATAGCCATCGTTGTAGAGCAGGATGCCTTCGTGCCCCCACATCATCGCCATGGGCACGGGCGATTGCAGCATCAGGTCCACCGCCACGCGGACGATGGGCGGCCAGGCATCCTGGGGCCCCAGTGCCGTGGCAGACCAGTCGCATCGGGCAAAGGCCTGGCGTACCGGGGTGATGGGCTCAACAGGCGTGGAAAGAGGTGGGGCGCTGTACATACACAGTGGGTTGCAAGGGGCCAAAAACGCATGCAGGTGCACGGTGCCGAGATCAAGTTCCAGGCGACATCCTGGCGATACCGCAGAGAGACTGCTGCGGGATTCTCACATGGTTCAGGCCTGGGCCACCCTGTTTCGGCCCGCCTCCTTGGCCGAATACAGTGCCGCATCGGCCCGGGCATACAGGCTGCTGGCAGTTTCCCCGTCCTGCAGGGTGACGGCCCCGATGCTGATGGTCACGCCGCCGTGCGCCCCGGGTGGAGCCTGGGCAACCGCCAGACGCACGCGCTCTGCCACCTCGAGAGCGCCCTGTGCGCCCGTGTTCGGCAGCAGTACGGCGAACTCTTCTCCTCCCACACGGGCAACGATATCGATGACCCGGGCACCCGCGCTCAGTACCTGGCCGATCATCTGCAGCACCTGGTCACCGGCATCGTGGCCCAGGCGGTCGTTGATGCGCTTGAAGTGGTCCACGTCCAGCATCAGCAGGCTCAGCGGCGAATGGTGGCGCTCGACGATGGCCAGCTCCAGCGCCAGGCTGTGGTCGAAGGCGCGCCGGTTGCGCAGGCCGGTGAGCGAGTCCGTCGTGGCAAGTTCGGCCAGGGCTCGGTTCAGTTCGTCCACCCGCTGCAATTGCTCCAGCAGCCGCCGGTTGAGCGCGTCCGATTCGCGCACCGCCTTGCGCAGCTGGATTTCACGCATTGCCGAATGGGCCAGCTCGACCAGGACCTCGACGTCGGTCTCTGTCCATTGCCTGGGCTCAAAGTCCACCGCGCAGAAACTGCCCAGCACCTGCCCCTGGGCAGTCACCAGAGGAATGCCTGCATAGGCACGCACCCCCAGAGATTTAACGGTAGGAACGTCGCAGAACACCGCCATTTGCGTGACATCCGCGAGCACCAACGGCCCGTCAGACACCATGGCGTAGTGGCAAAACGAACGCCCCTCCAACTGGCGCGCGGTGTTCAGCGGCTCGCCCAGGCCAAAGGCGCTTTTGTAGAAGTCCCGGCTGGAGTCCAGCAGCGAAACTAAGGTCACGGGCGCCCCCGTGAGCTTGGCTGCCAGGCGGGTCAGCCGGTCAAAGCTCTCTTCGGGCGGGGTGTCCAACAGGCCGGTGTCCCGGACCGCCGCAACACGGCCTGGATCCATCAGCGCCGCCAGGATGCTGGCTTCGCCTGCGGGAACGGGAGACGGTGTTTCCATGGGATGCAGCAACTTGTAACTGTGCCGGGACGTTACACGATCACCCGAAGCGGCGCCCGCTGGGCCGCAAAGCCCCTGAACACCCTCGAAGTCACTCGGTCATCCTTCCCCGGCGCGCAATGGCGAGCGGACTCGCGGGGTATTCGACCCACGCCCAACGGCGCAGCCCAGGGCTGACACACTCGACACCTCGGAGGCAAACATGTTGATACAACTGATCTACGCGAGCCGCACCTCGCGCGTTCTGGGGCCTGCAGATGTCAAGGACATCCTGGCCGCATCGCAGCGCAACAACACCCGTGCCGGCATCACAGGCGCGCTGTGCCTGAACAACGGCATCTTTCTGCAATTGCTCGAAGGCGACCGCGCGGCGGTGAACGCGCTGTACCACCGCCTGCTCAAGGATGGCCGCCACCGCGACACGGCGATCCTGGACCTGAGCGAAATCCCGTACCGCCGCTTCGCGGGCTGGTCCATGGGGCTGATTGCATCGCTTGAAACCAACCGGCAGTTGTTCCTCAAATACTCGGGCACTGCGGATTTCGACCCTTACACCATGGGCGCGTCGAGCCTGCGCAGCTTCTTTGAAGAGATCCTGCAGAACGTGCGCTGGCTGGAGTAGCTGGGGTGCGGCACGGCAGGACGACGGACTGACTGAGCGGCATGGCGGGTTCATTCGCACCTTCTCAGCCCTGCGCCCAAGAAAGGCTTGCGCCAGGCCGCGTTGCCCGAGGCTGAGCGATCTTTTCAAGAACAAGGCCGCCGGCTCGAAACGGATTTGTCCTCGCGCGCGCTGGCCTCGGTGCGCAATACCTGCTAGCCTGCCCAGTGCGCACTTGGACATCCAAGCCCCTGCAATCTACTGTGCACCAGGCTCACAAAGGGAATGAGCCACTCGCCAAGCTTTTACTAGCAAGTAAATAGCTTATACCAATCGGTCATTTTGTGACCGCATGGTAATATGATGTCGAAATGTAAATTCATGCGCCACGGACATGCAGTCCCAATGCTGGTTTTTCCATTGGCTTTCACCGTCCAACCCCCTTCACAGGAAGACTTCAATGCATACATGGAAAATCAGCCACAGGCTGATGGCAGGCTTCGGTCTGGTCATCTTGGCCTTGCTGGGAATGTCGATTTACAGCGTGATCATCGCGCGAGGAATTGACAGCGCACTGACCGCCAACGCCACCCAAAACGCGGCCATCCAACGCGTGGCCATCAACTTTCGGGGCTCGGCCCATGACCGATCCATTGCCGTGCGCGACGTGGTGCTGGCCCCCAGCGAGGAAGCGCGAAAAAAGGAGATCGAGTCCATCGCCCGGCTGGCAGATTTCTATGCAAAGTCGGCCGGCCAGCTGGATGCGGTACTCAAAGCTGCCAGCCAGGTTCCACCCGAAGTTGGGCCCATGGTGCAGGCACTCAAGGACATAGAGGCACGCACCGTGGCCACCACTGTCAAAGTCGTGGCTTTGATGCAGGGTGGTGACCGCGCCGGTGCAGAGGCCTTGCTCTGGGCTGAAGCGAAGCCGCAGTACGAACAGTGGCTGGCAGCCGCCAACAAGCTGATCGACTACGAGGAAGCCCGCATCATCAAGAACAGCAACACAGCCAACCAGGATGCTAGCCAGTTCACCGGCGTGATGCTGTCCATCACCTTGCTGGCCGTGCTGATCAGCGTGGCAGCCACGGTGATGGTCTCGCGCAGCATCGGCCGCGAGTTGGGGGCAGAGCCTGGCGAAGTGCGGGCAATCGTGCAATCCATTGAACAGGGCAACCTCACGGTACCTGTGCACGTCATCCCTGGAGATACCACCAGCGTGATGGTGGCGGTAAGGGACATGCAGCAGCGTTTCCATGAACTGGTGTCGGCAGTGCGCGACAACATTCAGGAACTGCGCGTCACCAGCGACAACATCAGCAGCGGCAACCAGAACCTGGGCAACCGGACCGAACAAGCCGCCAGCAGCCTGGAACAAACCGCTGCCAGCATGGAAGAACTCACCGCCACCGTGCGCCAGAGTGCCGACTCGGCTCGCCAAGCCAACCAGTTGGCCACGATGGCAGCCGGCACCGCCACCAAGGGCGGCGAGGTCATGCAGCAGGTGGTCAGCACCATGCAGGACATCCACCAGAGCAGCAAGAAGATCGCCGACATCATTGGGGTGATCGATGGCATCGCGTTCCAGACCAACATTCTGGCACTCAATGCGGCGGTCGAAGCCGCTCGGGCAGGCGAACAGGGGCGCGGCTTCGCCGTGGTGGCATCTGAAGTACGCAGTCTGGCCCAGCGCAGTGCCGCTGCAGCCAAGGAGATCAAGTCATTGATCCAGAGCAGCGTCGAGAAGGTGGATTCAGGCACCCAACTGGTGACCAACGCAGGCGTGACGATGGATGAGATTGTCCAGGGCGTTCAGCGCGTCAACGGCATCATTGGAGAGATCAGCACCGCGGCCGGAGAGCAAAGCGATGGCATTTCCCAGGTGAACGTGGCGGTTACGCAGTTGGACCAGATGACACAGCAAAACGGTGCTCTGGTAGGCGAGAGCACCACGGCCGCAGAGAATCTGCGTGAGCAAGCCCGGCGTCTGGCCGAGCTCGTGGCGGTGTTCCAGGTCGCTGGCGGTGACGCCGCAGGCAACTCGGGCGCCTACGGCCCACAAAGCGCACCCAGTACCAGGCAGTCAGCGTACCGACCCCGTCTTGGGAGGTGACGTGAAGGAGGCTTGGGACGGGAAAAATCTCCCCGCCCAAGCCTTCATGGAAATAAAGAATATAAATTTGCAATTTAATAAAAAATGGCAATATAATCTGTGCTGTTGCAGTGAATGCTCTTGACGAAAGCTCACACCGCAACGCTCGCCGGATGGCTCCCCGCCCTCGGCTTGCGCCTTTTGCGACCTCTGTCGCCCGTGTTGGTCTGTAGAGCTACAGCCAACCGCGTTTGTTGATGCTCACGCAGGCTTAAGGGCCTGTGATCCTGACTGAATCAGATTTCAAAAACCGCCATTTCCATGGGCAAGTTCGTCGTATCGCCCGCGACACACCAGACCGACTGCGGCAACTTCCGCGCCTCATTTTCGGTCCATCGATCCCAGGGCAACGGCAGCTACTGCCGCGTGTTCCGCTTCGACAAAGCCTTTGCCTCGCGCGAAGCCGCCCGGCTCTATGCCGTCACCCAGGGCTGGCTGCAAACGTGCATGCCGCACCCTCCCACGTGCTGATGCTCTGCTGACCGCAGACGCCATCCACCCCCTCCCGTTGCGGCCGGCTTCCGGCCAGCACACCCCTCTCCCCAACGGTGCGTCACTCGTTGCGCGCCTTCACTCCGAAAGGCTCTTCTCATGAGCAGCAAAATCTATGTGGGCAACCTGCCCTACTCCGTGACCGACTCGACCCTGGAAAGCAATTTCTCCGAGTTCGGCGCCGTCACCTCGGCCAAGGTCATGATGGACCGTGAAACCGGCCGCTCCAAGGGCTTCGGCTTTGTGGAAATGGCATCTGCCGAAGTCGCCCAGGCAGCCATCACCGGTCTGCACGGCATGTCCGTCGACGGTCGCTCCATCGTCGTGAACCTGGCGCGCCCTCGCGAAGAGCGCAGCGGTGGCTCCGGTGGCTACAGCGCCGGTGGCTACACCTCGGGCAACCGCCAGGAAACCGGCTACGGCACGGGCGGCTACGGCGGCGGCCGCTACTGATCCAGTAGCTCTCTGCGAGAAACCGGCTCTTTCGAGCCGGTTTTTTTTCGTCCCGACTTTCGTCGATGGACCTCCAGACAGTGCCCGGGGCAGCAACAAAAATCCCCTCTTGAAACCTCTAGAGGAGGCTCTATTTCTGCAATCGAACCGGCGGGGGCGGTCTCCGACCGGTGTCATTCAACCCAACGGAGGACACACCATGTATGTATCGTTGTTGAGTCAACCGGCCAGCCTGTTCGGTCAATTCGAGCGGCTTCGCCGCGAACTGGATGATGTTTTCGGTGCACCGGGGCTGCCCAGCAGCATCCGCTCGGTCAACGCGGGCACGCTGCCGGCGATCAATGTGGGGCGCACCCCCACCAGCGTGGAGGTGTATGCCTTTGCGCCGGGGCTGGACGCCTCGAAGATCGACGTGAGCCTGGACCGGGGCGTGCTGCGCATTACCGGCGAGCGCGCTTCCGGCATCCCCGCGGCCGACCCCAAGGTGCAGGTGTATGCCAGCGAGCGCAGCGTGGGCTCGTTCACGCGCACGGTGTCCTTGCCGGACGACGTGGACCCGGCCCAGGTGAATGCCAGCTACCGCGACGGGGTGCTGCAGGTCAGCATTGCGCGGCGTGAGTCGGCCCAGCCCAAGCGCATCACCGTGCAATGACCCGCATCGTATCCCCAGGAGAACCATCATGAGCGCACAGAAACAAGTGGCCACCACCTCTTCGCCTGCATCCACTTCGGCGGCGGCCGACCGGGAACCTCAGCGCGCACTGCTGCCTGCCGTGGACGTGTTTGAGGACAGCGGCGGCATCACGCTGCTGGCCGACATGCCCGGCGTGCCCAAGGAGCAGCTGGAGCTGAAGGTCGATGGCGAATCGCTGCTGATCGAAGGCAGCGTTCGACCCCACGCAGCCGACGGCCTGGAGGCCATCTACGCCGAGCTGCGGGTGCCGCGCTACCGCCGCAGCTTCACGCTCAGCCGCGAGCTGGACACGGCCCGCATCGAGGCCAGCCTGAAGGACGGCGTGCTGTGCCTGCGCGTCCCCAAGCAGGCCCATGCGCAGCCGCGCAGGATCGCCGTGACGGCAGGTTGAGGGCGCGGCCGACGCAGCTTGCAATGACAGTCATGTTCAGAAAGGAGGAAACGTGAACCCCGTGGCAGAACAACCCGGACAAGGGGCTCGACAGGCCGGCAGTTCGCTGTGGCCAGCATGGAGCAAACTCGCCAACCGGGCCGCAAGCGCCCTTGCGCGCCTGTGGCCCGCGCTTGCCCCAACCGGCCGGCGCGGGCCGCTCAGCGGAGTGCCGCGCCTGAGGGGATGGGCCTTCACGACGGCGCACATCTTCGATGGCCCCAGCAAGGTGGTCGTGCGCGTCGAAGCCCCCGGCATGCGCCGTGAGGACTTGCGCATCAAGCTCCATGGCCATGTGCTCACCGTGTGGGGCGAAAAGCGCATCCACCAGGCCGGCGCGGTGGGCCGCTGGCACATCACGCGGTATGCCTGTGGCCCTTTGCGCCGCGACCTGTCGCTTGCGGCGGCGGTGGATGCCTGCAACAGCAAGGCCAGCTACCGCGACGGGGTGCTGCGCATTGAGCTGCCCAAGTCCGACGCGGTACGGGGCGGCACCATCGCATTGCACCTGGCCTGACAGCCTGCGCTGCCCTCGCAGCACGACGATCCGCCCGGCTTCGTCCGGGCGATTTTCATGGCACCGCCGCTCAATGGCGTGGTGCAGGCTTGCGCTTTTCAGTGCAGCTGGCGCCCGTCTCCCTGGGCGCCGGCTCGCTCGGGCGAGCGCAAGCCCGCTTCAAGGAGTGAGGACGTGCGCTGCACCCGCCGCAGTGCCTCGCGCGCGAGGAGATAGGCGTCGGTCTGCAGCTGCGACAGGTAGCGCATCGATGAACCGCTGCGCCGGCCCGCACCACGGGTGGCACGGCCTGCTCCCGAAGAGGGAGATGGGGAATGCGAATTCATGGTCAAACTCCTTTCTTGGCAGGCTCCTGGTGCTCGTGGCAGGGGTGGCGCGAAGCCGGAGAAATGATAGGAAATCGCCGCCGAAATTTCAAGACCGGGCGCCGAACAGGGAGGCGTCCACCTGGGCGATGGAGCGGAAGGCCGGCCGGGCGAAAAGATAGCCCTGCATCAGGTGGATGCCCGCATCGCGCAGAAAATCGCGCTCCGCGGGCGTCTCGATGCCCTCGGCAACCACCTGGATGTCCATGTCCTTGCACAGGGACACCAGGCTGCGCACGATGGCCTGGCGCGCACGGTTGGCGTCCACGTTGCGGATCAGGTCCATGTCGATCTTGATGATGTCGGGCTGGAAGTCGGACAGCAGCTTCATCCCCGCATACCCGGCCCCGAAGTCATCGATGGCTGTCTTGAACCCGCAGCGCTTGTACTCGCGCAAGATGGATGCGAACCAGGGCCCGTCCTGCACGCGCTCGCCCTCCGTCACCTCGAAGATGATCTGGTCGAGCGGAAAGTGGTGGATGCGGGCTGCTTCCAGCGTCGTGCGGATGCACACCTCGGGCTTGTAGATGGCGTTGGGCAAAAAGTTGATGGAGACCGGCTCGCGTATGCCCAGCTCGCTCGCCCCCTTGATGGCCTTGACACGGCAGGCCTGGTCGAAGCGGTAGCGGTTGCCGTCGTTGACCTGGGACAGCACGGTCATGGCGCCCTCGCCCGCAGGCCCGCGCACCAGGGCCTCGTGCGCGAACACCGCGCGACGCTGCAGATCCACGATGGGCTGGTAGGCATAGTCGAACTGAAACCCCAGCTTCTCCCCTTTGCCGCAGTCCTCGCAATCCTGCCGCGTGCCTTCCAGCGGGATGAAATCGATGGGAAAGCCAGGGTTCACGTGGGGTAGGGGCAGCGCTTGCATGGCTACAGTTTAAGGGCCATGAAAAGATGGTGCCACACCGGGTTTTTGCCATGGGACACGCAAGCCGGCAGTACGGCTTGTGGCCAGCACGTTGATCCTGGCGCTGCAGCAAGCGGCGCGCCGCAGTCTGCGTGCGATTGCTGGTGTTCCTACGCCCGCTGCGAGGCTGCGCCTACATGGTCCCCGCGCCCGCCGCCCAATGATCAAGGCCCCCACTATCTACGGAGCCCACGATGCCCGCTACCACCCCAACCCGCCGCGAGAAAGATGCCTGCGACCTGCTCGACGCCGACCACAAGGCCGTCAAAAAGATGTTCAAGGAGTTCGAGGAGCTCATGGAATCGAAGGCCCGCGCTGCCAAGCAAAAGCGCCTGGACCTGGCCATGCAGATTTGCAAGGAACTGACCGTGCACGCCCAGATCGAGGAAGAGATTTTTTACCCCGCCGTGCGCGCCGCCATCAAGGAAACCGACCTGCTGGCCGAAGCCGAGGTGGAGCACCAGACCGCCAAGGACCTGATCGCGCAGATCAAGGCCGCCACCGAGGTGGACGAGCAGTTCGACGCCAAGGTCATCGTGCTGGGCGAGTACATCGACCACCACGTGAAGGAGGAGCGCAACGAGATGTTCCCCAAGGCCCGCGCGGCCAAAAAGCTCGATCTGGTGTCCATGCGCGATGCGCTTAAGGCCCGAAAGGCCGAGCTGATGGAAGCTGAGCTCGCGCCCGCGTGAGCGCAGTCTGAGGGCCTTCGGGCCCCTTGATCGGGGCGTCGCGCCCCGCCTCGCGCCACCTGCCTCGGCTGCTCAGCTACCCCTTTACCAGAGTCCGTGGATGCGCCTGATACTGACCTACCCGGAAGATGCCAAAAGCCAGGAAATGGCCGATGCCGCAGTCGCTGCTGCGCGCACGGTGTGCGACGAGGCCCAAGAACATCCGTACATGGCGTGGCGCGACCACTCCATGGTGAACTCCGGGCTGCTTATCCCAGGATGGGCTTTCTCAGACACGGAGATCCGCGCGGCGCAGGTCTGGGCCGATGCGCTGGATGCCGCGCAGGAGTACCTGACCGTGCCCGAGTACTGCAGCGTGGAAATCGAAGTCGAATTCGAGCCTGGAGATGCCGTGCCCGGTGACCTGCCCGGTCCCGACCGCCGGTTGCTGCGCGAGTGCTGGTACTGGCGCATGCGCGCCATTGCAGCAAAACGGACGTAAGCGCTGTTGTCTGCAGCCGGGCCACTGCAGACCGAAGCCCGATTCCCCCATCCATTTGCGCACACCATGATCACCGCTTTGTACGTTGGCGGCCCTCTCGACGGGCAGACCCGGCAGTTGCCCGACTGCCCAGTATCCGCACCCAAGGCACTGCGCCAGGCGGCGCAGGCGCCTACCGGTTGATGGGCCGGTACGTCGAGGGGCGGATCGTGATCTTTTTCCTGCACACGCAGTGGCCGCTCTCTCGGGAAGACACCCTGCGGCAATGGACCTTGCGGTTTCGCCAGCATTTCGTCCCGCTGGTATTTCCCCCACCTACCGAGTGACCGGCCAAGGCCACAAGCGGCGCGCGCCACAATACCGATGGCCGTGGCGCACGCGCTGCTTTCTGCCACCGATCCATTTCACGACGGCAGCGCGCGCCGCAAACAGCCCCCCGACCGCGGCGACCAGGGCGATGCGCGTGGCCAGCGGCAGGTCCTCACCATCGCCGCCCCGCCGAGCAGCGCCCCCGGCCGGGTCGCCAGGCCACCCCACAGGCTGGGGTGGCACTTCAGGCACGGGATCCTCGCTCTTCACCGGGGTTTCGGGTGCCTGGGTCTTGGGCGCATCGCGGTGCGAGCCGTATTCGGTGGCATACACCTTGGTGAACTCGGCGCCCAGCAAGAAGATCTGCGCCGCGTAGTACACCCAGATCAGGATGATGGCGATGGAGCCGGCCGCAGCATAGGTGGAGCTGATGCCGGCCTTGCCCACGTACAGCCCGATCAGCACCTTGCCCAGCTCGAATAGCGCCGCCGTCACGGCGGCTCCCACCCACACATCGCTCCAGGCGATGCGGGTGGAGGGCATGAGCTTGAAGATCATGGCAAACAGCAGGGTCTCCACCACCACCGAGAGCGCCATGTTGAGCACCTGCAGCACGATCTCCCAGCCCGGCAGCAGCGCCGAGAACCAGGTGCCCAGCGCCGCCACCGCCGCACTCACGGCCAGCGATGCCATGAGCAGGAAGGCCAGCCCCAGTATCAGCCCGAAGGAGAGAAAGCGCGCCCGCAGCAGGCCCCACAGGCCGCTGGGCTTGGCCTTCTCGGGCACATGCCAGATGCGGTCGAGCGCGCTCTGGATCTCGGCGAACACCGTGGTCGCGCCAATGACCAGGAAGACGATGCTGATGCCGCTGGCGACCAGGCCCTCGGCCGGCTCCCGGGCGCTGCTGACCAGGCCCTGGATGGCAGCCGCGCCATCGCTGCCCACCAAGCCCGATATCTGGCCCTGCAGCGCGCCGCGCACGGCCTCCTCGCCAAACACGTAGCCCGCGATGGCGATCACGATGACCAGCAGCGGCGCAATCGAAAAAGCCGTGTAGTAGGAGATGGCGGCCCCCATGCTGGGGGCGTAGTCGTCCACCCAGGCCATGGCGGTCTTTTTGCAGATGTCGAACAGGGTGGAGAGTTTCATGGCGGGCAGGGGCAGTGTCTGGGCCATTTGTACCTGCGGACAAGCCCCCTGCGTGTAGGCCATGGCGCCTGGCGCAACGCCAGAGCCTGTTCGGCGTGCGGGTAGCGGAGAACCTGCACGCGATCTCACGTGTGTCGTGCAGCAGCCTTGTATGCAGCGCGCGCGAAAAGCTTGTGCTCCTACAGACGCCACCGGAGCGCCGGCATAAATTGGACCCTTTGCCCTCAAGGAGAACCCGCATGACAACCGTATCCGACGTGATGACCCGTGGCGTGCGCAGCCTGGCGCCTACCGACAGCGTGGTGCTGGCGGCCCAGGCCATGGAAGAGCTCAACGTGGGGGCCATCCCCGTATGCGAAGGTGATCGGCTGGTGGGCATGGTGACCGACCGCGACATCGTGTTGCGCTCGGTGGCGCAGGACCGCAATGCCGGGACCACGCAGCTCAAGGACGTGATGAGCAGCGACGTGGAATCGACCAGCGAGGGGGAATCGATCGATGCCGCGCTGCAGCAGATGTCGCGCGCACAGATCCGCCGCCTGCCGGTGCTGGACGGCGACCAGCGCCTGGTGGGCATTCTTTCGCTGGGCGACGTGGCGGTGAAGGAACGCGGTGAGGCCCTGGACGTGGCCGCTTCCCTGTCCGACATTTCAGCACCGGCCCAGCCGGACCGCTCGGGACAATCCGAGGCCAGTGGCCCTGCGGGCGGAGGCGCGGCCGTTCGCTGAACGCGCTGCCCGAACCGCATCGAAGGCGCCGTTTAATCCACCTGCCGCACCCCGCGGCACGCCGGGAAGGTGGAGCAGCCCCAGAATGAGTTCCCCGCGTTGTTGCCGGTGCGCGCGATGCGGCGAACCATTCCGCAGCCGCACTTGGGGCAGCCTGGCTGGGCGCTCGCAGAGGCATCGGCCGGGGCGACTGCGGCGGCCTGCCCCGATGGCACGGACGGGGGTGCCGGCGGTTCGTGGTGCACCCCGCCATGGGCGGCAATGACCGCCGCCACCGCCGACCGGGATTGCTGCGCCTGCTGGAGCATGGCCAGCAGGCGCGGCCCGTCCACCAGTTGCAGGTTGCGCCCCTGGGTGAAGAGCCTCGCGTCGTTGGTGAAGCGCCCCGATGTCACCACGAAGCCGCCCGTGGCCCCCCGCGCGGCCATCACGCCGTAGAGTTCGCGCACCGTCTCCACGCCCACCTTGAAGGCCTTCCAGTGCTTGCACTGCACGAAGAACTTCTCTCCGCCCCGGGTCAGCACCAGGTCCACCCCGCCGTCGGGCCCACCACCGCCCGTCTCGGTCACCTGAAAGCCCTGCAGCCGGTAGGCCTCGCCCACCAGCATCTCGAACTCGGCCCAGGACATGCCGTCGATGGTGCTGGCCGCGGGGGCCTGCGCCACCTCGTCCACCAGGGCCCGGCGCTGCCGGCGCCGCCAGCCAGACAGGGCCGCGCCCGCCAGGCAGACCATGGGCACCACGTACTGGCCCACCATGGCCAGCCCGCCGAGCAGCGCACCCTGTACCATCGCGCCGATCTGGCCGGGCTTGACCGGCGCCGGCTGGCTGAACGACGCGGCCAGCGGACTGAGCACCAGGTAGAACACCACCGCCAGCCCCAGGCCGGCCCACCAGGGCAGCAGGGCAACGAGGTCCATCATGTCCTCCAGGGGGCTGGTTTTCTTGTGCCGTGCTGCCATGGTGGTTCCCTCCCGGTTGTTGGGTGTTGCTCGCATTATTCGAAACAGGGGGTGCTTGGCTAGTTTTGAATTGCACGGCGCTGGCGGCAGGTCCTGTGCCACTATTTCTCTTGACGCCCCGAGCGCGCCCCCAGACCATCGCGCACTTGCAGCACGCCCACCGAACGCACCCGGTGACCGCCCGCAGCGGCTGCACCACCGGGAGCGCAACCCACATGCCTGGCCAACAGCGCGCGGGTGAACCCGCGCCGCCGCTCGCTGGCCTACGGGCTAGGAGGCTGTCGGACTTGGAGCGCCGATAGCGAAAATCGGCCTCAGCGAGGACAGTTTTTGCCGGATTTGCAGCCCCATAGCATGGTGCAGGCGCAGATGGTGCTCGACGTGCAGCCGCTGGGCGACGGCCGGGTGGAGGCGGTGATCCCGTTTGACAGCTACACCGTGGACGGCCGGGGCACGCAAAGCCGGCACGCCCCGGCGTGCGCGGGCAGTTGCGGTTCGTGATATCGGCCTGGAACACACAGGTGCGTGGCAATAAACATGGCGGCGTTTTGAGCCGCCCGTGGTAGAAGTTCAGGCAGATCACTACCTCTTCCCGGAACCGCCCGGTTCTGTCAGCGCTGTCTTACAGCGCGGAGCATGACGAGCGGTTTTTTTGGGGGACGTGGCATGCGTCTCCGGGGGCAGAGACCTGGCAACCCGACCTGGAGGCTCACATGAAGTGCCCCCCTACCCTGCTGACCGAGAAGGCTCGGCTGCAGGCCCTGGCAGACCATGGCCTCGAAGGCGAGCAGGCGCTGCCCAGCCTGGACCCGGTGGTGCGCATCGCGGCACGCATGTTCGGCATGCCCGTGTCGGCCGTGAACATGATCGGCAGCGACCATGTGTTCTTCGCCGCCAACGTGGGCGCAGGGACCATGGACATGGGCCGCGACGTGTCCTTCTGCGCCCACGCCATCACCCAAAACGGGGTGATGGTGGTGCCCGATACCCTGCAGGACGAGCGCTTTCACGACAACCCCCTGGTCACCGGGCCGTCCAACGTGCGCTTTTACGCCGGCGTGCCCCTGCTCTCGCCCGAGGGCCATGCCATGGGCGCGCTGTGCGTGCTCGATGACCGCCCCCACGACGACTTCAGCGCAGAAGACCAGGAGCGCCTGCGCGAGCTGGCGCGCATGGCCTCCGACCGGCTGGAGCTGCACCGCATCGAGACCTCGTCCGAGCGCACGCGGCCCTCGTTCGACGAGTACGCAGGCAACTCCACCACGCCGGTGGTCTGGTTCGACGAGCAGCGGCGCGTCGTGGCCATCAACACCGCCGCCGCAGCGCTGCACGGCTACCACCCGGCCGAATGCGTGGGCCAGCCGCTGGACCTGCTGCTGGCCGAGCAGGAGCATGCCACCTTGCGCGAGGGGATTGCGCGCGCGGTAGCGGCGGCCTCGATGCAGGACCTGCAGATCCCCACCGAAGTGTGCGGGCGGCGCAAGGACTGCACGCATTTCCTCTTGGGGATTGCGCTGTTCATCTGGCGCCACAACGGGCGCCTGCGCTTCGAGGCGGTGCTCAAGGACCTGACGGCCCAGCGGCGCGAAGAGGATGAGCTGCGCCGCCAGGCCAGCAGCGACCCACTGACCGGGCTGGCCAACCGCACCTGCTTCTACCGCCGCGTGCAGGAGGCCCTGCTCAGCCCTTCGCCGGATGTTACTGCCGCCGTGCTGATGCTGGACCTTGACGGTTTCAGGGACGTGAACGACACGCTGGGCCACGCCGTGGGCGACGGCATCCTGCAGGATGTGGCGCGGCGCCTGGCACGGCTGGCGGGCCATGCGCTGTTCGAGGCCCACCTGAGCCGCGGGGCCATCGCCGCGCGGCTGGGGGGCGACGAATTCGCCCTGCTGCTGCCCGGCGTGGGCGATGCCGGTGCCGCCAACCAGTTCGCCCAGCGCGCCATCAGCGCCATCCACCAACCCATTGCCATC
Source organism: Acidovorax sp. A1169 (assembly GCF_030704685.1). Lineage (GTDB taxonomy): Bacteria > Pseudomonadota > Gammaproteobacteria > Burkholderiales > Burkholderiaceae_C > Acidovorax. The sequence continues at coordinate 59,979 of NZ_JAUZDX010000018.1, forward strand.
GCAGGGCACGAGGTGCGCGTGGGTGCCAGTTGCGGTGTCTCCGTCGCGCCCCTGCAGGCCCACGAGGCACTGGAACTGGTCGGCAACGCCGACCTGGCCCTGTCGCAGGCCAAGACCGAGGGGCGCGGGCGCAGCTTCGTCTTCGTGCCTGCCCTGCGCATGGCGGCGGTGGCCCGGCGCCTGTACGGCATGGAGCTCGACCGCGCGGTGGACAAGGGCGAGCTGGTGCTGTTCTACCAGCCCCAGGTGCACCTGGAAGATGGCTCGCTCTCGGGCGCCGAGGCACTGATACGCTGGCAGCACCCACAGCGCGGCCTGCTGGCGCCCTCTGCCTTTCTGCCCGCGCTGGAGGGCGGCCCCCTGGCCGCCAGCGTGGGCTCGTGGATCCTGGACGAGGCCTGCGCGCAGGCGGCCTACTGGCGGCGCAACGGCGCCCCTGCCCTGCGCATGGGCGTGAACCTGTTCGGCGTGCAGTTCCGCGTGGGCGACCTGGCCACCGAGGTCATGGACACCCTGGCGCGCCACGGCCTGCCACCCGATGCGCTGGAGCTGGAGATCACCGAGAACATCGTGCTCGACCACGACGACGTGGTGCCCGGCATGCTGCGCCGCCTGCGCGACCAGGGCGTGGGCATCGCCTTCGACGACTTCGGCACCGGCTATGCATCGCTGAGCCTGCTCACCAGCTACCCACTCACGCGCATCAAGATCGACCGCGCCTTCGTGCAGGGCATGCTGGAGTCGCGGCGCGAGGCCTCGGTGGTGCGCGCCATCTTGGACATGGCGCGCAGTTTCGACCTCAAGACCATTGCCGAAGGCGTGGAGACCGAGGCGCAGCGCGAGCGCCTGCGCAGCGAGCACTGCGGCGAGGCCCAGGGCTATCTCTTCGCCCGGCCCATGTCGGTGCAGCAGTTCGGCGAAGCGTATGGGCTGGGGGCCATGCGCAAGGCAACGGCTTGAAGTGCCCCCCCTGAGTCGCTTCGCGCCTCGGTGCGTCCGCCAGAGGCGGCCGCTGTTCGAGGGAACTATTTGGCTCGAAGGCAACTTCGTGCGGCTGCTGTCTCAGTGAGACTGCCGCAGGCGCTTTGATACATCGCGTCGCACCAGCTCGCGTCGCCGACCGGCTGCACAGACAGCACTCGCAACCAGGAGATTTTCATGATGAGCGCCAGCCCATACACAGGACCCAAAGAGGTTCACTACATGAATCGCCCCGGGGCGATTCAGTCCGGCAGATGCCGGGAGGCCAGGGTCATCCAACGTGGATTGGCCGCTACAGCAGCACGATGTCGTACTGCTCCTGCCCCATCGCGCTTTCGGACTGCAGCGAAATCGGCTTGCCGATGAAGTCCGACAGGCCCGCCAGATGCTGGCTTTCCTCGTCGAGGAACAGCTCCACAACGCGCGCCGAGGCGACCACGCGGAACTCGCGCGGGTTGAACTGGCGTGCCTCGCGCAGTATCTCGCGCAGGATGTCGTAGCACACGCTGCGCGCGGTCTTCACGCTGCCCTTGCCCTGGCAGGCCTCGCAGGGCTCGCACAGCATGTGGGCCAGGGATTCGCGGGTGCGCTTGCGCGTCATCTCCACCAGGCCCAGCTGCGAGAAACCGCCGGCCATGGTCTTCACGCGGTCGCGCCCGAGCTGCTTCTTGAACTCGGAGAGCACAGCCTCCTGGTGGCCGCCCTGCACCATGTCGATGAAGTCCACGATGATGATGCCGCCCAGGTTGCGCAGGCGCAGCTGGCGGGCGATGGCCTGGGCGGCCTCCAGGTTGGTCTTGAAGATGGTGTCGTCGAAGTTGCGCGCACCCACATAGCCGCCGGTGTTCACGTCGATGGTGGTGAGCGCCTCGGTCTGGTCGACGATGAGGTAGCCGCCCGATTTGAGATCCACGCGCCGGCCCAGGGCCTTGGCCACCTCTTCGTCGATGGAGTACAGGTCGAAGATGGGGCGCTCGCCCTTGTAGTGCTGCAGCTTGGGCGCGGCGGCCGGCATGAACTCCTGCCCGAAGGCGCGCAGGCGCTGGTACTGCTCGAGCGAGTCGAGGCGGATGGTCTGCGTGTGGTCGCCCACCAGGTCGCGCAGCACGCGCTGCAGCAGGTCGAGGTCCTGGTGCAGCAGCGACATGGGCGGTAGCCGCAGCGATGCGTCCTTGATGCGCGCCCAGGTCTTGCGCAGGTAGGCGATGTCCTCGGCCAACTCGGCGTCGGTCGAATCCTCGCCATTGGTGCGCAGGATGAAGCCGCCGCCACCACCCGTGGCTTTGTCGCCCACCATGGCCTGCAGGCGGGCACGCAAGGCATCGCGCTCGGCCGAGGGGATCTTCTGCGACACGCCGACATGGTCGTCCTGCGGCAAAAAGACCAGCAGGCGCCCGGCAATGCTGATCTGCGTGGACAGGCGCGCGCCCTTGGTTCCAATGGGGTCCTTGATGACCTGCACCATGAGCGACTGCCCCTCGAACACCTGCTTTTCGATGGGCACCTGCGGCTCGCCCTTGCGCGCGAACGCTGGCGGCTCGCCATCAGGCTGGCGCTGCCAGACGTCGGCCACGTGCAGAAAGGCGGCGCGCTCCAGGCCGATGTCGATGAAGGCCGACTGCATGCCCGGCAGCACGCGCGAGACCTTGCCCAGGTAGACGTTGCCCACCAGGCCGCGCTCCAGCGTGCGCTCGATGTGCAGCTCCTGCACCGCGCCGTGCTCCACGATGGCCACGCGGGTCTCCTGCGGCGACCAGTTGATGAGGATGTCTTGTTGCATGGTCGGTCAGTGGTTCTTGTTCTTCAAACGGGGAACCCGGCTGCACGCAGCAGCTGCGCCGTCTCGTACATGGGCAGGCCCATGATGCCCGAATAGCTGCCGCTCAGTTGGGGAATGAAGGCCGCCGCGCGGCCCTGCACGCCATAGGCACCGGCCTTGCCCAGGGGTTCGCCGGTGTTCACGTAGTCATCGACCTGCTGCGGCGTGAGCGCCGCGAAGGTGACGCGCGAGACCGACAGCGCCGCCACGCGCCGCGTGCCCATCTGCAGCGCCACGGCCGTGAGCACGCGGTGCGTGCGCCCCGCCAGCTCTGTCAGCATGCGCCCGGCATGCGCGGCATCGTCGGGCTTGCCGTAGATGGCGCGGCCCAGGGCCACCGTGGTGTCGGAGCACAGGATGGGCGCCTCGGGCAGGCCCCGGCGCGCGCGGCGCGCCATGGCCGCATCGAGCTTGAGGCCGGTGACGCGCTGCACGTAGGCCGTAGGCACCTCGCCAGGGTGAACTTCCTCGATGGCCTCGGCATCCTCGCCCATGTCGCCGTCCACATTGGGCACCAGCAGTTCATGGCGCACGCCCAGCTGGTCAAGCAATTGGCGGCGGCGGGGGCTTTGGGAGGCGAGGTAGATGAAGTCCGGCATGGTGGATGAAGGATAACCAAGAACGCGCAGTAGAACCGCGAATTCCTATCATTCCTTGCTACGCAATCGGTAGCAAATCACGCCCGGGACATCATTCCCGGTGGTAGGGGTGGCCCGCATTCACGGACCAGGCACGGTACAGCTGCTCGATGAGCAACACGCGCACCATGGCGTGCGGCAGCGTCAGGTCGGACAGGCGGATGCGCTCGTGCGCGGCCTGGCGAAAGCCCGGGTCGAGCCCGTCGGGCCCGCCGATGACCAGGGCCACGTCGTCCCCGCCCAGCTGCCAGCCCTTGAGCCGCTCGGCCAGGGCCTTGGTGGTGAGGTTGGTGCCGCGCTCGTCGAGCGCGACCACGCGGGTGCCCCGGGGAATGGCGGCCTCGATGCGCTCACGCTCGGCGGCGTACAGCGTTTCGATGGTCTTGGAGCCGCGCGGCTCGGTCTTCACCGCCTTGAGCTCGACCTTGATCTCGAACGGGAAGCGCTTGGCATAGTCCTCGTAGGCGGTCTGCGCCCAGTCGGGCACACGCTGGCCCACGGCCACGATCAGCAGTTTCATGGCAATTCAGGCGCCAGGAGATTGTTGCGGGAGCCGGGCCGAAGCCCTGCTCCATCGCCTCACTTGCGGCCGGGCGCCCTCTTGGCTGGGGCCTTGGCCGCCGGCCGTGCACCACCGCGCGAAGCGGGCTTGGCAGCCTCGGCATTGGCCTTGCTGCGCGGCACCGATGGCTTGACCACGATGGTCTTGATCGGTGCCTTGGTGGCGGCGGGCTTCTTGGCTGCAGGACTGGTCTTCGCTGCGGTCTTGCCTGGTGCGGCCTTGGCGGCAGCGCCGGACTTCGCGGGGGCGCGGCTCGGTGCCTTGGCGGGCGCCTTGGCTGCTGGCTTGGCCGCAGCCGGTGCGGGCCTGGCTGCCGACTTGGCGGCGGGGCGCGCTGCCGACTTGGCAGGTGCTGCAGACTTCTTGGCCGCAGGGCGTGCCGAAGTACCGCTCTTGGCGGCCGACTTGGCATCCGACTTCGCGGCCTTCTGGGCCGACTTCTTCTCGGCCAGTTCGGTGGCTGCCGACGATGCCGGCTTGGCCGCGCCGAGCTTCAGGCGCACAGGTATTTCGCCCCAGAGCTCTTCCAGGCGGTAGTACTGGCGGATGGCGGGCTGCATGATGTGCGCCACGGCGGCGCCGCAGTCCACGATGATCCATTCGCCGTTGTCTTCGCCTTCGATGCGCGGCTTGGAAAAGCCGGCTTCCTTCACCGCGTCGCGCACGCTGGCGGCCAGCGCCTTGGTCTGGCGGTTGGAGGTACCCGATGCCACGATGACCCGTTCAAACAGCGGCGAGAGATGCTCGGTGTTGAAGACCTGGATGTCTTGCGCCTTGACGTCTTCCAGGCCATCGACGATGGCGCGCTGGAGTTTGGTGACGTCTTTCTTGGCGGCGGTTTCCGATTTGGTGGATGTGGTCATCAGGCGGTGATTTATGAGGAATGGAATCAATATAGCGCGCAACGGGGCGTGCAGCCAGTGGGCTGGGCCTTGGGTGTTGCGCGGCGGCGCTCAGGCGAGAAAGGGCGTTGGAGCCCTTCGCTGCTGGCGCCGAAAGCGCGTGCAGCTATTGAAATTATAGCTTTTTGCAGACAACGGTCGTTTCAGGGCGTATCCACAAGCCAATCGCGCCGCACCAGGAAGCGCTCGGCCAGCGCCGCTTCGGCCGAATCGGCGCCCTCCTGGCGCTGGTACGACCACGACACCAGCGGCGGCATGGACAGCAGGATGGACTCGGTGCGCCCACCCGATTGCAGGCCGAAATGCGTGCCCCGGTCCCACACCAGGTTGAACTCCACATAGCGGCCACGGCGGTAGAGCTGGAACGCGCGCTCGCGCTCGCCATGGGGCATGCCCTGGCGCTTTTCGACGATGGGCAAATAGGCGGACAGAAAGGCATCGCCCACCGATTGCGTCATGGCCAGGCTCTGGTCGAACCCCAGCTCCGAGAAATCGTCGAAGAACACCCCGCCCACGCCGCGCTGCTCGTTGCGGTGCTTGAGGAAGAAGTATTCGTCGCACCACTGCTTGAAGCGCGGGTACTTGTCGTCGCCAAAGGGCTGCAGCGCATCGCGGCAGGTGCGGTGAAAGTGCACCGCATCGTCCTCGAAGCCGTAGTACGGCGTGAGGTCCATGCCCCCGCCGAACCAGCAGGTGGGCGCCTGCCCGGGGTGGCCTGCGGCGATCATGCGCACGTTCATGTGCACCGTGGGCACATAGGGGTTGCGCGGATGGAACACCAGCGACACGCCCATGGCCTCGAACGGCGCACCCGCCAGCTCGGGCCGGTGCTGCGTGGCCGATGGCGGCAAGAGCGGCCCGCGCACATGCGAAAAGCCGCAGCCTGCGCGCTCGAACACGCGCCCGCCTTCGAGGATGCGCGTCACGCCATCGCCCTGCAGCGCCTCACCGGGCGCCTTGCGCCAGGCATCGGCCAGAAAGCGGGCCCCGCCCTCGCCTTCCACGGCCTCCAGGGCGTCTGTGATGCGCAGCTGCAGCCCCCGCAGGTAGCTGCGCACGCGCTCCACCGTGGCGGCGGTGTTCAGGGAGTCAACCGACATCAGCCTTTGAGGGCGCGAAAGCCGATGTCACGGCGGTATTGCGCGCCGTCGAAGTGGATGTTGCGCGCCACGTCGTAGGCGCGCTGCTGCGCCTGCTTGACGCTGTCGGCCAGCACCGTCACGCACAGCACGCGGCCGCCCGTGACGCTGACCACGCCGTCCTTCAAGTCCGTGCCCGCATGAAAGGCCACGGCGTCGTCCGCATCGGCCGGCAGGCCGGTGATGGTGTCGCCCTTGCGCGGGTTCTCGGGGTAGCCGTGGGCGGCCATCACCACGCCCAGCGCGGTGCGGCGGTCCCACTGCAGCTCGATCTGGTCGAGCTTGCCGTCCACGCCGGCACCCAGCACGTCGGCCAGGTCGCTTTTCAGGCGCATCAAAATGGGCTGGGTCTCGGGGTCGCCCATGCGGCAGTTGAATTCGAGCGTCTTGGGCTGGCCCTTGGCGTCGATCATCAGCCCGGCATAGAGGAAACCGGTGTAGGGGATGCCATCCTTTTCCATGCCACGGATGGTGGGCAGGATGATCTCGCGCATGGCGCGGGCATGCACGTCGGCCGTGACCACGGGCGCGGGCGAATACGCGCCCATGCCGCCGGTGTTGGGGCCTTCGTCGCCGTCCTTGAGGCGCTTGTGGTCCTGGCTGGTGGCCAGGGCCAGCACGTTCTTGCCATCGCACAGCACGATGAAGGAGGCTTCTTCGCCTTCGAGGAAGGCTTCGATCACCACGCGGGCGCCCCCCTCGTTGTGGGTCACGCCGTACTTGTTGTCCACCAGCATGAAATCGACAGCATCGTGCGCCTCTTTCAGCGTCATGGCCACGACCACGCCCTTGCCGGCCGCCAGGCCGTCGGCCTTGATGACGATGGGCGCGCCCAGGCGGTCCACGAAGGCATGGGCCGCCACCGGGTCGGTGAAGGTGTCGTAGTCCGCCGTGGGGATGCCATGGCGGCGCATGAAGGCCTTGGAGAAGGCCTTGGAGCTTTCGAGCTGTGCGGCCGCCTGCGTGGGGCCGAACACGCGCAGACCATGCGCGCGGAATTCGTCGACCACGCCAGCGGCCAGAGGCGCCTCGGGGCCCACCACGCTAAGGCTGATCTTCTCGGCCTGAGCCCAGATGCGCAGCTCGCGCACGTCGGTGATTGCCACGTTCTCCAGCTTGGAGTTCAGGGCCGTGCCGCCGTTGCCTGGCGCCACGAACACCTTGGTGACCTTGGGAGATTGGCTGAGCTTCCAGGCCATTGCGTGTTCACGGCCGCCGCCACCAATTACAAGAACCTTCATACCAGCCTATTAGAACCTGTCTGCAACCGGCCAAACGGCTGTTACAGGGACAGTGTTGTGAATTCAATCGTGGCAGCGTTTCAGAGCGCAGCGTTGTGGTAGATCTCCTGGGCATCGTCCAGGTCTTCCAGGACATCGAGCAATTTTTGCATCCGCACGGCGTCTTCGCCCTCCAGCTCGATGGTGTTTTCAGCGCGCATGGTGACCTCGGACACCTCGGGCGTCAGGCCTGCGGCCTCCAGGGCGTTCTTCACGGCCTCAAAGTCGGCCGGCGCGGTCAGCACCTCGATGGCGCCGTCCCCATCGGTCAGCACGTCCTCGGCGCCGGCGTCGAGCGCCACTTCCATGACCTTGTCCTCGTCGGTGCCCGGCGCAAAGATCAGCTGGCCGCAGTGCTTGAACTGGAACACCACCGAACCCTCGGTGCCCATGCTGCCACCGTGCTTGCTGAAGGCATGGCGCACCTCGGCCACCGTGCGCACGCGGTTGTCGGTCATGGTGTCGATCATGATGGCCACGCCACCGATGCCATAGCCTTCGTAGCGGATTTCCTCGTAGGTCAGGCCCTCGGCGTTGCCGGTGGCCTTGTCGATGTTGTATTTGATGCGGTCGGCCGGCATGTTGGCCGCCTTGGCCTTGTCCACCGCCAGGCGCAGGCGGGGGTTGGCAGACAGGTCCCCGCCGCCCGAACGGGCCGCCACGGTGATTTCGCGAATGATGCGGGTCCAGATCTTGCCGCGTTTTTCATCCTGCCGCCCCTTGCGGTGCTGGATATTCGCCCATTTGCTGTGTCCTGCCACGGGAAGTCCTTTTGTATTGATTTAATCTACTGAGCGCGATTTTACTTTTTGCCCGACCCGCATCCCCGAGGAAACCCCAAATGGCTGACCCACTTCTGATTGCCAAGCACGACACCACCGAATGCCATCTGCTACCGGGCCTGGCCAACCGCCACGGGCTCATCACGGGTGCCACAGGCACCGGCAAGACGGTGACACTGCAGACTCTGGCCGAGAATTTCTCGCGCATCGGGGTGCCGGTGTTCATGGCCGACGTCAAGGGCGACCTCACCGGGGCCAGCCAGCCCGGCAAGATCGGCGAGAAGCTGTCCGCCACGCTCAAGGAGCGTGGGCTGGACCTGCCCGCCCCCCTGGCTTGCCCCACCACGCTCTGGGACGTGTTCGGCGAGCAGGGCCACCCGGTGCGCGCCACGGTGTCGGACATGGGGCCGCTGCTGCTGGGGCGCATGCTCAACCTCAATGAGACGCAATTGGGCGTGCTCAACCTCGTGTTCAAGATAGCCGACGACAACGGCATGCTGCTGCTGGACCTCAAGGACCTGCGCGCCATGCTGCAGTATGTGGGCGACAACGGCAAGGAATTCACGACCGAGTACGGCAACGTGAGTGCGGCCAGTGTGGGCGCCATCCAGCGCGGGCTGCTGCAGATCGAGCAGCAGGGCGGCACGCAGTTCTTCGGCGAGCCCATGCTCAACATCCAGGACTTCATGCAGACCGTCGATGGCCAGGGCGTGGTCAACATCCTGGCGGCCGACAAGCTCATGAATTCGCCGCGCCTGTACGCCACCTTCCTCTTGTGGATGCTGTCCGAGCTGTTCGAGCAGTTGCCCGAGATCGGCGACCCCGAGCAGCCCAAGCTGGTGTTCTTCTTCGACGAGGCCCACCTCTTGTTCAACGAGGCGCCCAAGGTGCTGGTCGAGCGCATCGAGCTGGTGGTGCGCCTGGTGCGCTCCAAAGGCGTGGGCGTGTACTTCGTGACGCAGAACCCGCTCGATATCCCCGACACGGTGCTGGCCCAACTGGGCAACCGCGTGCAGCATGCGCTGCGCGCCTTCACGCCGCGCGACCAGAAGGCCGTGAAGGCCACGGCCACCACCATGCGGCAAAAGCCGGGCCTGGATATCGAAACCGCCATCACCGAACTGGCCGTGGGCGAGGCGCTGATCAGTTTTCTCGACGCCAAGGGCCGCCCCAGCGTGACCGAGCGCGTCTTTGTGCTGCCGCCGGGCAGCCAGCTGGGCCCCATCACGCCGCAGCAGCGCCAGGCGCTGATGGCCAGCTCGCTCGTGGCCGGCGTGTACGAAAAGGTGGTGGACCGCGAATCGGCCTATGAAAAGCTCAAGGGCCGCACTGCAGACGCTACGGCACAGGCGACGCCCGCAGGCAAGGGCTCGGTGGCGGCGCCTGCAGAAGAAGGCGGAGGCCTGCTGGGCGGCCTGAACGATGTGCTGTTCGGCTCCACCGGCCCGCGCGGCGGCAAGCGCGACGGCCTGGCGCAGACCATGGCCAAGTCGGCGGTGCGCACCATGGGCACCTCGCTGGGCAAAGAAATCCTGCGTGGCGTGCTTGGCAGCGTCTTCGGTGGAAGGAAAAGGTAACCCCCTGAGTCGCTTCGCGCCTTCCCCCTTGAAGGGGGACGCCCCCAGCGCAAGCGCTGGATACGCCGCCTTCGCGGCGGGGCGGCCCTTGCGCGGGGGCACTGGCCTAGGTCACGCCAGTTTCAATCGGGTGAAACCTGGCAACGGATCGATAAAAGCCATCCCATAGTCTCGAAAAAGAGGTAAAACCCCGGAAAACAGACACATAACAAAGGGGGAAACCGATGGGCAAGATCGACAGGCTGCTGGTGCGCTACGGCGGCAACGTGGTGCAACTGGCCATTGCCATCTGGGCACTGGCTTTCGTGGCCGCCTTCGCGGGGCTGCTGCGGCCCAACTGGCGCTGGGCCATCTACCTCGTTTGCACCGTGGCGGTCACCGCCATCGTCGTGCAGTGGACGCGCACGGTGCGTGAGCGCTATATCCGCGAGGCGCGCCTGCCCGCCTACTTGAAGCGCAAGCTGCGCGAGACCTACCCGCACCTCAGCCAGAAGGACTGCGAACTCGTGGAGCGCGGGCTGCGCCAGTTCTTCATGGCCTGCATGCGCAGCCGCAAGCAGTTCGTGGCCATGCCGTCCAAGGCGGTGGATGCGCTCTGGCACGACTTCATCCTGCACACGCAGGCCTACAAGACCTGGTGCCACAACGCGCTGGGCTTCTTTTTGCACCACACCCCTGCCGAGGCGCTGGGCGCGAAGGCCAGGAACAACGACGGCCTGCGCCGCGCCTGGTTCTGGGCCTGCAAGGAGGAGGCCATCAACCCCAAGGCCCCCAGCCGGCTGCCGCTGCTGTTTGCACTGGACTCCAAGATGGCGATTGCCGGCGGCTTCACCTACGTGCCCGACTGCAGCGACATCCTGCGCAAGAGCGGTGCTGGCGGCGATGGCAGCGGCACCTACTGCGGCACCAGCTTTTCCGACGGCAGCCACAGCGGCAGCTCGGACGATTTTGGTGGGGCCGACCATTCCAGCAGCAGCAGCGACAGTTCCAGCGACGGCGGGGGTGGTTGCGGCGGCGGGGGCGGTGATTGAGGGCGTGCGGGTTCTGACCCGGAACTGACGGCACCCGGGATGCCAATATCCGTTGCGGACCACGGCAATAACCACACCCCTACAATGGACAGCTTGTCAACTTCAAGGGAGCCCTTTGCTCCCTGTCTATGGAAATCGCAATACTGTTCGCCCTCATCCTTTTGAATGGGCTGTTCGCCATGTCAGAGATCGCTCTGGTCACGGCTCGCAAGGCCCGGCTGCAAAAGATGATTGATGAGGGCGATAGCGGCGCAGCCGCCGCCGTGAAACTGGGCGAAGACCCCACCCGCTTCCTCTCCACCATCCAGATCGGCATCACGTCGATCGGCGTGCTCAACGGTATCGTGGGCGAGGCCGCTCTGGCGGCCCCCCTGGCCGCCTGGCTGGCGTCACTGGGTGTACCCCCTCCCTACGGCGGCTACGCCGCCACCGGCCTGGTGGTGGTGCTGATCACCTACTTCTCCATCGTCGTGGGCGAACTGGTGCCCAAGCGCATCGGCCAGTCCCACCCCGAAACCTTTGCGCGCCTGGTCTCGCGGCCCATCAACTTCCTGGCACTGGCGACCAAGCCTTTCGTCATCCTGCTGTCCACCTCCACGCGCACGCTGCTGCGCCTGCTCGGAGTGAAGGAAACCAGCGGCAGCCCGGTGACCGAGGAAGAGATCCACGCCATGCTGGTCGAGGGCACGACGGCCGGCGTGATCGAATCGCACGAGCACACCATGGTGCGCAACGTGTTCCGCCTGGACGACCGCCAGATCGGCTCGCTCATGGTGCCGCGCGGCGACGTGGTCTGCCTGGATCTGGACCTGTCCTTCGAAGAAAACCTGCAGCGCATCGAGGAGTCGGACCACGCCCGCTTCCCCGTGGTGCGCGGCGGCATGGACAATATCCGCGGCGTGCTCAATGCGCGCCAGTGGCTCTCGCGCACCATCCGCGACAAGGCACACGGCCTGACCGACCAGCCGCTGCAGACGGCGCTGTACGTGCCCGAGACCATCACCGGCATGGAGCTCCTGGACAATTTCCGCCTGTCGGACGTGCACATGGCCTTCGTGATCGACGAGTACGGCGAGGTGCAGGGCATCGTCACGCTGCAGGACCTGATCGAGGCCATCACCGGCGAGTTCCAGCCGCGCGACCCCGAGACCTCGTGGGCGCTGCAGCGCGAGGACGGCAGCTGGCTGCTGGACGGCCACATCCCCGTGCCCGAGCTCAAGGACCGGCTCAACCTGGACGCCGTGCCCGAAGAAGAGCGCGGCCGCTACCACACCCTGAGCGGCATGATCATGCTGCTGACCGGCCGCCTGCCCAAGGTGACCGACACCGTGGAATGGGAAGGCTGGAAGCTCGAAGTGGTGGACATGGACGGCAAGACCATCGACAAGATCCTGGCCAGCCGCCTGCCCATGCCCGAACTGGCCAACGCCACGGAAACCACGGACGGCTGAGCCCCCCGCACTGCCCCGTCTGCCACGGGGCGGGCTCGGGCAAAACCCGCGCAGAGTCACCCACGCGACGATGGCGGCGCGGGCGTGCGGCCTACAGTGTTCGCCCATGAACACTGCCGCTTCCACCCTCACCTGCTTTTCCCTGACCACCACCGGCCATGTGGCCCACCTGGTGATGAACCGGCCAGAGGCCATGAACACCATGCACCCGACGTTCTGGCGTGAGCTGGACGCGGTGCTGGTGCACCTGCACCAGGCCGGCGAGGCACGCGCGCTGGTCATCAGCAGCACCGGCCGGCACTTCAGCGCGGGCATGGCGCTGGAGACCTTCGACGGCGCCATCACCATGGACGATCAGAGCCCCGAAGGCCGCGCCGCCATCTTCGACCTGCTGACCGACATGCAGCACACCTTCACCCGGCTCGAAAACCTGCGCATCCCGGTGATCATGGCCATCCACGGCGGCTGCATCGGCGGCGCGGTGGACATGGTGACGGCGGCCTGCATCCGCTATGCCACGGCCGATGCCTTCTTCTGCATCCAGGAGATCAACATCGGCATGGTGGCCGACGTGGGCACCCTGCAGCGCCTGCCCAAGCTGGTGCCCATGGGCGTGGTCAAGGAACTGGCCTACACCGGCCGGCGCATGCCCGCACAGAAGGCACTGGGCTACGGCCTGGTCAACGAGGTCTTCGATACGCAGGAAGCCATGCTGGCGGCCGCGCTGCAGTGTGCGCAGGAGATCGCCAGCAAGCCGCCCGTGGCCATCTGGGGCACCAAGCAGGCCGTAAACTATGCGCGCGACCACTCGGTGGAAGACAGCCTGCGCCAGATGGGCTGGCTGCAGGGCGCCATCTGGAGCAACCGGAATGTGCAGGAATCGGTCGCGGCCATGAAGCAAAAGCGCGCGGGCGACTTCCCTGCCCTCACCCCGCTGCAGCGGTTTTCAGAGCTGGGGTAGGGCCTGCCTCAGCTGCGCTCGCTGCGCGCCATGTGGTGCTCCAGCCGGCGCAGCAAGGTGGTCAGCGCCAGCGTCATGCACCAGTAGGCCAGCGAGATGGCCAGGTAGGGCTCCCAGTAGCGCGCATAGGCGCCTGCCACCGTGCGCGCGGCGTAGGCCATCTCGGCCAGGCCGATGGCCGAGACCAGCGAGGTGTCCTTGAGCAGCGCGATCATGTTGTTGCCCAGCGGCGGCAGCATGCGCCTGAAAGCCTGGGGCAGCACCACGTAGCGCAGCACCTGCAGGGGGGTCAGCCCCAGCGAGCGCCCCGCGTCCGACTGGCCACGCGCGATGGACTGGATGCCAGCGCGGAACACCTCCGAGATGTAGGCCGCCGAGTTCAGCGTGAGCGCAGCGATGCCCGAGATCAGGGCGCCATGCTCCTGCTTGAGCGTGCGCGCCAGATCGCCGTCCACCAGCAGGCCCGACACCGGGTGGATGAACAGCGGCATCACCGCGAAGTGCATGAGCAGAATCTGCACGAACAGCGGCGTGCCGCGGAAAAAGCTCACGTACACCGTGGACGGCCAGCGCAGCAGAAAGCGGCACACCCAGCTCCACGGCGCATGGCGCGCCTGCGCCAGCCGCGCCAGGGCCAGCACCAGGCCCCAGCTGCCACCCAGCAGCACGCAGACCACCGTCATGCACAGGGTCATCCACGCGCCCTTGATGAACAGCTCGCGGTATTCCACCAGGATGTCTGGCCGGAACCAGCCAAACCACAATTCGGGTTGCTCCATGCTTCTCTCCTTCTACCCAGGGCGCGCAGCGCGGCAACCCTTCGTCAGAAAACAAAAAAGCGGCCGCATGGCGGCCGCTGCAAGTGACTCAAGCCAAAACCGGGGCTCAGCGTGCCTTGAAATCCTTGGCGAACCACTTCTTGTAGATCTCGCCGTAGCTGCCATCGGCGCGCACGGCGGCCAGACCGGCGTTGAGCTTGTCCTGCAAGGCCTTGTCGCCCTTCTTGACGACGATGCCGAAACCTTCTTCCGGGAAGGACGGGTCTTCCACCGTCTTGAGCGCTGGATTCTGGCTCACGCGGTAGGCGATCACGCCGTTGTCGCCGATGGCCGCATCCACGCCGCCGCCAGCCAGTTCGGAGATGATGAGCGGCGTGCTCTCGAAGCGGCGGATGTTGGCGTTGGTCTTGCCGAACTCGCGCGAGGCCACGTCGTCGGCGGTGGAAGCGTTCACCACCGCGATCTTCTTGCCCGCCAGGTCCTTGAGCGAGGCCACGGTGCTGCCCTTGGCTACGGCGATGAGCTGGTGGGCTGCGAAGTACGGGGCCGAGAAGTCGTAGCTCTGGCGGCGCTTGTCGTTGATGGTCACGCCCGAGATCACCAGGTCCACGTCGCCATTGTTGAGCGCCGCGAAGATGCCGCTCCATGGCGTGTTCACGACCTTGATCTTGAGGTTCTGGTGCTTGGCGATGGCATTGATGATGTCAATGTCGAAGCCCACGATCTGCTTGTCCTTGTTCTCGAACGCAAACGGCGCATAGGTCGCGCTGGAGGCCACGGTGAGTTCGCGGGCCTGGGCCTGGGCGACCAGGGACACACCGAAAGAGGCGGCCAGGCCGAGGCCCAGGGTGGCAATGCGACGGGAAATGGACATGGTGGGCTCTTGGGGAAAGTCGGGGAAACGGGCAGTATATCCATGCCTCCTGCGAAGACTCGTCAATATTCATAGCGTTCCGCGCCCTGTTTTCGGGCCTTGCACGGCCCCTGCGGCCAAAAGCCGGGCGGTTTTATGATGGGTGGAATAGTTGAGCCCATTCATCCCCGAAAGATTCCACTATGAGCAACGCCAGCCTCCCCCCGCCCACCTACGCGGATGTTGTTTCTGCCGCACAGCGGCTCGCTGGCGTGGCCCATCGCACGCACGTGCTGCGCTCCAACATGGCTGACGCGCTGCTGGGCACCCAGGCGTTCTTCAAGTGCGAGAACCAGCAGCGCACGGGTTCGTTCAAGTTCCGCGGGGCCTACAACACCCTCTCGCGGTTCAGCGACGAACAGCGCGAGCGCGGCGTGTTGGCCTTCTCTGCCGGCAACCACGCGCAGGCCATCGCGCTGTCGGCCCGGCTGCTGGACATGCCCGCCCTGATCGTGATGCCCGAGGACGCTCCCGCCACCAAGATGGCGGCCACGCGCGAGTATGGCGCCCAGGTCGTCACCTACGACCGCTACACCGAGGACCGCGAGGCCATCAGCCAGAGACTGGCCGAGGAGCGCGGCATGACGCTGGTGCCGCCCTTCGATCACCCGCACGTGATCGCCGGCGAGGGCACGGCCGCCAAGGAATTCCTGGAAGAAGTTCCCGACCTCGACTACCTCTTCGTCTGCGTGGGCGGCGGCGGCCTGCTCGCCGGCAGCCTGCTGGCCGCCGAAGCCCTGGCGCCGAACTGCCGCGTGGTGGGCGTGGAGCCCGAGGCCGGCAACGACGGCCAGCAATCGCTGCGCAGCGGACAGCTGGTCCAGATCCCCACGCCACACACGATTGCCGATGGCGCACAGGCCCGCTCGCTCGGGCAGATCCCCTTTCCCATCATCCAGCGCCTGGCGGAAGACATCGTCACCGCCACCGACGAGCAACTGGTCGAGGCCATGCGCTTCTTTGCCGAGCGCATGAAGCTGGTGGTGGAGCCCACGGGTGCCCTGGCCTTCGCGGGTGCCCGGCACGGCAGCGTGGACGTGCATGGCGCGCGCGTGGGCATCCTCATCAGCGGGGGGAATGTGGACATGGCGCGCTATGCGCGCTTTCTGGCAGACTAGGCGCGACCCAAAAACAATCGAGCACTACGCCATGAGCACCAACGTCACCGTCATCAAGCACCCCCTCGTCCAGCACAAGCTCACGCTGATGCGCAAGAAGGACGCCAGCACCAACAGCTTTCGCCGCCTGCTGGGCGAGCTGAGCACGCTCATGGCCTACGAGGTCACGCGCGACATGCCGCTGCAGGACATCGAGATCGAGACCCCGCTGGAAACCATGACCGGCCAGGTGATCGACGGCAAGAAGCTGGTGCTGGTCTCCATCCTGCGCGCGGGCAACGGCTTTCTCGATGGCATGCTCAATGTGGTGCCCGGCGCCCGCGTGGGCCACATCGGTCTGTACCGCGACCCGGCCACCCTGCAGCCGGTGGAGTATTACTTCAAGATGCCGTCCGAGATGGACGAGCGCGACATCATCGTGGTCGACCCCATGCTGGCCACCGGCAACTCGGCCGCCGCCTGCGTCGACCGGCTCAAGAAGCTCAACCCGCGCTCCATCAAGTTCGTGTGCCTGCTGGCCGCCCCCGAAGGCGTGGCCACGCTGCAGAAGGCGCACCCCGACGTGCCGATCTTCACCGCCGCCATCGACCGCGAGCTCAACGACCACGGCTATATCCTGCCGGGCCTGGGCGATGCCGGCGACCGAATCTTTGGCACCAAATAAGCGCGCGCCAGACCGAACAGCCGCCGCAGGGACCAAGTCCTTGGGCGGCTTTTTTACGCCCCAAGCCGGTGCGAATTTTTACCAACTGGTGGCTTTCTTCTGGCAGACTCCATGCCAGCGCCTGCCATCCATTGGCGCAATAATTGCTTGAGACAACGCCAGATCCGATCGCCCGTCCTCCATCCGAAGAAGGAATCACCCCATGACCTCACGCCGCATCTTCACCGGCCACCTGCTCTCCACCTCCCTGGCACTGTCGGCCATGATCGGGCTGGCGCCCGGTGCCGCCATGGCACAGGCCAAGACCAAGGTGGCGGCGATCTACACGGTGCCCTATGAGCAGCAGTGGGTGAGCCGCATCCACAAGGCGCTCAAGGCAGCCGAGGCACGCGGCGAGATCGAGTACAAGTCCAGCGAGAACGTGACCAACGCCGACTACGAGCGCGTGATGCGCGAGTACGCCACCGGCGGCAACCAGCTTATCGTGGGCGAGGCCTTCGCGGTGGAAGCCGCCGCCCGCAAGGTGGCCAAGGACTTCCCCAAGACTTCCTTCCTGCTCGGCTCCTCGGGCAAGCCGCAGGCGCCCAACTTCAGCGTGTTCGACAACTACATCCAGGAGCCGGCCTACCTGTCGGGTATGGTGGCTGGCGGCATGACCAAGAGCAACAAGATCGGCATGGTCGGCGGCTTCCCCATCCCCGAGGTGAACCGCCTGATGCACGCCTTCATGGCCGGCGCCAAGGAAGTCAATCCCAAGGTGGAGTTCACCATCAGCTTCATCAACAGCTGGTTCGACCCACCAAAGGCCAAGGAAGCCACCTTCGCCATGATCGACAAGGGCGCCGACGTGCTCTACGCCGAACGCTTCGGCGTGAGCGATGCGGCCAAGGAAAAGGGCAAGCTGGCCATCGGCAACGTGATCAACACGCAGGACAAGTACCCCGACACGGTGGTCGCCTCCGCCCTGTGGCACATGGAGCCCAGCATCGACCGCGCGCTCAAGCTGGTCAAGGAAGGCAAGTTCACGCCCGAGGACTACGGCCCGTACTCGATGATGAAGCACAAGGGCTCGGAACTCGCGCCCCTGGGCACCTTCGAGAAGAAGGTGCCGGCCGACATCGTGGCCAAGGTCAAGGCCAAGGAGGCCGACATCCTGGCCGGCAAGTTCACCGTGAAGGTGGACGACAGCCAGCCCAAGTCCACGGCCAAGTAAGCAAGGCAAGTTGTTGGCGCGCGACTCAAGAATCCTGGGCACGCTTTTCATTGCACTGGGCGCCATTGGCATAGTCGTTGGCGCCTGGGCTTTGTTGAGCGGAACCCCGTTCATGCAACAGGGATCGGGCTGCAAAGCCATCTGTGGCCTCACCATGCTTACGGTTCAATTCCTGGGACTGCCAGCTGGCGCCTTGGTGGGCGGGGTGCTGTGGCTTGCAGTGGGCGTTGCGTTCTCGCTGGGTGGGTACCGCGTCCTGCACATGCGCTGACCGACTCGCAGCGCGCGCTTGGAACAACTCAGGCGCTTCAAACGTGCAGAAGATGCTCTCAATGCGCTTATTCTTGTCTTGCTGAACAGGATACATCGCCATGCAAGTACGACACCGCTCACATGCCTCTCTCAGGACATTGGCCCACCAATGCTCGCGCTTTCTGGGCGCGATGGCGATTGCCGCAGTCCTGACGGGCTGCGCGGCCGTCCCGCCGGACAAGGCGGTCCGAATCGACGCCACACCGCGCATCGCCGTCATCTCAGCCTTTGCCCCCGAGCTCACCGTGCTGCTGCCCCAGGTGCAGCAGCCCGTCAGGCACAGCGTGAACGGCGTGGAGTTCACCACCGGCACGCTGCAGGGCAAGCCCGTGGTGGTGTTCCTCTCGGGCATCAGCATGACCAATGCGGCCATGAACACGCAACTGGTGCTGGACCGCTTCAACGTGAGCCACATCGTTTTCTCCGGCATTGCCGGCGGGGTGAACCCGGGCCTGCACATCGGCGACGTGACCGTGCCTGCGCGCTGGGGCCAGTACATGGAGTGGCTCATGGCGCGCGAAGACCAGCCCGGCAAGTACACGGCCCCGGGCTGGATGCGGGCCGAGCTGACCCTGCCCGCCTTCGGCATGATGCATCCGCGCCCGGTGGAGGTGCGTTCGGCTGCCAATCCGAAACTCACGCAGAAATTCTGGTTCGAGGCCGACCCACGCATGCTGGCCGTGGCCCATGGCCTGGCCGCCGTGCCCCTCGCCCACTGCCACGCCAGCCACTGCCTGAAGGAGCGCCCGCGCATGGTGGTGGGCGGCAATGGCGTGTCGGGCCAGGCCTTCGTGGACAACAAGGCCTTCCGCGAATATGCGTTCAAGACCTTCGAGGCGAATGTGCTCGACATGGAGACCGCCGCCACCGCCATGGTGGCGCACAGCAACGGCGTGCCCTACATCGCCTTTCGCTCGCTGAGCGACCTGGCGGGCGGCGGCGATGGCGCCAACGAGATGGACACCTTCATGCACCTGGCGGCGGCCAACTCGGCCAAGGTGCTGCAGGCCTTCCTGGCCGCCTGGAAGTAGCCCGATCCATGTCCGTGGAGACTGCAGAAACGGTTCTTCGCCTCACCGGCATCACCAAGCGCTTTGGCAAGCTGGTGGCCAATGACGGCATCGGCCTCACACTGGCGCGTGGCGAGGTGCTGGCCCTGCTGGGCGAAAACGGTGCGGGCAAGTCCACGCTGATGTCCATCCTGTTCGGCCACTATGTGGCCGACGAGGGCCACATCGAGGTCTTCGGCCAGCCCCTGCCCCCGGGCCAGCCACGCGCCGCGCTGGCGGCCGGCATTGGCATGGTGCACCAGCACTTCACGCTGGCCGACAACCTCACCGTGCTGGACAACGTGCTGCTGGGCAGCGAGCCGCTGTGGAAACCCTTCTCGCGCCGCAGCGCCGCACGCGAGAAGCTGCTGGCCGTGTCCGCCCGCTTCGGACTGCCGGTACAACCCGAGGCCCGCGTGGGCAGCCTCTCTGTGGGCGAGCGCCAGCGGGTGGAGATCCTCAAGGCGCTGTACCGCGGCGCACGCATCCTCATCCTGGACGAACCCACGGCCGTGCTCACCCCGCAGGAGAGCGAAGCGCTGTTCCACACCCTGTCGCAGATGGTGTCCCAGGGCCTGTCCATCATCTTCATCAGCCACAAGCTCGCTGAGGTGCTGCGCGTATCGCACCGCGTGGCCGTGCTGCGCCAGGGCAGGCTGGTGGCCGAGGCGCCCGCGCAGGGCACCACGCAAGGGCAACTCGCGCAGTGGATGGTGGGCCATGCCATCGAGGCCAGCGCACGCAGGCCCGCCAAAAGCGTGGGCGCGCCGGTATGCTCACTGGCTGATGTATCCACCGCCCCCACCGGGCGCGACCGGCTGCAGGGCGTGTCGCTCACCCTGAATGCGGGCGAGATCGTCGCCATTGCCGGTGTCTCGGGCAATGGCCAGGTGGCACTGGCCGATGTGCTGTGCGGCATGCGCGCCGCCACGGCCGGCCAGGTCACGCTGCTGGGCGCGCCGCTGCAGGCCCGGCCGGCCTGGGTGGTGAACCAGGGTGTGGCCCGAATCCCCGAGGACCGGCATGCCGTGGGCGTGGTGGGCGACCTGCCGGTGTGGGAGAACGCCGTGTCCGAGCGCCTGCGCAGCCACTGGTTCGCCCACCCCTGGTTCCGGGCCTTCTGGGTCAAGCGCTTTGCTGCGCGCCAGCACGCCCAGCGCGTGGCCGAGACCTTCGACGTGCGCGGCGGTGGGCCCGATACCCCGGCCCGCGCGCTCTCGGGCGGCAACATGCAAAAGCTCATCCTGGGCCGCGCCCTGCTGCCGCCCTACGACGCAAGCCAGAGCGCGCCGGCCCCGCGCCTCATCGTGGCGCACCAGCCCACCTGGGGCCTCGATATCGGCGCCGTCACCTTCGTGCAGCAGCAGCTCATCAACGCGCGCGACGGGGGTGCGGCCGTGCTGCTGATCTCGGACGACCTCGATGAAGTACTGGCCCTGGGCGACCGCGTGGCGGTAATGCACGAGGGGCATCTAAGCGAAGCGAAGCCTGCCGATGCCTGGACGCGCGAGGCCATCGGGCTGGCCATGGCCGGCTCTGCCCCCTGACCCTTTCCATCTGCCCATGAGACTCGAAAAACGCAACCACATCTCCCCCGCCGCGTACGTGGCCGCGCCGGTGGGTGCCGTGGTCTTCACCCTGCTCATCAGCGGCCTGCTGGTGCTGTGGGCCGGTGCGCCCGTGGGCCAGACCTATGCGTTGCTAGTCAAAGGCGCGTTCGGCTCGGTCTTTGCGCTGACCGAAACGCTCACACGTGCCACGCCGCTGATCCTGACCGGGCTGGCCGCCGCCGTGGCCTTCCGCGCGCGGCTGTTCAACATCGGGGCCGAGGGGCAGCTCTACGCGGGTGCGCTGGCCGCCGTGGCCGTGGGTGGCCTGCATGGCGGCACGGGGCTGGAGTGGTCGCCTTGGCTGCTGTTCCCCCTCATGATGCTGGCGGCGGCCCTGGCCGGGGCGCTGCTGTTGCTGGGCCCGGCGCTGATGAAATCGCGGCTGGGGGTGGACGAAGTGGTGACCACGCTGCTGCTCAATTTCATCGCCCTGCTGCTGGTCTCTGCCCTGCTCGACGGGCCCATGAAGGACCCGCTCTCCATGGGCTGGCCGCAGAGCGTGGCGCTGCAGGGCGATATGGAACTGTCGAAGCTGGTGGCGCAGACGCGCCTGCACACGGGGCTGCTGTGGGCCATCGGGCTTGCACTCATCCTCTGGGCCATTTTACGGCGCACCGTGCCGGGCTTCGACATCCGCGCAGCAGGCGCCAATGCGCGCGCTGCCGCGTTTGCGGGCGTGCCCATCACCCGCACCGTGGTGCTGGTCGCCCTGCTCTCGGGCGGCCTGGCGGGGCTGGCCGGTGCCATCGAGGTGGCGGGCCGCACGGGCTATGTCACGCTCGACATGTCGCCGGGCTACGGCTACAGCGGCATCGTCATCGCCATGCTGGCCGGGTTGCACCCTTTGGGCGTGATCGCGGCGGGCACCTTCGTAGCCGGCGTGCTCGTGGGCGCCGACAGCATGAGCCGCGCGGTGGGCGTGCCCACCTACATCGCCGACGTGATCGTGGCCACCTCGCTGATCGCGGTGCTGGTGGCGACATTGCTCACGCAATACCGAGTGCGCTGGAAATGACCGAGTTGCTCGACATCCTGGCCAACCCGGCCTTCTGGATCGCCACCCTGCGTGTGGCCACGCCGCTCATCCTGGGCACGCTCGGGGTGCTGCTGTGCGAGCGCGCCGGCGTGCTCAACCTGGGCATCGAAGGCATCATGGTCGCGGGCGCCTTCACGGGCTGGCTCGTGGTGTATGCCGGCTACAGCCTGTGGACCGGGGTGCTGGTGGCGGCGCTCACGGGCGCGGTATTCGGACTCTTGCATGCCTGGCTCACCGTGGGGCTGGCGCTGTCGCAGCATGTCTCGGGCCTGGGCATCACGCTGCTGGCGACGGCGCTCAGCTACTACGGCTACCGCGTGAGCTTCCCCAAGGTGAACACACCGCCCACCATCGAGCCGTTTGCGCCCATGGAATGGCTGGGTGTGCCCATTCTCTCGGCGCAGACGCCGCTCACGCTGCTGGCGCTGGCCCTGGTGCCGCTGCTGGCCTGGGTGCTCATGCGCACGCCGCTGGGCCTGGCCGTGCGCATGGTGGGCGAGAACCCACAGGCCGCCGAAGGCCAGGGCCTGTCGGTGGCAGCCACGCGCACGGGCGCCATCGTGGCGGGCTCGGCGCTGATGGGGGTCGCAGGCTCGTTCCTCACGCTGTCGGCGTTCAACGCCTTTTTCTTCAACATGGTCAACGGGCGCGGCTGGATCTGCGTGGCACTGGTGGTGTTCGCCTCGTGGCGGCCGGGCAAGGCGCTGCTGGGCGCCCTGCTGTTCGCCTTTTTCGATGCGCTGCAGCTGCGCCTGCAGCAGGCGGGCGATGCCTGGCTGCCCTACCAGGTCTACCTGATGCTGCCTTACCTGCTGTCCATCCTGGCGCTGGTGCTGGTGGCGCGCAAGGCGGCCTACCCGCAGGCGCTGATGAAGCCCTACCGCAAGGGCGAGCGGTGACCGGGGCCCGATGGCTGGCCACGCTGGCACTGGTCTGCAGCGCGCCCGCCCATGCCCTGGGCATGGATGTGCCCTACGAGCGCTTTGCCACCGCCGATGCGGTGGACTGGGTGCAGGTCTGCGGCCAATGGCCCACGCGCAAGAACCAGGGCGTCTACCGCATCGTGCATGGCACGCAGCACGCGCAGTCCTTCCTGTACCTGCAGTGGATGCAGCGAGACGACAACGGCACCTTGCAGGCAGTGCACACCCAGAGCATTCCCGAGCTCAACAACGACCATGCGGAGATCACCCTGACCCGCATCGCCTGCCGCAGCACGCGCACCGGCATCCGCATCACCGCGCAGGCCCGCTCGGGGCATGAAGACAGGCTGCGCAGCATCACCATCGAGGCCGGCCACCGGCCTGGCGTATACCGCTACACGCCCACCCCCAGGCGGTGATGTGATCGAGCACGCCCCACTGGCCCTGCCCTGCGCCGTTCTGGCCCGCTGGCAGCACACCGGCACTGACGACAGCCCCACCACGGTGCTGCCCGATGGCTGCAGCGACCTCATCCTGCACATCGATGCCAAGGGCGCATGCGGCTGGCATATCTCCCCGTTGGGCAGTACGGCCCTGCAGGTGCCCGGCCATGCGGGCGAGCTGTGGCTGGGCTACCGCCTGCAGCCGGGTGTGAGCATCCGGCACACCGCGGTGCTGTCCGCCGCGCAGGCCCTGTGGCAGCAGGCGCAGGCGCGTGCACGCGCCAGCGCTGCATACCCGTGCATCGATGCGACGCTGGAAACTGCGGTCCTGGAGGCCATCGACACCCATGTGCACCTGGACTTGCGTGCCCAGGAGGCCCTGCACACGCTGGCCCATGCCCCATCCGTGGGCCACGCCGCCAAGGCGCTCGGCGTATCGGAACGCAGCCTGGAGCGCATGGCCCTGCAGGCCACGGGCCAGCCGCCGCGCTTTTGGCGGGCGCTGGCCCGCGTTCGCCGCGCGGCCCAGACACTGGGCACCCATGCGCCCTTGGTCGCCATTGCAGCAGACCATGGCTATGCCGACCAGGCCCATTTCAGCCGCGAATGCCTGCGCTGGCTGGGCGCCACACCCATGCGGCTGCGCCAGTCCCCGGCGCTGCTGGCCACGGTAGCGCAGGCGGGCTATGGGTAATCAATCCGCAGGCGGCGGCCCCATGAGCGTACACAGTTCCACCAGCGCATCGTTGATGTCGGCCACATAGGCCACCGTCTGGCCCCAGGGCATCTGCTCGGGCGCCTGTACCAGGCGGGCTCCGGCGGCCACGGCACGCTCCACTGCAGCAGCCACGTCCGCTGTGGTGAATGCGATCTCGAAGCTCGGTGCGCTGGCCGATGCGCGCTGCGGGTTCTTGCCCAGCTCGGTCATCAGGCGCAGCGATGAGAAGGCCAGCGCTGTGGCACCCGTGTCCAGCTCGCCATAGTCGCCGGCCTCGTGCACGAAGCGGCGCTTGAGGCCAAAGGCGGCCTCGTAGAAGGCAATGGTGCGGGGCACGTCTTCGACGTAGAGAATGGTGTAGCCAAATTGCATGGAAGAATTCCTTCAAGAAGAACGGTCTTGGGACAAGCTTAGGGGCGCCCAGGCCCCCGGTCTTGAACAAACCCGACAAATCCGCACCAGCACATGGGCCCTGCCGCCAACGGCAACCTGAAGCACCCTCTACACTGGCACATACCGCCCCCACTCACCATCACCCGCCCATGCTCGACCTGCTCATCCTCAACGCCACCCTGCCGGACGGCCGCAGCAACATGTCCGTGGCCGTGCAGGACGGGCGCATCACCGAAGTGACCGAAGGCCTGCAGGCACCGGCACACGAGACGGTGGACGCCGGCGGCCTGCTGCTGAGCCCGCCCTTCGTGGACGCGCATTTCCACATGGATTCGACACTCAGCTACGGCCAGCCGCGCGTGAACCAGAGCGGCACCCTGCTCGAAGGCATTGCGCTGTGGGGCGAACTCAAGCCGCAGCTCACGCACGAAGCCATCGTGCAGCGCGCGCTGCAGTACTGCGACTGGGCCGTGGCCCAGGGGCTGCTGGCCATCCGCTCGCATGTGGACACCAGCGACGCTAGCCTGCTGCCGGTGCGTGCGCTGCTCGACGTGAAGCAGCGCGTGGCGCCCTACCTCAATCTGCAGCTGGTGGCCTTTCCGCAGGACGGCGTGCTGCGCTCGCCGGGCGGGCTCGACAACCTCAAACGCGCGCTGGACCTCGGCGTGGACGTGGTGGGCGGCATCCCCCACTTCGAGCGCACCATGGCCCAGGGGGCCGAGAGCGTGAGGATTCTGTGCGAACTGGCCGCCAGCCTGGGCAAGCGCGTCGACATGCACTGCGACGAGTCGGACGACCCGCTTTCGCGCCATGTGGAGACCCTGGCGCACGAGACCCACCGCCTGGGCCTGCACGGCCGCGCGGCGGGCTCGCACCTCACGTCGATGCACAGCATGGACAACTACTACGTGAGCAAGCTCATCCCGCTGATGGCCGAGGCGCAGCTGGGCGTGGTGGCCAACCCGCTGATCAACATCACGCTGCAGGGCCGCCACGACACCTACCCCAAGCGCCGCGGCATGACGCGCGTGCCCGAGCTGATGGCCGCTGGCCTCACCGTGGCCTTTGGGCACGACTGCGTGATGGACCCCTGGTACGGCGGCGGCAGCGCCGACATGCTCGAAGCCGCCCACATGGGCCTGCACGTGGCCCAGATGACCAGCCAGGCGGCGATGCGCCAGTGCTTCGAGGCGGTGACCACCAATCCCGCAAAACTGCTGGGCCTGGAAAGCTATGGAATTGCAGCAGGCTGCCATGCCGACTTCGTGCTGCTGCATGCGCGCAACCCGGTCGAGGCTATCCGCCTGCGGTCCGCCCGCCTGGCGGTGTACCGGCGCGGCAAGAAGATCGCGAGCAGCCCCGCACCCGTCGCTGCGCTGGACCTGCCCGGCAGGCCGAGCAGCGTGGGGTTTCTGGCGGATTGATCAGTGCGCTGGGCCTGCCAGGCTGAGCGTGACCACCCCGGCCACCACCAGAGCGAGCCCGGCGAGCCGCATGCCCGAGAGCGGCTCACCAAACAGCGCAACCCCCAGCAGCGCCGTCAACGCCAGTCCGCTGCCTGCCCACACCGCATAGGTGGTGCCCATGCCGATGTGCTTCATGGCCAGTGACATCCACCACACCGCCAGCACGTAGCAGACCCCAGCAGCCACCGAAGGCGCCACGCGGGACAAGCCATCCGATTGCCTGAGCGCCACGGTACCAGCCACTTCAGAGGTGACACTGGCCGCCAGCAACAGCCAGGCCAGGGGTTTTGCTTCCAACAGATACGCCAACGCCATATGCACTCCATATGCCCGCCAGCCGCTTGTACCGAGCGGAGCGAACAGACAGACGACAGGAAAGCGGTACCCGAAAGGAATCGGCAATGAGTCTACACGGCTTCGCGCAGGTGCCTGTTACAGGGGGCCGTGGCCGGTCCCCCGCAGTGCCACGGATGCTCAGAGAGCGGGCACGGCATTCGCTGCCGCCACCGCCCTCTCGGGCGCCTGCACCACCTCCACCCGGTTGCGCCCGCGCTTCTTGGCCAGGTACATGGCCTCATCGGCACGTTGCAGTGCCGCATCAGGCGTGTCACCTGAAGTGCACAGGGTGACTCCGATGCTCACCGTCAGTGCAATCGGCCCCCGGGCTGTGGGCATCGGCTGTGCGGCGACCATGGCGCACAGGCGCTCGGCCACGGTGCGGGCACCCTCGTAGCCGGCGTTGGGCAGCACGATGGCGAACTCTTCTCCCCCCAGGCGGCCCAGCACGTCTTCACGGCGCAGGCAGCGGTTGGCCAGCAGCACAAAGTGGCGCAGCACCTCGTCGCCGCACTGGTGGCCCCAGGTGTCGTTGACCTTCTTGAAGTGGTCCAGGTCGATCACCAGCACGGGCAGCCCACCCCCGCCGGTGCGCTGGGCATTGCTCATGGCCTTGTCCAGCAGGGTCAGAAAGGCGCGGCGGTTGAACACATTGGTCAACGGGTCCACCTCGGCCAGGTGCCGCAGTTCGCTGGTGATGAATTCATTGGCCAGCATCAGCGTGCCAAAGGCCAGCAGCACCAGCGCCACCAAAGACTCCAGCACCACGAATTGCGAGATCTGTGCTACCAGCGCTGCATTCAACGGCTCCTCAGCAGGGCCTGCGCCCAAAGTGAACAGCAAGGGCCGCAGCAGCAGGAACAGGCCATGCGCTCCCGCCGTCACGGCAAACATGTAGCGTGCGGGCACCTGCCCCATTACCCCCTGAGCCAGCGTGCGCGCCGTCAGCAGGAAGAACACCCCTGCACCCAGCCCCGCAAAGACGAAGCGCATGCCCAGGTGGGGCCGCACCAGCGTGAAATAAACCGAGAGCAGCACCAGCGCCCCGATGGCCACCGCCGCGTAGGCATGCGACACGGGGCGACGCCCCATGTACACACGGGCCCCTAACAGGCAAAGGTAGGCTGCCAGCGAGACCGCTCCCTGCGAAAACACCACCGACACTACCTCGGGCAGCTGCCCGCGCGCCAAGAGGCTCGTGCTGAACACGAAGGCACACAGAAAGGACAGCATCCACAGCTTCAGGCCCGGAATATTCCTGTTGAAATGCCACATCGCAAACAGCACGGCGGTGACCAGTGCAGACAGGATGGCAGCGAGGATGACGAGTGTGGGGCTGTGCACTGAGGGTTGGAAGCTAGCGGATGGCGGGCGCGCGCGTGGGGCGAGGAACAATCAGTGCTGAAATGGCGATGGGCTCCAATGTTACTCTTGCGACATGACCGGTGGCTGACTGAGTTGCTGCGGGTTTTGCTGAAAACAAACACATGTGCCCGACCGCTTCCAGGGAAATGGCTGCGCACCACGGCCCCCCGCACGGGCTGCCAAGCACCTGCAACCATGATCACATCCCAGTACGTCAGCCGCATCACCCTGCGCCGCGACAAGGTCGAATCGTTCGAGCAGTACCCGTTTTCGCTGCCCGTCTTGCGCCACCTTGAGCAGATCGACCTGCACCCGCGCGTCAGTTTCTTCGTGGGTGAAAACGGCTCGGGCAAATCGACGCTGCTCGAAGCCATCGCGGTCTCCCTGGGGTTCAACGCCGAGGGCGGGTCGAAGAACTTCAGCTTCGGCACAAGGCGCTCGCATTCCGAACTGCATGAGTACCTGCGCATCGCCAAAGGTCTGCGCCCTCCGCGAGATGGCTACTTCCTGAGGGCAGAGAGCTTCTTCAACGTGGCGACCGAGATCGAGAAGCTGGACGAAGACCCCTTCGGCGGCCCACCGATCATTGGCGCGTATGGCAACCGCTCATTGCACGAGCAGTCCCACGGTGAATCTTTTCTGGCGCTGATGATGGAACGTTTCCGGGGCCAGGGCCTGTACATCCTGGACGAACCCGAGGCCGCGCTGTCGCCCCAGCGCCAACTAGCCACCCTGGTGCGCATGCGCGACCTGGTGGAGGAGAAATCCCAGTTCATCATCGCCACGCACTCGCCCATCCTCATGGCTTACCCGGACGCCACGATTTTCCACTGCGGCAAGGACGGGATTGAGGAGATCGCCTACCAGGACACCGAGCACTACCGGGTGACCCGCGATTTCCTCATGGACCCGCAGCGCATGCTGGACCAACTGTTCGCCCAGTAGTGCACACCCACAAGGAGACACCCGCCATGTCCACCGATATCGCAGGCGCCCTGCAGAAACTCACGCCCTTCGTGGGCACCTGGCACACCACCGGCACCGTGGTCGCGACCTCGGCGGCCTACAGGGCCACGGACATCTACGAATGGCTGCCGAGCGGGCACTTCCTGGTGCACCGCTGGGATGCACAGATGCCCGATGGCAGGTCGCAAGGCATCGAGATCATTGGCCCCGATGCGCCGGACGGCGCGGATGGCTCGGACGACGCGGCAAGGGGGCACTACACCATGCAGTCGTTCGACAGCACAGGCAAGGCGGACACCATGCGCGCCATCGTGGACGGCAAGCAGGTGGCCTTCGACGGCAACGGAGTCCGCTTTCGCGGCGCATTCAACGGCAACGGAACTGAAATGGCCGGGACATGGTCGCTGCGCGCAGAAGGCAGCAGTCAGGACTGGGAACCGTGGATGACGGTGGTGCTCCGGCGCAGCAATTGATCCGGCCACATCGGACGTGCACCAGTCGCTGACAACCGGTCAGCCCGCCACCACGTTGCACTCCCGGCGCAGCAGCGCCAGGGCATCGTGCATCTGGTAGTCCATGTCGCTCAGCAGCGTGGCCTGCGACTCCTGCACGAAGCTGTTCCACAGGTCCACATAGTCGGCCTGGCGTGCGCCAGGCGCATTGGCGCGGATGAAATCCGCGGCCAGCGCGGGCTGCCAGCCGCTCTTGCGCAGCTTGCGCACCAGGCTGGCGGCGGTCTTTTCGGTCAGCACGGTCTTTTTGGGCGTGCCGGTGGCCAGACACAGGAACAGAGTGAGCAGGCTGGGCTCGTCCTCGTTGCCCTGCACCGTCTTCGCCCAGGTCTTGCTGGCGGGCTGGGGCGCATCGCCCTCCTCGTCCAGGTCGGCCAGGTTGCGGTGGTAGTCGTCCACCTCGGCCAGCGGGTCGTCGAGCAGAAAATAGCGCGCGCGGAAACCGCTGGTGGGCCGCAGCAGGTTGCGCAGCGGGGTGGCAGCGTCGAGCAGCTTGGGCAGGTCGGCCAGCACGGCAGCGCGCTGCGCCTCCACCACGTCCTTCAGGTCCACAGGCAGGCCCGGCGGCAGCGACAGCCTGACCTGGTCGGCCGTGGTCTTCTTCTTGCGGTGGGCGGTGGCGATCTTCTCGAACACCACGGCGTTGGGCCAGTCACCCACCTTGGGGGCCAGGGCCTGCAGCAGCAAGCCGGCGCGGACCACGGCCTCGGCGTCGGCGCCCGACTCTTCGAGCGCATCGTCGTCCAGGTCGTACTGCTCGGCCATCCACCGGGCGGCGCTGATGGCCGCTGCGATCTGGCTGCGGCGCACCAGCTCGGCGCGGTAATCGGCATGGCTGCGCAGGGACCACACGGCCAGCAGCGGCGTTTCGGCATCGGCACAGCCGCCCATGCCGAAGTTGCTGCTCTCGGGCATGGCGATCAGGCGCTTGAGCATGTCCGAGCCGCCCTTGGAGCGCGACAGGAAGGAGTTGTCGCGCAGCGACACCGCCGCCTTCTGCAGGTCGCCCTCCGTGGTGTCCAGCAGGTACAGGCTGATCATGTTGACCATGCGGTCACGGGCCTTTTCCAGCTCCGGGCGCAGGAACTCGCTGCCGAAGTAGCGTGCGATCTGCACCATGCCCTTGGGGGCGTCGGTGTTCATCGCAGCCAACTTCGCCGCGTCGATGATGCCGTGCGCCACGCCGTGGGCCAGGGCCTTTTCAAAGAACGGGCGCGCGTCGTGCAGTTGCAGCGCGTTGGCCGCCGGCGCAGAAGACATTTCGTGCTCGGACATGAAGAAAGTCAGATAGCCGACTCTTCGTCGGATGCGCGCGCAGCAGGCGTCGCCTTGCCGCGGTCGGTCTCGCTGGTCTCGAACTTGCCGTCGTCCTCTTCGGCCGCCTCGTCGCCCTCCTCCAGGCCCAGGTCGAAGGCACGGGCCTTGGCGCGCAGCACCAGCAGGGTTTCGATGAACAGGTCGCGGCACTCATAGCGCAGCAGCCAGGCCATCTGCATCCAGTCGCGGTCGGCCACTTCGTCCTGGTCAATGCGCGGCTGCACATAGCCCGAGGCCAGCAGTTCGTCGTCGGTCAGCGTGGGGCCGTAGTCTTCCACCGCGTCGAAAGTGCCGGTGCGGGCAAAGGCCTCGATGCGGCTCCACTTTTCGGCAAAGTAGTTGGCCAGGGCTTCGCTGCCGCCCTCCAGGTCGCCAATGGCGGTGAGAAAGGCCACGGGGTCGGCATCGTCGCGAAACACCACGGCATTGACCATGTTGCGCAGGTGCGTGTGGGTGAGGTCCTTGTACTGCTTTTCGAGCACCATGGCGCGCGCAAACTGCTCGGGCGTGACCAGCAGGTTGACCACCGAGGCCTTGGAGTCGTCGTACTCGCGCATCACGGCCAGGATGTCCTTGGGCGCGAGCTGGTCGAGCACCACCATCAGGGCGTTGTCGCCATCGGTGTCGGCCAGCTCGGCCAGCGCCGACTCGGCGCCCACGATGTCGCCGGCCGCGATGAGGCTGGTGGTCTTGGTGATCAGGGCCAGGTGGCTATTGCTCATGGCGGTTTTCCTTTAATTTATCCGTTGCGCCATGCGGTACCCGCAGGCCTTTGAAACTGGAGCTCCAAAGGCCAGGGCCGCCGCGCAAGGGCCGCCCCGCCGCGCTGGCGGCGTCCCCCTTTGGGGGGAAGGCGCGAGGCGACTCAGGGGGGGGCTTCATGCTTTTCGGTCAAAGCCTACGTCGGACAGCCAGTTGTCGCTGGCCTCGTCGCGCGAGCGGGCGTTGTGCGGGTCGGCGGCGTCGTCAGCGCTCAGGTTGTCGTAATCGTCGTCGTGCTCGGCGGCGTCTTCGCCATCGCCCTCTTCCTCGGCGTCGGCATGCTGGGCCGCAGGCGCCAGGCGCGAATGCACGTGCAGGTACTCCAGGCCCGCCGCCACGGCCATGAAGCGCTCGCCACCGGGCTCGGCCAATACCGTCTTCGCCAGGCCTGCAGCCCAGGGTTCGAGCAGCACGGCGCCATCGGCCAGGGTGCCCCAGGCCGGCAGGTCGTCAGCGCCCCGGCCGATCAGGCTCTCCAGCGCGGCAGGCCGCGCAAAGCGAAAGCCCTGGTGAAAGACCACAGCCACCATCTCGGGGGCCAGCTCCATCATCTGCACGAGAAAGGCGATTTCGCTGCGCTTTTGCGTGAGCCGCTTGCGCAGCACGTCCTTGCCTTCGGAATCCTGGGTCAGGTCATCGAGCTCGGCCTGGTAGGCCGAACGCAGGTCATAAAAATAAGGAGAGAGTTTCACGAAGGAAGAATGCCTTGGGTATAGGTGTGCCAGATTTCCTGGGCGGTCTGCAGCGGGTCGTCCAGCAGGTTGCGGCGGCGGTTGTCGTCGTAGGCCTGGCGGGCCTCGTCGTCGGACAGCACGTCGTACGCCTTCTGGACCAACTGGAAGCGCTGCGCAGCATCGGGCGCCGGGTTGCGGTCCGGGTGGTAGAAGGCCGCCTTCTGGCGGTAGGCCTTCTTGATGTCGGCGAGCGAGGCGTTGGCCGCCAGCCCGAGGGCAGCATAGTGGTCTGCGGTCATGGATTTGAAGGGTTGCTGCGGCCAGGCGCTGGCCTCGCAGCCACCAGCCTTTTAACCACCCAGGCTCACGTAAACGTTCTGCACGTCGTCGTTGGAGTCGATGGCCGCCAGAAAGGTTTCCACTTCTTCCAGCTGTTCTGCCGTGAGGTTGGCGGGGTTCACCGGGTTCTTGGGCTTGTAGCCCAGCTTGGCCGACAGCACCGTGAAGCCCTGGGCCGGCAGCGCGCGGCTCACCAGATCCAGGTCGGTCGGGTCGGTCCAGAAGGTGGTGGTGCCTTCTTCGTCGCCGGCTTCAAAGTCCTGCGCACCGGCCTCGATGGCGGCCAGTTCGGGGTCGGCACCGGCGCTGGCGGGCTCGGCTTCGATCATGCCCACGTGGTTGAAGTCCCAGGCCACCGAGCCGGAGGTACCCAGTTGGCCCTTGCGGAACAGCACGCGCATCTCGGGCGCAGTGCGGTTGACGTTGTCGGTCAGGCACTCGACCATCACGGCCACTTGGTGCGGGGCAAAGCCCTCATAGATCACGTGTTCGTAGTTGACCGCGTCGGCGCCCGTGCCCGAGCCCTTCTTGATGGCGCGCTCCAGCGTTTCCTTGGGCATGGAGACCTTGCGGGCCTGCTCGACCACGAGCCGCAGGCGTGCATTGCCGGCCGGGTCGGCACCGCCGCGCGCAGCGACCATGATTTCCTTGACCAGCTTGCCAAACAGCTTGCCCTTGGCATCAGCGACCTGTGCCTTGCCTTTTGCTTTCCACTGCGCGCCCATGTTGGATCTCTTCCTAGGTGGTGTATTGGTTGTTGGCGCGCCAGGGCGCCCAAATGGAGGTCAAGGGCTGGGATCGGGGGCCGCAGGGCGTTGTAAAAAAGCCGCAGGGCACAACCCAGCCGAACCCTGTAGGGTACCACTGTCACACCATCGGCCCGCAGGTATTTGTGCATGCCCCTGCCGGGGTAATCTCGGAGCCTGCAATCTTCGTGGAGACCGGATGCTCAACACCCTGTGGCTGGGTTTTTTCGTCGTCGCCGCCGTGGCGGCCTTTGCCCAGTGGCTGGTGGGCGGCAATGCGCAGATTTTCGGCGCCATGGTCGAGGCACTGTTCGCCATGGCCAAGCTCTCGGTCGAGGTGATGGTGCTGCTGTTCGGCACGCTCACCCTGTGGCTGGGCTTTTTGCGCATTGCCGAAAAGGCCGGCATCGTCGACGCCCTCGCCCGCTGGCTGGCGCCGCTGTTCGCCAAGCTGATGCCCGAGGTGCCGCGCGGCCACCCGTCGCTGGGGCTGATCACGCTGAACTTTGCCGCCAACGCGCTGGGGCTGGACAACGCGGCCACGCCCATGGGCCTGAAAGCCATGCGCTCGCTGCAAGAGCTCAACCCCCGGCCCGACACCGCCACCAACGCGCAGATTCTGTTCCTGGTGCTCAATGCGTCGTCGCTCACCTTGCTACCGGTCACCATCTTCATGTACCGCATGCAGCAGGGCGCGCCCGACCCGACGCTGGTGTTTCTGCCCATCCTGCTGGCCACCTCCGTCTCCACCCTGGTCGGGCTCGTGACCGTGGCGGTGGTGCAGCGACTGCCGCTGTGGCACCCGGTGGTGCTGGCCTACCTGCTGCCCGTGGCGCTGCTGCTGGGCGGCTTCATGGCCTTGCTGACCACGCTGAGCGCGGCGGCGCTGGCCAGCCTGTCGTCGCTGCTGGGCAACCTCACGCTGTTCACGCTGGTGGTGATGTTCGTGGTGCTGGGCGCCTGGCGCAAGGTGGCCGTGTACGAGGCCTTCATCGAGGGTGCGCGCGAGGGCTTCGACGTGGCAAAGGGCCTGCTGCCCTACCTGGTGGCCATGCTGAGCGCGGTGGGCGTGTTCCGCGCCTCGGGCGCGCTGGGCTATGTGCTCGACGCGATCCGCTGGTGCGTGGAAGCGGTCGGCGCCGACACGCGCTTTGTGGACGCCCTGCCCACGGCCCTGGTCAAGCCCTTCTCGGGCAGCGCCGCGCGCGCGATGCTCATCGAGACCATGCAGACCCAGGGCGTGGACAGCTTTGCCGCCCGCGCGGCCGCCATCATCCAGGGTAGCACCGAGACCACCTTCTATGTGCTGGCGGTGTACTTTGGCGCGGTGGGCATACAGCGTGCGCGGCATGCGGTGGCCTGTGCGCTGCTGGCGGAGCTGGCCGGCGTGATCGCAGCGATTGCTGTCTGCTACTGGTTTTTTGGCTAAAGCGCTACTGCCTCCACCCGCCGCTCGCTCCCCGGCGACCGCCCCGACCAGCGCTTGTACGCCCGGCTGAACGCCGCCTCCGACTGGTAGCCCAGGCTGTCGGCCAGTTCGGCCAGGCGCACCTGGCCCTCTTGCAGGCGCGACTGGGCCAGCGCCATGCGCCACAGGGTGAGGTACTGCATCACCGGCATGCCCACAGATGCCGCGAAGCGCGCGGCAAAGGCCGAGCGCGACATGGCCACCGCGCTGGCCAGCGAGGCCAGCGTCCACGGGGTGCCGGGCTGCTCGTGCATGAGCACCAGGGCCGGGCCGAGCTGGGCGTCCTGCAGGGCGCCGAGCCAGCCGGTGCGCGCGCCCGGGTCGTTCTGCAGCCAGGTGCGGATGGCCTGCAGCACCAGTACATCGGCCAGGCGCGTGGCCACGGCCTCGCCACCGGGTTTGAGGTGCTGCACCTCGTCCTGTAGCAGTGCCAGGATGGGCGAGAGCCAGTTCGATGGCCCGAGCGACTGCCCGCTCAGCACGATCTGGCGCGGCAGCGCATGCACCAGGCGGCGCGCCAGCACGTCGTCGAAGCGCACGGCACCACAGACCAGGGAAACCGGAGCAGTGCCCTCCCCATGGCGCATGATTTCGAAGCGGCCACCGAGCTGCACGCGCGGCAGGTCGAAGAAGGCATCGGCCCGTGACGTGGCGGTAGACAGCAGGTCATGCCCCTCGCCGCGCGGCACCAGCGCGAAATCGCCCGCGCGCAGCAGCACGGGCTCGGCCCCCGGCACGCGCAGCCAGCATTCGCCGGCCGTGATGGCATGGAACATCAGGCAGCCCGGGATCGGCGGCAGCGCTATGCCCAGCGGCGGGTGCAGGTAGGAGTAGCAGTAGATCACGCCCGTCATGCGCAACAGGTGCAAGGCCCGGCCCAGTGGGTCGGTGGCGGCAGAAGCGGCTTCAACCTGGATATCCATGCCACATCCTAAGCCGGTCTGGACGAATGATCAATAAACACCGACCTTTCATCATTGGCATGCCTGCCACTCCCCAAGACACTGGACGCCTGTTTGTTCAACAACCCCCTGGAGTTCCACATGTCAGACATCGCCGTAATGGGTGCCACCGGCCACACGGGCAGCGTGATCGCCCGCAATCTCCTTGCCCTGGGCCACCGCGTGTGCGCCATGGGCCGCTCGGCCGAGCGGCTCGACGCCTTGCGCCAGCAGGGTGCGCAGGTGATCGTGGGCGACTGTGCCGACCCGGCCTACCTCACCCGCGCCTTCGAAGGTGCCGACGCCGTCTACGCCATGATGCCCTTCGACCCCACGGCCCCCGGCTTCATGGAACTGCAGCGCGCGCAAGGCCGGGCCATCGCGGAGGCACTGCAGGCAGCCCGCGTGCCCCATGTAGTGGCGCTCAGCAGCCTGGGCGCAGACCAGCCCACTGGCACCGGTGTACTGACCAGCCTGTACGAGCAGGAGCAGCGCCTGCGCACGCTGCAGCAAAGCCATGTGCTGATGCTGCGCCCCGCCATGTTCTTCGAAGGCCTGTTCAACCTGCTGCCCGGCGTGAAGTACGGCGGTAGCCTGGCCGATGCCTTCGCGCCCGGCCTGCCCATCCCCATGATCGCCACGCGCGACATTGCCGACGCCGCCACCGGGGCACTGGACCAGCGCGGCTGGACCGGCCACAGCGTGCGTGAGCTGCTGGGGCCCGGGGACCTGAGCCACGAGCAGCTCGCCGCCTTCGTGGGCGGGATGATCGGCCAGCCGGCGCTGGTCTACCAGCAACTGCCCTATGACGACGCCGCCCAGGGCATGGCCCAGGCCGGCATCGCACCCGACCTGGCCCAGTTGCTCGCGGAGATGGCACGCGGCATCAACGAAGGGCGCGTGCGCTCGGTGGAGGGTCGCAATGCGCGCAATTCCACCGCCACCCCACTCCAGTCGCTGGCCCCGGCACTCAAGGAAGCATACGAGGCCCTGCCCTAGAAAGAAAGAGAAGGCTGTCACCCATATACCGCCTTCCCCCCCCAATGCGACGATGCGCTGGCGCCGCGTATGCAACTGGCGCTACCCGAGCCAGTGCCCCCGTGCAAGGGCCGCCCCGCCGCACCGGGGGCGTCCCCCTCCCCGCATTGCGCAGCAATGCGAGAGAGAGGGGGAAGGCGCGAAGCGACTCAGGGGGTGCTTCATTTCATCAGCCCAAGGCCGTGTCCAGCACCATCATGATGACAAAGCCCAGCATCAGCCCGCCGGTCGCCCAGGCTTCGTGGCCCTTGCGGTGGGATTCAGGGATGATCTCGTGGCTGATCACGAACAGCATGGCGCCGGCGGCAAAGCCCAGGCCCCAGGGCAGGAGGCTTGCCGAGTAGCTGACCACGGCAGCACCCATCACCGCGCCGATGGGCTCCACCAGGCCCGAGGCCATGCCCAGCCCCACGGCCAGCCAGCGCTTGTAGCCGGCGGCCAGCAGCGCCACGGCCACCACCAGGCCCTCGGGCACATCCTGGATGGCGATGCCCGTGGCCAGGGCGCCGGCCCGCATGGTGTCGCCGCTCGCATAGCCCACGCCGATGGCCAGGCCCTCGGGCAGGTTGTGCAGGGCAATGGCGAACACGAAGAGCCAGGTACGCCGCAAGGTGCGCGAGGTCTGGCCCTCCACGCCCTTGATGAAGTGCTCGTGCGGCAGCAGGCGCTCCATCAGCAGCAGCACCAGCGCACCCAGCAAAATGGCAGCGCCCATGGTGCCACCCGCCTCCCAGGCCCCTGCCCCGGCGGCGCGCGAGGCATGGATGCCCGGGATGATGAGCGAGAACGAGCAGGCCGCGAGCATCACCCCGGCGCCAAAGCCGAACATCGTGTCCTGCGTGCGCTCGGAGATGCGCTGCGACAGCATCACCGGCAAGGTGCCCAGGGCCGTGGCCAGGGCGGCAGCGCTGCCGCCCAGCAGTGCCGACAGTACCACCGGCTGGCCCGCGATCCACTGCCAGATCTGCCAGGTGCCGACCACGCCCCCGGTCACCACGATGGCCAGCCCGATCCACTGGCGCCAGTGCAAAGGCTGGCGGGGCGTCTCGGTCAGGCGGCTGGGCAGCGCGGCGTTGTCGGGTGATGGCGAGGGAACGGGCATGGTGTCGGCTCCGGAAGGCATCTGTTCAGGGTGCGAGGCACAGCAGTGCGGATCGATTCAGCCGCGCGCCAGGGCGTAGCGGCGTGCCACCTCGGCCCAGTCCACCACGTTATAGAACGCCGCGATGTACTCGGGGCGGCGATTTTGGTACTGCAGGTAGTAGGCGTGTTCCCACACGTCCAGGCCCAGGATGGGGGTGTTGCCCGACAGCAGGCCGGCCATCAGCGGGCTGTCCTGGTTGCCCGAGCTCTCCACCACCAGCTTGCCGGCACTGGTCACCGACAGCCAGGCCCAGCCGCTGCCAAAGCGCGTGAGCGCCGCCTTGGTGAAGGCGTCCTTGAACGCATCGAAGCCGCCCAGCTCGGTGGCAATGGCCGCCGCCAGCTCGCCCTGCGGCTGGCCGCCGCCCGTGGGGGACATCACGGCCCAGAACAGGCTGTGGTTGGCATGGCCGCCGCCGTTGTTGCGCACGGGGCCCTGCAGGTTCTCGGGCAGTTGCACCAGGCCGGCCACCAGCTCATCGATCGGCAGGCCGGCATGGGGCGTGCCTTCCAGCGCTGCGTTCAGGTTGTTGATGTAGGTCTGGTGGTGCTTGGTGTGGTGGATCTCCATCGTGCGGGCATCGATGTGGGGTTCCAGCGCATCGTAGGCATAGGGCAAAGCGGGCAGCGAATAGGGCATGGGTTCCTTTCAGGGTGGGGAGAAGAAGAAAAAACTCAGTGGGCCGCGCCCTGCAGCACGCCCGAAGCAGCGGCCAGCACGGCGGTGATGTCGGGGTGCGCGCCATGCGCCTGCACATGGCGCACCAAGGCGGCGTGGGTTTCACGGCTGTGGCGCCACGCGGCCTGCTGCAACGCAGTGCCCCGGCTGCCATCGGCCATCAGGCCCAGCAGCGTGGCGTGTACGCTGCACAGCAGCTGCTCACACGCCTCCAGTGCGCCCGCCTCGACCTGCAGGTCAGCGAGGTTCAGGTGCGAGACCACCAGGGCGGCAATGCAGTCGTCCTCGCGGCCGGCCGGGGGGTCCTGGGCGATGCGCAAGGCAATGACCAGCGCCTGCTGCTTGTAGGCCAGCGCCATCACGGGCTGGTCCATGCGCAGGGCGGCATTGGCGCGCTGCAGCGTGCGCTCCCAATGGGCCAGCGTGGCGGGCTCGGGCGCCAGGGCGTCCCGGGCAGCGGCTGCGGTGGAAGAAATGGATGCGGTACGCGGGCCCATGGCAATGCTCCTGGTGGGAGCCTTTTGCGGTGGACGGGGCGTAGCGTACTCAGGCAATTAAAATGATATGCATTCTCATTCGTATTGTCTAGTGAGGGGGTTTGTGGCGGGCCCGCTTCTCGGAATGTGGCAATGGCGTGCTGCGCCCGTTGTAAATTGTCCACCCATGGCATAGATCGGGCACCATGCAATCACTGGTTTCCAATCTCCATCGCTACCAAGCCATTTTGTTCGACATGAACGAAACGTTCATGTTCGGTGGCGGCCGCCTGGGCCCGAGGCTGTGTGAAAACGCGCTTTACGCCCTTGACTTGCCAGCCGAATCAAAAATCGACCGCTCAGATCGGCCTACAACGCACGATGTCGATGCGAGCAATGGTTGAAGTACCCCCGCGAAATTCG
This sequence comes from Acidovorax sp. A1169, assembly GCF_030704685.1. GTDB lineage: Bacteria > Pseudomonadota > Gammaproteobacteria > Burkholderiales > Burkholderiaceae_C > Acidovorax. The sequence goes on from NZ_JAUZDX010000018.1 coordinate 98,924, forward strand.
TCTATCGACGTTTTCACACAACCTCGGCCGATAGCGGAAGTCTAGTGTCCTGTCCCGTACATAAATGCCAATAAAACCGCGTCTTTCACGCCAGGGCCGCGTTGCAAATCCTCGCGATAGCTACGGCTATCGTGAGGATTTGCGCCTTGCCCTGGCGCGAAATCCGTCGGCTTTATTTTTGGCATCTATTTGCGGGACAGAACACTAGCCCACAGCCCCACTGTTCCTGCACGATGGTTGAGCCGGCCATCTGCCGCTCTCTGCTCACGGTGCCGAACTCTGTGTCCACTGTGCGGAGCTGGCTGTCCAGGAGAGCCGAAACACACACCTCTCAGCTTTGCTTCATTGATAGCTGTCGCTGAAGCGATACTCAAAAAAAACGGCTTCGCTGAACAACTCTGTCGGTGCGCACACGCACAGGCAGTCCGCACAAAGCGATCTGCCTTGCTGCTAAGGCCGATGCAATCTTGAGCTGTCAATTTTCGGTCGGCGGCAACACTTCCATCGACATCACGGTTGCCGGCGCGGACGCCGAATGGCCCAGATTTCTTCCAATGTGCCGATTGCGGGGTGACCACCCAACGACTGCTTGGAACTCTCACCAGCGCTACGTTGGGGGGAGACAACCAATGGCCAATGCGGGATTGGCATCGGATCAATCCGGCACCGGCTCCCACATTTTGACTTTCGAGGCAGCCCCCCGGCTGCATAAGTCAAACTGTCTGTGCAGCCTAAGAACGTGTTACTTCATATGCTTGTCGAGAAACGCCCGGATGACTGGGCCGATTTCTTCCCCATGGGTTTCAAGCGCCAGGTGGCCAGTGTCATAGAAGCGCACATCGGCGTTCGGGATGTCTCGTTTCCAGGCTTCAGCACCTGCCGGCAGAAAGAACGGATCGTTCTTGCCCCAGACCGCCAGCAATGGTGGCTGGTGCTTTCGGAAGTAGGTCTGGAATTCAGGGTACTTGGCCACGTTGGAGGCATAGTCCAGCAGCAGGTCCAGCTGTATCGCGGCATTGCCAGGGCGCGCGACAAGCATGCTCTCCAGCGCGATGGCGTCGGGAGCGACCAGGCTCTCATCGCGGACGCCTTCGAGGTACTGCCACTTGATGGAGCCTGGCGTGGGGAAGTCGTGCAGCGCTTCGCGGTTGGCCTTCGTCGGCTCCTTCCAATACTTCTGAATGGGCGCCCATCCTTGTCCCAGGCCCTCTTCGTAGGCGTTGCCATTCTGGGAAACGATAGCCCTAACGCGTGAAGGGTGGGCCACTGCCATGCGCCACCCCACCGGCGCGCCGTAGTCAAAGACCTGCATCGCATAGCGATCGAGTTTGAGCTGCTCCGTGAACTGCGTCATGGTCTTGGCGAGCTGATCGAACGTGTAGTCGTACTTTCCCCGCTCGGGTGCCTCCGTAAAGCCAAAGCCCGGCAGGTCCGGTGCGATGACGTGGTACTTGTCCGCGAGCTTCGGAATGAGGTCGCGGTACATGAACGAGGAAGCAGCGAAGCCGTGCAGCAGCAGCACCGTCGGGGCATTGCGGTTGCCCGCCTCGCGATAGAACACCTTCACCTCACCGACCTGCTCGAACCGATGGTGCACCTGTAGGTCTGCTGCCTGTGCTCCACAGGCCAGCGCTATTGCTGCCAGGCCCACGGCGGCGTTCGAATTGTGAGAAGTCATGATGCGATTCCTTTGTAACCTGTAAAAAGAGAACTTAGAGGTTACATAAAATTCATGTAACTGGTCAAGTAGTTTTTTATAAGTTACATTGACGGCATGCCAGAAAGTCCTTCCAGCCAGCCATGCCCCCTGTTCGTGGGCGACAACCTTGCACTCGACTTCATCAATACGCAGTACGGGGTGGGGGCTTCATACCGTGAGTGCTTTGTCGACGACGCCAGCGTGGTGGCGTGGCTGAAACTGGCCCAGGTCCTGCCTGACGATTTCCATGGTGCGCCAAGGGGGCTGCTGAAACTCGCACTGGAACTGCGTGCGAGCGCCCAGTCAATGTTGAACGCAGCCAAGTCGGACGGAGAAGCCGCCGTGGATGTGGTGAACCTGGTGTTGGAAGCGGGCCGCGTTGCGAAGGAACTGGAGTGGGATGGCGCCAGCAAGTCCTTCCGGGTGGTGACACAGCGTCGGCATGACGATGCTGCAAGCCTGCTCGAGCCTGTCGCTCAAGGGCTCGTGGGGCTACTGACAGACACGCAACTTGAACTGGTGCGGCAGTGTGAGGCCCATGACTGCACGCTGTTTTTCCACGATCTGACAAAGTCACGCCGCCGGCGCTGGTGCAGCATGGCTGCATGCGGGAACCGCATGAAAGTAGCAGCCTTCCGCGCCCGAAAGAAGGCAGAGTAATCCTCCACGCAATGTAGACCCGTCGCGAGGCCTATGCCTGCGCCAGCCAGGGCCGGATCGAAGCGGACCTGAACCAGCGCATCGAAACCATCCTGCGTGCGCGGAACAACCCTTTCAACTGACCGGAGGTAGCGAGGGCTGGCAGGTGGTCTGGTGGCAGGGTACGGCCGGTTCCCCGCCGGCCCAAAAAGGGCCAGTATCGGACGGAGCTCCACCACCCGCCCTGCCTGCCGCACCCATCAAACGCTTCTACGTCGTTGCCTCGGTCCCCCTGCTGCTGGCGGCGTTGATTCCCATTGCGGCCTCGCTCTACCTGGCGCAGCGCAAGGCCCGGGATGACCAAGTCACCTCCCTGACCTCGCTGGCGGACGAGGTGCTGCGCCGGGGCATCGCCTCGCGCCAGCAACTGGTGGCGGCGCAGAAGCTGGGGCTGGACCTGATCGCCCAGGGCGTGGAAACCCAGTTCCAGGCCGACTTCCTGCGCGAGCGCGGGGTGCGCCATGCGCAGGGCTGGCTGTTTGCCAAGGCCATGCCGCTGGCCGAACTGCTGGCGGGGCTCAAGGCCCAGGCGGGTCGATAGACCGGCTCAGGCGCCTTTTCCCCTCTTTTCCGCTGGCGGCAGCACGCTGACGCACACCCGCTGCAGGGCGGCGATGGCCGCATCGCGTGCGCCCGGGTGCCCATCGACCGGGTGGCGTGCCAGCCATCTGGCCAATTCGTTGATGGCGCCGTTCAGGGCGGAGGCGCAGGCATCCACCTCCAGGGCCGCCAGCCCCGTGGGTGCCAGGATCTCCGCGACCACGGCATGCAGCTGCTGGTAGCCATGGCGCCCGTCGAGCTCCGCCCAGGCTTGGGCGCCGAGCACCGAGGGGCCGTCGATCAACAGCACCTGGCGCGGGCCAGGGTGGGAGACGGCATCGATCCAGGCCAGGGCGCCTGCTAGGAGCTGGTCCGCAGGAGCGGCCTGGCCATCGGCCGCCGCGCTGATGGCGGTGCTGAGGTCGGCATGCACGGCCTCGCACACCGCAACGAACAGATCCTTCTTGTCGCGAAAGTGGTGGTACAGCGCGCCCCGCGTGAGGCCCGTGGCCACCAGCAGGGCCTCGGTCGAGGTGGCGGCATAGCCGTCCCGCTCGAACAAGGCGCGCGCCGCTGCGATGAGCCGGGTGCGTGATTGGGCGCCCTGCTCCAGCCGCCGGTTGCCCGCAGCGGGGGTGGGAATAGGCTTTCCTATTGACATACAGACTGTACGTATCTATATTTTATCGAACATACAGACAGTATGTACCCAGTGTTCATTGGATGCAACAGGAGCCCCCATGCCAACCACCTCCCCTGCCACCCTTTCGCAACTGACCTCGGCCTACCCCCTGGTCACCACCGGCACCGTGCAGGCCTCGCGCGATTTCTTCGTGCAGCACCTGGGCTTCGAGGTGGTGTTCGAGGCCTCGTGGTTCGTGCTGCTGTCGCGCGGCAGCACCGAAGGCGGCTCCACGTCCATCGCCTTCATGGCGCCCGACCACCCCTCGCGCCCGCCGGGCCCCGAGGTCTTCAGCGGCCAGGGCCTGTTGCTGACCCTACAGGTGGAAGATGCCCGCCGCGAAGAGGCCCGCCTGCGTGCGGCCGGCGTGGAGATCGCCTACGCCGTGCAGCACGAGCCCTGGGGCCAGGTGCGCTTTCAGGTGCGCGACCCTTCGGGCCTGGTGCTCGACATCGTGGAGCAGGCCGAGCCCGCGCCTGGCTTCTGGGATGCCTACGTGAAGTGACATCACGGGCACCCGCCGCCCCGCCCGCGGCCAGTCCGGTCAGTTGCCGTCCGGCCCTTCGGGCGCAAACACCTGCCCGGCCACCATGTCCCATTCGGCAATCTGCTCGTTGGCGGCGATCAGCCGGCCCACCAGCAGCTTGATGAAGGCCTTGTCAAAGCGCGACTGCAGGTCTTCGGAGGCCTCGCGCAGCGCGGGGTTGCGGATCTTGAGCACCAGCACCTCGGTCTCGGCCACGGCGGTGGCGGTGCGCTGGCGGTTGTCGGGGCGCAGGTAGGTCATCTCGCCCAGGGTCACGCCCGCGCTCAGGGTGCTCAGGGTCCAGCCCTGGCGGCTCACGGTCACCTGGCCCTCGATGAGGATGCAGAACGAGTCGCCGGGCTGGCCCTCGCGCATGAGCACGGTGCCCTGCTCCAGCCGGCGCCAGTTGCCCAGGCGCATCAGCTCCCACAGCGCCACGTCGTGGAAATCGGCAAAAAAGGGCAGCTCGCGCAGGCGCCCGAAGCGCTCGGCCTCGGTGTCCTGCGAGCGCTGGCGCGGCAGGTCGCGGTGGGCGTCGAGCAGCGCCTGGGCAAAGTCGCCCCAGGTGGCAAAGCGGTCGGCCGGCTTCTTGGCCATGGCGCGCAGCAGCACCGCGTCCACATGCCCTGGCAGCGAGGCGCGCAGCAGGCTCGGGGGCGTGGGCTCTTCGTGGCTGATCTTGTAGAGCGTGGCGAAGTCGGTCTCGCCGTCGAACGGGCGGCGGCCCGTGAGCAACTCATACACCACGATGGCCAGCGAGAACATGTCGCTGTGGTGGGTCAGGTCTTCCTCGCGCACCTGCTCGGGCGACATGTAGGACGGCGAGCCCACCATGCCCGAGAGCTGCGTGGCATCGCTGCGCAGCGACAGCGCGGCGCCGAAGTCGGTGAGCTTGACCTCGCCGTTGGCGGCCAGCATCAGGTTGGCGGGCTTGATGTCGCGGTGTACCAGGCCTTCGCGGTAGGCGTATTCGAGCGCATTGCAGCACTTGAAGGCGATGTCCAGCACCTGGGGCACGGGCAGCAGCGCATCGGCCCGGGCATGGGCCGCCAGGGGCTGGCCGTCCACGTATTCGAGCACCAGGTAGGGCTGCGCGGCGTCCTCGTCGGCATCGAGCAAGCGCACGATGTGGGGGTGCTTGAGCCGGCCGGACATGGCCGCCTCGTTGCGCAGCAGGCGGCGGTAGCGCTCAGCCTGGTCGGGCTGGGCCAGCAGGTGGGCGTGCATCTGCTTGATGGCCACGCGCTTGCCGCGGAACCCGTCGAGCCCCAGGTACACGATGCCGCTGGCACCGCGCCCGAGCTCGCGCTCGATGCGGTACTTGCCGATGGTGGCGGGAATGGTGGTGGGGGTAGCGGTCATGGGCATCCGGGTGGCGATGCCCTCATTGTGGCAAAACCAGCGGCCCGCAACCACGCCCTGGGCTCCAAGGCGGGCATTTCGCACGCAAGCGACTGCCATGTGTGCAGGGCTGTGCCACCTGCGTTGTTCCGTTGTGGAACAACGGGTGTGCCATGGCACACCGGCATGGCGCGCCAGCCGCTGCCGGCACACGCCCGCCGATGGGGACGCAAGCCGCATGGGGATTGGGTTGGTGCGCCTTCGCTGACCACCGCACCCTGCCCCGCGTGCCGCTGGCACGGGCATTGCGCTCTGCAGGGGGTACAGGCACCGGCAACGGCACCTGGCACATCCCAACCACCGCAGGAGACAAGCACATGAACATGGCAGAAATCGCGAGCCTCGGCATCGCCAACCCCTACAAGAAACAATACGGCAACTACATCGGCGGCCAGTGGGTGGCCCCCATCGACGGGCAGTATTTCGAGAACAGCTCGCCCATCAACGGCCAGGTGTTCACCGCCATCCCGCGCTCCAACGACAAGGACATCAACGCCGCGCTGGACGCCGCGCACAAGGCCAAGACCGTCTGGGGCAAGACCTCGACCACGGACCGCGCCAATATCCTGCTGAAAATCGCCGACCGCATGGAGGCCAACCTGCTGACCATCGCAGTGGCCGAGACCATCGACAACGGCAAGCCGCTGCGCGAGACCATGGCGGCCGACATTCCGCTGGCCATTGACCACTTCCGCTATTTCGCGGGCTGCATCCGTGCGCAGGAAGGCGGCATCAGCGAGATCGACCACGACACCATGGCCTACCATTTCCACGAGCCGCTGGGCGTGGTGGGGCAGATCATTCCCTGGAACTTCCCGATCCTGATGGCGGTGTGGAAGCTGGCCCCGGCCCTGGCCGCCGGCAACTGTGTGGTCTTGAAGCCCGCCGAGCAGACGCCCGCCTCCATCCTGGTGCTGCTGGAGATCGTTGGCGACCTGCTGCCGCCCGGCGTGCTCAACGTGGTCAACGGCTTCGGCCTGGAAGCCGGCAAGCCCCTGGCCAGCAGCCCGCGCATCGCCAAGATCGCCTTCACGGGCGAGACGACGACGGGTCGGCTGATCATGCAGTACGCCAGCCAGAACATCATCCCGGTGACGCTGGAGTTGGGCGGCAAGAGCCCCAACGTGTTCTTCGAGGACGTGATGGACGCCGACGACGGCTTCTTCGACAAGGCGCTGGAAGGCTTTGCCATGTTCGCGCTGAACCAGGGCGAGGTCTGCACCTGCCCGAGTCGCGCGCTGATCCAGGAATCGATCTACGAACGCTTCATGGAGCGGGCGCTCAAGCGCGTGGCCGCCATCAAGCAGGGCCACCCGCTGGATAAGGGCACCATGATCGGCGCGCAGGCCTCCCAGGAGCAGCTCGAAAAAATCCTCTCCTACCTGGACCTGGGCAAGCAGGAGGGCGCGCAGTGCCTGATCGGCGGCGAGCGCAATCACCTCGAAGGCGACCTGGCCGGCGGCTACTACATCAAGCCCACCGTGTTCAAGGGCCACAACAAGATGCGCATCTTCCAGGAAGAAATCTTCGGCCCCGTGCTGTCGGTCACCACCTTCAAGACCGAGGAAGAAGCGCTGGAGATCGCCAACGACACGCTGTACGGCCTGGGCGCAGGGGTGTGGAGCCGCGACGGCGGCCGCGCCTTCCGCATGGGCCGGGGCATACAGGCCGGGCGCGTGTGGACCAACTGCTACCACCAGTACCCGGCCCATGCGGCCTTCGGCGGCTACAAGCAGTCGGGCATCGGCCGCGAGAACCACAAGATGATGCTGGACCATTACCAGCAGACCAAGAACCTGCTGGTGAGCTACACGCAGGCGCCCCTGGGCTTCTTCTGAGCCCGCCCAGCATGGCCGATACCCTGGCCCCTGTATCCCATGAGGCCACCCGGCAAGGCCATGGCACGGACCCACCGGTCCGCGTCACGGCCACGCTCGCGGCCCTGGAACTGATCGCACGGCTGCACGCGCAGCATGGCCCGCTGATGTTCCACCAGTCGGGCGGCTGCTGCGACGGCAGCGCACCCATGTGCTTTGCCCGCGGCGAGTTCATGGTGGGCGATTCTGACGTGCAACTCGGCCACATCGGCGGCGAACCCTTCTACATGAGCCGCCCGCAGTTCGCGGTGTGGGAGCATACGCAGCTGACCATCGACGTGGTGCCCGGCGGGGGCGGCATGTTCTCGCTGGAGCGGCCCACGGGCCTGCGCTTTCTGATCCGCTCGCGGCTGTTCAGCGATGAAGAGACGGCGCTGCTGAAACTGCACCCGGTGGCCTGAGCCCTGGCCACGCCTTCGAGGTCTACCGGCGGTATGCTTGCGCAAAGACCTTCCGAAGGAGACCCCTGTGACCGCACATGCCACCACGTTCCGCGGGCTGCACGCCAATGGCACCCTGCTGCGCCTGCCCAATGCCTGGGACGCTGCCAGCGCCAGGCTCTTCGAGAGCCTGGGGGCCACGGCCATCGCCACGACCAGCGCGGGCGTGGCCTGGTCGCAGGGGTACCCTGACGGCTACGCCATGCCCGTCGAGGTGGTGCTGGCGTATGCCAAGAACCTGGTGCGGGTGCTGCATGTGCCGCTGTCCGTGGACATGGAAGACGGCTATTCGGACGACCCGGCACAGGTGGCGGACCTGGCTGCGCGGCTGGCCGAAGTGGGCGTTGCCGGCATCAACCTGGAAGACGGGCGCAAACCTGCTGTGCTACTCGCACGCAAGGCCGAGGCGATTCGGGAGCGGCTGGCCAAGGACGGGCTGGACCTGTTCATCAACGCACGCACGGATGTCGTGCTGGCACGGCTGGTCGATGAGGGCAGCCAGGTCGAAGAAGCGATCACGCGCGGCCATCTGTACCGCAGCGCGGGCGTGGATGGCCTGTTCGTGCCCGGGCTGGCCGATGCGGCGCAGATCCAGGCCGTCGTGGCCGGTGTCGACCTGCCGCTGAACCTGATGGCCTGTGGCCGCCTGGCCAACGCCACGCAGCTGCAGGCCCTGGGGGTGAAGCGGCTCAGCGCGGGCTCCGGCATCCCGCAGGTGCTGTGGGGCCATGCCGCGAAGCTGGCGACGGACTTTCTGCAAGGGGGTGAGTCGGACAAGCTGCAGGGGCAGATCCCCTACGGGCAGATGCAGAACCTGTTCAACTGACCCCGAAAGGCCCGCGCCGCCGCGAAGCCGCGCGCTTCAGCCCGCCGCCTGGGCGCGCAGGTGCCGGTACACCGTATTGCGCGACACGCCCAGCGCACGCGCCACGGCTGAGACATTGCCGCCCTGCGCGGCCAGGGCCTGCGCGATGGCGGCCGCAGTGATGGCCTGCAGAGGCTGCGCGGCGGTTGCGGGAGCGGCTGCGAGCGCTGCAACCTCTTCGCATTCCTCCAGAAAATCCTCGGGCAGGTGTTCGCGCCGGATGGCGGTATCGCCCTCGGCCATCAGCGCCGCCGTGCGCAGCACGTTGGTCAGCTGGCGCAGGTTGCCGGGCCAGGCGCAGCGCGCGAACAGGTCCATCACCTCGGGGCACAAGGGCAGCGGCGGCGCAGCGGACTCCGTGCCCGATTGCAGCACGCGCTGCACGATGGCCGCCAGGTCGCTGCGCTCGCGCAGCGCGGGCAGGCGCACCACCAGGCCGTTCAAGCGGTAGTACAGGTCCTGGCGAAAGCGGCCCTCGGCCATCATCGCGCGCAGGTTGCGGTGGGTGGCGCAGACCACCTGGATGTCCACCTCGACCTGGCGCGTGCCGCCCAGCGGGGCCACGCTGCGCTCCTGCAGCACGCGCAGCAGGCGGGCCTGCAGTGCCAGCGGCATGTCACCGATCTCGTCGAGGAACAGCGTGCCACCATGGGCCTGCACGATCTTGCCAGGGCTGCCCTTGCGCCGCGCGCCGGTGAAGGCGCCCTCCTCGTAGCCGAACAGCTCGGATTCGATCAGCGACTCGGGGATGGACGCGCAGTTGACCGCCACGAACGGCGCCTGCCGCCGTGGCCCGTCGTGGTGGATGGCCCGCGCCAGCAGCTCCTTGCCGGTGCCGGTCTCGCCCAGGATCAAGGTGGCGATGTCACGGCCCAGCAGCTTGGTGACACGGTCAATGGCCAGGGCCAACGCCGCGTCGCCGGTGTTGAGGTAGCGCAGGCCCGAGAGCCCTGCCGAACGCGCAGGCCGCACCTGGACGGGGGCCCTGGCCGGCTCGGTTGCACCACCGGCCCACAGCCGCTCGGCCTGCGGCCGCACTTCGGGCCGGGCCATCACCGCCACGCCGCCGGGCAGGCGCAGCGTGAGCAGCGTGCCGGGTGCCCGGCGGCCATGGTCGAGCACGCTCGCCATGTCCACCCCGAACAGCGAGGCAAAGGTATGGGCCTGCAGCGCACTGTGCGACAGGCCCAGCTGGAACTGCCCGCTACGGTTGGCCGATAGAAAGCGCCCGTCGGCGCTGAAGGCCACGAGCCCCTCCACCAGCGTGCCCAGAAACTCGGGCCGCGCGTGGAAGCGCAGGCGCACCGCGTCCTCGTGCACCTGATTCCAGAGGTGGTTTTCCACCATCTGGGCGGACATGCGCACCAGCGCCATAGTGTGCTTGCTCTGGCTGCGGTGGTCGCCGCTGACATCGAGCGCGCCCAAGGCCCTGCCCTGGGGGTCCAGGATGGGCACGCATGAGCAGGTGAGGAACTGGTTGGCGCGCAGGTAGTGCTGGCCCGCATGCACCTGCACGGCCTGGCCCATGGCCAGCGCGGTACCGATGGCATTCGTGCCCTTGCGCTCCTCGGTCCAGACGCCGCCAGGACGCAGGGCCACGCGGTCGGCCCGGGCCACGAAATCATCGTCGCCCAGCGCGTGCAGGATCACGCCTTCGGGGTCGGTGAGCAGCACCATGCTGTGGGTGCCGGCGATCTGGTGGTACAGCGTCTCCATCACCGGCAGCGCATGGTCGGCCAGCACCTGGTTACGCTGCAGCGTGGCTTGCAGATCGGCGCCAGCCAGGGGCATCACGTCCATCACGTCCTGCGCGCGCAGCCCGTAGGCTGCCGAGCGGGCATGGGCGTGTGGTATCAGGTCCTGCGGTGGAATCGCCAGCAAGGGGCTGGCGAGCCCTCCTGCAGACGCGGCAGCATGCTCCAGATGCATAGGTTTGTCTCCTTGCGGCCGTGGCAGTTTGCACCGCCCGGCAATCCGGAGAACCTTAGCACGCCTACCTTGGCGCCAGCTTGCACGCGCCAGCCGGCACCAGGGTTTTCAGGCCAATGCCTGTTCGAAGTCCGCCAGCAGGTCTTCGATCTCCTCCAACCCCACGGACAGGCGGATCATGCCGTCGCCAATGCCCATGTTGACGCGCACGGCGGGGCCCGCCTCCCAGAAGATGGTGTGCGCCACGGGGATGATCAGCGTGCGCGTGTCGGCCAGGCCCGTGGCCTTGATCGGCAGTTGCAAGCGGTTGCAAAAAGACAGGCATTGGTCGGCATCGCGCAGCTCGAAGGCCAGCAGCCATGAGCCGGCCTTGAAATGCTTGCGCGCGATCGCGTGCTGCGGGTGCGATTCGAGCATCGGGTAGTGCACGCGGGCGATGGCGGGGTGCTTTTCCAGCCACTGGGCCAGTTGCAGCGCGGTGGCGCTGGTGCGGTCCATGCGCAGGGCCAGGGTCTCGGCGCCCAGTGCCAACTGGTGCGCAGCCTGCGACGATAGCATGCCGCCCATATCGCGCAGGCCCTTCTTGCGCACCTGCTGCAGGCCCCAGCCCTTGGCGTCGCCCTTGCGGTAGGGGGCAAAGATGTTGGGGTAGCGACTCCAGTCGAACAAACCGGTGTCGGTAACCGCGCCGCCCAAGGCATCGCCCAGGCCGCCGATGCTCTTGGTCAGCGAGTTGATGATGAGCCCTGCCCCCACAGTGACAGGGCGAAACAGGTAGGGCGATGCCACGGTGTTGTCCACCACGTAGAGCAGGCCGCGCTCCTTGCACAGGGTGCCGATGGCTTCGAGGTCGGGGATCTGCGTGCCGGGGTTGGCAATCGTCTCCACGAACACCATGCGCGTGTTGGGGCGCACGGCGGCGGCCACCTGGGCGGCGTCGGTCACGTCCACCACGGTCACTTCCACACCCAGGTCGGCCAGGGTGCCAAACACGCTGTTGGTGTTGCCGAAGACGAACTTGCTGGCCAGCAGATGGTCGCCCGCCTTGAGCAGGGTGAGAAACACCGCGCACACGGCCGCCATGCCGGTCGAGAACACGATGGAGCCCTGGCCACGCTCCATCTGCGTGACCTTGGCTTCGAGCGCCGCTGTGGTGGGCGTGCCCTGGCGGGCGTAGTTGAACCCGCCCTTGATCGTGCCCTGGAACACGCCGATCAGGTCTTCCACCTTCTCGTAGCCGTACTGCACCGACGTGTGGATGGGTTGGTGCACCGCGCCGTGCTCGGTGCCGGCCAGGCGGTCGGCATGCACGATCTCGGTGGTGAACTGGCGGGTGGGCTTGTCGTTGCTGCTGCTCATGGGAATGCGGGCCTGCTCGGCAGGCGTGAAAAAAGGAAGGTTCTCAGCGCTCGGGCGCGATGTGTTCGGCGTAATCGTACAAGGCGCCCAGGATGTCCTGGGTGCGGTCGTCGTCGGCGGTCTCGGAGAGGTTGTCGATCTCGGTGAACAGCTGCTCCACCGTGCGGGCGCCCCCGGCGCCATCGAACAGGCAGGCCGCGCGGTGCGCCTCCCAGCGCTCCTGCTCCTCGGGCGACAGCGTGGCGGGGAAGTTGCGGGCGCGGTAGCGCCACAGCAGTTCCTTGAGGCGCGGGTCGTCGAACGAGGGGCGCGTGCGGGCCAGCTTCTCACCGCTCATGGCGCGCATGTCGTTGAGCTGGCGGCGGTCGCCGTTGCCCACGAAGCCGCCGTACAGGTCCTGGTCCACGTCGGGCGTGGGCTCTTCGGGCCTGGCGAACACCTGGGGCCAGATGCCGCTCATGTCGGGCAGCACGCGGGCAATCTCGGCGTGCTGGGCGGCCTGGGCCAGGTCCATGTTCCAGTGCCGGGCGCGCTCGGCCGTGAGCGTGTTCACGTTGCCCACCACCATGGGCGACTTGTTCAGGTGGATGGTCTTGATGGGCAGGCGCGTGACGCCCTCGGGCAGGTCGGCCGCGCGCGAGAACATGCGCAGGCGGATTTCTTCCACGCCCATGCTGGCCAGCGGCGTCGGGTCGTGCGCCAGGTCCCAGGCGATCAGCTCGTTCTTGTTGGTCGGGTGGCTGGCCAGCGGCCACATCACGGCCAGGCAGCCGCGCTCCACCGGGAACATGCCGGACACATGCAAAAACGGCTTGGCCGTGATGGCCGTGGCCGGCAGGCGCAGCTCGGCGGCCACCCGGTCCTTCTTGTGCAGGCTGAGCGCGAAGTCGAAGAGCTTGGTGTTGTGCTGGCGGATGAGCCGCGCCAGGGCGATGGTGGCGCGCACGTCGGACAGGGCATCGTGCGCGGCCTCGTGCAACAGGCCGTTGGCCTTGGACAGGTGTTCGAGCTTGAAGCTCGGCACGCCGTCTTCCTTCTTCGGCCAGGTGATGCCGTCGGGGCGCAGGGCGTAGGTCATGCGCACCACGTCCAGCAGGTCCCAGCGGCCACACTGGTTCTGCCACTCGCGCGCATAGGGGTCGATCAGGTTGCGCCAGAACATGAAGCGCGTGATCTCGTCGTCGAAGCGGATGGTGTTGTAGCCCACGCCGATGGTACCGGGGCGGGCCAGTTCGGCTTCGATGCGGGCGGCGAAGGCGTGCTCGGGCATGCCCTGCGTGAGGCACTGCTGGGGCGTGATGCCGGTGATGAGGCACGAGACCGGGTCGGGCAGGTAGTCGTTGGCCGGCTGGCAGAAGATGTTCAGCGGCTCGCCGATCTCGTTGAGGTCGGCATCGGTGCGGATGGCGGCGAACTGCGCGGGCCGGTCACGCCGCGTGTTGGCGCCGAAGGTTTCGTAGTCGTGCCAGAGGAAGGTATGCATGGAATGAAATTGCTACGGTCAGAAACACCGGAACCCGCAAGTATGCCGGGCACGGGACAATGGGGAATGCCCATTTCGCTTGCCCCCCATTTTGCCCGCCGCTTCCTGCAGGTTGCACCCCACCCCGCCCTGACGGCTCTGGCCCTGGCCTGCGCCCTGTCAGGCTGTGCCACACCACCCGCGCCCACCGCGCCTGCAGCGGTGCCGGCACCACGGCCGCCCGTTGCGCCGGTGGCACCCGCCCCCGTCACCAGCCCCGCGCCCCAGGATACCGAGCAGGCCGGCTTTGCCGCGTGGATCGCCGGCTTCTCGCGCGAGGCGCTGGCCGCGGGCATCCGCCCGGCCACCGTGCAGCAGGTGCTGGCCCATGCCACGTTGCAGCCGCGCGTGATCGAGCTCGACCGCGCCCAGCCCGAATTCAACCGCACGCCCTGGGCCTACCTCGACAGCGCCGTGTCGGCCCAGCGCATCGCCCAGGGCCAGGCCAAGCGGGCCGAGCACCAGGCGGCAATCGACGCCGCAGCCACGCGCTATGGCGTGCCCTCTTCCATCATCACCGCCATCTGGGGCATGGAGAGCAACTACGGCAGCAACTTCGGCACCTTTCGCGCCGTGGATGCGCTGGCCACGCTGGGCTTCGAAGGCCGCCGCGCCGCCTGGGCGCGCAGTGAGCTGCTGGCGGCCCTGCGCATTTTGGACCAGGGCGACATCAGCGACGAGCGCATGGTGGGCTCCTGGGCCGGCGCCATGGGCAACACGCAGTTTCTGCCCTCGGTCTTTCTGGCCTATGCGGTCGATGCCGATGGCGATGGCCACCGCGACATCTGGGGCAGCATTCCCGACGTGGCGGCCTCCACCGCCAACTTCCTCGCGCGCATGGGCTGGCAGGCCGGCCAGCCCTGGGGCGTAGAGGTGCGGCTGCCGCAGGGATTCGACTACGCGCGTGCCGAGCAGACCGTGCGCCAGACGGCGGCCCAGTGGGCGGCAGAAGGCATACAGGGTGTGGATGGGCAGCCGCTGCCCGCGCTGGATGCAGCCTCCATCGCCACGCCGGCCGGCGCGCGCGGCCCGGCCTTCCTGGTGGGGCCGAACTTCCGCGCCATCCTGCGCTACAACAACTCGGTGAGCTATGCGCTGGCCGTGGGCCTGCTGGCGCGCCAGATCGATGGCGGCAGCGGCGTGGCCACTGCCTGGCCGCGCGACCTTGCGCCGCTGTCGCGCAGCCAGATGCAGCAGTTGCAGACGCAGCTCAACCAGCGTGGCTTCAACGCCGGCACGCCGGACGGTGTAATGGGCCCGGCCACGCGCGCCGGGCTGCGCCAGTACCAGCAGAGCCTTGGTGCGGTGGCCGATGGCTACCCGACCACAGAGTTGCTGCAGCGGCTTGCCGCGCCCTGAACACAGCACTGGCCGTTAACAACCGCATACAATCGCGCCCTGTTGGTGCTCGCGGTCCTTTTCTGGAACGCAGTTCAACGGGAAGCAGGAGGGCTTGGCAAAAAGCCTGACCTGCGCTGCCCCCGCAACGGTCGGTGGAAGAGCCATACGGCTCGGCATCCCTCTTGAAGCCACTGGACGCACCACGTCTGGGAAGGCAAGGGACGCTTTTTCCACTCAGCCCGGATACCGGCCAACGAAGTGGCGTGCAAGCATGCCCATGGCGTGCTGCAAACCGTTCAGTCCAGACCCGGCGGGGATGCCGGGTAGGACGCCCCTGTATCCGTTGCCCCATGAATCCCCACTTTTGCCGTCCCTCGGCCGGGCTTGCGCCCGCGCGCTTCCATTTCTCGTGCCTGTACGGTGCTGTTCTCACACTGGCTGCTGCCACGGGCGCACAGGCCCAAACCGCCACACTGGCCCCGGTCACCGTACAGTCCGGTGCCTTCATCGAAACACCCCAGACGCTGACCACGCCTGCCAGCACCGGCAGCCGCCTGGGTCTGACCGCGCTGGAGACCCCGGCCTCGGTCGAGGTGCTCGAGGGCGAGACCATCCGCCAGCGCGGCGACCAGTCGATCGCCGACGCCGCCTCGCGTGCCACCGGCATCACGCAGACGGCTTCGGCCGCGGGCGGCGCCCTGGTGGCGCGCGGCTTTGCCGGCAATACCTCGGTGATGCGTTTGTACGACGGCACGCGCCAGTACGTCTCGGGCGGCACCGTCACCTTCCCGTTCGACCCCTGGCAGGCCGAGCGTGTGGAGGTGCTGCGCGGCCCCGCCTCGATCATGTATGGCGAGGGTGCCATCGGCGGCGCCATCAACACCGTGCCCAAAAAGCCCACGCGCGGGCCCATTTCCAATGAAGTGCGCCTGGCCTATGGCTCGCAGGATACCGTGCGCACGGCCTTGGGCAGCGGTGGTGCCATCAACGAGCAGTGGTCGTACCGGGTAGACCTGTCGCACAACCGCTCCGACGGCCATGTGGAGCGCAGCGCCTCCAACTCCCTCGTGGCCGCCGGCGCCCTGCGCTTCGATGCCACGCCCGACCTGCGCTTGACGCTGTCGCACGACTACGGCAACCAGGAGCCGGCGCCCTACCTCGGCATCCCCCTCGTCAACGGCCAGATCGACCCGGCGCTGCGCAAGGCCAACTTCAACGTGGCCGATGCCACCCTGAAGTTCCGCGACCAGTGGACGCGCCTGGACACGGAGTGGACGCCATCCAGCGCACTCACCCTGCGCAACTCGCTGTACCGCATCGCCTCGGACCGCCACTGGAACAATGCCGAGGGCTATGCCTACGTGCCCGCCACGCGGCGCATCACGCGCTCGGGCTTCATCGGCATCGACTACACCCTGGACCAGGTGGGCAACCGCTTCAACGCCACTCTCAAGCAACCCATTGCCGGCCTGCCCAACACCCTCACGGTGGGCTTCGACGTGAACCGCCTGGAGTACGCCAAGACCCGCGGCGATGGCGCGGCCGCGCAGTCGCTCGACCCCTACCAGTTCGTGCCCGGCAACTTCCCCACCACGGGCGTGACCATTGGTGAGCTGTTCAAGG
Source organism: Acidovorax sp. A1169 (assembly GCF_030704685.1). Lineage (GTDB taxonomy): Bacteria > Pseudomonadota > Gammaproteobacteria > Burkholderiales > Burkholderiaceae_C > Acidovorax. The sequence continues at coordinate 115,427 of NZ_JAUZDX010000018.1, forward strand.
CGCAGACCGATACGCGCTCGCTGTTCGTCGAAGACCAGTTGCAGCTGACCCAACAGCTGTCCTTGGTCACGGGCCTGCGCTGGGATTCGATCTCCTACGGCAAGCAGGATTCCAAACGCATCGATCCCGATGTGAACAAGAGCTTCAACCACCTGTCGGGCCGCATCGGCGCGGTCTATGCCGTCACGCCGGTCACGTCCGTCTACGCGCAGTACTCCACTGCGGCCGACCCGCTGGGCGGCGTGGTCAACACCTCGGCGCAGCAGAGCCAGTTCGACCTGGCCACGGGCAGGCAGGCCGAGATCGGCTGGAAACAGCTGTTCGACGAGCGCAAGGGCGAATTCACGCTGGCCGCCTACTGGATCGAGAAGAAGAAGCTGCTGATCCGCGACGCGGCGGACCCCAACCTCTTCCAGCAGGTGGGTGCCCAGTCCTCGCGCGGCATCGAGGCCTCGGTCAGCTATGCGCCGGTGTCCACCGTGCGGCTGGACCTCAACGCCGCCGTGCTCGACGCCAAATTCGATGACTTCAACGAAGTGGTCAGCGGCCGCGTGGTCTCGCGCAACGGCAACACCCCGCCCGGCGTGCCCGAGCGCACGGCCAATGCCTGGGCGACCTGGGCCTTCCAGCCCGCCTGGGAAGCCGGCCTGGGCCTGCGCTACGTGGGCGCGCGCAAGGTCGACAACGCCAACAGCAGCAGCGCGGCCGGCTTCACCGTGGCCGATGCCAGTCTGCGCTGGGCCGTGCGCCCAGGCACGGTGCTGGCGCTGCATGTCTACAACCTCGCGGACCGCGTCTACGCGCAGACGCTGTACAGCGGCAACAACCAGTGGATCCTGGGCCGCCCGCGCTCGGCAGAGCTGTCGGCCCACGTGCGCTTCTGACCGGCGGCGCAAGATGAACCCGGCGCTGCATGCCTTGTGGCGCCCGCTGCGGCGGGCGCTGTACTTCACCCACCGCTGGCTGGGCATCGCCGGCTGCATCCTGTTCGTGCTGTGGTTCGTGTCGGGGCTGGTGATGCTGCATGTGCGCTTTCCGGCGCTCACGCCGCAGGAGCGCATCGATGGCCTGCAGGTGCTGGACCTCGCGCAGGTCCGTGTCACCCCGGCGGAGGCGCTGGCGCAGTTGCAGCTGGCCACCGCCCGCAAGCTGGTGCTGGAGCAGAGCGTGGATACCCCCGTATGGCGCGTCATCGACTCCCGGGGCGGCCACCATGTGGTTTCTGCATCGATCACACCGCTAGGCGTGGTAACCCCTGAACGTGCCGAGGCCATCGCACGCGGGTTTGCCCGCTCGGCGACGGCACGCTACCTGGAGACCAGCGTCGATGACCAATGGACCCTGCCCAATGCCAACAGCTTCGACAAGGCGCGGCCACTGCACCGCGTCGCCATCGACGACGAGGCAGGCACGGAACTCTATGTATCGCAGAAGACGGGTGAGGTGGTGCGCGACACCAGCGCCTTCGAGCGCCGCTGGACGCTGTTCGGCACCTTGCTGCACTACTACACCTATGCACCCATCCGCCGCCACGGCGACTTCTGGCGGCAACTGGTGCTGTGGACCTCGGGCCTGGCCATGGTCTCGGCGGGCACCGGCCTCATCGTGGGCGTGCTGCGCGTGCGCCTGCGCCGCCGCTACCGCGGCGACTCGCCCACGCCGTACCGGGGGTGGATGGCCTGGCACCATGTACTGGGTCTCATCGGCGGCATCGCCATCCTGACCTGGGTGTTCAGCGGCTGGTTCTCCATGGGGCCCAACCGCTGGCTGTCGCACAGCACGCCGGGCCAGGCGGCTGCCAAGTTCGGGCAGGCCGGGCCGGTGTTCACGCACGGGCTGGCGAGCCTGCGCACGCTGGCCAATGGCCCAGCGTCCACCAAAGCGGTGGAGGCGGCCTGGTACGCTGGCAGCCCCGTGTGGGTGGTGTCGGATGCGGCCGGCGGACGCGGCAGCGTGGATACCGCCACCGGCCTGGCTGTGGCGGTCGTGCCCGAGGACCTGGCGAGGGCCGCTGCGGCAAGCTACCACGGCGTCGCCGCAGACACCCCGGTGCTGCTCACCGAGCCCGACCTGTACTGGTATGCGCGCCACGTGCCGCCCGTGCTGCCGGTGTGGCGCATCGTGCTGCACGACGAGGCGGACACCTGGCTGCATGTGGATGCTGCCACAGGGCAGTTGCTGTCCACCAGCACTTCGGACAGCCGCCTGCGGCGCTGGCTGTTCAATGGACTGCACAGCCTGGATTTTCCGCTGTTCCTCAAGACGCCGGCCTGGTACCTGGCGATATGGGTGCTGTCGCTCGCGGGCCTGGCCGTGTCGGTAACCGGCGTGGTAATCGGCTGGCGCCGGCTGGCGAAATGACCGCCCGCCGGGCGTTCAGCGCGCCTTGGCCTGTGTGGCCTGTATGAGCCCCACTTCGCGGGCCACATAGGCGTACTGGCGGCCGTGGATGTCGGCCACGGCCCAGGCGCTGGCCTTCACCTGCTTGGCGGCGGTGCATTTGGAGACCCGAGGATCCGGGCCGGAGCTTGCCTTCACGGCCTGCATGAGCGTGGAAACATGCGGCTGCTTGGCCTTCTCAAGCTCCCAGTAGCCGGCGGAGCTGTAGGCCTTGCGCAGCATCTCGGCCTGCTGCTCCTGCGACCAGCCGCGCGTGGCCCCACTGGCCTTGAGCTGCGATTCGAGGCGCGCCCGGTTGCGCAGGGGCCCGTCGCCCACGGTCTTGAGCGCGGCATCGATCTCGGCCTGTGCGGCGGTAAACCGGACACCCGAAGTGCATTCGGTCGGGCTCGCCTGCGCGGCCCATGCCAGGGTGGATCCCAGCAAAAGCAACGATACGGTGAATCGGGTCAGTGCCATGGTATCGGTGCCTCGGCGAAAGAAGGGGCCGTGCGGGAGCGGCCGAATCGCCCAATGTAGCGCGCACTCCACGCCGCGCCAAGGCCCAGCAGGCCTCAGGGGTCGCGTACCGCGCCGGGGTGATGCGCAAACCAGACACTCCCGCCGGCCAGCCCGGCCAGCCCGGTCAGCCCGGTCAGCCCGGTCAGTGGGGCTTGCGCTGGCACGCACTGCGCGGTCGCCCGCCAAGCCTTAACATGCCGCCTTTGCCCCTGCGCTGCTGTCCATGCCCCTGCTCGACCCCGCCCTCATCCGCGACTGGCATGCCCATGTCTACTTCGACGCCGAGAGCCGCGACACGGCCTGGGCACTGCGCGAGACCATCGCGCGCGAACTGGCGAGCCGGGTGGAGATCGGCCGTTTCCACGAGCGGCCCGTGGGCCCGCACCCGATGCGGAGCTACCAGCTCGCCTTCGGCCCGACCGACTTCACCCACGTACTGGGCTGGCTGGCACTCAACCACGGTGCGCTGGACATGTTCGCGCACCCCAACACCGGTAACGGCCTGCGCGACCACCGCGATTGCGCGGTCTGGCTGGGGCGTTCGCACACCCTGAACCTGGCGGGCTTCATGGGCTGAGCGCAGAGCCATGAAAAAAGCCCACCGGATGGTGGGCTTCGTCGCAATGGAACCGGTGCTCAGCGTTCCAGCGCCAGGGACACGCCCATGCCGCCGCCAATGCACAGCGCAGCCACGCCCTTCTTGGCGTCGCGGCGCTGCATCTCGTGCAGCAGGGTCACCAGGATGCGGCAGCCGGACGCACCGATGGGGTGGCCGATTGCAATGGCGCCACCGTTGACGTTGACCTTGGCGGGGTCGATCTCCAGCTCCTTGTTCACGGCGCAGGCCTGGGCGGCGAAGGCTTCGTTCAGCTCGAACAGGTCCACGTCGGCAGCGCTCCAGCCGGCGCGCTGCAGGGCCTTGCGCGTGGCCGACACGGGGCCCATGCCCATGGTGGCGGGGTCCAGGCCGGTGGTGCCGAAGGCGGCGATGCGCGCCAGGGGCTTGAGGCCCAGGGCCGCAGCCTTCTTGGCGCTCATCACCACCACGGCGGCGGCACCGTCGTTCAGGCCCGAGGCGTTGCCCGCCGTCACGCTGCCGGCCTTATCGAAGGCGGGGCGCAGGCCGGCCAGGGCTTCGGCGTTGGTCTTGCGGTTGAGGTACTCGTCGGTGTTGAAGAAGATGGGGTCGCCCTTCTTCTGCGCCAGGGCCACGTCCACGATCTCGTAGGCGAACTTGCCGGCGTCCTGCGCGGCAGCGGCCTTGAGCTGGCTGTTCAGGGCCAATGCGTCCTGCTGCTCGCGGGTGATGCCGTACTGCTTGGCCACGTTCTCGGCCGTGATGCCCATGTGGTACTGGTTGTACACGTCCCACAGGCCGTCGACGATCATGGTATCGACCAGCTTCCAGTCGCCCATGCGCTGGCCGTCGCGCGAGCCGGGCAGCACGTGGGGCGCCAGGCTCATGCTTTCCTGGCCCCCGGCCACCACGATCTCGCTGTCGCCCCAGGCCACGGCCTGGGCTGCCAGCATCACGGCCTTGAGGCCCGAGCCGCAGACGGCGTTGATGGTGAGCGCAGGCGTCTCCTGCGCCACGCCGGCCTTCATGGAGGCCTGGCGCGCAGGGTTCTGGCCCACGCCGGCCGCCAGCACCTGGCCCATGATGACTTCACCCACCTGGCCGGCAGCCAGGCCCGCGCGCGCGAGGGCTTCGCGGATGACGATGGAGCCCAGCTCCGTGGCGGGTACCTTTGCCAGTGCGCCGCCAAACTTGCCCACCGCCGTGCGGGTGGCCGAAACGATGACGATGTCTTCCATGGAATGTCCTTCTTTCTGGGGGTGGATACGGGCCCATCGGCGGAACAACGGGCCCTGTGCTTTCGGATCTTGCTGTGAATTCTCTCAGGTCTGCAGGCTCAGGCTTTTTGCTTCACATAGCGGCCAGGGGCCGGCTCGATGGCCTTGAACTTGGGGGCCTTGCCATAGCCCTTGGGCGCGGCGATCTGCTTGCCCGCATGGCCCTTGAGCCAGCCGGACCAGTCGGTCCACCAACTGCCGGGGTGTTCGGTGGCGCCGCCCAGCCATTGGTCGAGCGTGGCGGGGAACTTGCCGTCGGCGCGGATCCAGTGGCTGCGCTTGCCCTTGGCAGGCGGGTTGATCACGCCCGCGATGTGGCCCGATGCCCCCATCACGAAGCGCTTCTTGCCCGGCAGCACCTGGGTCGAGGCATAGGCCGCCGTGGCGGGCACGATGTGGTCCTCGCGCGAGCCGTAGATGTAGGTGGGCAGGGTGAGCTGGCCCAGGTCCATCTTCTCGCCGCAGACGGTGAGCTTGCCCGGTTGCACCAGGCTGTTTTCGAGGTAGAAATTGCGCAGGTACCAGGCATAGAACGGCCCGGGCAGGTTGGTGCTGTCGCTGTTCCAGTACAACAGGTCGAACGGCGGCGGCGTTTCGCCCTTGAGGTAGTTGCCCACCACGTAGTTCCAGACCAGGTCGTTGGGGCGCAAAAAGCTGAAGGTCGAGGCCAGGTCCTGGCCCTTCATCATGCCGCCGTTGCCCATCTCCATCTCGCGGTACTTGACGAAGGCCTCGTCGATGAAGACGTCGAGGATGCCGGTGTAGCTGAAGTCGATCAGCGTGGTCAGGAAGGTGGCGCTGGCCACGGGCTCGTCGCCACGCGCGGCCAGCACGGCCAGCGCGTTGCTGAGAATGGTGCCCCCCACGCAGAAACCCAGGGCGTTGATCTGATCGGCGCCGGTGATGTTCTGCACCACGTCGATGGCCGCCATGGCGCCGTCTTCGACGTAGTTGTCCCAGGTCTTTTTCGCCAGGGCGTCGTCGGGGTTGCGCCAGCTCACCACGAAGGTGCGGTGGCCCTCGCTCACCGCATAGCGGATCAGCGAGTTCTCGGGCTGCAGGTCGAGAATGTAGAACTTGTTGATGCACGGCGGCACAAGCAGGAAGGGGCGCTCGTAGACCTTGGCGGTCAGCGGCTTGTATTCGAGCAGCTGGAACAGCTCGTTCTCGAACACCACGGCGCCCTCGGTGGTGGCCACGTTGCGGCCCACCTCGAACAGGCTCTCGTCGGTCATCGAGACATGGCCCTGCTGCAGGTCGTGCAGCAGGTTCTGCATGCCTTTGGCAATGCTCTCGCCCTTGGTTTCGATGGCCTTTTTCTGCGCCTCGGCGTTGAAGGCCAAAAAGTTGCTGGGCGCCATGGCCGCCATCCACTGCTCCACGCCGAAGCGGATGCGCGCGCGCGTCTTCTCATCGGCCTCGACCGCGTCGGCCAGGCCCATCAGGGTGCGGGCGTTGAGCAGGTAGGCGGCGGCAGAGAAGGCAGCCACCGGGTTGGCCGCCCAGCCTTCGCCGGCAAAGCGCTTGTCCTTGACCTCGGGTTTGCCCTGCAGGCCCTGGGCCCACAAGGCCTTGGCCTCTTCGAGGTATTGCTGCTGCAGGGCCTGCAGCTTGGCAGGCGACAATTGCACCGGAGCGGGGGGCGCTGCGGCTGCGCCCGGCGTGCCCAGGTCGATTTTCTGGAAGGATTGGACGGCCTGTGCCCAGCCTTGACCGAAAATCTGCTGGAATTGCTGGGCGCTCTGGTCCCAGATCGATTCTTCTGAACTCATCCCGTCTCCTCTGATGGTGTTCGGCTGCACCGGCACCTTGCCTTCATTGTTGCCCACGCCGCGAGGGCTGGCAACCTGCAACCGCGTTGATCGCGCCAAGAACCCGTAAACACGTTTTCAACACAATGTACCTGATCGTCATCGCCTGGCTCTACGTCACCCTCATGATGGCCGTGGCGGAAGCCACCAACACCACCGGCACGGTGCTCGGGGCCATCGTCACCTTCGTGCTGTACGGGCTGCTGCCCATGGGGATCGTGGTCTACATCATGGGCACGCCCTCGCGCAAACGGGCCATCAAGCAGCGCGAGCAGGCAGAGCAGGCTGCCTGGGATGCCGAGCAAGCTGCACTGCGGGCCGCGCAGGCCGACTCAGCCGCGCCAGATGCAGGCGGCGAAACGCCCGCTGCCGCCCGGGACGGCGGTGTCGCGCCGGTGCGAAAAGAACCGTGAGGCATTGCGCACCGTGCACCAGGGTGCCGTGCCATCGTTGCCGTAAACCGCGTTGAGCCCCAGGGCCGCCAGGCGCAGCCGGGCCAGGCCTGCCAGATCGGCGAGGAACTTGCCCCCGGGCTGGAGCACGAAACAGGCCTCGGCGGCGGCATCGTGGCCGCAGAACGCGGCGCGCACCTCGGCCCCCACCTCGAAAGCCGTGGGCCCGATGCAGGGCCCCAGCCAGGCAATGACCTCGTTCGCAGGCGCGCCCTCCCCGGCCAGGCGCTGCACCGTGGATTCGAGCACGCCCTGCCCCTGCTCCCCCGCCAGGCCGCGCCAGCCGGCATGGGCGGCGGCCACCACGCTGCCCGCCCGATGGGCCAACAGCACCGGCAGGCAGTCGGCCACCATGATGGTACAGACGGCGCCGGGCGCGGTGGCCAGGCAGGCATCGGCCGCCATGGCATCGGGCGTGGCGCCGTCGATGTGCGCCACGTCGGTGCCATGCACCTGGTTCAGGAAGACGGCGCGTGCCCCGGCGGTACGGGCCTGCAGCACGGACTGCAGCACCTGGCGGTTGGCCTGTACAGCGACCACATCGTCACCGACATGGGCGCCCAGGTTCAGGTGGTCATACGGGTCGGCACTGACTCCACCGTTACGAGTGGTGCACAGCGCGTGCACGCCGGGCGGCGCAGGCCAGTCGGGCACCAGCCAGTCGGCCGGCAGGGAAGCATCCATGGGGAGCAATCAGGCGCCGGAGGTGCCTGCAGGGTCCTGGTGCTGGTAGACCACCTTGGTCAGCAGGATCATCAGGTCTGCGCGCTCCTGCGCGTTGAGCGGGCCCATCAGCCGCTCCTGCACGCGCTGGGCGGCGTCGCGCATCTGCAGTGCGGCGGTTTCGCCTTCGGGGGTGATCCACAGCAGCTTGCGGCGCCGGTCGCGGGTATCGGCCTCGCGGCGCACCCAGCCGCGTTTTTCGAGCCGGCCGATGACAGAGCCCGAGGTGGCGGCATCGAAGGCCACGCGCGAAGCCAGGGTCACCTGGTCCTCGCCCGGCTGGGCCAGCAGCTCGTGCAGGATGGCGAACTGCACCGGGGTCACGTCGAACCCGGCCGTCTCTTCCATGAAAAGCGCCACGGTCCGTTGGTGCGCACGGCGCACCAGGTGGCCCGGCGTGTTGTGGAAATCGAAGCTCTTTGCCATGGGCGCGAGTGTAGCGCCCCGCCCCCTGCAACTGCGGCGCGGGCGTGGCACACTGGCAACAGGCTCGCCTTGCACCGCATCGCCCACGGGGCGTACGTGCATCGGCAGACTCCCCAATATCCTTGAAAGGCAGACATGAGCTATGTGTTTTCCCCCGCGCCGGTGGCCAGCGTGCCCGTGGTGGGCAGCAGCGAGCGCTTTCCCGTGCACCGCATCTACTGCGTGGGCCGCAACTACGAAGAGCATGCCAAGGAAATGGGCTTCACCGGCCGCGAGCCGCCCTTCTTCTTCATGAAGCCTGCCGACGCCATCGTCGTCGTCGATGCCGGCCAGACCGGCGAGTTGCCCTACCCCAGCCTCACCGCCAACCTGCACCACGAGATCGAGCTGGTGGTGGCCATCGGCAAGGGCGGCAAGGACATCAAGGCTGCCGATGCGTTCTCGCACATCTACGGCTACGCCACCGGCCTGGACATGACGCGCCGCGACCTGCAAAACGACATGAAGAAGCAGGGCCGCCCCTGGTGCATCGGCAAGGGCTTCGATGCCAGCGCCCCCATCGGCCCGATCACACCTGCGGCCCAGGCCGGCGACGTGGCCAAGGCCGGCATCTGGCTGCAGGTCAATGGCACCGACAAGCAGCGCAGCACCGTGGCCCAGCTGATCTGGAACATCGCCGAGACCATCGAGCACCTGTCGGCCGCCTGGGAGCTGCAGCCCGGCGACCTGATCTACACGGGCACGCCCGAAGGCGTGGGCGCCGTGGTGCGCGGCGACACGCTCGAAGGCGGTGTGGACGGCCTCACGGGGATCAAGCTCAAGGTGGTGTAATCCCCATCGCCATCGCCCGCTGCAGGCTCGTCCTGGTGGGCGTTACACTATCATTTTCATAGCTGCAGGCGCCAGTTACGGCAGGCAGCCTCACGCTTTTACCCGCATGACCTTCCGCAGCCCGATCCGACACTGCCGCGCCTGTGGCACCGCCGTGGTGTACCGCCTGCCCGACGATGGCGACACCAAGCTGCGCGCCGTATGCCCGGCGTGCCACACGGTGCACTACGAGAACCCGCTCAATGTGGTGGGCACGGTGCCCGTGCTGGCCGATGGCCGCGTGCTGCTGTGCAAGCGCAACATCGAGCCGCGCTGGGGCAAGTGGACGCTGCCCGCAGGCTTCATGGAGCTGGAGGAGACCACTTCGCAAGGCGCCGCGCGCGAGACCGACGAGGAGGCCGGCGCGCAGATCGAAATGGGCCCGCTGTTCAGCCTGCTCAACGTGCGCCGCGTGGGCCAGGTGCATTTCTTCTACCGCGCCACGCTGCTCAGCGAGGTGTTCGACCTCGGCCACGAGACCATCGAGGCGCGCCTGTTCACCGAGGCCGAAATCCCGTGGGAAGAGATCGCCTTTCGCACGGTCAAGGAAACGCTGGAGTGCTATTTCGCCGACCGCAAGGCGGGCGCTTTTGGGCTGCACTGCATCGATATCGAGTGACCCCTGAGAGGTCTGCCATGCACAGCGCCCCGCCCGACAATCTGCCCACGTACCGCCTGCTCACCGGCCCCGACGACGCGGCCTTCTGCCGACGCGTGAGCGAGGCCCTGGCGCTGGGCTATGAGCTGTATGGCTCACCGGCCGCGACCTTCAATGGTGAGCGCGTGATTGTGGCGCAAGCCATCCTCTGGCCCGGCACCAAGCCCCGATAGACCCGCTCAGGGCGGCACCTCGGCACCGGGCACCTGCCCCCCTGCGGGCGGCGGCACGCCGACCGGCGGGGGCATGGCAGGCGACAGCGGTGGCAGCACCATCTGCTCGGCTGGCGGCGCAGGTCCGCGCTGCGGCGACGCATCGGGCAGGGGCTGCAGGTCCGGCTCGCGGATCACCGGTGGCAGGGTGCCTGGGGGCAGCGGTGGCGGGTAGCCACCGGGCTGACTGGGCTGACCGGGCGCATCGCGGCCGAACAGGTCCATCACCCAGTTGCGCATACCGGCCATGGCATTGCCCACGGCGCTGGGGTCTTGCTCGTCGATGAAGCGGTCCTTGCCGTCCAGCACCTGCGAGCGGAAGGACTGCTGCACGAAGTCGCCCACCATGGGCAGCGCGCTGTGGGCGCCCTGCCCCCAGTAGTCGCTGCGCAGGGTCACGCGGCCGTCGTTGAAGCCCACCCAGGCACCGGCCACCACGCGCGGGTGCATGAGGATGAACCAGCCATCGGTGTTGTCCTGCGTGGTGCCGGTCTTGCCCGCCACGTCGCCCTGTATGCCATAGCGCGTGCGGATGGCGCGGCCCGTGCCCTTGTCAATCACGCCGCGCATGGTGGCGCGCAGCGTCTGCGCCACGCCCACGGGCAGCACCTTCTCGGCTGCGGGCGGGGTGAAGGTCTGCAGCACCTTGCCATGGCGGTCCTCGATGCGCGTGATGAGCACCGGCGACACATAGCGCCCGGCATTGGCGATGGTGCCGTAGGCCGAGACCATCTCGCGCAGCGTGACCGGGCTGGTGCCCAGGGCCAGCGAAGGCACGAGTTCGAGCTTGCTCTCGCGCACGCCCATGGCGCGCGCCAGCTCGGCCACGTGGGCCGGGCCGACCTTGTGCATGAGCTGGGCGGTGATGGTGTTCTTGGACAGCGCCAGGCCATCGGCCAGCGTCATGGGTTCGTCGCTCGGCGGGCCTCCGTCGGTGGGGCGCCAGACCTGCCCGCCGCCCAGGGGGATTTCCACGGCCTCGTCCATCAGCGTGTCGGTGGGCAACGCGCCCTGCTCGAAGGCCGCACCATAGACGAAGGGCTTGAAGGTGGAGCCCGGCTGGCGCCGAGCCTGCTGCACGTGGTCGAACGGGTCCTGGCCGAAATCGCGGCTGCCGACCCAGGCCAGCACGTGGCCGGTGACCGGGTCCATGGCCATGAAGCCGGCCTGCACGCGGGTCTTGTTCTGGCGCAGGGTGCGCATGAACCCGGTATCAGCCGACAGGGTCTTGAGCGCCTCGTCCGGCGTGGCGCCCTGCTCCACCGCCGTGCGGTATTCGCTCGTGTCGCGCACGAAGTCCTGCACCAGGTCGGACTGCGGGTTCCACGCGCTGCGCTGGGCCCAGGCCGTGTCGGCAATGCCCTGCAGCTGCTTGCCCTGGCGCGCCACGGCCTGGTTGGCAAAGGCCTGCAGGCGCGAGTCGATGGTCGTGTGCACCAGCAGGCCGTCGGCATGCAGGCTGTAGCCGTTGGCATCGGCCCAAGCGATCAGGGTCTTGCGCAGCTGCTGGGCAAAGTGCGGTGCCAGGCCCGTGGCCTCGCTCTGGCGCTCGAAATCGACGCGCAGGGGGCGTTTTTGCAGGGTGTCGAACTGGGCCTTGTCGAGCTTGTCGCGCTTGACCATCTGCGCCAGCACGGTGTTGCGCCGCGCCTGGGCGCGCTCGGGGTTCATCACCGGGTTGTAGTAGGCCGTGCCCTTGAGCATGCCGATCAGCGTGGCGCTCTCCAGCAGGTTGAGCTTGTCGGCAGACTTGTCGAAGTAGGTGCGCGCCGCCATCTCGATGCCGTAGGCGTTGTACAAAAACGGCACGGTGTTGAGGTAGGTCTCCAGGATCTCGTCCTTGGAGTACGACATCTCGATCTTGATCGCGGTGATCGCCTCCTTGAGCTTGCGCGTCAAGGTGCGCGAGCGCCCGATCTCCTCGGGGAACAGGTTGCGCGCCAGCTGCTGGGTGATGGTCGAGCCGCCCTGCGGATCCCCGCGCAGCGTGTGCACCACCGATGAGGCGGTGCGCCGCCAGTCCATGCCCCAGTGCTCGTAGAAGCGGTGGTCCTCGGTGGCGATGAGGGCATTGACCACGTGCGGGGCCACGCGGTTGAGGGCCACCCACTCGCGGTTCGCCCAGCGGTATTCGGAAAGCACCTTGCCATCGGACGAGATCAGCTGCGCGGGCCGCTCGGTCTTGGCCTTGGTGATGTCGCTGATGGACGGCGTGAACGGAATCAGCGCCAGGGTGTAGAGCACCAGGACCGCCGGCAGGGCCAGGATGGCCAGCAGCCATTTGCGGCGCGAAGAGCCCTTTGCATAGGCCGCCACGCGACGCAGGCCGCCGGCCAGGCGCGTGCCCAGGTTGGTGAGAAGGGGTGGCATCACGCCGCGGGCCCGCCGGCCAGCAGCGCCAGCATGCCTGCCTCGTCGAGCACGGGCACGCCCAGTTCCTCGGCCTTGGCGAGCTTGCTGCCGGCCTCTTCGCCGGCCACCACGTAGCTCGTCTTCTTGCTCACCGAGCCCGAGACCTTGGCACCGGCGGCTTCGAGCATGTCCTTGGCGGCATCGCGGCTCAGGGTGGGCAAGGTGCCGGTGAGCACGATGGTCTTGCCGGCCAGCACCTGGGCGACTTTTTCTCGCGCGGCGGCTTCAGGCCATGTGATATCCAAATCGAGAAGTTGCTGAACTACTTCGCGATTGTGTGGCTGCTGAAAAAAAGTATGCACACTTTGAGCGACGATTGGACCAACGTCGTTAACCTCTAAAAGACGCTCAACGCTAGCCGCTTCATCCGCTGTACTGCCCATAAGTGCATTTAGCGTACCGAAATTTTTCGCAAGCTCTTTTGCAGTAGCCTCGCCTACATGGCGGATTCCTAAACTAAAAAGAAATTTTGCTAGGCTAGTCTTTTTCGATGCTTTTAGTGCTTCTAACAAATTAAGCGCAGACTTCTCAGCCATCCGATCAAGCGATGCAACTGCTGCGAGATCTAGGCGGTACAGGTCGGGTAGCGTCCGTATCAAATTTCCATCGACTAGCTGCTCCACGACTTTTTCCCCTAATCCTTCGATGTCCATTGCTCGCCGAGCCGCAAAATGCAAAATAGCTTCTTTCCGCTGCGCACTACAATAGATTCCTCCAGAGCAACGATAGTCCGCCTCCCCTTCCTCACGCACCGCATCACTGCCGCACACAGGGCATGTACTTGGCATTTTAAAAATAGCGCCCCTTACTTCCCTGACGAGTACCGCTGTGTAATTCCTTTGCTGCTGAGATTTAAATTTATTCTTTTTTTTCACTCCCAGAGAGAGGGAATTTTTTAGCGAAATAAATCTCGTCTTCTTACGCTCACTTTTCTTGCGCAATTGAAACTTTTTCAACCGCACATAGTGAATTGGCCGCTTCGAACCAGCAATTCTCCCAACAATTTCCGGAATAACATCCCCAGCACGTCGAACAACGACTATGTCAGCAACTCGAATATCTTTTCGCCGTGCCTCATCTTCATTATGCAAAGTGGCATTTGTAACAGTAACCCCACCTACAAACACGGGGGTCAAACGAGCAACTGGAGTCAATTTCCCTGTCCGTCCGACCTGCACATCAATACCCTCTACCTTTGTAGGCATCTCTTGCGCGGGATATTTGTGTGCAACCGCCCAACGCGGCTCTCGGGTTTTAAAACCCAGGCTACGCTGCAGATCAAGCCGATTGACCTTATAGACAACGCCATCGATGTCATATGGTAGTTGGTCCCGTTTCTCTCCCATCTCCAAGTGAAAAGCTACCAGTTCAGCCGCACCCTTTGCGATTCGAACTTGTATAGCTACGGGAAAGCCCCACGACTTTAGCGTCTGCAGCATTTCATAGTGCGTCGCAAATGCTTTTCCTCCGTCGTTAACAGGAGTCGTAGCACCCAAGCCATATGCAAAAAAGCTCAACCGCCTTTGAGCCGATATATCTGAGTCAAGCTGACGCACAGCTCCAGCTGCAGCATTTCTTGGATTAACAAAAACTTTCTCCCCATGTTCACGCTGATATTCATTTAGCGCGTGAAAATCAGCATGACGCATATAGACCTCACCACGCACTTCAAGCAGCGGAGGAACATCTCCTGGCAGGATAAGCGGGATTTGACGGATACGTCGAATATTATGCGTTACGTCTTCACCCACTTCACCATCACCACGAGTCGCTGCTTGAACAAGTTTTCCCTGCTCATAGCGGAGACTCATTGCCAAGCCGTCAAATTTAGGCTCCGCGACATATTCTACAGCCGGATCATCATCAGACAAACCCAGTTCTCGGCGCACGCGCAAATCAAAAGCCTCAGCCCCAGCAGCTTCATTATTAGTTTCAGTGTAAATGCTAAGCATTGGCACTTGATGAATAACTTTGGGAAGACGGTCTAGAACCAACCCAATCACCCGCTGCGTGGGGGAGTCAGGAGATATCGCTTGCGGGTACTTATTCTCTAGATTTTGTAACTCTTTAAACAAAAAGTCATACTCAGCATCCGACACACTAGGCGAATCAGAAAAATAATACCCAACCGAATACCTCTGTAGCAGAATTCTTAATTCCTCTATGCGCTTCGCTGCGATTGACTCTTCTTTAGAAGGCTCAGGATTTCCAAAAAGATCTAGGCTTTCAGCCATATCAACACCATCTTCTCAACTAAACAGGCGCCGTGCCAGCACCGAGCCGGCCGACAGCTCGCGCCCGTCGAGCTGGTCGTACAGCAGCTCCAGGTCGGCTGCGATCGGGTCCATGGCCATGGCGGGCAGCGGGTGGCCGTTCTGGTCGCAGAGCACGCCGTCCATGGCCTCGCACAGCGCGGAGGCCACTTCGCGCAGGCGCGTGAACGGCTGCTCGCTGCGGTGTACCTGCGACACATCGAGGCTCAGGGTCACGTCGCGGATGGCGGACTGGTCCGGGTCATCGGCCAGTGCCGCCTGCGTGTCATAACCCAGGGTGAGCAGCGGCGGCAGGCCCGGGCTGCCCGTGGGCAGCACCAGGCGGCCCGGCATGGCGCCGGACACGAAGCCCAGGCGCGCGGCGTTCTGGTGGATGTAGCCGGGGCTCCAGGCGGCCTGGCGCGCGCGCAGCATGAAGGCCAGTTGCGCATCGTGGTCGCTGGCGAACTGATCGAGCTCGCGGGCGCGGGCCACTTCCTGCAGCATGTCGGGGAAATCGGGGGCGGCGTTCACCGCATCGGCAAAGGCCTGGGCCTTGACCACGAATTCGGAGTATTCGATCTCGTTGAGCGCGCCCATGCGGTTGGCCAGCTGCACGCCGGCCTGAAAGCTCTGGTAGCGCTGGCCGGGCGACGGCGTCTCCCACTGCTGGGTGGCTTCGTTGTAGCCTTCGATGGCAAAGGGCTTGCTGCCCGCGCGGCGGGTGGGCGGCATGGCGGCCAGCGCGGCATCGCCCGAGACGATGAGCTCGGGCTGCAAGGTGGCGATCACGTCGATCAGCGGATCCAGCCCCGGGCGGCGCTCCAGCGACATCGGCGGCACCGGCATCTGCAGCGCATCAAGCACGTCCACCGTGTGCACCGAGGGGTGGGGTCCGCGGTCCAGGCTGTCCAGTTCCGCCGCCGTGAGCTGGGTGGCACCGGCATCGAAGCCGGGTTCCTGGCGCAGCGCCGGGTCGGCGCTGTGATCGGGCTCCTCGGGCGAGGCGCGCCGCGGGGCGTTGCGGTGCGACGTCCAGGCGTTGTAGGCCACGATGAGGGCCAGCACCAGGCCGCCGATGATGGCCAGACTCAGTTGCAATGTGCTCATAGATCTCGGTCCGGTCCGTGCCCGGCGGGAAGGCTGCGGAAGCTTGTCTTGGTCATCATGTCATGCATCGGCCATCGAAAGGGCCGACTCCATGTCCACTGCCACGATGCGCGAGACGCCCTGCTCCTGCATGGTCACGCCGATCAGTTGCTCGGCCATTTCCATGGCGATCTTGTTGTGGCTGATGAACAGGAACTGCGTGCTCTTGCTCATGCTGGAGACCAGCTTGGCATAGCGCTCGGTGTTGGCGTCGTCCAGCGGCGCGTCCACTTCGTCCAGCAGGCAGAACGGTGCGGGGTTGAGCTGGAAGATGGCGAACACCAGCGCAATCGCCGTGAGCGCCTTCTCGCCACCCGATAGCAGGTGGATGGTCTGGTTCTTCTTGCCCGGCGGCTGGGCCATCACCTGCACACCGGAATCGAGGATTTCGTCGCCGGTGATGATGAGCCGGGCCTGGCCGCCACCGAACAGCTCGGGGAACATGCGCCCGAAATGGCCGTTGACGGTGTCGAAGGTGCCCGAGAGCAGCTGGCGCGTTTCGCCGTCGATCTTGCGGATCGCGTCTTCCAGCGTGTTCATGGCCTCGGTCAGGTCGGCCGTCTGCGCATCCAGGAAGATCTTGCGCTCGCTGGCCAGCTTGAGTTCGTCCAGCGCCGCCAGGTTCACCGCGCCCAGGGCCGCGATCTCGCGGTGCAGGCGGTCGATTTCGCCCTGCAGGCCAGAGACGCGCACGTTGCCATCGGCGATCGACTGGGCCACGGCCTCCAGGTCGGCCTGGGCATCGGCGAGCAAGGTGGTGTACTGCTCCAGGCCCAGGCGCGCGGCCTGCTCCTTGAGCTGGAATTCAGTGATGCGCGCGCGCAGCGGGTCGAGCGCGCGCTCAAGCTGCATGCGGCGTTCGTCGCTGGCGCGCAGCTTGGCAGTCAGGTCGTCGTACTCGCCACGTTGGGCAGACAGGGCCTTCTCGCGCTCCATCTTCACGTCCAGGGCGGCCTGCAGGCCGCCCTGGGCGGCCGCGTCGGACAGGCGGGCCAGCTCGTCGCGGGCGCGCTGCTGCTCGTCGGTGAGCGAAGCGGCCTGCTGGTTGGCCGTCTCGATGGAGCGGTTGAGTTCGCCGCGGCGCGCCTCCAGGCTGCGCTGCGAGAAGGTGGCCTCCTGCGCCTGGCGCTCCAGCGTGCGCTGCTGCTCGCGGCAGGCGGCCAGCTTGCGCTCGGCCTCGATCACGCGGTCGCCCAGCTGCGCCTCGCGCTCCTGGCTGTCGGCCAGCTGCATGTCCAGCTCTTCGAAGCGGGCTTCGGCCGCCACGCGGCGCTCCTGCAGGTCAGCCAATTGCGCTTCGATCTCGGCGATGTCGGCGCCGATCTGTGCGCTGCGGGCGCGCGTCTGCTCGGCCAGCTGGGTCAGCCGCAGGGTCTCCACCTGCAGCTCGTGGGCCCGGCTCTGGGCCTCGGTGGCCTCGCGGCGGGCACCCACCAGGCGCTGCGAGGCGTCGGCATAGGCGCTTTCGGCGCGAACCAGGGCGGTGCGCGACTCTTCGGCGATCAGGGCCTGGGCGCGCAGTTCCTTCTCCAGGTGCTCGATCTCCTGGGCGCGGGCCAGCATGCCCGACTGCTCGGAGTCCTGCGCGTAGAAGCTCACGCTGTGGGCGCTGACGGCATGGCCCGAGGGCACGAACACCACCTCGCCCGGCTGCAGCGCGCTGCGGCGGTTCAGCGCTTCATCGAGCGTGGGGGCGGTATAGCAGCCCTGCAGCCAGTCGACCAGCACGGCGCGCAGGCCGGCATCGTTCAAGCGCAGCAGGTCGGACAGGCGCGCATGCGGCGAAGCCGCCTCGGGCGTGCCGGCGGAAGGCATGCTGTAGAACGCCAGGCGCGCCGGGGGCGCATCGGTGCCGCCCGAGCCCAGAAAGCCGCGCACCATGTCCAGGCGACCTACTTCGAGTGCGGCCAGGCGCTCGCGCAGCGCGGCTTCGAGTGCGTTTTCCCAGCCCGGTTCGATGTGGATGCGGCTCCACAGGCCTTGCAGGCTGTCGAGCCCGTGCTTGGCCAGCCAGGGGCGCAGCTTGCCATCGGTCTTGACCTTTTCCTGCAAGGCCTTGAGGGCCTCCATGCGGGCCGAGAGGTCGGCCTGGCGCGCGCTTTCGCTGTTCACGGCCTGCTGGCGGGCGCGGCGGTCGTCGTCCAGCTGCGGCACGGCCTCCTGCAGCTCGGCCAGTCGGGCCTCGGTGGCCTCCGCCAGTTCCTGGGCTTCGTCCAGTTGCTCCTGCAGGTTGGCCAGGCGCGCCTCGTCGGGCGCGGCCAGGGCATTGCGGTCGGCGCGCAGGCGCTCGTAGCGGCCATCGAACTGGCGGCTCTGCTCGTCGATGCTGCGCTGCTCGGCAGCCAGCACGCCGATCTGCTGCTGCACCTGGACCACGCTGGCGCGCTGCTCGGAGGTGCGGCTTTGCGCCTGGCGCAGGGCGTCTTCGAGGTCGGGCAGCTGCATGGCCTGCTCTTCGACCTGGGCAGCCAGCAGTTCGGCGCGCTCCTCGGCGTCCACGCCGGCACCGGCGAGGTTTTCGAGCTCGATGTCGGCCTCTTCCTTGCGCGCGGACCACTGGGCGATCTGCTCGGCCAGCGTCACCAGGCGCTGCTCCACGCGCAGGCGGCCCTCCACCACGTAGCGGATCTCGGCCTCCAGGCGCCCCACTTCGGCCGTGGCCTCGTAGAGCTTGCCCTGGGCTTGGTTGACGTGGTCGCCCGCAGCATAGTGCGCCTGGCGGATGGTCTCGAGGTCGGACTCGACGGCGCGCAGGTCGGCCATGCGCGATTCGAGGTCGTTCACGGCCTGCAGACCATCCAGGCGCACCTTGGCCTGGTCGGCCTCGGCATCGGCACGCTTCAAGAACCACTGCTGGTGCTGCTTGAGCGTGGCGTCGGAGTTCAGCGCGTTGTATTTGGCAGCCACCTCGGCCTGCTTTTCAAGCTTTTCGAGGTTGGCGTTGAGTTCGCGCAGGATGTCTTCCACCCGTGTCAGGTTCTCGCGCGTGTCCGAGAGGCGGTTTTCCGTCTCGCGGCGGCGCTCCTTGTACTTGGAGACGCCGGCGGCCTCTTCGAGGAACAGGCGCAGCTCTTCGGGGCGCGACTCGATGATGCGGCTGATGGTGCCCTGGCCGATGATGGCGTAGGCGCGCGGCCCCAGGCCCGTGCCCAGGAACACGTCCTGCACGTCGCGGCGGCGCACGGGCTGGTTGTTCAGGTAGTAGCTGCTGGTGCCGTCGCGCGTGAGCACGCGGCGCACCGCCACCTCGCCGTACTGGCCCCACTGGCCACCGGCGCGGTGGTCGGAGTTGTCGAACACCAGCTCCACGCTGGCGCGGCTGGCCTGCTTGCGCGTGGTGGTGCCGCTGAAGATCACGTCCTGCATGGACTCGCCGCGCAGCTCGCTGGCCTTGCTCTCGCCCAGCACCCAGCGCACTGCATCCATGATGTTGGACTTGCCGCAGCCGTTGGGACCCACCACGCCCACGAGTTGCCCCGGCAGCATGAAGTTGGTGGGCTCAGCGAAGGACTTGAAGCCGGAAAGCTTGATGGAGGTGAGACGCACGTGTCAGGAGGCGGGCAAAAATGGGAGTGGCGCAAGGGGGCGCACAAGCGCCAGACGGAAAAATACTGGCAAATGCAGAGCGGGATGATACCGCGCCGCCTGCCGGCTCCCGCGCCAGGGAGCCCCCTCGAAGGCAATCCCCCTGCATCCATCGGCAATATTTATCAAATACCGACTCTATCGCTTACCTGCCAAGCGCTGGCAGCTATCAATTTTGAACCGTTGCCCTGGCGGGTTTCACTGCACCACGCACACCTGGTTGCGCCCCTGCGATTTGGCGTCGAACAGTGCCTGGTCGGCGCGCGCGATGGCCTGCGCCAGGTGCTGCATCGCCAGCACCTCGCAGGCGCCGATGGAGACGCTCAGTGGCTCAGGCTCGGTGACCCCCTCCACCCCGCGGCGCAGCTTCTCGGCGACCTTGAGGGCGTCGGCCAACGGGGTCTGGGGCAGGCAGACCAGAAATTCCTCACCGCCCCAGCGGATGATCTCGTCGCCCCGGCGCAGGGCGTCCCGCAGCACCCGGGCCACGGCCTGCAGCGCCGCGTCGCCCGCATCGTGGCCGAAACGGTCGTTGATGCTCTTGAAATGGTCCAGGTCCAGCATCAGGATGGACGAGGCCGGCTCGAACAGCGAGGTGCGGTACAGCCGCCGGTCGATCAGGTCCAGGGCGTGCCGGTTGAGCAGGCCGGTGAGCGCATCATGGTAGGCCGCGCGTTCCAGCTCCACACGCTCGGCGGCCACCGTCATCAGCGAGCCGAACAGCTCGGCGAGCCCCGAGAAGAGCCCTACCCCCAGGTCGTCGAAGTAGCCATCGCGGTCTGCATACAGCACGAACATGCCGCTGTAGCCGTTGAAGGTGGAGCGGATCGGCAGGGCCAACACGTGGCGGATGCCATGCTCGCGAGCGGCCTCGCGCCAAGGACCGTACAGGGAATACTGCGACACCGAGAAGGCCTGCGCAGGCTTGCCGTCCAGGGTGGAGAAGGCCGGGCCGATCTGCGTGAGCAGGTTGCGCTCGATGTGCAGCGCCTCGGCATATGCGACCGCCGGGCCGGCGAACACCTGGGGGCGGATGGATTGCGCATCGGACGGGCCGAACCAGGTCCAGGCCAGGCGGATGCGGGGCGTGACCTCGACGATGGCCTGGCAGATACCGCGGATGATCTCCAGCTCGCCCCGCCCGAGGATCAGCTTGGCCGAGCTCTTGAGCAGCATTTCGGCAATGGCCGACTTCTCGCGCTGGGCATCGAACGCCTCGGGAGGTGGCTGGGCCTGGCGCTGCGATCGCCTCGTATTGAATAGCATGGCGCGGGTCAGATGGTGCGAAGGGCTTGTGCAGCCGGTGGCAAGCTCATGCCGACTGCAGGCCCGGGGCATTGTGCCGGCGCACCAGTTCCTCGAACTCGGCCACCTGCAAAGGAGGGCTGAGCAGATAACCCTGCCAGGCATGGCAGTTGTTGCGTGCCAGGAATTCGCGCTGGGCCTCGGTTTCCACGCCTTCGGCGATCACGCGCAGGCCCAGGCTGGTGCCCAGCGCCACCACGGTGCGGGCGATGGCCGCGTCGTTGGGGTCGGTGAGCACGTCGCGCACGAAGCTCTGGTCGATCTTGAGCTGGTCCAGCGGCAGGCGCTTGAGGTAGGACAGCGACGAGTACCCGGTGCCGAAGTCGTCCAGCGAAAACCCGACCCCATAGGCCTTGAGCTGGCCCATCTTGGCGATGGTGTCTTCCACGTCCGAGAGCAGCAGGCCCTCGGTCATCTCCAGCTTGAGGCGGTTGCCGTCGGCACCCGACCCTGCCAGCGCGGCCAGCACCTGGGCCACGAAGCCACTCTGGTGGAATTGCCGCGGGCTCACGTTCACGGCCAGGCCCAGGCCCGCCAGGGCGGGCTCCAACGCCCAGCGGGCCAGGCGCTGGCAGGCCACCTGCAGCACCCATTCGCCCAGCGGCAGGATCAGGCCGTTCTCCTCGGCCAGCGGAATGAACTGCGCCGGCGAGACGAAACCGTCGCGCGGGTGGCGCCAGCGCAGCAGCGCCTCGGCACCGGTGATGCGGCCCTGGTCGATCTGCGCCTGGTAGTACAGCTCGAACTGGCCCTGGGCCATCCCCACGCGCATGTCCAGCTCCATGGCCGCGCGGGCGCTCACGGCGGCCTGCATCTGGGGGTCGTAAAAGCGCAGCGTGTCGCGGCCTGCCGACTTGGCCTGGTACATGGCCAGGTCGGCGCGGCGCAGCAGTTCGTCCACGGTCTCGCGCACGCCGCTGAACAGGGTCACGCCCATGCTCAGCGAGCTGTGGTGCGCCTCGGCGCCAATGGCGTAAGGTTCGCGCAGCACGGCCAGAATGCGCTGGCCGGCCTCCTCGCAGCGCGCCGCCGCTTCCTCGGGCGTGGCGCCCAGGTCTTCGAGCAGCACCACGAACTCGTCGCCGCCCTGGCGCGCCACGGTGTCGTCTTCGTGCACGCAGGCGCGCAGGCGGTTGGCCACCTGCAGCAGCAGGGTGTCGCCCTTGTCGTGGCCCTGGGTCTCATTGAGGGTCTTGAAGTTGTCGAGGTCGAGCAGCAGCAGCGCACCGTGGCTCTGGTGGCGTGCGCTGGTGGCCAGTGCCTGCTGCAGCCGGTCGATCAGCAGACGGCGGTTGGGCAGTTGGGTCAGCGGGTCGTAGTAGGCCAGGTTCTTGATTTCATGCTCGGCCGCCTTGCGCTGGCTCAGGTCCTGCAGGGTGACGAGGTGGTCCTCCCCGATGCGCACGCCGGCCACCTCCACCGGGCGCACCACGCCGTCGCGGCACAGGAAGTGGTATTCGGCGGCGGCGATGATGCCGTCGCTGTCGTCCGCACGCTGGCGCTCCTCGCGCCAGGCATTGCGCATCACCTCGCGCTCTTCGGGGTCGGGGTAGGTCTTTTGCCACCACACGTCCACATTGGGCACGTCCTGGGCGGTATAGCCGCAGATCTGCAGGAAGCGCTCGTTGCGAAACGAGATGGTGCCGTCCTTTTGCACCAGGCACAGCCCCATGGGCAGGCGCTGCAGAATGCCACGCAGGTGGGCCTCGTTGCCGCGCAGCGTGTGCTCCATGCGCTTGCGCTCGCTGATGTTCTGCACCACCGCCATGTGGAAGTCGGGTGCAGTGCCCGGCGTCCACATGGGCGAAACCGTCAGGTCCACCCAGATCTCGGAGCCGTTCTTGTGGAAGTACCGCTTTTCCATGCGGAACTCGTGGATCTCGCCGGACTTGAGGCGCTCCATCTGGGCCAGATCGACCGCCAGGTCCCCGGGCTGGCTGATGGCCCGGAAATCGAGCGCACGCATCTCCGGCACCGAGTAGCCCAGGATGTCGCAGTATTTCTGGTTGATGCGCACGATGCGCCCGCTCTGGGTATCGATCTGCGCCACGCCCACGGCGGCCTGGTTGAACAGGGCGCGAAAGCGGTCTTCACTTTCGCGCCGGGCCTCGTCGGACACCTGCGCGCGCGCAAGGGCCTGCGTGCGCTGGCGCGCCAGCAGCGTGACCAGTGCCGCCAGCAGCAACGACACCAGGGCCCCGGAAGCCCCTGCCGCCCAGGGCAGGCTGCGCTCGGAGAGCGACAGCAGGGATTGCGTGGGCATGAAGCTCAGGCGCCAGCGCCGGTCGTGCACCAGGATGTCCCGCTCATAGGGCACCGAGCCCGGCAGGGCCTGCGCGGTGGGCGGCAGCAGCACGCGCACTGTGGTGTCGGTGGCACCGGGGCGGGAGGGCCCCTGGTCGGTGATGGAAACCGCTATGCCGTTGAGCAGGCCCTCGCCGCGCATGAAGCGCACCAGGTCATAGACCCGGATGGTGGCGGCCACCGCCCCGATGAACACCTGCGGCTTGAGATCGGTCACACCCGAACGGTCGAACACCGGCACGCGGATCACGAAGGCCGTGCGGTGCGTCCGCTCCTGCACCAGGTCGAACGGGGCCGAGGCCACGGTGTGGCCGCTGTCGCGGCTGTACTGCATGGACGCCAGGTTGGTGGGCTGGGCACTGATGTCGAGGCCCAGCACGGCCTCGTTGCCGCGCATGGGCCACAGGTACTCGGCCACGAAGTATTCGGGGCGCTCGCCGGGCGGGCGGATCGAAAATTCGGGATAGCCGGCGGGGTTGATCGAGGTGTCGGCCCGTACACGGGCTTCGTAGTCGGCTTTCTCGGCCAGTGCCACCCTGCGTGTGAACGACAGGTTGCGCACGCCCGGGTAGCGCTCGGAGATGTCGAGCTCGCTGGCCACCTGCTCGAACTCGGCCCGCGTGAGCTTGGGGTTGGCAGAAAACAGCCCGCGCAGGCCATGCACGATTTCGGTGTGCGTGGCAATGCGCTGGACCAGCGCGTCGGTGAACAGCCGTGTCTCCTGCGTAAGGCGCGCCTTGGCCACGGCATCGGTGGCATCGGCCTGCTGCCGCGCCAGGCCAAAGCTCAGCAGCAAGCCGGCCGCAGCCACGCCCAGGCCAGGCAACCAATGCCGGTAGAAGCCGTTGAGGGGTAGCAAAGCCATTCAGAGCAGGGAGTCAGCGAAAGCCAGACAGAGTTGCACACGGCGTACCAGGGCACTGCCGCAACAGCCCTTGAGGATAGCGGGATTCAGCCACCCATCCGGCATGCAAGGGTCCACATCTTGTAACAGCACCGCTGTTTTTGCCGTACCGTTTATGCAACACCCGGGGGCATGTTTGCCTGCACACGCTGCACCGCCGCCACCGGGTAGGGCGCAAACCGGCTGCGATTCTCATTCACATCCAGCACCCGGCCGATGGGCGGAAAAGCGCGCTGCGGGCAGGCCTCGCGCTCGCAGACCTTGCAGCCCATGCCGATGGGCACGGCCGCATCGGGGTCGGCCAGGTTCAGGCCGCGCGAGTACACGAGCTGCGCGGCATGGCGCACATCGCAGCCCAGCGCCACCGAGAACTCCTTGCCCGGCGCGCCCCAGCCCCCTGCCCCGCCGCCGCCGCGCGTGACGGTGCGCGCCACCCACAGGTAGGCCCGGCCGTCGGGCATGCGCGCCAGTTGCGACACGATGCGCCCCGGCTGGGCAAAGGCCTCGTACACGTTCCACAGCGGACAGGTGCCGCCGATCTTGCTGAAGTGAAAGTGCGTGGCCGACTGGCGCTTGGAAATGTTGCCCGCCCGGTCCACCCGGATGAAGAAAAAGGGCACCCCCCGCGCACTGGGCCGCTGCAGCGTGGACAGGCGGTGGCACACCGTCTCGAAGCCCACCCCAAAAAGGTGGCCCAGCCGGTCGATGTCGTAGCGCACCGCCTCGGCCGCCTGCAGGAAGGCGGTGTAGGGCAGCAGCAAGGCGCCCGCGAAGTAGTTGGCCAGGCCGATGCGTGCCAAAGCCCGCGCCTGGTCACCCGAGAGGCCGGCCGTATCGGCCAGGCGACGCAGTTCGGGGCCCATCTCCAGGAAGGCCAGTTGCGTCGCCATCTGGAAGGCGCGCTGACCGGCTTCGAGCCCCTGGGCCAGTTGCAGAACACCGCTCTGGGGGTCGTAGTGGCGCTGGGCCCCGCCCGGCAGCTCGGCCGCCATGGCCACGTGCACGCCGTGGGCCGATTGCAGACGGCGCGCCAGCCCTTCGTCGGCCCGGCCGGGCTGCAGCGCCCAGTCGGCCGCCAGCCGCTCGGCCGCGTCGTCGAGCTCGGCGATGTGGTTGTGGCGGGCAAAGAAGAAGTCGCGCACCTCCTCGTAGGCCATGGGCTGGTGGCCGGCGCTGGCCAGCGCTCCACTGCGGCCGTCGCCCCACTGGGCGCCCAGGGCATCGAGCCGCTCCAGCGCCTGGCGGTGGCGCCGGTGCAAGGCCAGCAGGGTGCGCGCCACGGCAGGCATGCCCGAGGCCAGTTCGCGGATCTCGGCCAGGGACACGGCCTGGTCCTCCATGCCCGGCTCGGAGGGCGTGTCCGCCAGCACCTCGCGCAACCCGGTGATCAGCCGCGCCTCGTCGTCGTCGGAAAAGCGCTGCACGTCCACGCCGAACACGGCATTGATCTTGAGCAGCACCGGCACCGTGAGCGGGCGCTGGTTCTGCTCGAGCTGGTTGAGGTAGCTGGCCGACAGGTCGAGCGCCCGCGCCAATGCGATCTGGGTCATGCCGCGTTCTTCGCGCAGGCGGCGCAGGCGCACGCCCATGAAGGTCTTCTTCATGTCGAGGCCACCGCTGCAAAAATCATTCGCAACATTCGCAAAATATCCATTTTATCTTCGCAATTATTTGCCAATTCAGCCCTGTACGCGGGATAAGAGCTTGCGTACATTGCGAATCATGCAACAAACCAGCGCCCTGCACCAGCTCATGCATTTTTCCTCCACCGTTTCGCAACAGGAGACCGCCCCCATGAGCGACACCTTCGCCACCGGCTTCAAGCCCAAGAAATCCGTCGCCCTCTCGGGCGTGACCGCCGGCAACACGGCGCTGTGCACCGTGGGCCGCACGGGCAACGACCTGCACTACCGCGGCTACGACATCCTAGACATCGCCGATGTCTGCGAGTTCGAGGAAATCGCCCACCTGCTGGTGCACGGCAAGCTGCCCAACACGGCCGAGTTGCGCGGCTACAAGGGGCGCCTCAAATCCCTGCGCGGCCTGCCGGCCAACGTGAAAGAGGCGCTGGAGCAGTTGCCCGCCAGCAGCCACCCCATGGACGTGATGCGCACGGGTGTGTCCGCCCTGGGCTGCGTACTGCCCGAGAAGGACGGGCACCACACGCCCGGCGCGCGCGACATTGCGGACCGGCTGATGGCATCGCTCAGCTCCATGCTGCTGTACTGGTACCACTGGTCCACCCAGGGCAAGCGCATCGAGGTGGAGACGGACGACGACTCCATCGGCGCGCACTTCCTGCACCTGCTGCATGGCAAGAAACCATCGGGCGCGTGGGAGCGCGCCATGCACACCTCGCTGAACCTGTATGCCGAGCATGAGTTCAACGCCTCCACCTTCACCGCGCGCGTGGTCGCCGGCACGGGCAGCGACATGTACTCGTGCATCACCGGCGCCATCGGCGCGCTGCGCGGGCCCAAGCATGGCGGCGCCAATGAAGTGGCCTTCGAGATCCAGAAACGCTACGACAACGCCGACGAGGCCGAGGCCGACATCCGCCGCCGCGTGGAGGCCAAGGAGGTGGTGATCGGCTTCGGCCACCCGGTCTACACCGTGAGCGACCCGCGCAACGAGGTCATCAAGCGCGTGGCGCGCCAGCTTTCGCTGGATGCCGGCACGACCAAGATGTTCGACATCGCAGAGCGGCTGGAGACAGTGATGTGGGAGGCCAAGAAGATGTTCCCCAACCTCGACTGGTTCAGCGCCGTGAGCTACCACATGATGGGCGTGCCCACCGCCATGTTCACGCCGCTGTTCGTCATTGCGCGCACCAGCGGCTGGGCGGCGCACATCATCGAGCAGCGCATCGACAACAAGATCATCCGCCCGAGCGCCCACTACACGGGGCCCGAAGACCTGGCCTTCGTCCCCATCGGCGAGCGCAAGTAGGAGTGGCTAACAAAACTCTTCTGGCGTTGTTGCTGCGCCTTGTCGTACTAACGTACTGCCTGCGGCTCAGCGCCTAGCCAGAACCGCTTCGCTGAGTTTTATTAGCCACTCTGAATTCGCGCCAAGTCCGCCCCGCCCCACGTCCATGAACATCAATTTCCGCAAGAATCTCCCCGGCACTGCGCTGGATTATTTCGACGCCCGCGAGGCCGTCGATGCCCTGGAGCCCGGCGCCTGGGCGCGCCTGCCCTACACCTCGCGTGTGCATGCCGAGAACCTGGTGCGCCGCTGCGACCCGGCCACGCTGGACGCATCGCTGCGCCAGCTGATCGAGCGCCGGCGCGACCTGGACTTTCCGTGGTTTCCGGCGCGCGTGGTGTGCCATGACATCCTGGGCCAGACGGCGCTGGTGGACCTGGCCGGCCTGCGCGATGCGATTGCCGAAAGGGGCGGCGACCCGGCCCAGGTGAACCCGGTGGTGCCCACCCAGCTCATCGTGGACCATTCGCTGGCCGTGGAATTTGGCGGGGACGACCCCGAGGCCTTTGCCAAGAACCGCGCCATCGAAGACCGGCGCAACGAGGACCGCTTTCACTTCATCGAGTGGACGAAGAAGGCGTTCAAGAACGTCGAGGTGATCCCACCGGGCAACGGCATCATGCACCAGATCAACCTGGAGCGCATGTCGCCCGTGGTGCACACCCAGGGCGGCGTGGCCTACCCCGACACGCTGGTGGGCACCGACAGCCACACCCCGCACGTGGATGCGCTCGGCGTCATTGCCATCGGCGTGGGCGGGCTGGAGGCCGAGAGCGTGATGCTGGGCCGCGCCTCGTGGATGCGCCTGCCCGACATCATCGGAGTGGAACTGAGCGGCCGGCCGCAGCCCGGCATCACCGCCACCGACACCGTGCTGGCCCTCACCGAGTTCCTGCGACAGCGCAAGGTGGTGGGCGCGTACCTGGAGTTCTTCGGCGCTGGTGCATCGGCGCTCACGCTGGGCGACCGCGCCACCATCTCCAACATGACGCCCGAGTTCGGCGCCACGGCGGCTATGTTCTATATCGACGAGCAGACCATCGCCTACCTGCGCCTCACGGGCCGCGAAGCCGAGCAGGTGCGGCTGGTTGAAACCTACGCCAGGGAAA
Source organism: Acidovorax sp. A1169 (assembly GCF_030704685.1). Taxonomy (GTDB): domain Bacteria; phylum Pseudomonadota; class Gammaproteobacteria; order Burkholderiales; family Burkholderiaceae_C; genus Acidovorax. Next base: position 143,342 of record NZ_JAUZDX010000018.1, read on the forward strand.
CCGGCCTGTGGGCCGATGCCCTGGCCACTGCCGAGTACGAGCGCGTGCTCTCGTTCGACCTGTCCAGCGTGGTGCGCAACATGGCCGGCCCCTCCAACCCGCACAAGCGCCTGCCCACCAGCGAGCTGGCAGCACGCGGCATTGCCGCGCCGTGGACAAAAACGCCTGGGCAGATGCCCGACGGCGCGGTCATCATCGCCGCCATTACCAGCTGCACCAACACCAGCAACCCGCGCAACGTGATCGCCGCCGGCCTGCTGGCGCGCAATGCCAATGCCCGAGGCCTGGTGCGCAAGCCCTGGGTCAAGTCGTCCCTCGCGCCTGGCTCCAAGGCCGTGCAGCTGTACCTGGAAGACGCCGGGCTGCTGGCCGAGTTGGAGCAGCTCGGCTTCGGCATCGTGGGCTTTGCCTGCACCACCTGCAACGGCATGTCGGGCGCGCTGGCCCCGGCCATCCAGCAGGAGATCATCGAGCGCGACGTGTACGCCACGGCCGTGCTCTCGGGCAACCGCAATTTCGACGGGCGCATCCACCCCTATGCGAAACAGGCCTTCCTCGCACCGCCGCCGCTGGTGGTGGCCTATGCGATCGCGGGCACGGTGCGCTTCGACATCGAAAAGGACGTGCTGGGCACGGACGCCGAAGGCCGCCCCGTGACGCTCCAGGACATCTGGCCCAGCGATGAGGAGATCGATGCCGTCGTGGCCCGAAGCGTCAAGCCCGAGCATTTCCACCGCGTGTACGAGCCCATGTTCCGGCTGCAGGCGGACAGCGGCGAAACCGTGAACCCGCTGTACGACTGGCGCCCACAGAGCACCTACATCCGCCGCCCACCCTACTGGGAAGGCGCGCTGGCCGGCGAGCGCACCCTCACCGGACTGCGCCCGCTGGCCATGCTGCCCGACAACATCACGACTGACCACCTCTCGCCCTCCAACGCCATCCTGATGGACAGCGCGGCCGGCGAATACCTGCACCGCATGGGCCTGCCCGAGGAGGATTTCAACTCCTACGCCACGCACCGCGGCGACCACCTCACAGCCCAGCGCGCGACCTTTGCCAACCCGCAGCTGATCAACGAGATGGCCGTGGTGGATGGCCGGGTGAAGAAGGGATCCTTCACCCGCATCGAGCCCGAAGGCCTGGTGGTGCGCATGTGGGAGGGCATCGAGACCTACATGCAGCGAGGTCAGCCGCTGATCATCATCGCCGGGGCCGACTACGGCCAGGGCTCGTCGCGCGACTGGGCGGCCAAGGGCGTGCGCCTGGCGGGGGTAGAGGCGATCGCGGCCGAGGGTTTCGAGCGCATCCACCGCACCAACCTGATCGGCATGGGCGTGCTGCCGCTGGAGTTCAAGCCCGGCACCAGCCGCCTGACCCTGGGCCTCGATGGCACGGAGACGTACGATGTGGTGGGCGAACGCCGCCCGCGCGCCAACCTCGTGCTGGTGGTCCACCGCAAGGGCGGCGAGCGTATCGATGTGCCGATGACCTGCCGCCTGGACACCGCCGAGGAAGTCTCGATCTACGAGGCCGGCGGCGTGCTACAGCGCTTCGCGCAAGACTTTCTTGCTTCCACCTCCCTGCCACCGGTTGACTGACATGCCCCACCCACCCCAGACCAAGATCCCCGCCACCTACATGCGCGGCGGCACCAGCAAGGGCGTGTTCTTTCGCCTGCAGGACCTGCCTGCCGCAGCCCAGGCACCGGGCACCGCGCGCGACGCCCTGCTGCTGCGCGTGGCCGGCAGCCCCGACCCGTATGGCAAGCAGACCGACGGCATGGGCGGCGCCACGTCGAGCACCAGCAAAGTGGTGATCCTCGCGCCCAGTACGCGGCCCGGCCACGACGTGGATTACCTGTTCGGCCAGGTGTCCATCGACGCGGCCTTCGTCGACTGGAGCGGCAACTGCGGCAACCTGTCGGCTGCCGTGGGGCCATTCGCCATCGCCAACGGGCTGGTGGATTCCGCCCGCGTGCCGCACGATGGCATCGCCACGGTGCGCATCTGGCAGGCCAACATCGGCAAGACCATCATCGCGCAGGTGCCTATCACCGGCGGGGCCGTGCAGGAGACCGGCGATTTCGAGCTCGATGGCGTGGCCTTTCCCGCAGCCGAGGTGCAGCTCGAATTCATGGACCCGGCGGCCGACGAGGACGGTGCCGGCGGCGCCATGTTCCCCACCGGCAACGTCGTGGACGAGCTCGCCGTGCCGGGCGTGGGGACGCTGCGCGCCACCCTGATCAACGCCGGCATCCCCACCATCTTCGTCAATGCCGCCGACATTGGCTGCACCGGCACCGAGCTGCAGGATGCGATCAACGGCGACCCCGCCGCGCTCGCGCGCTTCGAGGCCATCCGCGCCCATGGCGCCGTGCGCATGGGGCTTATCGCTCAGATAGAGGATGCCGCCCGGCGCCAGCACACGCCCAAGGTGGCCTTCGTCGCGCCGCCGGCCGGCTACACCGCATCGAGCGGCAAGGCCGTGGCCGCCGCCGATGTGGACCTGCTGGTGCGCGCCCTGTCCATGGGCAAACTGCACCACGCCATGATGGGCACGGCTGCCGTGGCCATCGCCACCGCCGCCGCCATCCCGGGCACGTTGGTGAATCGGGCCGCCGGTGGCGGGCCGCGCAGCGCCGTGCGCTTTGGCCACCCCTCGGGCACGCTGCGCGTGGGCGCCGAAGCCACCCGGCAATCCAACGGCGAATGGACGGTGACCAAGGCCCAAATGGGCCGCAGCGCCCGCGTGCTCATGAGCGGCTGGGTGCATGTGCCCGGCGACGCCTTCTGACCCCCTGCCCCAAAAAGCCCTGTTCAAGATCTTTCGTTCATTCATCCACCATGTCCACCCGCAAGACCCTCAAAGCCCTGGCCGAATCCCGGCGTGGCATCCTCGTTCCCGGCGCCTTCAACGCCCTGTCGGCCCGCGTGGTCGCCGACCTGGGCTTCGAAGCCCTCTACGTCACCGGCGCCGGGGTGACGAATATGTGGTTCGGCCTGCCGGACCAGGCCTTCATGGGCCTGACCGACATCGCCGACCACACGACGCGCATCCGCGACGCGGTGGAGCTGCCGCTGATCGTGGACGCTGACACCGGCTTCGGCAACGCGCTCAACACCTACCACGCGGTACGCACGCTGGAGCGTGCGGGCGCCGACTGCATCCAGCTCGAAGACCAGGTCAGCCCCAAGCGCTGCGGGCATTTCAACGGCAAGGAGGTGATCAGTACCGACGAGATGCTGGGCAAGATCAAGGCGGCCGTGGATGCCCGCCGCGACCCCGACACCCTCATCCTGGCCCGCACCGACGCCTGCGCCACCCAGGGCTTCGAAGCCGCCGTGGAGCGTGCCCAGCGCTTCGGCGAGGCAGGCGCCGACATCCTGTTCGTGGAGGCCGTGACCAAGGCCGAGGAGATACGCGCCCTTCCCCGGCGCCTGGCCGACAGGCCCCAGCTCATGAACATGGTGATCGGCGGCAAGACGCCCATCTTCAGCGCTGACGAGTTGGCCGACCTGGGCTATGGCATCGTGCTGTATGCCAACGCCGCGCTGCAAGGTGCGGTGGCGGGTATGCAGAAGGCGCTGACGGTGCTGCGCGACACGAAACGCATCGACGAGGACCCGGCCCTGGTGGCGCCGTTTGCAGAGCGGCAGCGGCTGGTGAAGAAGAGCGAGTGGGATGCGCTGGAGCAGAAGTACCGGTGAGCACAATGGCGCCCAGGCTGGAGCAATCCAGCCCGAACGCGCCGGGCAGGCCCATCAGGCTGCGGAAGGCGCCTGCACCACCAGCATGTTCGCATCCCGAGCCAACAGCCAGCGCCCCTGCTCCTTGCGGAACACGCTGAGCACAGGCCCCGCACGCACGATGGGGAGCGCACCGCCGCCGGGCGGCGTGATGGTCACCTTGAGGTGCGACCGGGCGAAGGCCCAGCCACCGGCCACCTGCACTTCCTGGATCTCGCTCGTACCATCGATCCTGGGGCTGGTATCGCCGGCCTGCAGTTTGGCAGCCGCCTGGAAGTCGGCCCGGGACATGGGCGGCCTGCCGGGCAGGAGGAAGACCACGTCGTCGGTCATCAGGCCCATCACGGCCTCCACGTCGCCGGCACGGGTCGCCACCATCCAGGTCTCGATCAGTGCCCGGATCTGCGCTTCATCTTCAGAGTACATGGACGCTCCAGCAAGGTGCCTGTGGGGCAAAACGCCCGCTACGCGTCGTCTCGCAGCAGTGCCATGGCCAGGCTGTCATGGTAGTCCCCATCCACGCGCACCGAACGGCGGCGGACGCCCTCGAGCTCGAAGCCCAGGCGTTCGTACAGGGCCTTGGCATTGGCGTTGTCGGCACGCACGCTCAGCTCGATGCGCGTCAGCCCCCGGGCCCAGGCGCCGTCGATGGCGGCGCGCATCAGTTGCGCCCCAATGCCCCGGTGCCGCGCAGCGGGAATGAGCCCTATGCCCAGCGTACCGACATGCGCCCGCGTCTGCCCCATGCCGGGCAGGACGTCGCACCAACCCACGACCTGGCCATCAGCCACGGCCACCACCTGGCACTGGTCGTTGGCGATGATGTGCTCGTAAAAGGCGCGCGAGGACTCCCAGGGCGGAGCCTCGGTGAAGGCTAGGAAGCGCTTCTCGCGCGCGACCGTGTCGAGGGCGCGCCACAGGCCCTCGAAATGCGCTGGCGCCACCGGTTCGATGGACAGGTTCATCCCACAGATCTCCGTTCAGCCGGGGCCCACGCCCTGGACCGAAGCCAGTCTACAGCGCTGCGGAGAACACCCATCCAGCGCGTGGGTCGGCAGGCTGCGCGGCAGCGCCTGCCGCATCCGCCCGGTGCTTGTCCATGATGCGGTGCAGGTTGCCTTCGATCCAGTCCACCAGCCCTTCGACCTGTCGCGCCACCTCGGTGCCCATGGGCGTCAGGCTGTATTCGACATGGGGCGGCACCACCGGGTGCGACACGCGCAGCACAAAGCCATCGTGCTCCAGCCACTGCAGGGTCTGAGCGAGCATCTTCTCGCTCACGCCGCCCACCTTGCGGCGCAGATCGCTGAAGCGGTGTGTGCCGGCCAACAAGGCCACCAGTACCAGCACGCCCCAGCGGCTGGTCACGTGCTGCAGAACCGCGCGCGACGGGCAATCGGGCGCGAACAGCTGGCCGCGCTGCAGCCGCTCGGCAATTCCGTCCGGTGATGCCGCCTCGGCGGGGGTCGGTGAAGGGACTGAAGGCATGGGATACTTACCTTTATGTACGTACTTACTAAAAGTTAGTTTCACCACTATTCTGCCTTCTCTGTCTTTTTCAACCAAGGTTTTTCACCATGATCGCCATCACCGGAGCCACCGGCCAGCTCGGCCGCCTCGTCATCCAGTCCCTGCTCAAGACCATCCCCGCCGCGCAGATCGTCGCGGCGGTGCGCAGCCCCGAAAAAGCCCAGGACCTCGCTGCCCTGGGCGTTCAGGTGCGCAAGGCCGACTACGGGCAGCCCGACACGCTGGATGCAGCCCTCCAGGGAGTGGACAAGCTGCTGCTGATCTCATCGAGCGAAGTGGGCCAGCGCACGGCGCAGCACAAGGCGGTGATCGACGCGGCAAAGCGTGCGAACGTGCAGCTGCTGGCCTACACCAGCGTGCTGCGTGCCAACAGCTCCCTGCTGGGCCTGGCCGCCGAGCATGTGGAGACCGAAGCCTTGCTGCGCGCCTCGGGCCTGCCGGTGGTGCTGTTGCGCAATGGCTGGTACACCGAAAACTACACGGCCAGCGTGCCGGCCGCCCTGGCCCATGGCGCCGTGCTGGGCAGCGCGGGCAACGGCCGCATCGCCTCGGCGGCACGCGTGGACTATGCCGAAGCCGCAGCCGTGGTGCTAGCCACCGACGGCCAGGCCGGCCGCGTGTACGAGCTGGCGGGCGACAGTGCCTACACCCTGGCGGACCTGGCTGCAGAGATCGCACGCCAGTCGGGCAAGAGCGTGGTCTACAAGGACCTGCCCGAGGCCGACTACCAGGCGGCCCTGGTGCAGGTGGGCCTGCCGGCAGGCTTTGCCGCACTGCTCGCCGACTCGGATGCCGCAGCGGCCAAGGGTGCGCTGTTCGACGATGGCCACCAGCTGAGTCAGCTGATCGGCAGGGCCACGACGCCGCTGGCGACCACGGTGGCTGCGGCCTTGAAGGGCTGAGATGGCAAGGAGTGAGGTGCCCGCAGGGGCCCTACTCCCACATCACAAGGCGGCATCGATCAGCTCGGCGATGCGCGTGTAACCCAGTCGCCTGGCGTGCTGCGCGGCGCCCAGGCCTTCGCGGTCCACCAGCGCCGGGTTGGCACCCAGGGCCAGGAGTTTCTGGACTGCGGTGGTTTGGCCGTTCATGGCGGCAAGCATAAGTGACGTTCTGCCAGCGCTGTCGCGCGCGTCGATGAGTGCCCCCTGGCGGATGAGGCTTTCCACCTGCAGCGCGTGGCCCGTGCGGGCCGCCTCCCGCAAGTCGTCGGGCAACGCGGCGCTGCCCCCGCTGTCGGCACGGGGCGCGGCCACAGCCAGGCTGTTGTCCGCCGCGCTGCTGTCCTGACGCCTGAGTACCGCCTTAGGGACTGGCAGTGCCTGAACCGGTGCGGCGGAGCGGGCAGTTTCGGCTGCTGCCGCTGGGGGCGGTGGTACTGCCGCCCCGGCAGCCGGGGCATCCTGCACGGCGAAACGCTCGCGCATTTCACCGCGTGGAGCGGAGGGAGCGGAAGGCACCGCGGGAGCCGCAGATCCAGCCACCGACGAGCGGTCGGTCGCGAGAGGCGGCGATGCGGGGAAGCCCGACACCGCACCGGCCGCGCCCGCAGCCGTTGGTGATTCGGCCTCCTGGATGCCCGGTGCAGGTGCCGACTTGGCCAGTGGACCTGCCTGGCCCCGTGCTGGTGCAGCAGGCTTTTGCGCCATGGACCTGGCCGATGAACTGGCGTCATCGCGGGCACCGCCTTGCGGCACCGCCGGTGCGGCAGGGATTGCAGGGGCTGCCGAAGGCGCTTCTGCCGCCGGCGCAGGCGCAGGGGGTGCGGCAGCAGACGGCTGCGCGCGCGCAGGCGCTTCGGCACGCCGCTGACCGTAGGCAATCTCCTGCTCTTCGGGTGTCCCGCGCTGGAACTGCAGCAGCAGCAAGCCGGTCAGGCCCACCACGGCCACGGTGGCCAGGGCCGTGATCTTCCAGTGCGACTGGTTGGCGGCAACCGGGCTGGAGGCGGCGGGCGAGGTGGGCAACGGGGCTGCCGCCAGCATCTGCGCATGCGCACGCACGGCAGCGCGGACATGGGCACCGGGGCGGGCATCCTCCTGTTCGCTGGCTTCGCGGTACCGCTGGGTCAGCTCGTCGTCCCGCGCGCTCATGGTGCAAACTCCTGTAGCTGTTGGCGAAGGCTGGCCCGCGCATAGCGCAGGCGGCTCTTGGCGGTTTCAAAACTGACGCCAGTGGCCTGCGCAATCTCCTGTACACCGAGGTCACCTTCGGCCTGCAGAAGAAAGGCCTGCCGCTGCTCGAACGGCAGCTGCTCCACCGCCGCGATCAGCGCCGCCGCCTGCTCGCGCGACTGCAATTGCCGAACCGGGCCGAACCCAGAGTCTGCCGTCAGGGTGTTCACCAGGCTGCGCTCGTCATCGTCGCTCGCGTCCAGGCTGGCGTGGTGCTTGGCGGTGCGCAGATGGTCCACCAGCCGGTTGTGCGCCAGGGTGAACAACCAGGTCCTGAATTTCGCCTTCACCTCGTAACTGCCGGCATTGCGCGCCACGGCAAACCAGACGTCCTGCAGCAGGTCGTCGGCCACCGCCTGGACCTTCACGCTGCGAAACACAAACCGCCATACCGCCAGCTCGTGCCGGCTGTAGAGCGTGTCGAACGCGCCCAGCTCACCCCCGGCATAGCGCAGCATCAGCGTCTCGTCGGTGTCGTCGGGTGATGGGAGGGGCGGCACCTGTGCATTATGCGGGGCCCTCATCCACCGGCGAAGTCTGCAAGACTCCGCCAGCGTCCATCACTTCGGGTCCGGCACATAGGACACGTTGTCCGACTGCGGAAACGCGCGGGGTACCGGTGGCCGCACCGGCTGCTCGCGGATCACGCCGCTGGCGACCAGGTTCTCGCGGCTGTCGTAGCGGATGCTGATGACTTCATTGGGCTGCTCCTGCAGCCGCGTGAAGGTGGTGTGGGTGACCACGGAGGTCTCGCGCTGGCCATGTGCCGTGCCCAGTTTGGGCGATGGTGCAGGCGCCGCCTTCGCCAGGCTGCCCGCCGACTGCGAGCGCGCGGACGACTCGGCTTCCGAGGCGGGAGCGGGAGCTGCGGCGGCGGGCGACGCCGGCTCGTCGCGCAGGCGCCCGAGGCTGTTGTTGCTGCTGCTGTCGCGGCGCTGGCCCAAGGGCTCTTGTATCACGGGTGGCGCGGGCAAGGGCGGCTGCTCGCGAAACAGCGCCACGCCGATCACGCCCACGTTGGCCGGCCGGCCGGTGCGGCCGGCATAGGAGTTGCCTGCGCTGGAGAACTCGAAGGCGGCGATCTCGCTGCTGCTCTTGCGCCAGCCGGTGATCTGGTAGCGCTCGTAGGGAGAGAACACATAGCCGCGCTGGTCCCAGGCGGCAGTCTCGCCACTGAGCACATTCACGCCATCCACCGAGGGCACGGCCAGCACCCGCTCGCCCAGGCGGTTGTGCACCGTGACGGCATAGCGCGCGCCAGGGCGGCCGGCCACCCAGTATTCGCCTTTGGCGTAATGCACGGGCAGCGTGGCGCCGGTTTCGCGGTCGACGATGGTGATATCGGCCAGGCGGCCAATGGCCTGGGCCGGCAGGCTGGCCAGCGCCAGCAGTGCAGCCAGAGCGGGAAGAATGAATGAACCGGATTTCATGGCAGCTCCATCAAAGTGTTGGTGCTGAGTGAAACGAACGGCGGGGATGAACGGGGTTAAGCGCCACCCAAAAAAGACGAAAAATAGTGGGGCCAGGGCTTCCGGGCCAGGCGGACCTCAGGAATGCCGGAACGTCG
>NZ_JAUZDX010000019.1 GCF_030704685.1 Acidovorax sp. A1169
GGATGTCGCGCAGATCAGCGACATCACCAAGGTGATCTCCCCGGACACCTTCGAGCGCCCCATCTACGCCGGCAACGCCATTGCCACCGTGCAGAGCAGCGACGCTACCAAGGTCATCACCGTGCGTACCACGGGGTTTGACCCGGCAGCGGCATCCGGTGGCAGCGCAGCGACGGAAACCGCAGCAGCGACCACCGACACCGGCAAGAGCGTGTTTGTGGGCAGCGAGATCGCCAAGAGCGACCGCCCCGAGCTGACCGCTGCCAAGATCATCGTCTCCGGTGGCCGGGCCCTCGGCAGCAAGGAAAAGTTCGACGAAGTGATGACCCCGCTGGCCGACAAGCTCGGTGCCGCCCTGGGCGCCAGCCGCGCGGCGGTGGATGCGGGTTATGCACCGAACGACTGGCAAGTGGGCCAGACGGGCAAGATCGTGGCGCCGCAGCTGTACATCGCGGCCGGGATCTCCGGGGCCATCCAGCATTTGGCGGGCATGAAGGACTCCAAGGTGATCGTGGCGATCAACAAGGATGCGGAGGCGCCGATCTTCAGTGTGGCGGACTATGGGCTGGAGGCGGATCTGTTTACCGCTGTGCCGGAGCTGGTCAAGGCCTTGTAAACATGTGTTCTGAGGCTGCGTTCCCTGCGGCCCAGGCACTGAAAGGCATCGCTCGCGGTGCCTTTTTTTTGAGAATTTTTCGCTATCTCGGAGACATCCATGAGTTACACCGCCCCCGTCAAGGACATGCTGTTCGACATCGAGCACCTGGCCAACATTGAACAGATCGCACAGATTCCCGGCTTCGAAGACGCGGGCCTCGATACGGCTCAGGCCGTGCTCGAAGAGTGCGCCAAGTTCAACGAGGGCGTGCTGGCTCCGCTGAACTTCGAGGGTGACAAGAACCCTTCGAGCTGGAAAGACGGCGTGGTCACCACCACCCCGGGCTTCAAGGACGCCTTTCGCCAGTACGGCGAAGGCGGCTGGCAGGGCCTGCAGCACCCGGCCGACTTCGGCGGCCAGGGACTGCCCAAGACCATCGGCGCCGCCTGCATCGAGATGTGCAACAGCGCCAACATGAGCTTTGCGCTGTGCCCGCTGCTGACCGATGGCGCCATCGAGGCGCTGCTCACGGCCGGCAGCGACGAGCTCAAGGCCACCTACCTCGAGAAGCTGGTGACCGGCGATTGGACCGGCACCATGAACCTCACCGAGCCCCAGGCCGGCTCCGACCTCGCCCTGGTGCGCACGCGCGCCGAGCCCCAGCCGGACGGCAGCTACAAGGTCTTCGGCACCAAGATCTACATCACCTATGGCGAGCACGACATGGCCGCCAACATCGTGCACCTGGTGCTGGCCCGCGTGCAGGGTGCGCCCGAGGGCGTCAAGGGCATCAGCCTGTTCGTCGTGCCCAAATTCATGGTCAATGCCGACGGCAGCCTAGGCGCGCGCAACGATGCGCATTGCGTGAGCATCGAGCACAAGTTGGGCATCAAGGCCAGCCCCACGGCCGTGCTGCAGTTCGGCGACCACGGCGGTGCCGTGGGCTACCTCGTGGGCCAGGAGAACCGTGGCCTCGAATACATGTTCATCATGATGAACGCAGCGCGCTATGCCGTGGGCGTGCAGGGCATCGCGATTGCCGAGCGCGCCTACCAAAAGGCCGTGGGGTATGCGAAGGACCGCGTGCAAAGCCGCCCCGTGGACGGCTCCATTGCCGCCAGCGCGCCCATCATCCACCACCCTGACGTGCGCCGCATGCTCATGACCATGCGCGCCTACACCGAGGGCTGCCGTGCCATGGCCACGGTGGCTGCTGCCGCCTACGACGCTGCGCACCACCACCCCGATGCCGATGCGCGCAAGCAGAATGCCGCGTTCTACGAATTCATGGTGCCGCTGGTCAAGGGCTACAGCACCGAGATGAGCCTGGAAGTCACCAGCCTGGGTGTGCAGGTGCACGGCGGCATGGGCTTCATCGAGGAAACCGGCGCCGCGCAGTACTACCGCGACGCCAAGATCCTCACCATCTACGAAGGTACCACGGCTATTCAGGCCAACGACCTCGTGGGCCGCAAGACCGCGCGCGATGGCGGCCAGACCGCCAAGGGCATCGCCGCGCAGATCGAGAAGACCGAGGCCGAGCTGCTGGCCAACGGCACCCCCGCCGCCAAGGCCGTGGCGCGCCGCCTGGCAGCCGCACGCCAGGCCTTCCTCGACGTGGTGGATTTCGTCGCCGGTGGCACCAAGACCTCGCCCAACGCCGTGTTCGCCGGCAGCGTGCCCTACCTCATGCTGGCGGGCAACCTGGTGGCCGGCTGGCAACTGGCGCGCAGCCTGCTGGCGGCCCACGACCTGTTGCACAAGGGACAGGATGCCGCCTTCATGCAGGCAAAAATCACCACGGCGCAGTTCTATGCCGAGCACATCCTGGTCAAGGCGCCGGGCCTGCGCGACAGCATCGTCGAAGGTGCCGGCAGCGTGACGGAGCTGGCGCTCGACTCCTTCTGAGCGCACGGGGGAGACAAGCCGGGCCGGCGCGCTGTGCGCGTGGGTCCTGCGCCCCGCAAGAATTTGATCCATTCATCCATCCTTCAACCCGGAACGAACCCGCCATGTCCAACTTGCCACCCGCATTGCAGAACCTCTCGCTGCCCGTCATCGGCTCGCCGCTGTTCATCATCAGCAACCCCAAGCTCGTGATCGAGCAGTGCAAGGCCGGCGTGGTGGGGTCCATGCCGTCGCTCAACGCGCGCCCCGCCGAGCTGCTTGATGAATGGCTGGCCGAGATCACCGAGACGCTGGCGGCCTACAACCAGGCCAACCCCGACAAGCCGGCCGCGCCCTTTGCCATCAACCAGATCGTGCACAAGAGCAATGACCGGCTGGAGCACGACATGCAGGTCTGCGCCAAGTACAAGGTGCCGATCATCATCACCAGCCTGGGCGCGCGCGAGGACGTGAACCAGGCCGTGCATGCCTGGGGCGGCATCGTGCTGCACGACATCATCAACAACAAGTTCGCGCACAAGGCCATCGAGAAGGGTGCCGACGGCCTGATCGCCGTGGCCGCCGGTGCCGGCGGCCATGCGGGCGTGAAGAGCCCGTTCGCCCTGATCCAGGAGATCCGCCAGTGGTTCGATGGCCCCATCGCGCTCAGCGGCGCCATTGCCAGCGGCGATGCGGTACTGGCCGCTCAGGCCATGGGCGCTGATTTTGGCTACATCGGCTCGGCCTTCATCGCCACGCACGAGGCGCGCGCCAGCGACGAGTACAAGCAGGCCATCGTGGCCGGCAGCTCCGACGACATCGTCTACAGCAACCTCTTCACCGGCGTGCATGGCAACTACCTGGCACCCTCGATCCGCGCCGCCGGCATGGACCCCGACAACCTGCCCGAGTCGGACCCGAGCAAGATGAACTTCGGCGGCGACGCCAAGAAGGCCTGGAAGGACATCTGGGGCTGTGGCCAGGGCATCGGCGCCATCGACGCCGTGACCAGCACCGCCGAACTCGTGGCGCGCCTGCGCAGCGAGTACCAGGCCGCCCGCGCTCGCCTGGCGCTCTGAACCGTGGCTGGCTTCCCCGCAGGCTGCGGTGGAAGGGCTAACCCCTAGAGCATGGCCCATGGGCCTGCAGATAATGATGATAAATAACCAAAATGGGCTGCGGTGCAGAGGGCCTGGTTGATCATCGTTGGCAAGCTGGGGGGTGACATGCTTCGGATACTTGTGTTGCTGGCTGCGCTGGGCGCGGCCAGTGCGGGCCATGCCCGCAATGAGGGCGTAACGCCGGACGAGATACGGCTGGGTGCCTCGGTCGTGCTCTCGGGCCCGCTGGGGCCCCAGACCGCGCAGTACGGCGAGGGGTCGCGGCTGCTGTTCGATGCCGTCAATGCCCAGGGCGGCGTGCATGGCCGCATGATCCGCTACACCACGCTTGACGATGCCTTCGACGCGCAAAAGGCGGTGGAGAACACGCGCAAGCTGCTCGAGACCGACAAGGTCTTCATGGTCTACAACAGCACCGGCACCGCGCAGACGGCCGCCATCCTGCCGCTGATCCAGGAGCACCGCACCCTGCTGTTCGGCCCCGTCACGGGCGCCTCGGTGTTCCGCGAGAACTTCAACCCCCATGTGTTCCACGTGCGCGCAGGCTATGCCAGCGAGGCGCAGAAGATCGTCTCGCAGCTGCGCCAGCAGGGCATGGACCGGGTGGCCGTGTTCTACCAGGACGACGGCCTGGGCAAGACGCTGCTGGCCGAACTCAAGAAGGCCTCTGCGCAGGAAAAGCTCCCCTTCGTGGCCGAGATCAAGGTCGACCCGAAGCAGCCCGATTTTGCCGCCGCCGGCCAGGCCACCGAAAAGGCCCAGCCGCAGGCCGTGATCGTGGCCACGGCGGGCACCACCTTCACCAACTACATCAAGGGCGTGCAGTCCACTGCGGCACGGCCGACGTACTACGGCTTTTCGGTGGCCAGCATGGACGTGATCCAGCGCGAGCTCAAGGAGAAGGCGCGCGGCATCATCCTCGCCCAGATCATGCCCTCGCTGCGCAGCACCACCGTGCCGGTGGTGGCCGAGTACCTGGCGTTGCTGCGTGCCAAATCCCCTGGCGCGCAGCCCTCGGCCTCGCAGTTCGAGGGCTTCGTGCATGCACGCCTGCTGGTCGAGGGCCTGCGCCGCGCCGGGCGCAACCTGAGCACCGAATCCTTCACCCGCGCCATGGAAGAGGCCGGCGAGATCTCGTTCGGTCGCTTCAACGTGAAGTACTCGCCCAAGAACCACAACGGCTCGACCTATGTGGAGCTGGCTATCGTGGATGCCGAGGGCAGCCTGAGGTACTGAAGTTAAACACCCCCTGAGTCGCTTCGCGCCTTCACCCCTCTCTCGACTCGTTGCGCGAGTCGGGAGGGGGACGCCCCCAGTGCGGCGGGGCGGCCCTTGCACGGGGGCACTTGCCTTGGCCGCGCCAGTTTCATGCGTCGTGGGTGGCGCACAGCGCAATGGATAACTGATACGGATTTGCCTGCAACCAGCTAGCGTCGTTGGGTCGCCTTGCCGTGCTACAGCACTGTCTGCGGCTCCCGCCTAGTTCTAGGATTGAATGCAAATCCGTAGGAAGCGAACGGCTTGAGGCTTCGGAATTCGCGGCAACGGACATGCCGCTGGAATGCGCGACAGCGCAACTTCTGTAACAAGCGACAATAGGCGGTTGCCCGCACTGGCGGGAGTGTCATTCAGCCGACCGTTCCATTCACCCATGTCTTCCGCCACTTCCCGCACCCCTCTGATCGACATGGTCAAGGGGCTGGCCTGCGCCGCCATCGTCTGCCACCACCTGGCCTTCTACGGTCCGATGTCCGACATCGCCGCGCCGCTGGCGCCTTGGCTGATAGCCTGGCTTTACGACTATGGGCGCATGGCGGTGCAGGTGTTCCTGGTGCTGGGTGGCTACCTGGCGGCCGCCAGCCTGGCGCCCCAGGGTGTGGCCCGCTTCGACAGCGCGCTCACGGCGGTCACCAAACGCTTCGTGCGCCTGATCGTGCCCTACGCCGTGGCCCTGCTCCTGGCGGTGCTTGTGGCCGCCCTGGTGCGCTCCTGGATGGACCACCACTCCGTGCCCGACGAGCCCACGCTGGCGCAACTGCTGGCCAACGCGCTGCTGTTGCAGGACATCGTGGGCGAAGACGCGCTCTCGGCCGGCGTCTGGTACGTGGCCATCGACTTCCAGTTGTTCGCTCTCAGCGTGCTGGTCTGGGCCGCCGTACGGGCGCTGCCTGGCGCATGGGCGCGCCGCCATGGGCCCGTGCTGGCCCAGGGCCTGCTGGTGGCGCTCACGGCGGCATCGCTGCTGGTGTTCAATCTCGACAGCGGCCAGGACATGTGGGCCTGGTACTTCTTTGGCGCCTATGGCCTGGGCATGATGGCCTACTGGGCCGCGAAGGCGCCGCGCGCCACCGATTGGCTTGCGCTGATCGTGCTGCTCGGCGGTGCCGCGCTGGCGCTGGAATACCGGGGGCGCATCGCCGTCGCGCTGGTGACCGCCGTGCTGCTGGTGGCTGCCCTGCGCTCGGTGCGCCTGCGCCAGTGGCAGGGCCTGGCGCTGCTGGTGCGGCTGGGCCAGATGTCGTACTCGGTGTTCCTCGTGCACTTTGCCGTGTGCCTGCTGGTGAACGCCGTGGTGGGGCACCTGTTCCCTGAATCTCCCGTGCTCAACGCCCTGGGCATGGCGCTGGCCTTTGCCCTGTCGCTGCTGGCAGGACGCGAACTCTACCAGCGGGTGGAGCGCCACGTGCCCACCTGGTCCGTGGCGCTGCGCTGGCAGGCCGGGTTGGTGGGGGCGGGCATGCTGGTGGCCCTCGGCAGCAACTGGGCGTGATTCGCCGTGGGGCGCCTGGGTACCACCCCGAAGCAGGCTTTGGGTTGCCTGCGGGCCGTCAGACAGGCGGCCGGTCCTCACGCCGCTTGCGCTGCTTGTCCAGGAACCAGGCCATGAAGGGCAGCAGCAGCATCGAGCCGGGAATCACCCAGATGAACAGGTAGGGGCTGACCGACGAGGCCGAGCGCATCACGTCGCGCAACTGCTCCCGCTCCTCGGCGGTCCAGTTGCCCTGGCGGCGCTGCTTCATCAGCCAGGCCACCGATCCCTTCATGGTGGCCATCTCGCGCTTCAAGCGGCTCTTCTCGCGGATGTTGCCGGCCAAAAAGGAGCAGAACCATTCGGGGGCCCGCTCCATGCGCTGCTGGAAGGCGGTGGTGGAGTCCGGGTCGAACTCAGGCGCAGCCGCCAGCGCCGTCGCCGGGGCGTTCGGTTCGTCGGGCGGGTGCGGGGGCGCGGTCATGGGCCCCGATTGTCGCAGCAGGGCATGACAACGCAACATCTGTTGCAATTTGCAGCGGATGAGCAACTGTGCCTGGCAGAGGCATCAGCGGTGCAGCTCGCCCGCAGCCTCGGGCTGGTGCAGGATCGCCTTCACCCGCACCGTCATCGGCTTGCCGCCCGGGCCCGGCCACACCAGCGCATCGCCCACCGCCAGGCCCAACAGCGCGCTGCCCACGGGCGCGAAAATCGACAGGCGGTCCGCGCTGCCGTCCATGTCGCGCGGGTAGACCAGCGTCAGGCAGAACTCCTTGCCCGTCTCCTCGATGGCGAATTGCACCGTGGAGTTCATCGTCACCACATGCGGCGGGATGTCCTCGGGCGCCACCACGTCGGCGCGGTCGATCTCGGCCTGCAGATCGGCCTTGCCGGGGAAGACGCTGGCCGGAATGGCGGCCAGCAGGGCTTCGATGCGGTCGACGTCCAGGGACGACAGGATGATCTGGGGCTTGCGCGCCATGGGGTACCTCGCAGGGTGTGGTTGCAAAGGGCGGGACTATAGGCCGGCAGGCCCGGTTTGCCGGCAATCTCGCACTGCGCCGTGCGGGCATTGGCGGGGGCGGTGCGTGGCCGCACCACCACCGCCGAAGATCAGTCGCCGGTGATATTGCGCGCCTTGATCAACGCACCGAAGCGCTTGCTGTCGCTCATGGCCCGGTCGTGGAACTCCTTGGGCGCCATGGGCGCGGGCTCGCCGCCCAGCGCGGCGATGCGCTCCTGAACGGGGGCCGTGGCCAGGATCTTGTTGATCTCGCGGTTGAGTTTCGTCACCACCTCGGCGGGCGTGCCCGCAGGCGCATAGAAGCCGAACAAGGTGTCGGCGTCAAAGCCCTTGAGCCCCACCTCGTCCAGCGTGGGCACATCGGGAAACAGCGGCGAGCGCTTGGCGCTGCCCACGGCCAACAGCCTGAGCTTGTTGGCCTTCACATGCTGCAGGCCGATGCCCGGGTCGAACATGAAATCCACCTGCCCGCCCAGCAGGTCCTGCATGGCAGGCGCCGCGCCGCGGTACGGCACATGCACGGCGAACACGTTGGCCTGGCTCTTGAGCATCTCGGCCGCCAGGTGGGGCGAGCTGCCATTGCCCGGCGTGCCGAAGCTCACCTTGCCAGGGTTGGCCTTGAGGTAGGCCAGGAACTCCTGCACGGTGTTCACCGGCAGCGTGGGCCGCACCTCCAGGAACACCAGCACGCGCGCCGCGGCGGCCACGGGCACCAGGTCCTTCACCGGGTCGAACGGCATCTTGGGGTAGATGTGCGGGTTCACCGAAACCATGCCGCCCGAGCTCATGAGCAGCGTGTAGCCGTCGGCCGGCGACTTGGCCACCGCTTCGCCGCCGATGTTGCCGCCCGCGCCGCCCCGGTTTTCCACCACCACCGGCTGGCCCAGCGCCGCCTGCAGCGGCACCGTCACGGCGCGCGCGATCTGGTCGGCCGCGCCGCCCGCCGGGAAGTTCACCACCACCTTGATGGGCTTGGCGGGATAGGCCTGGGCCCGTGCGCCCGCGGGCAGCAGGGCGGCGCCTGCAAGCGCCGCCAGGGCGAGGGCGCCAGCCAGGCGGCGGCGAAGGAAGGGATGCTGGGATGCGTTCTGGTGCGTCATGGTCATGTCTCCTTAAACGGGGGTGCCCGGTCATCCGGGTCTGTTGGGTTGGCTTGCTGCGATAACGAGAGGGGGCTTGCTCAGGCCACATCCACCTCCACCAGCATGGCCCGGGGATGCGCCAGCGTTTCGCGCAGCACCTGGTGCAGTTGCGCCGGGTCACTCACCTGCACCGCATCGCAGCCCTGGCCGCGCGCCAGCGCCAGGAAGTCGAGGTCCGGCAGGTCCGTGCCTTCGAGCTTGTCCTCGGGCCCGAAGCCGAAGGTCGGCGCAAACTCCTGCAGCGCCGCATAGCGCCGGTTCTTCAGGATGATGAAGGTGATGGGCAGGCGCAGTTGCGCCGCGCTCCACAGCGCCTGGATGGAGTACATCGCCGAGCCATCGCCCAGCAGGCCGATGACCTTGCTGCCCGGCTTTGCCAGGGCCACGCCCACGGCGGCCGGCATGGCATAGCCCAGCCCACCGCTGCACATGGTGTAGAAGGTTTCGCTGTGCAGGATGGGCAGGTAGGCATGCATGGCGGCGCGCGAGCTGGGCGCCTCTTCCACCACGATGGAATGTGCGTCGCGCACCTCGGCCAGGGTCTGCATCACGTACTGCACGCTCATCAGCGCCGAGGGTTCGGCACGCGGGCGCGCTGCACGCAGCGGTGGTGCGGTGCGCGAGGACAGTGTGGGCGGAGCAGGGCGTGCCAGCAGGTCTTGCACGCCCAGGCGCACCCCGCCCACGGCCGAGGTGCCCTCGGGCGTCCAGGCCGCCGTGCCGGGGTCCTCGATCAGCTGCACCAGTTGCGCACCGGGCGGCACATGCGGGCCGTGGCCCTCCACGTGGTAGGTGAAGGCGGCTGCGCCCAGCGCAAACACCAGGTCGTGCCCGCCCAGCAGCGCCACGATCTTCTCGCGCATGGCCGGCAGCACGCCCATGAACAGTCGATGGTCCTGCGGAAAGCCGCAGCGCCCCGACATGGGGGCGATCCACACCGCAGCGTTGTGCCGCTCGGCCAGCGCCAGCACATCGTCCCAGGCGCCATCGCGGTCCACTGCCGCACCGACCACGAACACCGGGCGCTGCGCCGCATCGAGCGCGTCGCCGATGGCGCCCAGCACGCGCGGCTCGGGCCGGGTCTCGGTGCTCACGGTGCGCGCCGCCAGCGGCTCGCAGGGCTTGTCCCAATCGTCCGCAGGGATGGACACCAGCACCGGCCCGCGCGGCTGCTGCATGGCGATGTAGTAGGCGCGGGCAATGGCCAGCGGCACGTCTTCGGCGCGCGCAGGCTCGATGCTCCACTTCACGTAGGGCTTGGGCAGCTCCGTGGCCTGGCCCGAGAACAGGAAGGGGTCGAACGGCAGTATGGAGCGCGCCTGCTGCCCGGCCGTGATCACCATCGGCGTGCGGTTCTTGTGCGCCGTGAAGATATTGCCCATGGCATGGCCCACGCCGGCCGCCGAGTGCAAGTTCACGAAGGCCGCGTTGTGCGTGGCCTGGGCATAGCCGTCGGCCATGCCCACCACCACCGCCTCCTGCAGGCCCAGGATGTAGCGGAAGTCCTTGGGGAAGTCGAGGAACAGCGGCAGCTCGGTCGAGCCCGGGTTGCCGAAGATGGTGTTGATCTGAAAGCCGCGCAGCAGGTCGAGCACCACCTCGCGCACGGTAGGGCGCAGGTCGGTGGTGGTGGCAGCGGCGGTGCCGACAGGGCGGGAGTCAAGGGCCTGGAGCATGGGCGGGGCAATGCGGGTGGAAAGGTCTGATCTTCGGCCTCCGCCGCACATCCATCAATACAATGAAGTGACTAAGCAGTATTAGCCCAATGCATATCAAAGACATTGACCTCAACCTGCTGCGCCTGTTCGACGCGGTCTACCGCACACGCAGCGTCAGCCGCGCCGCCGAGCTCATGGACCTGACGCAGCCCGCAGCCAGCCAGGCGCTCACGCGGCTGCGCCTGCTGATCAAGGACCCGCTCTTCGTGCGCGCCGGCGGTGGCGTGCAGCCCACAGCCAAGGCCGACCGCCTGGCCGACGCCGTGCGCAGCGCCCTGGGCACGCTCGAAGAAGCGCTCAACGAATCCGCGCTGTTCGACCCCCTGCAGTCGCGCAAGGTGTTCCGCATCCACATGAGCGACATCGGCGAGGGCCGTTTTTTGCCCGACCTCATGCTCGCGCTGCGCCAGCAGGCGCCCGGCGTGCGGCTCGAAACCCTGCCTGTGCCGGGCGAGCAGATCGCCCCCCTGCTCGACAGCGGCCGCATCGACTTCGCCTTCGGCTTTTTGCCCGCGGTGAAGGACACGCAGCGCGTGCAGTTGCTCAATGACCGCTACATCGTGCTGCTGCGCGAGGGCCACCCCTTCGCCAAACGCCGGCGCAACGCCACGGCATTGCTCGACGACCTGCGCCAGCTCGAATTCGTCGCCGTGCGCTCGCACTCGGACACGCTGCGCATCCTGGCCCTGCTGCAGCTCGAAGACCGTCTTCGCCTGACCACCGAGCACTTCATGGTGCTGCCCTCCATCGTGCGTGGTACGGATCTCGCCGTGGTCATGCCGCGCAACATCGCACGCGGCTTTGCCGCAGCCGGCGGCTACACCGTCATCGAGCCCGCGCTGCCGCTGCGCGACTTCACCGTGTCGCTGCACTGGAGCAAGCGCTTCGAGGCCGACCCGGGCAACCAGTGGCTGCGCGGGGTGATCGAGGGGCTGTTCAAGGAGTAGCCCCGCCAAGGCGGGCGTTAGACTGGCATGCGAATTCGGAGTACATGGTGACGACAACCCTTCCCCCACGAACCTTCGGCCTGGCCGCCCACCGCCTGCACCGCTCCACGGCAGACGGCGGCTTGGCCCAATGGGCCGCCGCGTCGCACACAGCCCTGCAGGAGCTGCAACTGGGCATCGCCGCCGTCGGCGGCTGCGCCGACGCCATCGAGCAACACGCCCTGGCCAACCACTTTCCCCACCTCATGCGCCTGCCCTATGGGCGCGAGGGCGGGGTGATGCGCGTGGTATCGCGCATTGCGGGGGGCGTGCACCCCGAGCAGGAACTGGCCGGCGCCATCTACCTGCTGGACCCGCTCGATCCCTCGTCCCTGTACCCCGAAGCGCAGGCCCTCAAGCGCCAGTGCATCTCGCACGGCAAGCCGCTGCTGCTCACGGTGGCCGCTGCCATCGAATGGGTGGCGGTGGAGGCCGCGCTGCAGGCCGGGGTCTCGCTGCGCGAGCGCCCGCCGGCCATGGTGCCTTCCATCGACAAGCAATCCGTCGCACTGATCGCCCACGATGCCTTGAAGTCGGCGATGGTGGACTTTGCCTTTCGCCACTTCGACCTGCTCTCGCAGACGCAGGAGCGCTTTGCCACCGGCACCACCGGCGGCCGACTCAACGAGATGGCCTGGTCCCGCGGCTGGCCGCGCGATCTGCCGTGGGTGCAGCCCCTGCGCAGCGGCCCGCTGGGCGGCGATGCGCAGATCGCCGAGCTGGTGCTGGACCAGCGCTGCGACAAGGTGCTGTTCTTCGAGGATGTGCATGTGGCGCGCCAGCACGAGGCGGACATCCAGTTGCTGGAGCGTGCCGTCTGCACCAAGAGCTTCGAGGCCGCCTGCTACCACACGCCCGCCATGGCCGATGCCTGGGCAAGGGCCTGGGCATAGAACGAGAGGGCTCTGCGCCAGCGGCGCGGGATGTGTAAGCGGCAAGACACGCCATCGGCAATCGGGTACGATGACTGTGTAAAAACACAGTATTCAACGACGCTTCCTTGAAGCCCACCCGGTTCCCCCTCCATGCCCACCCCGCCCCGACCACCCGACGACAACGCCCCCCAGGTGATGCAGGAGGTGCGCATCCCCCTGCAGGCGGTGCGCGGCCGGGGCGCCGGCACGGCCCTGGCCCACCGCTTCGTGCGCGACACGCGCGAGGTGGTGGACGACGGTTGGGAGGCCTATGTGGAAGAGGGCGATGAACAACCCGCCCCGCTCGCCACCCGCGTGCACCTCGAGACGGCCAAGAGCGCCATCTGCGCCAACGACTCGCCGGACATCTTCTTCGAGCTCTCGGTCAACCCCTACCGGGGCTGCGAGCATGGCTGTGTGTACTGCTACGCCCGCCCCACGCACAGCTACCTCAATATGTCGCCGGGGCTTGATTTCGAAACCCAGATCATCGCCAAGCACAACATCGCCGCACTGCTGCGCGATGAGCTGGGCCGGGCCAGCCACGTGCCGCGCCTCATCAACATCGGCTCGGCCACCGACTGCTACCAGCCGGTGGAGCGCGAGCTCAAGCTCACGCGCAGCCTGATCGAGGTGCTGCGCGACATGCGCCACCCGTTCTCGCTGATCACCAAGTCCGCCGGGGTGGAGCGCGACCTCGACCTGCTCGCCCCGCTGGCCGCGCAGCGCCTGACCGCCGTGTACGTCACCATCACCACGCTCGACGCCGCCCTGGCGCGCCGCATGGAGCCGCGCGCCGCAGCACCCCACCGGCGCCTGCGCACCATCCGCACGCTAGCCGAGGCAGGCATCCCCGTGGGCGTGAGCGTGGCCCCGCAGATCCCCTTCATCACCGAAGACATGGAGCAGGTGCTGCAGGCCGCGCGCGAGGCCGGTGCAAGGAGCGCCTTCTACACCGTGCTGCGCCTGCCGTGGGAGCTGGACCCGCTGTTTCGCCAGTGGCTGGAGCTGCACTACCCCCAGCGCGCGGCGCGCGTCATGGCCCGCGTGCAGGACCTGCACCACCTCGACCCCGCGCAGCGCGCCGCGGGCAAGGCCTACAACAGCGACTTCGCCACACGCATGAAGGGCTCGGGCCTCTGGGCCGACCTGCTGCGCCAGCGCTTTGCCGCCACCTGCCGCAAGCTGGGGCTCAACCGCGAGCGCATCGAACTCGACCTCACGCAGTACCGCCCGGCGTTCGCGCGCAACCAGGGCTGCCTGTTCTGATACCGATTTGCCTTCAAACGTATGACGTCGTTGGGTCACCCTGCCGCGCCGGGTGCATGGCGAGCATTTGTAACGACGCATGGCAGGGATTGTCGGTACATTTATTCAACGAATTTCCCACTCAGGACACTAGCAGCCCGCTCAATCACTCTATGGTCAAGGCTCGGCCAGCTTCTGCACCGAACAACTCAAACACCATGCCGCGTAGCCATTGATTCACCGGCTCGCGGTGCACCTTGGCATGCCAGAACACACTGATCGGAGCATCGGGCAACTTGACCGGGTGCGTGCGCAATGTCAGCCCGAAGGGCTCGATCAGCCTGAGCGCCAGGAGCTCAGGCACCGTCGCCACCAGCGCCGTGCTCTGCAGGATGTGGCCCACACTCACAAAGTGCGGCACGCTCAGCCGCACGAGGCGGTCGATACCTGCCTTTTGGATCAACTCGTCGACTTTTCCGTGCCCCGTGCCCGCTGACACGATCACCAGGTGCTCCGCCGCCTTGTAGTCGGCGAGCAGCAGCTTTGGCCGGTCCAGCTTGTGCCCCTTGCGAAACAGGCATACATATCGCTGACTGAACAGCCGCCTCTGGAAAAACCCGGCCTTCAGATGCGGCAGCAGGCCGATAGCCAGGTCCACTTTGCCGGACTCCATGTCATCGCGCAAATTGATCGCGCTGTTGCGCACGGTGTTGAGCGTCACCCCGGGCGCCTCCCGGCCCAAGCGCTCCAGCAGCGCTGGCAGGAAGACGATTTCTCCGATATCCGTCATACCGATGGTGATGGTGCGCTTCAACGTGGCTGGCGTGAACTGTGTGCGCTGGTTCAGTCCACTGTGGATCATGCCAAGCGCGTACCCGACCGGCTCGCTGAGTTGCTCTGCAAAGGGCGTGGGCACCATGCCACCTGACGTGCGCAGGAACAACTCGTCGTCGAAGATTCGTCGCAACTTGGCCAACGCATTGCTGACTGCAGGCTGCGTAAGCCCCATGTTGTCGGCCACCTTGGACACGCGCCGCTCGACCATGATTTGCTGAAACAAGACCAGCAGGTTCAGATCGATGTCAGATAGCTCCATCGCCACTCCATCAGTGCAGGTGATATGAATCAGCAATGGTATTGCAGCCGC
The DNA here is from genome assembly GCF_030704685.1 of Acidovorax sp. A1169. Classification (GTDB taxonomy): domain Bacteria; phylum Pseudomonadota; class Gammaproteobacteria; order Burkholderiales; family Burkholderiaceae_C; genus Acidovorax. The sequence continues at coordinate 14,535 of NZ_JAUZDX010000019.1, forward strand.
TGATTCTTGGGCACAATTGCCTGAATGATCTCGAAGCCAGCCCGCCATGGACATCCTTGTTCAGCCGCTTAACCGCGTGATCCGGGCCGTACCGGGCGTGAATCTGCTTGATGCTCTGCGCGCCGCGCAGGTTCCCATGTCCTACTCCTGCCTCTCGGGCCGCTGCGGCATCTGCCGCTGCCGGGTACTCGATGGTGAGGTGCTCGATGGCGGGCGCGAGCACCAGCGCCCGCTGGACGGGATGGACGGCTCCGTACTGGCCTGCCAGACCTATGTGACTGAAGCCTGCACCATCGAGGTACCAGCGCCTGACGAGGCCGTGGTGCACCGGGCGCGCGTGGCCAAGGGCTCAGTCGTGGCAATCGAGCCGTTGGCTGTGGACATCCGGCGCCTGCTGGTTAAGGTCGCAAAGCCTATCGCGTTTTCACCGGGCCAGTACGCGCAGATCGCTTTCACGCCGGCACATGTGCGGCCGTACTCCATGGCCAGCGTGCCGGGTGACGAACTGCTGGAGTTCCACGTACAGCTGATGCCAAAGGGCCGGGTCAGTGGCTACATCGCTGGTCAACTCAAGGTAGGGGATGCGGTCAAGGTCAGCGGTCCGCTGGGCGCGGCCTATCTGCGCCAGCAACACACGGGGCCCATGCTGTGCGTGGCGGGGGGCACGGGGTTGGCGCCGGTGCTTTCGGTCGTGCGCGGTGCCGTGGCCGCAGGCATGCGCAACCCCATCCACCTGTACTTCGGGCTGCGCTCGCCGCGCGAGCTGTATGGCCTGGCATGGCTGGACCAGCTTCGCAGCGTGCACCCAGCGTTGCAGGTGCATGTGGTGGTGGCCTCGGGGGCAGACCCCGCGACCCAGCGGCGCGGACTGGTGACCCAGGCCATCGAACAGGACCACCCCGGCCTGCGTGGCTGGAATGCCTATCTGTGCGGCTCACCGCCGATGGTGGAGACCACCACGTTGGTGGCGCTGGGCAAGGGCATGGAGGTGGCCCAGATCCACGCCGATGCCTTTTACATGCAGGGCGACTGAAGCTCAGCTGGCGTCCGGCTGCACGCCAGGTGCAGCCTTGCGGAACGCCTCAAGCTGACCGCAAGCGGCGTCCACTGCCTGGACCAGAGGCCAACGCGCCATGTCAACCTTGAAGCGGCGGGCACTCTCCACCTGCGCAACCAAATAGACATCGGCCAGTGTCGGGCTGCTGCCAAAGCAGAAGTCACTACGCCGCCGATCGCTTGCAAGGAGTGCCTCGATGGCGTCGAATCCCGCGCCGATCCAGGTGCCGCACCAGTCGTTGATTGCAGCCTCGTCCGCGCCGAAACGGTGGCGCAATGCTTCCAGGATGCGCCGATTGTTGACCGGGTGGATGTCGCAGCCCACGATGGCAGCGAGTGCGCGCACCTGTGCTCGCTCGCCGACATCGCCCGGCAGCAGCGGCGGATTCGGATGGCGCTCTTCGAGCCATTCGATGATCGCCGGCGACTGGGTCATCAAGCGGTCGTCCGTATCAAGCACTGGAACTAGCTGCTGTGGGTTGATCGCCTTGAAGGCTTGGGCGAGATGCTCCTCGCGCCGCAGGTCGACCGCGACCTGCTCGTACGCAAGGCCCTTCAGGTTCAGCGCGATGCGCAGGCGGTGCGAGGTTCCACTGCGGAAGAATGAATAGAGCTTCATGGTCAGTCCAGAGCAATTTTTGCGCGCTTCACGACATCACCGAACGTGCGCGAATCGCGTTCGATGGCCTTGGTGAGCTCGCTTGGCGGGCCAACGTAGGGCTCGAAGCCGAATGTCGCCAGACGTTCCTTGACCTCGGTTGTCGCGAGCACCTTGCCCACATCGGCATTGATCTTCTCGATGGCCGCCTTCGGCGTACCTGCGGGTGCGAACAAGCCAACCCAGGTCTTCACTTCGAACCCAGCCGGTCCGCCCGCTTCGCCGACGGTCGGGATATCGGTGAAGCCCGCGAGACGCTTGGGGGCAGCAAGTGCCAGGAACTTCACCTTCTTGGCCTGGTACATCGGCCCTGCGGTCGCTGCCGTGCCAAACGCCCACTTGATGTCACCGGTAGCCACGGAGGTATATACATTCCCCATGTCCTTGTAGGGAACGTGCATCATCTTCGTATCGGTCGCAGCTTCGAGCATCGCCGCGCCGACATGGGCCACGCTGCCGATGCCCCATGATCCGTAGGTGATGTCACCGGGCGCCGCTTTGGCCGCCTTGATCAGGTCGCCCACATCCTTCCAGGGCGAATTGGCAGCCACGACAACGAAGAAGTTGGTGAAGTACACCGGCGCGACAGGCTCGAAGTCTTTCGCCGGGTCATAAGGCAGTTGCTTGAACACATGCGGCTGCAAGGCCATGTGCGTGTTGTCCACCTGCAGCAAGGTGTAGCCGTCAGGCGCCGCACGCTTGGCGTCGCTGATGGCGATGAAGCCGTTGGCGCCCGGCTTGTTGTCGATGACGAGTTGTTGGCCCCAATTGCGCGAAAGCCTTTCGCTGAGGATGCGCATCACCGCATCGGGACCGCTGCCTGGCGAATACGGTGCCACTGACCGAACCGGCTTTGCGGGGAATGTCTGCGCCACTGCGCTGGGCATGCTCGCAGCGCCTAGGAGGGCCAGGGCGCAAAGTGCAACGGCAGGACGGGAAATCAGTGTACGGACTACTGTGAACATGGTTATGTCTCTATTGAATTGGGGCAGGACGCGGCCTGTTCAGCGGTGGCTGAATGGGTGTGGTTGGGCATGAATACGCATGGGCGCTGCGGGCCACCGGTTCAGCCGGTGACTTCAGCACGGTGGGCGTGCAGCGCCTCGAAGATCGGCGCGTCGCAGAAACGGAAAAGGTCCAGCGCGCCAGAGGCAGAGGCCTGGGCCGAGAACGGCTGCCACGACGGCACAACGAACAAATCGCCGCGCGCCACTTGCCAGGTGCGCTCCCCCACGGTCACAGTGCCACTGCCGTCGAACACCTGGAACACGGACGAGCCAACTTCGCGATGCACCAGCGTCGAACCGCCCGCGCGCACGCGGTGCATCTCGGTGCGCATGGTCGGCAGCACGTCGCCGCCGGTTGACGGGTTCGTAAAGCGCACAGCGGCATGCCCCGGGCTCAGCGTGCCGGCTTGGCCTTCAGCCTCCAGCGCCAGCTGATCGGCCAGCGCGCGGTCGGTGTCCACCCAGCGGTAGGCCAGGAGCGGTGTGACGGGCTGTGCTCCCATCTTTGAGACCGGACGCAGACCTGGGTGGCCCCACAGCCTTTCGGAGTACGAGCGCTCAGCCGTGGTGCGCTCGGCGGGGGAGATCCGCTCGCGCCCAACTTCGAAGAACTGGCTCTCGGTGTAGTACGAAAACGGAATGTCGAGGCCGTCGATCCAGGCCATGGGCTCGGTAGCAGCATTGTGGTGGGCGTGCCAGTTCCACCCGGCCTGCGGCAGGAAGTCGCCACGCGACATGCGCACAGCATCGCCATTGACCACCGTCCAGACACCCTCGCCTTCCACCACGAAGCGAAAGGCGTGCTGCGTATGCCGATGCTCGGGTGCGTCTTCGCCCGGCATCAGGTACTGAATGGCCGCCCAAAGCGTCGGCGTGGCAAACGGACGACCGCCCAGCGCCGGGTTGGCCAGCGCAATGGCACGGCGTTCGCCGCCGCGGCCCACGGGCACAATCTCGCCGGCCTGTGCGGCCAATGCTTTCAACCGGTCCCAGCGCCACAAGTGCGGCACAGCCTTGGACTGGGGTTGCCGCGGCATCAGGTCTCCGATCTCGGTCCACAGCGGCACCAGCAGTTCCTGCTCGAAGCCTCGGTAGAGTTCCTCCAGCGCAGGCGTTGGGTCGGGTTGTCCGCGTCCTGCGACGGCATGCAGCCGTACCGGGGAAGGCGTCAGGTCGGTGGTCATGGTGGGTTTGTCTCCTTTATTCAGTGTTGTTTCACTCGGCCGGGCCGATGTTGAGCACGATGCCGCCCACGCCTTCGATCTGGCCTTCGATGTGGTCACCAGCCTGCACGGGGCCCACGCCTTCGGGAGTGCCTGTGAAGATCAGGTCGCCGGGCAGCAGGTGGTAGAACTTGGACAAGTCGGCGATCAGCTCGGGGATGTTCCAGATCAGTTTGGACAGATCGGACTTCTGGCGCACCTTGCCGTTGACCGACATCGACAAGTCGCCCTGGCTCAGGACGACCTGCTGCATCGGCACGATCTCCGAGACGACGGAGGAATGCTCCACGTCCTTGCCCAGGTCCCACGGCCTGCCTTTCTCGCGCGCCACGAGCTGCAGGTCGCGGCGCGTCATGTCCAGGCCGCAGGCATAGCCGTAGATGAGGCGGGGTGCATCGGCTTCGCTCATGCGGAAGCCGGGTGCACCTATGGCGAGTACCAGTTCCATTTCGTGGTGGTAGTCCTTGGTGCCAGGTGGGTAGGCCACGGTAGCGCCGGACTCGACCAAGGTGGACGGTGCCTTGGTGAAGTAGAACGGCACTTCGACCGACTTGTCGACGGGGCGCCCCATCTCCACTGCATGCGCGTGGTAGTTGCGGCCGACGAAAAACAAACGCTGGATGGGCAGGCGCTCGCTTCGACCACGCACAGGGAGCGAATAGACAGGCGGCGGGGTCCAGAGGTAGGTGGTGGCGGTCATCGGGTTTCCTTTTTTCAAATGGTGGGGTTGTCGGGGTTAAGCGTTGGCGGTACGCGCAGATGTCGCAGAAGGGCCAACCGTGCGCCGGCAGCGCTGGGTCACAGTTTGGACATCGGTGTGCCCAAGTCAGCCAGGCGCTCTGCATCGACCGGCTTGCGCTGTTCGATCAGCCGACGCGCGAACCGCAGATCGCGCGCCGCGTTGGGGCCGATGGCGGCCTGCACCACGTCGCCGGCCAGGTAGAACAACACGAAGCTGCCACTGGCCTTGTCACCGCGTTGCACCACGCGGTGCGCAGGCGTCGGTACGCCGTAGATCTGCAGGTTCATGCCGTACTGGTCGGACCAGAACCATGGAAGCGGCTGATAGTCCACGGCGTGGCCCAGGGCTGAACGCGCGGCGGCGATGCCCTGTTCCTGCGCGTTCTGCCACGACTCGAGCCGCAGCCGACGACCCGCCCAGGGATTGGGTGTCACTGCCACGTCGCCAGCGGCAAGGATGTCGGGGTCGGACGTGCGGCACTGGGCATCGACCAGCACGCCGCCCTCGCAGGCCAGGCCGGCCTCGCGCGCCAGTTCATCATTGGGTACCAAGCCGATACCCAAAACGATGGTGTCGCATGAGAGAGCGCTCCCGTCAGCGAGCAACACCTCGGAGCGGCCGTCAGCGGCTCTGGAGAAGCCCTGGACACCAGCGCCTAGCATCACGCGGGTTCCTTGCGCACGATGCAGCTCCAGCAAGTATTCAGAAATCTCGGCCGGTACAGTGCGTTCGCACAAGCGGCTCTGAGTCTCCACAACGACCACATCCGCACCCTGCTGGCGTGCGGTAGCGGCAACCTCCAGGCCGATCCAGCCGCCGCCTACAACCACGACGCTGCGACCAGAGGTGAGCGCCGGCGCCAGTGCCTGCGCATCCTCGATGGTGCGCAGCGTGTTCAGCTGAACTTGATCGGATCCCGGCAAAGCCAGCCGCCGGGCTCGGCCTCCGGTGCAGAGGATGAGCTTGTCATAGGGCAACGCCTCGCCATTGAACAGCATCACCAGCTTGGCTGCGCGGTCAATGCGGAGCACCTGCACGTTGGGCCGCCATTGCGCGCCCAGGGCGTCGAAGGCTTCGGGCTTCATGAGCCGGGTCGTCTCGGGCAGTGCCGCGCCCGACAGCACGGCCTTGGACAGCGGTGGCCTTTCGTGCGGAGGATGCGCCTCTTCACCCACCAGCACCAGCCGGCCTGTGAAGCCTTCGCTGCGCAGGGTCTGCGCGGCCCAGCCGCCAGCCTGGCCTGTGCCGATGACTACGATGGTTTGGCTCGGGCGGTCGTCCGCGCATGCAGCGGCCTCGACCTCTGGTCGCTCAGCAATCATGGAAGTCTCCTTGAGAGGGGTAGCGACGCTCAGTCGAAGGCGAGCCAGACGCGGCCGCCCTCGATCTTCACGGGGTAGCTGCGCAGTGCCTGAGTCACCGGTGCGCAGGTGGGCTGGCCGGAGCGCACATCGAACTTGCCCTGGTGCAGGGGGCACTCGATCTCGTGCCCTTCCAGAAAGCCGTCGCACAACCGAGCATGGCCGTGGGTGCAGATGTTGTCTGTGGCGAAGACCTCTCCGCTCACGCCATACAGCGCGATGTCGCGTCCCGCGACGGCCAGGCCGATCACGTCATCCTGCGGCACGTCGTCCTCTGCTGCCGCATCGATCCAGTTGGTGGTCATGGCAGCTCCTCAGATGGGATAGATCAGCGAGTTGGGGATCATCTCGCTGTCGTAGATGACAAGGCGCGAAGCGAACTTCAGGCCCTCGGGCGTGCGCACTACCTCATCGAGCGTGCGGCCCACGTTGAACACGGTCGACTCCTTCGACAGGCGTGTGCGCAGCACCGCATAGTTCGCCTCGCTATGGATGCGGCCATCGGCATCGACCTTGTGGACGAGCGGCGCAGCCACCACATGGCGCTGGTAGTAGGGGTCGTGGAACAAGGTCTCGCGAATGCCGTAGACGCGGTCCTTCAACATGCCCTTGCTGTCGAAAGCCAACGTGGCCAACGGAAACCCGCGCTCGTGGTTCTCGCGTGGCTGTAATTTGTAGGTGCAGTCTTCAATGAAGAACTCGGGCCAGGCTTCCCAGTCCGCTGCGTCGAGTGCACTGGCGTAACGCGCGTAGAGCTGCGTCAAATCGAAGTAGTTCTGGAATTCCACGATCAAGCCTCCATCACCTTCCGCCAGTATTCGTACATGCCACGGATCAGCGTCTCCGTGACCATGTGGTCCGTGTCGCCGACTTCGCGGCCACCGAGTTCGGCAAGCGTGCGGTGCGCCGGCTTGGTCTCGAAGCCTTCCTGCGACCACTCGATGACTTCCCCATCATCGGCGGATACGAACCCCGCCGGGCCGAACAGGTTGGCCTGGCGCAGGCGGCGCTGCGTCATCTCTTCGCTGTCGTCCTCGAAGCCGAAGTGCGTCCAGACGAAGTCGAACGCGCCCTTGCCATCCGGCTGGATGTGGCGCGTGGACACGCTGTTGACCTGCTGCTGGAAGATGACGCTGGGGAACACGGTCATCATCACTGCCGTCGGTGCTCCCCACCAGTCCTCGTGCACGATGTCGAGGAAGCGCGGGTCGTTCAATTCCATGCTCGCTTTGAAGCTGGAAACCTGGGTCACGTCGGCCGCCTTGCCAGACGCGCCGCGCGTTGAGACCATGGCTGCATGACGGTGCTGCGCATCCATCAGAAGCTGAGACTTGTTGTCAGCGCGCCAAAGCCCGAAGGTGACAAACCACGTGTGCAGCAGGCCCGGGTGGTAGGGGTCTTTGATGTTCTCCTGCATCAGCTTCCAGTTGCCCGGAATGCGCTGGCGGTTGTAGCCCAGGATCTTGAGTTTGCGGCCGTCGAACAGCCGGTCAAAATAGCCCAGGATCTCCGGACCAAGGAAGTCCTCCAGCGGCTCTACACCATGGTCGAACGATGCAAACACGACGCCGCCGCGTGTAGCGACCTTGAGCTTGGTCAGCCCATGATCTGCAGGATTGAAGTCCGCCGGCATTCCGCCGTTGACCTTGCCATCCTGTTTGACCCCGCGCCGAAACGGTACGCCCTGCAAGTCACCCGAGAGCGTGTAGTTCCATTGGTGGTAAGGACAGGTCAGGCTTTCTCGATTGCCGTGACGTTCGCGGCAGAAAGCCATGCCACGGTGCGCACACACGTTTTCAACGACGTGGATCGAAGCATCCTTGTCCCGCACCAGCAACACCGAGCGTTCGCCGATGACAGTGCGTTTGAAATCACCCGTGTTGGGGATCTCGGCTTCCAGGCCGACGTAACACCAGTGGCTGTTGTAGAACAGCCGGTCCAGTTCCTTGCGGTACAGATCTTCGTCAGTGTAGGCCTGGAAAGGGATGCGGCTGGTGCCGTCCGTCTCCCAGCGAATCTGCTTTGGAAAGACGGTGACGGGGCATTCATGCATGGGCGTCTCCTTTATTGTGAAAGTCGGTTGGCGCCGATGCGGATGCATTCAGCGCTTGAGGACCGATCATTCGCCTTAAGGCAATATCAGTCAATGGAACGCTAGTGATGTTTCACATCACTCACATGAATATGACTTCATGGCGTTGAAGCGTGCTGCGCCAGATCGCGATCTGAGGTGGACGAGGCCGCGCAGCAGGGTTGGTGTGTGGGCCACGATCGAGTAAGACCTGGGGTGGTAACAGCAACGCCATCGGCGAGCTACACAGCGGGGGGCCTGGCTCCGTCGATCCAGATCATGGGAAGGCCCTTTCCCAAGCGAATTGGAGCCGCCGGGCTCTACATAAATCACGACAAACCTGGCACACCAACCATCAGTCAACTGGGCTGCACAACCAGGAATGCCTTGAAAGGCTGGTATCGGGAACATGAGCAGCAGCTCCCAAGGCCTTCTGGGGACTTTTGCCCGCGATTTCGTGCATCAACGCCTGGGTTTTCGCCCGCGCATCGACGATGGTTTTCTAGGCCAGGCCGTATCGGCGGCAGCGCTGCATCGACGTCAAGGGATTGGACGACCTGGCCATTGACCACGAGGCCATGGGCCTGGTGAACGATGGCGAAGCGGTCTCCAAGGCGCTGTGGGTAGAAGCCCTGCACAGCGGGGGGCTCCCTGGTGCCTACTGGGCCGTGCTCACCCACCGTCATGCCACGCAGGGGCTGCGCCAGAAGGCCTCTGGTGACGTGCACATGCTCTCGCACCTGGTGGGCGCAGCCCACAGGGCCGACATCCGCCGGCTGGTGGCGCTGGAGTGCGAGAACCAGGAACTGTGCGCCCGGAAGGCCGCCAACGAGCACGCACAGGAACTGGCCGAGATGCAGAGTCGACCTCACGCCGTACCGCCCGGCGTTCGCGCGCAACCAGGGCTGTGTTTTGAGTCCTGGGGCGCTGCGCCGGGGCGTGCTCAGGACTTGCGCGTGGGCATGGCCGCAGCGGGCAGCGGCACGGTGGCCGCACCGGGCCCGTCGGCCCGCGCCTGCGCGGCGCCCGCGTCGCGGCAGGGCGTGAACATGTCCTGCTCGGGCTGGTAGGCGCCGGTCTGCACGTCCATCAGGCCCAGCACCGAGTGGAAGTAGTGGTCGTGCGTGACGCGCCGATCGCGCAGGTCGCGCTGCAGGCAACCCGTGCTGGCGCCGATGCGCGCCTGCATGGCGGGCGACAGCCAGGTGATCCAGGGCACGTGCTTTTGCACATCGGGCGCAATCGAATAGGGCAGGCCATGCAGGTAAATGTTGTTCTCGCCCAGCGACTCACCATGGTCGGCCACGTACACCATGGCCGTCTGGGCCGTGGCGTCCTGCCTGCCCAGCCACTGCAGCACGCCATCGAGAAAGCGGTCCGTCTCCACCACGCTGTTATCATAGGCGTTCACCACCTGCTGGCGGTCGCACTCCTGCAGCGCGGTGGATGCGCATTCGGGCAGAAACTTCTTGGCATCGGGCGCCGAGCGCTTGAAGTACGCCGGCCCATGGCTGCCCAGCTGGTGCATCACCACCACCGTGCCGCGCTGGCGCTGCTCGGCCGGCAGGGCGGCGAGGCGCGCGTCCAGGTCCTTCAGCATGATGCGGTCCAGGCACTCGCCCTTGTGGGCGCACAGCTCGGGGTCTTTCAGGTTGGCGGTCTTGGTGTCGCCCAGGCGGTCGCACACGCCCTTGCAGCCCGACTGGTTGTCGAGCCACAGCACGGCCAGGCCGGCATGGTGCAGCACGTCGATTAGGCTCTCGAAGTTGGCGGATCGCCCCTCGTACCCGCTCTTGCCCAGGTGCGAGAACATGCACGGCACCGATGCCGCCGTGCTGGTGCCGCACGACCACGCATTGCCTGCACTCACCAGCTCCTTGCTGCGCGCCGACAGCAGCGGCGTGGTGTCGCGTGCATAGCCGTTGATGCCGAAGTTGCCGCTGCGCCCGGTCTCGCCCAGCACCAGCACCAGCAGCGGCGGCTTGGCCTGGCCCGCATAGCTGGCGCCCAGGTGGGCATCGCGGCCCACGGGCACCAGCGTGTGGTTGTCCATGCGCAGCGGTTTTGTTGCCACGTTGCCCAGCGCGTACACGCTGTTGAGCGGGTTGATCAGATAGCGCAGCTTGGTGTGGTTGCGCATGGTGGACGAAAAGTCCTGAAACACCATCAGCAGGCTGCCCACGATGACCACGATGGAGCCCGCCAGCAGCAAGCCGTTGTGCGCCACCTGCTTGATCGGCGACAGCCGCCGCACCGGCGTGCGCACCAGCCACAGCAGCGGCGGTGCAGCCAGCGCAGCCACGGTGAGCAGCATGCGCAGGCCCAGCAGGTCGCCGGCCTCGTGCACATCGGTCTGCAGCACGTTGGTGAGCATGCTCGCGTCGATGGCAATGCCAAAGGCCAGCATGAAATAGGCGCCAAAGGCCGCCATCACCAGCAGCAGGGCGGCGGCGGGTTTGAGCGTCCAGCGCCAGGCCAGCAGGGCCAGCAGCCCGGCATTGCCCGCCGTGACGATGGCCCCAAAGGCCAGCGCAAAGCCCCAGCTGCGCAGGCTGCCGTGGCCCGGCAGCGTGGCCACCTCGCGCCACAGCGGCACGTTGCACACAGTGGCCAGCCACAGGCTGATCAGCAGCACCACCCAGGCCGGGTGCAGTTCCTTCCGCGGCGGGGCCGTGGGATGGGGGCTGGTGGCATGCGGGGTGGAAGAAGAGGGCGGAAGGGGCCGCAGCAGCGGCAGGGTCTGGTGCATGGCGGGAGTCTCCCGCCCCAGCCTTAAGTGGCCATTAATGCCAACTTAGCGTTTGCTTAGCGCCGGCCTGGCTTCTAGATACCCAGCTTCCCCGCATGGTGCGCCAGGTGGTCCGCCATGAAGCTCTGGATGAAGTAGTACCCGTGGTCATACCCCTCGTGCCGGCGCAGCGTCAGCGGCTGGCCTAAGGCCTGGCACGCCGCTTCGAACAGGTGCGGGTGCAACTGCGTGGGCAAGAACTTGTCGGCCAACCCCTGGTCGATCAAGATGCCGCCGGGGTAGGGCGCCACCGGCTGGTTCTGCATCAGCACTGTGGCATCGTGCTCGCCCCAGGCCGAGCGGTCCGCACCCAGGTAGCCGGTGAAGGCCTTCTCGCCCCAGGGGCACTGCGTGGGCGCGCAGATCGGCGCAAAGGCCGACACGCTCTTGAACCGCCCTGGGTGGCGCAGCGCCAGCGTCAGCGCGCCATGCCCGCCCATCGAGTGGCCAAAGATGCCCAGGCGCTCACCATCCACAGGCAACTGCGCCAGCACCTGCGGCAGCAGCTCCTTCACCAGATAGCTTTCCATGCGCCAGTGCCGCGCCCAGGGCTCGGCCGTGGCGTCCAGGTAAAAGCCCGCACCCACGCCAAAGTCCCAGCTGTCCGCCTCGCCCGGCGCATTGGCGCCGCGCGGGCTGGTGTCGGGCGCAATCAGCGCCAGCCCCAGCTCGGCCGCCAGGCGCTGGGCCCCGGCCTTGACCATGAAAGTCTCTTCGGTGCAGGTCAGCCCTGCCATGTACAGCAGGGCCGGCACGGGCCCCTGCTGCGCCTGCGGCGGCAGAAAGACCGAGAACTTCATTGGCAGCCCGATCTCGGTGGAGGCGTGCTGGTAGAAGCGCTGCACGCCGCCAAAGCAGGCGTGCTCGCTGAGCAGTTCGAAGGGTGTGGACATATTCAGCAACGCCTTATGCGGCGTACTTCACGACCGAGCGGATCGACTTGCCTTCGTGCATCAGGTCAAACGCTTCGTTGATGTCCTTCAGCCCCATGGTGTGCGTCACAAATGGCTCCAGCTGGATCTTGCCGGCCATGGCGTCTTCCACCATGCCGGGCAGCTCGCTGCGGCCCTTCACGCCGCCAAAGGCCGTGCCCATCCACTTGCGGCCCGTGACCAGCTGGAAGGGGCGGGTCGAAATCTCCTGCCCCGCTCCGGCCACGCCGATGATGACCGACTGGCCCCAGCCGCGGTGCGCGCATTCCAGCGCGGCACGCATCACGTTCACATTGCCGATGCACTCGAAGCTGTGGTCCACGCCCCAGGTCGTCATCTCCACGATCACCTGCTGGATCGGCTTGTCATGGTCCTTGGGGTTCACGCAGTCGGTGGCGCCAAAGGTGCGGGCCAGGTCGAACTTGCTGGGGTTGGTGTCCACGGCGATGATGCGCCCTGCCTTAGCCAGCTTGGCACCCTGGATCACCGCCAGGCCAATGCCGCCCAGGCCGAACACGGCCACCGTATCACCCTCCTGCACCTTGGCCGTGTTCTTCACCGCGCCCAGGCCGGTGGTCACGCCGCAGCCCAGCAGGCACACCTGCTCGGGGTTGGCCTTGGGGTTGATCTTGGCCAGCGACACCTCGGCCACCACCGTGTACTCGCTGAAGGTCGAGCAGCCCATGTAGTGGTAAATCGGCTGGCCGTTGTAGCTGAAGCGCGTCGTACCATCGGGCATCACGCCCTTGCCCTGCGTGGCGCGCACCGCCACGCACAGGTTGGTCTTGCCGCTCTTGCAGAACAGGCACTCGCCGCACTCTGCGGTGTACAGCGGAATCACATGGTCGCCCGGCTTCACGCTGGTCACGCCTTCGCCCACCTCCACCACAATGCCCGCGCCCTCATGGCCCAGCACCACGGGAAACAGGCCCTCGGGGTCTTCACCGCTCAGAGTGAACGCATCCGTGTGGCACACGCCCGTGTCGGTGATGCGGATCAGCACCTCGCCTTTTTTCGGCGGCGCCACGTCGATCTCGACGATCTGCAGGGGTTCTCCGGCCTTGAAGGCCACGGCGGCTTTGGATTTGATGGTCATGGTGTGGGGGTGATGGGTTGGTAAAAGGGAGGCGAGCGGGGCTCTGTGGCCCGCATCGCGTGCGTTGACTTCATGACTGTAGGCCATGTGCAGGGCTTCCCCAAACGCATGGCCGCAGACCTTGGGGGTATGGCCGAATTCAACGGTACACAGCTTTGGCGGACATCGACCCCCGTATAGTCCATCGCTCTTTCCCTGCATTTGCGCGCCCCATGGACCACCCACAACACCACCACCCCGCCGGCCAGCCCCACCGCGTCGACCTCGTCGTCTACCCCGGCTTCAAGGCGCTGGAGGCCGTGGGCCCCATGTCCGTGTTCGACTACGCCAACGTGCACCTGCGCCAGCACGGCCGGCCCGACGGCTACGCCGTGCGCGTGGTCGCAGCCCAGGCGGGGGCCGTGCAGTCCGACACCCTGATGGCCCTAACCGCCACCCACACCCTGGCCGAGCTGGAGCAGCAGCAGGGGCATGGTGGCGGCACAGGCTGCACCGTGGTGCTGGTCGGCTCGCGCAACATCGAGCAGGTGCTGGCCGCCTCGCCCGACCTGGTCGCCTGGGCCGCCCGCGTGGCCCCGCGCGTGGACCGCATGATCGCTCTGTGCTCCGGCAGCTTTTTCCTGGCCGCCGCCGGCCTGCTCGACGGCCGCCGCGCCGCCACCCACTGGAGCGTGGCCGCCCTGCTGCGCCAGCGCTACCCCGCCATCGACGTGGACCCCGATGCCATCTACGTGCGCGATGGCCCGCTGTGGACATCGGCCGGCGTCACCGCCGGCATCGACCTCGCCCTGGCCCTGGTGGAAGAAGATTTTGGCCACGCCCTGGCGCTGGAAGTGGCGCGCGACCTGGTCATGTACCTCAAGCGCCCCGGCGGCCAATCCCAGTTCAGCGTGCAACTGGCCAGCCAGGGCACCGCCCACCGCGACATCCAAGCCGTGCAGACCTGGGTGCTGGAGAACTTGGCCGAACCCATGCCCCTGGCTGCACTGGCCGCCCGCGCAGCCATGAGTGAGCGGCACTTTCGCCGGGTGTTCGTGCAGGAGACGGGGCAGACGCCTTCGGCGTTTGTCGATGCGGCACGGCTGGAAGGGGCGCGGCGGTTGCTGGAGTCATCGCAGCAGGCTGCAGCGCTGCCGCTCAAGACCGTCGCCGCGCGCGTGGGCATGGGGTCGGAGCAGGCACTGCGGCAGCTGTTTGTGCGGTACCTGGGGATTACGCCGCAGGCTTATCGGGAGAGGTTTGGGGGCCGGGGAGGCGGTAAACCCTCGAGGACGAGTCAGCAAGCAACAGTCTGTATCGCCAGTACTTCAACAGACGGGCAGCTTTAGGTCATTGGTCACGATGCGTACCGTTGCACCAATCGGAGCATCCTTCATACCGAGGGTAGTTGGTTCTGACTGGCACGCGCCGCCCATGTGTTGATTTCCATGCAAACCTAACCCGCCGGGGATGCGGACGAAAACTTGGATTACCAGAAGGTGTTCATGTATTCCTACAAAGGCAGTATCCGAGCCGTTGACAACGCGGCCTGCGAAGGTTTCTTCCGTCGGCTGAAAACAGAACTGTTCTATCCTCGCGACTGGAAGAGCACTACCGTTGAGTAAATTATTGAGGTGGTTGATTCCTACATCCGCTGGTGCAATGCGAAGCGGATCAAGCACTCTCTCGGCTCAGTCAGCCCCATCGAGTACCGGCGAGCCTTGGACTTGCGACATAAAACCAGTCAAATTTCTATGCGTATCCACGTCTTGGATATCGTGACATGATTGTTTGCTTTGGAGCTCCCGAATGAACAACCACCGATCTGGTGATCTTGCCCCGCCATTGGCGATTTTGGGCGACAGGGTGCTTTTGGTCGCGATTGGAATCAGCGCGGTTGCCGCCCTCGCGCTGGGTATGCAATTTGTTGACTCGAGATTGGCGCTGTCCGCCAGCCTGGTTTTGCTGATCGTTGCGGGTGTGGTGTACATGGCTGCGCGCGGAACATCCGTCAGCCGCTATGTGTTGACGTTCGTGCTGGTGTCCTTTGTGGCGCTGCATATCCAGTTAGCCCGCGGGATGATCGAGCTGCACTTCGGCGTCTTCGTCGTATTGGCTTTTCTGATGGTGTACCTTGACTGGAAGGTCATTGTGTTTGGCGCAGGACTGTTTGCCGCGCACCACCTGGGTTTCGACCGCTTGCAAGCAGCGGGGTTTGGCTTGTACTGCACCACGGAGCCCGATTTCATGCGCACCATGCTTCACGCGGTGTATGTGGTGGTTCAGTCTGCAGTTGAAATCGTTTTGGCTGTGCAGATGGGCCGATCTGCCAAAGAGGGCGAGGAGCTTGCTTTGCTAGTCTCCAGTGTGAATCGAAGTGATGGAATAGCTCTGGACGTTTCGGCCGTTACGGCGGTGAGTTCCGGCGGCAGCGCGCTTAAAGTTACTTTGGGTCGCATGGAGGTCGCAGTTGGATCGGTAAGGTCCGGTGCGTCTGAAATCGAAATTGCGTCGGCAGAAATAGCCAGTGGCAATCAGGATTTGAGCAATCGCACCGAGCAGACAGCGAGCAATCTGCAGCGGACTGCCAGCAGCATGGCGGCCCTTACGGGTGCCGTGCAACAGTCCGCTGAAAGTGCCCGGCAGGCCAGCAAGCTCGCGCAGAGCGCGAGTTCCGTGGCGGTGCGGGGTGGTGAGGTGGTCGGTCGCGTGGTGGACACCATGAAGGAGATCAACAACTCGTCGCGAAAGATTTCCGACATCATCAGTGTCATTGACGGTATCGCGTTCCAGACCAATATCCTCGCTTTGAATGCTGCCGTGGAAGCGGCCCGGGCCGGTGAACAGGGCAGAGGCTTTGCCGTGGTGGCGAGCGAAGTGCGGTCCCTTGCCGGGCGCAGTGCCTTGGCAGCCAAAGAAATCAAGAGCCTGATAAACGCCAGCGTCGAACGTGTGGAGCAGGGTACTGTGCTGGTGGACGAAGCCGGAACGACCATGGCCGAAGTAGTGGGCTCGATTCACAAGGTCAGCGACCTGGTGGCCGAGATCAGTGAAGCGAGCAACGAGCAAGCTGCAGGCGTTGCGCAGGTGAGTGAAGCAGTCACACAGATGGATCAGGCAACCCAGCAAAATGCTGCGTTGGTGGAAGAAATGGCGGCAGCTGCTTCCAGCTTGAAGAGCCAGGCGGAGGAACTTGTTCAAACCGTAGCAGTGTTCACACTCGTTGAGACGCACCAGCTCAATCGCGTGGCCCCGCGTTCGCATGTGCCACAGGCCAAATTGACTGGCGCAATCGCGCTCCCACCGGGGAAACAGGGGACAGCGCGTTAGTGCCTATTAAAAGCCGTGCTCACCATGTCGACTACGACCGCCTGGCGGCGCATCTGCGATGCTCGGGAAGAGTCTGGGGGTGCAGCAAGGCACTACCGCTATCTCCTTGAGAAGACAGTTAGCTCGGCAAGTGAAGGCAAAGCGAGGGTCGATGACGGATCGTTGCGCGAACTCATTGGCCGGATTGACTGTTACATGGTGCTGGCAGACGCGAGCGATGTGTTCCACAACGAAGTTGATGTCGGTGGCGTCGAAATCGATGACTCTGTCATCCCGGACGTGTTCTATTCCGCCACATGACAAGAGCGGGAGGTGGAGTACGCGCAGGAGCTGGCAAAAATCATGCTGGGAGAAGGCATCAACGACCACGATGCTGTTGAGGGGGCAGCGGTTGAGTTGTTGGACGATGAAAAGCTTCAGCAAGTTTTCAAGCAAGACCTAGGCTTCGAATTGAGAACGCTTCTGCAGGCTCTATCTGTCTTGTCTCAGCCGGTGCGTTATGGCCTGGAAGACTAGGCCAGCGTGCAGCCGCGATCACGAGCTTGATCCAATCGGCGAAGCTCAACTGCCACGATCCCTGCGCCTGTCTTAAGGACGTGCTCACGCGACTGCTTACTCACAAGGCGTGCAATATCTACCAACTGCTGCGCTATCTGGCGGCCGCCCGCCACCACTGCACAACCGTCGCACGATCTGCTGCGCGCGCAATGTGTGTTCGCTGTTCCCTTGCGTCTTTTCGCCACCTGGGGATTCCGTCGCAGGCGGACCGGGAGAGGTTTGGGGGCAGTTAGCTGCTTTGGGCAACGTCGCGGCACTTGCGCATCTGGCATTGCTCCCACAAAGCGCTGGAGCCAATCCGCGAAATGGTGGATCTGGATTCTCTGACCGTGGCCACCTATCCCGATGTTACGCTGCATCTTGTTGGAGGTCTGTCTCAGCTGTGCTGCTTGCGAATAACGCATATGCCTTCGGTTGAGGATCTGGCCCCTCTCTCTGACTTGGCGCAACTGCGCACTCTGCTGCATCACACCTCACCCTAGTGGGACGCCGCGGGCAAGAGAACTGTATGTTCATTTCTACGCAAACCTAGTCCGCCAGTGGGTCACTTCTGCGTGGAAATCAGCAGCAGTTGGTATAGCCGTAGTTAGGGCATCGTATAAATTGCGCAGCCGGCTTCGTATCTGCCACTGCTGAATGGCCTAGGCTGCTGTCGGTGAGAAGCGGCGCAACTCGCCACAAAAAAGCCCGCCGAAGCGGGCTTTCCTATCTGCGCCAAGAAGGCCGAAGCCTTCCAGGCGCAAGCGCCAAACGCTCAGCGCTTGTCCAGCGCCGGCACATCACGGCGCACAGAGCCCGTGAACAGCTGGCGTGGGCGGCCGATCTTGTACTCGGGGTCGCCGATCATTTCGTTCAACTGGGCGATCCAGCCGACGGTGCGGGCCAGGCTGAAGATGCCGGTGAACAGGTTCACCGGGATGCCGATGGCGCGCTGCACGATGCCGGAGTAGAAGTCCACGTTCGGGTAGAGCTTGCGCTGCACGAAGTAGTCGTCTTCCAGGGCGATCTTTTCCAGTTCCTTGGCCAGCTTGAACAGCGGGTCGTTTTCCAGGCCCAGTTCGGCCAGCACTTCGTTGCAGGTTTCCTGCATGAGCTTGGCGCGGGGGTCGTAGTTCTTGTACACGCGGTGGCCAAAGCCCATGAGCTTGACGCCGGAGTTCTTGTCCTTGACCTGCTTGATGAACTCGCCGATCTTTTCCACGCCGCCCTGGGCCTGGATGTCGTACAGCATGTTCAGGGCTGCTTCGTTGGCGCCGCCGTGGGCAGGGCCCCAGAGGCACGCCACGCCGGCGGCGATGGCTGCAAACGGGTTGGTGCCCGACGAGCCGCACAGGCGCACGGTGGAGGTCGATGCGTTCTGCTCGTGGTCTGCGTGCAGGATGAAGATGCGGTCCAGCGCGCGTTCCAGCACGGGGTTGACCTTGTACTCTTCGCAGGGCGTGCCGAACATCATGCGCAGGAAGTTGCCTGCGTAGCTCAGGTTGTTCTGCGGGTACATGTAGGGTTGGCCCACACCGTACTTGTACGCCATGGCCACCAGGGTGGGCATCTTGGCGATCAGGCGGATGGCAGCGATCTCGCGGTGCTGCGGGTTGTTGATGTCCGTGCTGTCATGGTAGAAGGCCGACAGGGCGCCCACCAGGCCGGTCAGCACCGCCATCGGGTGCGCGTCACGGCGGAAGCCACGCAGGAAGAACTGCATCTGCTCGTTGACCATGGTGTGGTTGGTCACGCGGCTGGTGAAGTCGGTCTTCTGCGCTTCGTTGGGCAGGTCACCATACAGCAGCAGGTGGCAGGTTTCCAGGAAGTCGCAGTTCTGGGCCAACTGCTCAATGGGGTAGCCGCGGTACAGCAGTTCGCCCTTGTCGCCATCGATGTACGTGATGGCCGACTGGGTTGCTGCCGTCGACAGGAAGCCCGGGTCATAGGTGAACATGCCCGTTTGCGCGTACAGCTTGCGGATGTCGATGACATCCGGGCCAATGCTGCCCTGGTAGACCGGCAGGTCCACGCTGGGGCTGCCGTTACTGAACGACAGGGTGGCTTTGTTGTCAGCTAGCTTCATTGTTACTTTCCTTGGGTAGGTGGTTTGCCGGAATTCCGGTGGTAGGGGGCCCTGTCTCCAGGTCAGGCCCGGGGCCGCGCTGCGCCACCACTGAGCCGCAGCATGCCGAGTACTTCACGCACTTCTTCTGTATCGAGGGGACCTTCTAGCTCGCGGCGGGCGAGCACCAGGTCCAAAAGGTCGTTGTCCGCCAGGTCCATCAGCGTGGTCATGCCCTGGGCCTGGCGCCAGTTGATGCTCGCCCCGTACAGCGCAAAGAAGTTCTCTATGTAGAGATCGTTCTCCAGCAGACCGCGGCGCGAGCGCCAGTGCAGCTTGGCGCGCTCGCGTTCGTCCAGCAGGTCAGTGGGCTCCGGCAGGACGGGGGTCGAGGTGTCTTCGGACATGGTGTCGAGGGTGCTCTGTGCAGGGTCAGACAGTGCGGCGCACCATCAGTTCCTTGATCTTGCCGATGGCCATCGTGGGGTTCAGGCCCTTGGGGCACACGTCCACGCAGTTCATGATGGTGTGGCAGCGGAACAGGCGGTACGGGTCTTCCAGGTTATCGAGGCGCGCACCCGTGGCTTCGTCGCGGCTGTCAGCGATGAAGCGGTAGGCCTGCAGCAGGCCGGCGGGGCCCACGAACTTGTCGGGGTTCCACCAGAAGCTGGGGCAGCTCGTGGAACAGCTCGCGCACAGAATGCACTCGTACAGGCCATTGAGCTCTTCGCGCTCTTCAGGGCTCTGCAGGCGTTCCTTCTCGGGGGCCAGGTCTTCCGTGATCAGGTAGGGCTTGATCGAGTTGTACTGCTTGAAGAACTGAGTCATGTCCACGATCAGGTCGCGGATGACCGGCAGGCCAGGCAGGGGCTTCAGAACGATGGCGCCCTTGAGGGTGTTCATGTTCGTCAGGCAGGCCAGGCCGTTCTTGCCGTTGATGTTCATCGCGTCCGAGCCGCACACGCCTTCGCGGCACGAACGGCGGAACGACAGCGAGGGGTCCTGCTCCTTGAGCTTGACCAAGGCGTCCAGCAGCATGCGTTCGTGGCCGTCGAGTTCGATCTCGATGGACTGCATGTAGGGCTTGGCGTCCTTGTCCGGGTCGTAGCGGTAGATTTGAAAGGTGCGCTTCATGTTGTTCTTTCGTGAGGCTGCTGGATCTTCAGAACGTACGGACCTTGGGAGGCACGCTGTCCACCGTCAGGGGCTTGAGGTTCACAGGCTTGTAGGTCAGGCTGTTGTTCGCGCTGTGCCACAGGGTGTGCTTCATCCACTCCTTGTCGTTGCGGCCCAGCGGGAACTCGGCGTGGTCGGCAGGGTGCTCGTAGTCGTACACCGTGTGCGCGCCACGGCATTCGTGGCGGGCCGCGGCCGAGGTCATCGTGGCCTGGGCCACTTCGATCAGGTTGTCGACTTCCAGCGCTTCCATGCGGGCCGTGTTCCAGACCTTGGACTTGTCCTTCAGGGTCACGCCGCTCACGCGTTCGCGGATGGCGTTGATCTTGACCGTGCCTTCGTCCATGCTGGCCTGCGTGCGGAACACGCCGGCGTGCTGCTGCATGCTGGCGCGGATGTCGTTGGCCACGTCCTGCGCGTAGATGCCTTCGGTGGAGTCCTGCAGCTGGTTCAGGCGCGCCAGGGTGCGCTCTGCGCCGTCAGCGGGAACGGCCAGGTTGTCGCCAAAGCCCTTCACGTAGCCGACGAGGTGCTTGCCGGCCGACTTGCCGAAGACCAAGAGGTCGAGCAGCGAGTTGGTGCCCAGGCGGTTGGCACCGTGCACCGAGACGCACGAGCATTCGCCCACGGCGTAGAGGCCGTTGACCACGTGATTCTGCTGGCCGTCGTGTACGACCACCTGGCCGTTGATGTTGGTGGGGATGCCACCCATCTGGTAGTGGATGGTGGGCACCACAGGGATCGGTTCCTTGGTGATGTCCACGTTGGCGAAGTTGTGGCCGATCTCTTCCACCGATGGCAGGCGCTTGCGGATGGTGTCCGCGCCCAGGTGGTCGAGCTTCATCAGGATGTAGTCCTTGTTCGGACCACAGCCACGGCCTTCCTTGATTTCCTGGTCCATCGAGCGCGACACGAAGTCACGCGGTGCCAGGTCTTTCAGGGTGGGCGCATAGCGCTCCATGAAGCGTTCGCCATTGCTGTTGAGCAGAATAGCGCCTTCGCCGCGGCAGCCCTCGGTCAGCAGCACGCCCGCGCCGGCCACGCCGGTGGGGTGGAACTGCCAGAACTCCATGTCCTGCAGCGGGATGCCGGCACGTGCCGCCATGCCCATGCCGTCGCCGGTGTTGATGAAGGCGTTGGTCGATGCCGCGAAGATGCGGCCCGCGCCGCCAGTGGCCAGCAGCACGGCCTTGGCGTGCAGCTCGTACAGGTCGCCGGTTTCCAGCTCGAGCGCAGTCACGCCGACCACGTCGCCCTGGGTGTTGCGGATCAGGTCCAGCGCCATCCACTCCACGAAGAAGTTGGTCTTGGACTTCACGTTCTGCTGGTACAGCGTGTGCAGCATGGCGTGGCCAGTGCGGTCGGCTGCGGCGCAGGCGCGCTGCACGGGCTTTTCGCCGTAGTTGGCGGTGTGGCCGCCGAAGGGGCGCTGGTAGATCGTGCCGTCGGGGTTGCGGTCGAACGGCATGCCGAAGTGTTCGAGCTCGATCACCACGTTGGGTGCTTCGCGGCACATGAACTCGATGGCGTCCTGGTCGCCCAGCCAGTCAGAGCCCTTGATGGTGTCGTAGAAGTGGTAGTGCCAGTTGTCTTCGCTCATGTTGCCCAGCGAGGCGGACACGCCGCCCTGCGCTGCAACCGTGTGCGAGCGGGTGGGGAACACCTTGGACAGGCAGGCCACGTTCAGGCCGGCGCGGGACAGTTCCAGCGAGGCGCGCATGCCGGAGCCGCCGGCACCGACGATGACGACGTCGAACTTGCGCTTGGTGATGTTAGCTTTGGAGTAGCTCATTTGTTGTTTGCCTTCAGTCGCGGGGGATCGGTATCAGAGACGCCACAGAACCTGGATGCCCCAGCCGGCGCAGCCGACGAGCCAGACGATGGTGAAAACCTGCAGTGCCAGGCGCAGAACCACGGGCTTGACGTAGTCCATCAGGACTTCGCGCACCCCGACCCAGACGTGCCAGGCCAACGCAATGATCACGGTGAAGGTGAGCACCTTCATCCACTGGGCCGAGAAGATGCCCGCCCACTTGTCGTAGCCCATGGGGCCCTTGTTGAAGATCACCTGGGCCAGCAGGGCCACGGTGAACAGCGCCATCAGGATGGCGGTGACGCGCTGGCTCAGCCAGTCGCGCAGGCCGTAATGGGCGCCGACGACGACGCGCTTGGAACCGTAATTGACGGACATGGGTACTTTCCTCTTGTGCGGCGGTGTTTGCTGCGGAATGGCAGCGGTCACCGCTTTTTTTATGATTTGGTTATCGATCGATCAGTACAGGCCGAACAGCTTGGCGCCCAGCACCACGGCCAGCGTGATGCTGACCACGAAGACCACGATGGACGAGGTCTTGCCGAACTGCTTGTTCACGGCGCTGTGGCTCACGTCCATCCACAGGTGGCGCAGGCCGGCGGTGAAGTGGTGCAGGTACGACCAGATCAGCGCCAGGGCCACCAGCTTGATGAACCAGCCAGGCACGAAGCCGATGCCGATGTTGAATGCCGCGGTGAACTTGGCGAACGAGATTTCGGACGACACCGAGGTGTCGAACATCCAGATGATGAAAGGCAGCAAGAGGAACATGATCAGCCCGCTGCCGCGGTGCAGGATCGAAACCCACGCTGCAGGGGTCATGCGGTAGGTGGTGAGGTCCTTGAAGGCATTGATGTTGCGGAATTCAGGCCGTTTTTTGGCGAGTTCAGTCATGTTTTGTGCTTTCGTGGATGTAACTGCTTTGTAATTTGAAGATGCAAAGAACGCAAAATTCTATTGCAACGCAACAAGGTGCGTTTGCTTCGTGCCTAATGATCGACGGATCCGCTCAGTTGCCAGGGTGGTGTCAGCTCAATTCATTACGGTAATGGTGGGTATCCGTGAGATAGAGGCCGCGCCGTAACTCCATGGGAACGTCGTTGTACGTGTACGCAATGCGCTCCACGCTGAGCAACGGCGTGCCCGGTGCCACCATCAGCACCGCAGCCTGTTCGGCATCAGGCAGCACAGCGCGTATTTTCTCCTCGGCGCGCACCATGCGTACGCCGAAGTCGATTTCGAACATGGCGTAAGTAGGGCCTTCGTAGCTGGCCAGTTGTTCGGCCGTCAGCCCTTTGAAAGCCTGGCCCGGCAGCCAGATGTCTTCAAGGATGGTGGGCACGCCCGCAAACGACAGCACGCGCCGCGCCTGGATCACCGGGTCGGCGCTGCGCAGCGCCAGCGCGCGTGCCACGTCGGCACTGGCGCGCACGCGCTTGCAGTCGATCACCTGGCGCTGGGCGCGGCCCTCCACCCGGGCGTCGCCGGTGTCGGGCATGAGCTTCAAAAAGCGGTACTGCACATGCTGCTCGGCATGCGTGGCCACGAAGGTGCCCTTGCCCTGGCGGCGCATCACCAGGTTTTCGGCGGCCAGCTCGTCGATGGCCTTGCGCACCGTGCCCTGGCTCACGCGAAAGCGCGCGGCCAGGTCCATTTCGCTGGGGATGGCTTCGCCGGGCTTCCACTCGCCCTGCTGCAGACTCTGCAGGATGAGCCCCTTGATCTGCTGGTACAGCGGGCTGAACGCCGGCGTGGCAGCGCCCGCGCCAGTCGTTGGCTGCGCAGGGGTGTCGGCATTGAGCGGTAGCGAGGACATGGCAGTCGAAGAATGGGGCCGTGCGTGGAGCTTTGGCCGGGCGGGCACGTACCTCACCCAGCCTGGCGTTTCAGGGCTCCGATCATATCTTATATAAGACATAAGACAAATTGACCGGGGTATTGAATCGGCAGTACACTCCAAGGCTGTTTTGCGGGGCACGGGCTGCTGGTAACAGGCGCTGGTGCTTGCGTTGCACACACCCCTGTTTTCCTCACTTCCCTGGAGTTTTCACCATGAGCAAGAAGCCCGTTCGCGTAGCCGTCACCGGTGCCGCTGGTCAAATCGGTTACGCACTGCTGTTCCGTATCGCCTCCGGCGAAATGCTGGGCAAGGACCAGCCGGTCATTCTGCAACTGCTCGAAGTCCCTGTCGAAGGCCCCCAGAAGGCGCTCAAGGGCGTGATGATGGAGCTGGACGATTGCGCATTCCCCCTGCTGGTCGGCATGGAAGCCCACAGCGACCCGATGACCGCCTTCAAGGACGCCGACTACGCGCTGCTGGTCGGTTCGCGCCCACGTGGCCCGGGCATGGAACGCGCCGAGCTGCTGGCCGTCAACGGCGCCATCTTCACGGCACAGGGCAAGGCCCTGAACGCTGTGGCCTCGCGCAACGTGAAGGTGCTGGTCGTCGGCAACCCTGCCAACACCAACGCCTACATCGCCATGAAGTCGGCACCTGACCTGCCACGCAAGAACTTCACCGCCATGCTGCGCCTGGACCACAACCGCGCTGCCAGCCAGATCGCTGCCAAGACCGGCAAGGCCGTGGCCGACATCGAAAAGCTGACCGTCTGGGGCAACCACTCGCCCACGATGTACGCCGACTACCGTTTCGCCACCATCAACGGCGAAAGCGTCGCCAAGATGATCAACGACCAGGAATGGAACGCCAACACCTTCCTGCCCACCGTGGGCAAGCGCGGTGCGGCCATCATCGAAGCCCGTGGCCTGTCGTCGGCCGCCTCGGCTGCCAACGCCGCCATCGACCACATGCGCGACTGGGCCCTGGGCACCAACGGCAAGTGGGTCACCATGGGCATCCCATCGGACGGCCAGTACGGCATCCCCAAGGACACCATGTTCGGCTTCCCCGTCACCTGCGAAAACGGCGAGTACAAGCTGGTTGAAGGCCTGGAGATCGACGCCTTCTCGCAAGAGCGCATCGACAAGACCCTGGCCGAGCTGCAAGGCGAGCAAGACGGCGTCAAGCACCTGCTGTAAGCACCCATAGGCAGGCTGTCGTACATGCTCGACTGGAACCCCGCGCTCTACCGCCGCTTCGAGGACGAGCGCACGCGCCCGGCCCAGGAGCTGCTTGCGCGGGTGCCCCTGGCCGACCTCTCCAGTGCCGCCCATGTGGTGGACCTGGGCTGCGGGCCAGGCAACTCCACCGAGCTGCTGGTGCAGCGCTTTCCAAAGGCGCAGGTCACCGGCATCGACACCTCCCAGGCCATGCTGGCCAGTGCGCGCGAGCGCCTGCCCGGCACGGCCTTTGAACAAGGCGACATCGCCACCTGGGTGCCCGCCGTGGCACCCGACCTGATTTACGCCAACGCTGCCCTGCAATGGGTGGCGGGGCACGAAACCCTGGTTCCCCGGTTGTTCAGCCTGCTCGCCCCTGGCGGCGTGCTGGCCATCCAGATGCCCGACAACCGGCAGGAGCCGTCGCACCGGCTGATGCGTGACATCGCCGGGCAATCGCCCTGGCGCGAGCCCATCGGCGACGCCGATGCCGTGCGCACCGAGCTGGCCACCATCGGCGGCTACTACGACATGCTGGCCAAAGAGGCTGCCCTGGTGGACGTGTGGCACACCGTCTACCAGCACGTCATGCCCACGGCCGGCGCCATCGTCGACTGGCTGCGCAGCACCGGGCTGCGCCCCTTCCTCGATCCTTTGAGCGACGACCTGCGCGCCAGCTTTCTGGCCGAGTACGAGCGCCGCATCAGCGACGCCTACCCCCTGCGCAGCGATGGCAACCGCCTGCTGGCCTTTCCGCGCATGTTCATCGTTGCGCAGCGCCCCGCACCATGAGCACTGTTGCTTCTCCCGCCCACCCCGCCAGCGTGCTGCTGGGCGCCCAGGCCGGCGCCAGCCGCCTGCCCGTGTGCGACCACTACAGCGGTGTGGAGGCGCGTATGCGCAAAAGCCTGCAGCTGCAGGCCGAGATGAGCACCGAGTTTGGCCACTGCGTGTTCGACGTCACGCTCGACTGTGAAGACGGCGCCCCCGTGGGCCAGGAGCGTGAGCACGCCGCCCTGGTCGCATCGCTGGCGCTTAACGCCGCCGACGGCGCGCGCGTGGCCGCCCGCGTGCACACCGTGGACCACGCCGCCTTTGCCAACGACATCGCCACCATCGCCGGTGAGGCCGGCCACCGCCTGTCGCACATCATGGTGCCCAAGGTCGAGTCGGTGGACGACGTGCTGCACGCCGAAAAGGCGCTGCTCGCCGCATCGGCCGGCCACCTGCCGCTGCACGTGCTGATCGAATCGCCCGCCGCTGTGCACCGCGTCTTCGAGATCGCTGCGCACCCGCGCGTGCAGAGCATCAGCTTCGGGCTCATGGACTTTGTCTCCGCGCATGGCGGGGCCATCCCTTCGTCGGCCATGGGCTCGCGCGGCCAGTTCGAACACCCGCTGGTGGTGCGCGCCAAGCTCGAGATCGCCGCCGCCTGCCATGCCCACGGCAAGGTGCCTTCGCACTGCGTGGTCACGGAATTCAATGACACCGCTGCCATGCAGGCCGCCGCTACCCGCGCTTCGCAGGAGCTGGGCTATACCCGCATGTGGAGCATCCACCCCGGCCAGATCCGCCCCATCCTGCAGGCGTTTGCGCCCCGGCAGGACGAGATCGACTTGTCCGCCCGCATCATTGCCGCTGCCGCGCAGGCCGACTGGGCGCCCATCAGCCACGATGGCACCCTGCACGACCGCGCCAGCTACCGCTACTACTGGCAGGTGCTTGAACGCGCCCACCAGACCGGGCGCGCACTGCCGCCCGGAGTGGCCCACTGGTTTGCTGCTTCCCCCGCTCCCCACCACGACGCCTGAACCTTTTTTCCAGGACTTCCCCATGAAATCACTGATCCTCACCTCCGCCCTGATGCTGGTGGCCCCTGGCCTTGCCCTGGCGCAGGCCGCAGCCGAGCCCGCCAAGAAGAGCGCGCCCGCCGCCAAGAAGGAAGCCACACCCAAGAAAGAGGCCGCGGCCAAGCCGGCCGCAAAGCCCGCAGCCAAGTCGGCCGAAGCCAAGGACAAAGCCCCCGCCAAGAAGACCGCCAAGGCCGAGCCCACCAGCAGCCGCCAGCAGCTGAACACTGCGGCCAACCAGGTCGCCTCCGGCCTCATCGCCGCCGATGCCGCGCTGAGCCCTGAGGAGCAGGCCATTGCCCAGAAGGTGCACACCGGCCGCATCGCCTGCGAGCTGGGCGCTTTCGTCAACGTGACGGCCGACGCCGCCACGCCCGGCCGCTTCACCATCGAGGGCAAGGGCTTCAAGTACCACATGACCCCCGTGGTCACCAGCACCGGCGCCGTGCGCCTGGAAGACGCCAAGGGCGGCGCCGTGTGGCTGCAGATCGCCAACAAGTCCATGCTGATGAACCAGAAGCTCGGCCAGCGCCTGGCCGACGAGTGCATGAGCGCCGAGCAGACCCTGGTGGCCGAGGCCGCCAAGAAGGCCCCGCCCCAGAGCGTGTTCGACCCTGCGCCTGCTGCAACTGCCACTGCCACCACCAAATAACCAGAACCCGACGAGACACGGCACCACCGCGCCGCATGGCCCTTGCAGCCCCGGCGCCACCACCCCACTTTAGAACGCAACCGGAGAAAAATGATGTTGAAAGCCTACCGTGACCATGTGGCCGAGCGCGCCGCGCTGGGCATCCCACCGCTGCCCCTGACGGCCAAGCAGACCGGCGAGCTGATCGAACTGCTCAAGAACCCACCCCAAGGCGAAGAAGCCATGCTGGTGGACCTGATCACGCACCGCGTGCCTGCCGGTGTGGACGACGCCGCCAAGGTCAAGGCCAGCTACCTGGCCGCCGTGGCCCACGGTACCGAGGTGTGCACGCTGATCGGCCGCGAGCGCGCCACGCAGCTCTTGGGCACCATGCTGGGCGGCTACAACCTCACTCCCCTGATCGACCTGCTGGACGACGCGGCCGTGGCCTCTGTCGCCGCTGAAGCGTTGAAGAAGACGCTGTTGATGTTCGACCAGTTCCATGACGTCAAGGAAAAGGCCGACAAGGGCAACACCTTCGCCAAGTCCGTGCTGCAAAGCTGGGCCGACGCCGAGTGGTTCACCAGCCGCCCTGAAGTGCCGCAGAGCATCAAGCTCACCGTGCTCAAGGTCACCGGCGAAACCAACACCGACGACCTGTCGCCCGCGCCCGACGCCTGGAGCCGCCCCGACATCCCGCTGCATGCCCTGGCCATGCTCAAGAACAAGCGCGACGGCATCACGCCCGAAGAAGACGGCAAGCGCGGCCCCATCAAGTTCCTGGAAGACCTGCGCGCCAAGGGCAACCTGGTGGCCTACGTGGGCGACGTGGTCGGCACGGGTTCGAGCCGCAAGTCGGCCACCAACAGCGTGCTGTGGTTCACGGGTGAAGACATCCCGTTCGTGCCCAACAAGCGCTTCGGCGGCGTGTGCCTGGGCAGCAAGATCGCTCCCATCTTCTACAACACCATGGAAGACGCGGGCGCACTGCCCATCGAGCTCGATGTGAGCCAGATGAACATGGGCGACGAGATCGAGCTGCTGCCCTACGCCGGCAAGGCGCTCAAGGACGGCCAGGTCGTCGCCGAGTTCACCGTCAAGAGCGACGTGCTGTTCGACGAAGTGCGCGCCGGTGGCCGCATTCCGCTGATCATCGGCCGCGGCCTCACCGCCAAGGCCCGCGAGGCCCTGGGCCTGGCGCCTTCCACCCTGTTCCGCCTGCCGCAAGTGCCTGCCGCTACCGGCAAGGGCTTCACGCTGGCGCAAAAGATGGTCGGCCGCGCCTGCGGCCTGCCCGAAGGCCTGGGCGTGGTGCCCGGCACGTACTGCGAACCGCGCATGACCTCGGTCGGCTCGCAGGACACCACCGGCCCCATGACCCGCGACGAATTGAAAGACCTGGCCTGCCTGGGCTTCAGCTCCGACCTGGTGATGCAGTCCTTCTGCCACACGGCTGCCTACCCCAAGCCCGTGGATGTGAAGATGCACCACGAGCTGCCCGACTTCATCAGCACGCGCGGCGGCATCTCGCTCAAGCCCGGCGACGGCATCATCCACAGCTGGCTCAACCGCATGCTGCTGCCCGACACCGTGGGCACCGGCGGCGACTCGCACACGCGCTTCCCCATCGGCATCAGCTTCCCTGCCGGCTCCGGCCTGGTGGCGTTCGCTGCCGCCACGGGCGTGATGCCCCTGGACATGCCTGAATCGGTGCTGGTGCGCTTCAAGGGCAAGATGCAGCCCGGCGTCACGCTGCGCGACCTGGTGCACGCGATTCCGCTGTACGCCATCAAGGAAGGCCACCTCACCGTGGCCAAGCAGGGCAAGAAGAACATCTTCTCGGGCCGCATCCTGGAAATCGAAGGCCTGCCGGACATGAAGGTCGAGCAGGCGTTCGAGCTGTCCGACGCATCAGCCGAGCGCTCTGCCGCCGGCTGCACCGTGC
This sequence comes from Acidovorax sp. A1169, assembly GCF_030704685.1. GTDB lineage: Bacteria > Pseudomonadota > Gammaproteobacteria > Burkholderiales > Burkholderiaceae_C > Acidovorax. The sequence goes on from NZ_JAUZDX010000019.1 coordinate 43,855, forward strand.
GCCTGAACAAGGAGCCCGTGATCGAGTACATCAACTCGAACATCGTGCTGCTCAAGAACATGATCGCCCAGGGCTACGCCGACGCACGCACCATCGGCCGCCGCATCAAGGCCATGGAAGCCTGGCTGGCCAACCCCCAGCTGCTGGCCCCCGATGAGAACGCCGACTACGCCGCCATCATCGAGATCGACCTGGCCGAGATCACCGAACCCATCGTCTGCTGCCCCAACGACCCCGATGACGCCAAGACGCTGTCGGACGTGGCTGGCGCCGCGATCGACGAAGTGTTCATCGGTTCGTGCATGACCAACATCGGCCACTTCCGCGCAGCCTCCAAGCTGCTCGAAGGCAAGCGCGACATCCCCGTCAAGCTGTGGATGGCACCGCCCACCAAGATGGACGCGCACCAGCTCACCGAAGAAGGCCACTACGGCGTGTTCGGCGCGGCAGGCGCGCGCATGGAAATGCCCGGCTGCTCGCTGTGCATGGGCAATCAGGCCCAGGTGAAGGAGGGCGCTACCGTGATGTCCACCAGCACCCGCAACTTCCCCAACCGCCTGGGCAAGAACACCAACGTCTACCTGGGCTCGGCCGAACTCTCGGCCATCTGCTCCAAGCTGGGCCGCATTCCTTCCAAGGAAGAGTACCTGGCCGACATGGGTGTGCTCAACCAGAACGGCGACAAGATCTACAAGTACCTGAACTTCGACCAGATCGCCGAGTTCAAGGACGTGGCAGACGGCGTTACGGCTTGATAGGCCCCCCGGGGATCGTTGACCGATCCCCTCACGAAAAAGCGGCTCCCCGGAGCCGCTTTTTTCATGGCTGTGCGTGTTGTGAGCGTGTTGTGTGTGTCACGCATTCGCAACGGTGGAGCCATGTGTTTGTCATGCAAATGTCATGATGAGCTTGCATGCTTCGCCCATAACAACAACAAAAAGAAATGGAGGGACATCCATGGCAAGAGAGAACAACCCCGAAAAGATAGACACCCTGGGCAAGCGCCTGGGGATGCTGCTGTTCAGCGGGCTCTTCGCAGCGGCCTTTGGCCTGGGCGGCTACTTCGCGGGGCTACAGCCCCTGGCGCAGACGCTCCAGGCGGCGCTGCAGGTGCGCAGCTGGCAGCCGGTGGCGGCCCAGGTGCTGGGCACCGAGCTCAAGCGCCACACGTCCAGCGACGGCACCACCTACCGGGTGCATGCCCGCTACCGCTACGAATTCGCGGGCCGGCAGTACGAGGGCACCCGCGTGGGGCTCGACCCCGAGGCCGGTGCCGACAACATCGGCGACTGGCACCAGCACTGGCACGGGCTGCTGCAAAGCGCCCAGTCCCGTGGCCAGCCCATCACCATCATGGTCAACCCGCAGGCGCCCGCGCAGGCCCTCATCGACCCTTCCATCCGCTGGGCGCTGCAGATGTTCCGCGTGCCTTTTGCCCTGGTTTTCACCGGCGTGGGGTTGGTGGCAGCCTGGTTCTTCGTGCACATCCTGCTGGGCGGGGGCGGCATGAAGGAGGAGGCAGAACTGGGCGCTGCGCCCGAGCCCCTGAAAAAGGGTGCGGCCAGCAAGTCGGCGGGTGCCACCTGGTTCTTCACCGTCTTCTGGTGCGGCATCGCCTTCCCCATGGCCGCCATGCTGTGGACCAACAACGGCGCGCCCTGGTTCGCCAAGGCCTTCATCTCGATCTTCGTCATGGTGGGGGTGGGGCTGATCGGCCTGGCACTGCACCAGACGCGCCAGGCCTGGCGCTATGCGGGCGCGGCGCTCACGGCGCTGCCGGCCCGGCCGCGCGCCGGCCACCCGGTGGAGCTGACGCTGCTGCTGCCCGAGCGCGCCGCTGCCCACCAGCAAGAGAGCCGTCCACAACTGCGCCTGGCCCAGTACCGCGTGGACGAGTCAAGCTCGGGCTCGCCCGAGCGCTGCGTGGAGTCATTCACCGAAGCGGCGCGCATGCAGCGCACGGCCGATGGCGGGCTGCGGCTGGTCGCGCGCTTCGATCTGCCGGCCGACGCGCCACCGCACGGCAGCCAACGCTCCGGCGAGCGCGTGGACTGGCGGCTGGAGTTGCTGCACGGGCCGGACGGCTCGGTGGAGCTGACTTACGACCTGCCCGTGCAGGCCGCGCCGCGCAGCTTCGGCGGTGGTGGCGGCGACGAAATGCCCGACCGCTTTGACCGGCGCGTCGCCTGGAAGCAGGTGGTACCCATCGCGCCGCTGAGCGAGGCCGAGGACGCGGATGAAGGCCCCTCGCCTTTGCCCCCTGCGGTCACGCTGCAGGAAACCCCAGAGGCATGGAACTACGAATTCAGCCAGAGCGGCTGGCGCTGGGCCGCCGCCCTGGTGCTGGCCGGCCTGGCGCTGGAGGCAGTCATCAACGGCCGCCTGGGCCCGCAGGGGCTGGCGCTGCCCCGCGGATTCTTCCCGGCCGCCGCCTGGATCGGCCTGGCCGCTTTTGCCCTGCATGCCGCCACCCGCCGCTGGACGCTGACCGTGCAGGACGGGGGCATCACCGCGCGCCGCCACTCCTGGCTCTGGTCGCGCGCCGACACCGTGCCCGGCGATTCCAGCCGCAACCTGGCGCACAAGCTGCTCTACACCACGGGCAGCGGTGCCAGCGAACACCGCTACCACGCCGTCTACGCGCGCGGGGCAGGCGATACGCTGGTGCGGCTGACCCCCGGCCTGGGTGGCGAGGCGGCGGCCACGGCCCTGGGCCATTCGCTGGCGCAAGCCTGGGCGCACCGGCGCGGCCGCTTTGCCGCCGGCATGCAGCGGCCCGCGCGGGCCCAGCACTCCCGCCCGGCCTGGGGCGCGCTGCTGGTGCTGGCCCTGGTGGTCTGGTGGGTCGTGGGGCCCAAGGTGGCTGGCACTGCGCGCCGCGCGCCAGCGGCAGAGGCACCAGCGCCCGCCGTGTCGTACTCTGCGGTGGACGGCCGCCTGCTCGACGCCCAGAATGCAGGCGATGCCCCAGCCCTGCGCGCCGCGCTGGCCGCCGGCGCCAACCCCAACCTGCTGGCGCCCAATGGTTCCAGCGTGCTCATGTTGGCCGCGCACCGGGGGCAGATGGAGCACATCGAGGCGCTGCTGGGCGCCGGTGCCAAGCCCGACCTGCGCCAGACGCAAAAGGACAGCGAGCTGGGCGACACCGCGCTGCTGCGCGCCTTCTACGGCGGTAACCTGGCGGCGGCCCAGCGCCTGGTGCAGGCCGGGGCCAGCCTGTCAGCGCGCAACCGCTGGGACTGGGGCCCCGTGCACATGGCCGCGCAAAGCGGCTGCATCGCCTGCCTGCAATGGCTGGCCGCGCAAGGCCAGCCGCTGGATGAACCCGCAATGGCCAGCCGGGGCGAAACCCCCACCATGCTGGCTGCCGGCCGGGGCCGGGTGGAGGCGCTGCAGTGGTTCGAGGCCCGGGGCATCGACCTGGCGCGCAAGGACCCCCATGGCAAGACCGCGCTGGACTGGGCGCGCTTCAAGAAACAGGCTGAAGCGGAGCAGTGGCTTTTGGAGCGGGCGCGCTGAGCGTGGCAGCCTATGCTTTTCGCTTCACCTGCGCACGCAGGTAGGCCACCAGCCGGTCCACCCGCTGCACCATTTCCTTCTTCATGGCGGAAGGCGCCGTGCGCTGTTCATGCGCGCGTTTTTGCTGCGCCATCTCCTGGAACTGCTCGCCGCCATACAGCCAGGCACTGACCAGCGCGGCGTAGCCGAAATTCTTCTGCGCGTGTTCTGCCAGCGTCTTGTGGCCTTGGGGGTTGCCCGCCAGCGGGAACACGGTGGTGCCTGACATGATGGCGTGCATGCCCAGCGGCGTGCGGGTCATCTCCAGAATGGGGCCCACCGGGTCTTGCACCTCCTTCACCATGCGCTGCAGGTCTGCCGAACCCTTGATGGGGAAATAGGCATAGGTGTCCTGAAAAATCCCGACATAAAAATTCAGCTGGCGCCGGAAATACATCTCGTCATGCTCGGGAAAGACGGCCCTCAGGATGTTGGCGATTTCTTCGCTGAACACGTTCACGTCGATGGTCAGGCACGGCAGGTGGTTGGTGTTCGAAGTCAGCAGCGTCACGCCCTGCCCACCCGCCGGAGTGGGCCGAAAATACGTCGCCTCCGCCTGGGCGTGGTAGTACGGCACCTCGATCGCCTGCCGGGGTGATATGAAACCGTGCTGTGGCAGCATCGACGAGAGCACCGAGCGCATCTCGTCGCGCGCCGACGCAAGCGCCATGGACAGGGGCGCACGCGCGGGCGCTGCGGCGGGCGTGGGTGCCGGTGCCGCTGTGGGTGCGGGTGTGGCCGAGTCCAGGGGCGCTTCTTCCAGCACCTGCATCGCCTGTTTCCAGAAGTCGGTGCGCTCCGGCGGCAGCACGCGGTGGGGCGCCACCAGCGCCAGGCCCACCTGGTCGTCCAATACCGTCAGGCCCAGCGCATTGGCGCGCTTGACCACGGCGCCCAGCAGCTTCATGCGGTTCTCGGCGGGCAGTGAAAACGTCCACACGGCCTTGCGGCAGTTTTTCGCATCTATGACCGGATCGCCGTCCCAGGGCGCCTCGCCGCAGTCCTTGTAGGCCACCATCTGCGCAGCCAAGGCCGCGAACTTGGGGTTGGGCCCGGGCTCCAGAAGCTCCAGCTCGAACCAGTTGCGAAGGGCTTCCTCGAACGACGTCGGAATGGCCTGGCCGGCCGGGGGTTCCCAAACACGAAGGTCGTAGCTCATGGTGCGGGTGTGAAATAGGGTGGGGCGGTCTCAAGACGGAGGCTTTGCAGCAGCATGGCATCCATCTTCTCAGAGTTGGGCAAGGAGCAGCAAATGCTGCACCAACTGCTGCGCATGCTGTGGCAAATCTTCCAGCCTGCGCAGGCACAGCACCAGTTGCCGATCGGCCCAGGCATCGGTCAGTCGCACGGCCTTCACGCGCTGCGCGCGGGCGTGGCGCATGGCCGCCGCGCGCGGCAGTATGCCCACGCCCACCCCCAGGCCCACCAGCTGGCACACGGCCTCGAACTGGCGCAGCCGCACCCGGTAGCGCAGCCGCTGGCCCTGGCGCTGGGCGTGGCGCACCACCAGGGCCTGCAGCGCGCTGCCTTCGGCCAGGCCGATGAAGTCCAGGTGTGCCACCTCGGCCAGCGCTACGCTGCGGCGCGCGGCCAGTTCATGCCCCTGCGGCACCACCAGCACCAGCGGGTCAGGGCGCAGCACCTGTGTGGCCAGGCCTTCCAGGTCCACGGCGTCGGATACCAGGCCCATGTCGCACAGGCCGGCGCGCACCGCGTCGGCCACCTCCTGGCTGGGGCGCTCGTCCACATCCACCGAGATGCGCGGGTGCTGCGCCAGAAAACCCGCAATCGCCTGCGGCAGGTACTCGCTCAGCGCCGAGCTGTTGCACAGCACGCGCACATGGCCCGCCAGGCCCGCGCCGTACTCGCCCAGGTCGCCGCGCAGTTGCTCCATCTGCTGCAGCACCAGCCGCGCGTGGTGCAGCAGAGTGTGGCCGGCCGGCGTAGGCTGCACGCCGCGCTGCGCGCGCAGCAGCAGGGGCACGCCCAGCGCATCCTCCATGCCGCGGATGCGCTCGCTGGCCGATGCCAGCGCCATGTGGCTGCGCTCGGCACCGCCGGTGATGGTGCCGGCCTCGTGTACGTTCAAAAACAGCCGCAGGTCGGTCAGGTCAAAGCGCATGGGTCACAACCTACCACAAGCGCCTTCGGCCCAGCCTGAGGCTGGGTGCGCCGCATTCCGCATTTTCAGCAGCGCCCGCCTTGCCAAGAATGGCGGCCATGGCCTGCTGCACCGTGCGGGCCACCGAGGGAATGTCTGCGATGAATTCAGCACAATTTCAAAATTGTCCTACATGCCAGGCCCGAATGCTGGAGCAGCAGCCATGATGGCCGGCCTGTTCGGCGTGAGCTCCTGGGCCTGGCTGTTGGGTGCCGTCACCGTCTTTCTGGTGGCCGGCGGCGTCAAGGGCATCGTCGGCCTGGGGCTGCCCACCGTGTCGATGGCCCTGCTGGCGATGCTGATGGCACCGGCCGAGGCAGCGGCCCTGCTGGTCATGCCCTCGCTCATCACCAACCTGTGGCAACTGCGCCCCTGGGCCACGCTGGGGCCGCTGCTGCGGCGCCTGGGCGGCATGCAGGTGGGCATCTGCGCGGGCACCTGGCTCGGGGCCTGGGTGCTGGGGGCGCCGGCAGGTGCGTGGTCGCGTGCATTGCTGGGCGTGGCGCTCATCGCCTATGGCTGCTGGGGCCTGGTGGGCGCGCGCCTGGCGGTGCCGCCCCGGGCCGAGCGCTGGCTGTCGCCCCTGGTGGGCTTTGCCACCGGCTGGGTCACTGCCGCCACCGGGGTCTTCGTGGTGCCGGCCGTGCCTTACCTCCAGGCGCTCGGCCTTCAAAGGGACGCGCTGGTGCAGGCCATGGGCATCTGCTTCACCGTCTCCACCATCGCGCTGGCGGGCGGCCTGGCGCTCAACGCCAGCTACACCGCGTCCGCCCTCGTGCTCTCGGCCTGGATGCTGCTGCCCGCGCTGCTGGGCATGGCCCTGGGCACGCGCATCCGCCAGCGCCTGTCGGCCGTGTGGTTTAGGCGCTGCCTGATGGTGGGGCTGCTGGCGCTTGGCACTTACATGGTGGTGGATGCGCTGGCATGGCACGGCTTCTCGTCGCACGGCGGCGAGAGCGAAGGGGCGATGCGCACGGCGCGTGAGGGTTCTGGTTAAACCGGCCCTGGCAAGACTGGCTTGGCCGCACTCTCCAGCACCCACAGCGCCGCCCGCGCGCGCGTGGTGGCCACATAGAGCATGTTGCGCTCGCGGTAAGCCTCCTGGTGCGATGCGGGGCCGGGAAAGCGCCCGCGCTCCACGAAGGGAACGGCCACAAAGGTGAACTCGCGGCCCTTGCAGGCGTCCACGCTCAAGAGGCGCAGGCTGATGGGCTCCTGGCTTTGGTGCATGCCGATGCTCGTCGTCACCAGCAGCGTGAGCCGGCCCAGCAGCTCTGCCACGGGCAGGCCGTGCGCCAGGCGGGCCAGGCTTTGCAGGCTGGCCAGGCAGGCGCTGCGCTCCGTGCCGTTGATGGGGGCGTCGGCAAAGATGCGCCGCACTAGCGGGTGCTGGCAGAACGCACCGGCATCGGCCAGCACGGCGGCCCGCGCCGCAGCGGGCAGGGCCATGATCTCGGCGCAGGCATCCTTGAGCTCGGGCGCATTCGGGTTCAGCGTGCCGTGCGCGATGTAGCGGCGCATGCGCGCGGCGCCGCTGTGCAGCGTGGCGGCGAGCTTGCTGCCCTCGTCGGCGCCGGGCAGGTCGGTCCAGCCCGCGTTGTCGAACTGGCCCTGGGCCAGCAGGTCCACGTCCGCCGCGCCGCTGCGCGCCGTGCGCCGGCCATAGTGCAGCAGGCCCTCCACGGCGGCGCCCACGATGCCCGGGGTCAGGTAGCGCTCGTGGCCGTCATCGCCCTGCAGCGCCCACATCAGCGCCAGCGCCAGCGCCACCTCGCGGCGCAGGTAGAAGGGGCTCATGCCCTGGCAGCCATAGTGCACGCCCTCGTGGCCAAACACCCATTCGAGCAGGATGCTGTCCTGCGGGTTGCGCAGCACCACGTTCAGCGAACTGTTGTGCTGTGCGCCCTTGTCGCCCTTGCTCTCCTGCAGCGCGCCCCAGCCGTTCACGATCTGCCCATGCAGCTCCACCAGTTGCGCGGCGCAGTGCGCATCGCTGTCGTAGGTCTGGTGCGCAAACGCATCCGAGCTGCCCGCCACCGGCGCAAACTCCACGCCGAACAGCGGGTTCAGCGCTGCGCAGATATCGGCGCCAAAGCGGCGCGTGGTGTTGATGGTGAGCACCTGCGTGTCGGCCGGCAGGCATTCGCGCACGCGCTCCATGCCGCCGCCGAACACCGAGAACGAGCCCTCGTGGATGTGCTGGTTGAAATCCCCCGCGCCCACGAACAAGCCATTGCCGCCCTGCACCAGCTTGCGCAGCACCATCAGCGCGCCCTCGTCCAGGTCGTGCAGCTCGTCGAACAGCACGGCGCTGTAGCGCTCTTGCAGCCATTCAAACGGCTGGTCCCAGTCCAGCGCGCCCAGCTGGCGGCACAGCTCGAAGGTGCAATCGCCCTCGGCATAAAAGCGCGGCTCGTGGTTCATGCCCACGCGCATGCGCTCGTACTGCCCGTACAGGCGGCACAGGCCATAGTCCAGGTCGCGGTCTTCGCAAAAAGAGCGCAGGTCCAGGCCAGAGTCTTCTACCTCGCGCTCCAGCAGCCGCTTCTTGGCCAGCGCCTCGAAGGCCAGAAAGGCGTCGATGTCCACGTTCTGGCCCAGCAGGGCATCGTCGATGCCATCGCTGCCGCCACCACTGTCACTGTTGCGCTCCAGCTCCAGCCGCAGGGCCTGCTGCGCCTGCAGGATCAGGAAGCGCCTGCGCACCGCGTCGTCGAGCCGCTCCACCGGGTCGCCCTGTTCCTTGAGCACCTGCTCGCACAGCTGCTCCATGGTCAGCACTTCCATGCTGCGCGGCACCGCGCCGTGCAGCTGCAGCATGCGGTCGCGTATCGCCGTGACCCCGGCGCGCGAATACGCCAGCACCAAAATGCGTGGCGGCGCCGCCTCGCGCTGGCCCTGCAGGCTGGCCAGCAGGTTGCAGGCCTTCATGCACAGCGTGGTCGTCTTGCCCGTGCCCGCCAACGCGCTGATGATGATGGCCGACGCCGTAGAGTCCAGCACGCGCCGCTGCTCGGCAGTGGCCGTGATGCGGGCGTGGGCCCAGCTGCGCGCAGGCGGCTTTGGCGGGGTGGGCGAATTGTGCACAGGCATGTCCGGGAGAAAGGGGTGCCATTGTCCTTGAGAACGTGAAGACGTTCTCAAGCGCTGGTGCACGGGATATTCACCATGCCATTGCTGGTAAGTCTCCAGTAAGACGATTGGTTGGAACATCCGCCTGTCTTCAACCCCAATTCCCAAGCCTTATGGTCCAACTCCCAAAGTCCCCCGTATGCCTGTGCTCCCCGGCCTTGCGCACCGCAGCCCTGCTGGTCGCTACCACCGCATGCCTTCACGCCACTGCCCAGACCGTGTCGGGCCCGGGCAATGCGCAAGCCGCCGGTGCCGCAGCGGCCACGTCGTCCTCCCCATCTTCCTCATCTTCTTCCCAATGGGGGCTTGGCATTGGCGCGGGAATGTCGCAGTTGCCTTATGCGGGTGCGGACAACAAGAACAGCGCCCTGCCTTTGCTGTACTACGAGAACGCCTGGGTGCGGGTGCTCGGCGGCACGGCGGACTTCAAGGTGGGCAACTGGCCTCTGGGCGCGGCAAGCTCCGTGGCGCTCGATGCCCGCCTGAAGTACGACGACGCGGGCTACAAGCCCGATGACTCGCCCGCCCTGACCGGCATGGACGAGCGCAAGGGCGGCCTCTGGGGCGGTGGCGCGCTCACCTGGAACAACCCCGCGGTGCGTGCTTCTGCCGCGTGGACGGCCGACCTCTCGGGCAACAGCAAGGGCCAGAAGCTCGACCTGCAGCTGGACCGGCGCTTCGGCTTCGGCAACTTTGCGCTGACGCCGCGCGTGCAGGCGCAGTGGTCCGACAAGAAGTACGTTGACTATTACTTCGGTGTGCAGGCCCATGAAGCGCTGCCCCAGCGTGCGCAGTACACCGGCAAGGCCGCGACCACGCTGGAGGTGGGCGTACGGCTGGACTACCTGATCCAGCCTAAACAGACCGTCTTTCTGGACATGAGCGCCAGGAGCCTGCCCGACGAGATCAAGCGCAGCCCCATCGTCGGCCGCTCCAGCGCGTCGCGCGTGGCCGTCGGCTACCTCTACCGGTTCTGAGCCCGTGAAAGCCCGGTACACAGCCGATCCTTGCGAGACACCCCGCGCGCACAGGGTGGCATCGGGGGCGGCATCGGGGGTGGCATCGGCGCGGCCTGCATCAGCGGGTGCAGCGGACCTGCGCTGCGCGTCCTGCGCCGCACTGCGGCAGCGCGCGGCGCTGGACGCGGTGTTCGAGCACCTGCTGGCCGGCTTTCGAGAGGGCCTGCTGCTGGTTCTGCAGAGCGAGCCCGATGGCCCCGCCCGCCATCTGCGCGCCTATGTCCGCAGCATCCAGGGGCATGCCCTGCACCCCGTGGCGCGGCCAGGACGCTGGGCCCTGGTGTTCTGCAGGCCGCGGTACCGGGCGATCTGGTCGGAGTTTGCGCAGGAGCTGTGCGCTGGCGATGCGTTCGACCCCGCGCAGTCGGCCGCCGTGCGGCATGCTGCCGAAGCGCTCTGGTACAACCATGCGCTGGCATCCCCCTCCACCACGCTATTGACCGCCTCGTGCACACCCGCCCCCGCCGAGTCCGTGGGGGCATTGCTGCGCACCCTTCCCGGCGCAGCGCCCGCGACCCCGGACGACCGAGACCCCACGCCACCATGAACCGCATTGCGCTGCTTGAAGACCATGCCAGGCTGGCAGACCTGATCTGCCAGGCCTTGGCCAACGCGGGCATCGCCGCCGACGTGTTCCACGGGATCGACGCCGCCTGGCATGCCTTGCAGCACATCGAGTACGAAGTGGTCGTTGTGGACCGGGGGCTGCCCGATGGCGACGGGCTCACGCTGGTCAAGCGCCTGCGCGCCGCAGGGCGGGCCACCCCGTGCCTGATGCTCACGGCCCGCGATGCGCTGCACGACCGGATCGACGGGCTCGACTCCGGCGCCGACGATTATTTGACCAAGCCGTTTCCCATGGAGGAACTCATCGCCCGGGTGCGCGCGCTCCTGCGGCGCCCCGCGCAGCTGCGTGCGTTGACGCCTTCGCACGCAGACATCCAGCTGGACCCGGAGAGCGGGGAGCTGCGCTGCTCCACCAGCGTGTTGACCCTGCCCCCGGCCGAGATGCAGATCATGCTGTGCCTGGTGCGCAAGGGCGGCGCGGTCGTGCGGCGCTCTGCGCTGGAGGCTGCGGCCTGGGGCATGCTGGAGGCCGTGACCCCCAATGCGCTGGACGTTGCCATCCACCGCCTGCGCCGCAAGCTCGATGTGCTGGGGTCCAGCCTGCAGATCATCAACGTGCGAGGCCAAGGCTATGCCCTCAGTGAAGCTCCGTTGGCCGCGTAGCCTGCGCTGGCGGCTGCTGGCGGTGTACGGTTTTGGAATGGCGCTCAGCGCCCTCCTTGCCGCCTCTGTGGTAATGCTTTTGGGGGAGCCGTTCAACCGGTACATGCTTAAGTCCGGGGCCATTGGCTACGCGGAGGCGATCTCTCGCCGCGTGGAGTTCGGCGCCGACGGAATTCCCACCGGGCTGGACGAGACCAGGATCGAGCGCTGGGCATTCACCAGCCTGAGCGAAGAGGTCAAGATTCTCGTGACCGACCCCAGCGGCAAAGTGCATTTTTCCTCGGCTGGCAGTACCGCAGCCCTGGCGCCGGACGGTTCTGTATTCGCCCCCCAGCCCCAAGGCTTTGCGCTTGTCCTGGATGGCGTGCCCATGCACGCTGCAACGGTTCCCCTGACCCATCAGGGGACCCTGTGGTACGTGCAGTTCGCAGCCAGCGATCGGCTGGTTCTGCAGATGCGCCAGTCCTTTGGCATGCCTGCCCTGGTTCAGGGAATGATCGCGATCTGCCTGACGTTCCTGGTCGTTTTCCTCGTCACCACCCACCTGACGCTGATGCGCATGCTCAAACCGCTGCGAATGGTGTCCCAGGCGGCTCAGTGCATCACGCCGCAAACGCTGGACGCGCGCCTGGACACGCAGGGCCTGCCCGACGAGATAACGCCTCTGGTGGACGCATTCAACCGCGCGCTGGAACGGCTGCATGCCGGGTTCCAGACGCAGCAGGATTTTTTGGCGAATGCCGCGCACGAGCTCAAGACCCCCCTGGCGCTGATCCGCGCGCAGATCGAGCTGGAGCCATCGGGCAGGCGCAACCCCCACCTTATCCAGGACGTGGACCGCATGGCCCGGCAGGTGCAGCAGCTCCTGCACCTGGCCGAAGCCAGCGAGCCGCGCAACTACAAGATTGAGCCCATCGACCCCCGCTCGGCCGTGGTCGAGGCATGCAGCTACATGGACCGCGTGGCCGAGCGCAGCGGCGTTCAGATCTGTGTCAGCTGCGATGGCACCGCCCTGGGGTGGCGGGCAGACCGGGGGGGCCTGTTCACCCTGTTCAAGAACCTGCTGGAGAACGCCATCCAGCACAGCCCCGCTGGCGGCGTCGTCACATTGAAAGCCACCTCGTCCGGCTTCGTGGTCGCGGATCAGGGCCCCGGCGTGACGCCGCAAGACCAAGCCAGGCTGTTTCAGCGCTTCTGGAGAAGCCCGGAACGGCGCGACATTGGCGCCGGTCTGGGCCTTTCCATCTGCGAAGAGATCGCCCGCGCTCACCACTGGCGCATCGAGGCCCGGCCCGGAGTGCAGGGGCTGGAAGTCCATGTGCTGATGTCCACCCAGTTCTGGGATCCCATGCAAAGGCAGCCTGGGCGCTTGTGAGCCGCAGCAGTCGGTGGGAGTTTTTTGGGGGCTGGTAAGTGTGCAGAAAGGCGGTGCGCGCGACGATGGCCAACACCAAGGATGTCCTTGGCAACGGGCCATCTCCTCCGAAAGTACCCCATGAACCCCAGGAACTCAAACCTACCCATCCAAGCCACTGCTTCCGTCAACCATCGCATGCATCGTGGTTCTTGCTTCTCTGAGCGGCTCGGTTCACTTCCCACGGTTGCATGTCTGCTCGCTGTGGCTGCAGTATCCGCAGGGTGCTCCACCGCCCCTGGTCCAGATCCGCTGGAGGCCGCCAACCGAAAGGTGTTTGCATTCAATGAGGGTGTCGACAAGGTGGTCTTGAAACCGGCCGCAAAGGCCTACCAGGCGGTGGTGCCCACGGTGGCTCAAACCGGCATCACCAACTTCTTCTCGAACCTCCAGCAGCCCTGGACCTCCGTCAACTTGCTGGTGCAAGGCGAGCCCAAAGCCAGCCTTGGCGCGCTGGCACGTTTTGGAACGAACACGACCGTTGGAGTCCTGGGCCTGATGGACCCCGCCTCGGGTTGGGGCATGCGCGGCCGCAGTGAAGATTTCGGGCTGACGCTGGACACCTGGGGTGTGGGCTCCGGTAGCTACCTGGTGCTCCCCCTGTTCGGAGCATCGAACCTGCGTGATGCTCTGGCATCGCCGGTGGACAGCCTGGGCAGCGCCAGCTCCCACATCGCCAGTGCATCTGCGCGCAACACCCTGACCGTCACCCACCTGCTGAGCAAACGCTCGCAGCACCTGGGCGCGGGAGAACTCGTGGACCAGATGGCGCTGGACAAGTACGCGATGGTGAGGGACATGCACCTGAAGCGAAGGAACCGAGGCCGTGGTGCCGAGGAACTGCGCCCACAGCAGCCTTTGCAAGACCAGCCGTAAGCACACGCGGCGGGGCGACCCCACAGGGTTCGGCTACCGCATGGTCCTTTGCAGCACTCCCCCCTAGGCTTAGAGACGTTGCATTCGGCGCTGCCGTGGTGCTCATTGCCGCAGGGCCGAATCCCAGTGCTCCACGATCTTCCCGTTCTCGATGCGGAACATGTCGAACCAGGTAGTGGTGTACTTCTTCGATGCGTCCTTCGGATCGGGGTACTCGCGCACGAAGCTGAGCGTCACCAGGTCACGCTCGGCCGTGATCGAAACCAGGGGTGCCTTGATCCGGTCTTCCACCGGCTTGGGCGTGGCGTGCCGGCTTGAAATGAAGCCAACCAGCGCGGCCCGGCCGTTGGGCACATTGGGGTTGTGCTGAATGTAGCCCTCGGCCACGTATTTCTCTACCGAACTCACCTGGCCCGACTCAAAGACCTCACGCCAGAAGTCGTACACCAGGCGCTTGTTGGCAGCGATCTTGGGGTCGCTGCTGACGAGCTGCGCCGCCTGGTCAGTGGTCGGGGTGACAGGCGTCTGGGCGAATGCGGGCACCCCGAGGGTGATGGCCAGCGCGGCGATGGCGAGCAGTTTTGAATAGTGCATGGTGATGTGAATGGTTGCGATGGTGATATCTGCATGCACCTGCCGTGGCCGGCGCATGCAGGTGGTGGACTTGGCCAGCCCGGCAAAGTTTCTTACGGCGGGTTGCCCATTGCCTGGCGCACCAGCAGCGTGTCGGTGAATTGCTCGAAGGCCACGATCTGGCCGTCCTGCACCTTCCACACATGGGCCACCCGGGCCTGCATTGCCTTGCCGGTGGCGCGAAAGGTGCCGTGGTAGGTGCCCACCCCTATGACCTGGTCGCCCGCATCGATCAGGGTTTGCAGCTCGAACCGGTAGCCGATCCAGTCACGACCCAGCACGGCAAACACGTTTTCGGCCACCGCCTGCGGCCCCACCCAGGTGCCCGCGCACGGAAACCCGGCCATCTCGGTCCAGCGCACCTGCGGCGACACGTTGGCCATCATCTCCTGCACATTGCCCTGGGCCGACGCGGCGTAGTGCGCGCGCACGATATCGATAGGTTGGGTCGTCATGGCTTCAGCCCCACGTCATTTCGCCGGTGGCCACCTTGGCACCGATCTGCAGCGCCACGCCCATGCCGGCGTCGGGGTACCGCTGCGTCATGGCGGCGAACAGGGCGGCACTGTCGGCCGCCTTGGCCAGCTCCTGCTCAAAGGCCAGCAGGTAGTCGCGGGTGTAGGCAAGCGCCGATGCATCGGCAGCGGCAGTGATCGCCATGTGCCCTGGCACCACCACCGCAGGCTGGCGCGCGGCCATGGCATCAAGGTTGCTGATCCACGCGGCGCGCGCATCGGCGCCCTGCGTGTCTGCCGTCCACACGTGCACGCCAGAGAACACGAGCACCCCGCCGAAGACGGCGTTGAGCGACGGCACCCAGATATAGCGGCGATTGGCCAGGCCTTCGGCATTGGCTATGTCGATGGTGTGGCTTTCCAGCGAAAGGCTTGGGCCGTCAAAGGCTTCAGGCATCACGATGTCTGCCAGCGCCTGCGGGCCGTTGTCCTTGAGCTGTGGGCCCCAGGTGGCCAGCTTCTTTTCCACATTGGCTTGAATGGCTGCAATGGTGGCCGACGCAGCGATCACCCTGGCATCAGGGAAGGCCGCCTTGATGGGCCCCAGGCTGAAGTAATAGTCCGGGTCGCTCTGGCTGATGTAGATGGTCGTGAGCTTCTTGCCGCTGGCCTTGATGGCCTCGGCCAGCGCCTTGCCATCGGGCAGCGTGAAGCCGCCGTCGATCAGCACGGCATCGCTCGCGCCAGAGATGAGCACCGGCGCGCGGAAGAATCCGTGCTCGCCAGCGGGGAAATGTTTCCACGTCAATCGGGTCGTATCAGCCATGGCGTTTCACTCCTGAAAATCAACCATCGCGACGCCTGCGGCGGTTGCATTGTGGATCACTGATTGCAGCTTGGCGCGGCTCCATTTCCGGGCAGTTGCCGGCCCGGTGGAGAAGCGCTGGGCCCATGGTAGGCACTAACGATTGACTCTGAAATACATACATGCTAAACACAATGTATGCTAAAAACATACAATCAGGCCGACAACAGCCTGGGCGGGCTGGGCAACCTCAGGCGCCTGGCCTACTTCGTGGCGGTGGTGGAGACGGGCTCTTTCACCGCGGCAGCCGAGCGGCTGGGCATCACCAAGGCCGTGGTCAGCCAGCAGGTGGCCCGGCTGGAGAGCGAATTTCGCACCTCGCTGCTGGTGCGCACCACGCGCAAGGTGCAGCCCACCGAGGCCGGGCAGGCCTTCTACCTGCGCTGCGCATCCATCCTGCACGAGGCCGAAGACGCCTTCGACGAACTGGCCGAATCATCGGCAGAGCCATCTGGCACGCTGCGGCTCACGGCCCCCTTCGACTATGGCGTGGGCGTCGTCGTGCCGGCCATCGTCGCCTTCATGCAGCGCTATCCTGCCTGCAAGGTCGACGCCATCATGAGCGACCAGACGCTGAACCTCATGACCGGCAACATCGAGCTGGCGATCCGCGTCGGCTGGCTCGCCGAGACGGGCCTGCAGGCCCGCAAGATCGGTGCGTTCAGGCAACTGCTGGTGGCGCCGCCTGCCATGGCGCGGCAGGTGGCAACGCTCACGCACCCGGGCGAGCTGGCGGGGCTGCCCTTCGTCGCCAACACGGCGTTGCGCGACAACCTGCGGTGGGATTTCGCACGCGACGGGGCCGAACACCAGGCGGTGACCATGCAGGCATCCATCTTTCTCGATGCCACCCTGGCCGTGCGCGAAGCCGTGTGCCAGGGCGCCGGGCTCTCCGTACTGCCTGACTATGCGATTGCAGACCACCTTGCCACCGGCCGCCTCATCCAGGTGCTGCCGCAGTGGGAGCTGCCCTCGGGCGGCATCCACGCGGTTTTCCCCGCAGCGCGGTTTCGCCCAGCCAAGGTGCGCGCGTTTGTGGACCTGCTGGCGGGCAGGGAGGCGGTGCGGCAAGGCGCCAGCTCAGGCCAATAGCAGCGGTGCACGTTCGATGCCTACCGGCAGCCGGCTGACCGTATGTCCTCCGATTCCACCCGCAGCGTGCTGCCCGGCGGCGTGATGGCGCAGCGCGATTTGAAGTAGAACGACAGGCGGTCGCGCGTGGGTGTGCCCTTCACCAGGTAGGGCAGGTTGCCCTTGTAGACCGAGCCTGCTGCGGTGGCGGCGGCCGGGTCGTACAGCCCCTGGCTTATGTTGTGCCGGTCGGCAGAGTCGTCGAACGCCTGCGCCGTCAGCCGGCGAAACGCGTCTGCTGCCACGGCGGGGTCGCGCGCGCCCTTCAGGTACCGGTCAAACCAGGCCAGCGTGTAGTAGTTGATGGCGCTTTCGCCATACCGGCTGGCCGGCCCGCCAAACAGCGAAAAGTCCAGGTGCGTGGCCGCGCGCAGCACCAGCAGCATGCTGTCCACCCCAGCTGTGCGCACCTCCTGGTAGCCCAGGTCCTTGGGGTGCGGTTCGGCACCGCGCCCGCGGCCGGCCTGGGTGTTGACCTTGGCGGGCTCGGGTGGCTCGGTGTACGGCGCAATGGTGAAGTTGTAGTCTGCCCCAAAGCCCAGCGCCGGCGTGCGTATCGCCACGCCCGCTGGCGGGTCGATGCCGATCTTGTCCACCCAACCGCTACGGATCGTGGTCAGGTTGTCCCAGGCCACGATGGCGGAAAGGCGCTTGTCCGTCTGCCCGATCAGGCTGGCCGTGCTGGCGCCCTGCGAATGCCCGGCAATGCCCACCGTGCGGGGGTCCAGCTGGTTCCAGTAGGGGAAGTAGCTGCCGTCCGCCAGCGGCGCGCTGGGGGTGGAGAACAGCCAGTCCACCACGTCCTGCGTGTCGATGCCGTGGGTGCCGATGGCGGCCGTCGTATCCAGCGCGATGGTCATGTACCCCGCCTCGGCCAGCGACTGGCTGGCCGAGCGGTGCAGCCGCTTGCTGCTGCCGCCGCCGTGCACGATCACCACGGCAGGGTAGGGCCCCTCAAAGGACCTGAGCGTGGCCGGCATGCCGCTGCAGGTGCCCGCTGCGCAGGGCCGGTACACCTCGGTGGCAACGGCCTTGCCCAGCCGGCCGGGCGCACTGGTCTCTGCAAACCGAAAGCGTGTGTTGGCATGCAGGGCCGGTGTGCGGTAGGCGTCCAGCGCGGGCAGCTTGCCTGCGGTGAACAGGGCGGCGGGTTGCTGCGCAAAGTCGTCGGTGCGCTCGCGGGCACAGGCCATGTTGTCCGCGTCGCGCTGCTTCCATGCGTCCGAGCCGGGCGCGGGCGATTCGTGCCGCACAGCGCCCTTGCAG
Source organism: Acidovorax sp. A1169 (assembly GCF_030704685.1). Classification (GTDB taxonomy): domain Bacteria; phylum Pseudomonadota; class Gammaproteobacteria; order Burkholderiales; family Burkholderiaceae_C; genus Acidovorax. Next base: position 61,595 of record NZ_JAUZDX010000019.1, read on the forward strand.
TCGTAGACCAGCGCAGCGGCAGGGCCGTCGTCCGACCCGCCGCAGGCCGACACGGCCACGGCCATCAGCGTGCCCAGGGCCATCGCGCCCCACAGTCCGCGCCAGCGGGTAGTGTGTTGGTGGAGGTGCTGTTGCATGTTGCTGCGCATCACTTGGCACCCCCGGCGCTCGCGTTGCGCTTCATGAACGCCGCCAGCGGCCGGATCACGTTGTTCGTCGCATCGTCATCGGCCGTCACGATGCCCACGTGCGAGTAGCCCTCGCTCATGTGCACCTCAAAGCCACCGTCCACCCCGCCGTACTGGCGGTTGACCACCAGCGTGGGTTGGCCGGTGGGCGTGCGCGCAATGCCGGCCTTGCAGCTGGCTGCGGCGCAGGGCGCTATCGCCTCGGCAAAGCCGCGCCAGATGCCGGCCACGGGTGTGAGGCCATTGGTGCCGCCAAACGCTATGACGGGGATGTTGATCTTGCGCGCCTGCGTCTGGTTCACGATGTCGGCCCGGCCGCGCCCGCCCTGGCTGGCGGGCAGCGACAGGGCGCTGGTGTCCAGCCCCAGATTGGCGCCGCCGCTGCCTTCGGCGTTGCCCAGCAGCAGGCCCGAGCTGGGGTAGTACCAGTCGCTGTAGGTGGTGTTGCCCACAAACAGCGCGCGCGACATGCGCTTGAGGTTGGTGGGCTCCACCTCCTTGCCCCAGGCCGGCGGGTTGGCCACCAGCGTGGCCGGCTGCGGGCCAAAGTCGCGATAGGCCGCTGCGGGCAGCGGGTCGGTGTTGTCCAGCCAGGTGCGCAGGCCATCCGCACGCGCCGGGCCCAGGGCGCCCATGGATACGGAATAGAACACCGTGCGCTGCAGGTTGTCATCGTCCATGAAGGTGCCGATGGCCGCGCCCGCCGTCACGGCAAAGTCGCGCTTGGTGAAGTCTGCCACGCGGTTGTAGACGTTGTTGCCCGCCACGCCCCCCTGGTCTGCCTGCAGCAGCGCCTGCGTGCCGTTGACCGTGCCCTCAAAGGCCATCTGCATGCCTGCGATCTCGGTCGATGCGCTCACGCGCGGCGTGAGGCCCGGGCGCGACACAAACCCCGGCTCCGCCCCCGAGGCCACTGCCGCATACAGCCCGCCATCGGCCGCGCGCACCACCGCATCGAGCTGCGCCGCCGTGGGCGCGCTCGTTGCCAGGGCACCGCCGGGGCCCTCGAACAGCACCAGCCCCTTGAGCTTGGTGTAGCCCGGCTGCGCCGGCCCCGTGCCCGTGAGGTTGAAGTCCGTGGCTGCATAGCGCGCCACAAAGCCCGTGCCCGCCGAATGCCCGCCCAGAAACACATTGCCATCGCGCGCCACCGTGTGCGCTGCGGTCACCACCGCGTCCAGGTCCAGCGAATGCACCTGCGGCGTCCAGTCCGCCAAAAACGGGATCTCGCGGCTGTCATGGAACACCGCGCGCCGCGCCAGCTTGGCCGGCAGTGGCAGCCCCAGTTCGCCACCGTACAAGAAGTTCAGGCCCAGCGCCGCATCGCGCTCGCGCTCGGCGATCTGCAGGCCCTCCATGTCCTGCAGCGCCACGGACCGGCGGTCTACCCCCCACACCTCCACCACCGCCTGGTGGTCGGCCCACATGCGGCGCACCAGGTTCTCGGCCAGGATGAGGTAGCTGTGCGAGGCTGCCAGGGTGCCCGGCATCGCCACCAGCACCGCATCCACCGGCTTGCCTGTATTGGCCGCCAGCCCGTAGCGCGTGTAGCGCACCCGGTTCAAATCCGGCCCCGCCGCGCCAAACTGCGTGGCCAGCTTGCTGCCCGCTGCCACGGTGACGCCTGTCGTGCCCGGCGTGCGCGCCGCCTTGGCGCGGCTGGCCAGCTCGTGCGTGCTGATGGTGAACTCGCCGGAGGTGGTGCCACCATCCACCAGCGCCTGCCCACCACCGCCGCAGGCCGTGAGTGCAGCGGCCAGGGTCAGGCTCAGCAGCGTGCGGCGCAGGGGCACGCCGGTGTGGTGGTTGCCGGTATCTCTTCTGTTCTTTTGCATGCTTGTCTCCTTGATGGTGTGGGAAGTGGTGGGTAAAAAATGGGCGCAAGCTGGCGCTGCAGGTGCATCGACGGGGCAGCACACACGCGGGTTTGATCCGTTGCGGCGCAGTGCGCCGTGGGTGGGGGGGGGCTCGCTCAGGCCGGGTAAGTGGTCACTTCAGTAGCCCGGCCTCCAGGTAGTCGAGGAATTCTTCTTGCTCTCGCGCTTCGTTGCCGGGCATCGAAAGTTCCATGGCGCCAAAGGGCGAGCGCCGCATATAGCTGCGGTACGAGATGCCGTAGTACACGGCGTTCATGGTCAGCAGCAGCCGAAACTGGATCGTCTCGCGCCCCACGGCGGGCATCAGCGCCTGCAGCCGCGCCAGGGTCAGCTCCAGCGTGCGGCGGTGTAGGGCGGCCGATATCTCCTGCCCCTTCTCGCCATAGTCCCACCCCAGCCGCCCGATGAAGTTGACCGCATCGCGCCCCAGCGCGGGCTCGCTCAGCATCGCGATGACGGGGCCGAAGGCCGCCTCCACCACATCGCGCACGGTGTAGCCCGGCTGGTGGGCCAGCGCCTCAAGCCTTGCGCAGGCCCGCGGCTCCAGCCATTGCTGCAGGAAGTTGGTGATCGCTTCGATCAACTCATCGCGCCCGCCAAAGTGGTAGTGCAGGGCCGAAGGGTTCTGCGCCCCCGCCGCGATCACGATGCGCCGCAGCGACACGGCATTCATCCCCTCGCGCGCCATGAGATGCATGGCCTCTTCGATCAGGCGGGTGCGGGTGGCTTGCGGGTCGATGGGGGAGAGGGCTGGCGGCGAAGGATCATCGGCAGGCGAGGCAAGGGCAGGCGTCATGGGTTGAATAATGCACTTGAATTAATTCATGTGCATTAGGGTTGGCCCTCAATGCATTGCATTTGTGTAGCGATCCCTCCACCAAGCGCAAAATGGCGTGCATCTTGCGTTGCTGTTGGCCTGTGCCAGGCAATGCATGGCCGTGTTCGTACTCTTCCTAGCCAAGGTGCCTTCGATGTTCTCTATCCTCCACTCCTTCCAACCCGCGCGCAGGCTGCTGCTGGCCCTGGCCGCAGCCGTGTCCATTGCCGGCTGCGCCACGGCACCCTCTGCGAACACCACCACCAGCACCGCGCCCGTCCGCGTCAAGGTCTTCGTCGCCGCCATGTTCGAGATCGGCAAGAACACCGGCGACCGCGCGGGCGAGTTCCAGCACTGGTACGAGCGCTACTGGAAAGACGCCACCCCCATCACCGTACCCGGCGCCCTGGGCCCCGTGTACTGCAACGCCGACGGCGTGTGCGGTGCTGTGCTGGGCATGGGCAAGGTCAATTCGTCGTCGTCCATGCAGGCCATTCTGCTCAACCCCCAATTCGACTTTGCGCAGGCGTACTACGTGATCTCCGGCGTGGCCGGCACACCGCCGCAGCGGGGCACCATTGGCGACGTGAGCTGGGGCACCTGGCTGGTGGACTACGACCTGGGCCACCGCTGGGCGCCTGAGGAAAACAAGGCCGGCGAGCCCACCTTCATGCCGCGCAAGGGCTATGAGGAATACCGCCGCTTTCAGCTGAACCCCCTGCTGGTCGACTGGGCCATGAACCTCAGTGTCGACGTGCCGCTCAAGGATTCAGAAGGCGCCCGCGTGTACCGCCAGCGCTACCCCGACGAGGCCGCCCGCCGCGGCCCCAGCGTCATCACCGGCACCCACATGACCGGCGACACGTTCTTCCACGGCCCCGGCATGTCCAAGCAGGCCCAGTACATCGCCAAGCTCTACGGCGCCGACGACTACGTGATCACCGAGATGGAGGCCGCGGCCATTGCCCTGGTGGTCAAGCGCACCCACGGCACCGACCGCCTGATGAGCCTGCGCGGGGCGGTCAATTTTGACCAGGGCAACCCCAAGGAAACCACGCTGCAGCACTTGGACCCGGCGCCGGGCGAAACGGCCGGGGGCTTTGCGGAAACCGTGGAGAACGTGGCGCTGGTGGGCACGCGGGTGGTGGACCACATCGTGCGGAACTGGGGGCCGTGGCAGGGTGGGGTGCCGGCGCGGTAGGGGTGGGCGCAAGCGCAAGATCGGCGAAGAGAGCGAACCGCTGCAGGTCATCGCCCAGGCTCACCGCAGCACTAGCTCTTTTTGTCCAGCACCAGCCGCACCTTGGATGCCAGCTCCAGGCGGCTGTAGGGTTTGCTCAAAAGATCGACGCCTGGGTCCAGGCGCCCGTGGTGAACAATGGCATTCTCTGAGTAACCCGAGGTAAACAGCACTTTCAATGCCGGGTAGGTGGCCCGCGCCCGATCCGCCAGTTGGCGTCCATTCATGCCACCAGGCATGATGATGTCTGTGAGCAGCAGGTCGATATCGCTGCGCTCTTGCAACACCAGTAGTGCCTCGGGTCCAGACCGGGTTGATGTGACGCGGTACCCCAGCGCACGCAACTGAGCGTCCAGATGTTTGAGCACCAGGTCGTCATCCTCCGCGATAAGGATGTGCTCATCGCCACCCTGAAGCCCCTGCTTCACGGTCGCGATGCTGCTTGGCTGCTTCGCGTCCAAAATCCTCGGAAAGTACAGCTTGACCGATGTGCCTTCACCCGGCTCCGAGTAGATTTTGATGTGGCCGCCCGACTGCTTGGCAAAGCCGAAAACCATGCTCAGGCCCAGGCCGCTGCCCTTGCCGGCATCCTTCGTCGTAAAGAACGGCTCAAAGGCCCGGCTCACTGTTTCCGGGCCCATGCCCACCCCAGTATCCGAAACGCAGACCATCACGTAGTCGCCAGGCGCCACCTCCAGGTGCTGCTCGGCGTAGTCGCTGTCGAGCACCGCATTGGTGGTCTCAACGGTCAGCTTCCCGCCGTCTTGCATCGCATCGCGCGCATTGACTACCAGATTCAGCAACGCGGAATCCAGTTCACTGGGGTCGATTTCAGCAATGCCCAGATCAGGCGCCAGCACAAACTCCAAACCAATGTGCTCCGGCAAGGTGCGGCGTATCAGCGGGCGCATTGTCTCCACCTGCTGGTTGATGTCAGTCAGTCGCGGCGCAAGTGGCTGGCGGCGCGCAAAGGCCAGCAACCGGCTGGTCAGCTCAGCGCCCCGCTTAGCGGCGAAATGCGCCATCTCTGCCATGGGCCGCAACTTCGGGTCGGCCACCATTTCGGCCAGCATCTCGGCATTGCCCAAAATCACCGTCAGCAGATTGTTGAAATCGTGGGCCACACCGCCCGTCAGGTGCCCAATCGTTTCCATTTTCTGCGATTCTCGCAGCCGCCGTTCCATGTCCGTGCGCTCGGTGATGTCCACCATGCTGCCCAGCATGCGGATGGCCTTGCCCGCATCGTCCCGAATCACGAAACCCCGATCTATCACTTGCGCACTCTCGCCATCGGCCTTGATGAACCGGTATTCGTCGCGCCACCGGTCCTCACTTCCGTCAATCACCGCATGGATGCCCAACAGCACGCGGTCCAGATCATCAGGGTGTATGCGTTGGGTCCAGGATTCAGGGCCTGGCTCCAACTGGCCGCGCTCATACCCGAACACCTCTGAAATGGAGTCGTTCCACCACACCTTGTTGGCGACAAAATCCCAATCCCAGATCACATCATTGGTCGCACGGGATATGAGTTCAAAACGCTCCTTGGCGTAGCGAATTTCATTCTCTTGTACTTTGCGCTCTGAAACATCCCGGTGGACGGCCACAAAATGGGTGCATACCCCCGCGTCGTCAAACAACGGCGTGATATTGATTTCCAACCAGTACGGTGCTCCCTCCTTGGTGTAGTTCACCACCTCGGCGCGCACCGCCTCTTGGTTCACCAGTGCGTTGCGTATGCGGTCCAGTTCTGATCGGTCAGTCTGCAGGCCCTGCAACAGCCGCGGTGTGCGGCCGATGGCTTCGTCTTTGGTAAACCCAGTGACTTGCTCGAAGGCGTCGTTCACGTACACGATGCGAGGGCCATCGGGCGCATCCAGAGAATGTGCCTCGGTAATCATCACGATGTCGCGCTGGCGTGACAGGGCGGCATCCACCAAGCGCAATTCCTCCTGGCGCAGGCGCTCAGATGTCACATCGCGAAAATACACCGCTAAACCGTCAGTCATCGGATAAGCACTGACGTCAAACCATTTCTCCAAAGGGGGATAGAACTCCTGGAATTGGCTGGTTCGCCGGGTCTGAACCGCGTTTTGGTACTGGCGCTGAAACTCGCTACCCACCGCCTGCGGGAATTCCTCCCACATGTTCTTGCCCAACAACTCCTGTTGCGATCTCTCCAGCAGCACACAGGCCTGCTGGTTCAAATAGGTCACGTTCCAATCGCCATCCACCGCAAAAAACGCGTCGCTGATGCTCTCCAGCACATGCAGGCGCTGACGGTCGGCATGGTCGGCGCGCGCCTGCGCTTCGTGCAAGATGGAGATGTCCTGAAAGGCGCCTTGCACTGCAGTGATGCTGCCCGCCGCATCCCGGTCCGGTATGCCAATCACTCGGACCCAGGGACGCTTGCCCAGCGGCGTGAGCAGCTGACAGACCACGTCATACTCAATGCCATCCCGCGCGCACCTTTCAAATGCGCCCAGTATCAGCTCGCGATGCACGGGATCGTAGTACCCGATCGCATCGGCGACACTCGGCGGCGAATACCCTGCGGGCTGATCGTGGATGAACGCAGTCTCCGGGGTCCAAATCACCGTTTCATTGGCCAGCTCGACACGCCAGCCTCCCAGCCGCGCTTTTTCGCCTGCAATCTGCACGATGCGCTCGGCTTGCGAAAGCTTGCGCTGGGCTTTGATTTGCGCAGTGATGTCCTGCACATAGCCCACCAGAACGTCGCCAAGGTCGGATTTGTGGCGCTCTCCAACCCCTTTGACGTACCGCACGTCTCCATTGGCATCCAACACGCGGTGTTCGAATTCGATCGAAGGCAAATGGTTGTCGGCAAATGCTGCGTATGTCGCGAGCAAATTTGCCCGGTCGTCCGGGTGTGCTCTATCAAAGTACCCATCGAAACTTGGGGTTCCATCGGCTGCTGGGATACCGTAAATTTCAAAGACCTGCGGCGACCAGTTCAGCACACGGGTATCGATCTGCATTTCCCAGGTGCCAAGATGCAGCATGCGCTCCGCCGTCCGCGTACGGGCTTCGTATTCCTGCAATTTGGTCAGCGCGTGGCGAAGCTCTTGTACGCGAAGAATGATGCCTTGCAGGTGAAGCGCGTCACCCGCTTGAGCGGCTCCCTCTGGCGCCACGTTCTTGCTGTCGCGAACGATGGTAGTGACATCTTCCACCCTGTGCATGATGAATTCCACGCTCCCCGCCGCGTTCAGCACCGGACTGTTCACCGGGCTCCACAAACGCTCCTCAAAACTGCCATCAGGCAAGGCAATCGGGTAGCGCTGCACCCCCATCACGTCGGGCACCTTCAGCGCTTTGACCCGTTGCAGGGACGCCGACAGGGTTTTCACGCCATCGGCATGCGGGTCTGCGGGATTGTCCGGAATCATTTCCAGAAGTCGCTTTCCCAGAATGTCGCTCTCTCGTGTCTGCGTAACGCGCAGATACTCGTCGGTCACCGCCACGATCTCGAACTGATCAGGCGTCAGTACCAGTATTTTTCCTGGAAATTCCTTGAAAAGCTGCTTGTACTGTGGGTCGCTCAGGCTGGTCATGATCCCGCCCTCCGAACGCTTGGTTTCCACGCCGAGGAGGCCAGCGCGTCCATCGGCCGCGCAATGTAATACCCCTGGGCTTCGTCGCACCCGACGTCACGCAAAAAGTCCAGCGCCCATGCGTCTTCGACCCCTTCCGCCACCACTTTGAGGCCCAGGGAGCGCCCCAAGCCAACCACTGCCGTCACTATCTTTTGAGACTCGGCTGAGACCGCGAGCGTTTTGACAAACATCTGGTCGATTTTGAGTTCTGAAAAAGGCAAACGTGCCAACTGAACCAGCGAGGAATAGCCCACACCAAAATCGTCAATCGACAAATGAAAGCCCCGAATGCGGAACTGGGTCAGGTGCTCCAGCAATGCCAGCGGGTTGTTCATGCTCGCGGTTTCCGTCATCTCCAGGATGACCTGCGACGGCGCCACGCCGTGTTCGCGGCAGATATCCAGCAGCCAACGGGGGAAGCTCTCATCGGTCAGGTTGAGCTGCGAGAGGTTCAACGCAAATTTCAACCCATGCTCTCGCACCCCATTGGGCAGGTGGGCAAAGGCGTATTGGTAGATTTGCCGGGTCAGCGCGTGAATCACATCGGTCGCTTCTGCCAACTGTATGAAGATATCGGGCCCCACCATGCCGCCGCCCGGTTGCGGCCAGCGCGCCAGGCACTCAAACCCCACCAGATCGCCACTCGCGCACGAAACCTTGGGCTGGAAATGGGCGATGAATTCCTGGGCGCGCAGTGCCTCCCTGAGCCGCTGCTCAGAAGGTATGCCGGCGGAGCCCGCAGACGAAGGCGCCAGGGCAGACACTTCACCCGGTGTGCCGGTAGCCAACAACGCCAAAAGATCTGCACGGGGAAAGGGCTTGGCCAGCGTACCGATGAGTCGCAGGCCGTTCTCGGTGGCAACGCGCCCTGCCGATTCCAGGATGCGTCCGCCCAGCCCAGACATGACAATCACCGAGGCGGTGCAGCCGATCTTGGCAAGCCTGTGGATGACTTCAATTCCGTCGCGGTCTGCCAGTTGCAGATCCACCATCACATGCGTCGGCCCCGAAATCGCCACCCGGGCCAGAAAGAGATCAGCATCGCCCACGTGTTCGGCGCGGTAGCCACCGGTGGCTGCCATCATGCAGATGGTGGCAGCCACATCGTTTTCATCGTCCAGTACCAACAGGCGCGTGGTGTCAGGTTCAGTAACGATCATGTTCTCTCCCTGTCGGGATGGGTTGTTGTCGAATCCGGTGGCCAGTCGTCTCCATCCAGCCCAGCACTTTTTCCCCGCTTTGACAGCTAACTCAGCACAGACCTTCATCTCGGGGTTTCAACGAAGAGGCTGTGGATCAACGGGCTCTTGACACACTGCGCGACCTAGATGGCACTGCGCTATGCATGTTTTAACACGCGGTGCAGCCACAACCAAGCAGGCCATTTCACATGCCAGTTCGATAGCCATCGTCCCATTCGCAACACCACATTCAAAGCCTCGAGTCTGGCGCAACCCAGCGCTGACCATCGCCATCCAATGGGTGGCCCGGCTACACATCACAGCCACCAGGCTTGCACCGCCCTCGCCATACGGGGCGGCACGGGGTTCCCCATTTCCTCGAAAACGCGGACACTCATGCTGTGCCCGAGGCCACAGACAGAGGAGTCCCCATGCAGCATGGTTCTGTTTCTGCTTTTCCCCAACAGTGGGTCGCCCATTTGGGTGCAGGCATCTTCTGCCTGTGCATGCCGTTGGCCGCCCACGCGGCCGATCCGATCAGCACGGACCGGCCGGATTTCGTCGAATCGAGCGACGTGGTCGGCGCGGGCCGTGTCCAGATCGAAACCGGCTTCTCCAGCGAGCGCAACAACGCCGATGGCACCAAGTCGCGCACGCGCAGCACGCCAACGCTGGTGCGCCTGGGGGTCAGCGAGAACCTGGAACTCCGGGTGGAAACCGATGGCTATATCCGCAGCGCGGCGCGCGACCAGACCAGCGGATGGACGCAACGCGAGCGTGGCTTTGCAGACGCATCCCTGGGCCTGAAGTGGCACATGCGCGATGGTGACGAAGCCCGTGGCACGCCTGGCATTGCCTTGCTGGCGCATCTGGACGTGGATTCGGGTTCGCGCGCGTTTCGTGGCCAGGGCGTGCGCCCTTCGTTGCGCGCGGTGGCCGAATGGGATCTGCCCAACGACTTCTCTGTCGGCGTCATGCCGGGTGCCATCGTCGACCGCAGGGCCGATGGCAAACGCTACACCGCAGGCATTCTGGCGGTCACGCTCGGCAAGGCGTGGACGCCTTCGTGGCGCACGTTTGTGGAACTCGCAGGCCAGCAGCTGACGTCGCGCAAAAACGGCGGCTCCATCGTGACCTTCGATACAGGGGTCACCTATCTGGTCAACGATGCGGTGCAGCTGGATTTCGCCGTCTCTCGCGGTCTCAATTCCACGTCGCCCGATTGGCAGTGGGGTGCAGGCGTTTCCTTTCGGTTCTAGTGTTCTGTCCCGCAAATACATGCCAAAAATAAAACCGATGGTTTTCGCGCCAGGGCGAGGCGCAAACCGCAGCGATAGCTGTGGCTATCGCGAGGATTTGCAACGCGGCCCTGGCGTGAAAGACGCGGTTTTATTGGCGTTTATTTGCGGGACAGGACACTATTTGGTAGCGAAAGGGCCTTACCCATGAAACTGCAAAGCCAAATCATCGCTTTCGGCCTCGCAGGCGCTGTGCTGACCGCGCTGGCGGGTGGTATTGGCCTGATGGCATCCGGAACGCTCGGCGATTCCATCAATGAGGCCATTGGCGCCGGCGACGCCCTGCAGACCAGCCAGCAGGCAGACATGATGCACGACGCGATCCGCGGAGACGCACAGTTGGCATTGCTCGGGGCCTACGAGAAAAATCCGGAGCGCATCGACCAGGGCGCGGCCGGCCTGGTGCGCCACGCGCAAACCTTCAACCAGGCCATTGCCGATCTGGCAGGTATGCCGCTCCCCGCAGAGAGTTTGGCGAAGTTGGCAGCAGTGAAGCCCTTGATCCAGAAGTACATTGACACGGCCGACGCCGTGATAAAAACGTCCAGATCCGACGCAGATACAGCGCAAAAGCAGATGCCTGCCTTGCAGGCGGCATTCACCGAACTCGAAGGCCGTATGTCCGAGCTGTCCGAGTCGATCGAGGATCATGGCAAGGCGGTCAACAGCCACGCCAAGGCCAGCGTTGGCCAGACCCGGATCGCCATCGGTGCGGTGCTGTTGTTCGCGGTTCTGGCCACGTTGGCCGCTGCGCTGTGGCTGGCACGCCGCATGGCGCGGCCCATGGCCCATGCCGTTGGCGTGGCAGACCAACTGGCCCGGGGCGACCTCACCTCCCACATTCGTCCGGCGGGCAATGACGAGACGGTACAACTGTTGACGGCCATGGGGCATATGCAAGCCAGCTTCACAGGCATCGTGCGCGAAGTGAAGGCCAACGCCGATGAAGTGTCCAGCGCCAGCGGGCAGATTGCCCAGGGCAACCAGGATTTGTCCAACCGTACTGAACAGCAGGCCGCAGCGCTGCAGCAGACGGCTGCCTCCATGGAACAACTCAATTCCACGGTCCGCCAGAACGCCGACAACGCCCGGCATGCCAACCAGCTCGCACAGAACGCTTCTGCCGTGGCGGTGCAGGGCGGAGAGGTCGTGGGCCAGTTCGTGGGCACCATGAAAGCCATCAATGAGAGCAGCAGGCAAATTGCCGACATCATCGGAGTGATCGATGCCATCGCCTTTCAAACCAACATCCTGGCGCTAAATGCCGCCGTCGAGGCCGCGCGCGCCGGCGAACAGGGCCGTGGCTTTGCGGTGGTGGCCGCAGAGGTGCGCAACCTGGCGCAACGCAGTGCCGAGGCAGCCAAGCAGATCAAAGAATTGATCAGCACCAGCGTGAGCCGGGTTGACCAAGGCACCGCGCTGGTCGACAAAGCCGGCGGCAAGATGGCAGAAGTCGTCACCGCCATCCAGCGGGTGACCGAGATCGTTGCCGAGATCAGTGCTGCCAGCTCAGAGCAAAGCACGGGCGTGGCACAGGTAGGCGAGGCGGTAACGCAGATGGACCAGGCAACCCAGCAGAATGCCGCCCTGGTGGAAGAGGGCGCCGCCGCTGCGCAAAGCCTGAAGCTGCAGGCCGAACAACTGGTTCAGGCCGTAGCCGCCTTTCAGCTACCAGGTGGTGATGGCACTCATCGCCGACTGGGGATGGCTCAGCACTCCAATCTGTAGCGGTCTGGCTGCGTTGGCCATGGCCATGGCCGCTTCGCGCTCTGCGTAGATGTCGGCCTGCGTGACCACGGCATTGGCCACCAGGCCATGGTGGTTTTCGCTCAAGGGGGCCCATGTAGCGCAGCTCGCCAGGAGCGTGCGCGGCAGAAGGCATCGAAGCGAAACGCTCGAAAACCGAGGATCGCTGGGTAGTACCGACAACCCCAGGGTGGGCACTGGGCGCTGGAGGTAATGCCCGGCGAGACGGTTTTATCGGGCGTTGCAGTCGACGCTCCTTCTGCCGCGCACGTTCCTAGCAGTTTTGCCTTTGCGGTACAGCCGTGCATCGCTGTCCGTTGAGTATTCATGGGTGTCGTTGTTGGGCCGCTGGCTTTTGGCAGATATGTTGCATGCATCTGCAATACCCCATTTGCACTATGGAACTCGGCAAACCTGCGTGCTACAAATGGAAACAATCCATGAGATGGGTACAAAGATCATGCAAGCAGTTCGTGCCGCTCCGGTGAAATGGGTAATAGCGAAATGGTGTGCCGTGTTTTTTGCGCTGCTCGCGACGGGCTGTGCGACAAAGACGGAAATTGCCGATCAGGCGGTCAAGGGCAGCTTGGCCACTGAGGACGTGAACAACCGTCTGCTGTTGTTAAACATCGTCCGCGCTTACCACCGTTACCCGATGCACTTCGTCAGATTCAACGGATTGCGTGGCCCCATCGGCATTGGTGCCCCTACGGTGACCATCCCTACGCCGGTTGGGCCAGATTTCACAAATCAGATTTACCAGCTTTCGACGACCATTAAGTTCGACCAACCCTCCTTCGACCTCCAACTACAGGACACCCAGGAGTTCTATCGGGGATTAACAACTCCCCTCAGGCCTGAGGTCATGCAGTACTTTCTTGAACAGGGTTGGCCACAGCAGATGATTCTTTGGCTCTTTGTACGTGAGATCGAAATAACGGAAGACGGAAAAACCAAGAAGCGCTACCTGAACTACCCACAGGGAGATTACTCCTTCGAGAAATTTCGCAATGAGCTCGAACGGCTCCAAAGCTGTGACATCGAGATGCACGAGGACAAGCCAGTCTTGATATACGGGCCACCACTGGACATTTCGACTTCTACTTCTCCTGAAAAGCTCGCGGCCCTGAAGACAGCCGGCGTTGAATTGGTGCAAGTGAACGACGCCAATGGCGTGCGGTACCAGGTACAGCAAACCCGAAAAGTTGTTCAGCTCAAGCTCGTGGCGCACCGGGACAGCACGAGCTGTGATCTACCCGGAGATTCTGCAGCATTCAAGGGCGAGCAAGGCGTCGCTTCGACCGGTGGTGTCAAGACGGTCTTTACGCTTCGCTCCGTGGAGGCCATGATTTACTTTCTGGGTGAGCTTTCTCGCAGGCAGTTGGACGGCACACTAGATGGTTCGATGCCTGGGATCTATTGCATCCGGTACGAGGCTAGGCGTGATGAGGCTAGACAGAAGACAGCGGCGGCTAAGGCGCGCGACGATGAGTCCTCCCACGATTGTGAGAAGTCATTCCCCGTTAGCGATAAAAATCCCCCGCGTCTGGATCCTCTTTTCGTGATGGAAAAAAATGTGCCGGGCGAAGCTACGGTCCGGGTGGACTACGACGGCACGTCCTACTCCATCCCGCGAGGCCTGCGAAGCGGTCGCTCAATGCATGTGATGAGCCTCTTGACTCAGCTTATTTCTCTGCAGAACAAAAGCGCCGACCTGCCCACCACGCAGAACGTGCGCGTGGTCAATCCTTAATCCCGAACGTACCACCAACTGTCAGTGGAGATGCTATATGAGTCAAGCCTTTCAGGTCGAAGGCGCCAATCAGCAGGCGCTGTTTAAGTTGCGCATTCATCGCGGGGACGGTATGGCACTGGTCGCCATGAACTGGAAAAACGGCAAGCCGCCACCCGACTTCGTTGGATTCGCAATCGAGTACAAGGAGCCGGGTGGTGACCGTTTCTTTTCGTTGAACAACCGTATCGCTTTCCCGAAAGCTGATGGATCGGTAGACAAGGGAAAGCGGCCCACCCGGCTCGCGCCAATCCAAAAGTTTCGCTGGGTTCATTTCCCAAGGAATGCCGAGATGGATGGCCAGTTCATCTATCGCGTTACACCCGTTTTCATGAATGAACTCCGGGAACTGAGCTATGGAGATTTCCAGGAAGCCTCGCTCGAATTGCGGCGCGAGACCTATCCCGACCAGTTGAACGTCGCGTATACGCACGGCTTTGTCGCTTCGCAGGCATTTGTTGATAAGTATTCATCGCATTCGATCACCACCTTGTTGCCGGCAAAGGCGGATGATGGCTTGAACTTTACACCTAGTCACCCGAAGGCACAGACGGCTTTGGCCTGGATGGGCTTTGAGGCTCGCAGTGCGATTTTGGAGGTGCTTGATCAAGCTATAGCGGACGGCCAGGCGGAAGTCCGAGCGGTGCTTTACGACCTCAACGAGCCTGGTGTCGTTACGAGGCTAGAGAAATTGGGCTCTCGGTTGAAGATAATCATTGATGATTCAGACTCTCATGGCGCTGCGCATTCTGCCGAAACCCAGGCGGCGGAGCGTCTGGTGCAGTCTGCTGGCCCCGACCATGTCAAGCGCCAGCACATGGGCAAGCTGCAGCACAACAAGACGGTGGTGGTAGATGGCCCATTGAACCAGGCGGTGGTGTGTGGCTCCACCAATCAGTCTTGGCGAGGCTTCTTTGTGCAGAACAATAACGCCATCGTGCTGCGCGGGACTAAACCGGTGAAGATTTTTAGACAGGCCTTCCGGCACTATTGGGAGAACGATAGCGCTGCGGGGTTCGGTGCCACGACGTCAGCCGCTTGGCAGGACCTTGGTCTTGGAGGAGTCGACGCCAAGGTGTGCTTCAACCCGCTTTCAACATCGAATGGCGTGCTCGATAGCATCGCGGGCGATGTCAAGGGTGCGGAGTCGAGTCTGTTCTTCTCTCTCGCCTTCCTATATCAGACGCCAGGGGCGATACAGAAAGCAATACGCGCTATTAAGGATGACGAAAAGGTCTTTTCTTACGGCATCTCTGATAGGGCCATCAATCTGCTTGTAGAAGACGCGACCGATGATTCAGAAATTGTTGTCGACGTTCAAAAACCGGATGGGACTGTGACAACCGTTAGTCCATCGGCCTTGCAGGAGAACGTGCCTGAGCCGTTCCGATCAGAGTCCTCCGGTGGTAGCGGAAATCGAATGCACCATAAGTTCATCGTTATCGATTTCGACAAACCGACGGCCCGCGTTTATATGGGTTCGTACAATTTTTCTAAGGCCGCTGACACCTCCAATGGTGAGAATTTGCTGCTGATAAAGGACCGTCGCATCGCTGTGTCGTACATGATTGAGGCGCTACGGATTTTTGATCACTACCACTTTCGCATTTCTCAATCTCGTGCAAATGAGGCCGGCCAAAACCTCCTGCTCAAATTGCCACCGGGTGTCTGTGGGGGCGAACCCTGGTGGTCGGAGTACTACACCGACGCGCGAAAAATCGTTGACCGCGAAATTTTCGCCTGAATCGCTAACGTAGATCCTCTTTGTTTCAAGCCATGTCCAACTTATCAATCAAGGTCTTTATGATGGCGTCCATAACGACGCTGGCCCCCTGGACCGCAAGCGCCAGTGAGCATGTGCAAGGCGCGTTCGTGGCCAGCCGGGATTGCGATGCCTATCTGTCATTCCGTCGAGGTACAAACCCCGGGGCAATCAAGGTTTCACCAGGTAAAAAGTACGAAATCCGGGAGGTCAACGATAAGGATCGCACATGGCTGCGGATCGAAGTCCCTGGCGTTAGCGACCCGCTACGGTGGGTGGCTAGTGAATGCGGGATTGCCAGAGATGTCATTCCCATGGGAGACAACTCTGCCGCAGGGGCTGATCTGCCTCAAGAATGCAGTATCGCCGGCAAGCATGACAGCTATGTTCTGGCAGTCACTTGGCAACCGGGCTTCTGTGAGCACGTGAAGTATGACGGAACCAAACCTGAGTGTGAGAACATGGCCAGCGGCCGGCTCGTCGTCTCCAATCTGACCTTGCATGGCTTGTGGCCGAACCGGCAGCAATGCGGCACACGATACGGCGCCTGTGGGAACTCTACGCCGGACCTTTCCGAAGAAACGGTTTCCTACATAAGTCCTTGGATGCCCAACTTCTTTTATGAGCGCGTGTTCGGAACTTACGAATGGAAGAAGCATGGTACATGCTCGGGTATGACAAGTGATACCTACTTTCGTAGGGCAGTAGATTCGGTGAAGGTCGTGAACGAGTCGGCAGCCGGACGCTACATCACAAGCAACGTCGGTGGAAAGATATCCAAGCAGGAGTTTGAAGCTCGGCTTCGCTCTGAAACCGGGAGAGCTTTGGCACCCAACGCGTTCACCTTGCGGTGTACTAACAAGCAACTGTTTGAAATTCATGTACGGCTTCCACTCGAGTTTAAGGAAGGTGCGTCACTTAATGATTTGTTGGGGCCCAACCTTCAGTCTTCCGCCGCTTCCGATCCCCGGGCGTGCATGGGCGACGAAATACTAATCGAAGCGAGTGGAAAATAGTGAAGCGCATAGCGATCACAGGCACTCGTTGTAATCCCGCGGACTTTCGAAAACGGAAGTTGTCTAGTCCTCGCTCCTTGCTGGACGATTTGAGGATGAGTCTCTCAGTCAAGGCACCTCTCAAGCACTCAGAAGGTCTACCGCCAGCGCTATCCCGACGCAGCTACGCGCCATCGACCCCTTTGTCACCCCACCGGCATCCACATGACCGGCGACACATTTTCACACTGCCCCGGCATGTCCAAACAGGACCAGTACATCGTCAATCTCTACGGCGCCGATGCCCACGTGATCACCGAGATGTGAGCCGCTGCCATTGCGTTGTCGGTCACGCGCCCCCAAGGCACCGCCCCCCTGATGAGCCTGCGCAGGGAGGCGATTTTGAACAGGGCAACACCAAGGAAACCATGCAGCACCACTTGGACCCGGCGCCGGGCGAACTGGTTGGGGGCTTTGCGGATACGGTGGAGAACGTGGCGCTGGTGGGCACGCGGGTCGTGGACCATATCGTGCGGAACTGGGGCGGTGGCGGGGTGGGGTGCTGGCGAGGTAAGAGGCGTCTGGCCGGCACTGAATAATGCGAGCCCTCCTGGTAATGCAAGACTTTGACAGCAGCTGATGAATTGAGAGCTGCTGCGCATAGTAGAAGGTTGGATTCCGCCTTAAGGCCCTTTGAATCGTTTTTGGATTGATTTTAATTTTCGGAGTTGCTGAGATTAAATTTGCAAAAGGGTTGTTGGGGGTGAATGCTCATTGATTATTAATTTTAAAAATTGGAGTGTGTATGAAGGTATTTTTGAGTTGGTCGGGGGCTCGGAGCAAGGATGTTGCAGGTCTCCTAAGTGATTGGTTGTGTTGTGTAATCCAAGCATCTCGCCCATGGATTTCTACTAGGGATTTGGATCGAGGGTCGTTGTGGTTTGGTGAGATAAATGATCAATTGAAGGACACCACTGTTGGAATAATATGTTTGACACAGGAAAATAAAAATCGCCCCTGGATTCTTTTTGAAGCAGGAGCGCTTGCAAAAGGCCTGTCTACATCGCGTGTTTGTACGCTATTGGTAGATCTTGAGCCTAAAGATATTGAGGATCCATTGGCTCAGTTTAATCATACATTTCCAAATAGAGAGAGTGTGCTTGGGCTGGTGAAGACGCTGAATGGTTCTCTTGGAAATAATGGATTGGACAATAGAATTCTCGAGCAGGTATTTTCCACTTATTGGCCGCAGTTTGAGAGTCGATTTGCTGAAATCCTTGCGACAACTGAGTCACAGCCTCCATCGAAACCACGTCCTAAAGAGGATGTGCTGAGTGAGATTTTGGAAACGACGAGAATGATGAATTCTAGAATTCGTCGAATCGAACGCGAGGTTGATCGGTCCCGGGTGGAGGACAAGGAGCCTCTGAGTATGTTGTATAAACAGGCGCTTGATATGGTTGGGAGTGGGGCGCCGTTTGAGCTGGTCGTAGATCGCTTTGGTAGTAGATTGCCAACTCATATATTAAAAGAGTTGGCTATATTGAGTGAACAAGGAAAACCAAATTAAATATATTCTCAAGTGACTTGAGATAATATGTATTTTTTAAGACAGCTCGCCTTATGCTGCTGGGAGCCTCTAAAAACCCCTGATTTTTCAAAAACAGCGCACGTAAGTTATTGATTCATATGGGCGCAAATCTGGAGAGTTGAGGTTTTTTGGAGGCCCTGCTGTTTGCGTGGGGCAGTCTGTGGATGGCCGAAAGGCGGAGCGTCAAGGCGGCAGCCCAAGACGGGCCTGCAAACCGCGCGAGCGAGTGCAAGCAGGGTGGTTGCTCAGGCACCAGGCGCATCCGCGCGCATTACCGGCTGTTCTTCCGGGGCTTTGCAAACCTTCACTAGTAGCTTGTAATTGAGGCACGCGCAATGTGGCTGCCCACTTCGCCGGCGCCGATGATGCCGATGACGGTAGCCATGCGTGCGTGCCCCTGCGTCAGATCTGGAAGCCGCCGCTCACGTCCAGCACGCCGCCCGTGACGTAGCCAGCCTCGGGCCCGGCCAGAAAGCACACGGCCGCGGCCACTTCTTCCACGGTGGCGATGCGGCGTATGGCGTGCAGGTCCATGATGCTGTCGGGCAGGTTGCCGGCTGCGCCAGCGGCCATGTCGGTGGGCATGATGCCGGGCTGCACCACGTTCACGGTGATATTGCGCGGGCCCAGGTCGCGGCCCACGCCCTTGGCGTACCCGACGATGGCCGCCTTGGTGCCGGCATAGTCGGCCACTCCCGCAAAGGCCACGCGGCTGCCCAGGCCCGAGCCAATGAAGACGATGCGCCCGCCGTCTGCCAGCCGGGGCGCTGCGGCGCGCGTGGTGGCCACGGCGCCAAGCACGTTGATGCGCCACTGCAGGTCCAGGCCTTCGGTATCGAGGCCAGGTTCGCCCACGGCCTTGCCTTGCACGGCAATGGCAGCGTTGTTGACCAAGATGTCGAGCTGCCCGAAGTGGGCCAGCACGGCATCGAGCAGCGGCTTGGCGGCAGCTGTGTCGGCCTGGTCGCTCTGCACGGCCAGGGCGCGCACGCCCTTGGCCTTGAGCTGCTCGACGATGGCCTGCGCCTTGTCGGCAGACGCCACATAGCTGATGGCCACGTCGGCCCCCTTGTCGGCCAGCGCCAGCGCCGTGGCTGCACCCAGCCCGCGCGAGCCGCCCGTGACCAGTGCCACCTTGCCTGCCAATGATTTCTGCATGAAAAACTCCTGTGGGTACGTTGATCGCCCTTGCCGAGATGGCTCGGGTCAAAACATAACAATCGTTATGATAACGAATGTTATGAAATTCGACAGGAGGGGTCAAGCGGTTTAATATCGACCGTTATGAAAAAAGCCGAGGCAGTGGTCTGATGGGGCGCCAGCGAGAGTTCGACGTGAACGTGGCGCTGGATGCTGCGCTGTGCGTGTTCTGGCGCAAGGGGTACGAGGGCGCCTCCTACACCGATCTGGTGCAGGCCACCGGCGTGGAGCGGCCCGCGCTGTACTCGGCGTTCGGCAACAAGGAAGCGTTGTTCCTGCGGGCGCTGGAGCGGTACTACGAGCACTACATGGATTTCATCCCCGTGGGGCTCACGCAGCCGACCTCGCACGAGGTGGCGGAGTACATCCTGCGCAATGCCGTGGAGCTCAACACCCGTTACCCGGACCACACGGGTTGCCTGGGCATCAACGGCGTGCTGGCAGGGTCGGACGATGCCGAGCCCGTGCGGCGCGCGCTGATCGATGCGCGGGCCAATGGCGAGGCATTGCTGCGCGAGCGCTTCGAGCGCGCCCAGCAGGAGGGGGACCTGCCGCCCACGGCCAACTGCGCAGCGCTGGCCACCTACCTGTGCGCGGTGCTGCACGGCATGGGAGTGCAGGCCAAGGCGGGGTTCAGCCGTGAGGTGCTGAATGGGGTGGTGGATCAGGCCTTGTCGACTTGGCCAACAGCGGCCTGATCAAGGCAGCAAACGCCCTTAGCTAACCTGCTGCTTCTCCAGCTTGCGCGCCAGGGTGCGGCGGTGCATCCCCAAGCGCCGCGCCGTCTCCGAGATATTGAACCCCGTCTCCGCCAGCACCTCGTGAATCCGCTCCCACTCCAGCGTCTTGAGCGAGCTGGAGCGATTCGTCACATCCACCTCGGTGTCCCCAGCCTTGAGTCCAAACGCGGCCTCGATGTCGTCGGTGTTCGACGGCTTGGCCAGGTAGTGGCAGGCGCCCAGCTTCACGGCCTCCACCGCGGTGGCGATGCTGGCAAAGCCGGTGAGCACGACGATCAGCATGGCTTCGCTGGCGGCGTGCAGCTTTTGCACGCACGCCAGGCCGGATGCATCGCCCTTGAGCTTCAAGTCCACCACGGCGTAGCCGGGGGTGTGCTGGGTGAGCAAGGCTTCCACCTCGGGCAGGCTGGCGGCCTGCAGCACGCGGTAGCCGCGGCGCTCGAACGAGCGGGCCAGGGTGCGGGCAAAGGCCTCGTCGTCTTCGACGATGAGCAACTGGGGCTTGTTGCTGGCTGCCGCCGCCGCTTCGTCCTTGGGCGCTGCTGCGGCTGCGGGTGCTGCCGGGCTGGTGGTGCTGTCGTCCGTCATGGCGGTGGGGTCCAGGTGTGCTTGCTTACTTGCTTGCTGCTACTGCGGTGTGTTGTTCGTCGTCATCGGTCACTCACCAGGCCATCACGCCAGCCGGTGGCCGCGCGGCATGGCCACGGCGGCCAGGGGCAGGCGGATGCTGACCTGCGCGCCGCTGCCTTCGCCGTCGCCAGTGCGGTTGCGGGCCGTGACGCTGCCGCCCAGGGTGCGCGCCACGTTCACCACCAGGTACAGGCCCAGGCCGCTGCCGGGGCGCTGCTTGGTGGACTGGTAGGGCTCGCCCAGGTGGTCCAGCATGCCGGGCGCAAAGCCGGGGCCTGCGTCGTTGACGGTGATGCACAGTGCGGGCACCTCGGCCTTGTCGTCGCGGGTGATCAGCAGTTCCACCCACTGGGGCGAGGCGTCCCGTGCATTGTCCAGCACATTGAAAGCCATCTGCTTCAACGTGGTGTCCGACACCATGGGCGTGTCGTCGCCAAAGTCGTTGCGGTACGAAAACGCGGGTATCGAGCGCGTGGTGCGCCACTCCTCGGCCAGGGCGTCGACGAAGGTACGCACGGTGGTCTGGGCCGACTCTTCGCCGCGCGCCTCGCCGGCCGACAGCAAGATGCCGCTGACGATGCTCTTGCAGCGCTGCACCTGGGTGCGCATTTCTTCGATGTCTTCGCGCAGCAGCTCGTCGCCCATCAGCTCCTGGTCGTGCTGCCAGTCGCCCAGAATAACGGCCAGGGTCGAAAGGGGCGTGCCCAGTTCGTGCGCGGCGCCCGATGCGAGCAGGCCCATGCGCACGATGTGCTCTTCTTCCACCCGGCGGCGGCGCGCGGCGGCCAGGCGGGCGTCGCGCTCGCGCAGGTTCAGGTTGATGCGGGTGATGAACACCACCACCAAAATCGCGTTGAGCACGAAGCACACCAGCAGGCCAATGACGTACAGGCTCGACAGGCCCTGGTGCAGGTCTTGCGGCAGGGCCAAAGGCAGGTGGTAGTTGGCCAGCAGGGCAAAGCACGCGGTGTTGATGCCCACCATGCTCCAGATATAAGCCCCGCGCAGCAAGATGGCGCCCAGCGCAATCTGCAGCAGGTACAAAAAGACAAACGGGTTGCTGGTGCCGCCGCTCAGGTACAGCTGCGTGGTGAGCACGGCCACGTCCACCAGCAGGGCCAAAAACAGCTCCACATTGCGCACCTGCACGCCCGTGCGCAGGCGCAGCAGACTGATCACGTTGAACACGGCCAGGCAGCCCACCACCATCAGCATCTGGTGCAGGGGTATGGTCAGGCGCAGGCTGTGGTGCGCCAGCTCGATGGTGAAGACCTGGCCGATGACGGCCATCCAGCGCAGCTGAATGAGCTGCTGCAGGTTCTTGATGCCGGCGGCGGCATCGGCAGCGCGCGGGCTGCGCAAGAACTCGGCGCGCTTGGCGAGGCGTTGCAGGGGCATGGCTTGAGTTTAGTTCGCTTAGTTTGACGTGCTGAGTTGGCGGGCTTAGCGCGTCTGCCGCCGCTCGTAGCGCACCACGAACCAGCCTGCGCCCAGCACCATCAGCGCCAGGCCGTACCAGGTGAGGGCATACACCGCGTGGCTGTTGGCAAAGCGGATGGTGGTGAGCCCCGCACGCGGCCAGGTGGTGCCCGCCGTGGTGGCGGCGGTGCCGGCCACTTCCACCGCCTCGGCCGTGGGGTTGGCCACGCCGCGCGTGGGCAGGCCGGCGTCGATGAAGAAGGGGGCTGCGCGGGGCAGCTGCAGTGCCTGGGCAATGGCCGCCACGTCGCGCGAGAACCAGCGTTGCTCTGCAGGGTCGTTGCTGCGCAGGAAGCCGCCCTTGGGCTCGGTCATGCGCACCAGGCCCTGCACAGTGGCGGGGGCTGTATCGACTTTGCCTGCCCATTCGGCGCGCTGGTCTTGCGGGATGAAGCCTCGGTTCACCAGCACCTGGGTGCCGTCGGCCTGCTGCAGTGCGCTGATGACCCAGAAGCCCGAGCCCAGGGCCGTGACGGCCTGGGTGAGCACGGTCTTGCCGGGCAGCCAGTGGCCGGTGAGGGTGACGGGCAGGTATTCATGCCCTGCGGCGTTGATGCCGGGCCAGTCGCTGACCGGGGGCAAGGCCACCGGGGCGGCGTGTACGCGCTGGTCCACGCGCTCGATGAGGTCGAGCTTCCACACCCGCCGCTGCACCTGCCAGGTGCCCAGGGCCACAAAGCCCAGGAAGAGGGAGATGCCCAGCACCAGCAGCACGGCGCGGCGCCAGCGTCGCGATGCTGCAGGGGCTGCTTGGGTTGCGGTCATCGGAAGGTCCTTGGTTCGGTCATTGCACTGGCCCCAAAACAGCTGCGGCCGCTGTGGGCGGCCGCTTCGCAAGGGTTGGTGTACGCCCCGCCCCGCATCGTCGTGGGGCGTCGGGGCGCTGCACCCATCAAGGGGTGTGGTGGCCCGCTGCCGCGCCGCTCTCCGTCTGGGTGGGCGGGGTGGGCGTGGGGTGGCCGGGCATCATGTTGGCGTTCATGTGGAACATGACCCAGAGCGTGCCGCTGATGGCAATGGCCACGAAGACCACGGTGAAGATGGTGGACAGCAGCGTCCAGCCGCCCTCGACCTTGCCGTTCATGTGCAGGAAGCAGACCATGTGCACCAGGATCTGCAGCACCGCGAAGCCGCCGAGCACGAGGATGGCGGTGTTGCGGTCGGCAATGACCTTGGACATGACCAGCCAGAACGGGATGGCGGTGAGGATGATGGACAGCACGAAGCCGACCATGTAGCCCGAGAACGTGCTGTGCGGGCCTACGTCGCCATGGTGGTCATCGTGGTGATCGTCATGGCTGTGGCCAGCGTTGGCGGTGTGTTGTGCGGCGCTCATTTACAGCACTCCCATCAGGTACACGAAGGTGAAGACGCCGATCCAGACGACGTCCAGGAAGTGCCAGAACATCGACAGGCACATCAGCCGGCGCTTGTTCTCGTGGATCAGGCCGTGCTTCTTGATCTGCAGCATCAGCACCACCAGCCAGATCAGGCCGAAGGTGACGTGCAGGCCGTGGGTGCCGACCAGCGTGAAGAACGCCGACAGGAAGGCGCTGCGCTGCGGGCCCGCGCCCTGGTGGATCAGGTGGTAGAACTCATACAGCTCCAGCGCCAGAAAGCACAGGCCGAACACGCCGGTGATGGCCAGCCACAGCAGCGTGCCATTCACGTTGTTCTGCTGCTTCTTGATCATGGCGAAGCCGAAGGTGATCGACGATGCCAGCAGGAAGGCGGTGTTGATGGCCACCAGCGTCAGGTCGAACAGCTGCGCGCCGGTGGGGCCGGCGGCGTAGCTGCGGCCCAGCACGCCGTAGGTGGCGAACAGCGCGGCGAAGATGAGGCAGTCGCTCATCAGGTAGAGCCAGAAACCGAGGGCGGTGCCGTTTTCGGGGTGCGGCTCGTGCGCCAGGTGGTACTCACGGCGCGCCAGCGTGGCGCCCGTGGGGCCGCCTTGCGTGATGGCGGCGGCGGCTTGGTTGTAGGTGATATCAGACATGGCTGGCACGCAGTTGTTGGGTACGCAGGTTCTCGGTCTCCGTCACTTGCGCGGCGGGGATGTAGAAGTCACGCTTGTAGTTGAACGTGTGGACGATGGCGACCAGCACCACACCCGCAAACGACAGGCCGGCCAGCAGCCACATGTGCCAGATGAGGGCGAAGCCCAGCACCAGCGACAGGCCCGAGATGATCACGCCCGAGCCGGTGTTGGAAGGCATGTGGATGGGCGCATAGCCGGTGAGGGGGCGCGCGTAGGCGTGCTTCTTCATGTCCCACCAGGCGTCGATCTCGTACACCTTGGGGGTGAAGGCGAAGTTGTAGTCCGGTGGGGGCGACGAAGTGGCCCACTCCAGCGTGCGGGCGTCCCATGGGTCGCCGGTGTGGTCGCGCAGCTGTTCGCGCTTCAAGTAGCTCACCACGATCTGGATCAGCAGGCAGGCGATGCCCAGGGCGATCAGGCCGGCGCCGATGGCGGCGATGACGAACCAGATCTGCAGCGACTGGTCTTCGAAGTGGTTGGCACGGCGGGT
This sequence comes from Acidovorax sp. A1169, assembly GCF_030704685.1. GTDB lineage: Bacteria > Pseudomonadota > Gammaproteobacteria > Burkholderiales > Burkholderiaceae_C > Acidovorax. Next base: position 86,276 of record NZ_JAUZDX010000019.1, read on the forward strand.
GACGCCCATCAGGCCCAGGATGTACAGCGGCATGAAGGCGACATAGAAGCCCACCACCCACAGCCAGAAGGAGCACAGGCCCCAGAAGCGGTCAAGCTTGTAGCCGAAGGCCTTGGGGTACCAGTAGTTGATGCCGGCGAACAGGCCGAAAAGCACGCCGCCGATGATCACGTTGTGGAAGTGGGCGATCAGGAACAGGCTGTTGTGCAGCACGAAGTCGGCCGGGGGCACGGCCAGCAGCACGCCGGTCATGCCGCCGATGGCGAAGGTGACCATGAAGGCCAGGGTCCACATCATGGGCAGCTCGAAGCGGATGCGGCCCTTGTACATGGTGAACAGCCAGTTGAAGATCTTCGCGCCCGTGGGGATCGAGATGATCATCGTGGTGATGCCGAAGAAGGTGTTCACGCTGGCGCCGGAGCCCATGGTGAAGAAGTGGTGCAGCCACACGAGGTACGACAGGATGGTGATCACCACCGTGGCGTACACCATGGAGGTGTAGCCGAACAGGCGCTTCTTGCAGAACGTGGCCACCACTTCAGAGAAGATGCCGAAGCACGGCAGGATCAGGATGTAGACCTCGGGGTGGCCCCAGATCCAGATCAGGTTCACGTACAGCATGGCGTTGCCGCCCAGGTCGTTGGTAAAGAAGTTGGTGCCGATATAGCGGTCCAGCGACATCAGCACCAGCGCTGCGGTGAGCACGGGGAACGAGGCGACGATGAGTGCGTTGGTGCACAGGGCCGTCCACGTGAAGATGGGCATGCGCATGAGGTTCATGCCGGGTGCGCGCATCTTGATGATGGTGACGATCAGGTTGATGCCCGAGAGCGTGGTGCCCACCCCGGCGATCTGCAGTGCCCATATGTAGTAGTCCAGCCCCACCCCCGGGTTCTGCGCCCCCAGGTTCGACAATGCCAGCCAGCCTGCAGTGGAGAACTCGCCCAGGAACAGCGACACCATCACCAGGATGGCACCGGCGGTGGTCATCCAGAAGCTGAAGTTGTTGAGGAACGGGAAGGACACGTCGCGCGCGCCGATCTGCAGCGGCACGAGGTAGTTCATGAGGCCGGTGACCAGCGGCATGGCCACGAAGAAGATCATGATCACGCCGTGGGCGGTGAAGATCTGGTCGTAGTGGTGCGGCGGCAGGTAGCCCATGTTGTCGCCAAAGGCCATGGCCTGCTGCAGGCGCATCATCAGTGCGTCGGCAAAGCCGCGCAGCAGCATGACCACGCCCAGGATCATGTACATGATGCCGATCTTCTTGTGGTCGATGCTGCAGATCCAGTCGCGCCACAGGGTGCCCCACAGGCGGAACTTGGTGATGCCGGCCAGAACGACCAGGCCGCCGAGCACGACGCCGATGAAGGTGATGAGCACGATGGGCTCGTGCGCCATGGGAATGGAGTCCCAGGTGATTCGGCCCAAGGCCCAATGCGGTGATGCGGTAACGGGTGAGGTGGACATGGTAGTCAGTCTCTTAGGCGCGGATCATTGGCGGGAAAGGGTGCGGTCGTGGACCGTGGCGTGGCGCGCTTCGAGGGCCGCCACGATCTGGGCGGCGTTGTCGGTGGTGCATACGTCCTGGGGCAGGTTGATGCCCATGGCCTTCATGTAGGCCTCGCCGCCGCGCTCGTCGATGCTCATCATGTGGTGCATGCACATCTTGCCTTCCTCGACGCAGCGGTTGAGCACCTTGTCGTACAGGCCGTCTTCCACGCTGGCAAAGCGCTGCACGGGGTCGCGCTCGCTGGGCTTGACGAGGTTCAGGTAAGTGGTTTTGTCCAGCGCCTTGCCTTCGGTCTTGGCCTTGGCCACCCACTGCTCGAAGTCGCCCTGGCTCAGGCCGTGGAACTTGAAGGTCATGCCCGAGAAGCCAGCGCCGCTGTAGTGCGATGCGATGCCGGGGTACACGCCGGGCTTGTTGATCACCGCGTTGAGCTCGGTCTGCATGCCGGGCATGGCGTAGATCATGCCTGCCAGGTTGGACACGTAGAACGAGTTCATCGTGGAGGTGGCGGTGAGCTTGAACAGGATGGGGCGGTCTACCGGGGCGGCCAGCTCATTGACCGTGGCGATGCCCTGCTCGGGGTAGAAGAACAGCCATTTCCAGTCCATTGCGACGACCTGCACCACCAGGGGGGTGGCCTGGGCTTCGAGCGGCTTGGTGGCCGAGATGCGGTCGAGCGGGCGGTAGGGGTCGAGCTTGTGGGTGCCGATCCAGGTCAGCGCGCCCAGGGCGATGATGATCAACAGGGGCACGGTCCAGATCACCAGCTCCAGCGTGGTGGAGTGGTGCCAGTCGGGGTCGTAGTCCGCTTCGGTGTTGGCGGTGTTCGACTGGCGGTACTTCCAGGCGAACCACAGCGTGAGGGCGATCACCGGGACGATGATGATCAGCATCAGCAAGGTGGCCTGCACGACCATGTGGCCCTGCTGCGAGGCGACGTCGCCTGCGGGGTTGAGGACGACAGCCTTGCTGCAGCCGGCGAGGCTGGTGGCTGTGGCCGCCAACGCAAGCCATGCCGGCCTGCGAAGTTGGGGAAGTTTGAACATGTGATGGGCCCAACAAAAGCGTTTAGGGGTAAACGCGAATGACAATTTGCCACTCAATGTAATAGGGCCACCAAATTTGTCCATTGGACATTTTGTCCAAGGTCAAGCTTTTGCCCCATTCCGGTGCCATTGGCTCCAGGCCTTGACCCCGTCGTGAGCACACTATGGCATTTGTCCTGCAAGAACTTCAGGGAAAGCGCACTTGCCCTCAATAGGGCCAGGGTGTAAAACGTAGGTGTATCTGTTACACAACGAGGAATCCCTTCCATGAGCAGTCCCGCCTCTGCTATCTACCCAGCGAATGGCTTTGAAGAAGGCCATGACTCCCTTTCCCGCGCGGACACCCATGAAGAGGTAACCCCCAGCGAAATCGCGGTGGGCGTGATCATCGGGCGCTCGTCCGAATATTTCGACTTCTTCGTCTTCGGAATCGCCTGCGTGCTGGTGTTCCCGTCGTTCCTGTTCCCCTTCATGTCGCGCCTGGACGGCACGCTGGCCTCGTTTGCGCTGTTGGCCGTGGCCTTCGTGGTGCGGCCCATCGGTACCGCCATCTCCATGGCCATCCAGCGGCGTTGGGGCCGGGGCACCAAGCTGACCATTGCGCTCTTCTTGCTGGGCGTGTGCACGGTGGGCATGGCCTTTTTGCCGGGCTACAAGGACCTGGGCACCTCGGCCATCGTGGCGCTGCTGATTTTGCGCATCGGCCAGGGGCTGGCGCTGGGGGGGTCTTGGGACGGCCTGCCGTCGCTGCTGGCGATGTCGGTGCCCAAGCACCGCCGCGGCTGGTACGCCATGATCGGCCAGCTGGGCGCGCCCGTGGGCTTTGTGCTCGCGGCCGGCCTGTTCGCGTATCTGTACGCCAACCTCACGGTACAGGAGTTTCTGGCCTGGGGCTGGCGCTACCCGTTCTTCGTGGCCTTTGCCGTGAACGTGGTGGCCCTGTTCGCCCGCCTGCGCCTGGTGGTGGGGCAGTCGTACACCGAGCTGCTGCAGGACCGTGAGCTGCAGCCCGTGCCCGTGCACGAGGTGATGCGCGACGAGGGCGGCAACGTGCTGCTGGGCGCCTTCGCGGCGCTGGCCAGCTTTGCGCTGTTCCACCTGGTCACTGTGTTCCCGCTGTCGTGGATCACGCTGTACACCGACCAGCCCGTCACCCAGATCCTGGGCGTGCAGATCGTCGGCGCTTTCCTGGCGGCCGGGGCCATCATGGTCTCGGGCTGGCTGTCGGACCACCTGGGCCGGCGCAAGCTGCTGGGTGGCATGGCGGTGCTGATCGGCGTGTTCAGCTTCATGGCGCCGGTGCTGCTCAACAGCGGCGAAGTGGGCAGCACCATGTTCCTGCTGCTGGGCTTTGTGCTGCTGGGCCTGTCGTACGGCCAGGCATCGGGCACGGTGACGGCCAATTTCTCGCCCAAGTACCGCTACACGGGCGCCGCCCTGTCGGCAGACCTGGCCTGGATCATCGGCGCCGCCTTTGCCCCGCTGGTGGCCCTGGGCCTGTCGGCCCAGTTCGGCCTGCTGGCCGTGACGGTGTACCTGCTGTCTGGCGTGGCCTGCACGCTGGGCGCCCTGAACCTGAACCGCCGCATGGAGCGCCGCGACCGCTAGGCGAGCTTTACAAGAGAGAGCGAGGGGCGGGCCTGTTGACAACAAGGCACGGCCCCATAGAGAAGCGATGCAAGAACCCGGTGGCTGCCTTGGCGGCCACCGGGTTTTTTGTCGATTGGCTGCCGCCTGGTGCCTGCCGGCGTCTGCATCAACCAGGGCACACCAGCCGGCAGCTCAGCGGCATGGGGGCCAGTGCGCTGGGTGCATCACTTGGAAGGTACTGGGCTCGGGCCTTCAAGCACGAAGTTGATGGGAACGACCATCCAGGTCGGTTCCGGCCCTGTACCTGCGGTGCCGGGCTGGTAGCGCCAGCGCATGGTCGCCTGGCGTGCGGAAGTGTCCAGCCGGGGAAAACCGCTGGAGCGCTTTACTTCGGCCTTCAGGGGCAAACCCTGGTTGTCAACCAGTACCCTGACTTCGACCAGTCCCTCCTCGCCGTTGCGCAGTGAGATGGGCGGGTAGTCCGGGGGTTCATTGCGAGCAGGGCCGGCTGCGATGGATGGGGTGGCGGCAGGGTTGGCAATGCCCTGGGCCGCCGAGAGCCCGGTGGCCAGGACCAGGGTGCACAAAAGGAGATAGCGGTGCAATTGCATGAAGCGACTGCCTGTCAGTCCTGCGGCCTGAACCCGATGGTCAGCGAGGGGGGCACGCGCCCGTCCACGTCGCGCGGCAGGGTTTCGGTCTTGTCCAGGGCGCGCAGCACGGCGTCGTCCCAGGCCTTGTTGCCGCTGGACTGCACCAGGCGCTTGCCGACGATGGTGCCGTCGGGCGCCAGGCGCACCTCGACCTCGGCGCGCGGGTTGCCCGAGATCGCGTCGGGGTAGACGATGTTGGGCTTGACCTTGGCGGCCACGCGGCCGCCGTAGCCGCCCGAGGGGCCAGCGTCGCGCTGCGCGGTGCCGGTCGATTTTTCGTTGCCCTCGGAGCCCGCCAGCCCTTGCATGCGGCGCAGGTTGGCCTCGCGCTGGGCGGCGAGCTGCTTGGCCTCAGCCTCGGCGCGCTGTTGTTTCTTGGCAGCGGCGTCCTTGGCTTCCTTCGCGTCCTTGGCGTCTTCGGCCTTGCGCTTTTCATCGGCGAGCAGCTTCTTTTGCCGTTCCTGTTCGGCCTTTTTCTGCTCGGCGAGCTTCTCCTTCTTTTCCTTTTCGAGGCGCTCTTCGCGCTCGTCTTCCTTGCGCTCACGCTCGCGCTTTTCGCGTTCGAGCTTCTCGGCGCGGGCCTTTTTCTCCTGCTCCAGGCGCTTTTTCTCGCGCTCGATGGCGATGTCGGCCTCGCGCGTATCCGGCTCCACGGCACGTGGCGGCGGTGGGGGGGGAGGCGGGGGCACCGGCGCGGGCCGGGGCTCGGGCGGCGGTGGCACGGGAGGGGTGGGCGGGGTCGGAGGTGTCGGCGGCGTCACTTCGGGCGGCGCGGCCTGTTGGGGCACGGCGGCCCACAGTTCGGCCTGCACGGCGGGCTGGTCGGAGCTGGCCTTCCAGTTCACGCCCCAGGTGAGTGCGCCGATCAGCGCCAGGTGCACCAGCACCGCCAGCGAGATGGCTCGCAGGCGGGCAGGGGGTGCGGGGGGCGCAAACTGGTCGCGGTCGTCTTGGGCGTGCATGGAGGGAGTAGAGCGTGTACGTCGTCTTCGGTTCAGTCAATCAGGGAAGGCGGGGCACTTCGGCTTCAGCCGCCCTGTTTGACGGAGAGACCTACGCGCTGCACACCGGCTTTCTGCAGTTCGGACATGGCCTTGACCACGTTGTCGTATACAACGCCCTTGTCGGCCGTAATGATGACAGCCGTCTCTTTTGTCTGGTCCTTTTGCCAGCGCAACGCGGCTTCGCCGATCTCGCGCTGGCTCATGCTGCGGGTGGCCTCGGGGGTTTTGAGCTGCAGCGAGCCGTCCTTGTTGACGATGACCTGCGCCACCACCTTGGGCAGGTTCTTGCCCTTGCCAACGCTAGGCACGTCGACCATGCCGGGGGTGAGCATGGGGGCCGTCACCATGAAGATGATGAGCAGCACCAGCATCACGTCGATGAACGGGACCATGTTGATCTCGTTGATGGTGCGGCGGCCTCGGCCGCGGGATGCCATGGCGGGCATGGTGTCAGTGCCCCGATGCCGAGACGGGTTGCTGCGCGCCCAGGTTGCGCTGCAGGATGTTGGAGAACTCTTCGATGAAGGTCTCCTGGTGCGTGGCCACGCGGTCGATGTCGCGCGCGAAGCGGTTGTAGGCGATGACGGCCGGGATGGCGGCGAACAGGCCGATGGCGGTGGCCACCAGCGCCTCGGCGATGCCGGGGGCCACGGTGGCCAGGGTCACCTGCTCCATGCCGGCAAAGCCGGTGAAGGCGTGCATGATGCCCCACACCGTGCCAAACAGGCCCACGTAGGGCGAGACGGAACCCACGGTGGCCAGGAACGACAGGCTTGATTCGACCACGTCCATCTCGCGCTGGAAGCTGGCGCGCATGGCGCGGCGTGCGCCGTCCATCAGGGTGCCGGCATCGGTGATGCGGCGCTCGCGCAGTTTCTGGTATTCGCGCATGCCGCTGGCGAAGATGCGTTCCATGGGTCCGGCGTTCTTGGCGTTCTGGGCGGCGCTGGCGAACAGGTCGTTCAGGCTGGTGCCGGACCAGAAGTCGCGCTCGAAATCGTCGTTGAGCGACTTGATGCGCTTGAGTGCGAACAGCTTGCGGAAGATGGCGGCCCAGCTGGCGACGGAGACGACCAGCAGCAGCAGCATGACGAGTTGCACCACCCAGCTGGCCTGCAGCACCAGGCTGAGGATGGACATGTTTTGGGAATTCATGGTGTTGTTGAGAGTTGTTCCAGAAGGGTGCTCGGTATTCTCGCGGGCCGCAGGGTGGCGGCGTCCACCCAGCCGATGCGGATGGTGCCTTCGCTGAGCAGTGCGGGCGGATTTTCGGTCATGTCGTGCTCTGGTTTCAGGAGCGCTTGCTGCAGTATTGTCAACGATGCGCGGCCGGCCTCTTGCAGCTGGGCGGTAACAATGAGTTCATCGTCGAGCCTGGCGGGGCGCAAGTAACGTACCTGGCTGTGGGTTACGACAAACATGCCGCCGGTTTGTTCCCTCAGGCGTTGTTGGCCTATGCCCAGGGAGCGCAGCCATTCGGTGCGGGCGCGTTCGAAGAACTTGAGGTAGTTGGCGTAGAAGACTATTCCGCCCGCGTCGGTGTCCTCCCAATAAATTCGGATGGGGAATTCAAAGGGCATGTGCTTGCCTCTTGGTTTGTGGTTGCTGCGTGCTTGTGTTGAGGGCGGAGGCCGGGGTGTGCGCCCGGCGGCGCAGTAACTTTCTCTTGCGTCGCCAAGAGAAAGTCACCAAAGAGAAGGCGTCCCCCAGTCTGCGTCCCCCGTACGCCCTGTCGGGCGAACGGGGGCAACCTGCGATGCTCGGGCCTGGGGTGGTGCCGCAGAACTCACTGCGTTTGGCCTGTGGCCAAACTCCGTTCAAACAGCTGCGGCAAGCCAGATCACGAAGTGCGTGTGTCCTGCGGCACACGCACCCACCCCAGCCCCTGCGCTTCTCGGCGCAGCCAGCAGGGGTGGGGAGCGGGGTCAAAGACGGCTGCTGCTGCGCAGCTGCGCCTGGGGTCGGGGACGCGCGCGGTGCGCGCTGCCGACGGCTTGGGCGCGATAGCTCTGCCCAGGCCGAGCGCAGCGACGGCACACCGGGCCGAGCGAAGCAATGGCCCGTATGGAGCCCGTTCCCACCCCCTTCTGACCGTGCCGAGAAGCGCAGGGCCTGGGGTGAGCGCGTGCCGAAGGACACGCGCCTCGTGAACTGACTCACCGCGGTTGTTCGAGCGGAGTTCGCCCGCAGGGGGAACGCAGCGAGTTCCGCGGTGCACCCCAGGCCCGAGCATCGCTGGCTGCCCCCTCGCCCCTCGGGCGAGGGGGACACGGGCAGCGGGGTCGCCTTTCTTTTGGGTACTTTTCTTTGGCGAAGCAAAGAACAAGTACCTCGGCCGCCGGGCCGAGACCCGGCCTCCGCCTTCAACAAAAGAACAGAAGCAACCACTAAGCAGATCACCCCAGCAGACGACGCAACCGAGCAACAGACTCCTCCAACTGCGCCATCGAATTCGCAGTAGAGAACCGCACAAACCGCTCCGTCTCCGCAGTCCCGAAGTCACGCCCAGGCGTCACCGCCACATGCGCCCGCTTCATCACCTCAAACGCAAAATCCCAGCTACCGCTGACCCCAAGACGAGAAGCAGCCTCGGAGCAATCCGCCCACGCATAAAAAGCACCATCCGGCATCACAGGCACCGACAGTCCCATCGATTGCAGAGCGGGAATGAAGAAATCGCGCCGCGCCTTGAACTCCGCCCGCCGCCGCTCGTATTCGGCAATGCTCTCGGCCTCGAAGCAGGCCAGCGCCGCATGCTGCGAGACCGTGCTCGCGCAGATGAACAAATTCTGCGCCAGGCGCTCGACCACGGGCACCATGGCCTCGGGCACCACCATCCAGCCCAGGCGCCAGCCGGTCATGTTGAAGTACTTGCTGAAGCTGTTGATGCTGACGATGTTCTCGTCGATGGCCAGCGCCGTGTGGCTGAACTCTTCTTCGTACGACAGGCCCAGGTAGATCTCGTCGATCAGCGTGATGCCGTCGTGCGCGCGCACGACCTCGTGGATGCGGCGCAGCTCATCGGGCGCGATCGAGGTGCCCGTGGGGTTGGACGGCGACGCCAGCAGCACGCCGCGGGTCTTGTCGGTCCAGGCGGCGCGCACCTTCTCGGCGCTGAGCTGGTAGCGCTCGGCCGCGGTGGTGGGCACGAGCACGGCCTTGCCGTCTGCCGCGCTCACGAAGTGGCGGTTGCAGGGGTAGCTCGGGTCGGGCATGAGGATCTCGTCGCCCGACTCGATGAGCGCCAGGCACGCCAGCTGCAGCGCGGCCGATGCGCCGGCCGTGACCACGATGCGGCGGGCCGGCACGTTGACGCCAAAGCGCTGCTGGTACCAGGCGCTGATGCGCTCGCGCAGGGGCTCCAGGCCCAGGGCGTTGGTGTACTGGGTGGCGCCGTCGCGCACGGCGCGGGCGGCGGCCTCCTGCACCAGGGGCGGGGCGGTGAAGTCGGGCTCGCCGATGTTCAGAAAGATCATCGGCTCGCGGGTGCCGGCCACTTCGCGTGCCATGGCCTGCGCAGCCTTGGCCACTTCCATCACGTAAAACGGTTCAATGCGCTCGGCGCGGGAGGAGAACTTCATGGGCATGGGTCCTGGTCCTGCCGGCGGGGCAGGGGGTGGCTGGCGCGGGGGAGAAGGGTGGGGGCCGCGGGCTGCGCACCATGGCGGCGGCCCGGGGCAGGGGCTGTCAGCCCTCTTCGCTGTCGTCGGCTGCAGCGGCGGCTTCTTCAGGTTCCGATGCTGCGGCAGGCGCCGTGGTGGCGCCCGAGGCCTTGTCGGCCGCGACTTCTGCCGCGCGCAGTTGCGGGGCCAGGCCATTGAGCACGGCGTTCACGTACTTGTGGCCGTCGGTGCCGCCGAACTCCTTGGCCAGCTCGATGCACTCGTTGAGCACCACGCGCCACGGCACATCCAGGCAGTGCTGGAACTCGTACACGCCGATCCACATCACGGCGTGCTCGATGGGCGAGATCTCGGCCATCTTGCGGTCCAGCAGCGGGGTGATCAGCGCGTCCATCTCGGCTGCCAGCTTGATGCTGCCGTGCAGCAGCGCGTCGTAGTGCACCGAGTCGGCCTTGTGAAAGCCGGCCAGGTCGCGCGTGAAGGCGTCGATGGCCTCTGGCGCATTGCCGCCCACCAGGTGCTGGTACAGCGCCTGCAGCGCGAACTCGCGTGCGCGGCTGCGGTTGGACTTGGAGGCCGCCTTGCGCACGCCGGTGCTCTTGAGGCCGGTGCGTGCCTGCTTGGGCGGGCGCGTCGAGGGATGGCTGTTGCCGACGGTAGTGGCGTCGTCGCTGTTGTGGTTGTTGTTATCGCTCATGACAGGTCTTCCAGCAGGTTGGCCATCTCCACGGCGACGCGGGCGGCGTCCGTGCCTTTCTCGGTCTGGCGCGCAATGGCCTGCTCGAGGTTTTCGGTGGTGATGATGGCGTTGGCAATCGGGATCTGGTAGTCGAGCGACAGGCGCGTGACGCCCGCGCCCGATTCGTTGGCCACCAGTTCGAAGTGGTAGGTTTCGCCGCGGATGATGCACCCGAGGGCGATCAGCGCATCGTACTCGTCGGCCTCGCACAGGGCCTGCAGGGCCACGGGCACTTCGAGTGCGCCGGGCACCAGCACGTGCGTGATGTGCTTTTCCTGCACGCCCAGGGCCAGCAGTTCGGCACGGCATGCCGCTGCCAGGGCGTTGGTGATGCCCTCGTTGAAACGGGCCTGCACGATGCCGATGTGCAGCTTCTTGCCGTCCAGCTTGTCCGCTGTTCCTTTTTCTGCGCCAAACATAGTGGTGATCCTGTTCTTTTACTCTTTGGGGATGAAGCCGGTGATTTCGAGGCCGTAGCCGGCCATGCTGGGCATGCGGCGGGGCTGGCCCATGAGTTGCATCTTGTGCACGCCGCACTCGCGCAGGATCTGCGCGCCCACACCGTAGGTGCGCAGGTCCATGCGACCGCGCTCGGGGGCCTGGGCGGCGCGCGCCGTGCCTTCGAACTGTTCGAGCAGTTGCTCGGCTGTCTCGCCGCAATTGAGCAGCACGGCCACGCCCTTGCCCTGGGCTGCCAGGTACTGCAGGCTCGAATCGAGCCCCCAGGAGTGCATGGAGCGGTTGATTTCGAGCGCATCGAACACCGACAGGGGCTCGTGCACGCGCACGGGCACGACATCGTCGGCACCCCACTGCCCTTTGACCAGTGCCAGGTGTACGGACTGGCTTGGCTTGTCGCGAAAGGCGTGCACGGTGAACTCGCCAGCGGCGGTCTGCAGCTGGCGCGTGCCGACCTTTTCTACCAGCGATTCGTTGCGGCTGCGGTACTCGATGAGGTCGGCGATGGTGCCAATCTTCAGGCCGTGTTCGGCCGCGAAGAGCTGCAGGTCGGGCAGGCGGGCCATGGTGCCGTCGTCCTTCATGATCTCGCAGATCACCGAGGCGGGGCTGCAGCCGGCCATCACGGCCAGGTCGCAGCCGGCTTCGGTATGGCCAGCGCGCATCAGCACGCCGCCGTCCACCGCCTGCAGCGGGAAGATGTGGCCGGGTTGCACCAGGTCTTCGGCGCGAGCATTGGGTGCCACGGCGGCCTGCACGGTGCGCGAGCGGTCGGCGGCGGAGATGCCAGTGGTCACGCCCTCGGCGGCTTCGATGGAAACGGTGAACGCCGTGGCGTGCTTGGTGCCGTTGCGCGTGACCATGGGCGGCAGGCGCAGGCGCTCGCAGCGCTCGCGGCTCAGCGTCAGGCAGATCAGGCCGCGGCCGAAGCGGGCCATGAAGTTGATGGCCTCGGGCGTCACGTGGTCGGCGGCCAGCACCAGGTCGCCTTCGTTTTCACGGTCTTCTTCATCCACCAGGATGACGATGCGGCCGGCGCGCATCTCGGCCACGATGTCCTCGACGGGCGAGATCGGCACGGGGGTGAGGGGAGAGTTCATGGAAGGTGTGGACTTTCTGTGGGGACCGCTGGCAGGAGGGCTGCAGCGCAGGTTCCCGTGGCCGGAGGCGGCAACGACGATAACGCTGCATCTGCCCCCAAGAAACCGCCCAAAGAACATGCGATGCGGCGCTGCCGCACGTCAAAGGGGCATATTGCCCCAGAAGGCCATGATTTTAGTGCACCCGGGCGCTTGGTGCCTGCAGTTGCGCTTGCGCTCTGTCAGATCATGCTGCCCTGGATCACCACGTCTGACTCAGGGTAGGCCACACAGGGCAGTACGCAGCCCTCGGCCTTTTCCTCGGGCGACAGTCCGGGCCACTCGATGTCGTAGCGCACACGTCCCTCGACCAGCTGCCCGATGCACGTGCGGCAGGTGCCATTGCGGCAGGAGCTGGGCCAGTCGATGCCGCCCTGCTCGATGGAGACGAGCAGGGGCTGCTCGGGCCAGGCATCGCACTGGCTGCCGTCGGGCTCGATGCGGGCGGTGAAGAAGGGGATGGCGGGGTTCGTCATTGCGTTGCGTGCAGGTCAGGCGCTGGCGGGCGTGCGTTGCCACACCAGCAAGAGGTTGTTGGCGGGCAGGGCGTGGCGCTCGGTCAGGTGCAGGCCGGCAGCCGCGGCCTCGCGCTCCACATCGGCGCGGTTGCGGATGCCCCAGTCTGGATCCTGCGCGCGCAGGGTGGCGTCGAAGCCCTGGTTGCCGGGCGAGGTGGGCACGCCGTCTTCGATGTACGGCCCGTAGGTGACCAGCCGGCCGCCCGGCGCCAGGTGGCGCGCGGCACCCTGCATCAATCCGGCGCAGCAGGCCCAGGGGGCGATGTGCAGCATGTTGGCGCAATAAATCAGGTCGAAGGGCTGGGCAAACGGGGCCGCGCCATCGGGCCAGGTGGCAGAGCGCACGTCCAGGCGCACAGCGGGCCGCACGTTGGTGGCGCCGGCCTGCAGGGCCCAGCCGGCGATGGCGAAGAACAGCTCGTCGTTCAGGTCCGTGGGCTGCCAGGTCCAGCCGGGCAGGGCGGCGCCGAAGAAGGCCAGATGCTGGCCCGTGCCGCTGGCGATCTCCAGTGCCGTACCGGTGTCGGGAACCAGGCCGCGCAGCAAGGCCAGGATGGGCGCCTGGTTGCGTTCGGAAGCGGGGCTGCAGGGGAGGGCGGGAGAGGTCATGGGTGTGGACAAAGTACGGGGCGCGATGCTATCAAATTGAAAGCAAAGGGCATTTGGCAGGGTCTTTGCCAAGGTGCCTTAATTTTCATCAGTGCAGTGATATCCCTTGCAAATCAAGCACTTGGCGCGGCCATACAGGGCTTGTGCAAAGTTATCCCCATGATTGTCCAGTGCCGGCAGGGATAACCGGACACCTTGTGCTTAAAAAACGGGCGGCGCATGCATTTCCCTTGTGAATCAATGGCTTGGATCGCCCATACAGGGCTTGCCCAAACTTATCCACATGATTGTCCAGCGCAGGCAGGGATAACCGCGGGTTTTGGCCTGCCGGTCGCTGCCCAAAAAATGGGCGGCGGGTGGGTTTTCCTTGCGAATCAAGCACTTGCATCGGCCATACAGGGCTTGTCCTGGGTTATCCACACGATTGTCCAGTGCCACCAGGGATAACCCTGCGATAGCCACCAGGCAGGGCTGCCCAAAAAATGAGCGGCGCAGCAGTTTTCTTTATGAATCAAGGACTTGGCCGCCCCATACAGGGCTTGCCAAAACTTATCCACATGATTGTCCAGTGCGGGCAGGGATAACTGCCGCCTGCGTCAGGCCTCGATCTTCACGCCCTTCCAGAAGGCGACACGGCCGCGGATCTCGTCGGCCTGGGGCTTGGGATCGGCGTAGAACCAGGCGGCGTCGGTGTTCATTTCGCCGTTGACCAGCAGCGAGAGGTAGCTCGCCTGGCCCTTCCAAGCGCAGGTGGTCTTGTGGTTGCTGAAGGTGACGTACTCGCGCTTGAGCGATGCGTCGGGGAAGTAGTGGTTGCCTTCGACCACCACGGTGTCGTTGCTTTCGGCAATGACCACGCCGTTCCAGATTGCTTTCATGGGGAAATCCTTCGATAGGGGAAAGAGGGGGGCGCAAGTGCCCGGCGTCCGTGCGGGTTGCGGGGGGCGCCAGCCGCGATTTTGCCTGCACCGGGAGTGCCGTGCACTGCCAGTCGCGCGCGGTACCGCGTGGGTTCGCGATGTGGCTTAAAGTCGCTGCGGTTCCAACCGCCTTTTCAAAACCACCACAGGAGAACATTGACCATGGGTATCGATTTCAAGGGCCGTGTGGCCATCGTCACGGGCGCCGGTGGCGGCCTGGGCCGCCAGCATGCACTGGCACTGGCGGCGCGCGGCGCCAAGGTGCTGGTCAATGACCTGGGCGGGGCGCTGGATGGCAAGGGCGGCTCGGTCGGCGCGGCGCAGGCCGTGGTCGACGAGATCATTGCCGCTGGCGGCGAGGCGATTGCCAATGGCGGCTCGGTCACCGACTACGTTGCCGTGCAGGCCATGGTGCAGCAGGCCATCGATGCCTGGGGCCGGGTGGACATTCTGGTGAACAACGCCGGCATCCTGCGCGACAAGTCGTTTTCCAAGATGGAGATGGACGACTTTCGCCTGGTGGTGGACGTGCATCTCATGGGCGCGGCGCATTGCTGCAAGGCGGTGTGGCCGCACATGGTGGCCCAGCAGTACGGGCGCATCGTGATGACGACCTCCTCCACCGGCCTGTACGGCAACTTTGGCCAGTCCAACTACGGCGCCGCCAAGCTTGCGCAGGTCGGGCTGATGCAGACCCTGGCCATCGAGGGCGCCAAGTACCACATTCACGTCAACGCCCTGGCGCCCACGGCCGCCACGCGCATGACCGAGGGCCTGATGCCGCAGGAGGTGCTCGACGCGCTCAAGCCCGAGGCCGTGGTGCCCGCCATGCTGGTGCTGGCCCATGAAAGCGCACCCACGCGCACCATCCTGTGCGCGGGCGCCGGCACCTTCGAGGCGGCGCACATCACGCTGACTCAGGGTATTCACCTGGGCATTGGTGCCGACACCCCAGAGCAACTGGCTGCACGCCTGTCGGAAGTGACCGAGCGCGCTGGCGAGCAAGTACCACAAAGCGGCGCAGCGCAGGGAACCAATGAGGTGAGCAAGGCCTTGGCGGCCAGGGTTTAAGCCAAGTCCACACGCACAACCGTGCGCCGTGCTAAGTTCCGGGCCGACACGAGATCGGTAATAAAGATATGAGAACTTTGCAGGAACGACTGACCGCCTACCCCGCCGACGCCCTGGCGGGGATACGCCGCGGCATCGAAAAAGAGGGATTGCGCGTGCTGCCTACCGGGGGGCTGGCGCTCACGCCGCACCCGGCGGCGCTGGGTTCGGCACTCACGCACCCGCTGATCACCACCGACTACAGCGAATCGCAGCTGGAGCTGATCACCGGTGCGCGCAAGGGTGTGGACGAGTGCCTGACCGAGCTGGCCGAGGTGCACCAGTTCGTGCACCGCGCGCTGCAGGCGCAGGGCGGCGAGCTGCTGTGGGCGTCGAGCATGCCCTGCGGCCTGCCCACGGACGAGACGATTCCCATCGGCCGCTACGGCAGCTCCAACGTGGGCCGGGCCAAGAGCGTCTACCGCATGGGCCTGGGCCACCGCTATGGCAGGCGCATGCAGACCATCTCGGGTATCCACTACAACTGGTCGCTGCCCGGCGTGGGCAGCGATGACTACTTCGCGCTGATCCGCAATTTCCGCCGCCATGCCTTTGTGCTGCTGTACCTGTTCGGCGCATCGCCCGCGCTGTGCCCGTGCTTCGTGCAGGGGCGCGACCACCGGCTGCTGCCGCTGGGCGACAAGGCGCAGGCCATGTACCTGCCGCATGCCACCTCGCTGCGCATGGGGCGCCTGGGCTACCAGAGCGATGCCCAGGCCACGCTGGCCGTGAGCTACAACGGCCTTGCGGGTTACGCCAATTCGCTGCACGAGGCGCTGACCAAGCCCTACCCCGCCTACGAGACGGTGGGCGTGCGCAACCCCGGCGGCGACTACAACCAGCTCGGTACCAGCCTGCTGCAGATCGAGAACGAGTTCTACGGCACCATCCGACCCAAGCGCACCGTGCGCACGGGTGAGCGCCCGCTGCATGCCCTGCGCGAGCGCGGGGTGGAATACGTCGAAGTTCGTCTGATGGACCTGGACCCCTTCGTTTCCGTGGGCATCACGGCATCGACCATGCGCCTGCTGGACGTGTTTTTGCTGCACTGCCTGCTGTCCGACAGCCCGCCCGATACGCCAGAGGAGATCGCCGAGCTCCAGCAGAACCAGCACCTCACGGCCGAGCGCGGCCGCGAGCCGGGCCTGCTGCTGCACCGCGCCGGCCAGGCCGTGCCGCTGACCACCTGGGGCGCCGAGGTGCTGGCCGAGTGCGAGCCCCTGGCCGCCGCGCTCGATGCTACGCACGGCACCACGGACTACAGCGATGCCCTGCGCGACGCCCGCGCGCTGATGGAGGCGCCGGACCGCACCCCCTCGGCCCGCGTGTTGGCCAGCATCGTGCAGGACCACGAGAGCAATTTCGAGCGCTTCGCCTTCCAGCAATCTGCCAAGGCGCAGAACACGCTGATGGCCCTGCCCTGGAGCGATGCGCAGCAGGCGCGCTACCTGGCGTTGGCCGACGAGTCCATCGCCGCGCAAAAGGCCATTGAAGCCGCCGATACGCTACCGTTCGAGCCATGGCTGGAGCAATATATGGCGGTGGAGGGGTTGGGCTGAGCGGCTTGGTCTCCGTGGTAGCGGCATGCTTTGAATTTCAGGGCGGGAGCCGGTAGCAGCGCTGCGTCAACCCAACTGCAGCAGCGCCTCCTCGCGCCAGTAATCGGCCGCATCCAGAAACCCCTCCCACACACAGCCATTGCACCCTCGCCCACAGCAGCTCGTAGGCTCGGGCGGTGGCGCGCGCAAGGTGATGCCCGCCGCCCCAGCCTGCTGCTGCAACTGTGCGAACATCGCCTGGGCTGACGCAGCGTCGGTCGCTCGGGCGGATGCGCTGCTAGTGGCGGTGGTGCCGCTCACGGCTTGCGCTTGGCCCTGCGCAGCAGGTAGTTCACGATGAAGCCGCCGCCCAGCACCAGCGCGAACCAGCCCACCAGCGTGGCCTGGGCCATCAGGTCGCGCACGCTGCCCGAGCGCGCCACGTAGGGCGCCAGCAGGATCACCAGGCCGATGAGGGCGCAGGTTACGCCCTTGAACAGCATCTCCTTGTCGGTTTTGGCCTGGGTGGAGGTGCGTGGGTTGTTGTTGGTTGGCATGGAAATGAGGGCAAATGCGGACCCCGAAAAACCGCGCGGAAAGCGTTGGGGCCAACCGCGATTATCCTTGCCACCCTGATTCCCGCTCCGCACGCTCAAGAAAGTACCCCCCGCATGGCCATTCAGTGGTTCCCCGGTCACATGCACCTGACCAAGAAAGCCATCACCGAACGCGTCAAGGACATCGACGTGGTGATCGAGGTGCTGGACGCGCGCCTGCCCGGCTCCAGCGCCAATCCGCTGCTGGTCGAGCTCACGGGGCACAAGCCCACGCTCAAGGTGCTCAACAAGCAGGACGTGGCCGACCCCGCGCGCACGGCGCTTTGGCTCGACTGGTACAACGCCCAGCTCAGCACGGGTGCCGTGGCGCTCGATGCCTCGGAGGCGGCGCCCGCGCGCAAGCTCATCGACGGCTGCCACCGCCTGGCGCCCAACCGGGGAGGCATGGCCAAGCCCATGCGGGTGCTGATCTGCGGGGTGCCCAACGTGGGCAAGTCCACGCTGATCAACACCCTGACCAACAAGCGCCAGGCCAAGACCGGCGACGAGGCCGGTATCACCAAGATCGAGCAGCGCATCACGCTGGCCGACGACTTCTACCTGTGGGACACGCCCGGCATGCTGTGGCCGCGCATCATCGTGCCCGAAAGCGGCTACAACCTGGCCGCCAGCGGCGCCGTGGGCCGCAATGCCTACGACGAGGAACTGGTGGCGCTGGAGCTGCTGCGCCGCCTGCAACAGCACTACGCGCCGCTGCTGGAGGCGCGCTACAAGCTGGGCCTGCCCGCGGGCGCCATGGCCACCATGCACGACGAGGAACTGCTCGAAGCCATTGGTCGCAAGCGCGGCGCCATGCTGGGCGGTGGCCGTGTGAACCTGCAAAAGACGGCCGAGATCGTGATGACCGACTTTCGCACGGCCATTTTGGGCCGCATCACGCTGGAGACTCCTGACGAGTTCGAGGCCTGGCGCGCCGTGGGCCTGGCCGAGGACGCCAAGCGCCAGGCCAAGAAGGACGCGCGCGCCAAGTCCAAGGGCAAAGGCTCGGGCGTGCGCGAGCCGGCACCTGGCGACAGCGGCGACGACGACGCCGGACCGTCAACGCCCGCCGATTGACGAGCGGCTGAACTGGCTGCCCGGCCGGTGGCAATTGAGGGCTCGATAGGCGCGGTGTATCGCGTTACCATGGTTACCACCGGTTGCCACCGCTTACACCATGCGCGCTGTTGCCCACCTGCTGCCCTCTGAGCGAGACGACGCCACCACGCAGCAGTTGGTGCGGGCGGGCTCGTGGGTGGTCGCGGTCACCGGTAGCCTGATCGCTGCGCTGCTGCTGCTGGACAGCCCGCTGTCCTGGACGCATGTGCTGCTCAACCTGGGTGCGGGCGGCATGGGCGCCCTGGCAGTGGTGCTGGGCCGCATGGGGCGCTGGCACCAGGCGGCACTGGTGCTGGTCTGGGGGGTGTGGGGCGTGGTGGCGCTGGTGGCGGCCACCAATGGCGGCCTGCGCGGGCCCAACCTGCTCAATTTCCCGGTGCTGATCGTGTTTGCGGGCTGGATCCTGGGCGCACGGGCCACGCTGTGGCTCACCGGCTGCACGGGCGTGCTGCTGCTGTTCTTCCTCTGGGCCGACCTGCGCGGCTGGCTGCCGGACGCACGCTATGGCAACCGCCTGGCCTACCTGGCCTACCTCACCGGCGTGCTGGCCGTGACGGCCGCCGCCACGCTGCTGTCGCGGCGCAGCTACCTGCGCCGTGTGCAGGAGGCGCAGCACACTGCATCGAGCCTGGCCGCCAGCGAGGCCGAGCTGCGCAAGTTGCTGCGCGCCGTGGAGCAAAGCCCCGAGAGCATTGCCATCACCGACCTGACCGGGCGCATCGAGTACGTCAACGCCGCCTTCCTGGCCCGCACGGGCTATGCGCGCGATGAGGTGCTGGGCCAGCCCTCGGCCCTGGTGTCGAGCAACGGCATGGCCGCGGCCCAGCGCCTGGGCCTGCGCGATACGCTGGCGCGCGGCGAGAACTGGGCGGGCGAGCAGGTCAACCGGCGCAAGGACGGCGCGGAGATCATCGAGGCCGTGGTGGTGGCCCCCATCCGCCAGACCGACGGGCACATCAGCCACTATGTGGAGCTCAAGCAGGACATCACCGAGCGCAAGCGCGCGGCCGAGGAGATCCACCGCCTGGCGCACTTCGACGCGCTGACCAGCCTGCCCAACCGCCGGATGCTGGTGGACCGGCTGGCCACGCTGCAATGGCGCACGGGGCGTGCCCCCGGCGCACCGGGGGCCCTGCACGCGCTGGTGCTGCTGGACCTGGACCGCTTCACCACCTTCAATGACGCGCGCGGCAGCGAGATGGGCGACCGCCTGCTGTGCGCCGTGGCGCTGCGCCTGTCGGAGCTGCTGCCCGAGCAGGGCCTGCTGGTGCGCGTGGCCGGCGATGAGTTCGCCATCGTGCTGCACGACCTGGCGACCCAGGGGCCGCAGGCCAGCCGCCGCGCGCTGGCCTTTGCCGAGCAGGTGCAGGGGCAACTGCTGCTGCCGATGCGCCTGGAGGGCTATGCCGACGAGGCGCAGCTCGGCGCCAGCATCGGCATCACGCTGTACCCTCAGAGCCCGGGCGACTCGCCGCAGGAGGCGCTGCGCCGCGCGGGCACCGCGCTGCACCGGGCCAAGCAGGCGGGGGGCGGGCGCTCGGCCTTCTTCGAGGAGGGCATGGGCGAGGCGGCGGAGCAGCGCTTTCTGGTGGAGCGCACGCTGCGCCAGGCGATTGCGGGCGACGAGCTACGGCTGTTTTTGCAGTCGCAGGTGGACGCGCAGGGCCAGCTCACGGGGGCTGAGGTGCTGGTGCGCTGGCAGCACCCGCGCGATGGGCTGCTGGCGCCCGGCGCCTTCATCCCCATCGCCGAAGAGTCCGACCTGATCGTGAGCCTGGGCACCTGGGTGCTCGCGCATTCGCTGGCGCTGCTGGCCTTGCCCGCCATGCGCCAGCGGCGCCTGCGCCTGTCGGTCAACCTCAGCGCGCGCCAGTTCCGCCAGGCCGGCTTCATCGCGCAGCTGCGCGCGCTGCTGGCCGCCTCGGGGGCCGACCCGTCCCTGCTCACGCTGGAGGTCACCGAGGGCCTGGTGATCGACGATTTCGACGATGCCGTGGCCAAGATCCGCGAGCTGGGCGCGCTGGGGGTGGAGTTTTCGCTGGACGACTTCGGCACGGGTTATTCGTCGCTGGCCTACCTCAAGCGCCTGCCGATCCGCGAGATCAAGATCGACCGCAGCTTCGTGCACGAGGCTCCCACCAATGCCGACGACGGGGTGCTGGTCGAGGGCATTCTGTCGGTGGCCAGCCACTTCGGGCTGCGCGTGGTGGCCGAGGGGGTGGAGACGCGTGCCCAGGCCGACTTTTTGCGCCAGCGTGCGCCCGGCATTTTCTACCAGGGCTACTTGTTCGGCCGGCCCGAGCCGCAGGAGGATTGGCTGGCGCGGCTCTCACCAGGCCCTATCGTCTGAGAGGCTGAGAATCTTTCGTCCATGCCCGCCTTGCACGCTAAAACACCCCGGCTCGTCGTTGCAAATGCTCGCCATAGCCCGAGCTATGGCTGTGCTTTGCGCCTAGATCCGAGGCGTTTTGGCGCGCCTCTCGGGCACGGCCAAAAAATTCCCAGCCTCTGAACCAGAAAAACAGCCCCCGCTGCATGCCGCAGCGGGGGCTGTTTTTCGATCCGGCCCTGGGAGGCCGGGTACCGGCTTCTTACTTGTTCTTTTCCTTGCCGCGTGGCACGACGGCCGTCACGGGCGGCATGGGGCGGTCGGAGCCGTGGGATTCCTTGGGAATCGACGTGTCCTTCTTGGGCTTTTTCGCCATCTTGTTGCTGCGCTGTTCACCTTTGGCCATGGGTCCTCCTGTGTGGGTCTCCGGATGGGACCGCTGCGCAGCATGGTACGCCACAACCGGGGTGGTCGGGATGACGAGGTGGGGCTCTTTTTTCAGGGCGCCGGGCAGCGTGGTGGTGTCATGCCTGCGCGGCTGCAACCACGGCGGTGGCCTCCACCTCGACCAACATGCCGTCGAGCGCCAGGCGCGGCACGGGGATCAGTGTGCAGCCGGGCGTGGGTGCATCGCCCCACACGCGGCGCGCGGCCTCGGTCCACAGGGCCAGGCGGGCCTCGGTGTGGTCCACCACCAGCAGCGTGAGCCGCACCACGTCATGCACGCTGGCGCCCGCCGCCTCCAGCACCGTGCGCATGTTGGCCAGCGCCTGCGCAAGCTGCTCGGCAAAGTCGGGCGACAGCTCGCCCGCCAGGTTCTCGCCCCCCTGGCCCGAGGCATAGACGGTGCGGCCCGCCAGGGGCGCGACCACCACATGCGTATAGCCGTTGGGGGCCGGGTCGTACACGCCTTCGGGGTTGATGTGGGCGAGCGTGGCGGCGTGGGCCGGGGTCAGGCGCGAAGCGATTTGCAACATGGGTGTGGTCCTGAAAATCGTGGAAGAGGCTGTTAGTATTCAACCTCAAGTTAAATTGAGGTCAACGGGCACTTTTGGGAGCCGGGTCATGAAGCAGCACGACGACGCCCACGGCGATTCCATGGCGGAGCTGGCGGCCGATCTTTCGGTGGGCGAGGTGGCGCGCCGCAGCGGGCTGGCGGTGTCGGCCCTGCATTTCTACGAAACACGCGGCCTGATCGCCAGCGTGCGCAGCGCGGGCAACCAGCGGCGCTACCCGCGCTCGGTGCTGCGCCGGGTGGCGGTGATCAAGGTGGCCCAGCGCATGGGTGTGCCGCTGGCGGCCATTGCAGAGGCGCTGCAGGCCCTGCCCGCTGGCCGCACGCCCACGGTGGCCGACTGGCGCCGGCTGTCGGAGCGCTGGCGCGAGGACCTCGACGAGCGCATCCGCACGCTCACGTCGCTGCGCGACCAACTCGACGGCTGCATCGGCTGCGGCTGCCTGTCGCTCAAGGTCTGCCCGCTGCGCAATGCGCAGGATGCGCTGGCCCAGGAAGGGCCCGGTCCGCATTTCTGATCGGTGCGTGCGCAGCCTCGCCGCTTACCAGCGCAGCGGTGAGGCCTCGTTGTTCCAGAAAATCCAGCGGCTCACCTCCGCATAGGGCGAGGTGCCGATGGAGTAGGGGTCCAGTCCCGTCTCGGTGCGCTGCAGCACGGCCAGGTAGCCGCCGTAGCTGCCCACCAGCAGCGTGCTGCCGTCCCCCGAAGCCTCGATGGCGCTGATGCTGCTGCCCACGTGGTGGCGCCACAGCGTGCGGCCCTCATCGTCCATGGCATGCACGTAGCCGCTGGCGTCGCCCATGACCACCATGCCGGGCAGGGTGGCCGAGGCGTACACGCGCCATTGGGCGTCGACCACCGTGCCCTCGGTGTCGTCCGCCGCCTCCACGGGCGTGGCGATGGTGATGCCGTTGTACAGGTGGCAGGAGTTGAACCACAGCCGCGTGCCGTCGTGCGAGAAGCGGGCGTGGTGCGGGTACGAGGACTGGGTGTCGAGCGTGCGCAGCGGCCGGCCGTCCTGCGCGCCGAGCAGGATGTGGGCGCTGTCCTGGTCGCCCAGGGCGATGAAGCGCTCGTCGGGCGACAGGGCCATGTGCAGCATGTCCATGGCCAGCAGGCTGCCCGGGGGCTCGCCGTCGGCCGCGTCCTCGTGGTTCTTGGGCCAGGTGTACGGGCCACCATCGTCCTCCCCTTCCTCTCCCTCGTCGAACTCCTGCGGGTGCAGGCGCTGCACGCCTTGGGCCGCGCTGATCAGGTACACCCCGGTGGGGTTGCGCAGCAGCACGCGCTGGCCGTCGTTGAAAGGAATGATCTCGTCGCAGCGCTGGCCCAGCGAGCCTGCCACCAGGCCCATGGACTCGGGAATGCCCTCGTTGCCGCGTGGTAGCGGCAACTGCGCGATCTGTGGGCCGCCAAAGCCCCGGTGCGTGGTGATGTGCGTGCCGTCGCTCTGCGCAAAGCAGTTGCCATCGCCCGAGCGCCCCAGGCCCTTGAGCGCTGGCAGCGAGGTGGGCACTGCACCATCGATCTGCACCCAGTGCGCCGATTCACTGTAGCTGGGCCCGATGCGCGCGAGGATGAGGCCATCGGCCAGCAGAAAGACCGGGCCGATGAACTGCCCCGCCTTGGCCGCCGTGCGCACATAGGCATCGGGGGCAAAGGCAAAGCGCTGGCGAAAGCGCTCGGCCAGCGCCTCGTCGGCATGCCGATTCACCAGGCGGGCGAGTTGCAGCACCGTGGGGGCGCTGGCCTTGCGCGGGTCGCCCGGCAGGTCGGCTTCTGGCTCGTCTTCGTCCTCTTCTTGCGCACTGTCGCCACCCTCCAGGTCGCGGGCGGTCATCGCGAACTGGTGCGCGCGGATCGCGGCCACATAGGTCTCGCCGCCGCTCTGCCATTGCTCGGACAACAGCATCAGCTCGGCCGGGAACACGGCTGCGTCCGGCAGGTCTTCGGCCAGGGGCGGCGTGGCCAGCAGGTGCACGGCCGCTTCGATACGGCGCTGTTCTGCCAGGTGCGCCTGCTGCTGGTCGTGCGCGCCCTGGATCTGGGCCTCCACCTGGGTGTAGATGCGCAGCAGCCGGGCAATGTGGTCCACCGCACCGCGCGGCAGCGTGGTCCGGGCTTCGCTTTGCCGCTGGGTGTACCTGAACTCCACCACCGGCGGGCCCGCGCGGGCCTCGTCGATGTCGAGCTGGTAGGCGCCGTAGGCATCGTCCGAATCGTCGCCAGGCCGGGGCTCGCCGTTCTCCCAGCTGAGCTTGAGCGCGCGGCCATAGGGCTCGCCCTCGTGCAGGCAGGGCTGGCGCGCACCCACCCACACGTCGCCATGCCACTCGCCGTTCTTGTCGCTGTTCCACCAGTCGTTGTACTCCTCGGTAAAGTACGGCAGGCTGGTGAACTGCTCGATGCGCCGGGGCGAGAGTTCGGCCTGCAGCCGGTGGTAGAGCGGGTAGCCGGCACGCGACTGGCCCACGGCACGGCGCACATAGTCGAGCACGCCACGCCACGCCTTGGTAGCGGCTTCGCGCGCTTCGGCCGGTGCCTCATCGTCCAGCACCTTCCAGCCGTCGGGCGTGCCCTCGGTGTAGCCGCGGTAGATCAGCGTGGCCACCTCGGTGAAGGCAATGGGCCGGCGCAGCACGGCAGCCGCCAGGCGTGCCAGCAGGCCGGTGCGCTGGGGCTCGCGCTCCACCGAGAGGTAGAAGTCCCAGGTCTTCCAGACGGTGATGAACACGTTGTCGTCGCGCTGGTCGCCATCGGCATCCACATGCCGGCGGCATAGCGAGAAATCGGTCTGGGCAAACCAGCCGGGCGCCTTCTTCTCCTTGTGCGTGACGATGGGCGAATTCACCGCCGCCAGGATGTTGGCCACGCTGATGGCTTCGTCGGCGAAAAGGTCGCTGGCCAGCGGCATGTCGGCGGTGATCTCGGCGCTGGCACGCAGGGGGCTCTCGCCGGCGCGCACGGCCTCCACCACGCGGTCACGGTCGAGCAGGGCGCCGATGCCGTCCGCACCGTCGTCGATGCCATCGAAGAACTCGGGCGCGAACACCAGGCCTGCCACCTCGGCGGAAAACTCCGCCAGGCTGGGCACGCCGCGCGCTTCGTCGAGCAGAAATTCCACCTGCTCGCCGCCGGCCACCTGCACGTGGTATTCGTCGGTGAACAGCGCCACGCGCGCGACGAGGCCACCGTTCACGCGCAGGTCGCCATGGTTGTAGTGGCCCCAGAGCAGTTCGTCCACCGTGAGCGCGCCCTGCACGTACACCAGTTGCCCGCCGATCACCGCGTGCTGCACGTGCAGGCCGCCCAGCACCACCAGGTTCGTCGTGCCATCGGTGTCGCTGGCGGTCAGCGCGCCGTCGATGCGCAGGTTGCCTTCGACGAGGACCAGGTAAGGCGCGCGGCGGGGCAGGGGGGCGGCGTCAGGCTGGGCCTGTGCCAGCCGGTGCAGGCCGCCATCGGCCACGAGCGGCGTGTCCAGGTGCAGCTCGGGCCACTGCACGTCGCCCGCGATCCAGGCGGCGGTTTCACCGGCCAGTTCTTCGGGATCGTCGCGCAGGCGCTTGGTGATCCAGGCATCGGCCGGGAGCAGATGGGCCACATCGGCCAGGGGGACAAAACGCAGGCTGGGCAGGCTGGGCATGGTGCTTTCAGGGCAACGAACAGTCGGCGGGCATCGTACACCGCGTGCAAGCGCGGCACTTTGGGTCGACAATGATGTGTTGTCTTATTAATTAAACGCTCCATTACAGCCATGAGTCAGAACCCGCCCTTGTTTGAAGTGCTGCCCCGAGACCTGTCCGCCTACCGCCAGGGCAATGTCGGCATCGGCTATGTGCACCGCTTCGAATCGGGCAAGCCCGGCCCCCATGTGCTGGTCAACGCGCTCACCCACGGCAACGAAATCTGCGGCATGGTCGCGGCCACGCACCTGCTTGACAGCGGCGTGCGCCCCCTCATCGGCACGCTGACCATCAGCTTCGCCAACGTGGCGGCGTATGAGTCGTTCGACGAGTCGCGCCCGTTCGAGAGCCGCCAGCTGGTGCACAACCTCAACCGCGTCTGGTCTGCCGCTGAGCTCGACGGCAGCGGCGACAGCCCCGAGCTGCGCCGCGCGCGCGAGCTGCGCCCCGTGGTGGCCGCAGCCGACCACATCCTCGACATTCACTCCACCAGCCAGGACGTGCAGCCCTTCTGGGTCTACCCGGCCTACGAGCGCAACGCCGCTGCCGCCCTGGCCATCGGCCTGCCCCCCGTGCACATGGTCATGCCCAACGGCCTGGGCTCCGGTACGCCACTCATCCAGCACGGCCGCCACGGCCAGGCCCTGGGCGATGCCGGCGTGGCCATGGTGGTCGAATGCGGCCAGCACTTTCTGAAATCGGCGGCCGACCTGGCCACTTTGGTGGCGCAGGATTTCATCGCCCACTTCGGCCTGACCGCACCGCGTGCCGACCGCGCCGCCCCTGGCGCGCAGCGCCGCTTCGAGCTGCTGGAGACCTGCATGGTGCTCACACCCGACTTTGCGTTCACCCGGCCACTGGAAGGCTTCGAGACCTTCGCCAAGGACGAGCTCATCGCCACCGACGGCACCGTGGAGATCCGCGCGCTGTGCGACGACTGCACGGTGATGATGCCCACGCGCGAACCCATCGTGGGGCGTGAGGCGGTGTACCTGACGCGACCTATCTGAGGGCCTGACGCCGCGCAGGCGTGGCCTACCCCCTACGCCTCAAGCGCAGGCAGGTTCCTGCGGGGTCTGCGCGCTGGTGTGGCGCGGCGCACGGTGCGCAGCACGTGCCGGGCCGCGCGCGCCAGTGCTTCGTCCAGGGCAGTGCGCCAGTCCTTGGCTACCGAGGACACCACCACCGACCCCGCGCCATCCGTGCGCAGCTCGATCTGGCAGCGCTTGTCCACCCCTCCCCGGGGGCCGTTCACGTCGGCCAGTTGAACATCGGCACGCGGCACCAGTGCTTTCAGGCGCCGAAGCGCAAAGCGCACCCGGCGCTCGACGGCCTCGCCCATCAGCGCAGCATCGGGATGGCGGGACTTGAAAAGTATCTGCATCAGCGTTCTCCTTGGGTTGGAGTACGCACCTTAGCCCGCGCAGTGTGGCGGGAAAAGCAGCTTTTTCCTGCAGGGGGTATCTGTAAAGCCTGCTGGTTGGCGTAAGCATGCTTCTGATTCATGTTCGGTAAAACCGATCCAGGCATCATGAAAAACCTGCTTCTTGAAGCACCCTGGTGGCCGCACATTCAAGCTTGTTCCAACCACTGCAAGGTGCTTCATGAAGCCATTGATGTCTGTCCATTCCCTGCTGAACTCGCTGCGTGCCAAGGTGCTGCAGTGGGTCTGGCAGTGGTCGCAAGGGCGCAGCGCACTGCTGCGTGCACCGGCGCTGGTTCCCATCCGGGTCCATTCCACCCAGCGCGAGCACCCGCGCCGCCGTTACCGCTACCGCGACTGAAGCAGCCGGGCATGCGTCCCGCACCGTCACCTTGAACCAGCCCTTGTGGCATGGCCACACCATCCCGAATACCAAGCCCCCGAGAAGGAAGAATCATGCGCAGCTATTCCCACAACAGCCCCGAAGCAGCCGCCCGTATCGTCGCCCTGCTGCTGATATCCGACGGCCATGTGAGCCGCCAGGAGATGGAGGCCCTGTACAGCCAGGACATCGAGCGCGAACTCAGTTTGGCGCCCGGTGGCTTCGCTCAGGTGCTACACACCCTGTGCGAGGACCTGCTGATGGCCGCGCACGAGCGCCGCCTGCTCACCGGCAGCATCGACCAGGCCACCCTGGACGCCGTCATGTCGGAAGTGACCGACACCGACCTGCAGCACAAGGTGCTGTACTTTGCCGACGCCGCCGCCATGGCCGACCGCCACGTTGCGGCAGAAGAGGCATGGATCATGCGGGCCGCGCTGACGCAATGGCGCATCGGCAAATTGCCTGTGCACAGCTGAGGCAGCGCACCTGCGGAGCACCACCGCGGCTCAGCTATGCGCCGCGTGCAGCGGCCACCATCTGGCGCACCAGCGGGTGGTGCTGCCCGCGGCGCGACCAGATGGCATGCACTTCCTCTCTGATGCCGGGGCAGTCGCCCAGCAGGCGCAGCCCGCGCACCAGCCCCACGTCCTGGGCGCCCAGCTGGCTGACCGGAAACACCCCCAGCCCCCGGGCTGCGAACACGGCCAGCAGGGCGCTGTCTTCAAACTCGCCCACCACCCGGGGCTGCACGCCGATGTCCTGGAACCAGTGGTCCAGCGTGGAGCGCAGCGGTGAATGGAAGGTGGGCAACAGCACCGGCAGCTCCTGCAGCGAATGTGGAAACCGGTCGCGCACGGTCTTTCGGACCAGCGAGGCTGACCCGTACCACTGCAGCGTGGAGCGGGCGATCCGTTCGCTGGACAGGCGCTGGTTCGGGTTGCGCGGCGCAGCCTGCCCGGCCAGCACCACGTCCAGCTCGTGCAGTGCCAGCTCGGACAGCAGCTCGTCGAACTCCCCCTCGTGGCACACCAGGCGCAGGTGCGGGGTGGCCAGCACCGGCTCCAGCAGCGCATGGGCTGCCAGCTTGGAGATGCCGTCGGACAGCCCCACCGAGAGCCGCGCGACCTTGGCGCTGGCCGCTTCGCGCACCTCATCGGGAATGGTCTGCCCGAGCTGGAATATCTCTTCGGCCCGCGCATACGCTGCCTGGCCCGCCTCGGTCAGCGCCACCCCGCGCCCCGATGGCTTGAGCAACTGGTGCCCCAGGGCCTTCTCCAGATCGCGCACCTGCGCACTGATGGTCTGCACCGCCATCTCCAGACGGTCGGCGGCGCGGGCGAAGCCGCCTTCCTTGGCAACCATCCAGAAATAGTACAGGTGGCGGTAGTTCAGCATGCAGTCCCCGGTTCGGAAAAGCCGAATACTAGATTCGGCTGGGCCTGGTGTCTATTCCGTTCCACCATGCCCATACTTGGCACTTGATATTTCAGAAAGACAACGATCCATGTTTTACGCAATCAGCTGGTTTCTCTCGTTCATGCTGCTGGCCCTGTGGTCACTGGCCTGCTGGGGCGTGCACGCGGTGACGGTCTGGGCGGTCGGCAGCGCCGGCGCCCTCGCTGGTGGTACTGCCGCCATGGATGCAGTCCTGCTGCCCGAATGGATCAAGGTCTGGATACCGCCCCAGTTGGCCGAGGAGTTCGGGGCCATGATTGCCTCCGTGGGGCCCGTGGTTCAGGCGGCGCTGGAGACGGTGCCGGCCCTGTCCGGGGCTGTCTCGGTGCTGGCTTGGGTCATCTGGGGGCTGGGTGCGCTGGCGCTGATGGCTCTGGCCGTGGGAGCGCATGTGCTGATTGCGGTGCTTCAGCGCCGCAAGGCGAGTCCGGCTGCGTTGGGCACCGCAGGCGTGCGATGACGCGCAGCTGAGGGCTGCACACGGTCCTCAGCCCATGAAAAGCCGTTTCATTGTTCGTCCTCAGGCTGCAGCGGAGAGCTTGTCCAAGGCAGATTCTCCAGAATCTCTTTCGCGTCTGCATCGAACTCCTGCCGATAGTGGTGCTGATGCGGAACAAAGATGCTTGCGTCGCCTTCGGTAAATCCGAGTGCATCAAGCTCTGCGCAATACCTGGCGAGCGGGCCGTATGAAAACAGTTGGTTGTGCCGGTCCCAGACTCCAGCGCAGACGGTCAATCTGCGCGCGCCCCAAGCCTATCCCAGGTGTGCTGGAGCGCCATGCCTCGGGCCGCCGCGTACCGGGTCGCTTCTTCTTGGGCCACTTCGATGCGGTCAGTCACAAGGCCATGGTTCGGGTGAATCGCCTCCCATGCATGGCTGCGTGCGTTGCCTCCCGCATCACGCCAGGCGACCCATGCCACAAACCTAAAACCCAACGTTCCGTCGGAGCGCGAAAAGACCTCAGCGGCGATCAAGCCGTCTGCTGAGATCTGGCATGCAACGGCGTCCTGCGACGGCGCGTAGCTGTCGGCCGCGATATCGGGTGCCAGGAAGGAGTCGATCAAAGACATGGTGTGAGTGCCCGTATCGGGTTTGCCGCCGAAGTCTAGTCCATGCCTCTTTCCGTCTCAGGCTTTCAACCCATCCAGCAACCGCGCCACATGCACTGCCTCCCGCTGCGCCCCATCCGCAATCTGGTGCCGGCAACTCGTCCCGTCCGCCACCACGATGGCATCGGGGTTCTTGCGCACCGCGGGCAGCAGCGCCGCCTCGGCCATTTGCATGGATACCTCGTAGTGCGAGGCTTCATACCCAAAGCTGCCGGCCATGCCGCAGCAGGAGCTTTCGATCAGCTCGGGCGCCGCGCCTGGGATCAGGCGCAGCACCTCCAGGATGGGGGGCACGGCGCCAAAGGCCTTCTGGTGGCAGTGACCGTGCAGCAGGATGGGCTTGCCTGCGGGCTTGAGGGATGGCGCAAAGCGCCCGGCCTTGGCTTCGCGGGCCAGGAACTCTTCGAAAAACAGGGCCTGCTGGGAGACCGTCACGGCCTTCTCGCCCAGGCCCATCACCAGGGCCTCGTCGCGCAGGGTGAGCAGGCACGAGGGCTCCAGCCCCACGATGGCGATGCCGGCCTGGGCCAGGGGCAGCAGGGCGTCGATGAGTGCGCCTGCCTTTTTCTTGGCTTCATCGACCATGCCGGTGGCCAGGTAGGTGCGGCCGCAGCAGTGGTGGCCGCCGGCCTTTTCCACGGTGTGAAGTACGTAGCCTGCGGCATGCAGCACGCGTGCGGCGGCCAGGGCGTTCTCGGCCTCGAAGGTGCCATTAAAGGTATCGATAAACAGCACGGCGGTCTTGCGGCCGGCCTGGGCGGCGGCGATGGTGTCATCTTTGCTGCTGAACAGCGCCCTGTCGTGGCTGCGCCAGAAGGTGTCGCTGCGCCAGGCGGGCAGTGAGCGCTTGGCCGAGAAGCCCAGCAGCTTCTCGCCCAGCCAGGCGGCGCCGGGCACGGTGTTGCGCAGGTTGAGCAGCCAGGCAAAGTGGCTGGCGGTGCGCGCATAGCCGGGCAGGTGGGCCACCAGCCGGTCCTTGAGCGTATGGCCGTGGCGGCGCTTGTAGTGATCGAGGAACTCGACCTTCATCTTGGCCATGTCCACGCCCGTGGGGCAGTCGCGCTTGCAGCGCTTGCAGCCCACGCACAGGTCCATGGTGTCGTGCATGGCTTCGCTGGTGAAGGCGTCGGGACCGAGCTGGCCCGACACGGCCAGGCGCAGGGTGTTGGCGCGGCCGCGCGTGAGGTGCTGCTCGTCGCGCGTCACGCGGTAGCTGGGGCACATGGTGCCGGCGTCGAACTTGCGGCAGTGGCCGTTGTTGTTGCACATCTCCACGGCCTTGGCAAAGCCGCCGGTCACGTCGCCGCCGGTACCGGGGGCGGTGGTCACCTCGGTCACGGGGTCGGCCTGCACGTTCCAGGCTGACCAGTCGAGCACGGGCGTGAGCGGGATGCGCTTGTAAGGTTTTGGTGCCGTGGGCGGGGCAAAGCGGAACAGCGCGCCGTCGTCCATCCTGGGCGGGTCGATGATCTTGCCGGGGTTGAACAGGCCGATCGGGTCCAGGTTGTTCTTGATGGCGCGGAAGGCCTCGTTGATCGCAGGGCCGAACTGCCACTCGATCCACTCGCCGCGGCACAGGCCGTCGCCGTGCTCGCCGCTGAAGGCGCCCTTGTACTTGCGCACCAGGGCGCTGGCCTCTTCGGCAATGGCGCGCATCTTGGCGGCACCATCGGTTCGCATGTCGAGGATGGGGCGCACATGCAGTGTGCCCACCGAGGCGTGGGCGTACCAGGTGCCCCGGCTGCCGTGGCGGGCGAACACCTCGGTCAGGCCGTCGGTGTACTCGGCCAGGTGTTCGAGCGGTACGGCGCAGTCCTCGATGAAGCTCACGGGCTTGCCGTCGCCCTTGAGGCTCATCATGATGTTCAGGCCCGCCTTGCGCACCTCCCACAGGTTCTTCTGCGGGGCCTCGTCGGGCATCTCGACCACGCTGCCGGGCAGACCCAGGTCGCCCATCAGCTCCACCAGCTGGCGCAGCTGCGGCAGCAGGGCGGCCTTGTCGGCGCCCGAGAACTCCACCAGCAGTATGGCGGCGGGCTTGCCGATGAGCGCCGTCTCCACCGTGGGGCGAAACGCCGGGTTGGCCAGCGCCAGCTCGATCATCGTGCGGTCCACCAGCTCCACCGCCGTGGGGCCGAGCTTGACGATGTGCTGCGCTGAATCCATCGCTGCATGGAAGGTGGGGAAGTTGATGATGCCCAGCACCTTGGCGCGCGGCAGCTCGCTGAGCTTGAGCGTGAGGCTGCGCGTGTAGGCCAGCGTGCCCTCGGCGCCGATGAGCAGGTGCGACAGGTTCACGCTGCCGTCGGCGGTGTAGGGCTTCTCGCTCTGGTTGTCGAAGATGTCGAGGTTGTAGCCCGCCACGCGGCGCAGCACCTTGGGCCAGCGCTCGGCGATGTCGCTGCGGTGCTGCACGGCCAACTGGCGCACATGCTGGGCAATGGCCGTGGCGCGCGGGCCCAGCGTGGCCAACGGGCCGAAATCGACCAGCTCGCCGTCGCTCAGCCAGGCGCTCGCGCCCAGCACGTTGTGGACCATGTTGCCGTAGGCGATGGAACGCGAGCCGCAGGAGTTGTTGCCCGCCATGCCGCCCAGCGTGGCCTGGGCGCTGGTCGATACGTCCACCGGGTACCACAGGCCGTGCGGCTTGAGCTGCGCGTTGAGGTGGTCGAGCACGATGCCGGGCTCCACCGTGGCCGTGCGGGCCTCTGTGTCCAGTGCCAGCACCTTGCGGAAGTGCTTGGTGTTGTCGATTACCAGCGCCGCGCCCGTGGTCTGGCCGCACTGGCTGGTGCCGCCGCCGCGCGCCAGCACGGGCACCTTGAGGTCGCGCGCAATGTCGATGGCCACGGCGATGTCGCGCTCGGTGCGCGGCACCAGCACGCCGGCCGGCATGATCTGGTAGATGGAGGCATCGGTCGCATAGCGCCCGCGCGAGCCGGCATCGAACAGCACCTCGCCCTCGGTCTCTTGTGACAGGCGCCGCGCCAGCGCCTCGCAGGTCTCGTTGGGGGGCAGGGTGGTACCGGCTGGCTGCAGGGTGCTGGCGGGTTCGATGCGCATGGGGCAGGGTCCTAGGTAGAGGCTTTTCGCGTGGGCTTGGGGTAGATCTCGCCAGCGCGCAGCAGCTCCAGCACCGTATCGCGCTTGCGCAGCACGTGCGCCACCAGCACCTTGCGCATGGCATCGGCGTCATGGGCGGCCAGGGCTTCGATCATCTGTTCGTGCTCGGCCACGGCCAGCTTCCACTTGGCTTCGTTCTGGTTGGTGCGAAAGCGCAGCGATTGCACGCGGGCGTTGATGGAGCTGTAGGTGGCCGTGAGCACCGGGTTGCGCGCCGCCGCGTTGATGGCGGTGTGGATGTTGTTGTTGATGCGGTAGTAGCCCGACAGGTCGCGCCGCGCGAAGCAGGCCATCATTTCGTAGTGCACAGCGCGCAGCTCGGCCAGTTCTTCGTCGCCGATGCGCTGCGCGGCCAGTTCGCCCGACATGCCTTCGAGCATGGCCAGCACTTCGAAGGTGTTCATCACGTCCGCCTCGGTGAGCTTGACGGCCACCGCGCCCCGGTTGGGCAGCAGGTCCACCAGGCCCTCGGCACCCAGCAGTTTGATGGCCTCGCGCAGCGGGGTGCGCGACACGCGCAGTTGCTCGCTCAGCTCGCGTTCATTGAGCTTGGCGCCGGGCGCGA
This sequence comes from Acidovorax sp. A1169, assembly GCF_030704685.1. Lineage (GTDB taxonomy): Bacteria > Pseudomonadota > Gammaproteobacteria > Burkholderiales > Burkholderiaceae_C > Acidovorax. Next base: position 119,543 of record NZ_JAUZDX010000019.1, read on the forward strand.
TATGGCCTTCCACCAGCATGGTGCGCAGCCGCGCAGCGACCTGGTCGTGCAGTGCGAGGCGGGAGATTTCAATGATTTCAGCCATGGATTGCTTTCTTGGTTGAATTTTGCATGCAAAAAATGGCGGTATCAACGGCCGAAATAACGGTTATTCCCGCATGCATTCATGTTTTTTGCATGCAAAACTTAAAGCAGAAAGGATGCTCCATGCTTCAACTCGACTTTCATCCCACCGGCCGCCACTTTTTGCAGATCCCGGGCCCGAGCCCGGTGCCAGACCGCATTTTGCGGGCGATGAGCCTGCCCACCATCGACCACCGGGGCCCCGAGTTCGGGGGCCTTGGCCTGAAGGTGCTCTCGGGCATCCAGAAGATCTTCCAGACCCGCCACCCGGTGGCCATCTACCCCGCTTCGGGCACCGGCGCATGGGAGGCGGCCCTGTGCAACACCCTGAGTGCGGGCGACCATGTGCTGATGTTTGAGACCGGGCACTTCGCCTCGCTGTGGCAGAAGATGGCCACGCGCCTTGGCATCTCCACCGAGTTCCTCACCTGGGAAGGCAAGGACGAGCACCTGCCCCTGGCCGGCGGCTGGCGCCGCGGCGTGCAGGCCGACCTGATCGAGGCCCGCCTGCGCAAGGACACCGAACGCACAATCCGCGCCGTGTGCGTGGTGCACAACGAGACCTCCACGGGCGTGACCTCCGACATTGCCTCGGTGCGCAAGGCCATCGACGCGGCAGGCCACCCGGCATTGCTGATGGTGGACAGCATCTCGGGCCTGGCGAGCGCCGACTTCCGTCACGACGAGTGGGGCGTGGACGTGACCATCAGCGGGTCGCAAAAGGGCTTGATGCTGCCGCCGGGCATCAGCTTCAACGCCCTGTCGCCGCGCGCCCTCGAAGCCTCCAAGACCGCTACGCTGCCCCGAGCCTTCTGGGCCTGGGACGAGATCGTGGAGATGAACAAGGACGGCTACTGGCCCTACACGCCCAACACCAACCTGCTGTACGGCCTGTCCGAAGCGCTGGACATGCTGCTGGCGGAAGGGCTCGACAACGTCTTCGCGCGCCACCAGCGCTGGGGTGCGGGCGTGCGCGCCGCCGTCAACGCCTGGGGCCTGCCCATCCAGTGCGCCGACCCGGCCGTGTACTCGCCGGTGCTCACGGGCGTCATCACGCCCGAGGGCGTGGACGCCGATGCCCTGCGCCGCCTGATCCACCAGCGCTTCGACCTCTCGCTGGGCACGGGCCTGGGCAAGCTCAAAGGCCGCATGTTCCGCATGGGCCACCTGGGCGACAGCAACGACCTCACGCTCATTGCCATGGTCGCGGGCGTGGAGATGGGCATGAAGCTCTCGGGCATCGCCCTGGCCGGCAGCGGCGTGCAGGCGAGCATGGACTATTTCGCCAGCCATGCAGCGCCTGCGGCATTGAAAAAGGCGGCGTGAACGCCGCCCGTTCCTCCTTTTTCTGATCGGGGCACCAGGCCAGCGCGCGTGCGCTGGCCTTCGCCGTGCCCGGCGCGGCCTGGAGCCGTGGAGACACCGTGTTTTTCTGCCGCCGGGTGCGTTGCGCGTGCCTGATGCGGCGCCTTGCTGGGTTCATTCAAACCAGGCTCACAGAGCCACGAAGGAGACAAGCGATGATGAAAAGACGTTCCCTGATCCAGACCGCAGGCGCGGCGGCGGCCACGCTTGGCGCGCCGCGCCTGTTCGCGCAGGAGTGGCCGAGCGGCCCGGTGCGCATCATCGTGGGCTTTCCGCCCGGGGGTGGCACCGATGCGCTGGCGCGCGTGGTGGCGACCAAGTTGTCCACTATGTGGAAGCAGTCGGTCATCGTGGAGAACAAGGCGGGTGTCTCGGGCGTGCTGGCGGCCGAGTACGTGTCGCAGCAACCCAGCGACGGCAGTACGCTGCTCATGGCGCACATCAACAGCCATGCGCTGGCGCCCAGCCTGCAGCCCAAGCTGCGCTACGACGTGCAGCGCGACTTCGTGCCCATCGTGATGGTGGGCGTCACGCCCAACCTGCTGATCGCGGGGCCGGGGCAGAAGGCCCTGACCGTCAAGGAGATCGTGGCGTTGTGCAAGGCCGACCCCGGCAAGGTGAGCTTCGGCTCGGCCGGCCCGGGTTCGGCTCAGCACCTGGCGCTGGAGATGTTCAAGCTGCAGGCGGGTGTGGATGCGCTGCATGTGCCCTACAAGGGCAGCGCGCCTGCGCTGGCCGACCTGATGGGCAACCAGATCCAGTTCTGCTTCGAGACGATGACGGCCGCCACCCCACACGTCAAGAGCGGCAAGGTGGCTGCCGTGGCGCAGACGCGCACCAAGCGCGCCAAGGGCCACCCCGGCGTGCCGACCATGCAGGAGCAGGGCTTCAACGGCTTCGAGGCCACCACCTGGTACGGGCTGGCGGGGCCGGGCAAGCTACCATCAGGTATCGCCGACAAGATCAACCGCGACGTGAACACCGTGCTGGCCATGCCCGACGTGCAGGAGCGCCTGGACACCTACGGTGCCGAGGACGGCGGTGGATCGCGCGACAAATTCAAGGACTTCATCGCCACCGAAATCGCCAAGTGGGGCAAGGTGGTGAAGGATGGCAACGTCAAGGTAGAAAGTTGAACAACGATGGCTGAGCAAGACCCGACGACCGGATTGACCCAGGCCCTGGTGGCCGCATGGCAGGCTGGGCACACCATCAGCGCCTTGCCCTGGGGCGGGGCGCTTGCCGATGCGCCTGCGGCCTATGCCGTGCAGGAAGCGGTGGGGCATGCCATGGGCTGGTTCCCGCCGGGGCCGGCGCGGCACTGGAAGTCAGGCGGGGCCAACCGCCAGGTGGTACTCACGCATGCACCGCTGCCGCCAGCGGGCGTGCGCAGCAGCCCGGCGGAGTATGCGGACATGCCGTTCCACACCATCGGCATCGAGGCGGAGATCGCGCTGCGCCTGGGCCAGGCCGTGTCGCCCGCTCAGGCGGCAGCGCTCACGCCCGATACCGCAGGCATGTTCGTCGACGCCATGGCCGTGTCCATCGAGATCGTGGATTCGCGTTGGGCCGAGGGCGCCGCCGCACCGGCCCTGCTGCGCCTGGCCGACCTTCAGTCGCACGGCGCGCTGGTGCTGGGCGAGTGGGTGCCGTATGCCGCGCGCAACTGGGCGGCCCAGCGCTGCGTGGCCCGCATCGGCACGCGCGAGCCGGTGCTGCGCACGGGCACCCACCCGCTGGCAGACCCGGTGTGGCTGCTGCCCGCCTGGCTGCAGCACGCCACGCGCAACGGTGCGACCGTGGCGGCCGGTACGGTGGTGACCACCGGGTCGTGGGTGGGGTTGCTGCCGGCCTTGCGCGGCGAGAAGGTGGAAGTCGAATTCGACGGCGTGGGCAGCGCCGCCGTGCAGCTCTGACCGCTAGGCCCTGTCAGAACGACGAGCCGGGCTGCTGGAGGAACTCCAGTTCCTCAGGGGTGGAAGTACGCCCCAGCACCGCATTGCGGTGCGGGTAGCGGCCAAAGCGCGCGATGATCTCGCGGTGCCTGATCTCGAAGGCCAGGTTGTTTTCCAGCCCCGGCTGGTCGAACAGCTCCATGGCCTGGGTGTGGATGGCCAGTGACTCGCTGTGCATGTAGGGCATGTAGGCAAACGCGCGCTGCGCCACGGGCAGGGCCTTGTGCTGTCCGCTGGCCACCAGCTCCTGCGCCAGGGTCAGGGCCTGCGCATCCTGCGCAAACGCCAGTGCGGTGTCGCGGTGGATGTTGCGCGAGAATTGGTCGAGCACGATGATCTCGGCCAGCCGCCCCTCCGGGGTGGCGCGCCAGGGCGCCAGCTCGCATTGGCGTGCGGCCTGCAGCGTGGCGCCGAAGCGGGTGGTGATGGTCTGGTCGAGCCCCTCGTCCTTCACGAACTGCTGCTGGGGCGTGAGTTCCTGGAACCAGAATTGGAGAATGTCTTCTTCGCGGTGCATGGGCAATGGATCTGCGGATAGGGGCCGCCATCATAGGTGCTGGTTTGCGGGCCGGTCAGCCGAACTGGTAGGAGGCCATGGCGACCTCCATGGCATGGTCGACGAAGACCCGGTGGCCCACGTCAGCACCCGCAGCGCCTGCCACCACCATCAGGGGGATCAGGTGGTCCTCCTGCGGGTGGGCCAGGCGGGCGCCGGGCGCGTCCTGCCAGTGCACCAGCATGTCGTTGCGCTGGGTCGCGCTGGGGGCGGTGATGGCGGTGTTCAGGAAGGCCTCGAAGGCCTCGGCCACGGGCGTGGACTGCGGCCGGCCGAAGCCGCGCATGTTGTGGTACGTGAGGCCGCTGCCCATGATGAGCACGCCCTCGTCGCGCAAGGGTGCGATGGCCTGGCCGAGGCGGATGTGCTCCGCCGGGTCGTAGCTGGACTTCATCGACAGCATGACCACCGGCACGTCGGCCTCGGGGTACATCAGGCTCAAGGGGACGAAGGTGCCGTGGTCGAAGCCGCGGTGGGCATCTTCCTTCCAGCCGATGCTGGCGTCGGTCAGCAACTCGCCGACGCGAGATGCGAGCGCCTTCGATCCGGGTGCCTTGTACTGGATGCGGTAGGTGTGCTCAGGGAAGCCGGAGTAGTCGTACTCCATGGGCGGGTGCTCTGCTGTGGAGACGGTGAACTCCTGCGCCTCCCAGTGGCCGGTGATGACCAGCACGGCCTTGGGCTTGCCGGGCAGCAGGCCCGGCATTTGGGCGAATTCGCGCGCCGTCTTGGCGAACAGCTGCTTCATGCCATCGACCCACGGCCAGGGGCCACCGCCGTGCGAGACGAAGAAGGTGGGAAAGGTGGGGGTGGTGGTCATGCAGCTCCTTGGCCCGGGGAGAAGTGGGGTCCCCGATGCGATGGATCGAATATAGGGTCCATCAGGAGGCGCACAAGCCGGCACGGCCGGGACACACTGTTCGGCACGCAGGACAATCGAAGCCCGCTCCACACCTTGCTGTCTGGGCTGGGGCGGGGGGCGGCTCTGGTCAGTGCTTCGTCAGGCGGATCTTGCCGTCGCGCACGTACTGGTTGTACTGGTCTTTCGGGATGGCGGCAGAGCCCGCGATATCGTCTTCCACCGACCAGCTCAGCGTGGTGCTGTCGGGCGAGGTGATCAATTCCACCGGGCCTTCGGGGATGACGATGGGCGCGCCATCGCCAGGGGTGTAGGTCACATGGCCGTGGATGGTGGCTTGCTGGGTGTGCGCGGGTTGTGTCATGGCAAATCCTCGTGCGGCATGGCCGCTATTGGTATTTGCCCATTACAGCGCTGCGCGCCCCCGCGCATTGTGGGACCACGCGCCGTGCGGGCGCGGGCCAGGGGCTCAAGGGGGCAGTACCGCCTGCTGCGTATTTCGCTCCGTGCGCACCAGGTACAGCCCGCTGCCGATGATGATGGCCCCGCCGATCAGGGTGTAGGCACCCGGCACGGCCTGCCACAGCACCCAGTCCAGGCCCATGCCCCAGGCCAGGGCGGTGTACTCGAACGGCGCGACGACCGAGGCCTGTCCGTGGCGGAAGGCCTCGGTGATCGCCAGTTGCCCGAGGAAGCCCGAGACCCCCATGGCGGCCACCAGCGGCCAGTGCGATGCGTCCACCGCCTTCCACTGCGGCACGGCCAGGGCCGTGGCGCCCAGGGCCAGCATGGCCGTGGTCCAGAACACCAGACTGGCGCTCGAATCGGTGCGCGTGAGCAGGCGCCCGGCGATGGCCGATATGGCGTAGCCCGTGGCCGCGCCCAGCACGGCCAGCGCGCCCACGGAGAACATGGCCTCCTGGCTCGGGCGCAGGGCCACCACCACGCCCACCAGGCCAAGCACGATGGCCACCCAGTGCGCGCCGCGCACCTTCTCGCCCAGCACCACGGTGGACAGGGCCGTGATGAGCAGCGGAGCGATGAAGAACAGCGTGTAGGCCTCGGCCAGGCCCAGCTCGCGCAATGCGAAGGCGAACAACGCCAGCATGGTGATGTTGATCGCGCCGCGCAGCAGGTGCAGCGGCCAGCGCACCTTGAGCAGGCCGCGCACCTCGCCGCGCCACAGCACGTACAGCGTCACCAGGGGCAATGCAGCAAGCCCGCGCATGGACGCGACCTGCATGGCAGGGTAGCTGCCCGACAGGGTCTTGAGCAGTGCGTCCATCACCGAAAAGCAGCCCACCGCCAGGCACATGGCGATGATGCCTCGCAGGTTGGCCGAGAGCGGTGCGGCGGAGGTGGACTGGGTGGGCGTGGCGGCCTGGGCGGTGGGTTCAGCCACCGGCGGCTCCTGGCGGTGCAATGGCTGCAAGGGCAGCCGGGGTGGGGTAGTGCGTCATGGCGGCAATCAATCGTGGGCAATGGGAGCGGTCCCCAACGCGGTGCGGGGCTTTGCAAAAAGTGTAGCCCAGGCCTGCTGCCAGTGGGCTGCCAGCATTCCCATGCCTCTAGACGCTTGCCCTGCCGGCTGATCAATCAGTCTTCGTAGTTTCCTTTTCCTTTTCTTTGCCACCGCGCTGCGAACGGCCCTGTGTCGCGTCGTGCAGCATCGGGATGGCCCAGAGCACGGCCAGGGCCAGCACGGTGCTCAGCACCGCTGTCATCTCGCGCCCCAGGCCCGCGGCCACGCCGATGGCGGCCGTGAGCCAGATGCCGGCGGCGGTGGTCAGGCCCCGGACCTGGGACTCCCCATCGCCATCGCCCTTGAGGATGGTGCCGGCGCCGAGAAAGCCGACGCCGGCGACGATGCCCTGGATCACGCGGCTGTTGTCTGCCGGGCCGATGCCGACCTGCTGTGCGACCAGCACGAAAAGCGCCGCGCCCATCGCCACCAGCATGTGGGTGCGTATGCCGGCTGCCTTGCCCGCGTGCTCGCGCTCCCAGCCGAGCAGGCCGCCCAGCACACCGGCCACCATGAGCCGCACAACGATGCGGGTGGCTTCGCCGGCGTCGGGGACGTCGGAGAATTCGGAGGCGATGGTGGTGGCGATTTGTTGCCACCATGCTTGGGAGGGGTCAGCCATGGCGAAGGCCTGGTGGGTGGGGGTTGTGGTGGTGTGTTGTGGTTATGGGGGCGCGCATGGCATCTCCGGGTGCCGTGCCCACGGCGGGCACTGGCGCCAATGTGCTTGCTTGTTGCTTCGGGTGCTAGCAGCGGAATGCGAGTCTGGGGGTAGGACGCGGCCGACGCTGAGTTGTGCGTTCATGGTTGCTGCGTGCCTTGGTTGAGGGCGGAGGCCGGGGTGTGCGCCCGGCGGCGCACCCACCTTCTTTTGCGTCGCCAAAAGAAGGTGGGCCAAGAAAAGGCGACCCCCAGTCTGCGTCCCCCGTTCGCCCTGTCGGCGAACGGGGGCAACCTGCGATGCTCGGGCCTGGGGTGGTGCCGCAGAACTCGCTGCGTTCTGCGAACTCCGCTCAAACAGCTGCGGCAAGCCAGATCACGAAGTGCGTGTGTCCTGCGGCACACGCACCCACCCCAGGCCCTGCGCTTCTCGGCGCAGCCAGCAGGGGTGGGGAGCGGGGTCCAAAC
>NZ_JAUZDX010000002.1 GCF_030704685.1 Acidovorax sp. A1169
AGGGGTTCGAAATCATGGCTGCTGCAAATGCCGACAGTTCCTGCCATGGCGCCATGGCCGTACGAAATTTCACCCCTGCTGTCGAAATGGCAGTCCATCATCCGTCGTGCAGACAAACAGAGCCTGGTGCGCTCTGACTTTCCCACCCACGAGGAGATCCCGATGCGATTCATGGTACTGATCAAGGCCGATGCCGACAGCGAAGCCGGCGTGATGCCCAGCGAACAGCTGATGGCCGAGATGGGCCGTTTCAACGAAGAACTGGTCCAGGCGGGCGTGATGCTGAACGGTGACGGGCTGCACCCCAGTTCGAGGGGCGCCCGTGTGCGCTTCTCAGGCGAGGCACGTCAGGTGATCGATGGCCCTTTTGCAGAAACCAAGGAGCTGATTGCCGGCTTCTGGATCTGGAAGTGCGCCTCGCTGCAGGAGGCCATCGATTGGCTCAAGCGTTGCCCGAATCCGATGCTCGGGGAGTCTGAGGTCGAGATCCGGCAGATCTTCGACGCCGAGGACTTCGGCGCCGAATTCACGCCCGAATTGCGCGCGCAGGAAGAGCGCCTGCGCATAGAGATCCAGGAACAACAGCGGCAACAGGACGCCTGACCGGCCGGTGGCGCCTTTCCTTTCTCTCTAGGCGACGGCGGCGCTGGCCGTCTCTTGCTGCTGCGCAGCGGCAAAGGTCTCTGCCGGTCCGAAGCGATATACCCCTTCGTCGTCCATCACCCGGTCGAAGCGCCCATCGAGCCACAGCAAGTGCAGATGGGCCAGCGCCTCGCCCAGGGCAAAGGTCATCTGGTGCGGGTCGAGCGGGCGCTTGAACATCACGGGCAACACGTCCGAGGCCGACAGGGGTGTGAAGCGGCTGGCGTCCACGATTTCTTGCAGGCGTTCCTGGTGGTGGCTTTGCAACTGCCCGATGCGCACATGCATGCCGGTAAAGGGCTTGCCGTGCGAAGGCAGGGTCAGCGTATCCGCCGGCAGGTCCAGGTAGCGCGCAATCGAGCTGAGAAACAGCCGCAGTGGATCGGCTTCGGGCTCGGCCGCATGCACGCTCACATTGGTGGAAATGCGCGGCAGTACCATGTCGCCGCTGATCAGGACCGACAGCTTGGGGCAGTGCAGCGCGATGTGTTCGGGCGCATGGCCATAGCCGCTGATGCATTTCCAGGTGCGCCCGCCGATCTCGATGGCATCGCCGTCCATCATGCGCCGGTACGTTGTGGGCAGGTCCGGCACCAGCGAGTGGTAGTAGGAGCCGCGGCCATGCACGTGGCTGAGGAACGCCTCGTCACGCGCACCATGGGAGGTGTAGAAATCGGTCCCGGCCTCGCCACTGAATCCGTCGCGGCTGCCGATCGCTGCGCGGGCAGCGTAGTAGTCGGTGGCGCTGATCCACAGGCGTGCATTCCAGCGCGCGCACAGCCAGTGCGCCAGGCCGATGTGGTCGGGATGCATGTGGGTCACGATCACGCGCAGGATGGGCAGGCCGTCCAGGCTGGAGGCAAACACCTGCTCCCACTGTGCACGCGTGAGCGGGTTGTCGATGCAGCAGTCCACCACCGTCCAGCCGTCCACCAGGGTGTTGCCCACACGCTGGCGGTCGCGAAGCAGCCACAGGTTGATGTGGTCCAGCGCGAACGGCAGGCCCATGCGGATCCAGCGCACCCCAGGCGCCACGTCCATCGCCACCCCGGGTGCAGGAAGGGTGTCGCCCATGGGGTAGGTGATTTGGTGTTCGAGGGGGTTCATGCGGTGCCTGCTTGGGTTAGCATTGACGTTAACGTAAACGTCAGATTCACTGCATTGTAGAGACGGTTCGCGAAGCGACTGTCGCCAGTGCGAAACCTGCATTCCCCCGACTGCCCCATGGCCACCTCCTACACCATCAGTGACCTCGCCAAAGAATTCGATCTCACGACGCGCGCCATGCGCTTCTACGAAGACATGGGCCTGCTGCAGCCCGAGCGCACCGGCCCGGCTGGCCGCAACCGCATCTACAGCGCGCGCGACCGCACGCGGCTGCGCCTGACCTTGCGCGCCAAGCGCCTGGGCCTTTCGCTGACCGAGGCCAAGGAAATCATCGACCTCTACGACAGCCCGCGTGACACGGGCGCGCAGTTGCGCAAATTCCTCGAAGTGCTGGGTGTGCACCGCAAGCAGCTGGAGGAGCAGTTGGCGGACCTGCAGGCCAACCTGGAAGAGGTGGAAGAGCATGAGCAGGAGGCCCGGGCACTGCTCGACAAGGTGGAACAGCAAAAATGAGCCATAATTGACGTTTACGTAAACGTCAATCCAATTTCCTTCCAGGAACCTGCCGTGATCAGCCCAGCTTTCGAGGTGAGAAGCCCGCGCTATGCGGACCGCGTGAGAGACAGCTTTGCGCTGCAGGGCGCCATGCAGACGCTGGGTGCGCGCCTGGCCCGCATCGAGCCGGGTGCGGTGGACATCGAGTTCGATTGGGCTGCCAGCCTCACGCAGCAGCATGGTTTCCTGCATGCCGGCATGGTCGCCACAGCGCTCGATTCCGCCTGCGGCTATGCGGGGTTCACGTTGATGGGCGACGATGCGTCAGTGCTCACCATCGAATTCAAGATCAACCTGCTGGCCCCCGCGCAGGGCGAGCGCTTTCGCGTGGAAGGCCGGGTGCTCAAGCCCGGCCGCACCATCACCGTGACCGAAGGGCGCGCCTATGCCCTGGGCGCCCAGGCCGACAAGCTGGTGGCCACCATGGGCTGCACGCTGATGGCCGTGACCGGCCGAGACAACATCCGCGGCTGAGATGAAGCACCCCCTGAGTCGCTTCGCGCCTTCACCCCTCTCTCGACTCGCTGCGCGAGTCGGGAGGGGGACGCCCCCAGCGCGGCGGGGCGGCCCTTGCGCGGGGGGCACTGGCCTCGCGCGCGCCAGTTTCATGCGTCGCGGGTGACGCGCAGCGCTATGGACAACTGAGATCGAATCCTCACCACCATCTTTACTTCCTACCAGGAGACAAACCATGAGCATCCCCGCCAACCTGCCAGGCCTGAACTTCCAGCTGGGCGAAGACATCGACGCGCTGCGCGACGCCGTGCGCGATTTCGCGCAGGCCGAGATCGCCCCGCGCGCCGCCGAGATCGACCACAACGACCAGTTCCCAATGGACCTGTGGCGCAAGATGGGCGAGCTCGGGGTGCTGGGCATCACCGTGCCCGAGCAGTACGGCGGTGCCGCCATGGGCTACCTGGCCCATATGGTGGCCATGGAAGAAATCTCCCGCGCCAGCGCCTCCGTGGGCCTGTCCTACGGCGCGCACAGCAACCTGTGCGTGAACCAGATCAACCGCAACGGCAGCGAAGCGCAAAAGGCCAAGTACCTGCCCAAGCTGATCAGCGGCGAGCATGTGGGCGCGTTGGCCATGAGCGAGCCGGGCGCCGGCTCCGACGTGATCAGCATGAAGCTCAAGGCCGAGGACAAGGGTGGCTACTACCTGCTCAACGGCAGCAAGATGTGGATCACCAACGGCCCGGACGCCGACACCCTGGTGGTCTATGCCAAGACCGAGCCCGAGCTGGGCGCGCGCGGCGTCACCGCCTTCCTGATCGAAAAGGGCATGCCCGGCTTCAGCGTGGCGCAAAAGCTCGACAAGCTGGGCATGCGCGGCAGCCACACGGGCGAGCTGGTGTTCAACAACGTCGAGGTGCCGGCCTCGCAGATCCTGGGCGGCCTGAACCAGGGCGCCAAGGTGCTCATGAGCGGGCTGGACTACGAGCGCGCGGTATTGACCGGAGGCCCTCTGGGGATCATGCAATCGGTGATGGACAACGTCATCCCTTACATTCACGACCGCAAGCAGTTCGGCCAGAGCATCGGCGAATTCCAGCTCATCCAGGGCAAGGTGGCCGACATGTACACCGTGCTCCAGGCGGGGCGCTCGTTTGCCTACACCGTGGCCAAGAACCTGGACATGCTGGGGACCGACCATGTGCGCCAGGTCCGCAAGGACTGCGCCAGCGTCATCCTCTGGTGTGCCGAGAAGGCCACCTGGATGGCGGGCGAGGGCGTGCAGATCTTTGGCGGCAACGGCTACATCAATGAGTACCCCCTGGGGCGCCTGTGGCGTGATGCCAAGCTGTACGAGATCGGCGCGGGTACGAGCGAAATCCGCCGCATGCTGATTGGCCGGGAGCTGTTTGCCGAGACCTGCTGAACTGCGGGCCGATTCCACCTATTTTGAGAGCCGAGACCACATGCCCACATCCATCGAAGACCTGTTTGTCCACAACCGAGCATGGGCGGCCCAGATGGAGCGTGAACGCCCTGGCTTCTTCACCGGCCTGCTGGCACAGCAAAAGCCCAAGTACATGTGGATCGGCTGCTCCGACAGCCGCGTGCCGGCCAACCAGATCACGGGCCTGGAACCCGGTGAGGTCTTCGTGCACCGCAACGTGGCCAACGTGGTGGTGCCTACCGACCTGAACTGCCTGTCCACCATCCAGTACGCGGTGGACCAGCTGCACATCGAGCACCTGATGGTCGTGGGCCATTACGGTTGCGGCGGCGTGCTGGCCGCGTTGGAGGGCACGCGTGTGGGCCTGGCCGACAACTGGATCCGCCACGTGCAGGACGTGCGCGACCGCCACCGTGAGCTGATTGCCGCCACCGCGCCCGAATGGCGCCACGATGTGCTGTGCGAGCTCAACGCCATCGAGCAGGTGGTCAACATCGCACAGACCACGGTGATGCTCGACGCCTGGGGCCGCGGCGACAAGGTCACCCTGCACGGCTGGTGCTATGGCCTCAAGGACGGGCTCATCAACGACCTGCACATGACCATCGCCGGCACCGAGGGCCTGGACTCGCTGTACAGGGCCGCCATCGCCGGCGTGGCCGCCACCCGGAGGGGCTGAGCCCACAGGCCCCCTGCAGGATCGGTAGGCAGCCCATGTTCCCGCAACGACTCGACTCGCCCCAGGCGTACGACATCGCCAAGGCGATGATGGATGGCTTCAACCGCCACTACCGCTTGTTCCGCACCGAGTCCGCGCGGGCCAAGCACCGCTTCGAGACCGCTGACTGGCATGGCCAGCAGCGCGCCCAGCGCGAGCGCATCGAGTTCTACGACCTGCGCGTCAAGGAGTGCGTGCGCCGGCTCGAAAAGGAGTACGACGCCGGCACCCAGCCCATGGACGTCTGGCACCAGGTCAAGCTGCACTACATTGGCCTGTTGGTCAACCACCACCAGCCCGAGCTGGCCGAGACCTTCTTCAACTCGGTGACCTGCAAGATCCTGCACCGCACCCACTTCCACAACGACTTCATCTTCGTGCGGCCTGCGGTCAGCACCGAGTACATCGAGAACGAAGAGCCGGCCGCACGGCCCACCTACCGCGCCTACTACCCCTCGCGCGAGAGCCTGCACGACACGCTCACCCGCATCATCGACAACTTCCAGCTGCAGGGCAGCTTCGCCGACCTGCCGCGTGACACCGGCCATGTGCTGCGCGCCATGCAGGGCCGCCTGGACAAGGTGCGCCTGCGCGCCAATTTCCAGATCCAGGTGCTGGCCAGCCTGTTCTTTCGCAACAAGGGCGCCTACGTAGTGGGCAAGATCATCAACGGCTTCCAGGAGGTGCCGTTCGCCCTGCCCATCCTGCACGACGACGAGGGCCGCCTGTATATCGACGCGGCCCTGTTCGGGGAGGACGATCTGCAGATGCTGTTCAGCTTTGCGCGCGCCTACTTCATGGTGGACATGGAGATCCCGAGCGCCTACGTGCAGTTCCTGCGCAGCCTCATGCCGCGCAAGCCGCGCGCCGAAATCTACAACGCCCTGGGCCTGGCCAAACAGGGCAAGACGCTGTTCTACCGCGACTTCCTCTACCACCTCAAGCATTCGAGCGACCGCTTTCGCATCGCGCCCGGCATCAAGGGCATGGTCATGCTGGTGTTCGACCTGCCGTCGTTCCCCTTCGTGTTCAAGCTCATCAAGGACTTCTTTCCGCACCAGAAGGAAACCACGCGCGAGCAGATCAAGGCCAAGTACCTCTTGGTCAAGCAGCACGACCGCGTGGGGCGCATGGCCGATACGCTGGAGTACAGCGAGGTCGCCTTTCCGCGCGACCGCTTCGACGACGAGCTGATCGCCGAGATCCAGAAGTTCGCGCCCAGCCAGCTCGAGATCAGCGACCGCGACGGCGATGGCCAGACCGAGGTCATCATCAAGCACCTGTACATCGAGCGGCGCATGATCCCGCTCAACATCTACCTGCAGGAGGCCTTCGACACCGGCCTGTCGGACAACCGTGCGCGCCAGCAGATGGAACACAGCGTCATCGAATACGGCAACGCCATCAAGGACCTGGTGGCGGCCAACATCTTCCCGGGCGACATGCTGTGGAAGAACTTCGGTGTCACGCGCAACGGCAAGGTCGTGTTCTACGACTACGACGAGATCGAATACCTCACCGACTGCCACTTCCGCCGTGTGCCCACGCCGCGCAACGAAGAGGAAGAAATGAGCGGCGAGATCTGGTACGCCGTGGGCCCGCGCGACGTGTTTCCCGAGACCTTCGGCCCCTTCCTGCTGGGCAACGACGCCGTGCGCGCCGTGTTCATGCAGCACCACAGCGACCTGCTGGACGCCGCCTTCTGGCAGTCGCACAAGGAGCGCATCCAGGCAGGTCATGTGTACGACGTGTTCCCCTACGACACCGACCGCCGCTTCACGGGAGCGCCGCGCGACTGACGGGACTGCCCGTGCAGCCCGTGGCATCCCACCGCAACCCTAGCGATTCATCCCCCCCACCTTTCAGGAGACAACACCATGAACCAGGATCCCATTGTCATCGTCGGCGCCGCACGCACCCCCATGGGCTCGTTGCAGGGCGATTTTTCCAGCCTGTCCGCCCATGACCTGGGTGGCGTAGCGATCAAGGCCGCCATGGAGCGTGCCGGTGTCTCGCCCGACGCCGTGGGCGAAGTGCTGTTCGGCAACTGCCTTATGGCCGGCCAGGGCCAGGCGCCTGCGCGCCAGGCGGCTTTCAAGGGCGGCCTGCCCAAGGGCGCGGGTGCGGTCACCCTGTCCAAGATGTGTGGCTCGGGCATGAAGGCCGCGATGATGGCGCACGACATGCTGCTGGCCGGCACGCACGACGTCATGGTGGCCGGCGGCATGGAGAGCATGACCAACGCCCCCTACCTGCTGCAGAAGGGCCGCGGCGGCTACCGCCTGGGCCACGACCGCATCTTCGACCACATGATGCTCGACGGCCTGGAAGACGCCTACGAGGCCGGCCGTTCCATGGGCACCTTTGGTGAAGACTGCGCCGCCAAGTACCAGTTCACGCGCGAGCAGCAGGACGCATTCGCCACCGCCAGCGTGCAGCGCGCCAAGGCCGCCACCGAATCGGGCGCCTTCGCCGCCGAGATCGTGCCCGTCACTGTCAAGACCCGTGCGGGCGAGACCGTGGTGTCGGTCGACGAAGGTCCGGGCAAGGTCAAGCTCGAAAAGATCGCCAGCCTGAAGCCCGCCTTCAAGAAGGACGGCACCATCACCGCCGCATCGAGCTCCAGCATCAACGACGGCGCCGCCGCGCTGGTGATGATGCGCGAGTCGACGGCCAAGAAATTGGGCTGCAAGCCCATCGCCCGCGTCGTGAGCCATGCCACGCATGCACAGGAGCCCGAGTGGTTCGCCACCGCCCCCCTGGGCGCCACGCAGAAGGCGCTGGCCAAGGCCGGCTGGGCCGTCGGCGACGTGCAGCTGTGGGAGATCAACGAGGCCTTCGCCGTGGTGCCCATGGCGCTGATGAAGGAGCTCGACCTGCCGCACGACAAGGTCAACGTGAACGGCGGCGCCTGCGCCCTGGGCCACCCCATCGGTGCCAGCGGCGCGCGCATCATGGTCACGCTGATCCATGCGCTCAAGGCCCGCGGCCTCACCAAGGGGCTGGCCACGCTGTGCATCGGTGGCGGCGAGGCCACGGCCATGGCGCTGGAACTGGTCTGATTCCGGCCCAGCATATTCGGCCAACAATAGCGCCTTCACTACCACCATATTCCGCACCGGAGCACGCTGCCATGGAATCCAGCACCGCCGCCATCACTGCCTTCTGGCGCGAGTTCGCCGACACCGAGGCTGCCCTGCATGCCATGCCTTTGCGCGAACGTGTGGAGGAGGGCAATGTGCTGCTGGAGCGGCACCTGGAAGGCCTGGCGCTGGAGATGTCCGGTGGCGACGGGGATGCGGTGGTGGACATGATCGTCACTGCCCACGGCAGCATCGACTGCTTCCCCCTGCTGATGCAGGTGGTCGCGGCTGCGCCCAAACTGCAGCACCACACGCTGCGGGCGTTCCGCGAGCGCACGCAGCAGCCGGACTTTCCCATCGGCATGGACGGCTTCGAGCTGTCCACCTCCGAGGTGCTGATCGTCTGCAGCCAGGACGACGGCCAGGCCGCGCTCGAGATCCGCTTCGGCCGCGAGATCCCGCAGGATTTTCAGGACCATGCGCGCAACATGGCCTTCATCATGATCGACCATGTGCTGGGCGAGTACGACTTTGCCGTGAAGGTCGGTGCCGTGGACTTCGTGGAGGAGTCTGCGGACCCAGATGCCGAGTGGACCCCGCTCAGCCTGCTGCCCCCCGTGTTCGACCGCTACTGGAGCGAAACCCTGGGGCGCACCGGCGACTTCCCCAGCGGCGAGCATGTCTGGGGTGGCATGACCCTGGCCTTTGGCGGGTCGCACGACGAAGACGCCGGCGAGCCGCAGGACACGGCGCTGGTGATGGTCAACCGCAGCGCCAACCCGGTCGCGATGCGCGCCGACCTGGCCTATGCCCTCACGCTGGACATGCCCGTCGGTGACCGCGACGAGCTTCAGGCGGCGCAGGACCTGCACGACCAGGCGGCCACCCTGCTGGAACTGTCGCAGCTGGGCATCCTGGCCTACACCATGACGCGCAGCGGGCGCCGCAAAGCCGTGTACTACGTGGGCGATGAACAACTGGCCAAGCAGGCGCTGGCGCCGCTGCTGCTGCGCGATGAGGCCGCCTCGCTGGAAACCACCACGAGCTTCGATCCCGCCTGGTCGGGCTATTTCGAGTTCGCCATCCACTGACCAGCGCTTTCATCTGACAAGGATTCCCATCCCATGGCAACCATTCTCATCATCGGCGCATCGCGCGGCATTGGCCTGGAGTTGGCGCGCCAGTATGTGGAGGCCGGCGACCGCGTGATCGCCACCGCGCGCGACGACGCCGGGCGTGAGCGCCTGCAGGCACTGGGGGCCCAACCGCTCACCGTGGACGTGGCCAACCCCGCCAGCGTGAGCGGCCTGTCCTGGCTGCTCGACGGCGAGAAGATCGACCTGGCGCTGTACGTGGCGGGCGTGATCCGCCGGCCCAACGCGCTCACGCCGCCCACGCAGCAGGATTTTGACGCCGTCATGCACACCAACGTGCTGGGCGCCATGCAGGCCATTCCCCAGGTTGCGCCCATGGTGGCCGACGCGCAGGGCGTGTTCGCCTTCGTGTCCAGTTCCATGTCGCAGATCGGCAGCGTGGACGACAGCGAATCCTGGCTCTACCGCACCAGCAAGGCCGCCCTCAACATGGCCGTGGCCTCGGCCCAGCACGACTACCCGGGCGCCACCCTAGTCACCATCGACCCCGGCTGGGTGCAGACCGAGATGGGCGGCGGCGAGGCACCGCTCACGGTGCAGGAGAGCGTGCGCGGCATGCGTGCCACCCTGGCCAGCGTGACCGATGCCGATAAGGGGCGCCTGCTGCACCACGACGGCCGGCGCGCTGCGCACTGGTAGCCGTGCCCGCCTTTCTTCCTTTCCAACAACAAGTGCTTTCGGAGACCCCATGCTGCTGACCCAAGACCAGGAAATGATCCGCGACGCCGTGCGCGATTTTGCACAGGCCGAGCTGTGGCCCCACGCGGCACGCTGGGACAGGGAGCACCACTTTCCCAAAGAGGCGCACCAGGGCCTGGCCGCACTGGGTGCCTATGGCATCTGCGTTCCCGAAGACCTGGGCGGCGCGAACCTCGACTACGTGACCCTGGCCCTGGTGCTCGAAGAGATCGCTGCGGGCGACGGTGGCACCAGCACTGCCATCAGCGTGACCAACTGCCCCGTCAACGCCATCCTCATGCGCTATGGCAATGCGCAGCAGAAGAAGGACTGGCTCACGCCGCTGGCCCAGGGCCGCATGCTGGGTGCCTTCTGCCTGACCGAGCCGCATGTGGGGTCCGACGCCTCCGCGCTGCGCACCACCGCCGTGCGCCAGGGCGACGACTACGTGATCAACGGCGTCAAGCAGTTCATCACCAGTGGCAAGAATGGCCACGTGGCCATCGTCATCGCCGTGACCGACAAGGGCGCGGGCAAGAAGGGCATGAGCGCCTTCCTCGTGCCTACCGACAACCCCGGCTACGTGGTGGCGCGCCTGGAAGACAAGCTGGGCCAGCACAGCAGCGACACGGCGCAGATCAACTTCGACAACTGCCGCATTCCGGCCGAGAACTTGATCGGCGCCGAGGGCGAGGGCTACAAGATCGCCCTCGGGGCGCTCGAAGGCGGGCGCATCGGCATCGCCGCGCAGAGCGTGGGCATGGCGCGCAGCGCCTTCGATGCGGCGCTGGCCTATTCCAAGGAGCGCGAGAGCTTTGGCACGGCCATCTTCAACCACCAGGCGGTGGGTTTTCGCCTGGCCGAATGCGCCACGCAGATCGAGGCCGCGCGCCAGCTCATCTGGCATGCCGCCGCGCTGCGCGATGCGGGTCGCCCCTGCCTCAAGGAGGCCGCCATGGCCAAGCTGTTCGCCAGCGAGATGGCCGAGCGGGTGTGCAGCGCCGCCATCCAGACCCTGGGTGGCTATGGCGTGGTGAATGACTTCCCGGTCGAGCGCATCTACCGCGATGTGCGCGTGTGCCAGATCTACGAAGGCACGAGCGACGTGCAGAAGATCATCATCCAACGCGCCCTGGCCTGAGCGCCGCACGCCATCAGTTGCCTTGCTGCCGCAGCCACTGCGCCAGCAGGGCATGCAGCGTGTCGGCGTCGACCGGCTTGCGCAGCACCAGGTAGCCTTGCGCGTCGGCCTCCTGCAATTCAGGCGCATCGAACTCGCCGCTGACCATGGCGCCGTGCGCATCCGGGCAGCGCTCCAGCAGGGCTCGCAGCACCTCGAAGCCGCTTTCCCCCGAGCGCAGCCGCTGGTCGCACAGAATGGCCTGTGGCGTGAACCCGGCTTCGATGTGGGCGAAGGCCTCGCCCGCGTTGGAGGCCAGGCGCACTTCAACCTCCCAGGTGCCGAGCAGGGCCGACCAGGCGCCCAGTACCTGCGGGTCATCGTCCAGCACCAGGCAGCGTCCCTGCAGTGGCCCGTGGCGCCCTTGCGCGCCCATCGGCGCCAACTGGGCGGAAAGCGGCGGCGCCTCGGTGGCTGGCAGCTCGATCCAGAAGCACGACCCCTTTCCTAGCTGGGACCTGAGGCCCTGGCGGGCGCCCATCAGCGCCACGCAGCGTGCCACCACGGCCAGCCCCAGGCCATGCCCGCTGCGGTGCAGCTCCCATGCGTGGTGGGGGCGGTAGAAGGCCTGGTAGATCTGGCCCTGCTCTTCCAAGGCCACCCCCACCCCGGTGTCCCACACCTCGATGCGCCAGTGCTGGCCACGCCGCCGCGCGCCCACCAGCACCCCGCCGTGCGGCGTGTAGCGCAGCGCGTTGTGAACCAGGTTGGCCAGCGACTGGCGCACCAGCGCCGGGTCGGCCAGCACCGTGGCCTGGGGGGGCGGCCTGTGCAGGCGCAGGGCCAGGCGCCTGGCCCCCGCTTCCGCGGAGAACTGGGTCTGCAGGTCATCGAACAAGCCGGCCAGTGCCACGGGTGCCGGCCGCAGTTCCACAGCGCCCGACTCGATGCGCGACAGGTCCAGCAGGGCGTCGAACAAATGGCTCACCGAGCGCATGCTGAGCCGCCACTGCGTGAGCAGCCCTTCGAGCCGCGGCATGTCCTTGCCATGCAGGGCAATGGCCTCGGCCAGCAGGCCCATCGCATGCACGGGCTGGCGCAGGTCGTGCGCGGCGGTGCTCAGAAAGCGGTTCTTTTCCGCCAGCGCCGTCTCCGCAGCGGCGCTGGCCTGGCGGTAGCGTTCGGCCAGGTACCGGCTGTGCTCTTCGAGCGCCACCTGGCGCACGAAAAAGCGGTGCGAGTGGATGGCACTGCGGTAGATCACCGCCATCATCACCAGGGCGATGGGCAGGGTGAAGTACCAGTGGCTCTCGAAGGCCCAGGGCATCATCACGATGCTGCCCGTCATGCCGAAGAAGAAGGCGCGGTAGATCTGCCACGAGGCCGACATCTGGGCGGCGTGGACGGCTACCGTACCCATCAGGGCGGCATACACCAGCAGCATGAAATCATAGCTGGCACTGCCCATGGGCAATGCCACGGCCGATGCCAGCGCCACGCCATGGGCCAGTGCCAACCGCTGCACCCGGGGCTGCCAGGTGGCAAGCAGCTCGGCGGTGGGGCTTTCGAGCTGCTCGCGCCGGTAGCGGCGCAGCAGATGCCATGCGTACCACAGGGCCGGCAGGTACAGCGCGCCCCCGATGAAAAAGCCCCAGGGGTTGCCGCCCAGCCAGGCCAGCAGCCCTCCGAACAGAAAGCCCATGGCGGGCATGGCCGCCATGCTCAGGCGCAGGCGGGCAAAGGCGGCGCTGAGCAGCCGCAAACGGCCTTCGTCGCTGGGCGTGCTGGTTTCCAGCGGGTGTTCTTGCGTGTCCATGCGCAACGGCCTTCGTCAGTGGCTGTACCGGGGCGCCAGCCACTGGGCCAGCACGGCATGCAGCCGGACCACGTCCAGCGGCTTGGACAGCACCAGGTAGCCTTGGTTCTCCGCCTCCTGCAGATCGGGCGAATGCAGTTCGCCACTGACCATGGCGCCATAGGCGTCGGGGCAGTGCGCCATCAGCGCACGCAGGATGTTGAAGCCGCTCTCGCCCGAGCGCAGGCGCTGGTCGCACAGGATGGCGCGGGGGCGAAAGCCGCCGTCCACCAGGTCCCAGGCCTCGCTGGCGCAGCTGGCAAAGCGGGCGTCGATGCCCCAGGCCTGCAACAGCGCTGACCAGGCTGCGGCCACCTGCGGGTCGTCATCGATGACCAGGCAGGTGCCTGCCAGCGAACTCAGGTCGGGCCGGCCGCTGCCCTCGCCTGCGTCCCATGCCAGGCCTCTGTAGCGTGCCTGCTGGGGGTCGCTCTCGACCAGGGTGGCACGGGGCAGGTGCAGCCAGAACCGAGACCCCTTGCCCAGGCGCGAGGCCAGCCCATAGTCGGCGCCCATCAGTTTGGCGCAGCGCGCCACCACGGCCAGGCCGAGGCCGTGGCCGTTGTTGTCGATGTTCCAGGCGTTCTGCGGGCGGTAGAAGGGCGAGTAGATGCGCAGCTGGTCCTGCAGCGCCACGCCCACGCCGGTGTCCCATACCTCGATCTGCCAGCCCCCGCGGCGCGGGCGCGCGGTGAGCAGTACGCCGCCGCGCACGGTGTAGCGCAGCGCGTTGTGCACCAGGTTCACGACGGACTGGCGCACCAGGTCCGCATCGGCCAGCACGGCGGCATGGGGCCCCGGCGGGCGCACGCGCAGCTGCAGCCCACGCGTGCGCGCCTCCTCGCGAAAGAGCGTGAGCACGTCGTCGAAGAGCCCATCCAGCGCCACGGGCGCGGCATGCGCGGCGACATGGCCGCTTTCGATGCGCGACAGGTCCAGCAGCGAGTTGAACATAAGGTTCACCGAGCGCACGCTGCGCTGCAGGTCGGCCAAGGGCGCATTCAGGCCGGGATCGCGGTTGCGCCGCGCAATGGCTTCGGCGAGCAGGCCCATGGCGTGCACGGGCTGGCGCAGGTCGTGCGCGGCAGTGCTCAGGAAGCGGTTCTTCTCCTCCAAGGCGGCCTGGGCTCCGTCGCTGGCTGTCAGGTAGCGTGCGGCCAGTTGCGCACCGCGCTCCTCCAGTCGGATCTGATGCACGAAGAAGCGGTGCGTCGTGCGTGAGTGGCGGTAGATGATCAGGCTGAGCAGCGCCGCCAGCGGCAGGATGAAATGCCAGTGCTGCGGAAACACCCAGACCAGGAGGGGCAGCGATGCATTCCAGCCAGCCATGTACAGGCGCATGAACACGCTGAGCACGGGCGTCTGCAGTGTGGCGTTGCCGACGACGATGGCGGCGTTGGTCACCAGCAGCAGCAAGGCGAAGTCGTAGCTCGCATGGCCCGCCACGATGGCCATGGGCGCCGTGATGCCCGCGCCGTGCAGCAGCGCGCATTGCTCGAGCCGGGGCTTCCATTTGCGCACCAGCGCATCGGCGCCCAGGCGCTCGCGGTCGCGCAGATGGATGCGCCGCTGCACGAACATCACCGTGGCAAACAGGGCGTAAAAGACGCACCACACCCCCATCCATCGCGCGTCGTGCGCCTGCGCATAGAACAGCGTGAGCGTCAGTGACAGCAGCGGCAGCACGAAGATACTGGTGAGCAGGAATCCGAAGGTCATCTCCAGCAGGCGGGCCTGTCCCTCCATGCTGATGGGTGCGTCGTCGGACCAATCGGCCGGTGGCGCTGCCGCAGGCGAGGCCATCAGCCCACAGGTCCTGCCAGAACCAGCCTGCGCCCGCGCAGTTGCGTAATGGCCTCGATGCGGTTGCGCGCGCCCAGGCGCTGCAGGATGGCGGTGATGTGTTCCTTCACAGTGCTCTCCGACAATGCCAGGTCCAGCGCGATGCGCTTGTTGGGCTGGCCGAGCAGCACCAGTGCAAGGATCTCGCCCTGGCGTGCGGACAGGCCCAGCTCGGCCGGTGTCACCGGCAGCTCGCGGCTGCGCAGCCCGCCGGGCTGCACGCGACCGGCGGGCACAAACCAGGTCAGCCCGCCCAACAGCGCATGCACGGCCTGGGCAAACGTGCCCGGGCTCTCCTGCTTGTGCACAAAGCCATGTGCTCCGCCTGCGCGGGCGCGTTCGGCCAGGAGCGGGTCGTCATCGCCGCTCATCACCGCGATGGCGGTGCCGGGGCAACCGGCACGCAGCTGCGAAATGAGGCCCAGGGCCGCCCCTTCCACCAGCCAGAAATCGATGAGGGCCAGCGCCGGTGCCCCATGCACCGCCACCTGCTGCAGGCAGTCGGTCGCATCGGTGGCCAGCCGCATTTCCATGTCAGGGCGCAGCGAACGCAGAAACTCTGCAACCCCGCGCGCCACCAGGGGGTGGTCGTCAAGAATGATGGCGTAGGGGGACGTTGGAGGCATTGGGTGGGGGGAGGCCGCTGTGGCAGGCAAATTCTGCCAAGTGTTCCGCAAGATGGGTGCGGCGCAAACCCTACCGGAGTAGGGTTGCCGCGCACGTGGCCACCGCTGCTGCGCAAAAAACAAGGTTCGTTGCATCCTGATGGCTTGAGGGCGTGCCTCCGAGGCCGGCGACTGGACACTGGCATCACACCAACCAAGTGGGGCCAGAGAGCCATGCAGGCGACTTGTCCCGCAGCGGCCAGCCTGGAGCCGGAGATCACTGCCGCGATGGCAAGCGGCAAGTGCTGTACCCCCACTGACGCGTCAATTAACCGGCGCTGTCGCGCTTGCGCAGCACCACGGTGATCTGCCCGTTGGTCTCTATGGTGGCACGCTCCACCTCGTGCAGGTGCAGGCAGCCGCTGGCGCGCAGGGCGGCCTCCAGGTCGTCGGTGGAGAGCAGTTCCTTGTGCATCAGCTCTGTGTGGACCTTGCCCTGGTCCACCAGCACGCGCGGGGTGCCGTCGATCAGGCGCTCCAGCCAGGCGAAGCGGAAGGTCAGGTTGGCCAGCACCACATGGCAGCCCATCAGCGTGCTGGCCGAGATCAGCCCGCCCACCAGGGAGTTGTCACCCGCGTTCATCGAGTTCTGCACGGCGTTGAACAGGATCAGCAGCAGCACCAGGTCGAACGGCGCGTACTGCCCCGTCTGGCGCTTGCCCGTGAGCCGCAGGAAGACCAGCAGAAACACGTAAACCAGGACGCCGCGCAGCACAAACTCCCACCATGGCACGCTCATTTCCCACATGGTTCGACTCCTGGGGTGGTGATATTCATGCGTGCCAGTCTACGGGGTGCGGCGCGTCGGCGAAAATCGGACACCATCGCGCTTTCACGCAGGCCGGCACGCCGGGATGGAAGACCTGTTTTTGTAAATCGTGTTTGATCAGAGAGGCCACGCATGCTGCGTCGCGAATTCCACCACGCTGGCGTGGGCGCCCTGGGCGCCTGGCTGCTGGCCACCGCCGGTCATGCCCAGGCCCTGTCTCTGGGCGATCTGTCGGCCGCCGATGCCTCGGGGGGCCTGAAGGCCGCCTTGTCGCAGGGCGTGCAGGCGGCCGTCACCTCGCTGGGCCGGCCTGATGGCTTCCTGGGCAACCCGCGCGTGCGCATCGGGTTGCCGGGCACCCTGGACGATGCCGCCAAGGTCATGAAGTCCCTGGGCCAGGGGCGGCGCATCGACGAGCTGGTCACCTCCATCAACCGCGCTGCCGAGGCTGCCGTGCCACTGGGCAAGGACCTGCTGGTCCAGGCCGTCAAGAACATCAGCGTAACCGACGCCAGGAACATCCTGACCGGTGGCGAGACCTCGGTGACGGCCTTTTTTGCCGAGAAGACGCGCGCTGCGCTGGGCGAGCGCTTCCTGCCCGTGGTGAACCAGGCCACCGAGAAGGTCGGCCTCACGCAGAAGTACAACGCCTTTGCCGGCAAGGCGGCCAGCTTCGGCCTGCTCAAGGCCGAGGACGCCAATCTGGCGCAGTACGTCACCGGGCGCACGCTCGATGGCCTGTACCTCATGATCGGGGAGGAGGAGCGCCGCATTCGCCAGAACCCCGCAGCCGCCGGCAGTTCCTTGGTCAAGAAGGTCTTCGGCGCAATGAAATGAGGCACCCCCTGAGTCGCTTCGCGCCCTCACCCCTCTCTCGCATTGCTTCGCAATGCGGGAGGGGGACGCACCCCAGCGAGGCGGGGCGGCCCTTGCGCGGGGGCACTGGCCTTGGCCGCGCCAGGTTCAGGGCGGCGCGACCGATAGTTGATATGGCAATCTAAACCCATGGCATCCCCTGAACCCACCAATGCCTGCCCCTGTGGCCAGACCAACGCGCGCCATCAACCCCTGGCCTATGCCGCATGCTGCGGCCGCTATGTCGACCATTTCGAAGCCGCGCCTGCGCCCGATGCGCCCAGCCTCATGCGCTCGCGCTACAGCGCCTTCGTGCTCGAACGGGCAGACTACCTGCAGGCCACCTGGCACCCGCGCATCCGGCCTGCCCAACTGGACTTCGATCCCGGCGCCCGCTGGCTGGGCCTCACGGTGCGCAGCCAGCGCAGCACGGGCGAGGACACGGCCGAGGTGGAGTTCGTCGCTCGCTACCGCGTCGGCGGGCGCGCCGTGCGCCTGCACGAGACCAGCCGCTTCGTGCGCGAGGACGGGCGCTGGTTCTATGTCGATGGCGACCAGCAATGAGCCACTCCTTTCTTTTTTGTGAGCCTTGATCCATGACCTTCGAAGCCATCCTGTTCGACTGTGACGGCGTGCTCGTCGACAGCGAGCACATTACCAACGGCGTGCTGCGCACCATGCTCAACGAAGCGGGCTGGGCCATCACGCACGAAGAGTGCATGGACTATTTCATCGGCCGCACGGTGCGCAGTGCCACGTCCCGCATCGAGGCCGAGACCGGCAAACCCCTGACCGATGAATGGATGGCCAGCTTCTACGCCCGGCGCAATGCCGAGCTGGACCAGCACCTGGTCGCCATAGCGCACATCCACCCCACCATCGAGCGCGTGCATGCCCACCACGGCGGGCGCATCGCCTGCGCGTCGGGGGCTGACCGCTTCAAGGTGGAGATGCAGCTGGTCAAGGTGGGGCTCATGCCGTATTTCGAGGGGCGCATCTTCAGCGGCCACGAGGTTCCCCACACCAAGCCCGCGCCCGACGTGTACCTGGCAGCGGCCGCCGCGCTGCAGGCCGATCCGGCGCGTTGCGCCGTGGTGGAAGACACGACCATTGGCGTGACGGCCGGCGTGGCTGCCGGCGCCACGGTGTTCGCTTATGCGCCGCTGGGCGACGGTGCGGCACTGCGCGCGGCCGGGGCAACGCAGGTGTTCCGCAGCATGGCCGAGCTGCCCGCCTTGCTGGGCTGCTGAGCCAGGCAAGCCAGGGCGCCACCGTCTCTTAAACTCCCCCGCAGTGCGCGCGTTCCTGCCGCGCCGGGAGGGGAGCCTGTGACACTGCAATCGATGGTGCGTTGGTTAGGGGCGGTACTGGTGGTCGTGCTGGCCGGGTGCTCGTCCGTGCGGCCCTGGGTCAATGAGCCCATGCCCCTGGAAGAGCAATCGGTCACGCAGCGGCCTTCGCAGCGCGACCCGACCATCCTGGTCGCGGTCACCCTCTCGGGCGGTGGTGCGCGCGCAGCGGCCTTCGGCTTCGGCGTGCTCACCGAGATGCAGAACACGGTGTTCGAGTGGAACGGTCGGCGCACCACGCTGCTCGATGCGACCGATGTGGTCAGCGGCGTCTCGGGCGGCAGCATCGTGGCCGCCTACTATGCGGCGCATGGCATCGAGGGGCTGCCGCGCTTCGAGCACGAGTTCCTGCGCCAGAACTTCCAGAACAGCCTGATCACCCAGGCCCTGCGCCCGGGCAACCTGGTGGACCTGACCTCGCCCTGGCTCGGTCGCACCCACCTGCTGGC
Source organism: Acidovorax sp. A1169 (assembly GCF_030704685.1). Lineage (GTDB taxonomy): Bacteria > Pseudomonadota > Gammaproteobacteria > Burkholderiales > Burkholderiaceae_C > Acidovorax. Next base: position 18,745 of record NZ_JAUZDX010000002.1, read on the forward strand.
GCGGCGGCTCGACGAGTTGTATGGCGGGCAGACCTTTGGCGACGTGGAAAAGCGCCCGCGCCACCCGCAGCTGTTCATCACCGCCACCGACATGTCTCTGGGCACGGGCTTCGAGTTCACCTGGGACCAGTTCGCGCTGATCTGCTCGGACCTGCGCACCGTGCCGCTGTCCTTCGCGGTGGCCGCCTCGTCGGCCGTGCCGCTGCTGCTCAGCCCCATGACGCTCAAGAACCATGCGGACCAGTGCGCCACCCGCCCCGCAGGGAGCCACCTGGCGCGCGCCAATGCAGGGGACTATCGTTCGCGGCTGTACCGGGTCAACGAGCAGAGCTACCTTGATGCCAGGCGCAAGCCCTACATCCATCTGGTTGATGGTGGGTTGTCTGACAATCTTGGCGTGCAGCGCCTGCTCGACCGCGCCCTGGCAGGCGGCGGCCTGCGCGAGAGCTTCAGCGAGGTGGGCATTCCGCCGGGCAGTATCCGCAAGCTGGTGCTGATCACAGTAAACGCCGAGCGCGACCCCTCGTTCAACATCGACACCAGCGACAAGGTGCCCGACATGCTGCAGGTGGTGGATTCCCTTCTGTTCGGCACCGGCGCGCGCGCCACACGTGAGACGCAGGAATACCTGCGCGACATCACCGAGCAGTGGCGCAAGACCCTGGCCGTAAGTCCGCACAGCGGCGGCGACGTGTTCGCGCCGAACGCCGAGATCCACGTGGTGCCGGTCAACCTGCGCGATTCGCCCGACGACGTGGCTCGCCCGCGCCTGCTGCAGATCCCCACGGCTTTCTCCATCGAACAGCACGAGGTCACGGACCTGATCGAGGCCGGCGGCAGCGTTTTGCGGCACTCGCCCGAGTTCCGGGCACTGGTGAATTCGCTGCCGGTGTACCGCGGCGCCGAGGCTTCGCCCCAATAGCTCAGGGCCGTGTATCGGGCGCCGGCGTGGTCGGCACGTCCTGCTCCTCTGCCGCTTCGAGCTGCGCCGCCATGGCGCGCTGGTAGCCGGGGCGCTGTTGCAGGCGGTGCCAAAACATCAGCGTGCGCTCACCGAACTCGGGCGATAGGCCCAGGTGCTCGGCCAGCAGCAGCGCATAGCCCACCGAGACATCGGCTGCGGTGAAGCGGCCGGCACACAGGTACTCGCCATGGGCGAGGGCGGTTTCCACCGCGCGCAGGCGGGCCAGGAACCAGCGGCGGTAGTCCTCCACCACCTGGGGCTGCTGGCGTGCCTTGGGCTCGAAGCGGCCGTAGCGCAGCACCAGGGTCTGCGGAAAGGTCAGCGTGGCCTCGCCCAGGTGCAGCCAGTTGAGGTAGGCGCCATAGGCCGGGTCCACGGCGCGCACGTCCAGCCCGGCATCGGGGTGGGCGGCGGCCAGGTACTGGCAGATGGCGGCCGATTCGGTCATGCGCACGGCGTCCTGCACGAACAGGGGCACGGTGCCCAGGGGGTTGAGCTCCAGGAAGCTGCGCGCCTTCAGCCGTGGAGGAAAGGGCAGCATGTGCAGCGAGTACGGCAGCTGCAGCTCTTCGAGCATCCACAGGGGACGGAACGAGCGTGCGCTGACGCAGTGGTACAGGTGGATCATCGGCATTGGGGTTCAGTGTAGTGCGCGGCCATGGCCGCATGGGTTCCCCACGCTGCCAGTGCGGTTGCAGATCACGCCGCCGTCCGGGCCAGGCGGCGGTACTCGGCCGGCGAATGCCCGGTCCATCCCTTGAAGGCGCGGATGAAGCTTTTCTCGTTGACGAAGCCTGCCGCCTCGGCCACTTGCTTGATAGGCCGGTCGCTGCGGTGCAGCAACTCCATGGCGCGGCCCTGCCGCACCTCGTCTTTCAGGCCCTGCAAGGTGGCGCCTTCCTCCTTGAGCTGGCGGTGCAGCGTGCGCGGTGATACGTGCAGCAGATGGGCCAGCGATTCGGCGCTGTGCGAGGCCAGCGCCTGGCTAGGGTGGCCCTGCACGGGCGCGCCCAGCAACTGGCGCACGCGGGCCACCAGCAGCCGGTCGCGCCGGTACTGCAGCACCGTGAGCGGCAGCGCATGCTGAAGCATCTGGCGCAGCGCAGCCTCGTCGCGCCGCAGGGGCAGGCTGAGGTAGCGGGCGTCGAAGTGGATGGCGGTCTGCGGGGCGTTGAAGCGCACCGATCCCCCGGGGAACAGCACGCCATAGGCCTCGACATGCGGCGGCGCGGCGAAGGCGAATTCAGCCGCCAGCAGGGGAATGCGCGAATCCACCATCCAGCAACCCAGGCCATGGGCATTGCGCAGCACCGAGACCAGGCAGAACTCGCGCAGGGAGCCCAGGTCACGGTTCTCCGCGATGGAGAGTGTGGCCGTGGTGTCGGCTTGCGTGAGGTGCAGGGTGATGTCGTCGGCCAGCAGGCCGTGGTGGCGGCACCAGCGCTTGAGCGCCACGCCCAGGTCGGGCGAGCTGATGGAGGCGCGCGCCAGCATGCCGTAGCTGCCCCAGGGCAGGCGCCGGCCGAACCAGCCCAGGGCCTCGTCATCGAGTTCCCGCATGGCGGCACCCGACACCTCTTCCATCTGCCAGGCCGTGATGCGCGCACTGTCATCGAACAGCAGGCCGGGCGCAATCTGTGCCTGCGCCAGCGCCCAGGCGGGGCTCATGCTGCGGCGCCTGTAAGCGAGTGCAATCGCCTGCACGAAGGCAATCGGCGTGGCCGCTGGGGCGGTCTTGGGGGCTGGAAGGTCGCTGGGTGCGGTGGAGGCAGGGGATTTCACGGGGTACAGTGTGCATGAGCCGTGGCACGATCTGCAACCTTTGTGTCCACCACGGGCCGCGGTGGGCTTCTATGCTTGGGGTGACATTGCCCATGCCGCGCGGGCAAGCGATACGCAAGGAGACAAGACAATGGGTGCAGCCATGCCTTCCGCCACCACCCCACTGGTCACCAGCCTGGCCCGTGGTGCCACCGACGTGCCGTTGATCGAGCAGACGCTGGGCGATTTCTTCGACGCCATGGTGGCCCGCCAGCCGGAGCGCGAGGCGCTGGTCAGCGTACACCAGCAGCTGCGCTACACCTACCGCAGCCTGCAGGCCGAGGCCCGCCGTCTGGCCAGTGCCCTGCTGGGCCTGGGCCTGGTGCCCGGCGACCGCGTGGGCATCTGGTCGCACAACAATGCCGAGTGGGTGCTGATGCAGCTGGCCACGGCGCAGGTGGGCCTGGTGCTGGTCAACATCAACCCGGCCTACCGCACCTCCGAGGTGGAGTACGCGCTCAACAAGGTCGGCTGTCGGTTGCTGGTGAGCATGGCGCGCTTCAAGACCAGCGACTACCTGGGAATGCTGCGCGAACTGGCGCCCGAATGGCAGCGCCAGGAGCCGGGCCGCCTGGGCGCGGTGAAGCTGCCGCACCTGAACACCGTGGTGTGGATCGACGAGGCCGGGCAGGGCGCCGACGAGCCGGGCCTGCTGCGCTTTTCGGACCTGCTGGCGCGCGGCGATGCGGCCGATGCGCGCCTGGCCGAGGTGGCGGCGGGCCTCAAGGCCACGGACCCCATCAACATCCAGTTCACGAGCGGCACCACGGGTTTCCCCAAGGGCGCCACGCTCACGCACCGCAACATCCTGAACAACGGTTTCTTCATCGGAGAGTGCATGCGCCTCACCCCGCAAGACCGGTTGTGCATCCCCGTGCCGCTGTACCACTGCTTTGGCATGGTGCTGGGCAACCTGGCCTGCTTCACGCATGGCGCGACCATCGTCTACCCCAACGACGGCTTCGATCCGCTCACGGTGCTGCAGACGGTGCAGGACGAGCGCTGCACCGGTCTGCACGGCGTGCCCACCATGTTCATCGCCGAGCTGGACCACCCGCGCTTTGCCGAGTTCGACCTGTCCACCCTGCGCACCGGCATCATGGCCGGCTCGCCCTGCCCGACCGAGGTGATGAAGCGCGTGGTCGAGCAGATGCACTTGTCCGAGATCACCATCGCCTACGGCATGACCGAGACCAGCCCCGTGAGCTGCCAGAGCAGCACCGAGACGCCACTGGCCAAGCGCGTCTCGACCGTGGGCCACGTGCAGCCGCACCTGGAAGTCAAGATAGTGAATCCCGACACCGGCCAGACCGTGCCCGTGGGCGAGCGCGGCGAGTTCTGCACGCGCGGCTATTCGGTGATGCACGGCTACTGGGGCGACGATGCCAAGACCCGCGAGGCCATCGACACCGAGGGCTGGATGCACACCGGCGATCTGGCCACCATGGATGCCGAGGGCTACGTGAACATCGTCGGCCGCATCAAGGACATGGTGATCCGCGGCGGCGAGAACATCTACCCGCGCGAGATCGAGGAGTTTCTCTACCGCCACCCGCAGGTGCAGGACGTGCAGGTGGTGGGCGTGCCCGACGCAAAGTACGGCGAGGAGCTGTGCGCCTGGATCGTGGTCAAGCCCGGCCAGCAACTGACCGAGGAGGCCGTGCGCGCCTTCTGCAAGGGCCAGATCGCCCACTACAAGGTGCCGCGCTACATCCGCTTCGTCACAGGCTTCCCGATGACGGTGACCGGCAAGATCCAGAAGTTCAGGATCCGCGACGAAATGAAGGCCCAGCTGGGCCTGGCCGAACAGAAGACTGCTTGAAAGAGATTCACTGCATGACCATCCTTGACACCCAACTGAACGCCCGCTCGGCCGACTTCCTGGCCAACGCGGCCGCCATGCGCACCCTGGTCGATGACCTGCGCAGCCATCTCGACAAGGTGGCCCAGGGCGGCGGGGAGGCCGCCCGTGCCAAGCACACGGCGCGCGGCAAGCTGCTGCCACGCGAGCGCGTGCAGATGCTGCTGGACCCGGGAACGCCCTTCCTGGAGCTGGCGCCGCTGGCCGCGCTCAACATGTACAACAACGATGCGCCGAGCGCTGGCCTGATCGCCGGCATCGGCCGCGTGAGCGGCGTGGACTGCATGGTCGTGTGCAACGACGCCACGGTGAAGGGCGGCACCTACTACCCGCTGACCGTCAAGAAGCACCTGCGCGCGCAGGAGGTGGCGCAGCAGAACCACCTGACCTGCATCTACCTGGTGGACTCGGGCGGCGCCAACCTGCCCAACCAGGATGAGGTCTTCCCGGACCGCGACCACTTCGGCCGCATCTTCTTCAACCAGGCCAACATGAGTGCCCTGGGCATTGCGCAGATCGCCGTGGTCATGGGCAGTTGCACGGCCGGCGGCGCCTACGTGCCGGCCATGAGCGACGAATCCATCATCGTCAAGAACCAGGGCACCATCTTCCTGGGCGGCCCGCCGCTGGTGAAGGCTGCCACCGGAGAGGTGGTCACGGCCGAGGACCTGGGCGGTGGCGACGTACACACGCGCCTGTCGGGCGTGGCCGACCACTTGGCGCAGAACGACCTGCACGCGCTGCAGCTGGCGCGCAATGCGGTGCGCAACCTGAACAAGGCCAAGGCCGCAGCGCCGGCCGACAGCGCGCCGCTGCCGCCGAAGTTCGCCGGCGAAGAACTCTACGGCGTGATCCCGGTGGACACACGCAAGCCCTTCGACGTGCGCGAGATCATCGCCCGCATCGTCGACGGCAGCGAGTTCGACGAGTTCAAGGCGCGCTACGGCACCACGCTGGTCACGGGCTTCGCGCGCATCGAGGGCATGGCCGTGGGCATCATCGCCAACAACGGCATCCTGTTCAGCGAGTCGGCCCTGAAGGGCGCGCATTTCATCGAGCTGTGCTGCCAGCGCAAGATCCCGCTGGTGTTCCTGCAGAACATCACCGGCTTCATGGTCGGCCGCAAGTACGAGAACGAGGGCATTGCGCGCAACGGCGCCAAGATGGTCACGGCAGTGGCCACCGCCGCCGTGCCCAAGTTCACCATCATCATCGGCGGCAGCTTCGGCGCCGGCAACTACGGCATGTGCGGCCGCGCCTACAGCCCGCGCTTTTTGTGGATGTGGCCCAACGCGCGCATCAGCGTCATGGGCGGCGACCAGGCCGCCGGCGTGCTCGCCACCGTCAAGCGCGATGGCATCGAGGGCAAGGGCGGCCAGTGGAGCGCCGAGGAGGAAGAGGCCTTCAAGGCCCCCATCCGCCGCCAGTACGAGGACCAGGGCCACCCCTACTACGCCACCGCGCGCCTGTGGGACGACGGCGTGATCGACCCGGCCGACACGCGCCGCGTGCTGGCGCTGGGCCTGGCCGCCACGCGCAACGCGCCCATCGAAGACACCAAGTTCGGTTTGTTCCGGATGTAAGGACCGATTGCCATGGGAACGAACAACCTCGCCATCACCTATGCAGGCGCCGTGGCGCGCATCACGCTCACGCAGCCTGAGATCCGCAACGCCTTCAGCGACGAAGTCATCGCCGAGATCACGGCGGCCTTCACTGAAGTGGGTGCACGCGCCGAGGTGCGCGCCGTGGTGCTGGCGGCCGAGGGCCCCGCGTTCTGTGCGGGCGCCAACCTCAACTGGATGCGCCGCATGGCCGACTACACGCGCGACGAGAACGTGGCCGATGCAGGCAAGCTCGCCGAGATGCTGCGCGTGATCTACGAATGCCCCAAACCCACCATTGCCCGTGTGCAGGGCGATGTGTATGCCGGCGGCGTGGGCCTGGTGGCCGCCTGCGACATGGCGGTGGCGGTGGACACGGCGGGCTTCTGCCTGAGCGAGGTGAAGCTGGGCCTGATCCCCGCGACGATCAGCCCTTACGTGATCCGCGCCATGGGCGCGCGCGCGGCGCACCGCTACTTTCTCACGGCCGAGCGCTTCAGCGCGGCCGAGGCGCTGCGCATCGGCTTCGTGCACGAGGTGGTGGCGGCCGACCCGGACTTCGCGGCATTGGACGCCAAGGTGGCCGAGCTGCTCAAGGCGCTGACCAGTGCCAGCCCGGCGGCCGTGCGCGCCTGCAAGAAGCTGGTGATCAACGTGGCCGAGCGCGAAATCAACGCGCAGCTGATCGACGCCACGGTGCAGGGCATCGCCGACATCCGCGCCAGCGAGGAAGGCCGCGAGGGCGTGCAGTCCTTCCTGCAAAAGCGCAAGCCCGCCTGGCTGGCCGTTTGATCTTCTGACTGGAAATCCCCATGGACGCACTCTGGCTCAGCATCGTTCAGTGGCTGCACACCATCGGCCTGCATGTGGACGCGGGCACCGCACGCGACGTGGCCGGCGGGGTGGCCCACGCCACCCAGCAGCTCGACATGCCCGGCCTGCTGGCCCTGGCGGCCGCCCTGGGCTGGGCCAGCGGCGTGCGCCTGTACGCCGTGGTGTTCATGGTCGGCGCCATGGGCTGGGCCGGCTGGCTGCCGCTGCCGCCGGGCCTCTCGGTGCTGCAAAGCCCGATGGTGCTGGCGGTCAGCGGTTGCATGCTGGTGGTGGAGTTCTTCGCCGACAAGGTGCCCTGGTTCGACAGCCTCTGGGACGCCGTGCACGCCTTCATCCGGGTGCCTGCCGGGGCGCTGCTGGCGGCCGGGGTGTTCGGGGCGGACAGCGCCACCATGGGGCTGGTGGGCGGGCTCATGGGCGGCTCGCTCGCCGCCACTTCGCTGGCCACCAAGATGACGGCGCGCGCCGCGGCCAACACCTCGCCCGAACCGTTTTCCAACTGGGGCCTGTCCTTTCTTGAGGACGGGCTGGTGGTCGGCGTGGTCTGGCTCGCCACGCAGTACCCGGTGACCTTCGGTGTGGTGCTGGTGGTGATGCTTGTGGTCTCGGTGCTGCTGCTGGTGGTGCTCTTCAAGTTTCTGCGCGCCGTGCTGCGGCGCTTGTCTTCTCTCTTTTCCGGCCCCGCGAAGGCGGTTTAATTCCTATGTTTACCAAGATCCTGATTGCCAACCGGGGCGAGATCGCTTGCCGTGTTGCCGCCACTGCCCGCCGCATGGGGGTGAAGACCGTGGCGGTGTACTCGGACGCCGATGCGGGCGCCAAGCATGTCGCGGTGTGCGACGAGTCCGTACACATCGGCGGCAGCGCACCCAAGGAAAGCTACCTGCAGTGGCAGCGCATCATCGCCGCCGCCAAGGCCACGGGTGCGCAGGCCGTGCATCCGGGATACGGCTTCCTGAGCGAGAACGAGGAATTCGCCCAGGCCTGCGCCGACGCGGGCCTGGTGTTTATCGGCCCGCCGCCCTCGGCGATCCAGGCCATGGGGCTCAAGGCCGAGTCCAAGCAGCTCATGGAGAAGGCCGGTGTGCCCCTGGTGCCCGGCTACCACGGTGCCGACCAGGACCCGGCCCTGCTGCAGCGCGAGGCCGACCGCATCGGCTACCCGGTGCTGATCAAGGCCAGCGCCGGTGGTGGCGGCAAGGGCATGCGCGCCGTGGAGTCGGCGGCCGAGTTCGCCGATGCCCTGGCCTCGTGCCAGCGCGAGGCCATCAACAGCTTCGGCGACGATGCGGTGCTGATCGAAAAGTACGTGCAGCGCCCGCGCCACATCGAGATCCAGGTGTTCGGCGATACCCAGGGCAACTACGTCTACCTGTTCGAGCGCGACTGCTCGGTGCAGCGCCGCCACCAGAAGGTGCTGGAGGAAGCCCCGGCCCCGGGCATGACCGAGGCCATGCGCCAGGAAATGGGCAACGCCGCCGTGGCCGCCGCCCGCGCCGTGAACTACGTCGGCGCCGGCACGGTGGAATTCATCGTCGAGCAGCGGGCCGACGGCAGCATGAACTTCTTCTTCATGGAGATGAACACCCGCCTGCAGGTGGAGCACCCCGTGACCGAGGCCATCACCGGCCAGGATCTGGTGGAGTGGCAGCTGCGCGTGGCCTCGGGCGAGCCGCTGCCGCTGGCGCAGGACCAACTGCGCATCACCGGCCACGCCATCGAGGCGCGCATCTGCGCCGAGAACCCCGACAACAACTTCCTGCCCGCCACGGGCGCGCTGCACGTGTACGGCCTGCCCGCCCATGTGGCCTTCGAGCGCGGCACGGTGCGCGTGGACTCGGGTGTGCGCCAGGGCGATGCCATCAGCCCCTTCTACGACTCCATGGTGGCCAAGCTCATCGTGCATGGCGACACGCGCGAGCAGGCCCTGGCCCGCCTGGACGAGGCCCTGGCCCAGACGCACATCGTGGGGCTGGCCACCAATGTGCAGTTCCTGCGCCGCGTGGCGCGCACCGATTCGTTTGCCCAGGCCCAGCTCGACACCGCGCTGATCCCGCGCGAGCAGGCCGTGCTGTTCAAGAGAGAGGACGTGGGCCTGCCGCTGGCCGCCGCCAGCGCCGTGGCGCAGACGCTGTTGCGCGAGCGCGCCACCGAGGGCGTGGACCCGTTCAGCCGCCGCGATGGCTTTCATACGCACGGTGTGGTGCAGCGCCGCTTCGAGTTCGAGTTCGGTGGCGAGCATGCCAAGGCCTGGCTCACCTACGAGCGCGGCGGCAGCCTGCACCTGGCGGTGGGCGAGGGCGCTGCCCAGGTGGCCGGGCCCCTGGTGTTGGCCCCCGTTGGCGATGCCATCGACCTGCAGTTCGCCGGCCAGCGCACGCGCGCCGCCGTGTACGCCCAGGGCGAGGTGGACCATGTGTTCACGCCCCAAGGCGCCACGCAGATCGTGGCCATCGACCTGCTGGCCCATTCCGGCGAAGCGGCGGCCGAGGGCGGGCGCCTCACGGCCCCCATGCCCGGCAAGGTGGTGTCGTTCGCCGTCAAGGCCGGCGACAAGGTCGCCAAGGGCCAGGCCCTGGCCGTGATGGAGGCGATGAAGATGGAGCACACCATTGCCGCCCCGGTGGATGGTGTGGTGCAGGAGCTGCTCTATGCGCCCGGCGACCAGGTGGCCGAAGGAGCCGAGCTGCTCAAGCTGGTGACAGTTGCTGCCTGACCCCCTGCAGGCGCGGTACGCTTACGGCCCATGAACATCACTTTTTGCTGTACCGATACCAAGGCCGAGCCTTGGCTGCAAGGCCTGCAGGCGGCCCTGCCCGATGCCTCCATATCCGTCTGGCAACGGGGCGCACCCCAGGCCGACTACGCCGTGGTCTGGGCGCCGCCCCAGCAGTTCATGGACGAGCAGCAGGCCCTGAAGGCGCTGTTCAACATCGGCGCGGGCGTGGATGCGCTGCTCAAGCTGCGCCTGCCGCCCGGCGTGCGCGTGGTGCGCCTTGACGATGCCGGCATGGCCGTGCAGATGGCCGAGTACGTGTGCCACGCCGTCATCCGCCACTTCCGCGAGTTCGATGCCTACGAGGCCGACTTGCAGGCCGGGCGCTGGGGCTACCGCAAGCCGCGCCTGCGCAGCGAGTTCCCGGTCGGCGTGATGGGGCTCGGCGTGCTGGGCGAGCGCGTGGCCCGGGCGCTGGCGCAGTTCGATTTTCCGGTCAACGGCTGGAGCCGCTCGCCCAAGGCCATCGAGGGCGTGCGCGGGTTCAGCGGTGCCAAGGGGTTCAATGATTTCCTCGCTGCCAGCCGGGTGCTGGTCAACCTGCTGCCGCTCACGCCCGAGACCGAGAATGTGATGAACCGCGAGACGCTGTCGCGCCTGCAGCCGGGCGCGTATGTGGTCAACGTGGCGCGCGGAGCGCACCTCGTGGAGGAGGACCTGCTGGCCCTCATCGACAGCGGCCACGTGGCCGGTGCCACGCTGGACGTGTTCCGCAAGGAGCCCTTGCCCGCCGGCCACCCGTTCTGGAACCACTCGCGCATCGTGGTCACGCCGCACACCTCGGCACGCACCCTGCGCGAGGAGAGCATTGCCCAGATCGCGCGCAAGATGGTGGCCCTTGAGCGCGGCGAGGCCGTGGCCGGTGTGGTGGATCCCGGTCGCGGGTACTGAAGCGTTTCATGGACAGCGGGTGGCGCTTGGGTGCCATGAAAAACGGAGTGGGACAGTCCCTGCGCTTCGGGTAACAATGGCGCCCATGGTTGCCACCCCCGCGTCTTCACCACCGTCCTCTTTGTGGCGGATCTTGGGCCTGCTGGGCTGGTTTGTCCTGCTGCCTAGCGCGCTCACGGTGCTGGGTGCGGCGTGGCTGCTCGGCGGTTCGCTGCCCGGGGGCGACATGCGTACCGCCCCGGGCCGGGTGGTGGGGCACGAGACCACCAATCTGCACCGCAGCGTGGGCGAAAAGAGCGTAGTGGAGTTTGCCGCCCACGACGGCCGCACCTTGCGCGTCGTGGATTCACTGGTGCGCCAGGGCGCGGCGGTGCACAAGGTGGGCGAGGCTGTCACCGTGCGCTACCCGGCCCAAGACCCCCTGCAGGCCGAGATCGGTGGGTCTTCCATCGTCAAGCGGGTGCTGGGCTGGGCGTTGCTGCTGTGCGGCGGCCTGGGCATGCTCGCGGGATGGCTGCTGCTGCGCCTGCGGCCCGTCAGTCCAGCGTGACGCCCGTATCGCGCACCAGCTTGCCCAGGCGCTGCGCATCGCCCTTGATCAGCGCGCCGAAATCGGCGGCCGTGCCGCCGACCGCAGGCGTGCCGATGGCCTCCCACTTGGTGCGAAACGCCGGGTCCTTGAAGATCGCATTCACCGTGGCATTGAGCTTGTCCACTGCGGCGGGCGGGGTGCCGGAGCGCACGGCTATGCCATGCCAGCCCGTGATCTGGTAGCCCGCCACGCCGGCCTGCGCCATGGTGGGTACGTTGGGCAGCACCTTGCTGCGCTCGGTTGATGTGACTGCCAGCGGGACCAGTCGGCCCGCCTGGATGTGCTGCAGCGAGCTGCCCACGATATCGAACATCACGTTGACCTGGCCTCCGATCAGGTCGTTGAGCGCCGGCCCCGCGCCCCGGTAGGGAATGTGGCCGAGCTTCACCTGCTCCAGCGCATTGAACAGCTCACCCGCCAGGTGCTGCGGCGTGCCGTTGCCGGCGGAGGCAAAGCTCAGCGGTGTCTTGCCGGCCTTCGCCAGGGCGATGAATTCGGCCACCGTCTTGACTCCCAGCGAAGGATGCACTTCCAGCACCAGCGGAAAGGCCGACAGCTGCACCACAGGCTCCAGGTCGGTGAGCGGGTTGAAGGGCATGGTCTTGTACAGCGACGGGTTCACGGCCATGGGGCCGCTGGCGGCCAGCAGCAGCGTGTGGCCGTCGGCCGGGGCCTGACGAGCCACCTCGGCGCTGCCCAGGTTGCCACCAGCACCGCTCTTGTTGTCGATGATCACGCTGACGCCGAGCCGCTGCTGCAGCTCGGGCTGCAGCATGCGTGCCATCAGGTCCGTGGGCCCGCCGGGCGGGTAGGGCACGACGAAGCGGATGGTCTTGGTGGGGTAGGCAGTCGCCGGTTGCTGCGCAGATGCCGTGGCGGAAATGCCCAGCGCCAGGGGCAGTGCCCAGGTGAGCGCCGTGAGTGCGGCAAGTGCCCGCCGTGTGTGGCGCGGGTATGGGTGGCGGTGTTGCATGCGGTGTCTCCTGCAAAGGTGTGGGATGGAAAGCCCGTCTGGTGCGGGTTGGGGTGCGGAAATGGGGTGGCGCCTGGCCTGGTGCCCGGGGCTTAGCGGGCGTCGAACCGCCGTCGAATGTCTGCGGCCGTGGCCAGCGGCCGGCCGAGTGCGGTGGCAGCCTCCACGGCCTGGCGCACGAGGGCTGCGTTGTCGGGTGCGGGGCTGCCGTCCTTGCACAGCAGGTTGTTCTCGAAGCCCACGCGCGCATGCCCGCCCAACGCTGCGGCGGCCGTGATGCAGGTGTTTTCCGTGGCGCCGAAGGCGCACACGGCCCAGGGCTCGGACCCCTCATGTGCCGCCAGAAACGGCAGCAGGTCGTGCGGGCTGGAGGTCTGGCCTGCGCTGTAGCGCCCCAGCACGAACAGCAGGAACCAGGGGGCGTCGGGCACCACGCCGCTGGCGCGCAAGGCCTGCCAGCGGCGCAGATCGGCCACGTCGTAGAGGATGACCTGCACCATGGTGTGCTGGAGCGCCAGGCCGGTGAAAAAGCGCTGCAGTCCCGCCTCGCCGACCTCGGGCTGATCGATCTCGCGCAGCCCGATGGACACGGCCTCGGGCTGTAGCGCTTCGACCATGGCGATCTGTGCCGGGGCACGGTACACGCCCGCTGCCTCGCTGGTGATCTGCACCACCATGGCGGTGCCCACGGCCTTGCTCACCGCGCGCTGGGCTTCGCGGTAGCCTTCCACATCGAGGCTGTGGCGGCCCTGGGCATCGCGGATGTGCATGTGCAGCATGGCCGCGCCAGCATCCAGGCAGGCCCGGGCCGTCGTGGCCAGCGTGTCCGGGGTGATGGGTACGGCCGGGTGGTCCGCCCGCTGCTTGTACGCGCCATTGGGCGCCACGGTGATGATGAGCGGCTCGCTCCATTGGGCCGCGGCGCTCATGGGACCGCCTTTGCAGCGGATGGCGCCGCATCGGGCGCTACCACCGGCAGCTCGCTGGCCAGCAGGGCCAGGCCCTGGCGCAGCAGGGCGTCATAGCGGGCGCGCTCCTGGCGCCGGCGGTCCTCGGGCCAGTCGAAGAATCCCTTGCCGGTCTTCATGCCCAGATCGCCGCGCGCCACCCTGTCGCGCAGCGCCTGCGCGGGGATGTCGGTGTTGGAGAGCGTGGGGTACATGGTGGCGGCCGCTGCGCAATGCACTTCGATGCCTGCATGGTCGCGCTGCAGTACGGGTCCTGCCGCCAGAAAGCGGAAGCCGAAGCCGAAGCGCACGGCAGCGTCCACATCCTCGGGCGAGGCGATGCCCTCGTCGATCAGCGCGAACGCCTCGCGCGACAGGGCGTGCTGCATGCGGTTGGCCAGAAAGCCGGGCTTGTCCTTCTTCACCAGCACCGGCACGCTGCCGCAGCCGCGCATGAAGCCATGCAGCCACTGGCCCAGCGCTGGATCGCTGTGCTCGCCCAGCACCACCTCCACCAGCGGCACCAGGTGCGCAGGCATGAAGAAGTGCAGGCCGAGCATGCGCTGCGCGGTGGGCAGGCCACCTGCAATCGCGCTGATCGGAAAGCCCGAGCTGTTGCTGGCCAGTACGGCGTCGGCCGGAGCGTGGTTCACCAACTGGGCAAAAAGCGCCTGCTTGGCGGCCAGTTGCTCGGTGATGCACTCCACCACCAGCGACGTGCCCTGCCAGGCGACCTCGCCCAGCGCTGCGCACACCGACACCCGGCTTGCACGGTCGGCAAAGCCCGCGGCGGCCAGTTCTGCGGCGATATGGGGCAGCAGGTGCTCGCGCCGGGCCTGGTGCGGGTCCACCACGGTCACCTGGGCGCCGCCGCGGGCCAGCACCACGGCCACATCGGCACCCATGGTGCCCCCACCCACGACCACTGTGCGCGCGTCGCGCGGTGAACTGCTGCGATCCATGCTGTCTCCTTGGTTCTATCGAATGCAGCGCAGTCTAGGGAGCTTGCATTGCGCGGTCCAGCCGTCTTTTTCGATAAACTGATCACTTATGAAGATCAATTGGTCCGCCCGCGAGGTCGATGTCTTTCTGGCTCTGGCCGATACGCTGAGTTTTCGGCGCACGGCGCTGCAGATGCACCTGTCGCAGTCGGCCGTGTCGGGCACGCTCGCACGGCTCGAAGAGATGCTGGGCGCGCGCCTGTTCGACCGCACCACGCGCACGGTGCAGCTCACGCAGTCGGGGGATGTGTTCGCCGAGCAGGCCCGCTTCCTGCGCCACCAGATGGAGGAGACCGTGCGCCGTGTGCAGGCAGTGGCTCAGGTGGAGGTGGGGCGCCTGGCACTGGCTGCGCTGCCTTCGCTGGCGGCGGGCGCCGTGCCCCGGGCCTTTGCGCGGTTTTCCGCTGACCACCCGGGGGTGCACCTGGAGCTGTTCGACAGTCTGGCCGGACCGGCCTTCGACATGGTGCGCGCGGGGCGGGTGGACTTTGCGCTCACGGCCGCCAACCCGGCCTATGCCGACCTGGACTACGCGCCGCTGGCGTCGGACCGCTTCGTACTGCTGCTGGGGCAGGCGCACCCGCTGGCCCGGGGGCGCGGGGCCCTGGCCTGGGCCGATGTGGCCCACCTGCCGCACATCTCCATGCCGGCAGGCACCAGCGTGCGCCAGTATGCCGACGAGGCGCTGCTCACCCACCGCATCCGGTTTGCGCCGCAGTACGAGGTGGAGCACCTGGCCACCATTGCGGCGATGGTGGCCGCCAATCTGGGGGTCAGCGCCCTGCCGGAGCTGGCCGCGCAGGTGGTGCAGCGCCCCGAAGTGGTGGTGCGCCCGCTGAAGCTGCCCTCCCTGCGCCGACCTATCGGCCTGGTGACCTTGCGGGGGCGGCGCCTGTCACCCGCCGCGCAGCAGATGGTGGAGCTGCTGCGCCGGGAGATGGGCGGCGCAGCGGGCTGACCGCCTTGTGGAAGGTGCCCGGCGCCGCACAATGGCAGGTGCGGAGAATGGTCTGGCAGGATATGGGGTGGCCCGCCGCCAGGGAAGCTCCGACAATGGAGACCCTGGTCTGTTTTTACCCATCTTTCCGGTAGCCACCCCATGAGCATTCCCTCCCGCGTCAAACTCGTCGACGTCGGCCCGCGCGACGGCCTGCAGAACGAAAAGTCCCCCGTGCCCGCCGAGGTCAAGATCGGCTTGGTGCATCGCCTGCAGGAGGCGGGCCTCAAGAACATCGAGGTCACGAGCTATGTCTCGCCCAAGTGGGTGCCGCAGATGGCGGACAACCACGAGGTCATGGAAGGCATCGCGCGCCAGGCGGGCATCGTCTACTCGGTGCTCACACCCAACCTCCAGGGCTACGAGGCCGCCGTGCGCGACCGGCCCGACGAGATCGTGGTGTTCGGTTCGGCCAGCGAGGCTTTCAGCCAGAAGAACATCAACTGCTCCATTGCCGAGAGCATCGAGCGCTTCGCCCCCGTGGTGCAGGCTGCGCGCGCGGCCGGCATCCATGTGCGTGGCGCCATGAGCTGCACGGTGGGCTGCCCCTACGAAGGCGAGATCGCGCCCGAGCGCGTGGCCTATCTGGCGGGCCTCATGAAGGGCATCGGCGTGCAGCATGTGGGCGTGGCCGACACCATCGGTGTGGGCACGCCGCGCAAGGTGCAGCAGGCCATGGATGCCACCTTGCAGCACTACGGCATCGACGATGTCTCGGGCCATTTCCACGATACCTACGGCCAGGCCCTGGCCAACACCCTGGCCACGCTGGAGATGGGCGTCTGGCAGTACGACACTTCCGTCGCGGGCCTGGGCGGCTGCCCCTACGCCAAGGGCGCCACCGGCAACGTGGCCACCGAAGACGTGGTCTACATGCTGCACGGCATGGGCATCGACACGGGCATCAATCTGGACAAGCTCATCGATGCGGGCGCCTACATCAGCAGCTTTTTGAACCGCAAGCCCAACTCGCGCGCGGCCAATGCCTTGCTGACCAAGCGGGCAGGCTGAGCGCGAGGGTCTGGAAGGCCCGACAATGCTGGACCAGCGGGCGGCACCGTGCCGCCCCACCATGACCAGTGTGGGAACCTTGGATATGTGCGGAGCGGAACTGAAGAACTTGCCGGAAGGCGTGCAACGGGTGGCAGCGGCGCTGCAGGCGCAGGGCCATCCCCATATGCCGCAGATGCTCGACGATGCGGCGCGCACGGCGCAGCAGGCGGCCGACGCCCTGGGCATCCTCGTCGGCCAGGTGGCCAAGAGCATCATCTTTCGGCGCAAGAGCGACGATGTGGCGGTGCTCGTGGTGACCTCGGGCGACCGGCGCGTGGACGAAAAAAAGGTCGAGGCCCATGTGGGCAAGGTCGGCCGGGCCGATGCGGAGTTCGTGAAGGCACGCACCGGCTTTTCCATCGGCGGCGTGTCGCCGCTGGCGCATGCCACGCCGCCCGTCACGCTGATCGACCGCGATCTGCTGCGCTTTGACGTGGTGTGGGCTGCGGCCGGGCATCCAAACAGCGTGTTCCCGCTGCACCCGAACGACCTCACGCGCCTGACCGGCGCGCCGGTGGTGGACGTGGTGCAGGAGCCCGTGCCACCCTCAGCTCCTACTGCCGCGGCATGACCCCGGTCGAGCTGCTGGCCAACCACGCCCGCCAGATCGGCGCGGCCGGGCATTTCGATGCCCGCAGCCAGGAGCCCATGCCCTCGCCCTGCATCTCGGTGTGCCGCATGTCACCCGACCGCAGCCACTGCGAGGGCTGCTTTCGCACGCTGGACGAGATCCGCATCTGGGGCAGCGCAGACAGCACCGTGCGCCGAGCCATCTGGGCGCAGTTGCTGCTGCGTGCAGGCATTCCCACCGCTGATACGGAGACACTGCCATGAAGCGCATCACTTTTTACCTGGATTTCATTTCGCCCTATGCCTGGCTGGCCTTCGAGCGCCTGCCCGAGGTGCTGGAGGGGCTGAGCTACAGCGTGGCCTACAAACCCGTGCTGCTCGGTGCCCTGCTTGCGCAGCACGCCAACCCGGGCCCGGCCGGCATCGCGCCCAAGCGCGACTGGACCTACCGCCATGTGACCTGGCTCGGCCATGCCCATGGCATCGGGCTGCAGATGCCGGCGCGCCACCCCTTCAACCCGCTGCCGCTGCTGCGCCAGGCCCTGGCCTGCAGCGACGACGGCCACATCAACCGCTACGTGGCCGGGACTGTGCTGCGCCATGTCTGGCAGGGCGGGCAGGACGCGCTCGATGCTGGGCGCATGGCCACGCTGGCCGCGGCCCTGGCCGAGCAGCTTCGCCCAGGGCAGGACATCGCCAGCGAGGCCCCCAAGGCGCTGCTGCGCGCCAACACCGAGGCCGCGCAGGCCGCCGGCGTGTTCGGCGTGCCTGCCTTCGAGGTCGATGGCAAGCTGTTCTGGGGGCTCGATAGCCTGCCCATGCTGCGCGCCTACCTCGATGGCGATGCATGGTTTGAGGGGCCGGACTGGGACGGCGTGGGCGGGGTTCCTTCGGGACTGGCCCCCAAGGGCTGAAGGAGGCCGGAGGCCAGGCGGGGCAGGTTATTCTTGGCCTCGATGCACATCGCCCTTGTCAACCCACCCCACACCGCCATCGGCAGCCGCATTCCGCGCGAGCACCTGCCGCCGCTGGGCCTGCTGTGCGTGGGTGGGCCGCTGCTGGATGCCGGCTACCGGGTGAAGCTGATCGATGCCGAGCTGGCCCCGCTCACGCTTGAGCAGATCGTGCAGGCGGTGCTGCAGTCGGGGGCCGACACCGTGATGGTCGGGCACTCCGGGTCGAGCTCCGTGCATGCCACGGTGCTGCAGCTGTGTCTGCTGCTCAAGCAGGCGCTGCCCGCGCTTCGCACCATCTACGGCGGCGTGCACCCCACCTACCACTGGGACGAGATCCTTGAGGAATGTGCCGCCATCGATCTCATCGTGCGCGGCGAGGGGGAGCAGACTACGCTGGACCTGGTTCGGGCGCTGGAGCGCGGTGCGCCCCTGGCCGGTGTCGATGGCATTGCCTACCGCGATGCATACGGCCGTGCCATGGCCACGGCCAATGCTGCGATGCTGCGCAGGCTCGATGACTACCGCGTGGGCTGGGAGCTGATCGACCATGCCGACTACTCCTACTGGGGTGGCAAGCGTGCGGTGTTGGTGCAGTTCGCGCGCGGCTGCCCCTACCTGTGCAACTACTGCGGCCAGCGCGGTTTCTGGACCCAGTGGCGCCACCGGGACCCGGTGCTGCTCGCCAGGGAGCTGGCCCGGCTGCACCGCGAACACGGCGTGGAGCTGGTCAACTTTACCGACGAATTGCCAACAGGTTCGCGCAAGGCGTGGCGCGCATTCCTGGAGGCGCTGATTGCCGAGGACGTGCCGCTGCTGCTCGTGGGGTCCACGCGCGCAGGCGACATCGTGCGCGACGAGGACATCCTGCACCTGTACCGGCAGGCCGGCGTGATCCGCTTCCTGCTGGGCATCGAGAGCTACGACGAGGCCACCCTCCAGGACATCCGCAAGGGTGGCAGCATGGGCGAGGACCGTCGCGCCATCCAACTGCTGCGCCAGCATGGCATTGTCTCGATGGCGACCTACGTTGTGGGTTTCATGGAAGAGTCCGACGCCGACTTCTGGAAGTCCTTCCGGCACCTGCTGCGCTACGACCCTGACCAGGTGCAGTTGCTGCATGCCACGCCGCACCGCTGGACGCCGTTCTACGCCACGGTGGAAGACCGCAGGGTGATCCAGACCGACACGCGGCGCTGGGACTACAAGCACCAGGTGCTGGAAGCGCCCGGCGTGCCCGCATGGCGGGTATTTTCCTGGTTCAAGACCCTGGAAGTGCTGATGCAGGTGCGGCCCAAGGTGCTGTGGCGCCACCTGTTCCACCGCGATGCCGACTACCGCCATGCCATGCGCTGGTACACCCGCATCGGACGGCGCGTGTGGTTCCATGAGGTGGCGGAATTCCTGTTCGATACCCGCCTGCTCAAGGACGGCCCCACGCTCAAGGCGTTTCTGGGTGGCTCGCTGGCCGAGCGTGAATATGCGCTTGACACGCGCCGCCGGCCTGCCCCCACCTTTTCCATCCCGGTGGTGCCGGTGCGCGACGAACAGCAGCGGCAGCCGGGCTGAGCGTTCAGTGGGCGGCCATCGGCGCTCATTCTTACGGACGCGCCGTCAGCTTCGAGGGGGCGCAGGCGCCCCCCAGCCGGGGCTTTCCCGCATGCTGAAAGCGGGTGCAAGGGTTTCACCTTAAGTTGTCAGAGCGCGGTCAGTTTGGTGAAAGGCCCTGTTGGTTTCGCGTCAGAGGGTGGTCAGTGCAATCTCCAAGAATGTGGGCAGCCGCACCAGAGGGCGGTCTGAATACATCACACAGGAGACAAACCATGGCAACCCATCCCGCACCGCGGCCGATGACCGCCGAAGAGAAGAAGGTCATCTTCGCTTCGTCGCTCGGCACCGTTTTCGAGTGGTACGACTTTTATCTGTACGGCTCGCTCGCAGCCATCATTGCCAAGCAGTTCTTCAGCGGTCTGGATGCGGGCGCGGCCTTCATCTTTGCGCTGCTGGCCTTCGCGGCGGGTTTCCTGGTGCGGCCTTTCGGCGCCATCGTGTTCGGCCGCCTGGGCGACATGATCGGGCGCAAATACACCTTCCTGGTCACCATCCTGATCATGGGTCTGGCGACCTTCATCGTCGGCCTGCTGCCGAGCTATGCCACCATCGGCGTGGCCGCTCCCATCATCCTGATCGCATTGCGCATGCTGCAAGGCTTGGCGCTCGGCGGTGAGTACGGCGGTGCCGCCACCTACGTGGCCGAGCATGCCCCGCACGGCAAGCGCGGTGCCTACACCTCGTGGATCCAGACCACGGCCACGCTGGGCCTGTTCCTGAGCCTGCTGGTGATCCTGGGTGTGCGCCTGAGCCTGGGCGAAGCCGTGTTCCAGGACTGGGGCTGGCGCATTCCGTTCCTGGTGTCTATCCTGCTCCTGGGCATCTCGGTGTGGATCCGCCTGTCGCTGTCGGAATCTCCAGCCTTCCAGAAGATGAAGGCCGAGGGCAAGACCTCCAAGGCACCGCTGTCCGAATCCTTCGGCCAATGGAAGAACCTGAAGATCGTGATCCTGGCGCTGGTGGGCCTGACCGCCGGCCAGGCCGTGGTCTGGTACTCGGGTCAGTTCTACGCGCTGTTCTTCCTGACGCAGCAGCTCAAGGTGGACAACACCACCGCCAACCTGCTGATCGCTGCCGCACTGCTGCTGGGCACGCCCTTCTTCGTGGTGTTCGGTACGCTGTCGGACAAGATCGGCCGCAAGCCCATCATCATGGCCGGTTGCCTGCTGGCCGTGGTGACCTACTTCCCCGTCTTCAAGGCGCTGACCGAAGCCGCCAACCCTGACCTGGCCAAGGCCCAGGCAACGGCCGGAGTGGTGGTGACGGCCGACCCCGCGTCGTGCTCCTTCCAGGGCAACCCGGTGGCCCGCGAGATCGACTTCCGCAGCTCTTGCGACATCGCCAAGCGCTACCTGGTGCAGAACTCGGTGAGCTACGACAACGTGGCAGGCCCTGCCGGCTCCAAAGCCGTGGTCAAGATCGGCACCAAGACCGTTGAGGCGCCGACCGGGACTGTGGTGAACCTCAAGTTCGACGAAGCCTCCGCCAAGTCCATCGCCGCCTTCAAGAAAGAAGTGGCCGATGAGCTGAAGGTCGCCGGTTACCCGACCAAGGCCGACCCTGCCAAGACCAACAAGGTCCTGACTGTGGTGCTGCTGTTCTGGCTGGTGCTGCTGGTGACCATGGTGTATGGCCCCATTGCCGCCATGCTGGTGGAAATGTTCCCGACCCGCATCCGCTACACCTCGATGAGCCTGCCCTACCACATCGGCAACGGCTGGTTCGGCGGCCTGCTGCCCACCACGGCCTTCGCCATCGTGGCCCAGACCGGCAACATGTACAACGGCCTGTGGTACCCCATCATCATTGCGGGCATGACCCTGGTGATCGGCACGCTGTTCATCCGCGAAACCAAGGACGTGGACATCTACGCCAACGACTGACGATTACGGCAACTGCGACCAGTGCCCGCCTCCCCCGGGGCGGGTACTGTGTTCCAGAAAAGGGCCTCGCACGCACCATGCGGAGCTGCGAGGCCCTTTTGTTGAACAAGCATTCAAGCAACCCCCTCAAAACATTCAGGAGATATGAGCCATGTGGAAGATCGTTGTCGGATTCGTGCTGTTTGCAGCCCTGTCGCTGTTCGTCATCATGAAGGCAGGTGACAAGGTGGACATGGGCGGTGAGCAGCACGGCGGCGACTCCCTGCATGTGCCCGCCGCGCCTGCCTCCGGGGCCAGCGCTGCGCATTAAAAAAAGCACCCCCTGAGTCGCTTCGCGCCTTCACCCCTCTCTCGACTCGCCATGCGAGTCGGGAGGGGGACGCCCCCGGTGCGGCGGGGCGGCCCTTGCACGGGGGCACTGGCTTGGGCAGCGCCAGTTTCACAAGCCGTGGGCCTGCGCTGCGGCCCGATGCCAGTCGGAGATGCCCGCTGGACTGATGGCCGTGCAGTTCCCGCTACCGTTTAAACCGGCCGTCCGTTCCGATGATGGAGAGGTCCGAGAAATCCAGGCCCGAGTGGTCGCTGCTGCTGTAGGAGAGGGTGAGCCCGCCCATGTCCCAGTTGCGGATGCCCTCCAGGCCCGCGTGCAGCTTTGCGCGGTCGGGCTTGGGGCCGGCGCGCTTGAGGCCTTCCACCAGCACCTTGGCGCTGACGAAGCCCTCCACCATGGCCGGGGTCAGTTCGCTCACGCCGCCAGCCTTGGCCAGGTCCATGGCCTCCTTGATCAGCGCGTAGTTCACCGACCGCTCGGAGGGGAAGACCTGCGTCACCACTACGCCGCGCGCGCTTTCGCCCAGGGCCTTCACGAAGCCGCCCGAGGCGTTGTTCGACAGGGTCACGATCTGCCCGGTGACGCCCGCAGCGCGCAGCGCCTTGATGCCGTCCACCACGGCGGCACCAGTGCCGATGAAGACGACGGCCTGGGGCTGTTTCTGCGCCACGCGTGGGGCGATGGCGGCATAGTCGGGCTTGGCGCGGTCGAACTTCTCGATGAACAAGGCCTCGATGCCGTTGGCCTTGAAGCCTGCCTGTGCACCGGCCAGCCCGTCGGCCCCGAAGGTGTCGTCCACGTGCACGACGCCGATCTGCTTGATGCCCAGGGTGTTGAGGTGGGTGATGGCTTTCTCCACCTCGCGCTGGTAGGTGGCGCGCACGTTGAAAACGTACTTGAGCACCGGCTTGTGCAGCACCATGGCGCCGGTGGATGGGCCGATGAGCGGCACGCCATGCTGTTCCAGCACCGCAACGATGCCCTGGGTGTGGGGCGTGCCGCGCGTCATGAAAAGACCGATCACGCCCTTCTGCTCGATGAGCGTACGGGTGTTCTCCAGAGTCAGCTTGGGGTCGAACTTGTCATCGAGCGTGATGACCTCGACCTTTTGCCCCGCCACGCCGCCGCGCGCGTTGACATGGTCGATGTAGAGCGACGCGCCCTTCATGGACTCCTGCACCGTGGCGGCGGCCGAGCCGGTCACGCCCACGGTCTGGCCGATCAGGATCTGCGCATGCGCCACGCCCCCGATGGCCAGCAGGGCGAGGACGGCGCTGGCCGTGAACGGGTGGATGGCGGCGGCAACGTTCTTCATGGAGACCCTGTCGGAGGTATGTGGCAGTGTAGGGTGAAGGTGTGACAAATGGTAGCCACAAAAAGGCGATTGGCGCCACCCCCATCCACAAGACAGGGGCTCAGCGGCGGAACTTGCCGTCCGTGCCGATGATGGACAGGTCGGCAAAGTCCAGGCCGGTGTGGTCGTCGGGGCCGAAACTCAGCTCCAGGCCCCCGAGGTCGAACTTGCGGATGCCTTCCAGCGCCGCCTGGATCTTCTCGCGCGTGGGCTTGGGGCCGGCGCGCTTGAGGCCCTCGACCAGCACCTTGGCGGCTGCGAAGCCTTCGAGCATGGCGGGGCTGATGTCGCCCACTCCCTTGGCCTTGGCCAGTTCCTGCGCCTCCTTGACCATGCCGTAGGTCACGGCGCGCTCGTTGGGGTAGACCTGGGTCACGATCACGCCGCGCGCATTGGCGCCCAGGCTCTTGATGAAACCGCCCGAGGCGTTGTTGGACAGGGTCACGATCTGCGCACCCGAGCCCGCTGCCCGCAGCGCGGTGCCGGCATCCACCACGGCCGAGCCCGAGGCGACCATCAGCACGGCCTGCGCCTGGGCCTTGGCGACCTTGGCGGCAATGGGTGCAAAGTCCGGCTTGGCGCGGTCGAACTTCTCCAGCACCACGGCGGTCAGCTTGCTGGCGGCCAGGCCCTTCTGGGCACCCGTCACGCCATCGGCGCCAAAGCTGTCGTCGGCGTACATCACCGCGATGCGGGTGATGCCCATGGAGGCCAGGTGGGTCATGGCCTTTTCGGCCTCGCGCTGGTAGGTGGCACGGACGTTGAAGATGTTCTTGCGCACCGGCTGGTGCAGTACCATGGCACCCGTCGAGGGGCCGACCAGCACGACGCCATGCTTGTCCAGCAGCGGAATCATGGCCTCGGTATGGGGCGTGCCGCGCGTGAGGAACATGGCCAGCACGTTCTTGTCCTCGATCAGCACGCGGGCGTTCTCGGCGGCCAGCTTGGGGTCGAACTTGTCGTCCATCGAGATCAGCTCGATCTTCTGCCCGTTGACGCCCCCCTTGGCGTTGACCGCATCAATGAACAGCTTCGCGCCGTCCGAGGTTTCTTTCACGCCCGCCGCGACCTGGCCCGAGTAGCCTGCCGTCTGCCCGATCAGGAGCTGGGCATGGCCCGTGCCGCACAGCGCCGCTGCGAGGACGGCTGCGGTCCCCCATTGTTTCCATGTGGTGTTCATGGTTGTCTCCTTGAATTATCTGGTAACTCTAAACAGATGCTCTTCCTTTGCGAACCGGCATAACCCGACGCTGTGACAGGACTTGTCAGCAGATGCGATGTCAGGGGCCATTGGAATGCGGCCGGACGGGACGCGCAGCGGTGCCTAGAATGTCCCGCCTCACCCTCGAAAGACTGCCTCCATGACCCAGGGACTGATACGTATCCGCGGCGCACGCCAGCACAACCTCAAGAACCTGGATCTGGACATCCGCACCGGGGAGCTCACGGTGGTCACGGGGCCCAGCGGCTCGGGCAAGTCCAGCCTGGTCTTCGACACCCTGTATGCCGAAGGGCAGCGGCGCTATGTGGAGACCTTCAGCGCCTATGCGCGCCAGTTCCTGGACCGCATGGACAAGCCGGCCGTGGACAAGGTCGAAGGCGTGCCGCCGGCCATCGCCATCGACCAGACCAACCCGGTGCGCAGCTCGCGCTCCACCGTGGGCACGATGACGGAGCTCAACGACCATCTGAAGCTGCTGTTCGCGCGCGCCGGCCAGCTGTTCGACCGCGCGACCGCCCAGCCGGTGCGCCACGACAGCCCCGAGACCATTTACGCCGAGCTGCAGCACCGTTGCGCCGCAGGCGGTGATCCGCGCGTCGTGCTCACCTTCCCGGTCGAACTGCCTGCCAACACCTCGGCCGAGCAGGTCGAGCAGTGGCTGTCGGCCAGCGGCTTCACCAAGGTGCAGGCCGAGCGCGAGGTGGCCACGCCCACCGGCCCGCGCAAGCTGCTTGACGTGGTGGCCGACCGCTTTCGCCTGGGCAATGCCGAGAAGGCGCGCGTGATCGAGGCCATCGAGGTGGCCTTGAAGCGCGGCACCGGGCGCCTCAATGTCTACCGCCTGGGTGATGCACCTGAGGCCGATCCCGAACTGTGGCGCTTTTCCACCGGGCTGCACTGCCCCGACAGCGATTTGCGCTACAGCGACCCGATTCCGTCGATGTTCTCGTTCAACTCCGCCGTGGGCGCTTGCGAGACCTGCCGGGGCTTTGGCCGCGTGATCGGGGTGGACTACGGCCTGGTGATCCCCAACGACAAGCTCACCTTGCGCGCTGGCGCCATCAAGACCATCCAGACCCCGGCATGGAAAGAGGCGCAGGACGACCTCATGCGCCACGCCGAGGCGGCGGGTGTGCCGCGCGACACGCCTTGGTACAAGCTCACCGAGGACCAGAAGAAATGGGTCATCGGCGGCACGCCCGGCTACAAGGACGGGCAGTGGAGCAAGCAGTGGTACGGCATCAAGCGCTTTTTCGAGTACCTGGAGAGCAAGGCCTACAAAATGCACATCCGGGTGCTGCTGTCCAAGTACCGCAGCTACACGCCATGCCCCACCTGCGCCGGCGCGCGCCTCAAGACCGAGAGCCTGCAGTGGCGCATCGGCAGCAAGGACGCGGCCGATGCGGTGCTCGAGCCCGGCCGGCGCTTCATGCCCGAGGGCGTGCAATGGAGCCGCGCCCAGCTTGAAGCCCTGCCGGGCCTGTGCCTGCACGACCTGATGCTGCTGCCCATCGATCGGCTGCGGCGCTTCTTCGACCGCATCGACTTCGTGGCCGAAGGCGGGCAGGGCAACGAGGGCGACGCCCAGGCCCTGAAGCTGCTGTTCGAGGAAATCACCACGCGCCTCAAATACCTGTGCGACGTGGGCATCGGCTACCTCACGCTGGACCGGCAAAGCCGCACGCTGAGCGGCGGCGAGGTGCAGCGCATCAATCTGACCACGGCGCTGGGTACTTCGCTGGTCAACACCCTGTTCGTGCTCGACGAGCCCAGCATCGGCCTGCACCCGCGCGACATGCACCGCATCACCGAGGCCATGCTGCGCCTGCGCGATGCAGGCAACACCCTGGTGGTGGTGGAGCACGACCCGGCCGTGATGCTTGCGGCCGACCGCATGATCGACATGGGCCCCGGCCCTGGCCGCCTGGGCGGGCAGATCGTCTTTGACGGCACCACGGCCGACCTGCGCCATGCCGACACCCTCACAGGTGCCTACCTGAGCGGGCGCAAGCATGTGGGCTTCGGCTTTAAGCGCATGGTGACCGAGGCCACGCCGCGCCTGGTCCTCGAAGGGGCGCGCGAGCACAACCTGAAGGACGTGTCGGTGGAGTTCCCGCTGCAGCGCCTGGTCACCGTCACCGGCGTCAGCGGCTCGGGCAAGTCGAGCCTGATCCAGGACGTGCTGGCCCCCGCGCTGCTGCGCCACTTCGGCAAGGCCACCGACTCGCCGGGCGCGCACGAGCGCATGCTGGGCGCCGACCACCTGTCTGATGTGGTGTTCGTGGACCAGTCGCCGATCGGCAAGACGGCGCGCTCCAACCCCGTGAGCTATGTGGGCGCGTGGGACAGTGTGCGCGAGCTGTTCGCCGTGGCCCCGCTGGCCAAGCAGCGCAGCTACACCGCCGCCAAGTTCAGCTTCAACAGCGGCGACGGGCGCTGCCCGACCTGCGGCGGATCGGGCTTCGAGCATGTGGAGATGCAGTTCCTGTCCGACGTCTACCTGCGCTGCCCCGATTGCGACGGCAAGCGCTACCGCCCCGAGATCCTGGAGATCACCATCGAGCGCGGTGGCCGCGCGCTCAACGTGGCCGACGTGCTGGCCCTCACCGTGGCCGAAGCCGCCGACCTGTTCGCCAGCGACCGCGACGTGATCCGTGCGCTGCAGCCCATCGTCGACGTGGGGCTCGAGTACGTGGCCCTGGGCCAGCCCGTGCCCACGCTGTCGGGCGGCGAGGCACAGCGCCTGAAGCTCGCGGGCTTTCTGGCCGAGGCGGCGCGCACGGCGGCCAAGTCGCGCCAGGCCATTGCGCGCAAGGGCACGCTGTTCCTGTTCGACGAGCCCACCACGGGCCTGCACTTCGACGACATCGCCAAGCTCATGCGCGCCCTGCGCAAGCTCATCGACGCGGGACATTCGCTGATCGTGATCGAGCACAACCTGGACGTGATCCGCGCCAGCGACTGGCTCATCGACCTGGGCCCCGAGGGCGGCGACGGCGGCGGCCTGGTGGTGGCCGAGGGCACGCCCGAGGACGTGCGCCAGCATGCCACCTCCCACACCGGCCAGGCGCTGCGCGACTACGAGCTGACCCTGGGTGCCGGTGGCCATTCGGTGCACGAGAAGGCGGCGGTGCTGCGCAACCAGCAGCGCCTGGCCCATACCGGCCAGGCCAACACCTCCAAGAACGCCATCGAGATCATCAACGCCAAGGAGCACAACCTCAAGAACCTGAGCGTGGACATCCCGCGTGGCCGCTTCAACGTGGTGACGGGCGTGAGCGGCTCGGGCAAGTCCACGCTGGCCTTCGACATCCTGTTCAACGAAGGCCAGCGGCGCTACCTCGAATCGCTCAACGCCTATGCGCGCAGCATCGTGCAGCCTGCGGGCCGGCCCGAGGTGGATGCGGTCTACGGCATTCCGCCCACGGTGGCCATCGAGCAGCGCCTGTCGCGCGGGGGGCGCAAGTCCACCGTGGGCACGACCACCGAGGTCTGGCACTTCTTGCGCCTGCTGTACGTCAAGCTGGGCACGCAGCACTGCGTGAAGGACGGTGCCGCCGTGCAGCCTCAGACGCCCGAGAGCATTGCCGCCCAGCTGATGCGCACCTTCCGCGGCCAGCATATCGGCCTGCTCGCGCCGCTGGTGATGAACCGCAAGGGCGTGTACACCGAGCTGGCCGACTGGGCACGCCCGCGCGGCTTCACGCACCTGCGGGTGGATGGCAACTTCTTGCCGACCACGGGTTTCCCGCGCATCGACCGCTTCAAGGAGCACACCATCGAGCTGCCCGTGGCCAGCATAGACGTGTCGGCCGAGGGCGAGGCGCTGCTGCGCGAATCGCTGGCCCAGGCGCTTACGCACGGCAAGGGCGTGGTGCACGTGCTCAGCAGCCTCGAAGGCCTGCGCGCGGCCATGGTCGCCGGCACGCCCACAGCGGCCATCGGCACGCTGCAGGCGTTCTCGACCAAGCGCGCCTGCCCGGTGTGCGCCACCTCGTATGCCGAGCTCGACCCGCGCCTGTTCAGCTACAACAGCAAGCACGGCTGGTGCCCCGATTGCGTGGGCACGGGCGTCAAGCTCACCAAGGACCAGCGCAAGGTGTTCGACGACTCGGTGCAGGACGACAAGGAAAAGGGCCGTGAGCAGACCTTTGCCGAGCCCGAGGTCGAAGACCTGGCCGATACTGCCTGCCCTGGCTGCCAGGGTACGCGCCTGAACCCCACGGCGCGCGCCGTGCGGTTTGCGGGCATCGGCATCACCGACATCGCGGCCCTGTCGGTCACCGACGTGCGCCGCTGGGTCGAGACCCTGCAGATCGAAGGCGGCATGAGCCGGCGCGAGGCCGACATCGCCCGCGACCTGGTGCCCGAGATCAAGAGCCGTCTTGAATTTCTCGAAGAGGTGGGCCTGGGCTACCTCACGCTGGACCGGGGCGCACCCACGCTCTCGGGCGGCGAGGCGCAGCGCATCCGCCTGGCGGCACAGCTGGGCAGCAACTTGCAGGGCGTGTGCTACGTGCTCGACGAGCCCACCATCGGCCTGCATGCGCGCGACAACCAGATCCTGCTCAACGCCCTGCACAAGCTCGGCGACAAGGGCAACACGCTGGTGGTGGTGGAGCATGACGAGGACACCATCCGCCGTGCCGACCACATCATCGACATCGGCCCGAGCGCCGGCAAGCGGGGCGGGCGCCTGGTGGCGCAAGGCAGCGTGGCCGACATCACGGCCGCCGAAGATTCGCAGACCGGCCGCTACCTGCTGCACGCCATGAAGCACCCGCTGCAATTGCGCCGCAGCATGCTGCCGAGCGAGCTGAGCGCAGCCGACGCCGCCTTGGGCGATCCCGTGGATGCGCCCAAGGGCCGGCAAAGCGCGGCGGTGAAGAAGCGCGCCGCGCAGGCCGCAGCGCTCACTGCGCAGGCACTGGACGATGCCAAGGCGCGAGCCGCCATCCGCTGGCTCACCGTGCATGGCGCGCACCTGCACAACCTGCAGAACGTGACGGCCACCGTGCCGCTGCACCGCCTGGTGGCGGTCACCGGTGTGAGCGGCTCGGGCAAGTCCACGCTGGCGCGCGACGTGCTGCTGACCAATGTGCAGTCCTGGGTGCAGCAGCGCTCGACCAAGGCCGGGCGCGATGCCATGGACGCGGGCAAGGCCCCGGCCCTGGTGGGTTGCACGGGCCTGGCGGGCTTCGAGTCGGTGGACCGGGTGCTGGAAGTGGACCAGACTCCCATCGGCAAGACGCCACGCTCCTGCCCCGCGACCTACATCGGCTTCTGGGACACCATCCGCAAGCTGTTTGCCGAGACGCTGGAGGCCAAGGCGCGCGGCTATGCCGCCGGGCGCTTCAGCTTCAACACCGGCGAGGGCCGCTGCCCGACCTGCGAAGGCCAGGGCATACGCACCATCGCCATGAGCTTTCTGCCCGATGTGAAGGTGCCTTGCGAGGCCTGCCACGGCGCGCGTTTCAACCCCGAGACGCTGGCCGTGACCTGGCGCGGCAAGAGCATCGGCGACGTGCTGCAGATGGAGGTCGACGAAGCCGTGGACTTCTTCGCAGCCATGCCCAGCATTGCGCACCCGCTGCAACTGCTCAAGGACGTGGGCCTGGGCTACCTCACGCTGGGCCAGCCTTCGCCCACGCTTTCGGGTGGCGAGGCGCAGCGCATCAAGCTCGTGACCGAGCTCACCAAGGTGCGCGACGAGGTGGGCCGCCGCGGCCAGAAGGCGCCGCACACGCTCTACGTGCTCGACGAACCCACCGTGGGCCTGCACATGGCCGACGTGGACAAGCTCATCCGCGTGCTGCACCGCCTGGTCGATGGCGGGCACAGCGTGGTGGTGATCGAGCACGATCTGGATGTGATCGCCGAGGCCGACTGGATCATCGATCTAGGGCCCGAAGGGGGCAAGGAGGGTGGCCGCATCGTGGCCGCCGCGGCGCCGGAAGCGGTGGTGCAACTGGGCACGCACACGGGGGTGGCGCTGGCTCCGGTGCTGGCGCGCTGAAGGGGTTGAGGGGACAGTGAGGGGGCCTCTGAAGCGGGGGCTGGGATGGGGACAAGAGACAAGGGCAGGGCCCACGCAGGGGTTGGGCGACGTCCTACGGGAGGCGCGGAACTCGGCGCACGCGGCCGGGGCGGGGAAAAACCTACTCTTCGTTTCATGGGTAACGGCGGATAGGCGCCAAGCCCAAAAGCCCTGACCCACCCCCTCACTACCCGCCTACTGCCATGACCTCACACACCAAAACCCTGACTGCCCTGGCCCTCGTATCGGTACTGCTCACCGCCTGCGGCGGTGGTGGCGGTGGCGGTGGTAGCGGCAGTTTCAGCAGCACCAGCAGCAGCGAAGTCGCCCTCGCCGCCGACCCCGATCCCAGCACCGAGCCCGGCGTTCTGACCGTTACCGATGCAACCATTCCCAGCCTCAATGGC
The DNA here is from genome assembly GCF_030704685.1 of Acidovorax sp. A1169. Lineage (GTDB taxonomy): Bacteria > Pseudomonadota > Gammaproteobacteria > Burkholderiales > Burkholderiaceae_C > Acidovorax. The sequence continues at coordinate 49,427 of NZ_JAUZDX010000002.1, forward strand.
GTCTACGGCAGCGGGCAGCTCACGCTGACCGAGGTGTACTACCAGCAAGCGATGGGCGTGAAGCCTGCCGTGTGTGCCTACCAGTTCAAGGGGGCCGACAAGGTGGACGCCAGCGCCAGCGCCGCCACGGGGACGACCGGCACCGCGACGGTCGGCACGACCAGCACGCCTGTATCCATCGTCGCTACCTCCACCACGCAGGCCGCTGTGGTGGGCAGCATCACCGCACCCGTCTCGCTCACCGACGCGGCCCCTGCCGTTCCCACCGCCTTCGGCAAGATCACCTACCGCCCTTCGGCCACCGGTCTGTATTTCGCTTTCCTGACCTTCAACGGCAAGGAATACGCCAGCGGCGACTCCGTGGACACCCTGGTGGACCGCTCCGGCAACCTGGTGCGTTTCACCAGCAAGACCATGACGGCGACCGATGGATCCACCGATACCCTGAAGCTGACGGCCATCATTCCCCTGCACGCCACCCGCAATGCCCATTGCTGACCTGGTGGCGCGTATATCGCCTGCCCGCGCCGGGATTTTCGGCGGCCCCCTCTACCGGCTTGTTGGCCCGCCTCCCGATGGGAAGCGGGCTTTTTTGTTGCATGTGCGGCTTGCCTGTAAGCGCAGGTCCTACGCAGGGCAGGGGCATTGGCGCACGCCGCCGGTGGGAACTCGCTCCTACGATGGCGCTACACACACCAGACAGAGCTGCCCGCCATGAACTCCCTTCTCAAGACCTGTTCTGCCATTGCTGCCGCCAGCGCGCTGCTCGTGGCCTGCGGCGGCGGCAACAGCGACGACCCCACTCCCAGCAACGAACCTGGCGTGCTCACGGTTGGCAACGCCACTTTGCCTGGGCTCAATGGCGTGTACGGCAACGGCTCACTCAACCTGACCGAGGTCGACAAGAAGAATCCCGTGGGCTCGGTGCCGGAGCTGTGCACCTTCCGCTTCGATGGTGCGAACAAGGTGGGCTCCAGCGAAACCGCCTTCGGCGACGTGCGCTACCGCCCGGATGCCACCGGCCTGCACCAGATCTTTGTGACCTTTGCCGGCAAGGAGTACAGCAATGGCGACACGGTAGACACCACAGTAGCGCGTGACGCCAACCAGGTGCGCCTGACCAGCAAAACGCTTACCGCGACCGACGCTTCGGGCAACACCTTGCAGGTCAGCGGCGTCATTCCCATGCGCCCCAACCGTCCTTTCGGCTGCTGACCCGCGCGCCTTCCTCCTCCAATGTGTTTCCCCCCTCGGCCGGCGAGTCCCCTCCCACCGGTCATTGGCCCCGTTCATCCTGGTGGTGGACGGGGTCTCTTTTTTTGGCGGCGCCGTCACAATGGAGTGGCTTTCCCCTTGTCACCACCATGCTGCCCTCGCCCCCTTCCCCGTCGCCCCAGGTGGTGTGGCTGCACCCCGAGGCGCCGCCCAAGCCGGCACAGGGCGCTCCCTGCAATGGCTGCGGCCTGTGCTGCCTGGCGGAGCCCTGCCCGCTGGGTGTGCTGGTGTCGCGCCGGCGCACCGGGGCGTGCGCTGCGTTGCGCTGGAGCGATGGCGAGGGCCGCTACCTGTGCGGCATGGTGGCCGACCCGGGCGGGGTGACCGGCTTCACCCATCCCTGGCTGGTGCGGGCCATGGCCGCGTGGGCCCGGCGCTCGATTGCCGCCGGGGTGGGCTGTGACGCGCAACTGGACGCCGAGGCCCCGCCGCGCTGAAACAGGGCCTGGGTTTGCTACCAGCCTGCGCCGGGCACGTCCACCCGCGTGGTCCAGATCGCGGCTTCGCGGGCGGCCTTGCGCGCATGCTCGGCAAAGTCGGGCGCAGTGCACAGGAACAAGGTTTTGCCATCTGGCCCGCCCAGTGTGCAGGCGTAGACGCCCATATCGCCGGTGGAAATCTCGGCCAGCACCTTGCCGCCTTCGGCCACGCGCAGCACGCGGTGGCCCAGGGCGTCTGCGGCCCATACGGCGCCTTCGGCATCCAGCGTCGCGCCATCGGGCGCCACCTTGAGTTGCCCCATCACGGCGGCCAGTTCCTGGCCCTCGGGCGCCGGGGCAAACGTGGCCCAGTCGCGGCGCGGCCCCAGGCTGCCGTCGGCCGCTATGCTGAAGGCGGAGAGTCGGTTGCCCAGGGTCTCCGCCACGACCAGAGTACCTCCGTCGGGCGTGATCATCGCGCCATTGGGGAAGAACAGGCCCTCGGCCACCGCGCTCACAGTGCCATCGGGCGCCACCCGCGCCAGGCTTGCGGTGCTCACCGTGGCACCGCTCATCAGGTCGAAGCCGAAATTGCCCACATAGGCATTGCCGTGGCGGTCCACCACCATGTCGTTGGTATTGGCGGTGGCAATGCCCGACAGATCGGCGTGCTGCACCAGCGTGCCATCGGGCTCCAGACGCATCAGTTTGCGGTCGCGCATCGACACCACCAGCAGCCGGCCATCGGGCAGCCAGCCCAGGCCCGAGGGCTGCTGGGGTACCTCGGTGATCTTCTCCACCCGTCCCGTCATATCGGTGGCAATGACCTGGTGGGTGTAGAAGTCCGACAGCCACAGGCGGCCATCGCGCCAGCGCGGCGCCTCAAGAAAGCTGTAACCCGATATCAGGGTGGAAAAAGCAGTGGCCATGGTGTCGTGTCTCCTGCAGTCGTTGTGGTTGGGGCCGCCGGTCCTGCGGCGCCGTTCATCCTAGACCGCGTGGGACGGGAAGGTGTCACCTGCGCGCCAGATGGATGCCTGCCAGCATGCAGCGCACCGAGCCGCCTGCAAATTCGATGGTGGGCACGGCCAGGGGTAGCAGGGCGGCGCTGCGCCCGATCACGGCTTTCTGCTCGGTGGTGAGGCTGGCCGCTGCGCGCGCCGACAGCGCCAGCACCCGTCCCTGCGCACCCGAGAGTTCCAGTGCGTTGCCCGCGAAGTCGCCGATCTGCTGCGCGCTCAGTTCCACGAGCGCGCGGCCCGATTCGGCGAGGCGATCCCGTACGGCCTGGCGGCGTGCCGGGTCGCTGATCAGGTGGAAGCCACCCAGCGCAAAGTCGGTGCCGATGCACAGCATCACGTTGGTGTGGTAGCAGGGCCGGCCCTGCGCATCGGCCGTGGCAAAGGCCATGGGCTCGTAGTTGAAGTGGGTGCAAAAGCGCTCCAGCGCCACCGGATCGGCGCGGTTCTGCCGGGCGGTGTACGCCACGCGCGCGACGTGGTCGAGCACCATGGCACCGGTGCCTTCGAGGAACATGCCGTCCTGCTCCAGGCCCGAGTAGTCGATGACGTCCTGCACACGGTACTCGGCCTTGAGCATCTCGATCACGTCGGCGCGCCGCTCGCGCCGGCGGCTCTCGGCACACATCGGGTACAGGGCCACATGCCCGCCCGCATGGGTTGAAAACCAGTTGTTGGGGAACACCGCATCCGGCGTATCGCGTTCGCCCGCATCCTCGAACAGGTGTACGCGCACGCCGGCCGCCTGCAATTGGGCGGCTGCGGCCGTTACTTCGGCATGGGCCTGCTGCGCGATGGCGTCGGGCGTTTCCGCTGCGGGGGATTGAAAGGCGTTGTCGGCGCGGGTTTCGGGATTGGGATGGAAGCGGTGCGGGCGCACCATCACGACGGCGGCTGGGGCCTGGGCAGAAGGGTGTGGCATAGGGCGGTGGGTGGGGAAGACAGGGCAACCCAGGAATTTTCTGCACAGCCATCGCCATTGAAAAGCGGCAGGACCGATCAAAATGTGCTGAAAATTGGCACTATGGCCAGCTGAATGGATCACTATGAGCAATCTCGACGACACCGACCGCGAAATCATCGGCATCCTGCGTACGGATGCCCGCACCCCCGTGGCCGTGCTCGCACAAAAGCTGCGCGTATCGCGCGGCACGGTGCAGAACCGCCTGCGCAAGATGGAGGACAGCGGTGTGATCACCGGTTACACCGTGCGCCTGCGCCCCGATTCGGAGCCCCAGCGCATACGGGCCTGGATGAGCATCGCCGTGGAGGGCAATGCCGCGCCCGAGGTCATCCGCGCGCTGCGCGGCGAGCCCGCGGTAGGTACCTTGCACAGCACCAATGGCCGCTGGGACATCGTGGCCGAGGTGCGGGCCGAGAGCCTGGAGGCCTTCGACATGGCGCTCGGGCGCATTCGCCTCACGCCGGGTATCGGCAATACGGAGACCAGCATCCTGCTGTCTACCTACAAGGCGTGACAGCGCCTGCAGAAGGGGAGTGCCTCATTGGTGACAGGAGCTAGGGAGTTTCCTGCATGCCCATGCAGGCGGGAGTGCAGTCCAATGCAGGGATCTATGTCTTCCAAGGATCCCACCATGCAACGCCGCCGCCAGATCATCCAGTGGGGTGCCGCCGCAGTGGCCGCACCCGCCTCTTTGCTGGCCCGTGCCCAGAGCTTTCCGAACAAGCCGATCAAGCTCGTGATCGCCTTTCCTGCGGGCGGGCCCACCGACATCACCATGCGCTCCCTGGCTGACAGCGCCGGCAAGATCCTGGGCCAGCCCGTGATCGTGGAAAACAAGCCCGGTGCCGGTGGCACGCTGCCCGCGCAGCAATTGCAAAGCGCGGCGCCCGATGGCTACACCGTGGCGCAGATTCCGCTCGGTGTGTTCCGCCTGCCCTACACCACCAAGATCAACTGGGACCCGGTCAAGGACATCGCCTACGTGCTCAATGTGACGGGTTACGCCTTCGGCCTGGTGGTGCCCGCCGACTCGCAGCTCAAGACCTGGACGCACTTCGTGGCCTGGGCCAAGGCCAATCCCGGCAAGCTCAGCTACGGCTCCACCGGCACCATGACCAGCCCTCACCTGACCATGGAGCTCATCGCCCAGCAACTGGGGCTGGAACTGCTGCACGTGCCCTACAAGGGCAGCGCCGATCTGATGCAGTCCATCCTGGGCGGGCAGATCATGGCGGCGGCCGACTCCACGGGCTTTGCGCCGCAGGTGGAGGCGGGCAAGCTGCGCGTGCTCAACACCTGGGGGGCCGAGCGCCTGGCCAAGTTCCCCGATGCGCCCACGCTCAAGGAGCTGGGGCTCAACCTGGTGCAGAACTCGCCGTTCGGCATCGGCGCGCCCAAGGGCACGCCCGACGCAGTGGTCAAGCGCCTGCACGACGCCTTCAAGAAGGCCATGGAGCAGGAGAGCTACCGCACGGCCCTGGCCCGCTACGACATGGTGCCCATGTACATGAGTACCTCGGCCTACCAGAAGTTTGCGCAGGAAACCTTCGCGCGCGAGAAGGCGCTGGTCGAGAAGCTGGGTCTGGCCAAGCCCTCCTGACCCGAAGGCGGCGGCTTCGGCCCCTTTCCTGCGCGCTTGGCGCAGAAAGGGTCAGAGCCAGCCGGCCTTGCGGAACCGGTAGTACAGGTAGCCGCAGGCGCTGGCGATGGCGGCCAGGGCCGCCGCATAGCCATAGCGCCACTTGAGCTCGGGCATGTGCTCGAAGTTCATGCCCCAGATGCCGGCGAAGGCCGTGCACACCGCGAACAGGCTGGCCCAGGCGGCCAGGCGCTTGACGACCTCGCCGTCCTCGATGGTCACCATCGACAGGTTCACGTGGATGGCTGTGCCGATGGAGTCGCGGATGGAGTCGATGGAGGCGTTGATGCGGCCCAGGTGGTCCACCACGTCGCGGAAGTAGTCCTGCGAGGCGCTGCACAGCTGCGGTACGCGCCCGCCGTGCAGCCTGCCCGCGCTCTCCAGCAGCGGTGCCACTACATGCTTGAGCACCGTCAGCCGCTGCTTGAGCGCGTACAGTCGCTGCACGCTGCCGCGCGCCTCGCCCTGGGACGAGAAGATCTGCTGCTCGATGGTTTCCAGCTCGACTTCGAGCGCGTCAATGACGGGGAAATAGCGGTCCACCACCGCATCCATCAGAGCGTAGAGCACGAAGCCGGGCCCGGTGGCCAGCAGTTCGGGTTCGCGCTCGCAGCGCTGGCGCACGTCGACAAAACCTTGCTCGCTGCGGTTGCGTACCGAGATCACGTAGTTCCTGCCCACGAAGACATTGAGCTCGCCGATGCGCGGCGGCGTGGCGTTCAGGCCATCAATCTCCAGCAGGTGCAGCACCACGAAGAGCGAGTCGCCGTACTCCTCCACCTTGGGCCGCTGGTGGCCATGCTGGGCGTCCTCGATGGCCAGCGGGTGCAGGTGGAAGGCCTGCTGCAGCTCGGCCAGTTCCTGCTCGGTCGCATCGTGCAGGGCCACCCAGACGAAGCAATTGGGCAAGGCGATGTGCTCGCCGATCTCGCTGACGGGAATGTCGGCAAGCTTGGTTCCGTTTTCATAGACAACGCAGTTGATCAGCATGTCGGCTCCGGGCGCAGGGGGATGGCAACGATCTTGCCATTGCATCGCATGGCGGTGCGTACGCGCGGGCGGCTGGGCGGCATTTCTGGCAAAAGCTTTACGCCAGGCACCGAAGTTTTTATGCGGTCTTTATGGGTGACTGCCTACGCTCGAACCCCTGTCCATCTGCGTTTGATTGCAAGCCATGAAATTTCCCCGCACCCCTTTCGCTGTTGCCCTCCTGGCCGCGTTTCCCCTGCTGGCCAGTGCCCAGCTCACCGGCAACGTCAGCCTGACCTCGAACTACAAGTTCCGTGGCCAGGACCAGGATGTCTCGAAGGCCCGGGCCATCAAGCCCGCGATCCAGGGCGGCTTCGACTACGCCTTCGGCGAGTCCGGTTTCTACGTCGGCAACTGGAATTCCAGCGTCGACTGGCTTTCCGGCAACTCCATCGAGTCCGACATCTACGGCGGCTACAAGTTCAAGGCCGGCGGCGCCGACCTGGACGTGGGCCTGCTGACCTACATCTACCCCGGCAACAGCAACGGCAACACCACCGAAGTCTATGGCGCCGCCACCTTCGGCCCCGTGACTGCGAAGTACTCGCACACCCTGTCCAAGGACTACTTCGCCTACGCCGGTCCTGGCTTCAAGGGCCGCAACACCGGCTACCTGAACCTGGCGTTCGCCCAGGAAGTGATGCCCAAGGTCATGCTCAAGGCCGCAGTGGGCTACACGCGCTTCGCTGGCGACATCGTGGCCCCCAACTACATCGACTACAGCGTCGGCGGTGCCTATGACTTCGGCTCGGGCCTGTCGCTGGGCGCTGCCGTGGTCGGCGCCAACAAGAAGGACTTCTTCGGCCCCGTCAACAAGTCGCGCGTGATCGTCACGCTGAGCAAAACCCTGTAGATCTTCAGCGCCGCACGAGGCGTGCCGGCATGTGGTTCAGCTTGAGTGCCATGTTGGCCCGGCCTTCGCCGAAGTGCACCAGCCAGGCGTGGGTGATGCGGCTGTTGGCCTGGCTTGCGCTCCAGAACCATGTGGGGGGCGTATCGGGAAACGCTTCGGTGTCGATGGCGGGGTGGCTGCGCGCTTCGTCCACCAGCGTGTGCAGTTCACGCACCGTGGGCAGGCGCCAGCCTGCCTGCTGAGCGGCGTGTTCCGCCGCTTCGATCTGGGTGAAGGACTGGGGCTCGCCCGTGCAGCCTGCGCCGGTCCATGGCATGCCTTCAGGGCAGCGGCGCCAGGTCAGGCCGGTGCTGCGGTCGTGCACCTCCTGGCCGCCCACGCGCACGGAAAAGCGGGCCGGCGTGTACTGGGTCGTGAGCAGGTAGACGCCCAAGGCGCCTGCCCCCATGGCGAGCCATGCCAAAGCGAAGGTGTTGCGCCGGGACATTTGCGCTGCGGCCTGGCCAGTCAGGCGGTGGCGGCCATCCCTGCGAGGATGCGTTGCGCCACCTCGGCAAAGCCGGCACCACGTTCGCCCTCGGTCACGTAGCGCGGCAGGTGGGCCAACTGCGGCACGAAGCGCGCGATGTTGGCCACGCCCACGCTGTGCGCAAAGTGCTGGAACATGAGCTGGTCATTGGTCGAATCGCCCACGTAGACCCAGCGGTCCATCTCGGCATCAAGGTCGCGGCCGAACAGTTCGCGCACGATCCAGCGTGCCCCCTCAAGCTTGTTGTGTGCGCCGAACCAGCCGTTGATGTGGATGCTGCTCACCGTCGCATTCATGCCGGCCGCGCGCATGCGCTGCACGGCGGCGTCGATGGCGCCCTGTGGCAGCTGGGTGAACTCGCTGTGGTCGATGGCGATGTCGGTCTCGCGGCCCGGGGAGTCGGTAGCGCGGCCTGCACCCGGTACCTCGCGCTCGATCTGCGCCAGCACCTCCTGCATGCGGGCGTAGTTGGCCGTGCGGGTGGGCGCGTCCTGCTGGTAGGCCTTGGCCAATTCCGGGCCGTGCAGCCCCTCCATGCGGCGCAGCGCCACGGCGCCGTTTTCGGCCACGATGGCATCGACGGGCCAGCTCAGCGCAAAGGGTTCGCTCCAGCCCACGGGGCGCCCGGTGATGGGGATAACGTGCAGGCCAGCGGCGCGCAGCGCGCCCAGCGCCTCCAGCGCATCGGGCGTGATGGCGCCGTCGGTCGTCAGCGTGTCGTCGATGTCGGTGAAGACCCCCAGCAAAGGGGGTGTGGCTGCAATGTGCCAGTGGGTCAGGGGATGCATGAAGGCGGGAGCAAAAAATGGGACCGGCTTAGCCCGGTCAGAACAGCAGGTCCAGGATGCGGTTGATCAAGGCGAAGGCGAGGACAGTGACCACGAAGTAGCCGATCGACAGAAGGGTCCGGCGGCGGTCCTGGCGGTTGGTGGCGGTGCGGTAGATCCAGGCTGCAATGGGCGGCACCACGATGGGAACCAGGATGGCCAGGCCCATCATCGGGATCACGACAAAGCCGCCCCAGTTGTCGGCCGTGTTCATGGTACGCGCCGATTGGAAGACATGGTAGGCCGGGATGGCCAGCGCAATGAACAGGGCGACCGAGGCGGCCGCTACGCTGATGTAGCGGGCCATGGCGACATACACCGCAGCACCGGCGAGGAGGGCCCCCCACCATTTCAGGGCGGCCCAGCGCTCGCGTTCGCGGGCCTGGCTTGCGGAGGCCGCCTTGGCCGCGCGCGCCCGGGCCTCGCGGGCTTGTGCGGCGCAGGTTCCGCGTTGCTCGCACGACGCATTGGCGGCCAGAAAGCTGCGCAGCGCGTCCTGCCGGGGCTGCGCGAGCGCGGTAACGATCGCGTTGCGCTCGGATTCCCTGTCGAGCGCGTCGGACCGGATGCGCAGCCGCCCCTGCTGCTGGGCGGCGAGGAGCACCGCGCCCGCATCCCCTGCGGCAGCTTGCAGCGCCGGACCGCGGCACAGGTAGGGCAGGGTCTGGTCGGGCGCCAGGGCGGCTTTGGCTTGGTAGCGGGGAGTCTCGCAGGCCATCGACCAGGCGGGTGTGGCGGCTTGGGCCGCAGCCCGCTCCGGCAGCAGTTCGAGTTCGAACGGGCCCACGGCCAGCGCCCTGCTGCCAGTGTTGCGCAGTTCCACCAGGGCGAAGACGCCGGGTGCTGGTGCCACGCCTGGGGCCGGGCTGGCGGTGGGTACTCTGGCGTTGTCGCGCAGTGCCCAGACGCCGGGGCGCAGGCTCACCAGGCGCTCCCGCAGGCTGCCGATCTCGTCAGGCAATGGCGCGCTGGCCTCGGGCAGTGCGATGCGCAGCTGTCGAGCCAGCAGGGCGTTCCACCAGGCCTTGGCATCGCGGGCGCGGGCAGTGCTGTCTGGTGAACCGACGGACTCGATGGCCTGGCCCAGGGTTTCGGTCGCTGGGGCGAAGTTGCCTGCCGGCTGCAGGCTGGCCAGCCAGCGCAGCAGCAGGGCCTGGCGCAGGGCGGCGGCTTCGCGGGGACGGCTCAATGCCTCCAGCGCCTGGGGCCAGTGCATGGACTCGACGGGCGGGTCGCCGACCGGCATGTTCAGAATGTCCTGGACGAGCGGGATTTCCGCGCGTGGCCCAGCGGGCTGCCTGGCGCCGCTGCGGGGAGGGTCTGCCACGGCCAGGGTGCCGCCCAGTCCCAGTGCGACCAGGAGCATGAACCGCCGCAGCAGGCCTGCCGCCCTCCCTCGGAGCGCAGGCCGTGCTGTCGGGGGCTGGGCGTGCCGCATGGGAGGGATGATGGCCGGGAGATGGCTGGGAGGAAGAGGCTCAGCCCGCGCTGCCCAGGCTCAGCCCGGCGTGTTCGCGCAGCGGGTGGAAGTGGATCTTGGGAAAGCGCTCCTGCGCCAGCCGCACGTCGTAGGGCGAGGTGCACAGGTAGGCCAGGGCATTGGCAGCATCGTGCGACAGGCGCATGGGGTAGGCGTCGGTGAAGGCGCGCAGGTCGGCCGGGCTGTCAGCGGTAATCCAGCGGGCGCCGGTGTACTGGCAGCCTTCCAGGCGCACGTCGGCGTCGTACTCGGCGCGCAGGCGGTGCTGCACCACTTCGAACTGCAGCTGGCCCACGGCGCCCAGCAGCATGGGGCCGCCCACGTCGGGCTTGAAGACCTGGATGGCGCCTTCCTCGCCCAGCTGGGCCAGGCCTTGCTGGAGCTGCTTGGTGCGCAGCGGGTTCTTGAGGATCACGGTCATGAACAGCTCGGGCGCGAAGAACGGCAGGCCGGTGAATTGCAGGTTGGCGCCATCGGTGATGGTATCGCCGAGCTGCACGCCACCGTGCGTGGTGAAGCCGATGATGTCGCCCGCGTAGGCCTCTTCCACCGCCTCGCGGCGCTGGGACATGAAGGTCACGACCGAGGTCGGGCGCAGCTCCTTGGCGGTGCGCTGCACCTTGAGCTTCATGCCCGGGGTGTACCGGCCCGAGGCCACTCGGACAAAGGCGATGCGGTCGCGGTGGTTGGCGTCCATGTTGGCCTGCACCTTGAAGACCACGCCGGCAAAGCCCTCGTCCTCGGGCTGGATGGTCTTGACCACGGGCTGCTTGTTCACCTGCAGCGTGCTCACGCGCGGGCCGGGGGGCGGCGCCATGTCCACCAGGGCATCGAGCACCTCCATCACCCCGAAGTTGTTCACCCCGGAGCCGAAGAACACGGGCGTCAGCTTGCCGGCCAGGAAGGCCTCGTGGTCCCACGCGGGCGATGCGCCCACGGCCAGCTCCATGCTTTCGAGCGCAGCGTCGAACTCGGCGCCGAAGCGCGCGCGCAGGTTGGTCTCGTCCGACAACGGGATGGCCTCGAAGTCCTGCGGGCGGCGCTCGCTGCCGGATTCGAACACCGTCATGGTCTTGGTGCGCAGGTTGATGATGCCGCCGAAGGCCTTGCCCTGGCCCACGGGCCAGGTCATGGGGCAGCAGGGCATGCCCAGCTCGCGCTCGACCTCGTCCATGATGTCCAGCGGGTCGCGCACTTCGCGGTCCATCTTGTTCACGAAGGTGATGATGGGCGTGTCGCGCTGGCGGCAGACCTCGATCAGGCGGCGCGTCTGCGCTTCCACACCGTTGGCCGCGTCGATCACCATCAGCGCCGAGTCCACGGCGGTGAGCACGCGGTAGGTGTCTTCCGAGAAGTCCTTGTGGCCGGGGGTGTCGAGCAGGTTGATCACATGCTCGCGGTACAGCATCTGCATGACCGAGGAGGCCACCGAGATGCCGCGCTGCTTTTCGATCTCCATCCAGTCCGACGTGGCATGGCGGCTGGCCTTGCGGCCCTTGACGGCGCCGGCTATCTGGATGGCGCCCGAGAACAGCAGCAGCTTTTCGGTCAGCGTGGTCTTGCCCGCGTCGGGGTGGGAAATGATGGCAAAGGTGCGGCGGCGCCGGGTTTCGGGGGCGTAGGACACAGGGGAATTCCAGGAGAGGGGTGGGCAGCACGCACGCTGCGGCAATCGGTGGGGCGGCCCATGGGGCGCCCGGATCTGCCGATTTTACCGGGCCGGCGCCCCGTCCCCCTGCGGCCGCCCCTCAGGCCACTTGTGCCTGGGTGTGGCGCGCATACATCTTCTGCATGCCGCCCAGCCAGCGCTCGTAGTCCTGGCCCTTGTTGCGGAAGTACTGCGCCACCTCGGGATGGGGCAGCACCAGGAAGCGCCCGTCCTGCATGGCGGCCAGCACGTCGCCCGCCACCTGTTCGGGCGGCAGGATGCCGTCGTGCGAGGCCGAGCCGCCATCGCCCGTGACCATGGCGGTCTGCACCGACTGCGGGCACAGGCAGGCGACACCCACGCCCTTGCGGCCGTAGGCGATGCGCAGCCACTCGGCAAAGGCCACGGCCGCATGCTTGGTGACGGCATAGGGGGCGGATTCAACGATGGTCAGCAGCCCGGCCGCCGAGGCCGTGATGAGGAAGAAGCCCTCGCCGCGCTCCACCATCTCGGGCACCACGGCGCGGGCCGCCCAGACATGGGCCATGCCGTGGATGTTCCACATGGCGTCCCACAGCGGGTCTTCGAGCTCGATGCCGCCCGGGCGGCCCAGGATGCCGGCGTTGGAGATGTAGGCGTCCACGCGGCCGTAGCGTTCGCGCGTGGTAGCCACCAGGGCCTGGATGTCGGCCTCGCGCGCAACGTCGCAGCGCACCGCCAGGCCCCCGATCTCGTCGGCCACGGCCTGGGCCGCCTCCAGGTGCAGGTCGGCCACGACCACGGCACGGGCGCCCTCCTGTGCAAAACGCCGCGCAATGCTGCGGCCGATGCCGCTGGCGCCGCCGGTGACGATGATGACCTTGTCCTTCGGGTCCATGGGGTGCTCCTTCTTCTGTGAGGGCGCCAGTGTGGAGTGCCAGGCCAAGCGCAGCAGCCGCGCAGGTGACAGGTTCAGCGCGGCGGATTCGCGGCCTGCAAGATGGCTGCGCAGCACAACTGCTCTACGCCATCGGCCCATTGCCGCATGGCCGCCGGATCCAGCTGGAGCAGCAGCACATAGCGCCGCCCGCCCCAGGCCGACAGGTGCAGGGCCTGCTGGAGGTCGGGGCCCGGTGGGTGGGACAGGTCGGTGCAGGCGGCGAACACACGGCCCCAGGCCGCAGCCAGCTCTTCGTGGGCGCGGCGGTGGTGGTGCGGCTCGGCCATGGCACCTTCCAGCGCCAGCATGTCGGGGTGGAAGGTGGGCAGCCCGGGCGCATCCACGCCGCAGACCAGGCGCACCAGGTGGTGGATGCGTTCCTCCCAGGGCAGGCCGGCGGGCTGCACGGCCTCGCGCTCGATGGCGGCGAGCAGGGCTTCGAGGCAGTGGCGCACATAGCCCGAGAGCAGGGCGGTCTTGTTGGGGAAGTAGTCGTAGAGCGTGCCCACGGCGATGCCGGTTTCCAGCGCCACGTTGCGCGTGGTGAGCTTGTCCCAGCCGTCGCGCTGCCAAATCCGAACAAAGGCGTCGTAGATGGCCTGCACGGTGAAGCGGGCGCGGGCCTGGCGTGGCCTTTTCAACGGCCTGGCAGCCGCTGCGGGGCTGGCGGGCGGGGCCTTCATCGGTTTCCGAACCCGCTGCAGGGCAGGGCGCCATACAGTGACCGCAGCGCATTTTCACACCCGACCCGGAGACACACCATGACCATGCAGACCCGCCTGTTGACCGACAAGAATGCATTGAATCACACCCGCGCCGTGCAATCGCCCCTGGCGCCACTGCAGCCCGGCGAGGCCCTGTTGCGCGTGGACCGCGTGGCCGTCACGACCAACAACATCACCTACGCCGCCTTCGGCGATGCCATGAAATACTGGGACTTCTTTCCCACCGGCGAGGCCGGCTGGGGCCACATGCCGGTCTGGGGCTTCGCCGAGGTGGTGGCTTCCGACGTGGAGGGCGTGGCCGTGGGCGAGCGCTTCTACGGCTACTGGCCGATCGCCAGCCACCTGCGCATGCAGCCCGTTCGCGTGACGGCGCGGGGCTTCTACGACGGTGCGGAGCACCGCCAGGGCCTGACCTCGGCCTACAACCAGTACACGCGCACCAGCGCCGATCCGGCCTACCGGGCCGCCGACGAGCACTACCAGATGCTGGTGCGGCCGCTGTTCATCACCTCGTTCATGCTGGCGGACTTCCTTGCGGACAACGCATTCTTCGGTGCAGAGCGCCTGGTGTTCTCCAGCGCATCGAGCAAGACGGCCTTCGGCACCGCGTTCTGTCTGCAGGGTCTGGAGGGCATCGAGCGGGTGGCACTCACCTCGCCACGCAACAGCGCCTTCGTGCAGGGCCTGGGGTGCTACGACCGCACCGCAGCCTATGGCGAACTGGAGGCGCTGGATACAGCCGTGCCCACGCTGTACGTGGACTTTTCGGGTGACGAGGACCTGCGCGCGCGGGTGCACCACCACCTAGGCGATGCGCTGGTCTACGACTGCTACGCTGGCTCGGCCCAGAACACGCATTTCCTGCGCGATACCGCGCTGGCCGGGCCCGCTCCCGCGTTCTACTTCGCGCCGGTGCAGATCAAGAAGCGCAATGCCGACTGGGGCCCGGAGGTGGTGAACCAGAAGTTCAACGCCGCGCAGCGCGCCTTCATCGACCGCATCAGCGATGCCCGCCAACCCTGGATGCAGGTGCAGGAGCACCAGGGTTTTGCGGCGGCGCAGGCGCTGGTGCAAGACCTGCATGCCGGACGCATCGATCCGCAATTGGGCCACGTCGTCGTTCTGTAAGCGCCTGTGCCCGGGCCTTTTACATATAATGCGCACATCCGAGGAGCGTTGCAGCGTCCCCAGCATTGGCGGGGCGTGAGGCTCGGAGTCATCTAGCAACGACGCTCATCCACTTCTCGTGTGGTGAGCTTTTCATCTCATCCCTGCGCGGCAAGTGGTTTTTCAAACATGCTTTGGAGCACACCCTCATGAACGCACGCGTCAACGCCCCGGTCAACACCGACTGCATCATTGCCGACATCGGCCTGGCCCCCTGGGGCCGCAAGGAAATTCGCATCGCCGAAACGGAGATGCCCGGCCTCATGGCCATCCGCGAGGAATTCGCTGCCCAGCAGGCGCTCAAGGGCGCCCGCATCACCGGTAGCCTGCACATGACGATCCAGACCGCCGTGCTGATCGAAACCCTGCAGGCCCTGGGCGCCGACGTGCGCTGGGCATCGTGCAACATCTTCTCCACACAGGACCATGCGGCTGCCGCGATTGCCGCCAACGGCACGCCCGTGTTCGCCATCAAGGGCGAAACCCTGGCCGAATACTGGGACTACACCCACCGCATCTTCGACTTCGGGCCTGCCGGCAGCGAAGGCGAAGGCCCCAACCTGATCCTGGATGACGGCGGTGACGCCACCTTGCTGATGCACCTGGGCCAGCGCGCCGAGAAGGATGCCTCGCTGCTGGACAACCCCACCAGCGAAGAAGAAACCTGCCTGTACGCCTCCATCAAGGCCAAGCTGGCCGTGGACCCGACCTGGTACACCCGCAAGAGCGCCCAGATCATCGGCGTGACCGAAGAAACCACCACGGGTGTGCACCGCCTCAAGGAAATGTCGGCCAAGGGCACGCTGCTGTTCCGCGCGATCAACGTCAACGACTCGGTGACCAAGAGCAAGTTCGACAACCTGTACGGTTGCCGTGAGTCGCTGGTGGACGGCATCAAGCGCGCCACCGACGTGATGATCGCCGGCAAGGTGGCCTGCGTGGCCGGCTACGGCGACGTGGGCAAGGGCAGCGCCCAGGCCCTGCGTGCCCTGTCGGCCCAGGTCTGGGTGACCGAGATCGACCCCATCAACGCCCTGCAGGCCGCGATGGAAGGCTACAAGGTCGTGACCATGGAGTACGCCGCCGACAAGGCCGACATCTTCGTCACCACCACCGGCAACAAGGACGTGATCACCCACGACCACATGAAGGCCATGAAGGACCAGGCCATCGTCTGCAACATCGGCCACTTCGACAACGAGATCCAGGTCGCGTCGCTCGAACAGTACGAGTGGGAAGAAATCAAGCCCCAGGTGGACCACGTGATCTTCCCGGACGGCAAGCGCATCATCCTGCTGGCCAAGGGCCGCCTGGTGAACCTGGGCTGCGGCACGGGCCACCCGAGCTTCGTGATGTCCAGCTCGTTTGCCAACCAGACCATCGCCCAGATCGAGCTGTTCATGCACAAGGACCGCTACGAAAACGGCCAGGTCTACGTGCTGCCCAAGCACCTCGACGAAAAGGTGGCCCGCCTGCACCTGAAGAAGGTCGGCGCCATGCTGACCGAGCTGTCCGACGAGCAGGCCGCCTACATCGGCGTGTCCAAGCAAGGCCCTTACAAGCCTGACACCTACCGCTACTGATCGGCTGCTGCCGCTGCACGCTCTTGCCCGAAAGGGCAGGGCGCCGGTGGAGGTGAATGCCTTCGTGCCCTCGAGGCCCTGAAATCCATTGCCCTCGGGTGAGAGAGTGACGCATGCGCGCAGATGTTTTTTTGGTGGAATCCGGCCATGCGACCACACGGTCGCAGGCACAGCGCCTGATCACCGCAGGGGTGGAGTGGCGCCTGTCGCCGCTGTCGCCATGGCAGAAGGTGGCCAAGAACGGTGACGAGATTCCCTCGGTGGCCGAGTTGCGGCTGCTCGACGACGCGGAGGTGAAGTACATCTCGCGCGGCGGGCTCAAGCTCGAAGGCGCGCTCAAGGCGGTGGGCCTGTCCGTCACCGGGCTGCGCTGCCTGGACGTGGGCCAGAGCACCGGCGGTTTCACCGACTGCCTGTTGCAGCAGGGCGCGGTGCAGGTGATCGGCGTGGACGTGGGCCAGGCCCAGTTGCACGAGAGCCTGCGCAGCGACGTGCGCGTGGTCTGCGTGGAAGGGCTGAATGCGCGATCGATCACCGCGCAGCTGCTCAAGGAAGCCTGCGAGCAGGCGATCTCGGACCCGGTGGGCGGCGCGGTGGCAGACGACGATGTGCAGCCCGAAAACCCGTACCGCTGGATGTCGGGCGATGGCGAGGTCACCGACTACGACGACAGCGACGATGTGAGCGACGACGACATCGAGGCGGACGCTGCCAAGGGTGCTGCTCCGGCAGGCCCGCAGGCCACGCCCCGAACCGGGCTGCGCCGCCGTGCGGGTTACGAGCAGGTGGACACCACCCCCAGCTTCGGCCTGGTGGTGGGCGACCTGTCGTTCATCTCGCTCACGCTGGTGCTGCCCGCGCTGGTGCCGCTGCTCGCGCCGGATGGGCAGTTGCTGATGCTGGTCAAACCGCAGTTCGAACTGCAGCCCGGCCAGGTGGGCAAGGGCGGCATCGTGCGCGACGAATCCCTGTACGCGGTGGTCGAGCAGCGCATCCGCGACTGCTGTGCTGGTCTGGGCCTCACGGTGCAGGCCTGGCTGGACAGCCCCATCAGCGGGGGCGATGGCAACCGTGAATTCTTTGTTTTTGCGAGGAGGGCCGCATGAATGCAGCCAAGGCGCAGGCCACCGGCTTTCCGGTAAGCCTCGAATTCTTTCCCACCAAGACGCCGGCAGGCGCTGACAAGCTGCGCGCCGAGCGCCAGCAGCTGTATGCGCTGAGCCCCGAGTTCTGCTCCGTCACCTATGGTGCGGGCGGCTCCACGCAGGAGGGCACCTTCGGCGCCGTGCGCGAGATCCTCGCCGAAGGAGTGCCTGCGGCCTCGCATTTCTCGTGCATTGGCGCCACGCGCGAATCGGTGCGCCAAGAGCTGGCCCAGCTCAAGGCCATGGGCGTCAAGCGCCTGGTGGCGCTGCGCGGCGACCTGCCCAGCGGCTATGGCGCGGGTGGCGAGTTCCAGTACGCCAGCGACCTCGTGGCCTTCATCCGGGCCGAGACGGGGCGCGACTTTCACATCGAAGTGGCCGCCTACCCCGAGGTGCACCCCCAAGCGCGCTCGCCGGAAGCCGACCTCAAGGCCTACCTGGCCAAGGTGCAGGCGGGTGCCGACGCGGCCATCACCCAGTATTTCTACAACGCGGATGCCTATTTTCGCTTCGTGGACGACGTGCACCGCCTGGGTGCCAGCATTCCGGTGGTGCCCGGCATCATGCCGATCACCAGCTCCACCCAGCTCATGCGCTTCTCGGATGCCTGCGGCGCCGAGATCCCGCGCTGGATCCGCCTGCGCCTGCAGGCCTTCGGCGACGACACGGCCAGCATCAAGGCCTTTGGCCTCGACGTGGTGACGGATCTGTGCGACAGGTTGCGCAGCGAGGGGGTGCCGGCGCTGCACTTCTACACCATGAACCAGAGTGCCGCCACGCTCGAAATTTGCCGCCGGCTGGTGCTGTAACCGGGCCGAAACGGTAATATCCGTACCCTTTGTTTCATTTTTCTGGTGCGCCATGAAGGTTGTATTTGCGGTGATGCTGTCCCTTTTGGGCGGGCTTGGTGTGTCCGACGTGGGAGCGCAGACGCGCTACCACTGCCGGGATGGCAATGGCAATGACTACAGCCTGTCGCGCCCGTGCCCGAGTGGCAGCACCACCCGGACGGTGGAGGCCGGACCTGCTCCGTCTTCCTATTCGTACAGCCAGCCCTCCCGTCCCACGGTGGTGCGCACGGCGCCCGACGTGCCGGACCACTACAGCTACATGAGCGGGCGCTGCCGCTCGCTGGACGAAAACATCCGCAACGCCTATTCGCGCAAGATCGCACCCGACGTGGTGCAGGGCATGCAGCGCGAGTACCGCCGCGACTGCAGCGAGGAAGAGCGCGATGCGTCGCGCCGCATGTACGACGAGCGGCGCTCCGGCGACCGCCAGCGCCGCGACGAGGAACAGTCTGCCCAGGCGGCAGCCGACGCGGCGCGCCAGCAGGATGCCCGCCAGGTCCAGCAATGTGCAGAATCGCAGCGCATCCTGAACGCCAAGCGCGCCCGGACCGACCTCACCGAGGGCGAGCGGGGCGACCTGAAACGCTTTGAAGAGGCGTTTCTTGCGCGCTGCAAGCGCTGATTTCTTGCGAGGGATCGCCTGCGCTGTGGTGGCCTGCCTGCTGTGGTGGCCATCCGCATGGGGCGAGGAAGCGGGTTTGCGCCTGGATGGTGCAACAGGCAGCGGCCTCAAGCTGCCAGCCGACCCGGCAGAGGTATTGCCGCTTCGCAACGGGAGTGCCGTGCCTTCCTATCCCACCCTGCCGTCTGATACGGCGGAGATGAACGACGACGAAGAAGACGACTCCCCCGATGCGGACGAGAGTCCTCTGGAAACGGGGCTGGCCTCGTGGTATGGCCAGCGCTTTCACCGGCGGCGCACGGCCAGCGGCGAGCTGTTCGACATGAACGCCATGACGGCGGCGCACCGCACGCTGGCATTCGGCACCCGCATCTGCGTTCGCAACCGGGAGACGGGCAAGGGCGTGGTGGTGCGGGTCAACGACCGGGGCCCGCACGTGGCCAACCGCATCGTGGACCTGAGCCGTGGCGCGGCGATGGCCCTGGGGTTGCACAGCCTGGGGCTCAAGGCCGTGGACGTCTTTCCCTTGGGCGCAGATGCGGTCACCTGCCCGCCCGCTCCCCTGGAGAACCTCCTGCAGCGTTTGGCCTCCCCTGAAGCCGATGAAGCGGGCGCACCAGCTGCCAACAGCGGTCGCGGCGCACGTGCCGTGCTTCCGCGCTTGCGGCGTTCTCCCTGAGCGAGCGCTGCTGCGCGAAGCGGTTCTGGTTCTCTTTATCCGCCGGATTCCAGCGTGTGGGTGGCGTTCTTGTCCTGCGCCAGCAGCTCGGTCATCTGGGGCAGGGCTTCCTTGAGCGCTGCCTTGAGCGTGAAGGGCGGGTTGATCAGGAACATGCCGCTGGCCGGCAGGCCGGGGCGCTTGACGTCGCCGGCGGCATTTTCGGTGATCTTGCTGGACTTGACGGTCAGCGTGGCATGCAACCAGCTTTTGCCCGCCTTGGTGGCCAGGGTCTTCAAGCGGCGTGGCAGGTCATGGGCTTCCGGGCGCGGGATGATCGGGTACCAGAACGCATAGGTGCCGGTGGCAAAGCGCTTGAGCGAATCCGCCGCCATGTCGAGCACCTTGCCGTAGTCGTTCTTCATCTCGTAGCTGGGGTCGCACAGCACCAGCGCGCGCCGCGCAGGCGGGGGCAGGAACTTCTTGATGCCCTCGAACCCGTCCTCGTGCAGCACGGCCACCTGGCGGCCAGCCTCCAGCTGGGCCACGTTGCCTGCCAGCGCGCGCAGGTCGGTCGGGTGCAGCTCGAACAGCTTGAGCTTGTCACGCTCGCGCAGCAGGCGCTGGATGATGAAGGGCGAGCCGGGGTAGACCCGCGTGGCCGCCCCCTGGTTGAAGGCGCGTACCATGTCCAGATAGGCCTGCAGGGCCGGCTGGAGCGCGGGAACGCCCGGAGCGATCAGCCGGGCGATGCCGTCGGCCGATTCGGCGCTGGTGTTGGCATAGTCGCCGTCCAGCCGGTACAGGCCTGCGCCGGCATGGGTGTCCAGCACGGTCAGGGCCGCATCTTTCTCGACAAGGTGTTGCAGGGCAGCAATCAGCACCGTGTGCTTGAGCACGTCGGCGTGGTTGCCTGCATGGAAGGCGTGGCGGTAACTGAACATGCCCCAATGGTAACGAGTGTCAGCGCCCGGGCTGATATTTCGGCGGCGGATCCGTCAATCGGGGCTTTCAGCCGCCACAGGGTGGCACGGACAATGCAGGACAGGGCAGAATTGCGTGCTGGGAGGCTCCTGCGTGACGTTTTTGGCAGATGGGTGGCTTTTTGTTTCAATGCCCCGGCTGTCATGCATCATGATCGCTGGTGCCGCGGGGCGGCCCCTCGCAGCAGTTTCCTGACCCCCGTCCCGGCCGCCTTTCCGCCCAGCTTTTTCGCACAATGATCGAAACCTCTGCTCCTGCTCCTGCCAGTGCCGTCAGCCATGTCGATGCGCTGCCGCCTGGAACGCGGCTGGCCGAGTTCGAAATCCTGGCGCTGCTGGGCGTGGGCGGTTTTGGCATGGTCTACAAGGCGTTCGACCATTCCCTGCACCGCGCGGTGGCCATCAAGGAATACATGCCGTCGGCATTGGCCGGGCGTGCGCAGGGGCAGTCGCTGTGGGTGCGCTCGTCATCGGACCAGCAGACCTTCCACGCCGGCCTCGAATCGTTCGTGGGCGAGGCCCGGCTGCTGGCGCAGTTCGACCACCCCTCGCTCGTCAAGGTGTTTCGTTTCTGGGAGGCCAACAACACCGCCTACATGGTCATGCCGCTGTATTCGGGCATGACCTTCAAGCAGGCACGCGCCCAGATGCGCACGCCGCCCACCGAGGAATGGCTGCGCAAGCTGCTGTGGTCGGTGCTGGGGGCGTTGCGCGTGCTGCACGACGGCAAGACCCTGCACCGCGACATCTCGCCCGACAACATCTTCCTGCAGGACAGCGGCCCGCCGGTGCTGCTGGACCTGGGCGCAGCGCGCCATGCGATCAACGACAAGGACCACAAGCACACGGCAGTGCTCAAGGTGAACTACGCGCCTATCGAGCAGTACTCCGAAGGCGACGAGGATCTGCGCCAAGGCCCCTGGAGTGACCTGTATTCGCTGGGTGCGGTGGTGCATGGCTGCCTGTGCAACGACACGCCCCTGCCGGCCACCCTGCGCTCCATCAAGGACCGCATGGTGCCGTTCTCGCGGGTGGCCAAGACCGTCAAGAAGCAGCTGGGCGTCGAATATTCGCCCGCCTTCGTGGCGGCGGTCTCGCAGGCGCTGTCGCTCAAGCCGGAAGACCGGCCCCAGAGCATCGATGCCTTCCTGCAGCTCATGGAAATGACCGCACCCCCGGAAGGCGTGGACCATTTCGATTTCCGCGCCGACCTGGGCGACATCTGGGTGGAGCCCGCCGACCAGCCCGGCCCCGGCCTGCTCACCCCGACGGTGGATGTGACGGCGGCCCCCGCCATCGTGGCCGAAATCGCGGCCCAGGCGAACAAGGCGATGGAGGCGGCGGGCGAAGACGCTGCTGCCGATGGATACCCCGATACCGTCCAGCGGGGCGGGGCAGACACCGTCTTCATGGACCCTGCGGACACAGAGGTCTTGGTGACGGCCGACCATGACCGCAAGGCAACGCGCCACGGCCGGGGCGAGGCCAGTGGTGCCGCAGGCCGGGTGCGTGCGGCACTGACGGAGTCCGAGCGGGCCGCTGCAGCCCTGGCGGCACGTGCCGACCGCCGGCCGGGCCTGATGCCGGTGTGGCTGGTGCTCGGCGCAGCCGGGCTGGCCGTGGCCGCCGCCGGGGTCTGGTGGTCGCAAGGCCGCAGCCCGAAGACCGCACCCGCAGACGACATCATCACCGAGATGGCCGAGCCGGCGCCCGCTGCGTCCGACGCGGTGGCCGTTCTGTTGCCGGCCTCGGAACCCGCGTTCGTGGTGGCCAGCGCGCCTGCGGACGCTACGCCCGGCGTGGCCGATGCCGCCTCTGCGGTGGTGGTGGTCAAGCCCGCGCCCAAGCCCAAGCGCGCCGTGGCCTCCGAGCCGGCGCCTGCGCCCGTCGTGGTCCATGAGGAGCCGCCACCACCGCCACCACCACCGCCTCCGGTGGAGCGCCCCCGTCCGGCGCCAGTGCGCGTGCCATCGCCCCAGGAGGCGTGCGCCGACGCCAGCTTCCTGGCGCGGCCCATGTGCATTCACAACGAATGCCAGAAGCCCTCTCAGGTGAACTCCGCTATTTGTGTGGAGAACAAGCGCCGCTACGACGCCGAAGAGGCGCGCCGCCGCCAGTCGCCCTGAGCCGGCTTGGTGCGCAATCGCGAGCCTTGCGTTGTTTTCGCCAGGCATGGCTTGCGCCGCATGCCCGGTAATTCGTATAATCGAGGGCTTCGCAGCGCTTTTGTGGTCCCGCGGCGAGGAATTACAGCCACCTAAGAGGCTTCCTTCAGAGAAGCACCGACCGTGGAAAAGGACCCGCCAAACCCTCTTTTGAAGAGAAAACTCATGACTACTACTTTCAGCGCCAAGCCCGCTGAGGTCGTGCACGAGTGGTTTGTGATTGACGCGACCGACAAGGTCCTCGGACGAGTAGCCAGCGAAGTTGCTCTCCGTTTGCGCGGCAAACACAAGGCCATTTACACGCCTCACGTCGACACCGGTGACTTCATCGTCATCATCAACGCCGCCCAGCTCAAGGTCACCGGCACCAAGTCCCTGGACAAGGTGTACTACCGCCACTCGGGTTACCCCGGCGGTATCACGGCCACGAACTTCCGCGACATGCAAGCCAAGCACCCTGGCCGTGCGCTGGAAAAGGCTGTCAAGGGCATGCTGCCCAAGGGTCCCCTTGGCTACGCAATGATCAAGAAACTCAAGGTGTATGGCGGTGCAGAGCATCCCCACACCGCCCAGCAGCCCAAGGCTCTGGAAATCTAAGGAGCCTTGAGATGATTGGTGAATGGAACAATGGCACCGGCCGTCGCAAGTCCAGCGTCGCCCGCGTGTTTCTGAAAAAAGGCACTGGCAAGATCACGGTGAACGGCAAGGACATCCAGTCCTATTTCGGCCGCGAAACCTCGATCATGATCGCCAAGCAGCCGCTCGCACTGACCAACCATGTCGAAACCTTCGACATCCAGATCAATGTGCACGGTGGTGGTGAGTCCGGCCAGGCCGGCGCTGCCCGCCACGGCATCACCCGCGCCCTGATCGACTACGACGCGACGCTCAAGCCCGCACTGAGCCAGGCCGGCTTCGTGACGCGCGATGCCCGCGAAGTGGAACGCAAGAAGGTCGGTCTGCACTCCGCACGCCGCGCCAAGCAGTTCTCCAAGCGTTAAGCCTGGACTGCCCTGCAAAAAAACCGCCTTCGGGCGGTTTTTTCGTTTAAGGTGCGCTCTTCGTTTTCGAGCACCCGTTTCCGCCTCCCATGCGTTTTCGCCTTCTTCGCCGCCGGCTGACCATCAGCGCCCCTCGGGTGGCCATTCGCAGCGCCATGCCCTGGCCCGTGCGCTGGCTGGTGCTGGCGGTGGTCTTCGGGCTGTGCGCCGCTGTGGCGCTGTGGGCCTTCGAGTTCGGCAAGTCCATCGCCGGGCTCGAATCCGGCGCCCGAGAGGAATTGGTGCGGCTGCGCGGCGAGGTGGCGCGGCTGGTGGAAGAGACCCAGCGCCAGCATGCCGTCTCGCAGACGGCCGAGAGCATCCTCACGGCCGACCGGGCCACCTTGCAGACCCTGATGACGCAGGTGCGGCAACTCGAGGCCGAGAACCGCACGCTGCGCGAGGACCTGGGCTTTTTCGAGCGCCTCATTCCCGCTGGCGGCGCCGAAGGCGTGGCCATCCGCGGCCTGCATGCCGAAATCGTGGGCGGCATGCAGTTGCGCTGGCAGGTGCTGGTGATCCAGGCCGCCCGCAACGCCCCCGAGTTCAACGGCAAGCTGGAACTGGTGCTGGCCGGCACGCAGGACGGCAAGCCCTGGACCCAGACCTTCCCCCAGAGCGCGGCCCTGCAACTGCGCCAGTACCGGCGACTGGAGGGCATGTTGACGCTGCCGCCCGATGCCGTGGTAAAAACCGTGACCGCGCGGGTGCTGGATGGCAGCACTGTGCGCACCTCCCAGACCATGGCCATGGCGGCCGAATAGCCGCCGTCAGCCGCCGCCGCGTTGTCGCTGCGCGGGCAGGATGCCAGGGCCTTGCCTTTCTTTTTTGATGCGGATGGACCGCCTGCCGGCGCCTTTGGCGCGTGCGGGTCGTCGTCCCTGACCCAGGAGTTTTGCCCATGTTTTCCCGAAAAAAGCAGCCCCCGATCAAGAGCCTGGTGGCCCACGGCACCCGCATCGACGGCAATGTGCTGTTCGGTGAGGGCATGCGCATCGATGGCGAGGTGGTGGGCGACATCCGCTCGGGCACCGAGCAGCCCAGCATTCTGGTGATTTCAGAGTCGGCCCGGGTCGAGGGCGCGGTGCATGCCGACCATGTGATCGTCAACGGCTCGGTGACCGGGCCGGTGCATGCTGCCGAGCTGCTGGAGCTGCAGCCCAAGGCACGCATCACCGGCAACGTGCACTACAAGGCGCTGGAGATGCACCAGGGCGCCATGATCACCGGCCAGATGTGCCCTCTGGCCGCGGTGGCCGATGAAAAGCCCCCACTGCAGTTGTCGTCAAAGCCGGCGACCCCTGAATCCCCGACTGCTTTGCAGTAGTATTGGCTCCAAACCTGAAAATCGGAGTTTCCCCATGAGCGCAGTTGCCGAAAACATCCAGACCGAAATGCCGACCCCCATCCTGTTCACCGACAGTGCAGCAGCAAAGGTGGCGGACCTGATCGCGGAAGAAGGCAATCCAGACCTCAAGCTGCGCGTCTTCGTGCAGGGTGGCGGCTGCTCGGGCTTCCAGTACGGCTTCACGTTCGACGAAATCACGAACGAAGACGACACCACCATGACCAAGAATGGCGTGTCGCTGCTGATCGACGCCATGAGCTACCAGTACCTGGTGGGTGCCGAGATCGACTACAAGGAAGACCTGCAGGGCGCCCAGTTCGTGATCAAGAACCCCAACGCCACGACCACCTGCGGCTGCGGCTCCAGCTTCTCTGCCTGAGGACGCGGGGCCGTGCCCACGGCACCGCACTTCGCAGCAAGCCGCCTTCGGGCGGCTTTTCATTTGGGGCTCCTGATTCCCTCTTAGTCTGGCACTGCATGCAGCAAGAACAATCCCGCAAAGTCCTCCTGTGGCTGGTGGCCATCGGCTTCTTCATGCAGACGCTGGACGCCACCATCGTCAACACCGCATTGCCGGCCATGGCGCGCAGCTTGGGCGAAAGCCCGCTGCAGATGCAGTCGGTGGTGGTGGCCTACTCGCTGGCCATGGCCATGCTGATCCCGGCCTCGGGATGGCTGGCCGACCGCTTCGGTTCACGCCGCGTTTTCCTCTCGGCCATCGTGCTGTTCGTGCTGGGCTCAGTGTGCTGCGCGCTGGCCCAGAGCCTCGCCCAGTTGGTGGCGGCGCGCGTGGTGCAGGGTCTGGGCGGGGCGCTGCTGATGCCCGTAGGGCGGCTGGTGGTGCTGCGCACTTTCCCGCGCGAGCAGTTCCTGCAGGCCATGAGCTTCGTGGCTGTTCCGGGCCTGATTGGTCCGCTGATCGGCCCCACGCTGGGCGGCTGGCTGGTGGAGGCCGCCTCGTGGCACTGGATCTTCCTGATCAACGTACCCGTGGGGCTGGTGGGGTGCATCGCCACGCTGCGCTTCATGCCGGGCGAGCCCGTGACCTTCGTGCCCCGGTTCGACCTGGCGGGCTACCTGATGCTGGCTTTCGGCATGGTGTCGCTTTCCTTGGCGCTGGATGGCCTGGCCAGCATGGGCCTGCGCCAGGCCAGCGTGCTGGTGCTGATGGTCTTTGGCCTGGCCAGCCTGGTGGCCTACTGGCTGCATGCGGCGCGGCGGGCCGATCCCCTGTTCTCGCCGCAGCTGTTTTTGGTCGACACCCTGCGCATCGGCCTGCTGGGCAACCTGTTCTCTCGCCTGGGCAGTTCCTGCATGCCCTTCCTGATCCCGCTGCTGCTGCAGGTCACCATGGGCTACTCGCCCATGCAGGCCGGCATGATGATGCTGCCGGTGGCGATTGCCGGCATGTCGATGAAGCGCTTCACCACCCCGCTGATCACTCGCTTCGGCTACCGGCAGGTGCTGGTTAGCAATACCCTGCTCGTAGGAGTGACCATGGCCAGCTTCGGGCTGGCCACGCCCTCCCAGCCGCTGTGGGTGCACGTGCTGCAACTGGCCGCCTTTGGCGCGGTGAACTCCCTGCAGTTCACGGCCATGAACACGGTGACCCTCAAGGACCTGGACCATGCCAATGCGAGCAGCGGCAACAGCCTGTTGTCCATGGTGCAGATGGTGGCCATGGGCATGGGAGTGGCAGCGGCGGGCGCGGTGCTGGCAGCCTTCACCGCCTTTTTCCAGCCCCCTGATGCGGGTCACACGCTCTGGGCGTTTCAGGCCACGTTTGCCTGCATGGGGTTGATCACGGTGGCTTCGGCCGGCATCTTCTGGCAATTGTCGCCAGAGGATCGGGCCAGCAGCAAGGCTGCGACCACGGCCGACGCGGCAGACCATGGCTGACCCACCAGCGCTCAGGCCGGGTAGATGGCGCCTAGCACGCGGCCCCCTGCGGCGCCGGTGACGCTGGGCAGGTTGCCCGGCTGGCCACTCACCGCCTGGCGCGCCAGCCAGGCAAAGGCGGCGGCTTCCACCTGCAGCGCGGGCAGGCCCAGCGCATCGGTGGCGACGACCTGCAGGGCAGGGCAGGCGGCCTGCAGCCGGGCCATCAGGTGGTCATTGAGCGCGCCGCCGCCGCAGACCGCCAGGGTTGCGGCGGCCGCGCCATGGCGCCGGGCATCTTCGGCGCAGGCCAGCGCCGTGAACTCCGTGAGCGTGGCCTGCACGTCCTGCGGGGCGGCGCTGCGAAAGGCATCCAGGCGGTTGGCGAGCCAGTCGGGATTGAAAAGGTCGCGCCCCGTGCTTTTGGGTGGCGCTTTGCGCAGGAAGGGTTCCTGCCGCAGCAGGGCCAGCAGATCGGGCAGCACCTGGCCGCTGGCGGCCCAGGCACCACCGGCGTCAAATGCCTGCCCGGTGTGCAACTGGCACCAGTAATCCATCAGCGCGTTGCCGGGGCCGCAGTCGAAGCCCAGCACCCGGCCATCCGCACCCAGTACGCTCAGGTTGGAGATGCCGCCGATGTTGAGCACCAGCATGGTCTCGCCCGGCCGGCCAAACACGCCCTGGTGAAAGGCTGGTACCAGTGGTGCGCCCTGGCCCCCGGCTGCCAGGTCGCGGCTGCGAAAGTCGGCCACCGCAGCAATCCCCGTGCGCTCGGCGAGCAGGGAGGGGTTGTTCAACTGCAGGGTGTAGCCTGTGCCGTCGAACTCCTGCGGGCGGTGGCGCACGGTCTGGCCATGGGCTCCGATGGCGCGGATCGCGCCGGGTGCCAGCCCGCTGCGCTCCAGCAGAGTCTTCACTACGCCCGCATAGGCGCGGGCCAGCCCGTTGCCCGCCAGGGCGGCACGGTGCAGCTCATCGCTGCCAGAGGTGTTGAGGGCGAGCAATTCGGCCCGCAGGCCGGGGTCGAAAGGTGCGCTGGCATAGTGGGTGACCACCATGCGGGCGCCGGAGAAATCCGCCAGCACCCCGTCGATGCCGTCGAGCGAGGTGCCCGACATCAGGCCGATGTACAGCTCGGACATGGCCCGGTGGCTTGTCAGCGTCGCAGGTCAGTCCGCGCTGGCTTGTTCGATCAACGCGGCAGCCGACAGCTGGATGCGCATGTTGGAAGCCAGGCGCTCAAAGGCCGGACGGCCAGCGGCCGACACCGGTGCGGCGGCTTCGCTCGCTGCCACGATGGTCTGTGGATCCTGGTGCTGGCCGTTCACGCGGAATTCGAAGTGCAGGTGCGGGCCGGTGGCCCAGCCCGTGGAACCCACGGCGCCCAGGGTCTGGCCCTGCTCCACCGACTGGCCCTGGCGCACGTCGATGCGGCTCAGGTGGGCATACACGGTGACATGCTGGTTGCGGTGCTTGACGAAGACCACGTTGCCGAAACCGTTTTGTACGCCGGAGAACTCCACCACGCCGTCACCCACGGTGCGCACAGGCGTGCCCGTGGGGGCCGCGAAATCAGTGCCCAGGTGGGCGCGCCAGGTTTTCAGGATGGGGTGCATGCGCATCTTGAAGCCGCTGGTCACGCGCGAGAACTCCACGGGGGAGGTCAGGTAGGCGCGGCGCATGCTTTCACCGTCCAGCGTGTAGTAGGCGCCTTTGGAGGCACCCGATTCCTGGAACCAGATGGCCTGGTGGGTCTTGCTGTTGTTGACGAACTCGGCGCTCAGCACGCGGCCGCTGCTCAGCGGCTCGCCGTCGGCTTCCAGGGTTTCATAGACCACCGAGAAGCGATCACCCTTGCGCAGCGAACGGCGAAAGTCGATGTTGCCCGAGAACAGCTCGGCCATCTGCACCGCTACGGCGTCGGGGATGTTGGAGGCGTCGGTCGCGGCGAACAGCGAGCTGTTGATCACGCCGCCGGCCAGGCGGCTGCTCGTCGTCAGCTTGGCGGTCTCGACACGCGAGCTGAATTTCTCGCCCGCGCGCTCCACGATCAGGCGGCGGAAGTTGCCGCTGTCGTCGGGCACCCAGCGGGCCGTCAGGCGCACCAGGCGGTGGTCGTCGGTGGTTTCGGCCGACACGACGCGGCCGGTGCGGCCCAGCATGTTCTGGCGCACCGTGTTGTCGCCGCGCAGGAAGGCGGCGGCGGCCGGGTCGGCGATGCCCAGGCGTTGCAGCAGCGATTCGGGGGTGTCGCTGCTGCGCACCTGTTCGGAGCGGAACAGCGAGAAGCCGGGCGCATCGAGCTGGCCCAGCACCAGGTTCTCGGCCAGCGATTCCACCGGGTAGCTCACCATGCGCACCGGCATGTCCGCAGGGTCGGGTGCGAACGATGCCACGGCAAATGCGCCACCGCCGCCCGTGAGCAGCAATGCTGCAACGGCGGCGGTGATGTGCTTGGGGTGTTGTTGGATGCTATGGGACAGTCGGTCTAGCAAAGCCGCGCTGGCGGTGGTCAAGCCGTGAATCAAAGGTCTATCCCCAGTGTGAGAGTGATCTCCTGGCACTTCCCCGGTGTGAATACGGGGCAAGGCAAGGCGCACAGACTGTCTGTTTGCAGCGATTCGACAAGGCACAAGGCGGGTCGAAACAGCGGGCCCATTAGAATCCGCCTCTGCAATGTGGGCTGGAGTATAGCGGTGCGCGCTGTATAGACATCCCAAAAAACCCTTATGAATCAATCTGCTGTTACAACGAACCCGGTTTCCGATGGTGTAGGACGGGCGCTTGAAATCTCGCTGCGCGGCGTGCAGGAACTGCTGCCGCAGGACGAATGGGTCAAGAAGCTGGTGCGCTCGGAGGCCACGGGAACACCCTTGCGCATCAAGCTGGGCCTGGATCCCACGGCGCCCGACATCCATATCGGCCACACGGTGGTGCTCAACAAGATGCGGCAATTGCAAGATCTGGGCCACCAGGTGATCTTCCTGATCGGAGATTTCACCAGCCTGATCGGCGACCCCTCGGGCCGCAACAGCACGCGCCCGCCGCTCACGCCCGAACAGATCAAGGCCAACGCCGAGACCTACTACCGCCAGGCCAGCCTGGTGCTGGACCCGGCACGCACCGAGATCCGCTACAACAGCGAGTGGAGCGAGCCCCTGGGCGCCAGCGGCATGATCCAGCTGGCGGCCAAGTACACCGTGGCACGCATGATGGAGCGCGATGACTTCCACAAGCGCTTCACCACCGGCCAGTCCATTTCGGTGCATGAGTTCCTGTACCCGCTGATGCAGGGCTACGACTCCGTGGCCTTGAAGAGCGACCTGGAGCTCGGTGGCACGGACCAGAAGTTCAACCTGCTCATGGGTCGCCATCTCCAGCAGGAATATGGCCAGGAGCCGCAGTGTGTGCTCACCATGCCGCTGCTGGTGGGCCTGGACGGCGTGGACAAGATGTCCAAGTCCAAAAACAACTACATCGGCATTGCCGAAGAGCCCAACACCATGTTCGCCAAGGTGCTGTCGATCTCCGACACGCTGATGTGGGACTGGTTCACCCTGTTGTCCTTCCAGTCGCTGGCGCAGATCGCCGCGCTCAAGGCCGAGGTGGCGGGCGGGCGCAACCCCAAGGACGCCAAGGTCATGCTGGCCAAAGAGATCACCACGCGCTTTCACAGTGCAGCGGCGGCCGAGGCGGCCGAGCAGGACTTCCACAACCGCAGCAAGGGCGGCGTGCCCGACGAAATTGCCGAACTCAGCCTGTCCGGCGCGCCCATGGGCATCGGCGCGCTGCTCAAGGCCGCCAATCTGGCG
The DNA here is from genome assembly GCF_030704685.1 of Acidovorax sp. A1169. Classification (GTDB taxonomy): domain Bacteria; phylum Pseudomonadota; class Gammaproteobacteria; order Burkholderiales; family Burkholderiaceae_C; genus Acidovorax. The sequence goes on from NZ_JAUZDX010000002.1 coordinate 80,005, forward strand.
ACCTCTGGAAGCGAGGCGGGCCGCCTGATCGATGGTGGCGGCGTGCGCGTGGACGGCAGCGTGGTCAGCGACAAGGGCCTCAAGCTCGAAGCGGGCACCTACGTGGTGCAGGTCGGCAAGCGCAAGTTCGCGCGCGTAACGCTGGGCTGAGCACACCGCTTGGCCAGCACAGGCCCCTGCCGGCGTGCTTGTCGGAGGGAGCTTTTCCTCGGTGGGCGTTTCGATGCGTTCCCACCCCGTGCTTCCCAGACCCCGGACGCCACTCAGTCCAGGTCGTCCTGCGTGTCCGGATCGGGCACTTCACCCACGGCCTCGCGGGTGGCCTGCGCCTGGATCTCGAGCCAGGCGCAGAACGCCTTAATCTCCGGGCGGTGCGCGCTGCGCGGCCCTACCAGCAGCCAGTAGGCCAGGGGCGAGTCCAGCCGGTGGTTGGGCAGCAGCTCCACCAGGTCGCCCGCAGCCAGGGCATCGGCAATCAGCGGCATGCGCGCCAGTGCCAGGCCCTGGCCGCTCAGGGCCGCCTGCACGATCTGGTGGGCGTAGTTGAAGTACAGCCAGCGCTGGGGCTGCAGCTTGGGGTGGCCCTGGTTCTCGAACCAGCGCTGCCAGCTGAGCCATTCGAGGTGCTGGCTGCGGTGCGCGTCGCCCGCCTCGATCAGGGTGAAGCGGGCCACGTCGGCGGGTGTGCGCACCGGCGGGTTGCTCTTGATGAGCCAGGGGCTGGCCACGATGGCCAGTTGCTCGCCGCACAGGCGCACCGCGCCGGGCGGCAGCGTTCCGGGCAGGCTGTAGCGCAGCGCCAGGTCCACGTCGGAGGTTTCCAGATCCACGGGCACATCGGTGGCGTCGATGCGGATGTCGATGCCCGGGTTGTCGCGCTGGAACTCTTCCATGCGCGGAATCAACCACATCGATGCGAAGCTGGCCCAGGTGCTGATGGCCACGCTCTTGCGCCCGGCCGTCTGGCGCACCAGGCGCACCGAGGCATCCATGCGCTCGAGCGCAGGCGCCACCGCGCGCTGCAACTGGGCGCCGGCGCTGGTCAGCTCCACAGCGCGCGTGTGGCGCAGGAACAGGGGCACGCCCACTTCGTCCTCAAGTGACTGGATCTGGCGGCTCACGGCCGATTGGGTCAGGGCGAGTTCATCGGCCGCGGCGCGGAAGTTCAGGTGCCGAGCCACGGCCAGAAAAGCCCGCCAGTGGCCGACAGCCACTGGGCGGGTGCGCGAAAGGGCGGGGGTGTTCTCGGCGTTCTGCATGCGTGGGGGGTGAATGTTCATTCATGCGTTGGTGGCATCAATAGCGTACCGCGTTTTCATTGGACCGAAGACCGCTACAGGCGGATCATCCAGGCTCTACAACGTTTTTTCAAGCACCAAGGAGCCCACCATGTCGTCCCGCACCGTTCTGGAATCGCAACAATCCGCCATCGCCCCCACGGCCGGCCGCGTGTTGGCCGGAAGCTGGAAGCTGGACGCGGGCCGCGCCATCACATTGAACCCGCGTGAGCGCAGTGTGCTTGAAATTTCGCAGGGCCGGGTGTGGCTTGCGGTGGGCGCAAGGCCCGGTCAGGCGGATCAGGGCACACAGGACATGGTTCTGGTCCGGGGCCAGTCCCTGGTCATCGAACCTGGCCAGCAGGTGGTGATGGAGTCCTGGTACCTGCGTGGGGGCGCTCCCGGTGCCGTGGCCTTCTGCTGGGACAGCGTGCCTGCCACCCGCCCGGCTGCTGATCCGGCACTGGAATGGGAGCTTGGCGTGGCGCAACCGCTGCGTGACCTGGTCTGCGCGCTTGGCCAGGGCGGGCGGGCCGTGGGGTCGGCAGTGGCCGCCACCCTGGGCGCCAGCGGCCGGCTGGTCTCCGGCCTGGTGCGGTTTGCTCTGCATCGGGTAGGGCGTGTCATCAATCATTTCGCCCCCGCGCTGGCCCCGGCATGCGGATGGATGCGCGAAGCGCGGCGCAGCCCATAGTGGACTATGGGCAAGCCGAGCGACAAAGCAGACGCCGCATGCCGGGGCCAGCCCGAAGGGAAAGCCTGCAGCGCGGCACATTGCGGCGTTGCCCTTCGCTTGTGTAGCCGTGCTACAGGGAACTCAGGGCGCCTTGCACTGCACCGCGCTGCAGGCTTTCGCGGGGGTGAAATGATTGATGACACGCCCTAGCACCCCAGCGCGTGCGCGTGCCTGCTTGAGAAGGATTTTGCCGCCACCGGTATCCGGCCGTTTTGTCGATTGATGCCGAAGTTGAATCAATCAGGGCCTTGCAATTCATTGGACGCACCGCAGGCACAGGCGCACCATAGAGGCCTATAGGGTTTACCAGGAGAAAACCATGACCGCATCGAATGTTCTGCAATTGCAAGCTTCCAGCGCCTCGGGCCGCGTTGCGGCCAAGGACGTCTGCACGCTCAAGCCTGGCGCCGCCATCAGCTTCACGCCCGGCACGCCACGGGCCCTGCGCATCACCGAAGGCCAGGCCTGGGTGACGCTGGACGACGGCCCGCACGGTGCCAGCCGCGAGGCGGCTGGAGACGTTTTCCTGCAGGCCGGCCAGACGCTGTGGGTGGCCGCCGGCCAGCACGCCGTGGTGGAGACGCTGGGCCGCCAGCGCCTGCAGTACCGCTGGACCGGCCTGGCCCCCCGCTCCGCACCCGCCTGGTGGCGCCGTGTGCTGGGCGTGGCCAGCATGCCATCGTCGGATGGAGCCCCCTGCTGCGCCTGATGGGTGTTGGTCACCACCACGCAGGTGGTGGTGCGACGTAGAAGAGAGAGCTGCTGCTGCCTGGTTCACAGGCGCTACGGCTCTTTTTTTGTTGGCGCAACCTGCCGGGTTCCTGGGCCCCCGCTCTTCGCGAGAAGTGCGGGGGCCTTTCATTTCTGATCTACATTTCTCCTGAATGAACAGCTGCTGTATGCAGTTGAGATGAAACACTTGGCTTCCGCCCATTTCCCCCCGCGTGAAAATCCTCTTCATTCACCAGAATTTTCCCGGGCAGTTCCAGCACCTGGCACCTGCCCTGGCATCGCAGGGGCACGAGGTGCTGGCCTTGACCATGACGCCGGCTGCCACGGGAGGGCAGGCGTCTTGGAATGGGGTGAGGATGGTTCCCTACATGCCGTCGCGCCAGTCGACACCCGGCATCCATCCCTGGCTGGTCGACACGGAGACGAAACTCGTGCGCGGCGAGGCGGCTTTTCGAGCCTGCCTGGAATTGCAGCGCCAGGGGTTCCACCCCGATGTGGTCATCGCCCATCCGGGTTGGGGCGAGAGCCTGTTCGTCAAGGAAGTCTGGCCCGATGCCAGGCTGGCGATCTATTGCGAATTCTTCTACCAGGCGCATGGCGCAGATGTCGGGTTTGACCCGGAGTTTTCCGAGGGGCCGTTTACCCGTGCCCGCATGCGCGCAAAGAATTTCAACAACCTGCTGCATTTTGATCTGGCGGACGGCGGTATTTCGCCGACCCGGTGGCAAGCTGACGGGTTTCCCTCGCCCCTGAGAGATCGCATTGCCGTCATTCACGATGGCATCGATACGGACATGCTGGTGCCGAATCCGGCGGTCACCCTGGCGTTCTCCACGCCCTCTGAAAAGGTGACCATCCGAAAGACCGATGAGGTCATCACGTTCGTCAGCCGCGATCTGGAGCCATTGCGCGGCTACCACCGGTTCATGCGGGCCTTGCCGGAGATCCTGCAGCGCCGGCCGCACGCGCGTGTCCTTGTCGTCGGCGGTGATGGCGTCAGCTATGGCCCCAAGCCCGATCCTGCCCTGTACGGGGCGCGCAGCTGGAAGCAGATTTTCCTGGACGAGGTCCGCGACACCCTGGGTCCGCGGGGTATGGGGCGCGTCCATTTCCTGGGGCGCCTGTCCCATGCGGATTTCGTGTCGGTACTCCAGATCAGCAGCGTGCATGTCTACCTCACCTACCCCTACGTGCTCAGCTGGAGCCTGCTGGAGGCGATGAGCGTGAGCTGTGCCATCGTTGCCAGTGATACCGCCCCGGTCCGGGAGGCGGTGGTGCACGACGAGACCGGGCGGCTCGTCGATTTCTTTGACCCTGGGCAATTGGCCCAGGAGGTGTGCGCGCTTTTGGACGACGCGGGCGCGCGAGCGCGTCTGGGCGGAAATGCCCGGTTGTTTGCCCAGAGCAACTTTGACCTGCGCAAGGTGTGCCTGCCCCAGCAACTGCGCTGGCTTCACGGCATCGCGGGCAGCCCGCTGCGCAGCTGACCGCTGGCCAGAAGAGGCGGCCGGGTTGGCTACAGCTCCAGTTCGCTGCGCAGGGCTTCGAAGGCGGCCAGGGCCGCTTCGCCATCCATTCGTTCCAGCCGCGCCAGCGCCTCGGCATCGTCCACCGAGGTGAAGGCCAGGCTGAACTGGTGAAACCGCCGCTCGGCCAGCAGCCCATGGTGCAGAACCTCCACCCCGGTGTGGCGCGGATCGTTGCGGATGCGCTCGGTGAGCTTGAGCACTTCCTTCTGTGTGCCTTCCAGGTGCTGGCAAAAACGCATGCCGTCGAAGACCAGCAGGCCGGTGATGCCCAGGCGGGCATTCTTCACGCGGGCATGGCCGGCAATCTCGGCGACCACGCTCAGGGGTTGATCGGGTGCCAGGGTACTCACGTACAGGGCTTCGTACAGGCTGTGGGCTGGTGTCATAGGTGCGGCGCAATGTAGGGCGGCGCTGACAGACGCGCAATGTCAAAAGACATAGCAAAACCCCGCACCCTGCAAGGGCTGCAGGGACCATGGTGCGGGTCCAACATCCTCAAAAAATGCATGCCGGCCGGCGCGCCAGGTGGCGGCCGGCTACCTAAAATGGCGCCACGATGAATGCCACCCTGCTACCCCAAGCATGCCCGCCGAAATGCCATGAATGCCGCCTGCGCAAGACCGGCGCCTTCACGCCCGTGGAGCCGCAGTTGCTGGATTTCATCGAAAGCTTTCGCTCTGCCACGCTGTCGGTACCGGCCGGCGGCGCCCTGGTGCACGAGGGACAGGTCAATGCCCGCCTGTTCACGCTCTACTCGGGCTGGGCATTTCGCTACAAAACGCTGAGCGATGGGCGCCGCCAGATCCTGAACTTCCTGCTGCCTGGAGATCTGGTGGGTCTGCAGCAGGAGTTCGGCGACCTGTCGGCGCATGGCGTCGAGGCGCTCACGGATTGCGCAATGTGCGTTTTCCAGAACGACAGCCTGTGGGCGGTGTTCGCCGAGCACCCGCGCCTGGGTTACGACGTCACCTGGCTGGCTGCCCACGAGGAGAGCCATATGGACGACAACCTTCTGACCAACGGCCGGCGCAATGCCACCGAGCGCGTGGCCATGCTGCTCATGCACCTGTACCGTCGGCTTGACCGCGTGGGCCTGGTCGATGCCGCAGGCACGGTGGCCTTCCCGCTCAACCAGCAGCACATTGCCGATGCACTGGGTCTGTCGCTGGTACACACCAACAAGACCCTGCGCCGGCTCGCGCTGCTCGGTCTGCACGAGCTCAAGAATGGGCGGTTGCGCCTGCTCAATACCCGTGCGCTTGAACGCATCGCCGAGTATTACGACACGCCGCCGCGCCTGCTGCCTCTGCTGTAGGCCCCGGTAAGGGGCGTAGCCGCTGCGCAGCCGATAATCGCTGTTCCGTGTTCTGCGCCGCCTGGCGCGGGCACCCCCATTTCGCATTTCCATGACGCAACTCGACATTCTCATCATGGCGGCCGGCAAGGGCACGCGCATGAAAAGCCGCCTCCCCAAGGTGCTGCAGCGCCTGGGCGGGCGCCCGCTGCTGCACCATGTGCTGGACCAGGCGGCCCACCTGCAGGCGCGCAGCGCCACCGTAATCACCGGCCACGGCGCTACCGAGGTGGAGGCCGCCACCCACCAGGCGGCCGCAGGTGGCGCAAAGCTGGTATTCGTGCGGCAGGAGCCGCAGCTGGGCACCGGCCATGCCGTACAGCAGGCCGTGCCGCATCTGCGCGACGACGGCACGGTGGTGGTGCTGTCGGGCGACGTGCCGCTCACCGAGGCCGACACCTTGCGCGCCCTGGTGGCGGCAGGCGGTGGCGAGCGGCTGGCGCTGCTCACCGTGACGCTGCCCGACCCCACGGGTTATGGCCGCATCGTGCGCAACGAATCCGGTGCGGTGCAGGGCATCGTCGAGCACAAGGACGCAAGCGAGGCGCAGCGCGCCATCGCCGAGGTCTACAGCGGCATCATGGCCGTGCCCGCGCGGCTGCTGGCGCCCTGGCTGGCACGCCTGACCAATGACAACGCCCAGGGCGAGTACTACCTGACCGACATCGTCGCCATGGCCGTGGCCGATGGCGTGCCCGTGGTGGCCCACCGCATCACCGATGCCCTGCAGGTGGCCGGCGTGAACAGCCCGCTGCAGCTGGCCGAGCTCGAGCGCGCCCACCAGCAGCGCCAGGCCCGGGCTCTGCTGGAGCAGGGCGTGCGCCTGGCCGACCCAGCACGCTTCGACCTGCGCGACGACGTGCGCACCGACGTGCGCGGCGAACTGGTGTGCGGGCAGGACGTGGAGATCGACGTCAATTGCCTCTTCACCGGCCGCGTGGAACTGGGCGAGGGCGTGCAGATCGGCGCCAACTGCTGCATTGCCAATGCGCGCATTGCGGCGGGCGCGGTGATCCACCCCTACACCCACATCGATGGCGAGAAACTCGGTGCCAGCGTGGGCGAGGGTGCCCTCATCGGCCCCTTTGCGCGCCTTCGCCCGGGCGCCCAACTGGGCCGCGAGGTGCACATCGGCAACTTCGTGGAGGTGAAGAACTCCATCCTGGCCGATGGCGCCAAGGCCAACCACCTGGCCTACCTGGGCGATGCCACGGTGGGCGAGCGCGTGAACTACGGTGCTGGCGCCATCACCGCCAACTACGATGGCGCCAACAAGCACCGCACGGTGATCGAAGCCGACGTGCACATCGGCAGCAACTGCGTGCTGGTGGCGCCCATCACCATTGGCGCAGGTGCCACGGTGGGTGGCGGCTCCACCATCACCAAGGACGTGCCGCCCGGTTCGCTGGGCGTAGCGCGTGGCAAGCAGGTGGCGATCGCCAACTGGCATCGCCCCACGAAGCAGTCCAAGGCATGAGCTGAGCAGGAGGCCCGCGCCATGAGCGACGACGACACCCTCCAGGCCGTGGAGGCCCTGCGCGCCGAACTGGCCCGCAGCCAGCAGCAGGTGGCCGACATGTCCGCCGCGCAGGATGAGTTTCTGCGCGCCGTCTCGCACGACCTGCGCGCGCCACTGCGCCACGTGACCTCGTACGGCACGCTGGTGCGCGAGGTGCTGGGTGACCTGCCGGCCGACGTGGTACAGGCGCCCGAGCTGCAGGAGGCCCTGGGCTTTCTGGCCACCATGGACCAGTCGGCCCGGCGCATGGGGCTCATGATCGATGGCCTGCTGGCCATCACGCGGGCCACGCGCGCGCCGATGCACTGCGCCACCGTTGCGCTGGCCGATGCCGTGGCCCAGGCACGCATAGACCTTGCTGCGGCCGAGGCCGGGCGCGACGTGCAGTGGCACCTGGCGCCCGATCTGCCCGCCCTCGATGCCGACGCCGGCCTGCTGCGGGAACTGCTGGTGCAGGTGCTGGGCAATGCGCTCAAGTTCACGCGCGGCCAGGCGGTGGCGCACATCCACATCGGTGCCGAGCCGCTGGCGGGTGGCCGCGTGGCCGTGAGCGTGCGCGACAACGGCGTGGGCTTCGACCCTGCGCGCGCGGGATCGCTGTTTGGCGTGTTCCAGCGCCTGCACCGGGAGACGGAGTTCGAGGGCGTGGGCACGGGCCTGGCCCTGTGCCGGGTGATCGCCCAGCGCCACGGCGCACAGATCACGGCCGCCGGTACGCCGGGCGAGGGCTGCCAGGTCCGCCTGGAATGGCCGCTGCCTTGACCGCCCCAGGCATGCCGAACCAGGGCCCCGGCGCCCGCAAGGCCCTGCACACCCCGCAAGTCCAGGGCTGGTGCCCTGGTGCCTGGCAACCCATGGCCTCGGGCGATGGGCTGGTGGTGCGTGTGCGCCCGCCCATGGGGCGCCTTACCCTGCACCAGGCGTGGCGGCTGGCCCGCCTGGCCCGCACGCACGGGGCGGGCATCCTGGAGCTGTCCAGCCGCGCCAATGTGCAGTTGCGCGGCGTGGACCCTGCGCGGCATGCGGCAGTGCTCCGGGCCTTGGCGGGCTGCGGGCTGCTGGACGCCGACATGCAGCGCGAACGCCTGCGCAATGTGGTGGTGGATCCGTTGCGCCAGCCCGGCGATGGTGTGGAGGTGCTGGCGACGGTGCTGCTGCAAGGGCTGGCCGAGGCGGACTACCTGGGTGCGCTGCCCGCCAAATTCGGCTGGGCCATCGACGGTGGCCATTCTCCCTGGCTGCAGACGGTGTCCGCCGACATCCGCATGCAAAGGGTGCCGGGTGCCGACCCCCATGCCTGGCGGGTTCAGCCGGAGGGCTTGCCCTGGGCCCTGGCTGCAACGGGCCCCGTTGGTGCGGCTGCTGCGGGGCTCGCGCTGGCGCGGTGGTTTGCCTCGCATTGCCTCGGACAGCGCGCACCCGGGCTGCGACCGGGGCGCCTGGCATCACATGCGGGCGAACTGGAGCGCCTGCTGACCTCCGCCACGCCGCAGTCCCCCTGGCCTGCCGGGCTGCCCGCCGGGGTTCACTGGGTGCCCGCCAGATCCGTCCCCCGTGCAGCCCCCCAATGGCCAGGCCCGGAGCCCTGCTTCGTGCCCGACATCGGCTCGCTGGTGGGTGCCCCTTTAGGCCGGGTGCCAGCACCGGCACTGGCCCGGCTGGTGGGGGCCCTGCGTGGCCATGCGTCCGGGCTGCGGGTGACCCCCTGGCGCATGCTGTTGATCGAAACCGGCGCACAGGCCAAGGGGCAGCCGGGCTTCTGGCATGCCGCCGGCCTGGACACGGTCGCCGATTGGGTGACCGACCCCGAGGATGCGCGGTTGCGCGTTTCGGCGTGCACGGGCGCTCCTGGGTGCCCCCAGGCCCAGGCACCCACCCAGGCGCTGGCCTTGGCGCTGGCGCCGCAGGTGCCGCCGCAGGCCCATCTGCACGTGTCGGGCTGCGCCAAGGGCTGCGCGCGCCAGGCCCCGGCCACGGTGACGCTGCGCGCTGAGCCCACTCTGGGCGAACCGGTTTTCGCGCTGGTGCGGCAAGGGTGTGCCGCCGACGAGGCGCTTGACCGCGTGGCGCTGTCCGCACTGCAAGACAATTCAGGCTTGTTGTTTGAAAAGAATTAATGGTTCACCGCTACGAAACCGATGGCGCCGAGATCTATCGGCAGTCTTTTGCCACCATCCGCCGCGAGGCGTCCCTGGACCGCTTCACCCCCACTGAAGAGCGCGTCGTGGTGCGCATGGTCCATGCCGCTGGCATGGTCGAACTGGCGCCCCATGTGGAGTTTTCGCCCGGCATGGCTGAGGCCGCCGAGCAGGCGCTGCGCGATGGTGCCCCGGTGCTGTGCGATGTGCGCATGGTCAGCGAGGGCATCACCCGCAAGCGCCTGCCCGCGCACAACCGGGTGCTCTGCACGTTGCAGGATGAACGCGTGGCGGCCCTGGCCGAGCAACTGGGCACCACGCGCAGCGCAGCTGCGGTGGAGCTGTGGCGGCCCGACCTGGCGGGCGCCATCGTGGCCATCGGCAACGCACCCACGGCGCTGTTCCACCTGCTCAACATGCTGCAGCAACCCGGCTGCCCGCGCCCGGCGGCCATCATCGGTTGCCCGGTGGGTTTCGTTGGCGCACGGGAGTCCAAGGAAGCGCTGATGCAGGACCTGCCCGTGCCTGTCATGGTGGTGCGCGGCCGCCTGGGTGGGTCTGCCATGACCGTGGCCGCCATCAACGCCCTGGCCAGCCATGCCGAGTAAGGCCATGGAGGCGGGGCATGCCGCGCCCGGCGTCGTCTGCGTGGGCCTGGGGCCCGGTGATCCGGAGCTGATGTCGGTGAAGGCGCACCGGCTGGTGCGCGGCGCACGCCACGTGGCCTTCTTTCGCAAGAAGGGGCGCCCTGGCAAGGCCCGCCAGGTGGTGGACGGCTTGCTGGCACCGGCGGCCATCGAATACCCCATGGAGTACCCCGTGACCACCGAGCTGCCCGTGGACAGCCCGGAGTACGTGGCCCAGCTGGCGGCGTTCTACGACGACTGGTGCACCCGCCTGGAAACGCTGGCCCGCACCGAGCAGGTGGTGGTGCTCTGCGAAGGCGACCCCTTCCTCTATGGCTCCTTCATGCACCTGTACACCCGGCTGCGCGAGCGCGCCGCCGTGCGCCTGGAGGTGGTGCCCGGCATTCCCGGCATGGTGGGCTGCTGGCATGCCACGGGCGAGCCCATCACCTGGGGCGACGACGTGCTCAGCGTGATGACAGGCACCTTGCCTGAGGACGAACTGGTGCGGCGCATGCAGACCGCCGACGCCCTGGTGGTGATGAAGGTGGGGCGCAACCTTCCGCGCATCCGCCGGGCCCTGCAACGCACCGGCCGGCTCGGTGCCGCCTGGCTGGTGCAGAACGGCACCACGGCCAGCCAGCAGGTGGCCAGGTTGACCGATGTGAGCGACGAGGCCTGCCCCTACTTCGCCATCGTGCTGGTGCATGGCCAGGGCCGCCGGCCGGAGGCCGCCTGGTGAGCACGCTCCCGAACGCGGGTCGGCTGACCGTGGCGGGCCTCGGGCCCGGGGCCTTGGAGCAGATCACTCCCGAAGTGGCCGCCGCTCTGCAGGCCGCGACCGACGTGGTGGGCTATCTGCCCTATGTGACGCGCGCGCAGTCCCTCTTGCAGCAGCAAGGTGCCACCCATGCCGTGGCCTGGCATGCATCGGACAACCGGGTGGAGTTGGACCGGGCGCGCCAGGCGCTGGCGCTGGCCGCACAGGGGCGGCAGGTGGTGGTCGTGTCCTCCGGCGACCCAGGGGTGTTCGCCATGGCCGCTGCCGTGTTCGAGGCCATCGAGCAGGCGCCGCCCGAAGTGGCCGCCGCCTGGCAGGCGCTCGACGTGCAGGTGCTGCCCGGCATCACCGCCATGCTGGCCGCAGCGGCGCGCGCCGGTGCTCCGCTGGGCCATGACTTTTGCTGCATCAACCTCTCGGACAACCTCAAGCCCTGGCCGGTGATCGCCCGGCGCGTACAACTGGCGGCCGAGGCCGACTTCGCCATGGCGTTCTACAACCCGCGCTCGCGCAGCCGGCCCGAAGGCTTCGTGCGCCTGCTGGCCTTGCTGCGCGCGCACTGCGAGCCCATGCGGTTGATGGTCTTTGCGCGTGCCGTGTCCACCCCCGACGAGGCGCTGCACGTGTGCACGCTGGCCGACGCTGCGCCCGAGATGGCCGACATGCGCACCGTGGTGCTGGTGGGCAACAGCACCACGCGGCAGGTGGGGCGCTGGGTCTACACCCCGCGCTTCTATGGGCTGGAGGCCGCCGCGCCAGGCGCCCCGGGCAGCACGCCATGAGCGATCCAGTGCAGCGCGGCGTCCACCTCCTCGGTGCGTGGGCGCGGCGGCAGCGGCGGGCGCTGCACCATCACCACCGGCAAGCCCAGGGCGCGGGCGGCCAGCAGCTTGCCGCGCGTGGCCTCGCCCCCCGCGTTCTTGGCCACCAGCCAGGTGATGCCATGGGCCTGCAGCAGCGCCTGGTCGTTCTCGGCGCTGAAGGGGCCACGGCCCAGCACCACCGTGGTGTCGGTCAGCGGCAGGCTGCCCGGCTGCGGCGCATCCACCAGGCGCAGCAGGTAATGGTGCCGGGCCTGGTTGGCAAAGGCTGCCAGTTGTTTGCGCCCTATGGCAAGGAACACCCGGGCCGGTTCTTCGGGCAGTGCCTGGGCAGCTGCGTCCATGTCCGTCACGTCGATCCAGCGGTCTGCGGCCTCGGCCTGCCAGGGTGCACGCTCCAGTGCCAGCAACGGCGTGCCGGTGGCCTCGCAGGCCGCGCAGGCGTTGCGGCTCATCTGCGCGGCAAAGGGGTGGGTGGCATCCACCACGTGGGTGATGCCCTGGCCGCGAATGAACTGCACCAGCCCATCTGCACCGCCAAACCCGCCGCAGCGCGTGGGCAGGGGCTGGGCCAGCGGGGCCTGCGTGGCACCCGCGTAGGAAAACACGGCCGGCACCTTGGCCTGGTGCAGCGCCTGGGCCAGATGGCTGGCGCCGCTGGTGCCGCCCAGCAGGAGAACATGCGTCATGGCTGATCCGTGGTTGACATTGGTGGGCCTGAACGAGGAGGGTCTGGACGGGTTGGCACCGGCCGCGCGCCGGGCCATCGACCAAGCCCAGGTGATTGTCGGCGGCCCGCGCCACCTGGCCCTGGCGCAGGCCGGCGATCGGGGCCGACCCTGGCCCGTGCCGTTCGACACCGCACCCGTGCTGGCCCTGCGCGGGCAGCGCGTGGTGGTGCTCGCCTCGGGCGACCCGTTCTGGTTCGGCGCGGGCGGCAGCCTGGCGGCGCACCTGGCACCGCACGAATGGCGCTGCCACACGCAGCCCTCGACATTCTCGCTGGTGGCGGCCCGCTTGGGCTGGCGGCTGGAGGCCACGGACTGCCTGGGCCTGCACGCCAGCCCGCTGCAGCAGTTGCTGCCGCGTCTGGCGCCGGGTGGGCAGTGCATTGTGCTGCTGCGCGATGGCCCGGCCGTGGCCGAGCTGGCAGGATGGCTGCTTCAGGAGGGCTGGGGCGCAAGCACGCTGTGTGTGATGGAGTCTGTGGGCGGCCCGCGCGAGCGCTGCCGTACGTTGCAGGCGGACGAGGCCGGAGCCGTGTTGGCCGCCGACCCGGCCCAGGCCCCGGTGGCTGTCGCCCTGCGGGCCGCTGGCGGGCGCCCCTTGCCCCAGGTGCCCGGGCGTGCCGACGACTGGTATGCGCACGACGGCCAGATCACCAAGGCCCCTGCCCGGGCGCTGACGCTGGCCGCCCTGGCGCCCCGGCGTGGCGAGCGGCTGTGGGACATCGGCGGGGGCTCGGGCTCCGTGGCGGTGGAATGGTGCCTGGCCGGCGGCCTGGCCACCAGCGTGGAGCAGCATGCGGCGCGGGTGTGCAACATCCGCAGCAATGCGGCGCGGTTCGGCCTGCAGCCCGCGCTGCAGGTGGTGCATGGCCTGGCGCCCGACGCGCTGCAGGGGCTGGCGCCACCCCAGGCCGTGTTTGTCGGCGGCGGCTTTGATGCCGCCCTGTTTGCCGCCTTGCGGGCCCTGATGCCCGTTGGCTGCCGGCTGGTGGTCAATGCCGTGACCCTGGAGACCGAGGCCCTGCTGGTGCAGTTGCAGGCGGACCATGGTGGCCAGTTGCTGCGGCTGGAGCTGTCGAGTGCCGAACCGCTGGGGCGCATGCGCAGCTGGAAGGCCGCGCGCGCGCTGGTGCAATGGAGCTGGCAACCGTGACGGCGCTGCAACCCCAAGGGGGTATTGCCGCCCCCGTGCATGCTTGCCTGGTGGTCGGAGTGGGCCTGCGGGCCCAGGCCACGCCTGCTACTTTGCAGGCGCTGTGGCTGCAGGCACAGGCCCTGTTGCCCGGACAAGCGCCCGGACAAGCGGACTGCTTTTGCGCCGTGGCCGTGCTGCAGGGCAAGGCCCGGCATCCGGCACTGGCAGACTGGCTAGGCCTTGCGCCCGCCCCGGTGCTTGCGGTACCGGTGGAGCCCATGCGCCACCAGCCCGTGGCCACGCAGTCGCCGCGCCTGCAGGCCCGCTATGGCACGGGCAGCGTGGCGGAAGCCGCTGCGCTGGCCGCCGCTGGACCACAGGCGCAGTTGCTTGTGCCCCGCCTGGTGGCCGAGGATGGCAGCGCCACACTGGCTGTGGCACGGCGCCGCCCAAGCCCCCTCGATTGTTGTATGGCGGCGGCAGGCTCTGGCCGTGCCGCTGCATTGACCCAAGGAGCTACGGCATGACCGTGCATTTCATCGGCGCCGGCCCCGGCGCGGCCGACCTCATCACCGTGCGGGGGCGCGACCTCATGGGCCGCTGCCCGGTCTGTCTGTACGCCGGCTCGCTGATCCCGCGCGAGCTGCTCGCGCACTGCCTGCCGGGTGCCCGCATCGTCAACACTGCGGCCATGGACCTTGATGCCATCATGGCCGAGATATCCGCCGCCCACGTGCGCGGGCAGGACGTGGCCCGCCTGCACTCGGGCGACCTGTCGGTCTGGTCCGCCATGGGCGAGCAGCTGCGGCGCCTGCGCGCCGCAGGCATCGACTACACCGTCACGCCGGGCGTGCCCTCGTTCGCGGCCGCCGCTGCCGCGCTGGGCGCGGAGCTCACGCTGCCGGGCCTGTGCCAGTCGGTGGTGCTGACGCGCACCTCGGGCCGGGCCACCGCCATGCCCGAAGGCGAGAACCTGGCCGCCTTTGCCGCCACGGGCGCGGTGCTGGCCATCCACCTGTCCATCCACATGGCCGACAAGGTGCAGGCCGAGCTGCTGCCGCACTATGGCGCCGACGGCCCGGCCGCCATCGTCTGGCGCGCCAGCTGGCCCGACGAAACCGTCGTGCGCACTACCGTGGGCGGCCTGGCCCAGGCGGTGGCCGCCAGCATGGAGCGCACGGCATTGATCCTGGTGGGCCGCAGCCTGCAGGCCGAGGCATTCGCAGAAAGCCGGCTCTATGCCGCCGACTACGACCGCCGCTACCGTCCCCTGGGCACGGCGCCGCGTTTTCCGGCCCCGGAGGTGCCTGCCGGCGCCGCACTGGACACGGCCCGGGACCAGCCGCTGGACCAGGCCTCCAAGGCATGAGCACCAGTCCGTTCCAAGATCTGCCGCCGGTGGCACTGACCTTGATCGGCATCGGCACGGGCAACCCGGACCACCTCACCCGCCAGGCCACCACGGCCATGAACGCGGCCGACCTGATCCTGCTGCCGCACAAGGGCGAGGACAAGGCCGAACTCGCCGCACTGCGCCAATCGCTGTGCGACGAGGTGCTTGTGGCGCCCGCACCGCGCATCGCCGGTTTCGACATGCCGGTGCGCCGCAGCCAGGGCGGCGACTACCTGGCCCAGGTCGACGAATGGCATGCCGCCATCGCCCGCTGCTGGCATGATGCCATCGCCCAGGCCCTGAGTGCGCCCGCTGCCGGCGACGCGCCTGCGCCCAAGGTCTTGCGCGTCGCCCTGCTGGTGTGGGGAGACCCGGCCTTGTACGACAGCACGCTGCGCATTGCGGCGCGCATGCAGCCCTCCCCGGTGCGTGTGGACGTGGTGGCCGGCATCACCTCGGTACAGGCGCTGGCCGCCGCCCATGCGGTGCCGTTGAACGACATTGGCCAGCCCTTCGTGGTGACCACCGGCCGGCAACTGCGCGAGCAGGGCTGGCCTGCAGGCGTGGACACGGCCGTGGTGATGCTCGACGGGCAGTGCAGCTTCATGGGATTGCCCCCCGAAGGCCTGCACATCTGGTGGGGCGCCTACCTGGGCATGTCCCAGCAACTGCTGGACAGCGGTCCGCTGGCCGAGGCCGGTCCGCGCATCGAGCGCACCCGCGCTGCAGCGCGCGCCCAGCATGGCTGGCTCATGGACATCTACCTGTTGCGGCGCGCATCTGGGCTGCCGGCCACCGAAGGCCCACCGGTGTCAGCGGTCTGAAGTGGCCGGTTGCGGCGACGCAACGGAGCCCGCATCGGCCGAGCTGTCCGTGACGCGGTTGCGCCCGGCGTTCTTGGCCACGTAGAGCGCGGCGTCGGCCGCATCCATCCAGGCACGCAGCGCACCGTACCGGGTATGCGCGGCTGCCACGCCGATGCTGGCGGTCATGCGCAGTGCCGGCATGTCGCGCAGGCGGATGGCCTCGGTCTGCGCACGGATGCGCTCGGCCACGGCCATCGCCTCTGCCGTCTCCATGCCGGACAGGAGAATGGCGAACTCATCGCCACCATAGCGGCCCGCGCAGTCCGTTGCACGCACATTGCCGCGCACCACATGGGCCACCGCGCGGATCACCTCGTCGCCCACGGTGTGGCCGTGCTGGTCGTTGATCTGCTTGAAATTGTCGATGTCCATCATCAGCATGCAGGCCGCGTCCCGGCCCGTGTGGTGGCGGCGCAGCGCGGCCTCGGCCTGCTCCTGCCAGTGGCCTCGGCCGTACAGGCCGGTCAGCGTGTCCACGCGGCGCAGCTCGTCGAGCAGCAGGTTCTGCTGCGACACCTTGCGGATCAGCCGGTAGCTGACCATGCTGACCGAAAGGGTGTGCAATGCCATGACGGGCAGGCAGGCCAGGATGATAGGCAGCGGGCTCTCGGGCGCCCAGTGCACGCCCGTGAGCGCCGCGCTGGCTGCTCCCCCTGCGAGCATGGCCGGAATCGACCGGGCCCACAGGCCGCGGATGCCGGTGGTGATCTTGTCCACCAGGGTCAGCGTGCACAGCAGCACGCTGGGCAGCAGGCTGAAATGCATCAGCGGCACCAGGGCCGCCGCCAGGGCCGAGTCGGCGAGCAGGTTGCGGATCTCGGCGCGGTAAGGGTCGGCGCTGCGCCGTGACAGCTGGTAGGCCAGGTGGGGCCATATGAAGCACGGCAACACCATGCCCAGCCAGGCGAGGAGGGATGCCTGGCGCTGCCACAGCACCACCGCCACCACCACACCGCCCAGGCCCATGCCGAGCACGCGCAGGGGGTACACGCGCCGGGGCATCTGTTGTTCGTAGGTGGCCATGGATGGAAATGCTGGCGCAGGCGGCTGGGCCGCTATGTGAGGAGTGCACGGAGAGCTTACCTTTACCCGGCGGTAGAGGCCAGTGGGAAATGGCGTGCTTTTATGGCCCGGTTGGCCCCTTGCCTTTCGGCCGGTGCGGCCGCTACCGCGCCTGCACCGGGATGGCCGTGCTGAACTTGGCGCGTTTGGTGCTGAAGAAGGCCTTCACGTTGCGCACATTGGCGTCGCCCGTGAACAGCTGCTGCGACAGCGCCAGGTAGCCCGGCATGTCGCGCGTGTGCGCTACCAGGATGAAGTCCGGGCCGGGCGAAACGCGCCAACACTGCTGCACGGCCGGGTGCGCCACCGCGTGCGCCTCGAAGGCGTCCAGCGCCTGCGCGTCCTGCCGGTCCAGCGACACTTCGACGATGCAGGCCAGGCCATGGCCCTGCACGGCGGCCAGGCGATCGGGTTGCAGCAGGGCCACCTGCCGCTCGATCAGGCCCACTTCGTGCAGCCGCTTGACCCGGCGAAGGCAGGTGGGCGGGGACACATGCACCTGCTCGGCCAGGGCCTGGTTGCTCTGGCTGGCATCGGCCTGCAGCAGGTTCAGCAAATGCAGATCAGTGTGGTCCAGCGTGATAGGTTCCGAAATTTCCATGATTTTGGAATTTTATTTCATTCAATGAAATTGGTGAAATTTAAGTTCATTTTTATATGAATATCAATCACTAATTCCAATGGGCGCTGCCTACCATTGCGCCACTTATCCAACAGGAGCAACAATCCATGTGCGGCATCGTCGGCGCGGTCTCCACGCGCAACATCGTTCCCATCCTCGTGCAGGGCCTGCAGCGGCTCGAATACCGCGGCTATGACTCGTGCGGCGTGGCCGTGCACGCCTCCAGCCTGGACGCCACGCGCCCGGCCGGCTTGCAGCGCGCCCGCAGCACGGCCCGCGTGGCTGAGCTGCTCGAGCAGGTGCAGACCGACCATGTCGATGGTGCCACCGGCATTGCCCACACCCGCTGGGCCACGCACGGTGCGCCTGCGGTGCACAACGCCCACCCGCATTTCAGCCACGGCACGGGCGATGCAGCCGGCACGCCGGGCCGCGTGGCGCTGGTGCACAACGGCATCATCGAGAACCATGAGGAACTGCGCGCCGCCCTGCAGGCCCGCGGCTATGTGTTCGCCAGCCAGACCGATACCGAAGTCATCGCCCACCTGGTGGACAGCCACTACAGCGGCGACCTGTGCGAGGCCGTGCAGGCCGCCGTGGCCCAGCTGCATGGCGCCTACGCCATCGCCGTCATGCACAAGGACGAGCCGCACCGTGTGGTGGGCGCGCGGGCAGGCTCGCCGCTGATCCTGGGCGTGGGTTCGGGCACCGGCAGCTCGGTGGCGGGCGAGCACTTTCTGGCCAGCGACGCCATGGCCCTGGCCGGCGTGACCGACCAGATTGTGTACCTGGAAGAAGGCGATTTGGTGGACCTGCAGCTGGGCCGCTACTGGATCATGGGCAAGGGCCGCGAGGCGCTCACCCCTGCGCAGCGCCCGGTGCGCACCGTGCAGGCGCACAGCGGCGCGGCCGAGCTCGGCCCATACCGGCACTACATGCAAAAGGAAATCTTCGAGCAGCCGCGCGCCATTGCCGACACGCTCGAGGGCCTGGAAGGCATCGTGCCCGAGTTGTTCGACGGGGCCGACGGCACCGCCGCCTGGCGCGTGTTCAAGGAGATCGACAGCGTTCTCATCCTGGCCTGCGGCACCAGCTACTACAGCGGCTGCGCCGCCAAGTACTGGCTCGAAGAGATCGCTGGCATCCCCACCCAGGTGGAAGTGGCCAGCGAGTACCGCTACCGCACCAGCGTGCCCAACCCGCGCAGCCTGGTGGTCACCATCACCCAGTCCGGCGAAACGGCCGATACCCTGGCCGCCCTGCGCCACGCGCAAAGCCTGGGCATGCAGCACACGCTGACCATCTGCAACGTGGCCACCAGCGCCATGGTGCGCGAGTGCAAGTTGGCCTACATCACCCGCGCCGGGGTGGAGATCGGCGTGGCCAGCACCAAGGCCTTCACCACCCAGCTGGCCGGGCTGTTTTTGCTCACGCTGGCGCTGGCCCAGTCCAAGGGCCGCCTCACGGCCGAGCAGGAGGCCGCCCACCTCAAGGCCATGCGCCACCTGCCCGTGGCGCTGCAGGCCGTGCTCGCGCTCGAACCCCAGGTCATCAGCTGGGCCGAGGACTTCGCGCGCATGGAAAACGCGCTGTTCCTGGGTCGTGGGCTGCACTACCCGATCGCGCTCGAAGGTGCCTTGAAGCTCAAGGAGATCAGCTATATCCACGCCGAGGCCTACCCCGCCGGCGAGCTCAAGCACGGCCCCCTGGCCCTGGTCACCAGCGCCATGCCCGTGGTCACCGTGGCGCCCAACGATGCGCTGCTGGAAAAGCTCAAGAGCAACATGCAGGAAGTGCGCGCCCGCGCCGGCGTGCTCTACGTGCTGGCCGATGCCGACACCCGCATCGAGAGCAGCGAAGGCATCCACGTGATCCGCATGCCCGAGCACTACGGCCCGCTGAGCCCGCTGCTGCACGTGGTGCCGCTGCAGCTCCTGGCCTACCACACGGCCTGTGCGCGCGGGACCGATGTGGACAAGCCACGCAACCTGGCCAAGAGTGTGACGGTGGAGTAACGGCGCGTTTGTCGCTGCCGCCACTACCCTTGTCTGCGGCAGGTGGGCCCGCGGGGGCGGGCTTCCATGCGGCCTTTTGCAGCGGGAATGACCGGGGCCCGGTCTCTGTGCGATATTCACGGGAGCCCGTTCTGGAAACAGCCAACCCCGCAGCACCAGGCGCCACAGACCATGGAACGCACAGACCAACTCCTGGCCGACCTGAAGGAATGCGAAGCCGCCAGTCTGGTGGGTGCCCATGACGTAGGGATCGAGATTGCGGCGCGTGCCTTGAAAACCGCCAAGGAGTGCGGGTTGCTGCCCGAAGCCGCGTTGGCTGCAGCCTGGCTGGCCGAGCACCAACTGCGCCGGGGCGAGAGCGAAAAGGCGGCCGAGAGCGCCCTTGCCGCCCTGGCGGATGCCGATGCGCTCGGGTTGCATGGGGTCGGGATCAAGCTGCGCAACACCTTGACCCGGGCCTGTTGCCAACTCGGTCGGGCTGACGAAGCGCTGCCCGAGGCAATGCAAGCGCTGGGGCGGGCGCGCACGCTGGGTGCGCCCGGGCTGGTATCGCGCAGCCTCTCCAGCCTGGCTGGCGTGGTGGAGTTGCTGGGCGACCATCCGCATGCGATCACCCTGCTGCACAAGGCGGATGAAGAGGCCCAGCGCGACAGGGACAAGGTGGCGCAATTCGCCGCCGTCGTGAATCTCGCGGGCGCACTGTGCCGGTCCGGGCGCAAGCTCGCCCATCTGCCGGGCCCGCTGGCGCCGACCGAAGCGCAGGCTGCGGATCTGCGCGAAGCCCTGGCCGTGGTGCAGCGGGCGACGGCGCTCGCGCGGGGGCATGTCCGTTGGGAAATGGTTTGCGCCGAGATCGAATGCCTTGCCCTGGAAGCCCTGGGGCGGCTGCAGGAGATGCGCGCAGCGATCGATCGGCACCGGGCATTCGCCATCCAGGCGAAGGCCCCGGATGCCCGAGCAGAAAACGAACTCCTTAACGCGGACTGGCTGTTGGCCAGCGGGCGTGCGGTCGAGGCCTGCGAAGCGCTGGACCACCGGGTGGATGCGGCCGCGGCCCAGAGAAACGAAGGATGCCGCCGGTGGTGGTGGAGATCCAGGTACCGTGCCTTCAAGGCCGCTGGCTCCGATGCACAGGCACTGGCGGCACTGGAGTCCATGATGGTCCAGGTGCGCCGCGACCGTGAACTCAGCCTGAACGCCCAGGCGCGCGTGCTGTTGGGCGAGGTGAGGATGGAAGTTGCCCAGCAGGAACTCGCGCAGTTGCGGCTCGAAGCCGAAGAACTGCGCGAGCGCGCCGATGTGGCGACACAGAAATCCCTGCTCGACCCGCTCACCGGACTGGCCAATCGGCGGGCACTGGACGCCCGCCTGATGGCCGTGCTGCCGATGCGGCATGGGCAGGCGGAGGGCTTTTCGCTGGCCATCATCGACATTGACCACTTCAAGCAGATCAACGATGGCTGGGGCCACGACGTCGGAGACGCCGTGCTGCGCGAGATCGCCAAGTTGCTGACCGGCGGCGTGAGGGGTGGCGACTTCGTGGCGCGCATTGGCGGCGAGGAGTTCGTCATTCTGCTCTGGGGGCAGGCATTGGCGGATGCCTCCCTGGTGTGCGAACGGCTCCGGCAGCAGGTGCAGGCACATGACTGGTCCCGGTTCGTGCCGGGGCGGGATGTGACTGTCAGCATGGGGCTGACCTGTGCCCAGCCTCTGGACGATGCGGCCCAACTTCTGCGGCGTGCCGACCAATGGATGTACACGGCCAAGCGCGAAGGGCGCAACCGATTGCAGGCAGGATGATGCGGGCCCTGGCTGGTGGACGGCCACCAGGCGGCAGCGGTTCCAGGGGCTGTTTATCACCCCGGTGCGCGAAGCACGCGGCAGGGAGTTTTGTATGGTTTTGTACGCAGCCCTTGGCCTGGCTACATTGGGCCAAGAAGCTGCGGGGATGGAGCGACGTCCGGTTCAACAATCCGGTCGTCATCTCGACAAACACCCACTCCCTCAAGGACCGCACCATGACCGCAGCAGCAACCGAAGCAAAAGTTCTCTACACCGGCCGCACGCACACCACCGGCGGCCGCACCGGCGCCTCGCGCAGCGACGATGGCCGGCTGGACATTGCACTCACGCGCTTCGGCACCGTGGGCCAGGGCACCAACCCCGAACAGTTGTTCGCTGCGGGCTGGTCGGCCTGCTTCATGGGCGCCATGGCGCGCGCTGCCCAGGCCGTGGGCGTGCGGCTGCCGGAAGACCTGGCCGTGGATGCTGAAGTGGACCTGGTGCAGGGGCCTGGCGGCTTTGCGCTGGCGGCACGCCTGAAGGTCAGCGTCCCTGGCGTCGAACATGCCAAGGCCCTGGCCATCGTGGAAGGTGCGCACCAGCTGTGCCCCTATTCCAGGGCGACTCGCGGCAACATCCAGGTCGATCTGTCCGTCGCCTGAATTTTCCGCGCTTCGCCATGCCCTGGCCCACACACCAAAGAAGTTCGTGTTCCCATGGCGGATGCGGACGCCGAAGGCAACGGAGCCGCGTACCGTGGACCAGATTCCGTTCAAGCCCTCCAACGGGTCCAGGCGCAGGGCCCTGCCGGTATTGAAGACAGGCCTATCTGTTAGGCCCCATCCGGCGTAGCGAGCCGGGCACCTGCCGGTCAGAATGGGGCGGGTGCCGTCGCGGCCCGCGACAGGACAACAACGACAACACCAGGAGACCCCATGCGCCTTGCCTTTCCCCCTGCACGCCGATCGGTGCTGGCCCTGCTCATCGTGCTGGCACTGCCCGGCGCCTGGGCCCAGGCGCCGGCCTATCCCGACAGGCCCATCAAGCTGGTGGTGGGCTACCCGGCCGGCGGCGCGGTGGACATCGTCGCGCGCACGGTGGGCCAGGCCATGTCCGTCAGCATGGGCCAGCCCATCGTCATCGAGAACAAGCCCGGCGCCGGCACCAACATCGCGGTGAAGTCCGTGATCAGCGCGGCGCCTGACGGCTACACGCTGATGCTCGCGGCCAACGCACTGGCGGCCAACATGGCGCTGTACCAGCCCGCGCCGTTCGATGCCGAGAAGGACCTGGTGCTGATCTCGCAGGTGGGGCGGGTGCCCGTGGTCATCGCGGCCAACCCATCGGTTCCGTACAACACCGTGGCGCAGCTCATCGCGGCGGCCAAGGCCAAGCCCGATGGCATCGCCTTCGCCAGCCCGGGCAACGGCGCCACGCCGCACATGGCGGTGGAGCTGTTCGCCAAGGCGGCCGGCATTGAACTGCAGCACGTGCCCTACCGCGGCGGCGGACCGGCCATCACCGACACCATCGGCGGCCAAGTGCCGCTGGTCGCAGTCAATGCGCTGGAGGCCCTGCCGCATGTGAAGAGCGGCAAAATCAAGGTGCTGGCCGCGCTGAGCGCCAACCGCACCAGCATCTTCCCGGACGTGCCGACCATTGCCGAGTCCGGCTACCCCGGCTTCGAAGCCTCGGTCTGGTACGGCCTGGTCGCGCCTGCAGGCACACCCAAGGCCATCACCGACAGACTGCATGCCGAAGTGCAGAAGGCACTCGGGCAGCCTGAGGTCAAGGCGCGCATGACCGGCGTGGGCGGCGAGGTCACGCCCGGCAGCAGCGCGCAGTTTGCCGCGCTGGTGCGCTCCGAACGCCAGCGCTACGAAAAGCTGGTCAAGGAAACCGGCATCAAGCCGGATTGAACAAGCCCATGGCTGACTTCCTGCCCCGGCGCCGATTCCTGCCTCTGCTGGGTCTGCCCTTGCTCGCCATGGCGCGGCTTGCACATGCGGCGGCCGACTTTCCCTCGCGGCCCGTGCGCATCATCGTGCCCTTCACGCCCGGGGGCTCCAGCGACATCCTGGCGCGGGCCGTGGGGCTGGAACTGGGTCAGTCGCTGGGACAGCCGGTGATCGTGGAGAACGTTCCGGGCGCGGGTGGAACCTTGGGCTCCGAGCGTGCCCTCCGCTCGCCGCCCGACGGCCACACCCTCTTCATGGGCCACACCGGCACGCTGGCGGTCAACCCCTGGCTGTACCCGCAGCTCGGCTTCGATCCGCTCAAGGCGTTCGCGCCCGTGGCGCTGGTGGCCCGGGTGCCCAACGTGCTGGTGCTCGACCCCTCGGTGCCGGCCAGCAACCTGACCGAGCTGGTGGCGTACTCGCAATCGCACCCTGAGCGGCTGGCCTATGGCTCCGGCGGCAATGGCAGTGCTGCGCACCTGGCGATGGAGTTGCTCAAGCTGCAGACGGGCCTGAAGGCCCTGCACGTGCCCTACAAGGGCACGGCACCGTCGGTGAACGACTTGCTCGCGGGCCAGGTGCAGATGCTGTTCACCGGCGTACCCGCGCTGCTGCCCCACATCAAGGCCGGCAAGATCCGGCCCCTGGCCGTGTCGGGCCGCCAGCGCCTGTCCCAGCTGCCCGAGGTCCCCACGGTCGGGCAATCCGGTGTGCCGGGCACACAGGGCTTCGAGGCCGACCAGTGGTACGGCCTGGTCGCCCCCGCGCGCACGCCAGCCGAGGTGGTGCAGCGGCTCAACGCGCGCACCAACGATGCCCTGGGGGCGCCGGCTGTGGCCCAGCGCCTGGGCAGCGAAGGGGCCGAGCCGACACCGGCCACGGCCCCGGCGTTCGGCGCCCTGATCGCCAGGGAAAAGGCCCGGTGGGAAGCCGTGGTCAAGGCCGCCGGGGTGAAGGCCGAGTAGTGCCACGCAGCCCTTCGATCACCCGGTTGTGTCTGCGGTCTCGCATTCCGCCGCCTTGAGGTCGCCCAGTGGTGACAGCAGTGCCGGATCGAACGCGCGCGGGGCCAAGCCATCGCGCAGGCGCTGCGGCCAGTCGGGGTTGGCGAGCGCGCCGCGGCCCAGGGCCACGAGGTCGGCGCCATCGTCCAGTGCATTCGCGGCCCGCGCGGGATCGTGCAGGCCGCCGTTGGCGATGAGGGTGACACCCGGCGCATGGCGGCGCGCCAGGTGCACCAGGCTGGCGCCCGCATCGGCGAAGGCCGGCCGCCAGGCCTCGAATGCGGTGACGTGCAGGTAGTCCGCGCCCGACTGGGCGAGGGCGCTGAACACGGTGGCCGCACCGCCCTCGGTCTCGGGCCAGCGGTGGCTGAAGTCATTGACCTTGCCCTGCGAGATGCGCAGCCCGACCGGCGATGTGGTGCCCAGCTCTTGCTTCACGCCCTGCACCACCTCGCAGGCCAGCCGCACGCGCTGGCCGATGGCGCCGCCCCAGCCATCGCTGCGGGTGTTGGTATGGCCTGTGAGGAACTGGTCGAGCAGGTAGCCATTGGCGCCGTGGACCTCCACGCCGTCGAAGCCGGCCACCTCCACGGCGAGCCGCGCCGCCTGGCGAAAGCCGGCAATGGCCTCGGCGATGTCGGTTTCGGTCATCGCCACGGGCACCGGGTAGAGGCCTTGGCCGCGGTAAAGCGCCATCTGCTGCCCCAGCGGGCGCACCGCCGAAGGCCCCGCCGTGTGGCCGCGAAAACGGTTGTACTGCGACAACGCGCCCGCATGCATGAGCTGTGCGAACACGCGCCCGCCCGCCGCGTGGATGGCCTGCACCACGGGGCGCCAGGCCTGCGCCCGGTCGCTCAGCCCCGGCTGGTGGGCATAGCCCTGCGCAAAGGCCTGGTCGGTGTAGATGCCTTCGGTGACCACCAGGCCGAAGCCACCCTGGGCAAAGCGCGCGTAGTAGCGCGACATGCGCTCCGTGGCCTCGCCCGTTGGTGTTGCGCTGACGCGCGTCATGGGCGCGACCACCAGGCGGTTGGGCAGTTCCAGGCTGCCGATGCGGACGGGCGACAGCAGCCGCGTCATGCCTGCGCTCCAGGGAGGGTGGCGATGGCCTCGATCTCGATCATCGCCTCGGGCGAGTACAGGCCCGAGACCTCGACGATGGTGTCGGCCGGGTAGGGCGCAGAAAACCATTTCCGGCGCAGCTCCACGATCTTCGGAAAGTGCGCCATGGAGGTCAGGAAGATCGTGACCTTCGCCACATGGCGCAGGTCCGTGCCGGCGGCCTTGAGAACGCGGTCGAGGTTTTGGAAGGCCTGTTCAGCCTGGGCATCGAAGTCGCCCTTGCCGACGATGGCGCCGTCGTCGCCAATGGCCGCCTGGCCCGAGACGAAGACCAGGTTGCCCAGGGCAATAGCCTGTGATAGCAGGAAGGGGGCATAGGGGTCGGGCTGGGTGTGGACTTGCGTGAGTGGCATGATGGCTTCCTTGATGGATGAACGGGGTTGTGTCATGTATCTGTGAGAGTGATGACATGCCGCCAGTGTCCAGAAGCCGAGAGAGTCCGACAAAGGCTGATTTCTCAGCCGACAGATGAGTAGAACTAAACTGTCGCCATGCGCAGACTTCCCCCTTTGGGCGCCATGCGGGTGTTCGAGGCCGCCGCCCGGCGGCTGAGCTTCAAGGACGCGGCCGACGAGCTGCATGTCACCCCCACGGCGGTGAGCCACCAGATCAAGCTGCTGGAGGAGCACCTGGCCGTGCGCCTGTTCGAGCGCGGCACGCGCCAGGTGTCGCTGACGGCTGCGGGGCACCAGCTGTTTCCCGTGCTGCGCGATGGGCTGGACAGCTTCGAGCGCGCGGTCGAGCGCGTGCGCCGCACCGAGGGCCAGGCGCAGACGGCCACGCTGTCATCGACCGTGGCCTTCATGGCCAAGGTGCTGGCGCCGCGCGTCGGCTCGTTCAGCACACAGCACCCGGGCTGGGCCTTGCGCCTGGACGCCAGCCACCGGGTGGTGGACCTCGACACCGAGGCCGACGCTGCCATCCGCTACGGCAACGGGCGCTATGCCGACATGGTGGTGGAGCCCTTGTTCCAGGACCGCTTTGCCCCCGTGTGCACCCCCGCCCTGGGGGCAGTGGCGCTGCGCGACCTGGGTGCCGTGCCGCTGATTCATTTCGAATGGGGCCAGGCGCCGCGCGACGAGTCGCTCGCGCCGGTCTGGCGCACCTGGCTGCAGCAGGCAGGGCTGGTCGGCGACGCGCCCCCGGATGCGGGGCTGTCGTTCACCGAGGAGATGCATGCCGTGCAGGCCACCGTGGCGGGCCAGGGCGTGGGCCTGCTCAGCCTGACGCTGGTGGCAGACGAGCTGCGCTCGGGCGTGCTGGTCCAGCCCTTCGCGCTCGCGGTGGACAGCTACCGCTACGACCTGGTCTACAGCCCACGCGCGGCCGACCGGCCGGCCACGCAGATGCTGCGCAGCTGGGTGCACAGCCAGTTCGGCACCCGGGCAGTCCACTGAAACCGAGAAATTGGCTGTGCGCCGGGGTGGCAGCGGGATGCAGCGCAAGGCGCGGGCTGCGGCCAAGGCTGGCCGCCTTGGCAAAGCCCGCAACGCCGCGATGCGCCCGCTGCCACCCCGGCCCGCAGGGTGAGGGTCTGGCAGGGCCGCACTCGTCGTTGCCGTGCTCGCCGGGTGTGCAACCCGGCTGCGCCCGCCGCCTAGATTGCGGCCCTGCCAGACCCTCACGCACAGCCGATTTCTCGGTTTCAGTGGACTAGGTTCAGCGCAGGCCCATGTAGCTGGTCCACTTGCGCTCGTAGTTGTTCTTCTCGAACTCTTCAGCCATGAAGTCGATGAAGGAGCGCACCTTGGCCGAGAGGTGCTTGCGGCTCGGGTAAGCGATGTTGATCTGGATGCGCGGCAGGTCCCAGTCGTTGAGCACGGGCACCAGCCGCCCGGCCACGATGTCGTCGTAGACGATGTAGCTCGGCTGCACCAGGATACCCAGCCCGCTCAGCGCCGCGGCGCGCAGCACCTGGCCATCGTTCGATTCGAGCAGACCCTGGATGGGCACGGCGCAGCTTTCCGCGCCGCGGCTCAGGCGCAGCTCGTGTGCATGGTTGGCGTAGACGTAGATCAAAAAGTCGTGCGCGGCCAGTTCGTCCGGCGACTGGGGCATGCCGCGCGATGCCAGGTAGGCCGGCGATGCGCACAGCACCCGGCGCGTGGAGGCCAGCTTGCGGATGGTGATGCTGCTGTCGGGCTCAAACTCGCGGTTGCGGATCGCCACGTCGATGCCGTTTTCGATCATGTCCAGGTAGCGGTTGGCCGCCTCGATGTGCACGCGCACCTGCGGGTACAGCCGGTGGTACTGCGCCAGGCGCGGGGCGATCAATTGCATCGAGAACGACAGCGAGGCGCTGACGCGCAGCACCCCCGAAGGCTTGAGCGTGCTGGAGTTGATGGCCGTCTCTGCGTCCTGCAGCTCGGCGAGCACGGCGCGTGCGCGCTCGTAGAACTCCTGGCCTTCGCTCGTCAGGTACAGCCGCCGGGTGTTGCGCTCCACCAGTCGCGCCTTGAGCCGGCCTTCGAGCGACGCCAGGTGGCGGCTGGCTGCGGGGTTGGACAACCCCAGTGCCTCGGCCGCACCGCCCATGCTGCCCACCTCGGCGACCTTAATGAACAACTCCAACTCGGTAAGGCGGTCCATATTTTCATTTATTGGAAATCTTCATTCCATTTTGACCTGTTTATATTGTTTTGTGGAAATCATACAGTCCGGTCTCACAGCCAGCGAACACCACGGCGGAGACAGGAACCATGCGCAACCTCGACCAGGACAACATCACCCAGGCGGTCATCGCCAGCTTTGCGGGCACTGCCGACCCGCGCCTGAAGCAAATTCTCATCAGCCTGGTGCAGCACCTGCATGCCTTTGCCCGCGAGGTGGAGCTGACCGAGGGCGAGTGGTTCAAAGGCATCGAGTTCCTCACCCGCTGCGGCCATATCACCGACGACAAGCGCCAGGAGTTCATCCTGCTGTCGGACGTGCTGGGCCTGTCCATGCTCAACGTGGCCATGAACAACCACAAGCCCGAAGGCTGCACCGAGGCCACGGTGTTCGGCCCCTTCTATGTGAAGGACGCACCGCAGTACGAACTGGGCGCCGACATCGCCAACGGCGCCAAGGGCACGCCCTGCCAGGTGCGCGGCACGGTGCGTGGCACGCGGGGCGAGGCCATTGCAGGCGCCACGCTCGATGTCTGGCAGTCCGACGACGACGGCCTGTACGACGTGCAGCACGAGGCGCTGGAGCAGGCGCAGACGCGCGGGCAGCTGCGTGCCGACGGCGAGGGCCGCTACCACTTTCGCTCCATCGTCGCCGTGCCCTACGCCATTCCGCACGACGGGCCCGTGGGCGCCATGCTGCAGGCCACCGGCCGCCACCCCTGGCGCCCGGCGCACCTGCACTTCATGGTGAAGGCGCCGGGCTACGAGACGCTGATCACCCACGTCTTCCGGCAGGACAGCGACTACCTCGACTCCGACGCGGTGTTCGGTGTGCGCCAGTCCCTGGTGTGCGACTGGGCCCTGCAACCCGATGGCAGCTACCTGCTCGCGTACGACTTCGTGCTCAACCCTGCCAAGGCGGGAGTCCCTGCATGAGCCACATCACCCGCAGCACCATCCGCCACATCGTGATGTGGAATGTACAGGGCGACACACCCGCCGAACGGCAGCACAACATCGAGCGCCTGTGCGCCAGCTTCGGCAGCCTCAAGGGGCGCATCCCTGGGCTGCGGCACCTGGAAATCGGCGTGGACGTGAGCCGCACCGGCTACGCCTGCGACGTGGTGCTCTACAGCGAGTTCGATTCGCCCGAGGCCCTGGCCGCCTATGCCGAGCACCCCGAGCACCTGCGGGTGCGCGCGGAGCTGGGCGCCATGCGCACCGCGCGCTACCAGGTGGACTACCCGGTCACTGCGGCATGAGTGCGCCGCTGGAGAACCACCCCATGCACGACTTCATCTACCGCCACCAGTCGCCGCGCACCGTGTTCGGCGCCGGGGCGCTGGCCCACCTCGAACGCGAGATCGCCCTGCTTGGCGCGCGGCGCGCCCTGGTGCTGTGCACGCCCGGGCAGGTGGCCCAGGCCCAGCAGGTGGCAGACCGCCTGGGTGCGCGCGCGGCTGGCGTCTTCGCCCGGGCCGAGATGCATGTGCCCATCGAGGCCGCGCGGGCGGCGCGCGACGAGGCGCGCCGGCTGGGGGCCGACTGCGCCGTCGCCATCGGCGGCGGCTCCACCATCGGCCTGGGCAAGGCGATTGCGCTCGAATCGGGCCTGCCCATCCTGGCCATACCGACCACCTACGCAGGCAGCGAGATGACGCCGATCTACGGCATCACCGAAGCCGGCCTCAAGACCACCGGCCGCGATGCCCGAGTGATGCCGCGCACGGTGATCTACGACCCCGAGCTCACGCTGTCGCTGCCCGTGCCGCTGAGCATCACCAGCGGCATCAATGCCATGGCCCATGCGGTGGAGGGCCTGTACGCGCAGGACAGCAACCCTGTCATGGACCTGATCGCCGAAGAGGGCATCCGCGCGCTGGCCCAGGCGCTGCCGGCCCTGCACCGCGACGGAGCGGACCGCACGGCGCGCAGCGATGCCCTGTACGGCGCCTGGCTGTGCGGCAGCGTGCTGGGCAATGTCAGCGTGGCCCTGCACCACAAGCTGTGCCACACCCTGGGCGGCAGCTTCAACCTGCCGCACGCCGAGACCCACACCGTGGTGCTGCCCCATGCGCTGGCCTTCAACCTGGGCCATGTGCCCGATGCCGCGCAGCGCATCGCGCGCGCCCTTGGCGTGGACCCGGGCGACGTGGCCGGCGCGCTGTTCGACCTGGCAGAGGACTTGGGCGCGCCCGTGGCCCTGCGTGACCTGGGCCTGCGCGAAGCCGACCTCGACACGGCCTGCGACCTGGCCCTGACCCAGCAGTACCCCAACCCCCGGCCGCTGGAGAAGGGCGCCGTGCGCCATCTGCTGCAAATGGCCTACGAGGGGCGAAGACCCGCGCCATTGCCGTAACGAACCACCATTCCACAGGAGACAAGCATGACAACGACAGCAACCCAACCATCCCCCCGTCGTCGCCTCATGGGGCTGGCGCTGCTCGCGCTGGCGCCGTGCCTAGCCACCCCGGCCCTGGCGCAGGACAAGTACCCGAGCCGCCCCATCAAGGTGATCGTGCCCTTCCCGGCCGGCACCGCGCCCGACGTGATGGCGCGCTTCTGGGCCGAGCGGCTGTCCAAGGCCGTGGGCCAGGGCGTCATCGTCGACAACCGGCCGGGCGCCAGCACCATAGTCGGCACGCAGCAGTTCGTGGCTGCGCCGGCCGATGGCTACACCTTCCTGTACACCGCCAGCGGCACGATCTCGATCAACCCCTATGTCTACAAGAAGCTGCCCTACCAGGTGGGCGACCTGGTGCCGGTGATCCAGACCCTGTCGATCCCGCTGGTGATCACGGTGGCCAACAGCTCGCCGTTCAAGACCTTGCCGGACCTCATCAAGGAGGCCAAAGACAAGCCGGGCAAGGTGAGCTATGCGTCCTATGGCGTGGCGACGGCGCCGCATGTGTCCATGGCGCATTTCGCCAACAGCGCCAACGTTGCGATGAACCATGTGCCCTACAAGGACGGCGGGCTCAATGACATCGTGGGCGGCACGGTGGACACGGCCTTCAGCCCCATTGCCGACGTGCTGCAGTTCATCCGCACGGGCCGGGTGCGGGCGCTGGCCGTGTCGAGCCGCCAGCGCCTCGAATCCCTGCCCCAGGTGCCCACCGTGGCCGAGACCTTCCCGGGCTTCGAGGGCGACTCCTGGCATGGCATCTTTGCCCTGAAGGGCACGCCGCAGGCCGCCATCGACATGGTGGCGGCCGCGTCGCAGAAGATCGTGGCGTCCGACGAGTACAAAAAGTACCTGGGCAGCATGGGCCTGGTGCCCATCGGCGGAACGCCCGAGGCCTTTGCCAGTGTGCTGCAGGTGGACGGCAAGCGCTGGGTCAACGTCATCAAGGGCAACAACATCACCCTGGACTGAGGGGGGCTTGCTCAGGCGTGGCCGCGGTCCGCTGCGGCCGGACGCTGCGCCAGCCCCTTCCAGGTGACGGGTTGCCACAGCGCCAGCTGCGCCAGCGCCGGGCTGGTGTTGACCAGGTCGGCGATCGAATAGCGGTCGAGCTCGCGCAGGAAGACTTCGGTGGCCTGCCGCAGGGCCACCTCCAGGCCGCAGCCGGCGGTCAGTACGCAGTGGTTGTCCTCGCCCATGCATTCCACCAGTGCGAAGTCGGCCTCCAGCCGGCGCACCACCTCGCCGAGCGAGAGCTTGCGCGGGTCCACCGCCAGGCGCATGCCGCCATTGCGGCCGCGCACCGTGTCCACCCAGCCCGTCTTGCCCAGCGCATGGGTGACCTTCATCAGGTGGGCCTGCGAGATGCCAAAGGCCTCGGTGATGTCGGCAATGGTGACCAGGGCCTCGGTGCGCGAAGCCAGCACGAGCAGCACGCGCAGAGAGTAGTCGGTGAACAGGGTCAGGCGCATGGGGCAGGGCAGGGTGGCATTGCGCCGGATTGTCTCAGTTGGCGTGCTGCACGGCTGCGGTGCCGTCCAGCGCATCGGCAAACCCGTGGTTCACGTCGCGGTGGCCCGCCTCGTCGGCACGCACGGCCAGCACCACATCGCGCAGCCGGGCATCGGCCGGCAGGTTCCAGTAGGCGATGGCCAGGGCCGGGGCGGGAATATTCTCCACGCGGCCTGCGTCGATCTCCTCCAGGTACAGGGTGTAGCTGACCACCGCCTGTTCTTCGAAATAGCCCACCAGCCGGTGTGCCGTGCGCGATGAGACCAGGTACAGAGCAAAGAAGAAGACGAAGAACACGGCCTGGGTCAGCAGCACCACGGCGCGTTCGAACCCGTTGGGCTTGGCGATCTGCACAAAGGTCATCAGGTGCATGCGCTCGTTCTCGGCTTCGTCGAGCAGGGTGCGGATCCAGCCTGCGTCGTCCACCATCCAGCGCAGGCAGCGCAGGTGCACGAGCATGCCGCCCACCATGCCGGGGACAGCGGCTACGGTTTCCAGAACAATGGCGCGGTTGCCGTAGCGCTTGGCGAAGAAGGTGTCGGCCAGGAAGCGCAGCGCGAGCGTGATGGACAGGGCCACGCGGTCAGAGAAGCCGTTGGCGGTGTGGTGCGAGTCGAGGTTGCCAGCGAGGTCGTTGTCGTGGGTCATGGTGCATTCCAGTAGTGGCGCTGGGATCGAATGGCCAGGGTTCTGGATGGTTTGCTGCCTACCGCGCCGCGTAAACATGTATTTAATGTATATGTTTTAAGAGCCAATGTCAATTCAGCAGACCTGTTGCGCCAGGAGCCTGTCGGACTTGGAGCGTCGAAAGCGAAAATCGGCCCCAGCGAGGACAGTTTTTGCCGGATTCGCAGTCCCATAGCCAGGCTATGGGGCAAGAAGACGGTGAAAAATGGACCGCTGCGGCCGATTTGCAGCCAACGATTTCCAGGTCCGACAGGCTCCTAAGCATGCCGCAGTATCACCGCGCCGTTGCTCAGGTCCCGGGCCGCAGCCGCGCCAGCAGCGGTGCGCCGAAGAGGTTGACGAACAGCCCCAGCATCAGCAACGCGCCACCCGCGAAGTGCACCGGCTGCAGTTTCTCGCCAAAGGCCAGCCAGCCGGTGGTCAGGCCCACCAGCGGCACCAGCAGCGTGAAGGGCGCCACGCGGTTGATGGGGTAGCGCGAGAGCAGGAAGGTCCACACCCCATAGCCGAACAGCGTGGCCGCCCAGGCGAGGTAGGCCACCGAGGCGAAGGACGCCAGGCTGAAGCCCTGCAGCGCTGCGGAGATGGCGGCAGGCCCTTCGATCAGGAGCGACAGCGCCAACAGCGGCAGCGGTGGCACCAGGCTGGCCCAGACCACGAAGGCCAACTGGTTCATGGGTCCGTGGCGGCCCACGGCCCGGCTCACGATATTGCCGCAGGCCCACATGGCCGCAGCGGCCACCGTGAGCAGAAAACCCAGCAGCGGCATCGAGGCGCCATGCGCGCTGCCGATCAGCACCAGCCCCCCGGCCGCCAGCAGCAGGCCCGCCAACTGGTTGCCCTGCCAGCGCTCGCGCAGCCACAGGGCCGTGAGCACCAGCGTGAAGAACGACTGCGACTGCAGCACCAGCGAGGCCAGGCCCGAGGGCATGCCCACGTGGATGGCGCTGAACAGAAAGGCGAACTGCCCCACCGACATGGTCAGACCGAAGGCCAGGTACAGCCGCAGCGGCACCTTGGGCGCCTTGAAGAAAAGCAGCGCGGGGAAGGCCGCGAGCATGAAGCGCAGCGCCCCCAGCAGCAGCGGCGGCACGCCGGCCAGGCCGACCTTGATGACGGCGAAGTTGACACCCCAGACAAGGATCACGAGCAGCGCGAGCACCAGGTCGCGCGGGCGCAGGGCGGCGGGCGCGCTCATGCGGCGGACCTTGGACAGGCTGAACAGAGGGGGTGGGGCAGGGGAGTGATTCGGCGGCGCATCCCCGAATCTTAGGCCTTGCGCGTGTTCGGCTCCATGCACGCGGTGGACAACCGGGCATCAGAATCGGACATTCCACCGTCGCTTGGTACAAGCGCTTTCAGGGCGCATCAATCACGATGGCCCGGAAGTCGTTCACATTGGTCAGCGTGGGCCCGGTCACCACCGCATCGCCCAGTGCGCCGAAGAAGCCATGGCCGTCGTTGCGCGCCAGGGCATCGGCGGGCCGGATGCCCAGGGCCTGCGCGCGCTGCAGCGTGGTGGGCGTGAGCTGCGCGCCAGCGATCTCTTCCTGTCCGTCCACGCCGTCGGTGTCTCCAGCCAGTGCGTGGATGCGTGGGTGGCCCTGCAATGCCAGCGCCATGGAGAGCAGGCATTCCACGTTGCGCCCACCGCAGCCATCGCCGCGCACGGTCACGGTGGTCTCGCCGCCAGAGAGCAGCACACAGGGCGCCGCAAACGGCTGCTGGCGCTGCGCCACCTGCAGCGCCATGCCGCCCAGCACCCGGCCCACGTCGCGCGCCTCGCCCTCCAGCGCATCGCCCAGGATGTACGGGGTGTACCCGGCCTGGCGCGCCACCTCGGCAGCAGCCTCCAGCGCCATCTGGGGCGTGGCGACCATGCGCACCTCGCTGCGAGCAAGGTGCGGGTGGCCCGGCTTGGGTGACTCGCCCCGACCCGACTCCAGCACCTCGCGCACGGCGGGCGGCAGTGCAATGCCGTGGCGGCGCACGATGTCCAGCGCATCGGCGCAGGTCGTGGGGTCGCCCACGGTGGGGCCGGAGGCGATGTCGGCGGGCGCATCGCCGGGCACGTCCGACAGCAGCAGGGTCAGCACACGCGCCGGATGGCAGGCCAGCGCCAGCCGCCCGCCCTTGGTGGCCGAGAGGTGACGGCGCAGGCAGTTCATCTCGGCGATGGTGGCGCCCGAATGCAGCAGCGCGCGGTTTACCTCCTGCTTCATGGCCAGGGTGATGCCGGGCAGCGGCAAGGGCAGCAGGGCCGAGCCGCCGCCCGAGATGAGGCACAGCACCAGGTCGTCCGCGCGCAGGCCGGCCACGCAGTCGAGCATGCGCTGCGCGGCGGCCATGCCGGCGGCGTCGGGCACGGGGTGGGCGGCCTCCACGATCTCGATATGGCGGCAGGGCACGGCGTAGCCATAGCGCGTGACGACCAGCCCGGAGATCTGCCCATCCCAGTGGTCTTCCACCGCCCGCGCCATGGCGGCCGAAGCCTTGCCCGCGCCGATGACGACCAGGCGCCCCGGGCCCAGCGACGCAGGGGAGGGCAGGTGCGGCGGCACGCACAGGGCAGGCTGGGCGCTGGCGATGGCCGCGTCGAACATGCGGCGCAACAGGTCCTGCTGCGGGGTGGGCGGCTGCATTTCAGCGGGCGGCCGGCTGGCCGATCTCGAAATTCGCCATGGCTTCGAGCGCGCGCACCAGGGCCGAGTGGTCCCAGGCCGCCCCGCCATGCGCCACACAGGTGTTGAACAGCTCTTGCGCGGTGGCGGTGTTGGGCAGGGCCACGCCCAGGGCACGCGCACTGGCCAGTGCCAGGTTCAGGTCCTTCTGGTGCAGCTCGATGCGAAAGCCGGGCTCGAAGGTGCGGCGCAGCATGCGCTCGCCATGCACTTCGAGGATCTTCGACGAGGCGAAGCCGCCCATCAGCGCCTGGCGCACGCGCGCCGGGTCGGCACCGGCCTTGGCGGAGAACAGCAGGGCCTCGGCCACGGCCTCGATGTTCAGCGCCACGATGATCTGGTTGGCCACCTTGGCGGTCTGCCCGTCGCCGTTGCCGCCAACCAGGGTGATGTTCTTGCCCATCAACTCGAACAGCGGCTTGACGCGCGCGAACGCCGCGTCCGGCCCGCCGACCATGATGGACAGCGTGGCGTTCTTCGCGCCCACCTCCCCGCCCGAGACGGGTGCATCGAGGTAGTCGCAGCCCAGGGCGTTGATGCGCTGCGCGAAGTCCTTGGTGGCGATGGGC
Source organism: Acidovorax sp. A1169 (assembly GCF_030704685.1). Classification (GTDB taxonomy): domain Bacteria; phylum Pseudomonadota; class Gammaproteobacteria; order Burkholderiales; family Burkholderiaceae_C; genus Acidovorax. The sequence continues at coordinate 115,667 of NZ_JAUZDX010000002.1, forward strand.
GAGATCGAGCTCATGTCCACCACGGTCTTGCCCTTGCTGAGACCAGCGGCCACGCCACTCTCGCTGAACAGGGCGGCCTCGACGTGCGGGGTGTCGGGCACCATGGTGAAAATGATGTCGGCGCGTTCGGCCACGCCGCGCGCCGTGACGCACTGCGTGGCCCGGCTCTCGGCAATGGCGGGCGGCACCCGCCCGCGGGTGTGCACGAAGAGCTGGTGGCCGGCCTGGATCAGGTGCTGCGCCATGGGCGCGCCCATGGTGCCCAGGCCGATGAAGCCGATCTTGAGGGAAGTGGAGGTCATGAGGTTGCGTCCGGAAAGTGAAATCAGGATTGGGTGAGCGCTTCGCGCCAGCCCAGGCCGGCTTCGGTGGTGGTGGCGGGCTTGTATTCGCAGCCGATCCAGCCCGTGTAGCCGATGGCGTCGATGTGCCTGAACAGCCAGGGGTAGTTGATTTCCCCGGTGCCCGGCTCGTTGCGGCCCGGGTTGTCGGCCAGCTGGATGTGGCCTATGCGCGCCAGGTGCTTGGCTAACGTGGCGGCCAGCTCGCCCTCCATGCGCTGGGCGTGGTAGATGTCGTACTGCACGAAGGCGTTGCTGGCATCCACTTCGTCCAGCAGGCTGATTGCCTGGGCCGTGGTGTTCACGAAGAAGCCCGGAATGTCATGGGTGTTGATGGGCTCGACCAGCAGGCGCAGCCCGGCCTGGCGCAGTTCCTGCGCGGCAAAGCGCAGGTTCTCCACCAGCGTGCGGCGCAGCAGCTCCGGGGACGCATCGACCGGCGCCTTGCCGGCCAGGCAGTTGAGCTGGTTCACGCCCAGGGCCTGGGCATAGGCGATGGCCTGCGCCACGCCAGCACGGAACTCGGCCTCTCGCCCCGGCAGGCAGGCGATGCCGCGCTCGCCTGCGCCCCAGTCGCCTGCGGGCAGGTTGTGCAGCACCAGCTGCAGGCCATGGGCGTCGAGCTGGGCACGGATCTCCTCGACCGGCCAGGCGTAGGGGAAGAGGAATTCGACCGCCGTGAAGCCGGCGCGCGCGGCGGCACCGAAGCGGTCGATGAAAGGCAGCTCGGTGAAGAGCATGGTCAGGTTGGCGGCAAAGCGGGGCATGCGGGTGTCTCCTTGAATCTTGTTCAGTCGAGCAGGCCGGCGAGTTCCAGGCCGGCGCGGCCGCCGGGGTGGCGGCAGTCGATGGCCTCGAACTCGTTGACCTTGTCGATCTCGGTGCCCATGGCGATGTTGGTGACCTTCTCCAGGATCACCTCCACCACCACCGGCACGCGGTGCTCACGCGCCAGGGCCAGGGCCTCGGTGAGGGCGCCAGCGATCTTCTCGGGGTCGGTTACGCGCAGCGAGCGGCAGCCCAGGCCCTGCACCACGGCCTGGTGGTCCACGCCGTAGCTGCGCAGGTCGCCTTCGCCCGGCGCCACGTTCTGGTTCTCGAAGGCCAACTGCACGCAGTAGTCCATGTCGAAGCCGCGCTGCGCCTGGCGTATCAGCCCCAGGTAGCTGTTGTTGACCAGCACCTGCACGTAGGGCAGGTTGAACTGCGCCCCCACGGCCAGCTCTTCCATCAGGAACTGGAAGTCGTAGTCGCCCGAGAGGCCTACCACCGTGCGCGTCGGGTCGGCCGCCACCACGCCGAGTGCGGCAGGGATCGTCCAGCCCAATGGGCCGGCCTGGCCGCAGTTGATCCACTGGCGCGGGCCGTAGATGTGCAGGAACTGCGCGCCCGCGATCTGGCTCAGGCCGATGGTGCTCACGTAGATGGTGTCGCGCGGCAGCACGGCATTCATCTCCTCGTACACGCGCATGGGCTTGATGGGGGTCTCGGTGAAGTGCGACTTGCGGTGCATCAGCGACTTGCGTTCGGCGCAGCGGCCGGCCCAGTCGCTGCGGTCGGGCAGACCCCGGGTGTCCTTGCGCTCACGCGCCACCTGCACCAGCAGTTGCAGCGCGGCCCGGGCGTCGCTGACGATGCCGAAGTCGGGGTTGAACACGCGGCCGATCTGTGTGGGCTCGATATCGATGTGCACGAACTTGCGGCCCTTGCAGTACACCTCGGGCGAGCCGGTGTGCCGGTTGGCCCAGCGGTTGCCGATGCCCATCACGAAATCGCTGGCCAGCAAGGTGGCGTTGCCGTAGCGGTGGCTGGTCTGCAGGCCGCACATGCCGGCCATCAGCGGGTGGTCGTCGGGCAGGGTGCCCCAGCCCATCAGCGTGGGGATCACGGGTACGCCGGTCAGCTCGGCAAACTCCACCAGCAGGTCCGAGGCATCGGCGTTGATGATGCCGCCGCCGGCCACGATGAGCGGGCGCTCGGCGGCTTCGAGCATGTCCAGCGCCTTTTCCACCTGCCTGCGCGTGGCGGCGGGCTTGTAGACCGGCAGCGGCTCGTAGGTGTCGATGTCGAACTCGATCTCGGCCATCTGCACGTCGAAGGGCAGGTCGATCAGCACCGGCCCGGGCCGGCCCGAGCGCATCAGGTGAAAGGCCTGCTGGAAGGCGCGCGGCACCAGGGCCGGCTCGCGCACCGTCACGCTCCACTTGGTCACCGGCTTGGAGATGGACTCGATGTCCACCGCCTGGAAGTCCTCCTTGTACAGCCGGGCACGCGGCGCCTGGCCGGTGATGCACAGGATGGGAATGCTGTCGGCGATGGCCGAGTACAGGCCGGTGATCATGTCGGTGCCGGCCGGCCCGCTGGTGCCCACGCACACGCCGATGTTGCCGGCCCGGGCGCGGGTATAGCCCTCGGCCATGTGCGAGGCGGCCTCCACGTGGCGGGCCAGGATGTGGGTGAGCGACTGGCGCTCGCGCACCGCCGCATAGAGCGGGTTGATCGCAGCGCCGGGCACGCCGAACAGCTGCGTGATGCCCTCTTTCTCCATCACCAGCACGGCGGCCATGGCGGCCTTCATTGTTGCCATCGGGGTCTCCTGTCAAGGGGTTTGAAAACTGATGGACTGGATGCTCCCCGCATTGGCCAAAGCCCGGAACCCGCATCCAGGGCATTAGCGTTATTCCCTTTTGGAATGCAATCGGCCGCCGGGCGCTGCTGATAATCGTTTCCATGGATCGCCTTCTCGGAGTCAAACTGTTCGTTCGCGTGGTCGACCTGGGCTCGTTCAGCAAGGCTGCCGCCGAGATGGGCGTGGGCCAGCCCTCGGCCACCAAGCTCGTGGCCCAGCTCGAAAAGCAGCTCGGTTCGCGCCTGCTGCACCGGAGCACCCGCGGCGTGTCGCCCACCGAGATCGGCCGCCTGTACTACGCCAAGTGCAAGCTCATCACCCACCATGTCGAAGAGGCCGAGACCGTGGCCGCGCTGCTGCAGTCCCAGGTGCAGGGCGGGCTGCGCATCAGCACCTCGGTGGCCTTCGGGCGGCGCGTGCTGGTGCCACTGGTCATGCGCTTCATGCGCGAGAATCCGCGCCTGCAGATCGAGCTGGTCTTCGAGGACCGCTACGTGAACCTGGTGGAGCAGGGCATCGACGTCGCCATCCGCATGGGGCGCCTGGCCGATTCCACGCTGGGCGCGCGCTACCTGGGGCTCAACCCCTGGGTGCTGGTGGCCTCGCCTGGATACCTGGCGCAGCGCGGCACGCCTGTCGAGCCGGCCGACCTGGCACGGCACGACGCGCTCATCTACAGCACTGCACAGGGCGATGCACGCTGGCACCTGGGCAATGGCTCGGGTGCGGCGCTCACGGTGCCGGTGGCCGGGCCGCTGCGCTCCAACAACCTCTCGGCCCTGCTCGCGGCCGCGCGCGGCGGCATGGGCATCGCAGCGCTGCCGACCTACGTGGCGCATGGCTCGCTCGAGGGCGGCGCCGTCGTGCCGGTGCTGCCCGGCTGGATGCTGCCGCCGCAGGAGATCCATGCCGTCTACCCCTCGCCGCGCATGGTGCCGGCCAAGGTGGTGAGCTTCATCGAATGGCTTCAGCAGCAGATGGGTGAGCGTTGGTGGGAAATACAAGGCGGCGATCAAGCACCTTGAAAACACGCTACGCTTGCAGTCCCTTTACCGACCGCTGCTCCCTGACCATGCGTGAGACCATCCAGACCCTCGAACCCTCCATGATCCGCGAGGTCGCCAATGCCGGCCTGGGGCGCGACGATGTGCTGGCCTTCTGGTTCGGCGAGAGCGATGAGGTGACCCCCGAGGTGGTGCGCAACGCCGCCATCGAGTCGCTGCAGCGCGGCGAGACCTTCTACAGCCACAACCTGGGCCTGCCCGCACTGCGCGAGGCCGTGGCGGCCTACACCAGCGCCCTGCACCCGGCGGTGGACGCGGGCCGCATCGCCATCACTTCGGGCGGTGTCAGCGCGCTCATGCTGGCCGTGCAGACCCTGGTGGATGCGGGCGACGAGGTGGTGGTGGTCACGCCCGTGTGGCCCAACCTGGTGGCGCAGCCGGTGATTTTGGGCGCGCGCGTGCGCACCCTGCCGCTCACGGCGGCGGACGGGCAATGGACCCTCGACATCGAGGCCCTGTGCCGCGCCGTGACCGTGGACACCCGCCTGCTCATCGTCAACGCGCCCAACAACCCCACGGGCTGGACGCTCACGCGCGCCGAGCAGCAGCGCATCCTGGACCACTGCCGCAGCACGGGTACCTGGATCCTGGCCGACGAGGTCTACGAGCGCCTGTACTACGAACCCACCGATAACCGCTGTGCACCGAGTTTTCTGGATATTGCCGGCACCGACGACCGGCTGGTGGTGGCGCATAGCTTTTCCAAGAGCTTCCTGATGACCGGCTGGCGCCTGGGCTGGCTGGTGCTGCCGCCCGCGCTGGTGGATGGCATCGCCAAGGTCATCGAGTTCAACACCTCGTGCGCCAGCGTGTTCACCCAGCGCGCGGCCCTGGCTGCGCTGGAACACAGCGAGGAGATCACGCCGAGGGTGATGGCGCACCTGCAGGACTGCCGCGACACGCTGGTGCCCTTGTTGGCCGAGGTACCCGGCGTCAAGGTGACGCCGGCGCGTGGCGGCATGTATGCCTTCTTCCAGATCGAAGGCTTCCATGACTCACTCACCCTGGCCAAGCGCCTGGTGACCGAGGCCGGCCTGGGCCTGGCGCCGGGCAATGCCTTTGGCGCCGAAGCCCAGGGCTGGCTGCGCTGGTGCTTTGCCTCCAAGGACCCGGCGCGCCTGGTCGAAGGCGTGCGGCGCCTGCGCACCTGGCTGGAGGCCAACCCGGTGCGCTGAACCCGCTATTGAGCGTCTGACTGCACGGAGGGGTGCGCCTGCTGGAAGGCCGGCAGCGCAGCGCAGCGCTCTTCGATGGCCAGCAGCGTGGGATAGGGCGACAGGTCCACCTCGAAGCGCCGGGCGTTGAAGACCTGCGGCACCAGGCAGCAGTCCGCCAGGGTGGGGGTGTCGCCAAAGCAGAAGCCGCCCGCTTTGCCTGCGGCTGTGATCTCGGCCTCCAGCGCCTCGAAGCCCTGGGCGATCCAGTGCTTGATCCAGTCGCTCTTGGCCGCGTCGGCCACGCCCAGCGTACCGGTCAGGTACTTGAGTACCCGCAGGTTGTTGATCGGGTGGATCTCGCAGGCGATCACCAGCGCCAGCTGCCGCACGTAGGCACGGTCGGCCAGGGCGCTGGGCAGCAGCGGCGTGGCGGGGTATTTTTCTTCCAAGTATTCGAGGATGGCCAGCGACTGGCTCACGCGCATGCCGTCCTCTCCGAACACGGGCACCAGGCCCTGCGGGTTGATGGCCTTGTATTCAGGCTTCAGGTGCTCGCCGCCATCGCGCACAAGGTGCACGGGGATGTGGGTAGCCGTAAGGCCCTTGAGGTTGAGCGCGATGCGCACCCGGTAGGCGGCCGAGCTGCGGAAGTAGGTGTAGAGAATGCGGTCCATGGGGAATGATAGTAGGGGCCGGCTAAGCCCAGTGCGAGATACACCCTCCCGCCCTCGATGCGCACGGGGTAAATGCGCACCGCATCGGTCACGGGCTGGCAGGTGGGCGCGCCGCTGCGCACGTCGAACCGGCCCTGGTGCAGCGGGCACTCGATCTCGTGGCCTTCCAGAAAGCCGTCGCACAGGCGAGCGTAGCCGTGGGTGCACAGGTTGTCGGTGGCGTAGACCGCGCCCTCCACACCGTAGAGGGCGATATCGCGGCCCTCCACGGCCAGGCCGATCACGTCGTCCTGCGGCACGTCGTCGAACGCGGCCGCGTCGGTCCATTGCAGGGTGGTGGCGTCGCTCATGGCATGGCTCCTAGATGGGGTAGATGATCGAGTTGGGGATCATTTCGCTGTCGTAGACGACGAGCTTCTTCGCAAACTTCAGGCCATCGGGCGTGCGCACCACCTCGTCGATGTAGCGGCCTGCGTTGAATACCGTGGTCGCCTGCGACAGCTTGGTGCGCAGCACGGCGTAGTTGGCCTCGCAGTGGATGCGCTCGCCGTCGAGCTGGCGCACCACCGGCGCGCCGATGATGTGGCGCTGGTAGTAGGGGTCGTGGAACAGCGTCTCCTTGATGCCGTAGACCCTGTCCCGCAGCATGCCCTTGCTCTCGAACGACAGCGTGGCCAGCGGAAACCCGCGCTCGTGGTTCTTGCGCGGCTGCAGGCGGTAGCTGCAGTCGTCGGTGAAGAATCCAGGCCACAGGTCCCAGTCGCCGGAATCGACGGCGCTGGCGTAGTCGGCATAGAGCTGGGTCAAGGCGTAGTAGGTGGCGAAGTCCATCTCAGCCTGCCTTGTCCTGCGGCGCAGCATCGTCTTCAATCACTTCGCGCCAGTATCGGTACATGCCGCGTATCAGGGTCTCGGTCACCATGTGGTCGGTGTTGCCCACCTCGCGCCCGCCCAGTTCGGCCAGCGCGCGGTGAAAGGGCTTTTGCTCGAAGCCCTGTTGCGAGAATTCGATGACCTCGCCATCGTCGGCCGATACGAAACCGGCGGGGCCAAACAGGTTGGCCTGGCGCAGCCGGCGTTCCGTCATCTCCTCGGTATCGTCCTCGAAGCCGAAGTGCGTCCACACGAAGTCGAATGCGCAGGCTGGTGCGTACCAGCAGACCGGCGGTGAGGGCGGCAGGCTCTTCGGCCACCCCGAAGCCCACAAGCACCCGCGTGGACCAGGCCTGCAGCGTGCCGCTGTCCAGGGTGTTGGTGGCTTCAGGGCTTGCCGGCATCGAAATGCTTGCGCAGGCCCTGCCAGCAGCGGTAGTAGTCGTCCTGCAGCTGCGCCGACTGCAGCGCCTGCGCGGTGGGGCGCTGCACGCAGCGGGTCTCGAACATGAAGGCCATGGTGTCCTTGATGGCGTGCGGCACCGAAAGATCGGCGTTGCTGGCCTTCTCGAAGGTCTCGGCATCCGGCCCGTGGCCCGTCATGCTGTTGTGCAGGCTGGCGCCGCCGGGCAGGAAGCCCTCGGCCTTGGCGTCGTAGACGCCATGCACCAGGCCCATGAACTCGCTGGCGATGTTGCGGTGGAACCAGGGCGGACGGAAGGTGTCCTGCATCACCAGCGTGCGCGGCGGGAAGACCACGAAGTCGATGTTGCTCACGCCCGGCGTGTCCGAGGCGCTGTGCAGCACCAGGAAGATCGACGGGTCCGGGTGGTCGTAGCTGATCGAGCCGATGGCGTTGAAGCGCCTGAGGTCGTACTTGTACGGCGCGTAGTTGCCATGCCAGGCCACCACGTCGATGGGCGAGTGCGCCATCTTCGCCGACCACAGGTGGCCCATGAACTTGGCCACCAGCTCGTACGGCGCGTCGATGTCCTCGTAGGCCGCATGCGGCGTGAGGAAGTCGCGCGGGTTGGCCAGGCCGTTGGAGCCGATGGGGCCCAGGTCGGGCAGGCGAAAGTTGGCGCCATAGTTCTCGCAGATGTAGCCGCGCGCCTCGCCGTCCGGCAGCTCCACGCGAAAGCGCACGCCGCGCGGTATCACCACGATCTCCTGCGGCTCGGCGTCGATCACGCCCAGCTCCGTCACGAAGCGCTGGCGGCCCTGCTGCGGCACGATGAGCATTTCGCCATCGGCGTTGTAGAACACGCGCCGCTCCATCGACCGGTTGGCCGCGTACAGGTGCATGGCTGCGCCGTTCTGGGCGTGCGGGTCGCCATTGCCGGCCATGGTGACGATGCCCTGCACGAAGTCGGTGGGCTCGGTGGGCATGGGCAGGGGGCTCCAGCGCAGCTGGTTGGGGGGCGTGGGCACCGCGTCGAAGGCGCTCACGATGCGCCCATCCTCGATGCGCTCGAACGGCGTGTGCATGGCCGACGGGCGGATGCGGTACAGCCAGGAGCGGCGGTTGTCCGCACGCAGCGCGGTGAAGGCCGTGCCGCTCAGCTGCTCGGCATACAGGCCGTAGGGGCAGCGCTGCGGCGAGTTGCGGCCCACCGGCAGGGCGCCTGCGAGCGCCTCGGTGGCGAATTCATTTCCAAAGCCGGACTGGTAGGGGGTGCTCATGGTGTGTGGCGTGCAGGGTGGGCAAGGTGGGGCTGCGCCGTCCCCGATGGAGGCGCCTCGCAGGCCATTGTGGGGCGCGGGTTGCGTGCAGGTTCCTGCGTGCCCGGCATACCGGCCCTGGCGGGCGGGTCAATGCCCGGCGTTCAGCGAACTCACTCGACCGTCACGCCCGCCTTTTTCACCAACCGGGCATAGCGCTCCTGCTCGGTCTTGAAGAACTGCAGCGAGGCTTCGGGCGCCATGGGGTTGATGATGTTCTCCTGCTTGGCCATGGCTTCTTTGGTTTCCGGCATGGCGAAGGCCGCCACCACGGCGGCATGCAGGCGCTTGACCTCGGCAGGCGGCAGCTTGGCCGGGCCGACCACGGCGAACCAGCCGGCCACGTCCACATCCGGGAAGCCCTGCTCGGCGATGGTCGGCAGGTCGGGCAGCGAGGCCACGCGCTGCTTGCCCATGATGCCGATCGCGCGCAGGGCACCGCTCTTGAGCTGGCCCTGCACGGCGGGCAGCGCCACCACGCCGATCTCGACCTGGCCGCTCACCATGTCCGTGACCATGGGGCCCACGCCCTTGTAGGGGATGTGGCGCACGTCCACGCCCGCCGCCTCCATGAACATGGCGCCCGCCAGGTGGATGATGGTGCCGTTGCCCGAGGAGGCGTAGTTGTACCCGTCGGGCTTGGCCTTGAGCAGGGCCTGCAGCTCCTTGGCGTTCTTCGCGGCCACCTTGGGGTTGACCACCAGCACGAAGGGCGTGGCGCCCACCACCGTGATCGGTGTGATGTCGCCCACGGCGTCGAACGGCATCTTCTTGAACACGCTGGGGTTGACCACATGGTTGTTGGACACCACGCCCAGCGTGAGCCCGTCGGCCGGCGCACGCACGATGACCGAGGCGCCGGTGATGCCGCCCGCGCCGGGCAGGTTCTCGATCACCACGCTCTGGCCGCCCAGCGCCTTGATCAGCTGCGGTGCGGCCGCCCGCATGATGGTGTCCACCCCCGAGCCGGCGCCCACGGGCAGCACCATGCGGATGGGCTTGTCGTTGGCGCGCACGGTGGTGGCGGCGGCGCCGCACAGGGCCAGGCCGGCCAGCCAGAGGGCGGCGCGGCGGTGGGGCTGGAAGGAAATGGCGGTGGCTTGCATGGTGCTTGTCTCCTGTGGTTCTTGTCGGTTTGCGAAAAAGGGATCAGGCCGGCACCCGGCTGGGCAGGCCGGCGAGGATTTCCTCGGTGTGCTCGCCTACTTTGGGCAGAGGGCGGCGCACGCCGGGGCGGCGCCCATCCATGCGCAAGGGCAGCAGCACCACGTCGGTCATGCTGCCGTCGTCGGTCTGCATGGGTACCAGGCCGCCGCTGGCCTTGAGGTGCGGGTCGTCCATCAGCTGGTCGGGCCGCACGATGGGCGCGTAGGGGATGCCGGCCGCTTCCAACTTCGGTGCCAGCTCCTGCACGCGGTGCTGCTGCAGGATGGCGCCGAGCTTTTGCAGCAAGGCCGGGCGCACGCCCACGCGCAGGGTGTTGGTGGCCAGGGCCGGGTCGGCGGCGAGTTCGGGCGCCTCGATCACGCGGCACAGCGTGAGGAACTGCTTGTCGCTGACCGCGCCGATGAAGAGCTGCTCCCCGTCGGCCAGCGTGAACACGTCGTACACGCTCCAGGCCGACACGCGCGAGGGCATGGGCGGCGGCGCCTCGCCGGTCATGGCGAACTGCTGCATGTGCTGGGACGACAGGAACACGCAGTTCTCGAACAGCGCGCTCTGGATCTCCTGGCCCCGGCCGGTGAACTCACGCTCGCGCAGCGCGGCCAGCACGCCGATGGCGCCGAACATGCCGCCCATGATGTCGTTGACCGAGGTACCCGCGCGCAGCGGCCGGCCCACGGGGCCGGTCATGTACGACAGACCGCCCATCATCTGCACCACCTCGTCCAGCGCCAGCCGGTTTTCGTAGGGGCTGGGCATGAAGCCCTTGTGCGTCACATAGATCAGGCGCGGAAAACGCTGGGACAGCGTCTCGTAGTCCAGCCCGAAGCCGGCCATCAGCCCGGGGCGAAAGTTCTCCAGCACCACGTCGCACTCGCCCGCCAGCTCGGCTGCAGTCGCACGGCCGTCTTCGGTGCCGATGTCGATCACCACGCTCTTCTTGTTGCGGTTGAACGAGCGGAAAAAGCCGATCCCGAGGCCCGGCAGCTCGCGCGTCTTGTCGCCACCGGGCGGCTCGACCTTGATGACCTCGGCACCCAGGTCGGCCAGCACCATGCCGCAGGTGGGGCCCATGACCATGTGGGTGAATTCGAGGACGCGGATGCCCGTGAGGGGCAGGCGCGGTTCTGGGGTGGGGCTCATGGCGGGTTCCTTGGGGCGGTGCAATTCAGGCGGCAACGGCCGCCTGGTGGGGAAAGGTCTTGGGCAGGCCTGCGCGCCACAGGGTGCCGTGCAGCGTCTCGCCGTCCAGCCACCCGGCCATCTGGGTGCGCAGCGTCAACAGCGCGGCAATATCGATGCCGGTGGCGATGCCCATGCTGCCGAGCATGTAAGCCAGGTCCTCGGTCGATACGTTGCCGCTGGCGCCGGGGGCGTGCGGGCAGCCGCCGATGCCGGCCAGGCAGGCGTCGAAGCGGGACACGCCCACCTCCAGCGCCGCAGCCACATTGGCCAGGCCCAGGCCGCGCGTGTCGTGGAAGTGCCCGCACCAGAATCGCTCGCCCGCCAGGCGTACGGCGTCTTCGAACAGGTCGCGCACCATGGCCGGGTCGGCGTATCCCACGGTGTCGGCCAGGCTCACGCGGTCGGCGCCGGCGTCGAGCAGGGCCTGCATCAGGCGCAGCACCTCGCTCTTGGCGACATGGCCTTGCAGCGTGCAGCCGAAGGCCGTGCCCACGCCGCCTTCGATCAGCGTGCGCGAGCCGGCGGCGTCGCGCGCGGCGCGGATGCGCGCCACCTCGGCCACCACCTCGTCGGGCGTCTTGCGCAGGTTGGCCAGGCTGTGGGCATGGCTGGCCGACAGCGGCACGATCATCAGGTCGGCACCGCCCGCGATGGCGCTTTCGGCACCGCGCAGGTTGGGCACCAGCACCGAGGCGAACAGCCCCGGCAGGGTCTTGGCAAAGGTCAGCAGCTCGGCCGTGTCGGCCAGCTGCGGCAGCAGCCGGGCTGGCACGAACGAGCCCACCTCGATCTCGCGCTGGCCGGCTGCGTGGGCAGCGCGTATCCATGCGCGCTTGTGCTCGGTGGGCAGGATGGTGGCAATGCTCTGCAGGCCATCGCGCGGGCCGACTTCGCGGATGACGGCAGTGCGCGGCAGGCGCTCGCTCAAGGGGGGCATGGGGTGTCTCCGGGTGGGGCGCACTGCAATGTGTGCTCTCGGATGGGACTGTAGGCATTCCCGATGCATTGATAAAGCGGTATTCTGGAAGCAATAACGTTCCCGTTGGGAACGGCAGGAGCACCCATCCCCATGCGCGACCTGGACCTGACCACCCTGCGGCTTTTCGTGGCCGTCTGCGAGGCGCGCAACATCGCCCGCGCCGCACAGCTGCACCACATCGTGCCCTCGGCCATCAGCAAGCGCCTGGCGCTGCTCGAGCAGACCGTGGGCAATACGCTGATTGAGCGGCGCCGCCGGGGCGTGGTGCCCACGGGGGCCGGCGAGATCCTGCTGGAGCATGCCCGGGCCATGCTGGCGGCGGCCGACCGCGTGGGGCGCGACATGGCAGCCTATGGCAACGGCATCACGGGGCAGGTGCGCATCCTGGCCACGGTGTCGTCGATCGCGGAGTTTTTGCCCGACGACATTGCCTCTTTCCTGCAGGTGCCCGCGCACCGCGACATCCGCATCGACATCGAGGAAGCGGTCAGCAGCGAACTGGTGCGCGGCCTGCGCGAAGGGGTGGTGCCCGTGGGCGTGTGCTGGGATGCGGCGGACCTGGCCGGCCTGCAGACGCGCAGCTACCGGCGCGACCACCTGGCCATCGTCACGCCGCTTTCGCACCCGCTGGCCCGGCGCAGGCGCTGCGCGTTCGAGGACACGCTGGGCTTCGACCAGGTGGGCCTGCCCGCATCGACGGCGGTGCACACCATGCTGGCGCGGGCCGCGGCCATCATCGGGCGGCCCATCAACTACCGGGCGGTGGTCAGTACCTTCGACGCGTCGATGCGCTGCGTGCGCGCCGGCCTGGGCATTGCCGTGGTGCCGCGCGAGGTGGCCGAGCCGGTGGCCGCCAGCCTTGGCATCCGCGTGCTGCCGCTCACGGACGACTGGGCCCAGCGGCGCTTTGCCATCTGCTTCAACGATGAAAAGCGGCTTTCGCCCGCCGCGCGCATGCTGGTAGAGCACCTGCACCAGCTGGCTGTGGCCGCTGGCGACAAGGATTCATGACGCCTGGGTAGCCTGCGGGTACAGCCCGCGCACGCGGGCGAACAGGCGCACCAGGCCCAGCAAGGCGTCGATGTTCGGCGAGGGTTCGGCCACCCGGTGGCCGATCTCCTGCACCGCCGCCACGATGGCGTCGATCTCCAGCGCACGGCCAGCCTCCACGTCCTGCAGCATCGAGGTCTTGAAGGCGCCGAGTTTGCGCGTGAGGGCATGGCGCTCTTCGGGGCTTTGCGCGATAGGGCAGCCGATGCGTGCGCCGATGCGACCGGCCTCCTGCATAGCGGCGGTGCAGAAGCCGCGTACAAGGTCGTCGTCGAGCAGGCGGTCTACCGTGGCACCGGTGATGGCCGAGACCGGGTTCATGGTCATGTTGCCCCACAGCTTGTACCAGATGTCGTAGCGCACGTCGGCCGAGTGCGTGGCCTCGAAGCCTGCGTGGTTCAGCATGTCGGCCAAGCGCTGCACGCGCTCGCTGCGCCCGCCTGCGGGCTCGCCGATGACCAGGCCCCGGCCCATCTTGTGCTGCACCAGCCCGGGCTCGGGTGTGGAGGTGGCGGCGTGCACGACGCAGCCCACCACATGGTGCAGGGGGATGGCGCTGGCAATGCGGTCGCCGGGGTCCACGCTGGCCAGCGGCTCGTCGCCCCAGCCCGCCACGCCCTGGCAGAACCACCAGGGCACGCCGTTCATGGCGGGCAGCACCAGGGTCTCGGGCCCCAGCAGCGGCGCAATGCCCTGCGCCACGCTGGCCAGCGCGGGGCCCTTGACGGCGATGACCACCAGGTCCTGCACGCCCAGGTCGACCGGCCGGTCCGTGGCGTGCGCTGGCGCCTGCACAAGCCCGTCCGCGGTCTGCAGGCGCCAGCCGTGGTCCTTGAGCGCGGCCAGCGTGGCGCCGCGCGCCACGGCACTCACCTGGGCACTGCCGGCTGCCGCCAGGCGGGTGCCGATGAATCCGCCGATGGCGCCCGCGCCGATGATGCAAACCTTCATGGATGTTGCCTCTGGTAGTGGATGAGGCGCGCGAGTCTGCCCGGCTATCGGGCGCCACACAATCAATGATTTCTGAGGGATTGATTAGCGCCGCTGAAAAGTAGTCAATCCTGGGCCATGCGCTCCAGCATCAGGCCCAGGTTCTGCACGGCCGCGCCCGATGCCCCCTTGCCCAGGTTGTCGAACACGGCGGCGAGCAGCACCTGCCCGTGCTGCTGGTTGGCAAACACGGACAGACGCAGCTGGTTGCTGCCGTTCAGCGCCTCGGGGTCCAGGTGCTCGGTGGATTCGGCCTCGACCAACCCCGTGACCTCCACATGGCGCTGGTCGGCATAGTGCTGCGCCAGGGCCTGGTGGATCTTCCCGGCGGTAGTGCCTGCGGGCAAGCTGCGCAGATGCAGGGGGATGGTCAGCACGATGCCCTGGCGGAAGGCTCCATAGGCCGGCAGAAAGAAGGGCCGCACCGACAGGCCCGCATACCGTTCGATTTCTGGCGTGTGCTTGTGCGCCAGGCGCAGGCCATAGACCTGGAAGGCGGGAGCCTTGGCGCCCGGTGCCTCGTGCTCCTGCACGCGCGCTCGCCCACCGCCGGAGTAGCCCGACACGGCGTGTATCGACAGGGGGTGGTCCGCAGGCACCAGGCCGGCCTGCACCAGCGGGCGCAGCAGCGCGATGGCGCCCGTGGGGTAGCAGCCGGGGTTGGTCACGCGCCGGGCATTGGCAATGCGCTCGGCCTGGCCGGCGTCCATCTCGGGAAAGCCGTAGACCCAGCCGGCATCGGTGCGGTGGGCGGAGCTGGCGTCGATCACGCGCACGGCCGGGTTTGTGACGGAGGCGGCCGCTTCGCGCGCGGGCCCGTCGGGCAGGCAGAGCACGGCGATGTCGCAGGCGTTGATGGCCTGGGCGCGGCGCGCCGGGTCCTTGCGGTCCTGCTCGGGCAGGGTCAGCAACTGCAGGTCGGTGCGGCCCTGCAGGCGCTCATGGATCTGCAGGCCGGTGGTGCCCTGGTCGCCATCGATGAAGACAAGCGGTGCGGTGTCGCTCATGCGGGGTGCTCCTGGTGTGTTCCAAATGGGGGATGCGTGATCTTCAGCCGCTGCGTAGAATTTGAAAAGTTGAATTTCACAACCATCAGCATCAGGATTTCTGAACGACATGCGTGAACTGAACCTGGACCGATTGCGCACCCTGGTCACCATTGCCGACCTGGGATCATTTGCCGAAGCCGCGCGCGTGCTGCACCTGGCGGCGCCCACGGTGAGTCTGCACATGGCCGACCTGGAGGCGCAGGTGGGCGCGCCGCTGCTGCTGCGCAAGCGCGGCGAGGTGCGCGCCACCGGCGTGGGCGAGGCCCTGGTCGAGCGTGCCCGGCGCCTGCTGGCCGATGCCGATGACACCCTGGCCATGGTGCAGCGCCAGGTGCAGGGCCTGGCGGGCCGCGTGCGGCTGGGGGCCTCCACCGGGGCCATCGCCCACCTGCTTCCGCAGGCGCTGGAGGTGCTGGGCCAGCAGCACCCGGACATCGACGTGCAGGTGGCGGTGCTGACCTCGCACGACACCATGGCCCGGCTGGCCGGCGGCACGCTCGACGTGGGCCTGGTGGCGCTGCCCCAGCCGCCGGTTCCCGGCGTGCAGGTGGAGCCCTGGCGGCGCGACCCGGTCATGGCCTTCGTGCCGGCGCGATGGCCGGCGCCCACGCGGGCCACGCCGCACTGGCTGGCGGGCCAGCCGCTGATCCTCAACGACGAGGGCACCAGCCTCTCGCGCCTGACGGGTGAGTGGTTCGCGTTGGCCGGCGAGCAGCCCCGGGCGCGCATAGAGCTCAACTACAACGATGCGATCAAGAGCCTGGTGGCCGCCGGCTATGGCGCCACGCTGCTGCCGCACGAGGCTGCGGTTGCCACGCCGCCCGACCCGCGCATCCGCATGCTGGCCCTGCGCCCGGTGCTGTGGCGGCCCCTGGGCCTGGCGCACCGCGCCGGCGCGATGGAGAAGGCCACGCAGCATGTGCTGGACGTGCTTTGGCAGCAGCGCCAGGCGTGATCGAAAGAGGCGGGAAAGTAAAATGAAAAAAGCCCAGGCGATGCAGATGCAGCGCCTGGGCTTTCGATCCGAAACCTGGAAAGACTGCTCCAGGAAGGCCCGTTGCAGGCCTTCTTTTTCCCTGTGCGCGTGCGGCCGCAGGCTGCACGCGCACAGGGATGGGCCGATCAGGCCGTTGCGTCCTTGAGCTTCTTGAGCGCGCGGGTCTTGATCTTCACGGCAGCGGGCTTGGCCGGGAACCAGCGCTCGGCACCGGTGAAGGGGTCCTTGCCGAAGCGCTTCTTCTTGGCGGGCACTTGCTGCAGGCCGATCTTCAGCACGCCAGGCAGCGTGAATTCTCCGGAGCCCTTCTTGTGCACGGAGCCAAGGATGGCGGCTTCGAGCGCTGCCAGCACGGCCTTGGTGGCCTTGGGGTCCACGCCCGATTGCTCGGCCAGGTGGGCCACCAGGGTCGTCTTGTTGAAGGCGGTCTTGATGGGCTTGAGCGCTGCGGGCGTTGCTGCGGCGGCGGGTGCAGCCTTCTTCGCTGCGGGGGCTGCGGCCTTCTTGGCAGCAGGCGCTGCCTTCTT
Organism: Acidovorax sp. A1169; assembly: GCF_030704685.1. Classification (GTDB taxonomy): domain Bacteria; phylum Pseudomonadota; class Gammaproteobacteria; order Burkholderiales; family Burkholderiaceae_C; genus Acidovorax. Next base: position 132,068 of record NZ_JAUZDX010000002.1, read on the forward strand.
GGCGACAGGTGCTGCGACCTTCTTGGCCACGGGTGCTGCAGCCTTCTTCGCTGCGGGTGCTGCCTTCGCGACAGCGGTGGTTTTCTTTGCAGTTGCCATGATGTTTGTTCTTCGTTTCAAAGTTGCACGGTGCCCCCCTGCATGTGCGGGGAGGTGCGCGATTTTAGAAGCAGTGCGCGCACAAGCGCTATAGGACAAGACCGCAGAACCTCAGCGGCCTTTGGATAGCGTGATTTTTACAACGCCTGCAGCGCCTTGCTGCGCGCCATCAAGCGGGCAGGAACTCCGATGGCGGGCGCCCCAGTCGCTTGCGGAACATGGTGGAAAAGGCCCCGGGGCTCTCGTAGCCCAGGTCCAGCGCCACCGTGGTGACGGCGTCACCGCGCGACAGGCGCGACAGCGCCGCCAGCAGGCAGGCCTGCTGGCGCCACTCGCCGAACGACATGCCGGTCTGCAGGCGAAAGAAGCGCGTGAAGCTGCGCTCGCTCTTGTGCAACTGCCGTGCCCAGGCATCGGGCGCTGCGTGGACCTGCGGGTTGTGCAGAAAGGCTGCGCACAGTGCCGCCAGCGCAGGCTCGCGCGGCATGGGAGCGAAGAAGGGCAGGGTCGGTGCGCGCTGCAACTCGTGCAGCATCAGCTGCGCCAAGGCGCCATCGCGCCCGCTCAACTCATACTGCGCCGGCAGCTCGGCCGAATCCAGCAGCAGCTGGCGCAGCAGCGGCGAGACCTGCAGCACCTCGCATTGCGAGACGTGCCGAGGTACGGCCTGCGGCTCGATGTAGAGGCTGCAGGTGCTCACGCCCACCATGCGCACGCGATGCGGCTTGCCCGCCGGTATCCACACGCCGCTGCTGGTCGGCACCACCCAGGCGCCATCGTTCGTGCCGACTTCCATGATGCCCGTGGCGCCGTAGAGGAACTGCGCACGCCGGTGGCTGTGCGTGTCGAGCAGGGTGCCTGCGGGGTAGTCGGTGGCGATGGCCAGGACCGGGCGGTCCACGGCGTCGACGGTGTGCAGGGGCGTGTTGCGCATGCTCCGGGTGCTTTGGCTGAAATGCAAACATTATTGACCTGCCGGCGAAAGCCGGCCAGGCCACTGCAGCCTAAGCTGGCATGGTGTTTTTTTGCAATGGAATGCGCGCATGGAGTTCTACCTTGTCCTGGCCGTGTTCGGCACCCTGGCCGGAGTCACCACCGTGCTCTTCGGCTTCGGTGGCGGCTTCGTCGTCGTGCCCGTGCTGTACCGCACGCTGGTGCACATGCATGGTGCCGACAGCCCACTGTGCCAATCGGCCATGCAGGTGGCGGTCGCCACCTCCACCTGCGTGATGATCGTCGGCGCGGGACTGGCCACGCGGCGCCACCACCGGGCGGGCAATGTGGATTGGGCGCAGGTGCGGCCGCTGCTGGCCTTCATCGCCGTGGGCTCGGTGGCGGGCGCGGCCGCAGCCACCATGCTGCGCAGCGACTGGGTGCGCTGGGCCTTTGTGGCCTATCTGGCGCTCACCATCCTCGACGGGCTGCTGCGCCCGGGCTTCATCCGGCCGCGCGTGGCAGATGGTGCAGGGGCTTCCAAGCCGCAGCCCTCCGGTCCGCTCACGGCCTTGCTCGGGCTGGCCATCGGTGCGGTGGCCGCCTTCCTGGGGGTGGGCGGCAGTGTGATGACGGTGCCGCTCATGCGCCGGCGCGGCGCGCCCATGGTGCAGGCCACGGCGGCGGCCAACCCGCTGTCGCTGCCGGTGGCACTGGCTGGCACCGCGACCTATGTGCTGCTGGCCTGGGAGCAGGCCGCGCCGCTCGGTGCCTGGCACGCGGGCTTCGTGGACCTGCGGGCCTTTGCCGTGCTGGTCGCCGGCTCCTGGCTGGGCATTCGCCTGGGCGGGCGCTTCGTGGGCCGCCTGCCCGATGGGCTGCACGCCAAGGTCTACCTGGCGCTGCTCGCGGTGGTGCTGCTGGCCATGCTCATGCGCTGACGATCACGTCCGCGCGCGGCGGCGTCGCGTGCAGGGCGTGCACCTCGTCCTCGCGCTGGGCCAGCACCGCACCCTGGTTGATGTAGCCCTTGTCGGTGATCTCGCCGGCGTCGGCATCGGGCGGCGTGCACAGCACCAGGGCCCGTGCGGGGCACTGCGACGAGCCCGCACCGCCATTGCGCCGGGCCTGCATCAGCGTGCGCAGGGCCCGCTCCAGCTTCGGGCCATCGGCCGCGCCGGCGGCGGAAGGGAAGACCAGCAGGCCCACCTCGTCGCGGTCGTGCCCGGTGACCACGATGTCCTGCACCAGCGGCGCGAGCTGCGAGACCAGCTCCACGCGCAGCGTGCCCACCGAGACCCAACTGCCGGTGGAGAGCTTGAAGTCCTCGGCCACGCGGCCGTTGAAGACCACGCCGCGCTCGGGCCGTCCGGTGTCGGCCAGAAAGCCCGCATCGCCGATGCGGTAGAAGCCGTCTTCGTCGAACGCTGCCGCCGTCTCGCGCGGCGCATTGCGGTAGCCCGGGAACACCGACACGCCCTTGACGCGCATCTCCAGCTTGCCGCCATTGGGCACCAGCTTGAGTGTGAGCCCGGGCAGCGGCGCGCCGATGCAGCCCGCGCCCTGCAGGCGCCAGTGCGCCGTGGTGATGGCCGGGGACGTCTCGGTCGCACCCCACGAGGTGGTGAGCCACAGCGGCTGCGCGGGCCGGGCTCGCGCGGCCACGGCCTCGAGCCGCTGCCAGGTCGATGGGGCCAGTGCCGCCGCCGCATAGAACGCCAGGCGCAGGCGCGAGAGGATCTGTGCCGCCAGGGCGTCGTCGGCCTCCAGGTAAGGCAGCAGCATGTCGAAGCCGCGCGGCACGTTGAAGAGCAGCGTGGGCCGCACCTCGCGCAGGTTGCGCACCGTCTTCTCGATCAGGCCAGGGGCGGGCCGCCCCTCGTCGATGTAGAGCGCGCCGCCGTGGCACAGCACCATGTTCAGGTTGTGGTTGCCGCCAAAGGTGTGGCTCCAGGGCAGCCATTCCACCAGCACCAGCTTCTCGTGGTCGAGAAAGCGCCAGGTCTGCGCCATCATCTGCTGGTTGGCGCACAGCATGCGGTGGGTGTTGATGACGACCTTGGGCCGTCCGGTGGAGCCCGAGGTCAGCAGGTACTTGGCATGGTCGTCGGGCGCGATGGCCTCGAAGGCCTGCACCACGGCCGGTGTTTCCCGGGCAGCGAGCAACTGCGCAAAATCGAGGGCGCCGGGGCATTCCTGCGCATGGCGGCTGAAGACCCGCACGGCGTTGCCGGAGTAGCCCGCAAGGGCCGGCGCATAGGCGCGGGCATCCGACGCATAGACCAAGCACGGCTCCAGCGCCGCCAGCATGCTGTGCAGGCGCCCCGGGTCGCGCGAGCGTGCGTAGGCGCTCGACAGCGAGCACGGCGTGCGGCCGATGTGCATGGCGGCCAGCATCAGCACGGCATGGTCCACCGCGTTGTCCGAGAGGATGGCGATGGGTCGGCCTGCGGGCAGGTCCATGTCGAGCAGCGACTGGGCCACGGCCCCCACGGCCTGGCGCAGCTGGGCATAGGTCAGGCGGCGCCAGTCCTCGCCGCTGTCGTCGCGCTCGGCCAGGGCCAGTGCGTCGGGTGTCTCGCGTGCCCAGCGCTCCAGCCACTCGCCCACGCAACGGGCATAGGGGCCCAGCGGCTCGGGCGATTGCAGGGTGAAGGCGCCGTCGGCCAGGTGCGTGAGCACGGTGCGGGGTGGCGCCAGCTCTGCGGGGTCATCGACGAAATCGGGGTGCATCGTGTTGTCTCTGGTGTCGTTTCTTGTGTTCAGTCCAGGTGGCCCGAGGACTGCTTGGCCCGGATCAGGTCCAGCAGCAGGGCGTCGCGCGTGCGCGCCAGGTCCTCGGTGCTGCGCTCGCCCAGCTCTTCGGCCACGCCCTGCACCACCTGCTGCTTCAAGGCCTCGGTCATCGCGGGGGTGCCCAGGTCCTGCCACCAGCTCTCGATGGGTCCGCCCAGGTGGGCCAGTACATGGGCCACGCCGCCCGCACCGCCCGAGAGGTGCAGGTTCATGAACGGCCCCATCAGCGCCCAGCGCAGGCCGGGCCCCTGGGCGATGGCGGTGTCGATGTCGGCGACCGTGGCCACGCCCTCGTTCACCAGATGGAAGGCCTCGCGCCACAGCGCGGCCTGCAGCCGGTTGGCAATGTGGCCCTTGATCTCGCGGCGCACGTGGATGGGGCGCTTGCCGATGGCGGTGTAGAAGGCCATGGCGCGTTCGATGGCTTCGGGCGCGGTGCGCTGCCCGCCGCCCACCTCCACCAGCGGGATCATGTGCGGTGGATTGAACGGGTGGCCCAGCACCACGCGCTCGGGTCGTGCGCAGGATTGCTGCATGTCGGTGACCGAGAGGCCTGAGGAACTCGACGCCAGGATGGCGTGCGCCGGTGCAGCGGCATCGATCTGGCGGAACAGTTCGGCCTTGAAGTCGGCGCGCTCGGGCCCGCTCTCCTGCACGAAGTCGGCCGTGGCCACCGCGTCCTCCAGCCGGGCATGGAAGGCCAGGCGTGCCAGACTGGCGCCTGGCACCAGCCCCTGGCGCTCCAGCGTGGGCCAGTGGGTGGCCACGGCCTCGCGCAGCCGTTCCTCGGCACCGGGCGAAGGGTCGGTGGCGTCCACGTCCAGCCCGCGCGCCAGGAAGTAGGCGGCCCAGCTGGCGCCGATGACGCCGGTGGCCACCACGGCGACGCGCTTCACGGTCGAATCCATGCGCGGGGCTCCTTTCAGGACTCAGCCGTGAAGCCGATCTTCTTGACCAGGGGCCCCCAGCGTTCGAATTCGGCCTGCTGGGAAGCCGCCATTTCTGCTGCGGTGGAGCCTTGTGCAATCAGCCCGACCACGGCCAGGCTGTCGATAACGGCCTTCTCCTTGATCGCTGCGTTGATCGCAGCATTGGCGGCGGCAACGGCAGCAGCCGGCGTCCTGGCCGGGGCGTAAAAGCCGAACCATTCCTCGGTGGTCAGTTCGGGAAAGCCCTGTTCGGCAAAGGTCGCCACTTCCGGCGAGAACGGTGAGCGCGCCTTGCCCGAGGTGGCGATCAGCCGCAGCTTGCCCGCCTTGTGGTTGGGGATGAAGTCGCCGCTCGGGGTCACCATCGAAGCGATCTGCCCGCCGACCACGTCCGTGACGCCGGGGATGGAGCCGCGATAGGGCACGTGCTTCAAGTCCACGCCGTTGTTCAGGCCCAGCAGCGCGCCGATGAAGTGCGGCGTGGAGCCTGCGGCGGGCGAGCCGTAGTTGGCCTGGCCGGGGTTGGCCTTGGCCCAGGTCAGGAAATCCCTCACGTTCTTCACCGACGCCGGCACCAGCGGCCCCACGGCCAGGCCATGGTGCATGATGGCCGCGATGGACACCGGCACGAAGTCCTTCACCGGGTCGTAGCTCAGCTTGCTGTAGATGTGCGGGTAGATCGAGGTGCACGAGAACGGCGACAGCGTGAGCACGCTGCCGTCGGCCGCCGCACCCTTGAGCGACTCCAGCGCGATGCGCCCGCCAGCGCCGGGCTTGTTTTCCACCACGGCCGAGTTGCGCGTGTAGGCTGACCCTGCGAGCTTTTCGCCCACGCGGCGGGCCACGCTGTCGCCCGAGCTGCCGGCCGGAAAGCCGTAGAAGATTTTGACCTGCTCGATGGTCTGCGCCAGCGCCTCCAGGGGCGACAGCGTGCCCAGCGCGGCTGCGGCGCCCATGTGGCCCAGGAACTGGCGGCGGGTGTTCGTCATCGTCATCATGTTGCTCATCTCTGTCTCCTTGATGTGGTGGGGAAGGTCGGCGTATGGTGGCGGGGGAATCGCTGCGGTCAAGCTGGGGCAAACGCGGGGCGCGGGCCGTCCACGCGCGGCAGTCCCATCAGCGCGCGTGCTTCGGTCGGCGTGGCGGGCTCCATGTCCAGCTCGCGGATGATGCGCACGATGCGTTCGGTGAGCTGCACGTTGGTGGCCAGCTCGCCGTGGCGAAAGTACAGGTTGTCCTCCAACCCCACGCGCGCATGCCCGCCCAGCAGCAGCGCAGCGACGTTGGCTTCGAGCTGCGAGGGGCCGATGCCGCTCACGCAGAACAGGCTGTTTCTGGGCAGGGTGTCCACCATCATCTGCAAAAAACGCGGCGAATAGGGCATGGCGTTCTGGAAGGCGCGGTGCACGTTCATCACCAGGTTGATGAAGTGCGGGCCTTCGTCGTGGCCTTCCTCGATCAGCGTCGTGGTGTCCTGCAGGATGTGCGTGGGGCTGAACACCTCCCACTCGGGCTTGATGCCGCGCGCCTTCATGCCTTCGGCCAGCTCACGGCCCCGGCTCAGTGGCGTGTCCATCAGGATTTCGCGGCCATCGAAGCTCAGGTTCAGCGTGGTCGCGTCCAGCGTGCACATCTCGGCACCCGCGTCCATGCCCTTGATGCGCTCATCCCAGGCGATCTCCCAGCGGCCGCCGGGCAGGGGCTTGACCATGTCGCCGTGCACGCCGCCGCCGGTGGAGTTATTGAGCACGATATCGCAGCCCTTGGCGCGGATGCGGCTGTTGATGTCGCGGTACACCTCGGGGTTGCAGGTGGCGCCATCGTCGGGCCGGCGCGCGTGGAGGGCGACCACGCTGGCGCCAGCGTTCCAGCAGCGCTCCACGTCATCGGCGATCTCGGCGGGCTGGGTGGGCAGGTGGGGGTTCTGCGACTTGTGGGCCATGCCGCCCGTGGGGGCGATGGTGACTATGACTTTGCGCTTGCTCATCGTGGTCCTGGTGGAGAATTGCGGGGTGCTCCGCATTATTTTTTTGGGCACCCTTCCACTCAGTCATCGCGATGACATTTGAGGGCAGGGTATACGCGGGGCCAGTGTCTTCTTCCGGGAGAACCCCACTTTGTCACCCCCTGCGACACGGCCGTCCACCACCAGCCTGCTGGCCGCGTCGGCCTGGTTCCCCCTGCTCGATGCCCCGGCGCAGCAGCGCGTGCTCGACGATGTGCGCGAGGTGAATGTGCCGGCAGGCGGCGCGCTGTGCCGCCGCGGCGATGTGCCCCTGCACTGGTACGGCGCCATCGAGGGTCTGCTCAAGTGGTCCGTGACCTCGCCCGATGGCCGCGCCGTGACGCTGGGCGGCCTGTCGGCCGGCAGCTGGTTCGGCGAGGGCACGCTGCTGCGCGCCCTGCCGCGCACGGCCGACATCATCGCCCTGCGGCCCAGCCGGGTGGCAGTGTTGCCGGTGGAGACCTTTGCGTGGCTGCACGCCACAGAGCGCAGCTTCGACCACTTTTTGCTGCGCCAGATCAACGAGCGCATGCACTGGTTCCTGGGCACCTTCACGGCCCACCACCTGCTCGACACCGACAGCCAGGTGGCCCGCGCGCTGGCCGGCCTGTTCCACCCGTTTCTCTACCCCGGCATGGACCGGCACCTGCAGATCTCGCAGGAGGAGATCGCCAACCTCACGGGCGTCTCGCGCCAGCGCTGCAATGCGGCCTTGAAGCGCCTGCAGGAGTCGGGCATTTTGCAGATCGAGTACGGCGGCATCACCGTGCTCGACCTGCCGGTACTCAGGCGCTACGTGGAATAGCTGCTCGTCTGCGCGATAAAGTCCGTGGCTGCGGCGATCACCGCGTCGGGTCGGTCGCGGTGCGGAGAGTGTCCGCAGGCGGGCAATTCGAGCAGCTCTGTGCCCGGCACCCGGCGCGCGATGCCGCGGATCTGCGCCAGCGTACCGTACTCGTCATCCACGCCCTGGATGGCCAGGACCGGTGCCCGAATCGCGCCGATCTCCGCTTCGATGTTCCATTGCTGGAACGGCGGATGCAACCAGATGCGGTTCCAGCCCCAGAAGGCCGAGTCGGCGTCGTCGTGGTAGCGGCCGAGCCTGGCAGGCAGGTCGGTGCTGCGGTAGGCATCCCGGGCGATCTCGATGTTGGCGATGGTCACGTCCTCGACGAAGATGTGCGGCGCCATCAGCACCAGGCCGCGCACGGCTTCGGGGAAGCGCGCTGCGTAGAGCAGGGCGATCGAGCCGCCATCGCTGTGGCCCAGCAGCCAGGGCGCTTCGGTGAGTCCCAGGGCCCCGAAGAAGGCGGGCAGCACCTCGTGCGCCTGGCGGTGCATGAAGTCCACGTCCCAGGTCTCATCGGCCTCGCGCGGGGTCGAGCGGCCATAGGCCGGGCGCGAGAACACCAGGCCGCGCACGCCCGCGGCGTTGCACAGGCGCTCGGGGAAATCCTTCCACATCGCCACCGATCCCAGGCCTTCGTGCAGAAAGACGATCAGCGGTGCATCGCTGCGCTCGGGCGCGATCCATTGGTGCTCGATTTGCACCGTGCGACCACGCCAGGTGATGGTGGCTAACTGCGAGGTGGCCGCCTGCGTCATGCGTGCGCCTCCTTCTCGCGCAGGCGAAAGCGCTGGATCTTGCCCGTGGCGGTCTTGGGCAACTCGTCGATGAACTCGATGAAGCGCGGGTACTTGTAGGCCGCCAGCCGTTCCTTCACGAAGGCCTGCAGGGCCTGTGCGTCGGTATGCTGGCCCGGCTTGAGCACTACGTAGGCCTTGGTCTTGGTCAGGCCTTCGCCGTCCTGCACGCCGATCACGGCCGATTCGAGCACGGCGGGGTGCTGCATCAGCGTGGCCTCGACCTCGAAGGGCGAGACGTAGATGCCGCTGACCTTGAGCATGTCGTCGCTGCGGCCGGCATAGGTGAAGTAGCCGTCGGCATCGCGCGTGTACTTGTCGCCGCTCTTGGTCCAGCCGCCCTGGAAGGTCTCGCGCGACTTCTCGCGGTTGGCCCAGTACATCAGCGCCGCGCTCGGGCCGCGGATGTACAGGTCGCCTACCTCGCCATCGGGCACGGGCCGCCCGTCCTCGCCGCGCAGTTCCACCTCGTAGCCTTCCACCGGCTTGCCGGTGGTGCCGTAGCGCACGTCGCCCGGGCGGTTGGAGATGAAGATGTGCAGCATCTCGGTGGAGCCGATGCCGTCGATGATCTCGCAGCCGAAATGCGCCTTGAAGCGCTGGGCGATCTCGCCGGGCAGCGCCTCGCCGGCCGACGAACACATGCGCAGCGCCACCGCGTCGCGCGCCGGCAGTGCGGGCGAGGCCAGCATGCCCGCAAAGCCCGTGGGCGCGCCGAAGAACACGGTGGGGCGGAGCTGCGTCCAGCGGCGGAAGGTGGCGTCGGGCGTGGGCCGCTCGGCCATCAGCACCACGGTGGCACCCACCGAGAGCGGAAAGGTCAGCGCATTGCCCAGGCTGTAGGCGAAGTACATCTTGGCGGCCGAGAAGCAGACGTCGTCCTCAGTCAGGCCGAGCACCGGCTTGCCATAGAGCTCGGCCGTCCACCACAGATTGGCATGGGTGTGCACCGTGCCCTTGGGCTTGCCGGTGGAGCCCGAGGAATAGAGCCAGAAGCCCGGGTCGTCCGCCGCAGTGTTCACCGGTACGGCCAGCGGCGTGGCCTCTACCAGCGCGGCCTCGAAGTCACGCGCCCCCTCGGGCAGCGGCCCGGTGGGCTGGGAGACGAGCAGCGCGCTCACCTCGTGCGGCGCGCGGCCCATGGCGTCCTGCAGCACCCCCAGCAGTGCACCCGAGACGATGGCCGCCTGCGCGCGGCTGTGGTCCAGCATGTAGGCGTAGTCGTCCGCCGTGAGCAGGGTGTTCACCGCCACCGGCACCACCCCGGCATACAGGCAGCCCAGGAAGGCCACGGGCCAGTCGCTGCTGTCGAGCATGAGCAGCAGCACGCGCTCCTCGCGCCGCACGCCGGCGCTGGCGAGGGCCGAAGCCAGGCGCCGTGCGCGGTCTTCGAGCGCACCGTAGGCCAGGCTGCCCCGGTCGTCGATGTAGGCGGTGCGCTGTGCACGGCCCCGGTTGAGCCCGAACAGGTGCTCGGCAAAGTTGAATCGTGGGGGCAGGCCCATGGTGTTGTCTCCTTGGCCCTCTCGGGCCGGGTGCGCGTGGCTTTTTCTTGTCGCGTCTGTTGTGGTGTCAGAGGCCCAGCGCCGCCAGCACCCCGGGGCTGGCCTGCACGGCCGTGCGCTGGTGGTAGAAATCGAGTGCGCGCAGGCCGCCCAGCTCGGCACCGCCGCCCGCGCGGCCCGGGCCGCCATGCTGCGACATGGGCATCACATTGCCGTGGCCGCTGTGCGCCTGTGCCACATCGGGCGTGACCACATGCACGCGGCCATGGCTGGCGGCCACGGCCAGGGCCGTCTGTGCCAATGCGGTCTCGTCGCTGCCGTAGAGCGAGGTGACCAGCGAACCCTGGCCCCTGTGCGCCAGCGCAATGGCATGCGCGCTGTCGCGGTAGGGCAGCAGCGTGGCCATGGGGCCGAAGACCTCCACGTCGTGCACCCGTTGTGCGGCATCGGCATCGCGCGCGCCCAGCAGCACGGGGCCGATGCAGGCGGCCACGGCCGGGTCGGCATCCACCAGCGGCCGGTCGCGGCCGTCGTGCAGCACGGTGGTCTGCGCCTGCAGTGTGGCCAGGCCTTCGCGCACCGCAGCCAGTTGCGCGCGGCTCACGAGCGAGCCCATGCGCACGCCCTCGTTGCGCGGGTTGCCCACGCTGATGCCGGCGAGCTTGGCGGCTATGGCCTCGGCAGCGGCGTCATACACCTCGGCCGGCACCAGGATGCGGCGGATGGCCGTGCATTTCTGGCCCGACTTCACCGTCATTTCGCGCACCACCTCGCGCACCAGCAGGTTGAAGGCCTCGCTGCCCGGGGCCTCGCCCGGCAGCAGCATGGCGCTGTTGAGGCTGTCGGCCTCGATGTTGGCGCGCACCGAGCGCTGCGCCACAGCTGGGTGGGAGCGGATCACGCCGGCAGTCTCGGCCGAGCCGGTGAACGACACCACGTCGAAGGGCTGCAGCTGGTCCATCAGCCCCGCCGAGCTGCCGGCGATGACCGACAGCGCGCCTGCCGGCAGCACCCCTGCATCCACCACATCCTTGACCATGCGCTGGGTGAGCCAGGCCGTGGCCGTGGCGGGCTTGACGATGACCGGAACGCCCGAGAGCAGGGCCGGCGCGGCCTTTTCCCACAGCCCCCAGGACGGGAAGTTGAACGCGTTGATGAACAGCGCCACGCCCTGTGTGGGCACCGACAGGTGCTGCGACTGGAACGTCGGGTCCTTGCCCAGCCGGGCCGCATCGCCGTCGCGCAGCGCGCGGGCATCGCCCAGGGCGTCGCCCCATTTGGCGTACTGGCCCAGCGTGAAGATGGCGCCGTCGATGTCCACGCCGGAATCGTTCTTCACCGTGCCGGCATTGGCGGTGGCGATCTCGTAGTAGGCATCGCGGTTGGCGAGCAGCACCTTGACGATGGCGGCGAGCAGGGCTGCGCGTTCGCGGTAGGTCAGCGCGCGCAGGGCAGCGCCCCCTTGCTGGCGCGCAAAGGTGAATGCCTCGGCCAGGTCGAGCCCGGTGGCGTCCACGCGCACCAGCTCGTTGCCGAGCACGGGGTCGAACAGGGGCGTGCCGTTGCCGGTGCCTGCCTGCCAGCGGCCGGCAGCGTAGTTGGAGAGAAGTTCGGTCATGGATATATGGAAGAGGATGGGCGAGCGGATTTCAGGTGCGCGTGAACTGGATCTGCCCTTCGGGCAAGAGATAGAGCACCAGCGCACGGCCCTGGGCCACGGTCGGGCGGTGGGCCGTGCCGGGGCCATAGACGCACCAGCCCGCAGGCCGGCCGTCGAAGGTGGCGGCACTGTCGGCCATGGGCATGATCAGGTCGATCTCGCCGTTCGGGTGCGCATGGTGCGGGCCGGCCAGGTCCTGCATGTCGACCACGTCCACCGAAAAGCGGTGCAGCGCATCCTCGGCCTTGAACACCCGGCCGTACCTGATGCCGCCGCCCTCGCGCTCGCATAGCCAGCCTTCGGCCACGCCGATGAGGCAGGCGTCGCGCAGCTGCGCATAGGTGGGGCTGCCGGCACCGTGGACCGTGTTGAGCCACTGGTCCAGCGCCGCATCGAGCGGCCGGCCCTCGATCTGCGCGGTGAGGTCGGCCAGCAGGGCATGGAAGGCATCCTTGTTGGAGGGGGCGGTGGCGGGCGTCATCATGGGGGGGCTTTCAGGGGAAAGGCGGGCTGGGCAAGGCGTCTGTGCGCCGCTTGCCGCGGAAAATGATTGCCTTGCAGGAATGTGCGACGTGCAGTATCTTGCGTGCATCTGGAAGATAAACCCCTGGATGATCTTCGTCAAGCACTATAGTGCATATTTATCGGGCTGCCGGACCGCAGACAATCGGTGGTGTGAACAAGGACGCGCATGAATGAGCAAGACGACGCAGTGCTGGCCACTGCGCCCATCGACGGCAACGGCGCTGCGGCGCCGGGCGGCGAAGCCCGCAACCCGCTGCTGACGGCGCTGGGCGAGCGCGTGCGCAACCTGCGCGCGCAGCGCGGGCTCACGCGCAAGGCCGTGGCCATTGCGGCCGACGTGTCCGAGCGCCACCTGGCCAACCTGGAATACGGCACGGGCAATGCCTCCATCCTGGTGCTGCAGCAGGTGGCGGGTGCGCTGCACTGCTCGCTGGCCGAGCTGGTGGGCGACGTCACGACCAGTTCGCCTGAATGGTTGCTGATCCGCGAGCTGCTCGAAAACCGCAGCGAGGCCGACCTGCGCCGCGTGCGTCTGGCGCTGGGCGAATTGCTGGGCACCGCCTCGGTCGATCCGGCGCGGCACAGCCGCATTGCCCTGGTGGGCCTGCGCGGCGCGGGCAAATCCACGCTGGGGCAGATGCTGGCGGACGACCTGGAGTTGCCCTTCGTGGAGCTGAGCCGCGAGATCGAGAAGCTCGCCGGCTGCAGCGTGCGCGAGATCCACGACCTGTATGGCACGAATGCCTACCGCCGCTACGAGCGCCGTGCGCTCGAGGAAACCATCCAGATCTACAGCGAGGTGGTCATCGCCACGCCCGGCGGCATCGTTTCGGACCCGGCTACCTTCAATGAGCTGCTGGCCCACTGCACCACGGTGTGGCTGCAGGCCGCACCCGAAGAACACATGGGCCGTGTGGCCGCACAGGGCGACACGCGCCCGATGGCGGCGAGCAAGGAAGCGATGGACGACTTGCGGCGCATCCTGAGCGGCCGTGCCGCCTTCTATTCCAAGGCCGATCTGTCGGTGGACACCAGTGGCAAGAGCCTGGCCCAGGCATTCCAGGGCCTGCGCTCCGCCGCCAGGCAATCGATAAGCGCCTCCTGAGCGCCTGATCTCGCCACTGGGTGCGCGAGATCAGCACCAGCTTTCGGAACGAAAAAAAAGCATTGCAGGCATTGACGCGTCCGTAAACATGCAGCATGATGCATGTCATCGAAATCAAAAGCTGCATTATTTTTCTTGTTCCGAGGTTTGCAGCCGCTACTACCGGCCCCACAGGAGACATCCATGACTGCCACCACCGCCAGCGCCCCGGCGCGCGTCGACTACCGCACCGAGCCCGGCCAGTACCGCCATTGGTCGCTCAGCGTCGACGGGGCCATAGCCCGCCTGTCGCTCAACATTGCCGAAGACGGCGGCATCCGTCCCGGCTACAAGCTCAAGCTCAACAGCTATGACCTGGGCGTGGACATCGAACTCAACGACGCGGTCAACCGCGTGCGCTTCGAGCACCCCGAAGTGCGCACCGTGGTCGTCACCAGCGGCAAGGACCGCATCTTCTGTTCGGGCGCCAACATCTTCATGCTGGGCGTCTCCAGCCACGCCTGGAAGGTGAACTTCTGCAAGTTCACCAACGAGACGCGCAATGGCCTGGAAGATTCGTCGAAGCACTCGGGCCTCAAGTTCCTGGCCGCCGTCAATGGCGCCTGCGCCGGCGGCGGCTACGAGCTGGCCCTGGCCTGCGACGAGATCCTGCTGGTGGACGACCGCTCGTCCGCCGTCTCGCTGCCCGAGGTGCCGCTGCTGGGCGTGTTGCCCGGCACCGGTGGCCTTACACGCGTGACGGACAAGCGCCATGTGCGCCACGACCTGGCCGACATCTTCTGCACCAGCGTGGAAGGCGTGCGCGGCCAGCGCGCGGTGGAATGGCGCCTGGTGGATGCCGTGGCCAAGCCGGCCCAGTTCGCCGCGGCCGTGCAGGACCGTGCGGTGCAGCTCGCCGCGGGCAGTGACCGCCCGGCCGGCGCCAAGGGTGTGGCCCTGACCCGGCTGGAACGCGAGGACGGCGCCGACAGCCTGGGCTACTCGCATGTGCAGGTACAGATCGACCGCGCCAGGCGCACCGCCACGCTCACCGTGAAGGCGCCCGCCGGCCCGCAGCCTGCCGACATCGCCGCCATCGAAGCGGCCGGCACCGCATGGTGGCCGCTGGCCCTGGCGCGCGAGCTCGACGACGCCATCCTGAACCTGCGCACCAACGAACTCGATATCGGCACCTGGCTGCTCAAGACCGAAGGCGATGCGAAGGCCGTGCTTGCGTCCGACGCGGTGATGCTGGCGCACCAGGACCACTGGCTGGTGCGCGAGACCATCGGTGCGCTGCGCCGCGCGCTGGCGCGCCTGGACGTGTCCTCGCGCACCTTGTTCGCGTTGGTGCAGGAGGGCTCCTGCTTCGCCGGCACGCTGGCCGAGCTGGCCTTCGCGGCCGACCGCAGCTACATGCTGGCCCTGCCCGACGATGCCGACCGTGCGCCCCGGCTCACGCTCAACGAATTCAACTTCGGTTTCTTCCCCATGGTCAACGACCAGAGCCGCCTGCAGCGCCGCTTTTATGAGGAAACCGCGCCGATGGAGGCTGCACGTGCCGTGGCCGGTAGGCCGCTCGACGCCGACGAGGCCCTGGCCCTGGGCCTGGTGACCGCCGCGCCCGACGACATCGACTGGGACGACGAGCTGCGCATGGCCATCGAGGAACGCGCCGCCATGTCGCCCGACGCCCTGACCGGCCTGGAGGCCAACCTGCGCTTTGCCAGCAAGGAGAACATGGCCACGCGCATCTTCGGCCGGCTCACCGCCTGGCAGAACTGGATCTTCAACCGCCCCAACGCCGTGGGCGACAAGGGCGCGCTCAAGGTCTACGGCACCGGCGAAAAGGCCGGCTTCGACCTCAATCGTGTCTGACCCCTCTGCCTGAACCATCCAAGGAACAACCATGAGCAGCATCAACTACAGCGAGAAGATCCCCAACAACGTCAACCTCGGCGAGGACCGCACCCTGCAGCGTGCGCTCGAAGGCTGGCAACCCAACTTCATCAACTGGTGGGACGACGTGGGGCCCGATGGCTCGACCAACCACGAGGTCTATCTGCGCACGGCCGTGAGCGTGGACCCGCAGGGCTGGGCACAGTTCGGCCACGTGAAGATGCGCGACTACCGCTGGGGCATCTTCCTGAACCCGGGCGACGCCAACCGCGAGATCCACTTTGGCGACCACAAGGGCGAGAAGGCCTGGCAGGACGTGCCCGGGGAGCACCGCGCCAACCTGCGCCGCATCATCGTGACGCAAGGCGACACCGAGCCCGCGTCGGTCGAGCAGCAGCGCCACCTGGGCCTGACGGCGCCCAGCATGTACGACCTGCGCAACCTGTTCCAGATCAACGTGGAAGAGGGCCGCCACCTCTGGGCCATGGTCTACCTGCTGCACAAGCACTTCGGCCGCGACGGCCGCGAAGAGGCAGACGCCCTGCTGCAGCGCACCTCGGGCGACGAGAACAACCCGCGCATCCTGGGGGCCTTCAACGAGGCCACGCCCGACTGGCTGGCGTTCTTCATGTTCACCTACTTCACCGACCGCGACGGCAAGTTCCAGCTCTCGGCCCTGGCGGAGAGCGCTTTCGACCCGCTGGCGCGCACCACCAAGTTCATGCTGACCGAAGAGGCGCACCACATGTTCGTGGGCGAGAGCGGTGTCTCGCGCGTGCTGTCCCGCACCGCTCAGGTGATGAACGAGCTCAAGACCGACGACCCGCAGAAGGTGCGCGCCGCCGGCGCCATCGATCTCGGTACCGTGCAGCGCTACCTCAACTTCCACTACAGCGTCACCATCGACCTGTTCGGTGCCGACCAGTCGAGCAACGCTGCCATCTTCTACAGCTCGGGCCTGAAGGGCCGCTACGAGGAAGGCAAGCGCACCGATGACCACGTGCTCAAGGGCCAGACCTACAAGGTGCTGGAGGTCAAGGACGGCCAGCTCGTCGAGAAGGACGTGCCCATGCTCAATGCGCTCAACGAAGTGCTGCGCGACGACTTCATCAAGGACTCGGTCGCCGGCGTCGGCCGATGGAACAAGGTGCTGGAAAAGGCCGGCATCCCCACCCGCCTGGTGGTGCCGCACAAGGCCTTCAACCGCCAGATCGGTGCGCTCGCGGGCATCAAGATGTCGCCCGAAGGCCGCGTGGTGAACGAGATGGAATGGGCTGCCAAGAAGGACGAGTGGCTGCCCAGCCCCGAGGACTTCGCCTTCGTCGCCTCGCTCATGGGCCGCGTGGTCGAGCCCGGCCAGTTCGCCGGCTGGATTGCGCCGCCGGTGATGGGCATCAACCGCCAGCCGGTCGACTTCGAGTACGTGCGTTTCGGCTGATGGACAAAGAAACGCGCTCGGCGTATGAACGAGGGCAGGGATCAGGGCAGGCCCCACGAAGACCACACGCCCCATCCCAACCCCCTGGTTGGGGGTGACAAAGGAGAACCATATGGACATGGCCGTTGAAACCGGGGTCATCAAGCAGCATTTGATCGACCCGGAAATCTGCATCCGCTGCAATACCTGCGAGGCCACCTGCCCCGTCAATGCGATCACGCACGATGACAACAACTACGTCGTGCGCGCCGACATCTGCAATGGCTGCATGGCCTGCATCTCGCCATGCCCCACGGGTTCCATCGACAACTGGCGCACCATGCCCCTGGTGCGTGCCTATTCGATCGAGGAGCAACTGACCTGGGAGTCGCTGCCCGGCGAACTCACGCCCGAAGAGCTGGCGGCAGCGGGGGGCGGTGCCGACACCACGGATGCACCTGCCGCTGCGCCCGCCGCGGAGCCCGGCGTGCAAACCCAGCCACCCCTGCACCGGGGCGCCACGGTGCCGCCCTGGTCGGCGGCGCACGCCTATACCAATCTCTACCCGCCCAAGACTCCGACGACGGCCACGGTGGTCGGCAACTTCAACTGCACCGAGGCAGGGTTCGAGAGCGAAACCCACCACGTGGTGCTCGACTTTGGCAGCCTGCCGTTTCCGGTGCTGGAGGGCCAGTCCATCGGCATCGTGCCGCCTGGCACCGATGCCCTGGGCAAGCGCCACCATGCGCGCCAGTATTCAATTGCCAGTGCGCGCAATGGCGAGCGGCCGGGCTACAACAACCTGGCGCTGACCGTGAAGCGCGTCACCTCCGACCATGACGGCACGCCCGTGCGCGGCGTGGCGTCGAACTATGTCTGCGACCTCCAGGTGGGCGACAAGGTGGAGGTGGTAGGTCCGTTCGGCCATTCCTTCCTGATGCCCAACCACCCCAAGTCGCACGTGGTGATGATCTGCACCGGCACCGGCAGCGCGCCCATGCGCGCCATGACCGAATGGCGCCGGCGCCTGCGCAAGAGCGGCAAGTTCGAGGGCGGCAAGCTGATGCTGTTCTTCGGCGCGCGCACGCAGCAGGAGCTGCCGTACTTCGGCCCGCTGCAAAGCCTGCCCAAGGATTTCATCGACATCAACCTGGCCTTCTCGCGCACCTTGGGCCAGCCCCGGCGCTATGTGCAGGACCTGATGCGCGAGCGCGCGGCCGACCTGGCAGAACTGCTCAAGGACGGCAACAGCCACTTCTACGTCTGCGGCTTGAAGAGCATGGAAGAGGGCGTGGTGCTCGCCCTGCGCGACGTGGCGGCCGATGCCGGCCTGGATTGGGAGTCCCTGGCGGCTACCCTGGCGCGCGAAGGGCGCCTGCACCTGGAGACTTATTGAGGCCTACGTGCCTGTCAAGCTGGCCAAGCCTTCCTGCCGCACCAGTTCCTCGTACCACTGCTGGTAGCCCGCGCTGCTCGGGTGAAGGCCGTCGGCGGCGTTGAGTTCGTCGGCCCGCTGCACGAAGGGGTCCTGCGCGCGCGGTTTGAGCAGCCGGATATAGCGCACGCCGCTGTCGAGCGCCACCGTCTGCGCGGTGGCATGCAGGCGTTTGGAACGGGTGTCCATGAACCACGAGACCGGCGGTACGAAGAGGGGCGCGTGGCCGACGTTGCCGCAGGGCATCAGCACCACATGCTTGCCGCGCGCCTTGGCGGTGCGGATGGCCTGCTCCATGTGGCCATGCAACTGCTGCTCCGACGTCAGCCGGATCACGTCGTTGCCACCGGCCAGCACCAGCACCAAGTCGTAGCCGGTATTGGCACGCTCCAGTTGCGCCTGCACGTCCTCGAACTTGGCGCCGTTGGCCGCCAGGTTGTCGATCTGCCAGCGCGGATGGGCGGCGCCGATGCGCCCCGCCAGGCTGTCTTCAGGGCGGGCCGCACCGGTGCCCACGGCCGTGCTGTCGCCCACCACGAGGATGCGCCGCTCGGGCTGGTCCGGCTGGGCGGTGTAGGGGCGCGATGCCTTGGCCAGGTCCGAGGCCGTCATCAGGCGCCAGGGCGCGCAGCCCGTGAGCAGCAGGGCGCCCGCCGCCACGGCGGCAAGGGCCCACCAGCGGGGCCGCAGGCCGTGACAGGGGGGCTGGTGCGCAGTGGTCGGCGAAGGGATGGGCATAAAGAGGCTTTTGCAGAAGACACGGGTCGATACTGCAGAGTACGTGCCGAAGCCGGGCCTGGATGTCGGCTGCCTGAAGGCTTGCGCGTAGGACGCGGGGCCACGCCCGGTTGTCCTTGCCCCGTCCGCTGGGCCTGAGGGTCTTACTTCTTGAACACCACGGCGTCCAGGCCCATGCCCCGGATGTTCTGCGCTGCCGCGTCGGCCTCGGCCTTGGTGTCGAAGGGGCCCACGCGCACGCGGATGCGGGAGCCTTTGGCGCTTTCCAGCGGCTGGCGGAAGGCCGGCAGGCCTTCGTTGAGCAGGCGGGACTGCGTCTTGCGCGCATTGGCCTCTTCGGCGAACAGGCCCACGTTGATGTAAAAGCCCGGCGCACTGCCCACCAGGGGCGGCTCTGCACCACTGGCGGAAGAGGCCGGCGCCGATGCTGCTGTGGCTGTGGGTCTGGCTTTTGCTGCCGGAACCGGTCTGGAGGCCTTGCTGGCAGCCGTTGCCGCCGCAGTGGCGGTCTGCGGAGCGGGCACCGCCGGTGCGGGCTTGCTGGCCGTGGCCGCAGGAGCCGTGGCCTT
The DNA here is from genome assembly GCF_030704685.1 of Acidovorax sp. A1169. Taxonomy (GTDB): domain Bacteria; phylum Pseudomonadota; class Gammaproteobacteria; order Burkholderiales; family Burkholderiaceae_C; genus Acidovorax. Next base: position 151,306 of record NZ_JAUZDX010000002.1, read on the forward strand.
GGAGGGTAAAGGCGCCGCAGCAGGCGTGGCCGCCTTCGAAGCCGTCGGTGCTGGTGCTGCGGCGGCTGTCGAAGCCTTGGCACTGCTGCTGGCCGGGCTTGCCGCCGACACCGGTGCCGGTGTCTTCGTCAGGGCCGGCGAGGGGGGGGCGGCCGCAACGCGCGGGGCGGAAGGGGGCGTTGCGGCGGCGGGGGCCGTCACCACGGCCACTGGGGCGGTGGCTTCTTCTGCCGAGGTGGGCGCTGCAGCGCGGGGGGGCGATACCGTATCCGATGCCACCGCCGAGGCTGCGGTGGATGCCGCACGCGCTACCGACACGGCCGCCAGTCCGGACGTGGGGTTGGACGCGGTGACCGCTGGCGCCGCAGCTTGCGAGGTATTCGCAGCTGCGGTGCTGCCCTGTTCCGGTGCGCCACCGGGAGGGAAAAGCATGTAGGCCAGCACGGCCGTGGCCACCAGGACCACGTGCGCAATGATCACCCCGCTCAGCCGCTGGCGTGAGCTGGCCTGCCGCTCCAGCAAGGCGGCGGCCTCCGGCACAGTGCGCGAGACCGAGAGGGCACGCGCGATGCGCTTGCGGATCTCGGTGTGCAGCACGGCGTTGGCGAACAGCCCGGGCAGCGCGCAGCTGAACAGCGCGATGGCGGCCAGGATGCCCCATTCCACCGGCTGGGGCCAGTTGAGGAACTGCCGGCCCAGGCCGAACACCAGCAGCGCCAGGCCCTCGGCCGCAGCCACGTAGACCAGCGCCGCGCCCCAGAGCTGGCGAAACACCAGCCAGCTCAGCGTGAACAGCGCCGCCGGCCAGTTCCAGGTGGTGGTGGTGCGCCCTGCGTCGTCGAAGCGCGCGAAGATCGGCAGGTAGTGCTCGGCATTCACCGGGCCCAGGGCCACGCGGTACAGCGCGGTCATGGCGTTGTCCGACGGAGAGTCCAGCGACATGGGCGCGATGGCGTTGGCAGGGTCCAGTGTCAAGGGCATGCCCGATTCTGGCACGGGCTGCGGGCTGCGCAAAAGGGGGAAGTGGCTGCCTGAATCACCCTACGGGTGCCGATCAGACGCCTCCGCGCACCATGGACATGACCTTGGCGGCGTCCAGGGTCGCTGCCTTTTCGCGGATCTGCGGCAGGTACTGGGTCTGCAGGTCCTTGGCCGGGCCCAGCATGCTCTGGAAGCTCTCGCGCAGCACGGCCGTGCTCATCACCCGGCCGCCTGCGTAGTAGCGTTTGGCCACCTGGCCCAGAGCATAGGTGGTGGCGAACGAAAAGGCCATGCCCGTGGCCGCCTGGCCGATGCCGCCAATGGTGCGGCCCGCCACCTTGCCCAGCAGGCCGCCGAGCAGCTTGCGGCCGAACTGCTCGATGTATTGCGAGGCCATGCCCACGCCCGCCGCGGCGATGAAGTCCTTGATGTGGCCCTGGTCCAGCTCCACGCCATGGGCCTTGCCGACGGCGTAGACCATCTTGACCTGCATGGGGATGATGGCCATCGACGCCCAGGACTGCGGCAGCAGCTCCAGCGCACCGCACACCAGTGCGTAGTTCAAAATGCTCTTGTCCAGTTCGGCGCCAGAGACTTCCGCCACGTTGCGCACAGGCAGGGCCGCAGCCGCTGCGGCCGCCGCGCATGCGGCCATCGGTGCCATGCCGCGCGCGATGGGCGCTGCGCGCTCGGCCACTTCCACGAGGGCATCGGCCTGCTGCTCGAATGCGGCGGTGTCGCCCTCGCCCAGCTGCAACCAGCCCTTGAGCTGGGTGAGGAAGGTGCGCTCGGAATCGGTCTGGCGCCCGTCCACGTCGCAGACGCAGACCGCCATTTCGTAGGCCAACTGGCGCAGGCCCGGCTCTGCCAGCGCGGTGGCTGCGGCCTGGGCGCTGGTGCGTTGCAGCAGCACGTCCTGGACCAGGCGCGGCAGGTCGATGGCCGGTGCGTCGTGTGCCAGCGATTGGGCGATGCGCCGGATCTCCTCGCGCTCGCTATCGCCCTTGTGGCCGTCGGCGAAGGCGGCGAACAGGGCGATGGTGAGAATGGCTTGTTGCTGGTCGAGTTGCATGGTGGCAGAGGCTCCGGAGGGATCCAAGGTGGCAGGACAGGGGTGCAGTGTGGCAAACAAGGGCTTTTCCATCACCCAGGTGGGGGCTTGTGCCCCCTTTCCAATGGCCGCATGCCAGCAAGGTCGGCGCATTCGTCCTAACATGGTGGGCAGTTTGTTTGACCTTTCGGTGACCGCATGACCACAGCCCTCAAGATCGATTTCGTCTCCGACGTTTCCTGCCCCTGGTGCATCATCGGCCTCCGGTCGTTGGAGCAGGCGGCCGAGCGCCTCGCGGGCGAAGTCGCGCTGGACCTGCACTTTCAGCCCTTCGAGCTCAACCCCCAGATGGCGCCCGAGGGCCAGGACATCGCCGAGCACCTGCACGAAAAGTACGGCGCCACGCCCGAGCAGAGCCAGAAGAACCGCGACGCCATCGCCGCGCGCGGTGCAGCGCTGGGCTTCACCTTCAACATGGCGCAGCGCAGCCGCATCTACAACACCTTTGACGCCCACCGCCTGCTGCACTGGGCCGAGGAAGTGGGCGACAAGCAGCCCGCCCTGAAAAACGCCTTGTTCAAGGCCTACTTCACCGATGGCCAGAGCCCGGGCGACCATGAAGTGCTGGCCCGCGTGGCCGCCGGGGTGGGCTTGGACGAAGCCGAAGCCCGTGCCATCCTGGCGTCGGACCGCTTCGCGGACGAGGTGCGCGAGCGCGAGCAGTTCTACCTGCAGCAGGGCATCCACTCGGTGCCGGCCATCATCATCAACGACCGCCACCTGATCTCTGGCGGCCAGCCGCCCGAAGTCTTCGAGCAGGCGCTGCGGCAGATCGCATCTGGCAAGGCATAAAAAAGGGCGCCGCGGCGCCCTTTGTCATTTCAGCGGGATCGGCATTGCCCGGTCCACCGGTACGGCCGTCACGCTGTTCTGCGGCGAGCCGTCCACCAGCTTTTCGGAATAGGTCAGGTAGACCAGCGTGTTGCGCGCCGGGTCTACCATGCGCACCACGCGCAGGCGCTTGAACAGGATGGACAGGCGCTCGCTGAACACCTCTTCCTGCTTGCGCAGCGGCGCCGGAAAACTCACCGGCCCGGTCTGGCGGCAGGCGATGGAGGCTTCCGAGCGGTCCTCGGCCAGGCCCAGCGAGCCCTTGATGCCGCCTGTGCGGGCGCGCGAGACATAGCAGGTCACACCCGCCACGGCCGGGTCGTCGTAGGCCTCGACGATGATGTCGTGGTCGCGGCCGAGCAGCTTGAAAGCCGTGTCCACTGTGCCGATCTTGTCGGGGGCCGCCACGGCGGTACCCGCCAGCAGCGTGAGGGCGGCCAGGGCCGCCATGCGCAGGGTCGCGCGCATCATGCCGTGGCCCCGGCGTCGGCGCAGCGCTTGGCCAGGTGGGCCAGGGCTTCCTCGACCTGGTCGACCAGCACCAGGCACAGGTCGCCGGGCTGCAGGCGGGAAAGGGCCGTGTCGATGGCGATGAACTCGCCGCGGATCTCTTCCACATGCGTGGTGCGTGCCGCACCGGCCAGGCCTTCGCGCAGCAGGGCCATCACCTCACCATCGCCCCGGCCGCGCTGGGCCGCGTCCTGGTACAGGATCACGTCGTCGAAGGCGGCGCCCAGGATCACGGTCTGCTCGCGGATGTCCTCGTCGCGCCGGTCGCCGGCACCGCTGATGACCACGCTGCGGCGCTTGCCGGGCAGGGCGTCCACCGCAGCCACCAGGGCGCGCATGGCGTCGGGGTTGTGGCCGTAGTCGGCGATCACCGTGGCGCCGTTGTGGTCCATGATGTTGAAGCGGCCCGGCGCGTTGTCGCTGTCGTTCACGAAGCCTGACAGGCCGCGGCGGATGGTTTGCCACGGCAGGCCGGCACCCCAGGCGGCAGCGACCGAGGCCATGACGTTCTCGACCTGGAAGCCGATGCGGCCGTTGCGCGTGATGGGCACGTCGCGCAGGTGGATGGTCTCGCGCCACGAGCCTTCGGAGGCGACGATGGAGTCGCCGTCCACGTACACGGTGCGGTTGCCCTGGGCGCGGTGCGTGGCCATCACGGGGTGGTGGCGGTCGGCCGCGAAGAAGATGATCTTGCCCGGGCAGGCCGGCGCCATGGCCGCCACGATGGGGTCGGCCGCGTTGAGCACGCCATAGCCGTCGGTGGCCACGTTCTGCACGATCACGCGCTTGAGCACGGCCAAGTCTTCCACCGTGGTGATGTAGTTCAGCCCCAGGTGGTCGCCCGCGCCGATGTTGGTGACCACCGCCACCCGGCAGCGGTCGAAGCCCAGGCCCTCGCGCAGGATGCCGCCGCGAGCGGTCTCGAACACGGCCGCATCCACCTCGGGGTGCAGCAGCACGTTGCGCGCACTCTTGGGGCCACTGCAGTCGCCGCTGTCGATCTGGCGGCCGTTGACGTACACGCCGTCGGTGTTGGTCATGCCCACGCGCAGGCCCTGGGCCGTGAACAGGTGGGCGATCAGGCGCGCCGTGGTGGTCTTGCCGTTGGTGCCGGTGACGGCCACCGTCGGGATGCGGCCGTCGTCGCCATGGGCGTACAGGCGGTCCACCATGGCCTGGCCCACGTTGCGGGGTTTGCCGTACGAGGGCGCCAAGTGCATGCGCAGGCCGGGCGCGGCATTCACTTCCACGAAGCCGCCGCCTTGCTCTTCCAGCGGGCGCAGCACGGTTTCGGCGACCATGTCCACGCCGCAGATGTGCAGGCCGACCATCTGCGCAGCGGCGATGGCGCGCGCCGCCACCTCGGGGTGCACGTCGTCGGTCACGTCGGTGGCGGTGCCACCGGTGGACAGGTTGGCGTTGTTGCGCAGGATCACGCGCTGGCCTTTGGGCGGCACGGACTCGGGCGTCAGGTCCTGGGCCGCCAGGCGCGCCACGGCGATCTCGTCCAGGCGGATCTTGGTCAGCGAGGTGGCATGGCCTTCGCCGCGGCGCGGGTCCAGGTTGACCTGCTCGACCAGCTCACGCACCGTGTGCTGGCCGTCGCCCAGTACCTGGGGCGGCTCGCGGCGCGCAGCGGCCACGAGCTGGTCGCCCACCACCAGCAGGCGAAAGTCGTGGCCGGGCAAGAAACGCTCGACCATCACCGTGCCGTACTCGGCCGCGTTGCGGTAGGCCGCATCGAGCTGGGCACGGTCGGTGATGTTCACCGTCACGCCCTTGCCCTGGTTGCCGTCCTGCGGCTTGACCACCACGGGCAGGCCCACCTTCTGGGCCACTTCCCAGGCCTCGTCCAGGCTTTCGACGGGCTTGCCCAGGGGCACGGGCACGCCGGCCGCATGCAGCAGGCGCTTGGTCAGGTCCTTGTCCTGGCCGATGGATTCGGCCACGGCGCTGGTGGAGTCGATCTCGGCGGCCTGGATGCGGCGCTGCTTGGAACCCCAGCCGAACTGCACCAGGCTGCCGCGCGTGAGACGCCGGTAGGGAATGCCGCGCGCCACGGCAGCGTCGACGATGGAGCCCGTGCTCGGGCCCAGGCGCTCGTCCTCGTCGAGCTCGCGCAGCGCGGCCACGGTCTTGTCGGCGTCGAACGTGCCCTGGCCGAGTGCGGCCTGGATCAGTTGCTGCGCGTCCTCGAAGGCCTGGCGGCCCACGGCCTCCTCGCTGTACTCCACCACCACCTGGTAGACACCGGCATCGGTGGTGGCCGTGGTGCGCGCAAAGGTCACGGGGCAACCGGCCTGCGCCTGCAGTGCCAGGGCGGCGGTCTGCAGCACGTGGGCCAGCGAGATGTCGCCGTCGCCGCCTTCGGGGTGCAGCGCACCAATCGCGGGGAACAGTGCGCGCAGGCGCGCTTCAAAGCCGTCCATCCGGCGGATGGCGCGCTCGCTCTCGTCGCAGGCCACCACGGCCTCGATGGCCATGTGGCGGCTCCAGAGGTTGGGGCCGCGAAGGGCCCGGGTGCGGGATACATCCATGGAAATGTCTCTTTCAGTGTCCGTCGGGGCGGGTGGGCCCCGGTGTCATCGCAGTGTTCGGTGGTGAAGTCAGCTACGCAGACCGGGAGGAGGGGGCAGGTCCGGCTCGAAGGTCTTGATGCCCGCGCCGATCAGGTCTGGCGCGATGTCCAGCGCCCAGGCGGCGCCCACGGCGGCCAGCAGGGCCTCGGTGTCGGGCACCACGGCGTTGCGGCCAAAGGTCAGCTCGGCCAGCGTGCCCAGTGCGTGCTCGGCGCTGCCGGTGGCCAGCACCACACGGCCGTTCTTCACGACCACGGCGCGACCGTTGTCCTTGGCGCGGTGCTCGGTGATCGCGGGCAGCGCGTGGTCCTGCGCATACAGCACCACGTCGCCGTCGCACAGGCGGGCCAGGTCCACCACCTGCTCTTCGGCGGCGTTGAGCACGGCGGCGCCGTCGGCAAGCACCACGTCCACCTGGGTGCGCAGCACCTTGGTCATCTGGTCCTGCTCGTGCACGTCGAACTCGGCCAGGGTGGCCACGCCGTCCATGTCGGTGACCACGCCCACCTTGCAGCGGTCGTAGGCCAGGCCGTCGCGCAGGATGGTGCGTGCGTCGTTCTCGATCACGGCGGCCTGCACCATCTGGTTCATCAGCAGGCGGTGCGCAGCCTCCCAGTGGGCGCTGTCGGTGGTGTCCACGTGGCGGCGGTCCAGGAACAGGCCGTCGCGGCAGGCCACGCCCGTGTGGCGGCCGCCCAGGTGCAGCAGCCAGGCCACGAGGCGGGCGATGGTGGCCGTGCCGCGCGTGCCGGCCACGCCCACCACGGGGATGCGGCCGGCCGTGCCTTCGGCATGGTCCTCGGTCGGGAACAGGTGCTCCACGATGGCCTGGCCCACGGGGCGGGGTGCGCCCACGGCGGGCTTCAGGTGCATCAGCAGGCCGGGGCCGGCGTTCACTTCGACGATGGCGCCGCCCTGGGTGTGCAGGGGCTTGGAGATGTCGAGCGCCACCATGTCGATGCCCGCGATGTCCAGGCCCACCACCTTGGCGGCGAGCTGGGCAATGTAGGCGACCTCGGGGTGCACGTCGTCCGTGCAGTCCACTGCCACGTTGCCATTGCGTTGCACGACGATGGTCCGGCCCGCAGCAGGCACGGAGCCCGCATCCAGGTCCTGGCGCTTGAGTTCCAGCTGCACCTTGGTGTCGGTGGCGAGGTCGATGATCTCCAGCGGGTACTCCTCTTCGTAGCCGCGGCGCGGGTCGGAGTTGAGCTGGCTGTCGATCAGCTCCTTCACCGTGGAGCGGCCGTTGCCAGTGATGCTGACCACTTCGCCACGGGCGGCGGCCACCACCTTGCCGCCCACCACCAGCAGGCGGTGCTCGTCGCCGGGGATGAAGCTTTCGACCATCACGTCGCTGCCCTCGGGGTAGGCCACGTGGTAGGCCGCCTCGATGTCTTCCTGCTTGCTCAGGTCCAGCGTCACGCCGCGGCCATGGTTGCCGTCTGAGGGCTTGACCACCACGGGCAGGCCGATGTCCTGCGCTGCTTCCCAGGCTTCTGCGGGGCTGTTGACCACCTGGCCTTCGGGAATCGGCACGCCGCAGGCCTTGAGCAGGCCCTTGGTCAGGTCCTTGTCGCTGGCAATGCCTTCGGCGATGGCGCTGGTGAACTCGGTCTCGGCCGTCCAGATGCGGCGCTGGCTGGCGCCGTAGCCCAGTTGCACCAGGTTGCCGTCGTTCAGGCGGATGTGGGGAATGCCCCGGTCGGTGGCGGCTGTCACTATGCAGGCGGTGCTGGGGCCCAGGTACTGGTCGTCCACCTCGGTGCGCACACGCGCCACGGCGGCTGACACGTCAAAGGCCTCGTCGTTGATGGCCGCCATCAGCAGGCGGTGGCCCTGGGCCAGGGCCATGCGGGCCACCTGCTCGTCGCGGGCCCGGAACACCATGCGGTACACGCCGCGCTGCGAGGTGCTGCGCGTCTGGCCAAAGCCCGTGGGCATGCCGGCCAGGTTGAGCAGCTCGATCACGATGTGTTCCAGCACGTGGCCACACCAGGTGCCCTCCTGCAGGCGCTGCAGGAAGCCGCCGCGCTCGCCCACGCCGCAGTGGTGCTCGATAAGGGCCGGCAGCCAGGCCGTCAGGCGGTCGTTCAGGCCGGGCAGGGTGTGGGAGGGATGGTCTTCCAGCACGCCCAGGTCCAGCCAGACCTCCAGCACAGGCCGGTAGGTCCAGATGTTGGGTCCACGCAGGTAGTTGATGCGAAGCAGTTGGATGTCGTTGAATTTCGCCATGGATTGCAGCGGGTAGGAGGTTCCGGCCTTTCGGGGCTGTGCGGGGGAGGACAACGAGAATATGGGGGAACATTGTGCTCCACTCGGATGGCAGCAGTGGCTGTCAGCCAAGGGGCAGTCGCAGACGTTACAGGTGGATGCCTTGGCGTCCTTGCGTGCAGTATCGGGGAGAATTCGCGCTGTGGCGCAATCGGTGACCGCTGGCTGCCAGGGGCGCAAATACCAATCCAACATGCAACATCACCATTCTGTGGACGCCTCCGGTGTCTTTTCCGGCCCCCCGGGGGCCGATCTGCGGGCCATGCTCGCTTCCCAAGAGAACGTGCTGGCCACGTTACAGGTTGACCTGAGTGCCGAATTGCGCTTCGCCACGGGCTGGGTGGTGGTGACTTCCGAGCGCCTGCTGGCCTGCGAACCTGGGGCCAGCGCCTGGCGGGCCTGGACGCGCGCCCCGGGCCTGGCGCTGCGCATGCACGACCACGGTGGCATCGGCGCCCTGGAACTGCACGATGCCGATGCGCGCCTGGCGCTGTGGCGCTTCACCCTGGGCCAGCATGCCCAGGCGCTGCGCCTGGTGCAGCGCTTCGAGCAGGCTGCAGGCTCCGGCGAAGCGGACGAAGCCAGTTGCCCCCAGTGCCACGCGCCCTTGCCCCCGGATACCGAAGAGTGCCCTGCCTGCGCACGCGCCCAGCCACCCCAGACCTCCACCTGGGTGCTGCTGCGCCTGTGGCGCTTTGCCCGGCCCTACCGCAAGCAGCTGGCGGCGGGCTTTTGCCTGACGCTGGCGTCCACGGCGGCCACGCTGGTGCCGCCCTACCTCACCATCCCGCTGATGGACGACATCCTGATCCCGTTCCAGAACGGGCAGAAGATCGAGCCCAGCCTGGTGCTGCTGTACCTGAGCGGGCTGCTGGCGTCCGCCCTGGCCGCCTGGGGCCTTTCCTGGGCGCGCACCTACATCCTGGCGCTGGTGTCCGAGCGCATCGGCGCCGACCTGCGCACCACCACCTATGAGCACCTGCTGCGCCTGTCGCTCGACTATTTCGGCGGCAAGCGCACCGGCGACCTCATGGCGCGCATCGGCTCGGAGACGGACCGCATCAACGTTTTCCTGTCGCTGCATGCCCTGGATTTCGTGACCGACGTGCTCATGATCATGATGACGGCGGCCATCCTGTTCTCCATCAACCCCTGGCTGGCGCTGGTCACCCTGGTACCGCTGCCCTTCATCGCCTGGATGATCCACACCGTGCGCGACCGCCTGCGCACCGGCTTCGAGAAGATCGACCGCGTCTGGTCCGAGGTGACCAACGTGCTGGCCGACACCATCCCCGGCATCCGCGTGGTCAAGGCCTTCGCCCAGGAAAAGCGCGAGGCCCAGCGCTTTCGCGATGCCAACCAGCACAACCTGGAAGTCAACGACAAGCTTAACAAGACCTGGTCGCTGTTCACTCCCACGGTCTCGCTGCTCACCGAAATCGGCCTGCTCGTGGTCTGGGGCTTCGGCATCTGGCTGGTCTCGCGCAACCAGATCACGGTGGGGGTGCTCACCGCCTTCATCGCCTACATCGGGCGCTTCTACAGCCGGCTCGATTCCATGAGCCGCATCGTCTCGGTCACGCAGAAGGCGGCGGCCGGCGCCAAGCGCATTTTCGACATCCTGGACCACGTGAGCAACGTGCCCGACCCGGCCCAGCCGGTCAAGGTGGACAAGGTGCAGGGCGCCATCGCCATGCGCAACGTGGGTTTCCGCTACGGCAGCCGCTCGGTCATCAAGGGGTTGGAGCTGGACATCCGCCCCGGCGAGATGATCGGCCTGGTGGGCCACAGCGGCTCGGGCAAGAGCACCCTGGTGAACCTGATCAGCCGCTTCTACGACGTGAGCGACGGCTCCATCCAGGTCGATGGCGTGGACATCCGCCGCTTTGCCGTGGCCGACTACCGCCGCCACATCGGCCTGGTGCTGCAGGAGCCCTTCCTGTTCTTCGGCACCATCGCCGAGAACATCGCCTACGGCAAGCCCGAGGCCACGCGCGAGGAGATCGTGGCCGCGGCCCGTGCGGCCCACGCGCACGAATTCATTCTGCGGTTGCCGCATGGCTATGACTCGCTGGTGGGCGAGCGCGGCCAGGGCCTGTCGGGTGGCGAGCGCCAGCGCATCAGCATTGCGCGGGCCTTGCTGATCGACCCGCGCATCCTGATCCTGGACGAGGCCACCTCGGCCGTGGACACCGAGACCGAGAAGGAAATCCAGAAGGCCCTGGACAACCTGGTGCAGGGCCGCACCACCATCGCCATCGCCCACCGCCTGTCCACCCTGCGCAAGGCCGACCGCCTGGTGGTGATGGACCGCGGCGAGGTGGTGGAAGTGGGGCCGCACGACGAACTCATGGAAAAACAGGGCGCCTACTGGCGGCTGTACGAGGCCCAGGCCCGCCGCGCCGAGGAAGACGCCCAGGCTGCCGGCGTGATCATCGACAGCAGCCTGCTGCACCCGGCCCACCCGGCGGGCAGTGCCTGAGCACGCCGCCCGGCCCCCACCGATGGACGACATTGCCATGAACGACCTGATGACTACATTCCCGCCCGCCTCGCTGCAACTGCACCGCAACGCCCACGGGCGCCTGGTGCTCACCCTGCCCGACGGCACGCTGCACGAAGGCGTGGTGCCGGTGCGGGCCTTTCCCATCGCGGCCCCTGCCGAAGGCCTGTCGCTGGTGGGCAGCGATGGCCATGAACTGGTGTGGCTGGACCGCTTCGATCAGTTGCCTGCGGCAGTGCGCACCCTGGTGGAGGAGGAACTCGCGGTGCGTGAGTTTGTGCCCACTATCGAAAAAATAGTCGCCGTGTCGAGTTTTTCGACCCCCAGCACCTGGGATGTGGAGACCGACCGGGGTCCTGCGCGCCTGGTGCTCAAGGCCGAGGAAGACATCCGCCGGCTCGGCGGGCGCACCCGCCTGCTCATCGCTGCAGGCGAGGGTGTGCAATTCAAGGTGCCCGACACTGCGCTGCTGGACCGCCAGTCCCGCCGCTTCCTCGAACGTTTCCTCTGACCCAGCGCCGCACCAGCCCGCCGCCTGCACCCTGCAGGCGGCGGGCTTTCTTTTGCCATCAATCGGCTTAAAATCTAGGGGTAAACCCTTGTTTTTGGGCTTAAAGGCAAAAAAGACCTCAATTTCCCCTTTTGTTTGCCGTTATGAATGTACGAAGAGCCCGGAAGTGCCTCTGTTCGTTCCATTCACAACCTGGGGCCATGCCATGCAAATGCCACCTGTCGATCGATCGCCGACCTGGCGTCCTGCGGGCGCCGATTTGTATTCCACCGGCGCCTCGGGGGCGCCGCCGATACGGCCTGTCAATGCGCCGCTGCCCGTCGAGTCCATGGACCGGCTCGGGGAGGGGGCCATCGTGCGCGAGCCCGACAAGCCCTCGGCGCCTGACACGCCGAACCGCGACTGGACCGAGGTGAAGAAGAAGGACACGGTGGAAGAGCCGCCCGAACCGCCGCCGGAGCCCATCTACAAACAGCTGCTGGAATTCATCCAGTCCATGTGGCGTGCCAGCGGCAGCGCTGTGGAAATGGCGCAGGACATCAACAAGGTGACCCTGCAGGAGCGCCTGGCCCAGCAGGTCAAGAACGAACCGCTGACCTACTCCGACCCCAAGGTCAAGCGCACGGCAGGGCTGTGAACCGGGTGGCAGGCTGAGGTGCAGCGACGGCGCCAGGGGTCATTGGGTATTTTTGCTACCGAAACGGTAGCGGTTGGGTCAGGGAGCGCTGGCTGCAGAAGCGGGAGCAGCGGGCGCCTGTTGTTTGGCGCGGTCCCGTTCAGCGCGGTACTTTGCCGCGAAAGCGCGCACTTCCTCGTACGAAACAAAACCATCGCGATCGGTATCGGCCTCGTCAAAGGCATTGGACAGGCGCGGGAACAGCTTGACTTCAGTGCGGCTGAGTTTGCCGTCCCCATTGAAGTCCAGCATCTTGAACTCGCGCACCGCCTTGGCTTCGCCCTTGGACAGGCCTTCGGTGTCGGCCGGTGGTGGAGTGACCGGGGCCTGTGCGGATGCCAGGCCACAGCCCATCAGGGCGGCGGCACCCCAGGCCAGCAAAATCGTCTTCATGCGCTCTGTTCCTTGTAGTGGGTCATGGTCGAACAGGTACGGCCAACTGGCACCACTTGCAATCTGTCAGAGACCCTCCTGCGCCACAAGTTGCAAACCATTGCACAACGTTGCGCGCTGGCGCCCCGTCAATCGGCCAGCCGCGTGACCGGGTTGGACACCCCGCTGTTCACGTGCCCGGCTGGCACATGCAGCGAGGCCGAGGTGACGTGGCCGGTCTGGTCGTCGAAGAAGAAGTCTGGCTCGAACTCGCGCAGGAACTCCCCCTTGGGCAGGCCACCGAGGAACATGGCCTCGTCCACCGCGATGTCCCAGTCCATCAGCGTGCGGATGGCGCGCTCGTGCGCGGGGGCGCTGCGCGCCGTGACCAGTGCGGTGCGGATGCGCATGCCCGTGCCGCCCGCATGCTGCAGCCGGTGCAGGGCGGCCAGCAGGGGCTTGAAGGGGCCATCGGGCAGCGGCTGCGCCGCCTTGTCACTCTCGTGCCGCTGGAAGGCGGCCAGCCCTTCGGCCTGGTAGACGCGCTCGGCCTCGTCCGAGAACAGCACGGCGTCTCCGTCGAAGGCGATGCGCACCTCGTTCGGGTTGGAGTCGCCGGCCCGCACGGATTCGGTCAGTACCCGCGCTGCCGGGTAGCCCAGGTGCAGCGCCTGGCGCACGTCGGCCTCGTTAGCCGAAAGGAACAGGTGCGCCCCCAGCGGGCGCAGGTAGCGAAACGGATCGCGCCCCTGGGTGAACACCCCGCGCTGCACCATGGGCAGCCCGTGGGCCAGGCAGGAGCGGAACACGCGCATGCCGCTCACCGGGTCATTGCGCGAGAGCAGCACCACTTCCACCCGCTGGTACTCGGTGGTGTTGAAGGCCAGCAGCTTGCGCACCAGCGAGAACGCCACCCCGGGCGCCGCCGGAATGTCGATGCGCTGGCGCTGCATCTCCACGTAGGCGCGGTCGTCCGTGTCGTCGAAGAGGCGGTTCTCTTCCTCGAAATTGAACAGCGCCCGCGAGGAAATCGCGACCACCAGCTTGTCGTCCAGGGTTACGGCCATGTCGTGTCGATCTATTTGACGAACTGGTTGAGCTGGATGATGGGCAGCATGACTGCCAGCACGATGGCCATCACCACCAGGCCCATGGCCACGATCAGCAGCGGCTCCAGGATGGTTGCCAGTTGCATGGCGCGGCGCTGCACCTCCACCGACAACTGGGTGGCGGCGCGCTGCAGCATCAGCGGCAGCTGGCCCGTCTGTTCGCCCAGGCGCGCAAACATCGACAGCAGGCCCGGAAAGCGCTTTTTCTGCGCCAGGGCCGATGCCAGCGGCGCACCCTCGCGCACCAGCACCAGGGCGTCGAGCGCGTCGGCGCGCAGGGCGCGGTTGTTCAGGGTTTCGGCAGCGGCCTGCAGGGCGCGCAGGATGGGCACGCCGGCACTGGCCAGCATGGCCAGCGTGCTGGCAAAGCGTGCCGCGTTGTAGCCGCGGGCCAGCTTGCCCACCAGGGGCAGGTTGAGCCAGGCAGCGTCGAAGCGCTCGCGCACGCTCTCGGATTTGAGCGACCAGCGCAGGCCCAGCGCGCCAACGACCAGCACGCCGAACAAGGCCAGCCCGTAGTTGCGCACCAGGGCGCTGATGCCCAGCATGAGGGTGGTGATGAAGGGCAGGGCCCGCTTGGATCCAGCGAACACGCTGGCCACCTGGGGCACCACATAGCCCAGCAGGAACATCACGATGGCGATCGCCACCAGGGTCACGATGGCCGGGTAGAGCGCGGCGCCTATCAGCTTGGCCTTGAGCGCCTGGCGGTCTTCCAGGTCATCGGCCAGGCGTTCGAGCACCAGACCGAGGTTGCCGCTGTGCTCGCCGGCACCGATCACGGCGCAGTAGATGTCCGAGAACTCGCGCCGGTGCTGGCCCAGCGCACGGGCAAAGGTGGAGCCCGCATTCACCTCGGCGCGCAGGGCCGCCACAAGGTGGCGCTGCCGTTCGTCGTCGGCCTCGTCCGAGAGGGCGCTCAGGGCGCGTTCCAGCGGCAGGCCCGAGCTCACCAGCCCGGCGATCTGCCGTGTCCAGATGGCCAGCCCGGTGGCGTTGAAGACCGGGCGCGTGAACAGGCTGCGGTTCCAGCCAACGGCGGAGCCATCGAGCCGTTGCCCGGTCTGCACCAGTTCCACCGCGATCGGCACCAGGGCCTGGGCGCGCAGCTGCCCGCGGGCGGCCTTGGCGGTGTCGGCCTCCATCAGGCCTTTGCGGGTCTGGCCCTGGGCGTCCAGGGCTTCAAAGGAAAAAGCGGGCATGCAGGTGGTGGGTGGGCGGTAGCGACGTGCACAAATGCACCGTCATCAGCCCACGATGGTAGCGGCAACGGACCGTCCTGGCCGTGACGCTACGCTCCCACCGGTTACAAGTCGGGTATCAGGCGGGCACCGCCGTACCCAGGGACGCATGTGCCTGCGCCGCAATCTCCAGCGAACGCAGCCGCAGGGCCGAGTCGTACACGTCGCTCACCAGCATCAGCTCGTTGGCGCCGGTCTCGCGTACCAGGTCGGCCAGGCCGGCCTGCACCGTCTCGGGCCCGCCGATCACGGCGGCCGCCAGGAAGTCGCCGATGGCGGCACGCTCCTGGGGCTGCAGGCGCGCTGCGAAGTTCTCCACGGGCGGTAGCAGCAGGCGCCGGTCGCCGGTCAGGATGCCCAGCACGCGCTGGTAGGTGCTGCTGGCCAGGAACTCGGCTTCCTCGTCGGTCGGCGCGGCGATCAGCGGCACGCCGATGGCCAGGTAGGGCTTGGGCCAGGCCGCCGAGGGGCGGTAAAGGTTGCGGTACAGGTCGATGGCCTGGTGCAGCAGGCGCGGTGCGAAGTGCGAGGCAAAGGCATAGGGCAGGCCGCGCTCGGCCGCCAGTTGCGCCGAGAACAGGCTTGATCCCAGCAGCCAGATGGGAACATTCGTGCCGGCCCCGGGTGTCGCCACCAGGCGCTGGCCCGGTTCGGCCGGGCCGAGCAGGCGCTGCAGCTCGGCCACGTCCTGCGGAAAGTCGTCGGCCGTTTCCACGCGGCTGCGGCGCAGGGCACGCATGGTCGCCTGATCGGTGCCGGGCGCGCGGCCCAGGCCCAGGTCGATGCGACCGGGGTAGAGCTCGGCCAGGGTGCCAAAGGCCTCGGCCACCACCAGCGGCGCATGGTTGGGCAGCATCACGCCGCCCGAACCCACGCGGATGCGCGAGGTGCCACCCGCGATATGCCCCACCAGCACCGCTGTGGCCGAGCTGGCGATACCGGCCATGTTGTGGTGCTCGGCCAGCCAGTAGCGGGCGAAACCGAGTTTTTCAGCATGCTGCGCGGTGCGCAGGGCGATCTGCAGGGCCTCGGCCACGGTGCCGCCGTCGCGAACGGCCACCAGGTCCAGCATGGACAGGGCGGTGCGGGGAGAAACAGGTTCAGTCATACGCGCATTGTGGTCCGGTCCGGCCGGGGGCGCTTGCGGCCGGGCCAAGAGCTGAGGCTGGGAGCAGGGGCGCAATGCACATGCCGGCAGGGGTATGCCATTTTTTGGTAGCCAAAACAAAAAACGCTACACAAAATGTTTCAGATAGGTGCGGTGTCTCCCATACCAGAGGTCCCGCCCACATACCAAGACGGGGTTGCACATGGGTTTTTTCAGCCGACTGTTCAAAATGCGGGAGCAAGACCCGACCAGTCCCGACACGACCTGGGCCATGGAAGACAACGGCAGCGAACTCGTGCTGGATGCCGAGTACGCCACCATGCTCATGACCGAGATCGATATCGACGCGGCCATCGCCAGCCATGAAGGCTGGCGCCTGCAACTGCAGGACATGGTCAATGGTCGCTCCAACGAGGTCATGCGCCCCGAGCGCATTTGCCAGGACGACCGCTGCGACCTGGGCCGCTGGCTCTACGGTACGGGCCGGGTGCGCCTGGGCCACTACCCGGCCTTCGGCATGCTGGTGGCGCGGCACAAGTATTTTCACCAGCAGGCGGCTGCCGTGGTCATGCTGTTCCAGGCGGGCGAGCAGCAGCAGTCGGTCCAATTGCTCAACAGCAGCTGCCGCCATGCGTCCAACCAGGTGCTGCTATTGCTCAAGGAGCTCAAACGCGGCATGGGGCGTTGACCGAACTCACCTCCTGAGGCGCGAATCGGCCAGGGCGGTCAATTAATAACTCCTGCCGTCCTTGTACATGGCGTGCTGGCGCCGCTGCAGGGTGCCTGCTTCGCCCAGGCGGGCCATGGCTGCGCCTGCATGGGCGTGGGTGATGGCCATGCCCAGGCCGTCGGCGGCGTCGGTGCCGGGCAGGCCGGGCAGGCTCAGCAGGCGGCGCACCATCTCCTGCACCTGGCTCTTGGCGGCGCGGCCGTGGCCGACTACGGCTTTCTTCATCTGCAGCGCGGTGTACTCGGCCACGGGCAGGTTGCTGGCCACCAGGGCCGTGATGCAGGCGCCGCGAGCCTGGCCCAGCAGCAGGGTGGACTGGGGATTCACGTTGACGAAGACGATTTCGACCGATGAGGTGTCGGGCTGGTAGCGCGCCACCACCTCGGTGATGCCGTCGAACAGGATCTTCAGGCGCCCGGGCAGGTCGCCCAGTGCCAGGGTGGTCGTACGGATGGTGCCGCTGGCCACGTAGCTCAGCTGGTGGCCATCCATGTCCACCACGCCGAAGCCGGTGGTCTGCAGGCCGGGGTCGATGCCCAGGATTCTCATAGCCCGAAGTACCAGCGCACCGAGTGGAAGAACACCGGCGCCGCAAAGCACAGCGCGTCCACCCGGTCGAGCAGCCCGCCCGCGCCGGTGACCGACATGCCCTGCATGCCCCAACTGGTGATGCCGCGGTCGCGCTTGAGCGCCTTCATCACCAGGTGCCCCAGGCTGCCGGCCACGCAGGCCAGCAGGGCCATGCCCAGTGCCTGGCCGGGCTTGAAGGGGGTGATGAACGTGAGTAGACCGCCCACCAGTCCACCCACGGCCACGCCGGCCAGCCAGCTCACCCACTGGAAGCTCTGGCTCACCTGCGGCGCCACGGGCTTGTGCGGAAAGCGCCGGCCCAGCAGGTGCTGCACCACCATGCAGGTCTGCACCACGAACACCAGGAAGAACACCAGGAAGGCGCCCTTGTCCTTGTAGCCCGGAAAGTCCAGCAACAGCAACGCCGGCACATGGCTCATGCCGTACACGCAGACCATGATGCCCCACTGCAGCTTGGCATTGCGCTCCAGGAAGCGCTGCGGGTCGTTGGCCAGTGCGCTCACCACGGGCAGTGCCAGGAACACGTAGACCGGGATGAACACCGTGAACAGGTCGAAGTGCCGGCTGCCCACGATCCAGAACTGCAGCGGCAGCACCACGAAGAAGGCCAGCACCAGGCTGCGGTGGTCGCCCCGGCGCGTGGGCGAGAGCGTGATGAACTCGCGCAGCGCAAAAAAGCCGACGATGGCGAACAGCACGGTGGCCACGGCATCGCCCAGCGCCCAGCCGATCCAGAACACGGTAGCCATGGCCCAGGACGTCTTGAGCAGGCCCCAGAAGCGCTTGGCTTCGAGCGCATCGGCTTCGGCCTGGGGGTCGTCGCTGTACTGCTCGCGCAGCATGCGCACATAGGCCCAGATGGTGACGATGGACAGCAGGCCGAACACCACGAGGAACAAGGCACCGATCTGCTGGGTGGCCGTCAGGTTGCGAAGGAAGGCGTTCATCTCACACTTCCCTCAATGCGATGACCGCACGGCGTGCACGGTCGAGAAAAGGGCGGCGTTCCTCGTCGGGGTCCAACTGGATCGGGGCCCCGAAGGTCACCGAGCACAGGATGGGCACGGGCACCACTTCACCCTTGGGCATCACGCGCTGCACGTTGTTGATCCAGGCCGGCACCAATACCACCTGCGGGAACATCTCGGCCAGCTTGAACAGGCCCGACTTGAATGGCTGGGGCTCTTCGCCATGGCCCCGCGTGCCCTCGGGAAAGATCACGATGGAGTCACCGCTCTCCAGCGCCTTCACCAGGGGCGCAAGCGGGTCGCCCTCGGGCAGAGCGGCGCGCAAGGCCTCAGGCGTGGGAGGCTTGGGTGGCGCCTCGGGCGCCGGGTCGGGCCCGCCGGCAGAGGCCGTTTCCGAATCGGGCAGGGCCACACCGGCAGCCACGGGCTCCACAGGTGCTGGGCGTGCCGGTGTGGCCTGCCGGTCCACGTACACCGCATTGAACACGGCGGTGGTGATCCACTGGCGAAACGGTGTCTTGGTCCAGTAGTCCTTGGCGGCGATCGGGCGGGTGATGCTGCGCAGCTCCTCGGGCAGGGCCGCCCAGATCAGCACCATGTCGGCATGGCTCTGGTGGTTGGCGAAGTAGATGCGCTGCTCCGCCTTCGGGGGGCAACCATACCAGCGGGCCTGGGAGCCGGTCAGGAACCGCACTATTCCCAGAAGAAGGAGACTCATCAACTTGGCAAGCATGGCGCGGATGATACGGGCGAACCCGCGTGACCTTGCCGAGCAGCGCAGGAGGCACCTGCCCTGGGGTGCGGGGGGCTGCCGGCGGGCGCATGGGGGCGCGCCTTTCCCGCGCATACTGTCTGGCTTTTGCGCTGCCCAATGAAAAAGCCCCAAGTCTTCACCGTTCACGACATCGCCCGCATGGCCGGTGTGTCCGCCATGACGGTGTCGCGTGCGCTGAACACCCCGGAGCGGGTGGCGCCCGCCACCTTGCTCAAGGTGCGCGAAGTGGTCAGCCAGACCGGTTTCGTCCCCAACGGCATGGCCGGTGGCCTGCGCTCCTCGCGCGCCCGGCTGGTGGCGGCGGTGCTGCCCACGCTGACCGGGCCGGTGTTCCAGGAAACCGTGCGCGCGCTGAACCAGGCCCTGGACGAACGCGGCTACCAGTTGATGATCGGCCAGAGTGGCTACGACGCCTCGCGCGAGGACGCATTGCTCGACGCGATCATCCGGCGCCGGCCCGATGGCATCGTGCTGACCGGCATCATGCATTCAGTGGAAGGCCGGCGCCAGTTGCTGGCCGCCGGCATCCCGGTGGTCGAGACCTGGGACCTGACGCCCACCCCCATCGACATGCTGGTGGGTTTTTCCCACGAAGGCATTGGCGAGGCCGTCTGCCATTTTCTGCACCAGCGCGGCTACCGGCAGCCCTTGCTGATCGGCGCCAACGATGACCGGGCCCGCCTGCGCATGGGCGGGTTTCGGCGCGCGGCCCGGGCGCTGGGCCTGGCGGCCGAGGTGCCTGCGGTGCTGGTGCCGGCGCCCACCACCCTGGGTTCAGGGCGCAGTGGGCTGGTGGCGGCGCTGGCCGATCACCCCGAGACCGATGCGGTGTTCTGCAGCTCGGACATGCTGGCCCTGGGGGTGCTGATCGAAGCCCAGGCGCGCGGCCTGTCGGTGCCCGGGCAACTGGGCGTGGTGGGGCTGGGCGATCTGGAGTTCGCCGCCAGCCTGCAGCCGGCACTGACCACGGTGCGCATCGACGGCACCCGCATCGGCCGCACCGCCGCGCAGTTCATCGACGACCGCGCGGAAGGCCGCACGGTCAACACGCCCATCGTCGACATCGGCTTCGAGATCGTGTCGCGCGCGAGCGCATGAGGCCCCGGCGCATCCCCACGCCACCCTGTGCGCATACGGCCAGAAGCGGTGCGGGAGGCGCACAGACAGCGCCTGGCTGTGGCAATAAAACACCAGAGTTGCGCGCTGTTCTTGAAAACACCGGCGCTCGCCCGTAGCATTCGCCCTCTTTCAAAAATCCTCACCTTCGAGACCGACATGCCCCGCACCCCCCGTTCCAGCTGAACGACACGCCACACGAAGCCCGCGGCCTCAAGCCCCGGGTCATGCCATTCGTGTGGGCATGCGGGCAAGCCAGCCAGTTCCCTTGTCGCACACCGTGCGCCCGGCCCCTGAACTGCCTGCCTTGAGCCAGCCACCCATGGTCACCTGCTGACCTTCTGCGTCGTCTTCGGCCCCTGTCCCAGGCCTTGCTTGTTGCCTGGTTCCCTGCCTGCCGGAGACTTCCATGACGCACACCTTTCTGCACAACCGCGAACTCGCGAAATACCCCCGTACGCCCCATCTGCAGGGCTCCCGCTACCAGCCCGGCGACAAGGGCGACCCCGTTCCCTATGCCGAGCTGCTGGGCAAGACCATCGTGGTGGAGGAAAAGCTCGACGCCGCCAACGCTGGCCTGAGCTTCGACGCCGCGGGCCAGTTGCTGCTGCAGTCGCGCGGCCACTACCTCGACGTGGACCGCCTGGGCGGCCGCGAGCGCCAATTCAACCTGTTCAAGCAATGGGCCCGGGCGCACGAGGGCCGGCTGCTCGACGTGCTGGAAGACCGTTACGTGCTGTACGGCGAGTTCATGCACGCCAAGCACTCGGTCTACTACGACGCGCTGCCGCACCTGTTCTGCGAGTTCGACATCCGGGACCGCCGCACCGGTGACTTTCTCGACACACCCGCCCGGCATGCCCTGCTGGCCGGCGTGCCCGTGGTCTCGGTGCCGGTGCTCTACGCCGGCCTTGCGCCGCCTCGCATGCAGGCGCTGCAGGCACTGCTGGCGCCGTCGCTGGCGCGCACGGGGCAGTGGCGTGCCGCGTTCGAGGACGAGGTGGCGCGACAGGGGCTCGACCTGGCCCTGTGCTGGCAGCAGACGGATCGGTCCGAGCTGGCCGAGGGCCTGTACATCAAGGTGGAGGAGGGCGGCCGGACCGTGGGGCGCTTCAAGCTCGTGCGGCCGGACTTCATCCAGACCATCCTGGATTCGCAGTCGCACCACAGCGAGCGCCCGGTCATCCCCAACCGCCTGCGTGCGGGCGTGGACCTGTTCGGTCCCGAGGTCGACAAGCGCTGGCCCTTGGCTGGCGGCGGCCGCCTCTGAGCGCAACAACCCCCACGGCGGGCCCAACCGCCCAGGAGAATGCAATGACGATATTTCAATGGAAAGACTTGCAGGGCCTGGTCCCTGCCGCGGGCGGCGCGCCTGATCTGGGCGCCTGCCTGGAGGCCTTCCCGCAACTGCGGCTGGCCGCCACGACGCCGCAGGACCCCGTGTTCCACGCAGAAGGCGATGTATGGACCCACACCGCCATGGTGCTGCGCGCGCTGCTGGACAGTGCCGATTACGCCGCGCTGGAGCGTGCCGACCAGGAGGTCGTGTTCCTCGCCGCGCTGCTGCACGACGTGGCCAAGTGCAGCACCACGGTGGTGGACGAGGCCACGGGCCGCATATCGCAGCCCGGCCACTCGCGCAAAGGTGCCATCGACGCGCGCATCGCGCTGTGGCACGCCGGTGCGCCGCTGGCCGTGCGCGAGGCCATCTGCCGGCTGATCGCCGTGCACCAGGTGCCGTTCTTCGCGCTGGAGACCTCGCGCAAGGGCACATCGCCAGAGTTCACCGTGCGCCAGCTGTCCTGGCAGGTGGACCTGCACCTGCTGGCCCTGCTGGCCGAGGCGGACATGCGCGGCCGCGTCTGCCCCGACCCGCAGCGCACGCTCGATGCCATTGAGCTGTTCCGCGAACTCGCGCGCGAGGAAAACTGCTATGGCCAGCCGCGTGCCTTTGCCGATGCGCACACCGCGCTCAGCTACTTTCGCGGGGCGAACGTGCACCCGGACTATGCGCTGCACCAGGAGCCCGGCTCACGGGTGGTGGTGATGTCGGGCTTGCCCGCCTCGGGCAAGGACACCTGGGTTGCCACCCACCACCCCCGGCTGCCGGTGGTTTCGTTCGACGATGCGCGTGCTCAGCTGGGCCTGCGCCATGGCAAGAACGAGGGCATGGTGGCCCACCACGCGGTGGAACAGGCCAAGGCCCTGCTGCGGGCGCACGAACCCTTCGTTTGGAACGCCACCCACCTGTCGGACCAGATGCGCGCCAAGACCCTGGACCTGTGCCTGGCCTACCACGCCGAGGTGGAGATCATGTATCTGGAGCAGCCGCGTGCAGAGCTGCTGGCCCGCAACCAGCGGCGCGACACCTCGCTGTCCAACAAGCGGCTGCTGGAGATGCTGCTGCGCTGGGAGGTGCCGCTGCCTACCGAGGCGCACCGGGTGAGCTACGTCCAGAGGCGATAGACCCAGAAGGCCTCGTCGCGGCGGATGCCGTCGTACAGCGCCTGCGGCGCATAGCCGGTGATGCGCCGCGTGACGCGGCACAGGTGCGACTGGTCCGAAAAGCCGGCGCCTGCAGCCACCTCGGCCCAGCGCACCGGGGATTCGGCCGTGTCTGCGGCAAGTGTGTCGAAGAATGCCTGCTCGGCCTTGCCGAAGCCGCGCAGCTCGCGCAGCGGCAGCCCGGCCCAGCGCTTGATGCGCCGCTCCAGCTGGCGCAGGCTGCGGCCGGGCGCCGAATGCGCCGCGCGCTGCGCCAGGTGCGTGGCCCAGTCGCCATAGCGCTGCGTGGCTGTGGCGGGGCCGGGCCTGCAGGCCTGCCAGCGCGGCAGCAGAAACTGCTCCAGGCATTCCATGCGGGCCGCGTCGTCGGGCTGGTGCTGCACCGCCTCGCACATGGCCAGCCAGTCGCGCGGCAGCAGCTTGGCGGCATCCACCGTGCGGTCGGTCAGGTGCTCGGGCGCCAGGCCGGTGAGCAGGTGCAGCGCATCGGGCATGAACATCACCATCATGGCGTGCGTGGGTTCGGCGCACCAACTGGTCGAGGGCCGGGTCTGCGGGCCTGCCAGCATCCAGCGCCCTGCGAAGGGCTCGCGCGGGCTGTCCAGGCCCGGCATGCTGCCGGGCCGCTCGGGGACCAGGCATTCGCTGCGGCCCGTGAACCACCAGCTCAGGCTGCACAGCGGCGTCGCGGGAAAGCGGTTGATGCGTTCTTCATCGCTGAGCGCATGGCCCAGCGTGCTGCGCACGATGGTGCCGCGCACGCAGGCCGACAGGCCGGCATGCGGTAGCCACAGCTGGCCCGAGGGAATGAGCCCATCGGGGTGCCGGGCAGAAAGGGGTGCCTGAATGGCCATGGAGCCCGAGTGTAGGGGAGAGACGATGTCGCAATCGTTCAATACGCCGGTGGCGGGGCGCACCACCATGCCGGCATGAACACAACCCTTTCCGACGACCTTGCGCATGCCGCAGCCCCACCCGCCCTGCAGGCATCAGGCCCATCGCCGCGTTGGTGGGGGTTGCCACTGCTGCGTGCCATGCGTGCCGACTACCTGGGCTTCGTCACCCGGCTGCAGCGCGAGCATGGCGATCTCACGCGCATGCGGCTGGTCAACGAGGATGCCTGGGATCTCATGTCCCCCGAACTCGTGCGCGAGGCCCTGGTCACCCATGCCGAGCACCTGGTGCGCTGGGAGCGCGGCATCGAGGTGTTCGAGCAGGTCTTCGGCCAGAGCGTGCTGGTGACCGAGCACGCCACCTGGCAGCGCCAGCGGCGCATGCTGATGCCGGCCTTCGCGCCCAAGCGGGTGGCAGGCTATGCGCAGTTGATGACCGGTGCCGCGCAGGCCGCGCTGGACGCTGCCGTACCGGCAGGCCAGGCCGGGGCCCTGGTCAGCATGGAGGGGCTGTGGACCGGGGTGGCCATGGACGTGATCCTGCGCACCCTGTTCGGCGAGTCGGCCAAGGAAGACGCGCGCGATGCTGCCTGGGCCACCCAGACGCTGTCGGCCGCTGCGTTCTCGGAGATGTTCATGCCCTTCACCCTGCCCGACTGGCTGCCCCTGCCCGGCAAGGCGGCCAAGCGCCGGGCGCTGCGCCTGCTGCGGGGGCTGGTGCAGCGCCACATCGACCAGCGGCACGCCCAGCAAGGGCTGGCGTCCACGGTGGACCGCAGCGACCTGCTGCAGATGCTGCTGGCCCTGCGCGACGAGTCCACGGGCGAGGCCCTTTCGCACCAGGAGGTGTTCGACCAGTGCATGGTCAGCTTCCAGGCCGGACACGAGACCAGCGCCACCGCCCTCTTGTGGTGGAGCCGGCTGATGGCCGAACATCCCGAGGCGGCACAACGCGCCCAGGCCGAAGTGGACTCGGTGCTGCAGGGCCATGTGCCAGGCCCGGAGCACATCGCGCAGTTGCCCTGGCTGGCAGCCACCCTGAAGGAGGCCATGCGCCTGTACCCGCCCGTCGCTGCGGTGATGAGCCGGCGCACCACGGCCCCCATCACTCTGGGCGGTGTGGCCGTGCCCCAGGGGGCGATCCTGCGCATCACGCCCTGGGTGCTGCACCGGGACGGGCGTTGGTTCGCGCAGCCCGAGCACTTCCTGCCCGAGCGCTTTCTGGAGGGCGCACCCGAGATACCCCGGGGGGCGTGGATTCGCTTCGGCCTGGGGCCGCGCGTGTGCATCGGCCAGCACTTCGCGATGCTGGAGATGGTGCTGCTGGCGGCGATGCTGCTGCAGCGCTATACCCTGCGGGTACCGGAGGCGGCGCCGCCCCTGCAGCCCCGGCTGCATGTGACCCTGCGGCCGCAGCACCCGGTGCAGCTGCTGCTCAGTCGGCGCGCCTGAGGTTGTATTGGATTCTCAGGGCAATTCGGCGCTGTTCATCCGCGCCAGGATGGTGCGCGTGCGCCCTGCCAAGTAGGCCGATCCCGGCGTCTTTTCGAAGCGCTTGGGGGCCGGCAGCATCACGGCTAGGCGGGCCGCCTCGCCGGGGGCGAGGCGGTTGGCGCTCTTGCGAAAGTAGTGCTGGGCGGCGGCCTCGGCGCCGAAGACGCCCTCGCCCCATTCCACGCTGTTGAGGTAGATCTCCAGGATGCGCTCCTTGCTCAGCAGCTGCTCCAACAGCAGCGTGAGCACGAACTCCTGCCCCTTGCGCAGCAGGGTGCGCTCGCCCGAGAGCAGCAGGTTTTTGGCCAGTTGCTGGGTGATGGTGGAGCCGCCCCGAATCTTGGGCGCGCGCTGGGGCTTTTCCGGGGCCCGGTTCTGGGCCTTGGCGGCCTGGGCTTCGGCCTTGGCATTGCGCTCCCAGGCTTTCTCGATGGCGGCCCAGTCCACGCCGTCGTGGTTGGCGAAGCCGTCGTCCTCCGAGGCGATCACGGCGCGCTTCAAGTGGTCCGATATCTCGGCGTAGGGCATCCATTGCTGGCGCCAGCGCACCTGGCCGGTGCTGGCCAGTTGTGTCCAGGCCTCGGAGCGCTGGAAGCTGGTGGATTCGGGGTTGACCACCACCATGGCGGCAATGCGCAGCACGAAGAACAGCTGCAGCGCCAGGGCGGCGAACACCACCAGGCCCAGCCAGCGCAGCACGGCTTTCATGTGCGGGTTCTTTTTCTTGCCAGGTTCAATGCCGGGGCTGCAGCGCCAGTTGCGTCTGCAGCTCGGCCAGCACCTGGGCCGAGGGCGGGCGCACGCCGCGCCAGAACGCGAAGGCCTCGGCCGCCTGCTCCACCAGCATGCCCAGGCCGTCGCGCGGCACCGCCCCGTGGGCGGCAGCCCAATCCAGGAAGCCCTGGGCCGCAGGGCCGTACATCATGTCGTAGGCCAGGCCCCCGGGGCGCAGCACGCTGGCCGCCACGGGCACGGCGTCACCCGCCAGGCTGCTGGCCGTGGCGTTGATGACCACGTCGAAGTCGCCCGCTACCGCATCCAGCGTGCTGGCAGTCAGGCGGGCACCGCGCTGCGTGGCCAGGGACTGGTGCGACTGCACCAGCGCCTGGGCCTTGGCCACGGTGCGGTTGGCAATGGTGATATGGCGCGCACCGGCCTGCAGCAGCGGGCCGAGCACGCCGGCAGCCGCGCCACCGGCACCCACCAGCAGCACATCGCGGCCCTGCAGGGCCACGCCGGCATTGCGCGTGATGTCGGCCACCAGGCCCAGGCCATCGGTGTTGTCGGCGTGGATGCTGCCGTCCGGGCGAAACACCAGGGTATTGGCCGCACCGGCCAGTTGCACGCGCTCGCTGCAATGCGTGGCCAGCAGCGGTGCTTCGATTTTGAACGGCACGGTGACGTTGCAGCCGCGCCCGCCCTGGGCTGCGAACGCGCGCACACCCTCGGCAAAGCCGTCCAGCGCCACCAGGCGGCGCTCATACGCCAAGTGCTCGCCGGTCAGTTCGGCAAAGCGGGCGTGGATGGCCGGCGAGCGGCTGTGCGCCACCGGGTTGCCCATCACGCAATACAGGTCGACGGTGGCTTGGCTCATCTCGAAGGGGGTTCAGCGGACGGTGGTTTCCAGCGTCTGGTCGCGGGTGAAGCGAAAGCGCGCCACCATGGCGATCTGGTCGGCCTTGGCGCGCATTTCCTGGTTGAAGGTGCCGAACGGGCCTGCAGCGCGGGCGATGGCTTCGGCCCGGCGGTCCAGCGTGGCATTGCCCGAACCCTGCACGATCTCGGTCTCGAGCACCCGGCCGTCGTGGTTCACGGTGACGATCATCGTCAGCTCGCCATAGAGCTTCTTGCCGGCCTGCTCGGGGAAGTTCTCGGTGCCCTTGTCCTCGACCTTGCGGCGCAGCGCGTCGTAGTAGATCGCATAGGCCTCTTCGCGCGTGGCCGGGCTGATGTAGCGCTTTTTGGGGCGCGAGTTCTCTTCGTTGATGCGCTTTTCGATCTCGGCCAGCAGCTTGACCAGCTGGCGGCGCTTTTCGTCCTGCGACGACTGCTCGGCGCTCTGGCTGGGCTTGCGCGGATCGGGGGGCGGCATGGCGGCCAGCTGCTTGCGCAGTTGCGTGAGCAACTGGGTCTGCTGCTCCTGCATCGCATCCATCTTGCGCTGGGCTTCTTCGAAATCGTCACCCATGGCCGTCAGTGCCGAGTAGGGCAGGGGGCTGGTGGCCCGGCCTTTTTCCGCATCGCCGCCGCCCGCCAGGTTGGACTGGGCGATGGCCTGGGCCTTCTCGGGCCGCTCGTTGGACTTGGCGTTGACCAGGATGACTTCGAGCGGCGTGTCCTGGAACACGCGGTTGAAGCCCTCCGGGTCGATGAAGCGCACGGTGATGAGCGCCGCATGCACGGCGATCGATACGCCGAGCGCAAGCTGCAGCGTGCTGAAGGTGCGGAGGAAGGCAGGCAATTTCACGGCGTCAGATTATCAGCGCTGGCGGGCGCTTCGGCTTCGTTCATGTCCACGGCAATGGCAATCGGGCCGGCCACGGTCTCGTCGTCCTCCTCCGCCGCCTCGTCGGCACCGGCTTCGGGCTCGTCGCTGTCCAGGCGCTCCAGCACCGTGCCATGGATGTCCAGCGTGATCTCGTCGATCTCGCCGAGCTTCACGCGCAGGCGCGCACCGCGCGGCAGGTTCTGCGCGCCCAGCACCGGGAACACCAGCGGAATGTCGTCCGCACGCACCAGGAAGCTGCCGCCCGGGCCTTCCTTGAAGACGGTGGCGGTCAGCTCGGTCAGGCCGTTCTGCTGCACGTACTTCAGGGTCCAGAAGCGCTCCATGCCGGCCTGGTAGCCGTTGTAGGCGCTGTAGGCGCCGTCGAAGCTGCTGATGATGGAGAACAGGTCGGCATCCTTGGGCTTGAACGGCGCGGCCAGGGCCGCCGTCTTGCCGTGGCGCGCGCAGGCAATGATCTGCCACTGGTTCACGAGGTCGGTGTAGCGGCGCAGCGGCGAGGTGGCCCAGGAATAGCTTTTCACGCCGATGCCGGCATGCGGCAGCGCCTTGGTGCCCATGCGCACCTTCACGCCCGGCGCCATGCTGGCCTGGCTGCGGTAGATGCCGGGCACGCCCAGCTCGGCCATCCAGCTGCCCCAGGTGCTGTTGGCCACAATGGCGGCCTCGGCCACGATCAGGTCCAGCGGGGCGCCGCGCTGGCGCGTGGTGATCTGCACCGTCTCCGAACCGTTGGGCTCGCCGCGGTCGTTGCCCACCAGGCGGAAGTTGTAGTCCGGGCGGTTGAAGTTCTCGGGCTTGCCGCGCACCACCTCGCGCTGCGCCTTGAGGCTCTTGGCCAGGCGGAACAGGAAGGACAGTTGCTCGCGCAGCTCCGATACGCGCGCTGGCGTGCCCTCGACCTGCACGGAGGGGTCGGTCAGCCAGGCTTCGGTCACGATGTGGTCGAGCTGGTCGTGGCGCAGGTTGGCCAGCACCGGCACGCGCTCCAGGCGGGTTTCGGTGGAGAGGATCTCCAGCGTGGTCTCGTTGACGGTGACGTACAGCGACACGGCGGGGTTGGCCCGGCCTTCGTCCAGCGTGTAGATCTGCACCACCTCGTCGGGCAGCATGGTGATCTTGTAGCCCGGCATGTACACCGTGGACAGGCGCGCGCGGCCCAATTGGTCGATGGCACTGCCCGGCTGCACGGCCAGGCCAGGCGCTGCGATGTGGATACCCAGCACCACGGTGCCAGTGCCCAGCCCTTGCACGGAGAGCGCATCGTCGATTTCCGTGGTCTGCGAATCGTCGATGGAGTAGGCCTGCACGCCGGCCAGCGGCAGGTCGTCCGGCGGCTGGGGGGCGGTCAGGGCCGGGAAGCCCGTGCCCTTGGGGAAGTTCTCGAACAGGAAGCGCTTCCAGTGGAACTGGTAGGCCGAGTCGATGGCACCGGCCTTTTGCAGCAGGTCCAGCGGGGCGGTGTGCGTGGCGCGGCTGGCGTCGACCACGGCCTTGTACTCGGGGGCGTTCTTGTCCGGCTTGAACAAAATCTTGTAGAGCTGGTCGCGGATGGGCTGCGGGCATTCGCCCCGGCCCAGGGCCGCAGCCCATTCGTCAATCTGCGCCAGCACGGCCTTTTTCTTCTCGATGGCGGCCAGCGCCTGCTGCAGGATCTCGGCCGGTGCCTTCTTGAAACGGCCCTTGCCCGCACGGCGGAAGTAGTGCGGCGCCTCGTACAGGCGAAACAGCGCACCGGCCTGCTGGACCAGCGTGGCGTGCTCGGAGAAATAGTCGCGCGCCAGGTCGGCAAAGCCGAAATCGTCCTCGGGCGCGAACTCCCAGGCCAGGTCCAGCTCGATGGATTCGGCCACGGCCTGCGCCTGGGCCACCAGCTCGGCCGGGGCGGGTTTTTCGAACTTCAACAGAACGTTGGCGGCCTTGACCTTGACCCGCTTGCCCGAATCGAGCTCGACTTGGGCCGAGCTCTCGGCTTCGGACAGGATACGGCCGGCCATGAACTTGCCGGCTTCTTCAAACAATGCATGCATAGGCGGCATTCTCCCATGGGGCGCCCCCCGTCTCTGGCGAGACGGGTCAGGATCCTGCCGGGCCCATGCAATCCAGGGGGGTGGCAATGGCCGGGATGTTTGTGGCGTTCGTCCCCTGCGCGGTCATCTTGTCCGGCACCTTGGCCTTGCCGCAGACCCAGGCAATGGGCACCTGCGGGAAATCCGGGACGATGGCCGGCCGCAGGGTCAGGGTCTTGCCTGCGATGGCCTTGTTGGCCTTGTTGCCATAGACGATGTTCACCGCCCCGCCGGCCACGGTGACCTTGGCCACATTGGTGCTGACGATGCGGTCCTCGGGCGGCAGGCCGGCGGCGGCATTGTCGGCGGGCATGGTCTTCTTGAGTGCGTAGTGCACGGCCACGGCCTGCTTGACGAACTCGACCATGGCCTGGCCCTCCTTGACCTGGGTGCGCAGCATCCGGTCCTGGTACGAGGGCAAGGCCATCAGGGCCAGCACGGCCACGACAGCGACGACCATCATTATCTCGATCATCGTGAAGCCCTGCGGGCGATGCAGGGAAGGGGGGCGCTGCGGGTGGTTCATGGCGGTGGTGCAAGACCCGGTCAGGGGACGATGGGGCGGGATGGGTGCAAATATAAGGGCTTGTGGGAGCTGCCGGGGTGAGGAAGGCCGGTGCCGCAGGGGATTGCATGGTCTGCATGGCCGGATCGCCGCAGCGCCGGGGCTCTATGATTCGCGGCTTCCCTTTCCCTGCGCAACCCGCCTTCCCCTGCCTTCCTGATGCTGATCGATGCCATTGCCGCACCGCTGACTTTGCTGGCAGTGGCCCTGCCCTTCCTGTTTTCCATCACCACCCCGCCGTCCACCAATGTCTGGCCGCTGCTGGCCTCGTGGTCGTGCATCGTGCTGCTGGTGGCGCTGGCATGGCAGCGGGCGCTGCGCTCGCGCCGCCACCCGGGCCTGTGCGATGGCGGCGCCACGGCGGCGACCCAACTGGCGCTGGGGCTGCTGCTGGCTGCGGTCGTTGGGGGAGTGATCTGCCTGGTGCAGTATTTCGGGGGTGATGTGGGTATGGCGCCCTGGATCAATGCCTCCACCCCGGGCCAGGCGGTGGGCAACCTGCGCCAGCGCAACCAGCAGGCCTCCCTGGTGGCGCTGGGCCTCTGGGCGCTGGTGTGGCTGGTGGCGCAGTGGCATGCGCGCAGCCAGGCAGGGAGGGGACAGGCCGCGCCGGACTGGCTGGTGGGGGTGGGCATTGGCTGGGCTCTGCCCATACTGGCACTGGCCAGCGCCGCCACGGTCTCGCGTACCGGGGCCGTGCAGTGGCTGATCATCGTGGCCCTGCTCCTGTGGTGGCGCCGCTCGACCGGCCGGCTGGCGCTGGGGGTGGCACTGGGCGGGCTGGCGCTGTACATCGCGGCCGCATGGCTGCTGCCCGTGCTGCTGCACACCTGGAGCGGGGTGCAGGCCGAGGACCTGTTCAACCGCTTCTCGGGCAATAGCCACCAATGCACCAGCCGGCGCGTGCTCTGGTCCAACGTGCTCACACTGATCGCGCAGAAGCCCTGGACAGGCTGGGGCTGGGGCGAACTTGACTACGCGCACTACATCACCTTGTTCCCCGGTGAGCGCTTCTGTGTGCTGCTGGACAATGCCCACAACCTGCCCCTGCACCTGGCCGTGGAGCTGGGGCTGCCGGCTGCCGTGCTGCTGTGCGGCGCTGCGCTGGCCTTCATAGTGAAGGCACGGCCCTGGAGCGAGACGGATCCGCTGCGCCAACTGGCCTGGGGCATCCTGGCCCTCATCGGCGCGCACAGCATGCTGGAGTTTCCGCTGTGGTACGGGCCGTTCCAGCTGGCGGCCCTGCTGGCGCTGGCGCTGCTGTGGCCGCGCCGCCGCCCGGCCGCTCCCCCTTCGCCGGCAGTGCTGGGCGCCACGGCCATGCTTCTGGTGGCGGCTGCCTTGCTGATCGCCTGGGTGGCGCACGACTACCACCGCATCAGCCAGCTCTACAAGGTGCCTGAGCGGCGTGACCCGGCCTACCGTGACATGACCCCGGCGACCACGGCCCCCACGCTGCTGTTTTCGGACCAGGTGGATTTCGCCCGGCTGCCGGCCATGGCCCTCACCCCGGCCACGGCCCAGGAGGTGTACGCGCTCTCGGGCGAACTGCTGCACTACTCGCCCGAGCCCCGCGTCATCGAGAAGCGCATCGAAAGCGCGCTCATGCTCGGCCGCGACGAGGAGGCCGCCTACCACCTGCGCCGCTACCGCATCGCCTACCCCAAGGACCATGCGCGCTGGCTGAACAAGGAGACGCCGGCCTCGCGCGCGCCGGGATCAAAGCCGCAGGAATGAATCCACCAGAGGCAGGTGCACCTCGAAACCGCTGAGCGCATGGTCGCCGCCGTCGAGCAGTTGCAATTGCGCCGCCGGGTAGCGCGCCACCATCTCGCGCCAGTCCAGCACCTCATCGCCCTTGGCGATGATGGCCAGCTCGGTGCCCGCGGGTGGTTTTCCGCGCACATCCAGCGCCTGCAACTCGCCGATGTACCCTGGCAAAAAGAAGAAGCGCTCGGCCGGGTCGTGCCAACTGGTCTGCTCGCCAATGTAGCGGGCCAGGTCGCGCGCCGGGTCCACGGCGGGGTTGAGCATCACGCTCGGGCAGGAGAGTTGTTGCGCCACCCAACTGGCATAGAAACCGCCCAGTGACGAGCCGACCACCGCACTGGAAGCCCGGGGCCAATGGGCCACGGTCTTCTCCACCAGGTCCATGGCCTGGCGGGGAGAGGGCGGCAGTTGCGGGCACCAGAAATGCACGCCGGGGTGCTGGGTTGCCACATGGGCGGCCATCTGCCGCGCCTTGGCCGACTGGGGGGAGGAGCGAAAACCGTGCAAATAGAGAAGGTGGGTGGTGCGGTTCATGGATGGAGGCAGCCGAAAAGCGTGTAACAGGCGCTCAGGGCAGGGGAATCACTGCGTTGGGACCCCTTGCACGGGCATAAGATGTTGCAAAGTGTATGCCGCAGCCTGCGATACCGCGCCCCGCCCTGATTCTCCCGACCATGACCGATTTTGCGCCGCTTTCCCCCGCCCGCCGTTCCGCCTGGGTGGTCGGCGACCGGGTGCCACCGCCCCAGGGGCGGTTCGAGCTGCAGCAGGTGCTGGTGGCCAACGGGCAATTCACCCAGTGGCGGGCGCTGGACCGGCGCGGGCAGCGCCCGGTCACCATCCGGCAGTGGGCGGTGGCACCGCCACAAGCGGCGGCAGCGCTCGAGCGCTGGCTTGAGGCCGCCGAACGGGCCACCCACCTGAACCATGCCTTCATCGTGCCCGTGCTGGAGGCCGATGTCCTCGCGCGCCAGCCCTGCATCGTGCACGAGCAGATGCTGGGCCCCACGCTGGCGGAGCACCTGGCGCGCCAGGGCCGCTGCACGCCGCACGATGCCGTCGCGCTGGTGGTGGACCTGCTCGATGCGCTGGAGGCCGCACATGGAGCGGGCGTGGTGCACGGCCAGGTGGACCTGGAGCATGTCGCCATGGACCCGCAGCGCCACGCCCGGCTGCTGGGCCTGTGCTGGCATGCCCCGGCGTTCGGTGCCGGGGAGACATCGGCCAGCGCGGCAGACGATGTGCGCTCGGCCGCCCGGGTGCTGGTGCACCTGCTCACCGGCAGCCCCTGGGTGGGCGCCGCCGAGGCGGGGCGCGCCCTGCCCGCCGTGCTGATCGACGCCCTGGACGAGGGCTTGCGCACCCTGCTGCTGCGCGCCCTGGGCCAGGATGGCGCGACCCCGTTCGCGGGCGCGACCGAACTGCGCGATGCCCTGCGCACCTGGGCGGCGCCCGCCAGCGCGCCCACGGCGGCCAGCAATGCCACGCTCGATTTTTTGCTGCGGCGCATGCGCCACAAGAGCGATTTTCCGGCCCTGTCCGACTCGGTGACGCGCATCCAGCGCGTGGCACATTCCGAGGACGACAGCATCAGCGACCTCACGCACGAGATTCTCAAGGACGTGGCGCTGACCCACAAGCTGCTGCGCCTGGTCAACAGCGTGCACTACGCCCATGCGGGGCGGGGCACCATCAGCACGGTGTCGCGGGCGGTCAGCCTGGTGGGTTTCAACGCCGTGCGCAACATGGCCATGAGCCTGGTGCTGCTGGACCACATGCAGGACAAGGCCCATGCCGAGCAGATGCGCGAGGAATTCCTGCGCTCCATGATGGCCGGCTCGGTGGCGGCCGAGCTGTGCGGCCCGGGGCAGGGGGCCGAGGAGGCCTTCATCGGCGCCATGTTCCAGAACCTGGGGCGCATGCTGTGCAGCTTCTACTTCCCGGAGGAGGCGCAGGAGGTGCGCCGCATCCTGGCCGGCGGCCGGCTCGAAGGCGGGGAGGAAGCCGCCGCCGTGCAGGTGCTGGGCCTGGGTTTCGAGGACCTGGGCACTGGGGTGGCGCGCGTCTGGGGCCTGCCCGAGAGCCTGCAGCGCTGCATGCGCAAGCCCCTGGGCTCGCCCGCCCAGCGCCCGCCCGAGCAGGGCGTGGAGCGCCTGCGCTGGGTGGCGCTGGCGGCCAACGAGGTGGCCGACATGCTGCTGCACAGCGACCCCGCGCGGCTCGAAGAGCGCATGCAGGGTGTGGGCACGCGCTACAGCCGCACCCTGGCCCTGTCTCCTGCCGCGATTGCCGAGGCCACCTTGCGCGCGCGCCACAAGCTGGTGTCGCTGGCCGAAACCCTGGGGCTGCGCGTGCCACCGGGCACGCCCGCCGCCCGCCTGCTCCAGCTGCCGCCCCCTGCGGATGGCGAGGCGGCCGTGCCGGAGGATGCCCTGGCGCCCCATGAACTCGGGATCGGCGAGGTGCAACCCCTGCCCGCTGTGCTGGCCTCGCAGGCCGGCGGGGCGGTGTCGGTGGCCCAGGTCAACGAGGTGCTGTCCGCCGGCGTGCAGGACGTGACCAATGCCATGGTGGACACCTTTGCGCTCAACGACGTGCTGCGCATGATCCTGGAGACCATGTTCCGTGCGCTGGGTTTTCGGCGCATGGTGTTCTGCCTGCGCGACGCCCGTACCGAAGTGCTTGTCGGCCGCTTTGGCCTGGGCGAGGGCAGCGATGCCGCGGTGCGCGCGATGCGGGTGCCGCTCAAGGTGCCGGGCGACCTGTTCGCCGCCGTCTGCCTGCGCGCTGCGGACACGCTGATCAACGATGCCACCGACCCGCGCATCCACGCGCGCCTGCCCGAGTGGTACCGCACAGGGCTCAATGCGCCGTCCTTCCTGCTGCTGCCCCTGCAATTGAAGGGCCAGACCTTCGCGCTGATCTATGCCGACCAGTCGGTGGCCGGCGGCATCGTGGTGGATGACAAGGCCCTGGGGCTGCTGCGCACTCTGCGCAACCAGGCGGTGATGGCCTTTCGGCAGGCGGGTTGAGGCGGGGTTACCGGCCTGGCGGCTGGCCGGCACCCGATAATCGGGGGATGGCCGCCGTTTTTGAAAAGCCCTCCCTTGCCCAGCGCTTCACGCCCCTGTTCCGTGGGTTCGATCTGCCGTTGGTGCTGATCATCATGCTGCTCGCGGGTGCGGGCCTGCTGGCCATGTATTCCTCGGGCTACGACCATGGAACCCGGTTCATGGACCATGGGCGCAACATGCTCATCGCCAGCGCCATCCTGTTCATGGTGGCCCAGGTGCCTCCGCAGAAGATCATGGTGTTTGCCGTTCCGCTCTATGCGGCGGGGGTGGCGCTGCTGATCGCGGTGGCGCTGTTCGGTATCACCAAGAAGGGCGCGCAGCGCTGGGTGAACCTGGGCATCGTCATCCAGCCCAGCGAAATCCTCAAGATCGCCATGCCGCTGATGCTGGCCTGGTGGTTCCAGAAGCGCGAAGGCACCTTGCGGCCGCTGGACTTCGCGGCAGCGGGGCTGCTGCTGGCCATTCCCGTGGGGCTGATCATGAAGCAGCCCGACCTGGGCACCTCGCTGCTGGTGCTGGCCGCAGGGCTGTCGGTGATCTTCTTTGCCGGCCTGCCCTGGAAGCTGGTGCTGCCGCCGGTACTGATCGGCGGTGCCGGCATCGCCGTCCTGGTGCTGCTGGGCGACCAGCTGTGTGCCGACGGGGTGCGCTGGGTGGTGCTGCACGACTACCAGCAGCAGCGCATCTGCACCCTGCTGGACCCCACGCGCGACCCGCTGGGCAAGGGCTTTCACATCATCCAGGGCATGATCGCCATCGGCTCGGGCGGCGTATTCGGCAAGGGCTTCATGGCCGGCACGCAGACCCACCTGGAGTTCATTCCCGAGCGCACCACCGACTTCATCTTTGCCGCCTTCTCCGAGGAATTCGGCCTGGCGGGCAACCTCTTCATCATCACCTGCTTCCTGCTGCTGGTCTGGCGCGGGCTGGCCATTGCCATGGGCGCCACCAGCCTGTTCGGGCGCCTGATGGCGGGGGCCGTGTCCATGATCTTCTTCACCTACGCCTTCGTGAACATGGGCATGGTCAGCGGCATCCTGCCGGTGGTGGGCGTGCCGCTGCCCTTTATCAGCTATGGCGGCACGGCCATGGTCACGCTGGGGTTGGCACTGGGCATTCTGATGTCGGTGGCGCGCTCGCAGCGCGCAGACCCCAAGGACGCACCGCCCGCCATGCAGGCCTAGGAGCGTGTAGGACTTGGAAATAGTCGGCTGCAAATAGGCCGCAGAGGTCCATTTTTCACCGTCTTTTTGCCCCATAGCCTGGCTATGGGGCTGCAAATCCGGCAAAAACTGTCCTCGCTGGGGCCGATTTTCGCTTTCGACGCTCCAAGTCCGACAGGCTCCCGGCGGGGAGACGGGAGCGGGGGCTTGCGCCATTGCCACGGCGGGCGCTTGGGGTTACAACTGTTGGCCGCAGCGGCTTTTCGACAACCCCACGGAGGTGCCCACATGGCGTCCAAGTTCGAGCTCAAGAAGTCCAGGAACGACAAGTTCGTCTTCAACCTGCTGGCTTCCAATGGCCAAGTCATCCTCACGAGCGAGTTGTACGAATCCCGGGCCAGTGCCTTGAACGGCATCGAATCCGTGCGCAAGAACGCGGCCGACGATGGCCGCTACGGCCGCCTGTGCGCCAAGGACGGCTCGCCGTACTTCACCCTCAAGGCCGGCAACGGCCAGGTCATCGGCCAGAGCCAGCGCTACTCGGGCGAAAAAGCGCGCGAAGCGGGGATCGAATCGGTGAAGGCCCACGCGCCCGATGCGGTGGCCGACGACCAGAGTGCCTGACCCCCGTCCATACCCTGCAAGGGATGGCAGGTGCCCCTGCGCCGCACGGGGTGTGCCTGCGCGCCTAAAATGCCTGCATGACCTTCAGCTCTTCTACTGCCGCGCCCCAGCGTGCGTCCACCACCCAGCGCATCGACGTTGCCCGGCAACTGCTTCTGGCACCCTTCGGCCTGGATGAAAGCCATCTGGCGCGCGCGCTGGCCGAGATCCGCACGCACCAGGTGGACGATGCGGACCTGTACTTCCAGTACACGCGCAGCGAAGGCTGGAGCCTGGAGGAGGGCATCGTCAAGACCGGCTCCTTCAGCATCGACCAGGGCGTGGGCGTGCGTGCCGTGAGCGGCGAGAAGACGGCGTTTGCCTATTCCGACGATATTTCCGAGGCCTCGCTGCTCGACGCCGCGCGCACCGTGCGCACCATCGGCGCGGCATCGCAGGCCGGCCGGGTGAAGGTGGCGTCGCAGAAGATCGCCACCAGCCGCAGCCTTTACCCGGGCGTGGACCCGATCGCCACGCTCGACAGCACGGCCAAGGTGGCCCTGCTCGAGCGCCTGGAAAAGCGCGCCCGTGCCAAGGACCCGCGCGTGGCCCAGGTCATGGCCGGCCTGGCCAGCGAATACGACGTGGTGCTGGTGGCGCGTGCCGACGGCACCCTGGCCGCCGACGTGCGCCCGCTGGTGCGCCTGTCGGTCACGGTGATCGCCGAGCAGAACGGCCGCCGTGAAATGGGCTCTGCCGGCGGCGGTGGCCGCTTCGGCCTGGCCTACTTCGATGACGAGCAGATGGGCCAGTACGTCGACGAGGCCGTGAACGCGGCCCTGGTCAACCTCGAATCGCGCCCGGCCCCGGCGGGTGAGATGACCGTGGTGCTGGGCTCTGGCTGGCCCGGCATCCTGCTGCACGAGGCCATCGGCCACGGCCTGGAAGGGGACTTCAACCGCAAGGGCTCGTCCGCGTTCAGCGGCCGGATCGGTCAGCGCGTGGCGGCCAAGGGCGTCACGGTGCTGGACGACGGCACGATTGCCGACCGCCGCGGTTCGCTCAATGTGGACGACGAGGGCAACGCCAGCCAGCGCAACGTGCTGATCGAGGATGGCATCCTCAAGGGCTACATCCAGGACTCGCTCAACGCGCGCCTGATGGGCGTGGCGCCCACCGGCAACGGCCGGCGCGAGAGCTATGCCCATATCCCCATGCCACGCATGACCAACACCTACATGCTGGGAGGCGACAAGGAGCCGGCCGAGGTCATCGCCAGCATCAAGAAGGGGCTGTATGCCTCCAACTTCGGTGGCGGCCAGGTGGACATCACCTCCGGCAAGTTCGTGTTCTCGGCCAGCGAAGCCTACTGGGTCGAGAACGGCAAGATCCAGTACCCCGTCAAGGGCGCGACCATCATCGGCAGCGGCCCCGAGTCGCTCAAGAAGGTGACCATGATCGGCAACGACATGCGCCTGGACAGCGGCGTTGGCACCTGCGGCAAAGAGGGCCAGAGCGTGCCCGTGGGCGTGGGCCAGCCCACGCTGCGCATCGAAGGCCTGACGGTCGGCGGCACGGCCTGATCGGACCTGCCGCCCAGGGTGGCAGGTCCGGGCGGGGCACGCAGTGTTGCGTGGCCACGCCATCGGTGCCACCCATTGCCCGCAATTGGCCGGTCTTCGCCCGCCAAATAGCCGCCCGATGGCCTGCGTGTAGCCGCGCGGCCCTGGCTCGGCGCACAATGCATTTCATGCCTGCCACGCGCCCCAGTCTGCAGCACACACTCCAGTCGTTTGGCGACATCAGCCGGTTTCTGCGCGAGAGCGTGGCCGACGAGGATTCGCGCCAGTTGCGCGACAGCCTGAGCGGCTTGTCCAACCACATCGACGAGGCGGTGCGCACGCGCCGCACCAGCACCGATACGGCTGCCATCACGCGCCGGGTGGTGAGCCTGTCGCACTGCGCGCGCGAGCACCAGCTGTTCCTCACCGGCCTGGGTTCGGCCTGGCATGCGCTCTATGAGTTCGGCGCCTACCAGCGCGCCCTGCGCGAGCTGCGCAATGCCATCACCGCCTGGCAACAGGCGCTGGAGCAGCGCAACACCCGCGAAAGTGCCTGCTTCGACCAGTTCGAGCTGCTCGCCTGGCGCACGCTGGGCGAGGCCTTGCTGCTGGTGGACATGTATGAGCACCAGAGCGAGCCGGTGAGCGAGCTGCCCGGCGACGAGCCGCCACCGCGCTCGGCATTGCAGCGTGCGGCCGCTTGGCTGCGGCGCTGGAGAAGTTGATCTCCGGCTGAATATTGCCGCCCCTTTCGTCGTCCCGGATCGCCCTGCAGGCCGCTGTGGCGTTGCATCTTCGCAACGCACAGGGGTTGCTGCAATGCGGCAAGACTGTGCTACATTGAAACCCATGCAAGTTCGCAGCGCGTTTTATTTTTGGTTTTTTATCTCAGTCCCCGGCGGATGAGAGGCTAACGCGCAAGCACACACAACCTCCCCATACCAACCGCCGACGCTGCAAAGCCCGGCGGTTTTTGTTTTTCTGCCCTCCCCATTTCCACCCATCCAGCCCACGAGGAAGACAACATGACGGCCCACACCAACCCCACCAGCGATTCCTGGTACCGCAGCGTCGAGAAAACCAGCCAGACCGACGACGAACGTATCAAGGACATCACCGTGTTGCCTCCTCCAGAGCATCTGATCCGCTTTTTCCCCATCAGCGGTACGCCGGTGGAAACGCTGATCACCCAGACCCGCAAGAACATCCAGAACATCATGGCCGGCGAGGACGACCGCCTGCTGGTGATCATTGGCCCCTGCTCCATCCATGACCCAGCCGCTGCGATCGAATACGCGCGCCGACTCAAGGCGGTCCGCGAGCAGTACAAGGACACGCTGGAGATCGTGATGCGCGTGTACTTCGAAAAGCCCCGCACCACGGTGGGCTGGAAGGGGCTGATCAACGACCCCTACCTCGATGAGACTTACCGCATCGACGAAGGCCTGCGCATCGCACGCCAGTTGCTGATCGACATCAACCGCCTGGGCGTGCCGGCGGGCAGCGAGTTCCTGGACGTGATCTCGCCCCAGTACATCGGCGACCTGATCTCCTGGGGCGCCATTGGCGCACGCACCACCGAAAGCCAGGTACACCGCGAGCTGGCCTCGGGCCTGTCGGCGCCCATCGGCTTCAAGAACGGCACGGACGGCAACATCCGCATCGCCACCGACGCCATCCAGTCCGCCAGCCGCGGCCACCACTTCCTGTCGGTGCACAAGAACGGCCAGGTCGCCATCGTCAACACCAACGGCAACAAGGACTGCCACGTCATCCTGCGCGGCGGCAAGGCCCCCAACTACGACGCCGAGAGCGTGGCCGCCGCCTGCAAGGACCTGGAAGCCGCTAAGCTGCCCGCCACCCTGATGGTGGACTGCAGCCATGCCAACAGCAGCAAGCAGCACCAAAAGCAGATGGACGTGGCACGCGAAGTGGCCGGCCAGATCGCTGGCGGCTCGCGCAGCGTCTTCGGTCTGATGATCGAAAGCCATCTCACGGCCGGCGCCCAGAAGTTCACGCCCGGCAAGGACGATGCCTCGGCGCTGACCTACGGCCTGAGCATCACCGACGCCTGCCTGGGTTGGGACGATTCGCTGCAATCGCTGGCCGACCTGTCGGCCGCAGTGCAAGCCCGCAGGGCTGCCTGAGCAACTGCCTGCGTGTAAGCTTCTGGCCATTGAGGGCCCTGTCCGCTGACCGAGTGCAGCGGCGGGGCCTCCCACCCCTGCTTACAGAAAGGCATCCCCATGCACAGCGAAGTCTCCGTCCGCCTTGCGGGCAACCAGGAATTCCGTTTTGACCTTGCGAACGCCCAGCCCATGACCCACGAGGAGGGGCGCCGTTGGCTCGACGACCAGTTCACCAGCCTCGATTGCGAACCCCTGCGCGCCAGCGGCAAGGTGCTGCTGGCCGACAAGGTGCTCACCGTGGCGCAGGCCGCTGGCAGCCCGCTGATGGGCGATGTGCAATGGTCGCGCGACTTTGCGCGCGCCGCCAGTGCGGCCCTCGCCCGGCCCGTGGTGCGGGTCGACGTGCCTGCAATGGCAGTAACTTTCTAGTTCCTGTTATCTCGCCAGCGCTTGCAGCAGGCGTGCATGCACGCCGCCAAAACCGCCATTGCTCATGCACACGATGTGGTCCCCGGGCCGCGCTGCGGCGCTGACCTGGGCCACCAGCGTGTCGATGTCGGGGGCGGTCTGCCCGCGCTGGCCGGGGCCCACGCCCAGGGGTGACAGCGCTTCGGCGGCGTCCCAGTCCAGTCCCGCCGTGTGGCAGAAGGCCAGGTCGGCGGACTCCAGCGCCCAGGGTAGTTGGCTCTTCATGGCGCCGAGTTTCATGGTGTTGCTGCGCGGCTCGAACACCGCCAGGATGCGCGCCGTGGGGTCCAGGCTGCGGCGCAGGCCATCGAGCGTGGTGCGCAGGGCGGTGGGGTGGTGGGCGAAATCGTCGTACACCGCGATGCCGTTCACCGTGCCGCGCAATTCCATGCGGCGCTTGACGTTCTGGAACTGGCCCAGCGCCCGTGCCGCCTGTTCGGGCGCCACACCCACGTGGTGGGCCGCGGCAATGGCGGCCAGTGCATTGAGCTGGTTATGTACGCCCGTGAGCGACCACTCCACCCGCGCCACGGTGCGGCCTTGCTGCACCACATCGAACGCCTGGGGCTCGCCCACGGCGGAAAAATCACCCACGGCCGTACCGAAGCTGCTCACGCTGCTCCAGCAGCCGGCGTGCAGCACGCGCGCCAGGCTTTCTTCAAGCCCGTTGACCACCACACGGCCCGAGGGCGGCACGGTGCGCACCAGGTGGTGGAACTGGCGCTCGATGGCAGCCAGGTCGTCGAAGATGTCGGCGTGGTCGAACTCCAGGTTGTTCAGCACCGCCGTGCGTGGGCGGTAGTGCACGAACTTGCTGCGCTTGTCGAAGAAGGCCGTGTCGTACTCGTCGGCCTCAATCACGAACAGGGGGCTCGCGCCCAGCGCCCCGTCACCGGCGTGCGGTCGTTCGGCCGCGCCCAGACGCGCCGACACGCCGAAGTTCAGCGGCACGCCGCCGATCAAAAAGCCGGGCTGCTGGCCCACGCTTTCCAGGATCCAGGCCAGCATCGAGGTGGTGGTGGTCTTGCCGTGCGTGCCGGCCACGGCCAGCACATGGCGGCCCTGCAGCACACGCTCGGCCAGCCACTGGGGGCCGCTGGTGTAGGGCAGGCCGGCGTCCAGGATGGCTTCCATCAGCGGGAACTTGGGGCTTCCATCGGCCAGCCGGACCCGGCTGACCACGTTGCCTACCACGAACATGTCGGGCTTCAGGGCCAGTTGCTCCGGTCCGAAGCCTTCGATCAGCTCGATCCCCAGGGCGCGCAACTGGTCGCTCATGGGCGGGTAGACACCCGCGTCGCAGCCTGTGACCCGGTGCCCCGCCTCGCGGGCCAGGGCCGCAAGGCCGCCCATGAAGGTGCCGCAGATGCCCAGTATGTGTATATGCATGGGCGACGATTCTACTTTTCAAACCCAGGGGCCCACGCCACAAGGTTGGCCTGCCTGAGGAGCTATGAAATTGATAGTCCTTCGCGCGCCATGGCCCTGTGGGCGGCTGTGTTGTGGGGACATGCGGGCCACCCCGACGGCGCGTTCGCGCCACAATGGAGCCTCCACTGCCTGGTTTGCGCCATGAACACACCTCTGAGTGCCGAAATCGCCAATACCACCGCCCGCATCGTCGTCGAGGAAGGGATGGAGTGGGGCCCCGCCAAGCGCCGTGCGCTGCGCGAAATGGGCTTGCCCGCCCGCACGGCGCTGCCCGGCAACGACCAGGTGGAGGAGGCCGTGCGCGAGTACATCGCCCTGTTCTGCGCCGACACCCAGCCGCGCGAACTGCGCGCACTGCGCCAACTGGCCCTGGTCTGGATGGAGCGCATGGCGGCCTTTCGTCCCCATCTGGGCGGTGCCGTTTGGCACGGCACGGCCACCCGCCTGTCCGACATTTATCTGCAGTTGTTCTGCGATGATTCCAAATCTGCCGAAATTGCGCTCATCGACCACCATGTGGACTACGAGCCGCGCACGGTGTCCGGTTTCCATGGCGAGTCGGTCGAGGCCCTGAGCCTGGGCAGCAAATCGCCTGAACTGGGCGAGATGATCGGAGTCCATCTGCTGATCTACGACCTCGATGACCTGCGTGGTGCCCTGCGGCCCGATGCCAAGGGGCGCTCGCCCCGCGGTGACATCACGGCTGTGCGCCGCCTGCTCCAAGATACGGAAACCCCTGCTCCATGACGACCCCCGCTCCCGAGATTTTGCCCGCCACCTCCCCTGACACCCTCTCCGATCCCGCCCGCCGCCGCTGGCTGTATGCGGGTGTCGCCGGCGCAGCCGCCGTGGGGGGCGCAGGGGTCGCGTGGTGGAAATTCCAGCCCCATGCCATGGAAAGCGGGGCGGAGAAGGCCTTGTGGGCGCTGGAGTTCGAAACGCCGGACGGGGCCACCCTGCCGCTGCAGCGCTTTTTGGGCAAACCGCTGCTCATCAACTTCTGGGCGACCTGGTGCGCCCCTTGTGTTGAAGAGCTGCCCATGCTCAATGCCTTTTACCGCGAACATGCGCCCAAAGGCTGGCAGGTGGTAGCCCTGGCCATCGATCAGCCGTCTTCTGTGCGCAAATTTCTCACCAGGCTGCCGCTGGAATTCCCGGTCGGGCTGGCCGGCATGCAGGGCACCGACCTGGGGCGCTCGCTCGGAAACCTCACTGGAGGCCTGCCTTTCACGGTGGTCTTGGGGGGGGAGGGCCGGGTGCTGCACCGTAAAATGGGCCAGGTCACGGCGCAGGATCTGCAGCAGTGGGCGGCCCTGCGCTAGGCGGGGCGGGCCTTTGGCTCCCTTTATTCCCGGCCTGAATGGCTTTTTGACGCTCTGGCGTTCATCAAAATTGTGGCCCAAAGACGGGCATAGGCCGAATTTGGAGTAAATTCGCGCCCTGTTCAGTTTTTAGCCGTTGGAGCTTTCATGGATCTGC
Source organism: Acidovorax sp. A1169 (assembly GCF_030704685.1). GTDB lineage: Bacteria > Pseudomonadota > Gammaproteobacteria > Burkholderiales > Burkholderiaceae_C > Acidovorax. The sequence goes on from NZ_JAUZDX010000002.1 coordinate 195,003, forward strand.
GAAAACTCAAAACCCTCATCGATCTCGTGTCCGAGTCGAATGTGTCCGAACTCGAAATCACGGAGGCCGAGGGCAAGGTCCGTATCGTCAAGAGCGGCGGCGCCGTGGTGCAGCAGTATGTACCAGCGCCCATGCAGCAGCAGGCGCCTGCCCAGGCCGCTGCCGCCCCCGTGGCCGAACTGCCCGCACCCACCCCTGCCGCGCCCGCAGGCCATGTGGTCAAGTCGCCCATGGTCGGCACCTTCTACCGCTCGTCCAGCCCCGGTGCCAAGGCCTTTGTCGAAGTCGGCAGCCAGGTCAAGGAAGGCGAGACCATCTGCATCATCGAGGCCATGAAGATCCTCAATGAGATCGAGGCCGACAAGTCGGGCACGGTCACCCGCATCCTGGGCGAAAACGGCCAGGCGGTGGAATACGGGCAACCGCTGTTCGTGATCGAATAAGGCGCGCATGTTCAAGAAGATCCTTGTTGCCAACCGCGGTGAGATTGCGTTGAGAATTCAACGCGCCTGCCATGAGCTGGGCGTGAAGGCCGTGATGGTCTACTCCGAGGCCGACCGCGACGCCAAGTACGTCAAGCTGGCCGAAGAGGCGGTGTGCATCGGCCCCGCGCCCTCGTCGCTGTCCTACCTCAACATGCCGGCCATCATCTCGGCCGCCGAAGTGACCGACGCCGAGGCTATCCACCCCGGCTACGGCTTTTTGTCCGAGAACGCCGATTTTGCCGAGCGCGTGGAAAAGAGCGGCTTCCAGTTCATCGGTCCCACGCCCGAGTCGATCCGCATCATGGGCGACAAGGTGTCGGCCAAGCAGACGATGATCCGTGCCGGCGTGCCCTGCGTACCCGGCTCCGAAGGCGAACTGCCCGATGACCCGGTGCAGATCCGCCGCATTGCCAAGGCCGTGGGCTACCCCGTGATCATCAAGGCCGCAGGCGGCGGCGGTGGCCGCGGCATGCGCGTGGTGCACACCGAGGCTGCCCTGGTCAATGCCGTGCAGATGACCAAGGCCGAGGCCGGCGCTGCCTTCGGCAATCCTGCGGTGTACATGGAGAAGTTCCTCCAGAACCCGCGCCACATCGAGATCCAGATCCTGGCGGACAAGCACCGCAATGCGGTCTACCTGGGCGAGCGCGACTGCTCCATGCAGCGGCGCCACCAGAAGGTGATCGAAGAGGCGCCGGCCCCCGGTATCCCCCGCAAGCTGATCGAGAAGATCGGCGAGCGCTGCGTCGCCGCCTGCAAGAAGATCGGCTACCGCGGTGCGGGCACGTTCGAGTTCCTCTACGAAAACGGCGAGTTCTACTTCATCGAGATGAACACCCGCGTGCAGGTGGAGCATCCGGTGACCGAGTGGATCACGGGCGTGGACATCGTGCGCACGCAGATCATGGTGGCGGCGGGCGAGAAGCTGCCCTTCACCCAGCGCCAGATCGAGATCCGGGGCCATGCCATCGAGTGCCGCATCAACGCGGAAGATGCCTACAAGTTCACCCCCTCGCCAGGGCGCATCACCACCTGGCACCCTCCGGGCGGACCGGGTGTGCGCGTGGACTCGCATGCCTACACCAACTACTTTGTGCCGCCGAACTACGACTCGATGATCGGCAAGATCATCGTGCACGGCGATACGCGCGAACAGGCGCTGGCGCGCATGCGCACCGCGCTGTCGGAGACGGTGATCGAAGGCATCAACACCAACGTGCCCCTGCACCGCGAGCTGATGGTGGACGCCAAGTTCATGGCTGGCGGCACCAACATCCATTACCTGGAAGAGTGGCTGTCCCAGCACAAGCGCTGAGCCAGCACCGGTGGTTGTTCAATATGCTGGCCCCTGGCAACGGGGGCCGGCATTTCATTTTTTCTGAGAGGCCTGCGCCCATGTTCGAGCTGATGCTGATGTGCCCCGAAGACCGGATCGAGCCGGTCAGTGACGCGCTGGACGCGCTGGATGCGCTGAGCGTCTCGGTTGAGGACGCCGATGCGCAGACCGATGCCGAGCAGGCCCTGTTCGGTGAGCCCGGCATGCCGCCGCCCAAGGACGGCTGGCAGCGCAGCCGCGTCGTGGCCCTGTTCCCGACCCGCGAGGCTGCCAGTGAGGCGCAGCAGCTGCTGTCGGTGCAGGATTTCTTCGAGGGTTGCCAGGTGCTGGGTATGGCCGAGTTGGCCGACCAGGACTGGGTGCGGCTCACGCAATCGCAGTTCACCCCCGTGGACATCACCCCTGATTTCTGGATCGTGCCCACCTGGCACGAGTTGCCCGCCGAGGCCGTGCGCAGCATCCGGCTGGACCCGGGCCTGGCCTTCGGCACCGGCACCCACCCCACCACGCGCATGTGCCTGCGCTGGATCGCCCGCAAGGGCGCCACCGGCGAAGGCGCGGCTGCCTTCGGCCGCGTGCTCGACTACGGTTGCGGATCGGGCATCCTGGCCATCGGCACAGCCAAGTTCGGTGCGACCGACATCGATGCGGTGGACATCGACACGGCGGCCGTTGAATCGACGGTACTGAACGCCCAGGCCAACGGTGTGCAGCTGCGTGCCGGCCTGCCCGACAAGGCCAGCGGCCAGTACCAGACCGTGCTGGCCAACATCCTGGCCACCCCGCTGCGCGTGCTCGCGCCCCTGCTGTGCAACCACGTGGCGCCCGGCGGCCACCTTGTACTGGCAGGCATCCTGGCGCGCCAGGCCGAGGAGCTCAAGGAGGCCTACGCACCCTGGGTGAAGCTGGAAGTGGCGGACACCGAGGACGGTTGGATCCTCATGACGGCATCGCGTTGAAGCATGGCGCGGTGCGGCTTGCGCCGCCCCCTACAATCGACCGCAGATGAGCCAGATCACACGCTGCCCGGCCTGCGCGACCCAATTCAAGGTGGTCGCCGACCAGCTGCGCATTTCCGAGGGCTGGGTGCGCTGCGGGCAGTGCAAGGAGGTGTTCGACGCGGCCGCGCACCTGGTGGCCGCACCGCCCCCGCCGATGCTGCCCGACGTGTCGCTGACCGATACCCGCCCACCACCGGTGGTGGTTGCACGGCAGCCCGAAGCGCGTGGTGCCTGGGGGGTGTTCGACCCGCCGGCGAGCCAGGCGGCGGGCCGCGTGTCCCAGCCTGCGGCGCCCGCGGCGGCGGCGGGTCCCGGTGCCACGCCTGGCCGGGTGTTCGATATTCCCGCACCCACCGTTCCAGCGTTCCTCTCGGCTGCGCGTGCGCCTTCCACTGCACCCAGTGCCGATGATCTGAGCCTGGAGCCCTTGCAGACCTTTGGCTGGCGAGCGCCGTCCGTACCGCCGTTGGCGCCACCCCGGTCCGCACCCGCTGTGCCCCCTGCTGCGGCCATACCCCCGCCAGCGGCATTCGTGCCCCCACCGCCACGCGAGGAGAGCCGTGTGATGCCCGGGCTGGCCGCGTCGCTGCTGGCCGACCTGGCCCCGGTGGCGAGTCCGGCCTTGCCCAGGGGGGTGGATCCGGCTGCCGAGGGCATGGCCGTGCCTGCCGGATACGAGCTGCCGGTGGCAGAATTTTCCGACTCCCTGCCCGATGGCGATGATGACGACAACGGGCCCGACACGGAGATCATGTCCTTGCCCGAGGATCGGGTGGGTGGTGACGCTGCCTACCCCGCCCTCGATCTGCCTACCCCGGCGGCCAGGCGCGCAGCGCTGCCAGCGGACGATGCCGACGACGACCACGATGATGGCGTGCCGCTGTTCGGCCCCGCCGCAGCAGCGCCTCAGCCCATGCTGCCGGTGGCCGCGCCCGAGCCTGCGCCCCGGCGCACGCCCGTGGCGTCGCCACCACCCTCCAGCGGGTTTTCCGAATCCATCACGCCTTTTCCCGATCCGGATTTCGAGCTGATGCCCGATCCGGTCTTTCCGGCATCGGCGCCAGCGGTCCCCCGATCCGTGCCCGCAGGCGCTGCGCGGGGGCAGTCGGCGGCGACCGCCCTGGATGCCGATGAGGACGATCTGCCGGCCGGCCATCCCGATGCCGAGGAGGTGAGCTTCGTGCGGGCTGCGCGGCGCAAGGCCTTCTGGCGCCGGCCTCTCGTGCGCTCGCTGCTGGCGCTGGTGCTGGTGCTGCTGCTCGGGGTGCTGGCCGTGCAGGTTGCCGTGCAGGAGCGCAACCGCATCGCGGCGATGGACAGCAGGGCGCGCCCTTGGCTGCAGCAACTGTGCGCGCACCTGGGCTGTACGCTGGCGCCCCAGCGCCAGATTGCCGATGTGGTGATCGACAGCTCGTCCTTCAACAAGGCGCGTGGCGATGGCTACCTGCTGTCGCTCACCGTCAAGAGCCGCGCCACGATACCGCTGGAAATGCCGGCGGTGGAGCTGACCCTCACCGATGCCCAGGACCAGCCCGTCCTGCGGCGCGTGCTGCTGCCGGCCGATCTCGCTGCGCCCGTCGAACTGCCTGCGCGCGGCGAGTGGAGCACCTCGGTCTCGGTGGTGGTGACCACGGGCGCCTCGCGGGTGTCGGGCTACCGGCTGCTGACTTTCTACCCCTGATCCCACCGGAATCGCGGGCCTCTCTTTCCAACCCTTTACTCTCTTCCCACCTATGGCTGCCCTTATCTGTGGTTCCCTGGCATTCGACACCATCATGACCTTCGAGGGGCGCTTTGCCGAGCAGATCCTGCCCGAGCAACTGCACATCCTCAACGTGTCGTTCCTCGTGCCCTCGCTGCGCCGCGACTTTGGTGGCTGCGCCGGCAACATCGCGTACAGCCTGAAGCTGCTGGGTGGCGAGCCCCTGCCCATGGCCATGCTGGGCAGTGATGCTGCAGACTACCTGCAGCGCCTGGACACCCTGGGCATCAGCCGCCGCTTCGTGGGCCAGGTGGATGATGTGCACACCGCCCAGGCCATGATCATGACCGACCGCGACAACAACCAGATCACGGCCTTCCACCCCGGCGCCATGATGCAGGCGCATGCGAATCGCATCGAATCGGGCGACGGCATCCGCCTGGCCATCATCGCGCCCGATGGCCGCGACGCCATGATCGAGCACGCGGCGCAACTGGTGGCGGCCGGTGTTCCCTTTGTCTTCGACCCGGGCCAGGGCCTGCCCATGTTCAATGGCGCCGAGCTGTCGCGCTTCATCGAGCAGGCGACCTGGGTCACGGTCAACGACTACGAGGGCAAGATGCTCAGCGACCGCACGGGCTGGAGCCTGGCCGAGATCTCGCAGCGCGTCGATGGCCTGGTGGTGACGCTGGGTGGCGAGGGCTGCGAAGTCTGGATCAAGGGGGAGAAGACGCTGGTGCCTGCCGTGGTGCCTGCCGCCGTCGTGGACCCCACGGGCTGCGGCGATGCCTGGCGTGGTGCGCTGCTCTTCGGTCTGGAGCGTGGCTGGCCGCTGGTGCAATGCGCCGAGCTGGGCAACCGTGTCGGCGCCCTGAAGATCGCGCAGCGCGGCCCGCAAAGCTACACGCTCGACTTCCAGCCTGTGTGAGCCGATCAGTGCGCCGTGCGCGTGCCGAGCTGTGCCACGCGCGGCGCAGGCGTGGCACCCGGCACTCTGCGTCCGGGCATAAAAAAACCCGGTGCCGAAGCACCGGGTTGAGCGCGCAGCGCGTAAGGCAAAGGCTTACGGCTTGGTGCCCGTGGGGAAGGGCCATGCTGCCTGAGGGTTCAGCGTGGTCTGCGCTGCGGGAGCGGCTGCGGCTGCAGCTGGCGCAGGGGCTGGGGCCTTGGCCGCTTTCTTGGCAGGAGCTGCCTTCTTGGCGGGCGCAGGGGCGGCCTTCTTCGCTGCTACGGCCTTCTTGGCAGGAGCGGCAGCCTTCTTGCTGGGCGCAGCTGCCTTCTTGGCAGGAGCGGCAGCCTTCTTGGCTGGTGCTGCTGCCTTCTTGGCGGGAGCGGCCTTCTTGGCTGGTGCTGCTGCCTTCTTGGCGGGAGCGGCCTTCTTGGCTGGTGCTGCTGCCTTCTTGGCAGGAGCGGCCTTCTTGGCTGGTGCTGCTGCCTTCTTGGCAGGAGCGGCCTTCTTGGCTGGTGCAGCTGCCTTCTTGGCGGGAGCGGCCTTCTTGGCTGGTGCTGCTGCCTTCTTGGCCGGAGCGGCCTTCTTGGCTGGTGCTGCTGCCTTCTTTGCCGGAGCGGCCTTCTTGGCTGGTGCTGCTGCCTTCTTGGCCGGAGCGGCCTTCTTGGCTGGTGCTGCTGCCTTCTTGGCCGGAGCGGCCTTCTTGGCTGCCACCGGCTTTGCGGCTACAGCCTTCTTCGCGGGAGCTGCCTTCTTTGCAGCGGTTTTTTTCGCAGTTGCCATCATGTTCTCCTTGAGTCAATTTGCAAAGAGCACTTCGTGTCTACAGTGGACATGAAGCGATCCATGGAGATGGGGTTGACCCCATCTCCATGAACACGGGAACGCCCTGCACGGCAACGCGCTTGGGCGTTGTCCGTGCAGGGCGTGGTGTGGGGATCCATGGCGTGCGTGCACCTGCGAGGCTAGTCCCAGGACAATGCGCCACCCGACTGGTACTCGATGACGCGCGTCTCGAAGAAGTTGCGTTCCTTCTTCAGGTCGATCATCTCGCTCATCCAGGGGAAGGGATTTTCTTCGTTGGGGAACAGCGTCTCCAGCCCGATCTGGGTGGCGCGGCGGTTGGCGATGTAGCGCAGGTAGCCCTTGAACATCGAGGCGTTCATGCCCAGCACGCCACGCGGCATGGTGTCTTCGGCGTAGCGGTATTCGAGCTCCACGGCCTGCATGAACAAGGCCTTGATCTCGGCCTTGAACTCTGCCGTCCACAGGTGCGGGTTCTCCAGTTTGAGCTGGTTGATCAGGTCGATGCCGAAGTTGCAGTGCATCGACTCGTCGCGCAGGATGTACTGGTACTGCTCGGCCGCGCCGGTCATCTTGTTCTGGCGGCCCAGCGCCAGGATCTGCGTGAAGCCGACGTAGAAGAACAGGCCTTCCATCAGGCAGGCAAACACGATCAGCGACTTGAGCAGCGTCTGGTCGGTCTCGAAGGTGCCTGTGTGGAAGTTGGGGTCCATGATCGCTTCGATGAAGGGGATCAGGAACTGGTCCTTGTCGCGGATCGAGGGCACTTCCAGGTAGGCGTTGAAGATCTCGCCTTCATCCAGGCCGAGCGACTCCACGATGTACTGGTAGGCGTGCGTGTGGATCGCTTCCTCGAACGCCTGGCGCAGCAGGAACTGGCGGCACTCGGGCGCGGTGATGTGGCGGTAGGTGCCCAGCACGATGTTGTTGGCGGCCAGCGAGTCGGCGGTCACGAAAAAGCCGAGGTTGCGCTTGATGATGCGGCGCTCGTCTTCGGTCAGGCCGTTCGGGTCCTTCCACAACGCGATGTCGCGCGTCATGTTCACCTCTTGCGGCATCCAGTGGTTGGCGCAGGTGGCGAGGTACTTTTCCCAGGCCCACTTGTACTTGAATGGCACCAGCTGGTTGACGTCGGTCTGGCCGTTGATGATGCGCTTGTCGGCAGCGTTCACGCGGCGGTGCGCGGGTGCTGCGGCAGGGGTGGCTTGCTGTGCTGCGGATGCCGTCATCGACGCATGCACTTCTTGCAGGGAGGGGGTCTGGAAAGACAGAGGCGGCTGTTCCGCCGGGTGGCTTTTGTGCAGTCCACCGTCCAGTTGATTTTGCGATGAGGGCTTGACTTCTTCGTCCCAGGACAACATAGATTTTCCAGTGTTCGGATTATGAAAGCAGTGCTGCAAAAAGGAAAGCACTGCAGCGTTGCGCAGCAACGTTTTGTTGCTTCACAGCACCGAAGCGGCGTGCATGGGTCTGCATGCGCGCCGCTTCATGAGGCCTTACTGGCAAGCCTCGCAGGTTGGATCATCGATGGCGCAGAACTTGACGTCGGTGGCAGGCAGCGCAGCGGCCTGCGCGGCAGCGGCTGCAGCAGCAATTTCCATCGCGCTGGGCTTGGCGGGTGCGGCCTGCGCAGAGCCCGCATCGCTGCCCGACGACACGGAGTTGAGCTGGCGCGTGTTCACGGTGCTCATCTCCACGTGCGTGGCGCTTTGCGTGCGCAGATAGTAGGTGGTCTTGAGGCCACGCAGCCAGGCCAGCTTGTAGGTGTCGTCGAGCTTCTTGCCCGATGCGCCGGCCATGTAGATGTTCAGGCTCTGGGCCTGGTCGATCCACTTCTGGCGGCGCGATGCGGCCTCCACCAGCCATTGCGAATCGACTTCGAAGGCCGTGGAGTACAGCGCCTTGATGTCGGCCGGCACGCGGTCGATGGGGTGCAGCGATCCCTTGAAGTGCTTGAGGTCCATGATCATCACGTCGTCCCACAGGCCCAGGCGCTTGAGGTCGCGCACCAGGCCGCCGTTGATCACGGTGAACTCGCCCGACAGGTTGGACTTGACCGACAGGTTGCCGAACGAAGGCTCGATCGATGCGTCCACGCCAATGATGTTGGAGATGGTGGCCGTAGGGGCGATGGCGACGCAGTTGGAGTTGCGCATGCCGTCCTGAACGATCTTCTTGCGCAGGGCATCCCAGTCGAGGGTGGCCGAGCGGTCCACCTCGACGTAGCCGCCGCGTGCCGTGGCCAGCATGTCTAGCGTGTCCAGGGGCAGGATGCCCTGGTCCCACAGCGAGCCCTTGTAGCTCTCGTACTGGCCGCGTTCGCGGGCCAGCTCGGTCGAGGCCCAGTAGGCGTAGTAGCAGATGGCTTCCATCGACCGGTCGGCAAATTCCACGGCCGCTTGCGAGGCGTAGGGAATGCGCAGCTCGTACAGGCTGTCCTGGAAGGCCATCAGGCCCAGGCCCACGGGGCGGTGGCGCAGGTTGGAGTCGCGGGCCTTGGTGACCGCGTAGTAGTTGATGTCGATCACGTTGTCCAGCATGCGCATGGCCACGGTGATGGTCTTGCGCAGCTTGGCGTGGTCGATCTGGCCGTCCTTCAAGTGCTGCAGCAGGTTCACGGAGCCCAGGTTGCAGACCGCGGTCTCGGTGTCGCTGGTGTTCAGCGTGATCTCGGTGCACAGGTTGGACGAGTGCACCACGCCGGCGTGCTGCTGGGGCGAGCGCACGTTGCAGGCATCCTTGAAGGTGATCCAGGGATGGCCGGTCTCGAACAGCATGGTCAGCATCTTGCGCCACATATCGGTGGCCTGTACCGTCTTGGAGGGCTTGATCTCGCCGCGCGCGGCCTTCTGTTCGTAGGCCACGTAGGCCTTCTCGAAGGCGGTGCCGAACAGGTCGTGCAGGTCGGGCACGTCGGAGGGCGAGAACAGGGTCCAGGTGCCCTTTTCCATCACGCGGCGCATGAACAGGTCGGGGATCCAGTTGGCCGTGTTCATGTCGTGCGTGCGGCGGCGGTCATCGCCGGTGTTCTTGCGCAGTTCCAAGAACTCTTCGATGTCCAAGTGCCAGGTTTCCAGGTAGGTGCAGACGGCGCCCTTTCGCTTGCCGCCCTGGTTCACGGCCACGGCCGTGTCGTTGACCACCTTCAGGAAGGGCACCACGCCCTGCGATTCGCCGTTCGTGCCCTTGATGTGCGAGCCCAGGGCGCGCACGCGGGTCCAGTCGTTGCCCAGGCCGCCGGCAAACTTGGACAGCAGGGCGTTTTCCTTGATGGAGTCGTAGATGCCTTCCAGGTGGTCGGGCACCGTGGTCAGGTAGCACGAGGACAGCTGCGAGCGCAGCGTGCCGCTGTTGAACAGCGTGGGCGTGCTGGACATGAAGTCGAAGCTCGAGAGGATCTCGTAGAACTCGATGGCGCGGGCTTCGCGGTCGGATTCATTGAGCGACAGGCCCATGGCCACGCGCATGAAGAAGCACTGGGGCAGCTCGATGCGGGTCTTGCGCACGTGCAGGAAGTAGCGGTCGTACAGCGTCTGCAGGCCCAGGTAGTCGAACTGCAGGTCGCGGTCGGCGTTGAGGGCGGCGCCCAGGCGGGCCAGATCGAACGTCAGCAGGCGCGGGTCCAGCAGCTCGTTGTCCACACCCTTCTGGATGAACTGCGGGAAGTAGTCGACGTAGCTCTGGCCCATGTCGTCCTGGGTGACTTCACGGCCCAGCACTTCGCGCACGATGGTGTGCAGCAGCAGGCGTGCGGTGGCGTAGGTGTAGTCGGGGTCCTTTTCGATCAGCGTGCGGGCTGCCAGGATGGAGGCCTTGTAGACCTCGTCCATCGGGACGCCGTCGTACAGGTTGCGCATGGTCTCAGCCACGATGGGCTGGGCCGAGATGTCCGCGCCCAGGTTCACGCAGGCCGACTCGATCAGGCCACGCAGGCGCACCAGGTCCAGCACCACGCGCTTGTCGCCGTCCAGCACGTGCAGTGCGGGGACGGGCGCGGCAGCCGCTTCCTGCTCGACGTGGCGGGCACGCTCCTGGGTGCGGCTTTCGCGGTACAGCACGTAGGCGCGGGCCACCTCGTGGTGGCCGCCGCGCATCAGCACCAGTTCCACCTGGTCCTGCACGTCTTCAATATGGAAGGTGCCGCCGCCAGGACGCGAGCGCGCCAGGGCGCGGGCGACGTTCTGGGTCAGCGAGTCCACCACTTCGCGCACGCTGGCCGATGCCGCACCCTGGGTGCCGTGCACTCCCAGAAACGCCTTCATCATCGCCACGGCAATCTTCTGCGGCTCGAACGGGACCACGGCGCCATTGCGGCGGATGATCTGGTAATGGGAGTACGTTTTCGCTCCCTCTGGTGCAGCAGAAGATGCCTCGGGCGCATCCTGGGATGCGGGGCGGGTGGTGGATGAAGGCGTGTTCAAAGCAGCGTGCATGGGTGTCCTCTTTTTGGGTGCTGTCTGGAATGTGCAGGCGGGTGGCAGTGCCGCCGCGAGGGAGAAGTGGTGCGCCAGTTTCTGGCCTGTCGCACACTATATATGGTGTGTCAGTTGCGTTCAATACGCTACCGGTAGTGTACCGCCGCCAGGGACGCCAAATTCCGAAACAGCATGTTTCCCCCACGCCGCATCGGCCTATGGGGCCTGTCGTACATGTGCCTTGTGTCCGATGGATGGCTGTGAAAACCACGCAGTGGCGCGTGATGCGGCCCGGTTTTGCATGGCAGACCGCGTGCAGATTGAAGCGACCGGTTTGTGCATTTGCAGCAAAAAATATTTTTGCTGCGGCGGTGATGTGACGTGCTGTTGCGACATCCGCTGCGGATGCTGCGGCCTGCGCGCACCGGCCCGGTGCGTGGGGTCAGGCGCTGGGGGTGGAGGCCGGCCGCGTGTCGACCGGAAAGCACTCCGGCGGCCAGGCCAGCGACTGCTGCAGGCCCGCCCAGTCGAAGCCTGCACCCGGGTCGCGCTTGCGCCCTGGGGCAATGTGCTCGTGGCCAGCCAGGTGGGCGACGGGATAGCGCCGTGCAATGTCACGGCACAGCCAGGCCAGCGTGGCGTACTGGGCGGTCTCGAAGCGCTCGCCCTCCAGGCCTTCGAGCTCGATGCCGATGGAGTCGTCGTTGCATTGCGCGCGGCCCCGGTAGGCCGAGGGCCCCGCATGCCAGGCGCGCTGGTCGCAGTCCACGAACTGCCAGAGCACTCCGGTGCGGTCGATGACAAAGTGCGCGGACACCGTGAGGCCACGGATGCCCTGGTAATAAGGGTGTGCGTCCCAGTCGAGCGTATTGGTGAAGAGCTGGCGCACGGCCGGGCCCCCGTACTCGCCCGGCGGCAGGCTGATGGAGTGCAGCACGATCAGGTCGATCTGCGCTGTGGGAGGGCGCGGACCGAAGTTGGGCGAGGGCTGGCGCACGGCCGAGCGGTGCCAGCCCTGGTCCCAGGGGGAACCGTCGGCGTCCGGCCCCTCAGCCGATGTCGTCATGGGCATCCTGGTCGTTGGGCACAGCGATGTTCAGGCGCGCAATGCGGTAGCGGATCTGGCGCAGGCTGATGCCCAGGCGTGCCGCCGTGGCCGTGCGGTTGAACCCCGCCTCGCGCAGTGCACGCACCAGGATGTCGCGCTCCTGCTGGTCCAGCCAGGCCTGCAGGTCGCTGGGCAGGGGCGTGCTGGCGCCTGGCATGGGGGAGCCGGGCGCCCCGCCCAGGGCCGGGCGGGGCGACGATGCGTCCTCCGCCTGCAGCGTGTCCGGCACGGCGACGGGGTTGAAAGCCGCAGCGTCTGAAGCCTGCGCGGGGGCCGGGCTTGCGCTGCCCGCGGCGGCCGGAAAGCCCCCCGCAGGCGGTGCCACGCCGTCCACGTGCAGCTCGTCCCCCTCGCTCAGGGCCACGGCGCGGTGCAGCAGGTTTTCGAGTTCGCGCACGTTGCCGGTGAGCGGGTGGGCGGCAATCGCCTGTATGGCCTGCTCGGTGAGTGCCGGCACGGGCATGCCCGACTCTTGCGCGATGCGTGCGAGCAGGGCCCGGCACAGGGCGGGCAGGTCCTCGCGCCGCTCGCGCAGCGGCGGGATCACGACCTCGATCACGTTGAGGCGGTAGTACAGATCCTGGCGGAAGCGGCCGGTCTGCACGTCGGCCGCCAGGTCGCGGTGCGTGGCGCTGACGATGCGCACATCTACCGTCTCTTCCTGGGTGGAGCCCAGGGCGCGCACGCTGCGTTCCTGGATGGCGCGCAGCAGCTTCGACTGCATGGCCAGCGGCAGGTCGCCGATCTCGTCGAGGAACAGGGTGCCCCCGCGTGCCGCCTGGAAGTAGCCATCGCGGTCCTGGCTGGCACCGGTGTAGGAGCCCTTGCGGGCACCGAAGAACTCGGCCTCGAGCAGGTTTTCGGGGATGGCGCCGCAGTTCACGGCCACCCAGGGGCCGTCTGCGCGCTGGCTGCTGGCGTGCAGCGCCTGGGCGACCAACTCCTTGCCGGTGCCCGATTCGCCGTGGATCAGCACCGGCGCCATGCCGCGCGCCACCTTGGCCACGCGCTGCTTGACGTTGCGCATGGCGGCTGACTCGCCGACCAGCCGGTCCAGCGCCGACGAAGAGGCCTGCGCATCGACCGTGCCGCTCTGGCGCCCGCCCGGGGTGCGTGCCGCGCGGGGCGCTGGCACCCCGCCCGTGCCCTGGATGGCCGAGGCCACCACGGAGCGGAACTGTTTCAGGTCTACCGGCTTGGTCAGGTAGTCGAAGGCGCCTGCGCGCAGGGCTTCCACGGCGTTTTCGGCCGAGCCATAGGCCGTCATCACCACGCAGCGCTCCTTGCGCTGCTGGTCGCGCAGGTCCTGCAGCAGCTCCATGCCAAAACCGTCGGGCAGGCGCATGTCGGTGATCACCGCGTCGAAGCGGTGGGCCTTGAGCTGCTCGCGCGCCTCCTGCACGCTGGCAGCGGTCTCCACGCGGTAGCCCTCGCGCAGCAGCGTGAGCTCGTAGAGCGTGCGCAGGTCGGGCTCGTCGTCCACGACGAGGATGGAGGCAGCAGGGGCGTTCATGGAGCTTTAGACAACAATCGTGTCGAACAGGGAGGTGGGCTCGGCGGGCCGGGTGGTGCGCCGAAAGCCGACTGTAAAGGCATTGCCGCCGGTGTCGCCGCGCTGGGTCAGGCGCACCACGCGCTGGTAGCCGATGGAGGCGCCGTGGCGCTGGCACAGTTCGCGGCAGATGTACAGGCCCAGGCCGCTGGAGCGGCTTTCGGACGAAAAGAACGGCTCGAACAGGTGGCGCTCCACGGACTTGTCCATGGGGGCGCCATCGCTCCAGACCTGCAGGCTGACCTGGCCCGTGATGGTGGTGCGCGTGGTGATGCACAGCGAATCGGGCTCCGGGCCCATGTAGCGCAGGGCATTGTCCAGCAGGTTCACCAGCACGCGGCGCAGGTGCTCGGTGTCGAATTCCACCTGCGCATCGCCGGCGCTCAGCGCGATCAGGCCGCGCCGTTTTTCCGTCTCCTGCCCCTGCCAGTCGCTCCAGATCTGGGCCACGGCGCTGTCCAGGTGCAGGGTGGAGGCCGGCGACTGGCTGATCTGGTGCTGCACGCGGGCAATGTCCAGCACCTCCTCGGCAATGCGTGCCAGGCGGTCGGCGTTTTGCTGCACCATGTGCGCCAGGCGTTTCTGGCCGGGGTCCGTCAGGTCTTCTTCCAGCAGGGCATTGGCCTGGACGATGGCCGCCAGGGGGTTGCGGATCTCGTGCGCCACGGCGGCCGACATGCGGCCCATCGCGGCCAGCTTCTCGGTGCGCAGGCGCGCCTGCATCTCGCGCAGGTCGTGCAGGAACATCACGCACAGCCGCTCGCTGCCGGCCTCGCGGGCCGGTGTGCGCGAAGAGGTCAGCCAGGTGCGCACATGCAGCCCGGTGGGGCTCTCGCCGGGGTGCAGCAGGTCCGCATCGGCGGTCTGGGGTTGCTCCTGGCGAAAGGTGCGGCGTGCCAGCTTCACCAGCGGATCCCATGCGGCCGCATGCGTCAGCGAAAAGGGCAGCGGCGGCAGCGGCGGTTGCCCGAGCAATTGCAGCGCGGCCGGGTTGGCGGTGCGCACGACGTCGTTCTCGTCCACGACGAGCACGCCGTCGGTGAGGTTCTGGATCACCAGGGCGCTCACCTGCGTCTGCACGCGCGCCATCATCTGGCTTTGCTGGGCCACTTCCTGTTCGCGCGCCAGGCGCGTGGCGAGCTGGTGCACCAGGTAGGAGACGATGAAGTAACCGGTGCCCGTGAGGGCGCTCTGCAGGTAGCGCTGCGGGTCGTCGACGCCGGAGCGCGAGCCCAGCCACGCCAGACCCAGCAGCAGCAGGGTGACACCCGCCGTGGTGCCCAATGCCAACGTGAGCGTGCCCAGCACGGCCGCCATCAGGATCGGCAGGCCGAAGAGCGGGGTGTAATTCAAGGCGCCCGAGTGCAGCAGTTGCAGGGCGCAGACCATCGCCAGATCGACGCCGATGGACGGCAGCCATTGCATGCCCGTGCCCGGCGATGGCGGCCGGTGGCGCGCCAGGATGCGCATCAGGAGGGTGGCAACGAGGTAGGCCACCGAGACCGACAGTGCGGCGGGGTCCAGCACCTGATTGACCGCCTGCCCGAGCGTCTGCAGCAGCACCAGGGCGATGGCGACCATCACCCGGGCGGTCAGGAAGCCCTTCCACAGGCGCAGGAACGGCGCGTCCACCGTCACGAGCAAGTTGTTGCCCGACACGTTGTCCGCCATGGTCGGCTCAGGGCTTGCCAAGGCGCTGGTGCTCCAGACTGCAGTAGGCGAGGTCGCCTTGGATCTGCGCGTCGGCATGCGGCACATGCACGCCGCAGTGCGCGCAGGCCACCATGTCCTGGGGCAGCGCCGGGGGGCGGGACTTGCCGGGCTGGGGGGGCTTGGGTGCGGCGCGGTTGCTGCGCCAGATGCCGATGGCCACCACCAGCACCACCAGCAGAACGAGGTACTTCATGCGCTGCGGCCCAGGATGACTTCGAGCACGAAGCGCGAGCCCACATAGGCCAGCAACAGCAGCCCTGCACCGGCATACAGAACGCCCACGGCGGTGCGGCCGCGCCAGCCAAAGCGTGCGCGGCCCAGCAGCAGCGTGGCAAACGTGATCCAGGCCATCAGCGAGAAGATCGCCTTGTGGTCCCAGCGCCAGGCGCGGCCATAGAGCGCATCGCCAAACAGCCAGCCGGCCAGCAGCGTGGCGGTGAGCAGCACGAAGCCGGCCGTCACGAAGCGGAAGGTCAGGCGTTCCAGTGTGAGCAGCGGAATGCCGCTGTGCGGGTCTTCGGCCTGGCGGATGTGGCGCTCGGCCCGTGTCATCAGCCAGGCATGGACCACCGCCGCGCCGAACAGGCCGTAGCAGGCAATGCCCAGGGCCAGGTGCAGCGGCAGCCAGGCCGAGGCCGACACGTGCAGTGGCTGGCCCGGGAACACCATGGCGAGCACGATGGCCGCCGCGCCCAGCGCTGCCAGCACCCAGCGCGCCTGCATCTGCGGAAACAGCTGCTTTTCGACCGCGTACACCGTAAGCACCAGCCAGGCCGTCATCGACAGCGCCGGCGCGAAGCCGAAGCGCGGCGCCTCGCTCCACAGCCCCAGCACCAGCGTGGCGCCATGCAGCAACCATGCGACCAGCAGGGCGTTGCGCATGCCCGCAGCCCCCAGGCGCGACGCTGCGGCAGCCGGCATGGCATAGGCTGCCGCTGCGGCAAGCGCGAGCAGCCAGCCCAGGGGAGAAGCACTGGGTAAAATCATGGTTCACAGTTTAGTTGTCTTTCGCCTCACCGCCCGCGCCCTGGCGGGCCTGCATGCACTCGCACCGCAGGCAAACCCGGAACAATCCCTATGGCCTCCGCCCTTACCGACAAACTCACGCGCCTCGTCAAGGAGATGCGCGGCCAGGCCCGCATCACCGAATCCAACGTGCAGGACATGCTGCGCGAGGTGCGCATGGCCCTGCTCGAAGCCGACGTGGCCCTGCCCGTCGTGCGTGATTTCATTGCCCGCGTCAAGGAAAAGGCCCTGGGCCAGGAGGTGCTGGGCTCGCTCAAGCCGGGCCAGACCCTGGTCTCCATCGTCAACCGCGAACTTGCCGCCACCATGGGCGAGGGCATTTCCGACATCAACCTGGCCGCCCAGCCACCCGCCGTGATCCTGATGGCCGGCCTGCAGGGGGCCGGCAAGACCACCACCACGGCCAAGCTGGCCAAGCACCTGATCGAAAAGCGCAAGAAGAAGGTGCTTACCGTCTCGGGCGACGTCTACCGCCCGGCCGCCATTGAGCAGCTCAAGACGGTGACCAAGCAGGCTGGCGCCGAGTGGTTCCCGAGCACCCCCGACCAGAAGCCGCTCGATATCGGCCTGGCCGCGCTCGATTACGCCAAGAAGCACTACTTCGACGTGCTGCTGGTCGACACGGCCGGCCGCCTGGCCATCGACGAAGTGCTGATGAAGGAAATCAAGGACCTGCATGCCGCGCTGAACCCGGTAGAAACCCTGTTCGTGGTCGATGCCATGCAGGGCCAGGATGCGATCAACACGGCCAAAGCCTTCAAGGAAGCACTGCCGCTCACCGGCATCGTGCTGACCAAGCTCGACGGCGACTCGCGCGGCGGTGCCGCGCTGTCGGTGCGCCAGATCACCGGCGCGCCGATCAAGTTCGCCGGTGTCTCCGAAAAGCTCGACGGCCTGGAGGTCTTCGACGCCGAGCGCCATGCCGGCCGCATCCTGGGCATGGGCGACATCGTGGCCCTGGTGGAGCAGGTCACGGCCGGCGTGGACATCGAGGCGGCGCAAAAGCTCGCTGCCAAGGTCAAGAGCGGTGACGGCTTCGACCTCAACGACTTTTTGTCGCAGCTTCAGCAGATGAAGCAGATGGGCGGGCTGTCGAGCCTCATGGACAAGCTGCCGGCCCAGTTCACCGCCAAGGCTGGCGCCGTGGACATGGACAAGGCCGAGAAGGACATCAAGCGCAAGGAAGGCATCATCCAGAGCATGACCCCGCTGGAGCGCCGCAAGCCCGAGCTCATCAAGGCCACGCGCAAGAAGCGCATCGCGGGCGGTGCCGGCGTGCATGTCCAGGAGGTGAATCGCCTGCTCAAGGAATTCGAGCAGATGCAGGACATGATGAAGAAGATGAAGGGCGGCGGCCTGATGAAGATGATGAAGAAGATGGGCGGCATGAAGGGCCTGGGCGGCGGTGGCATGCCAAAAATGCCGTTCTGAACCTGGCCTTCCATCACCCACAGCCCTGAATGAGCGCAGGCAGCGCTCTTCAGGGCTTTTTCGTGGGCGGTGGCGGCAATGGCCAGGGCAGCCAGTGCCAGGGGTGGTCGCGGTTGGCCACCCATTGCGCCACGTCGTCTTCGGTGAATGCCACCCCAAGGCTGTCGGCGCGCGAATGGGCCACCCATTGGCGGCGGCCGCGCGCGCAGGCGGTGCCGAAATCCTGCCAGCCCTGAAAGCAGTCAGCCGCGCGCTGCGCGTTGTGGTGCAGGATCTGCCACTGCGTGGCCTCGTCCAGCCAGCCCAGCAGGGCCGCAGTGCGGGTGGCGAAGGCCACACGCGCGCAGGCCAGGGCCATGGCGTCGCGTGGGACATCGTCGGGGCGCAGGGCGTCCAGGCCCATGCGGAACCAGCGCTCGCGCAGGTGCCCGGGCAGGGCGGCGCGGACCTGCTCGTCCGCCATGTCGCTGCGCAGGCCCAGCAGGTGCAGCAGGGCCGGGCGCAGGGATTGCTGCAGCGGCTCGGCCAGGCGCGGCATGCGCGCATCGGCAAAGCCGCCGTGGATGCGCGCGAAGGCCATGGGGTCGGCCAGGGCCAGGGTCCAGCTCCAGTGCGCGTCCAGCACATACTGCCGGCGCAGGCGCGGGCGCCCGTACCAGCGCAGGAACGGCCCCAGCACCCACAGCAGCAGCCGCCAGGCGAGCCAGGCCATGAGGCACAACCCCAGCGCGAACCCCAGCCAGGCGATCATGGCGTGCGCTCCGTGGCCTGCAGGCCCGCTGCGTCCAGTGCCGCCGCCACGGAGGCCGCCAGCGGCAGGCCCTGCAGCAGCGCCGGGTCGCGTGCGGCCACCAGCCACTGCACCAGCGGCGATGGGGCGGGCAGCTCGCGCACCAGTGCGGGCCGGGCCTGCACCAGGCGCAGCTGGTCCGCTTCCAGCGCCACGTCGCGCACGGCGCACCAGCACTGCGATGCGCGCACGATGCCCATCTGCAGCGCATCGGGCGGCGCGTCCTCGCAGGTGGCCAACTGGTTGAGCAGCGCCAGCACCTCGCCCTGGTAGCGCTCGATGGGTGGGCGGTTCTGCCTGCCCTTGATCTGGTCGATGGCCAGGCGGCCGTCTTCGCGCACATGGGCGCTGATGGTGATGTGCGGCACGTGGCTGGCCGTGCGGTAGGAAAACAGGCGCATGCGCCCCTCTTCGCAGGCCTTGGCGTAATGCTCGCCATAGCCGCCGGCCAGGCTGCGCCGGCTGGCGAACTGGCCAAGGCAGTGGCGCATCATCTGGCTTTCATAGGCCATCTCCGCGCGCAGGTGCGCGCTGTCCGGCCGAAACTCGATGAAATGGCCCTGCTCGCCCTGCCATGCCAGCGCCACGGCCTCGCTCTGGTGCTCGCGCCAGCCGGCGGCGGCCTTGGCCTCGTAGGCCGCATGTTCTTCGGCCCACAGGGCCAGCGCCTGCGGGGCGGTCACGCGCTGCAGCTTGCCTTGCAGCGCCGTGCCGTCGCGCGACAGCAGGAACTCCACAAGCCGGGCCTCCAGCGCCAGCACCGCATCGGCCTCGGGGTCGATCCACCACAGCGGGGCTTCCGGCCCGGGCGCATGGCGCGCAGGGGCGTCGCCCAGCCGGGCCAGCGCCCAGGCCGGCACGGGCGCCGGCCTGAGCAGGGCCTGCGCCTGCCCGCGCTGCGTGACGGCCTGCAGCACCGGCGCCGGGGCCTGCAGGTTGCCCACCACATGCCGGTAGAAGTGGTTGGCCAGCCAGGCACGCACCTCCTCCGGGTCGTTGCGCTCCTGGCTGCGCCGCTCGATGGCGCTGCGGATGGCCGGCGCGTTGACCACGTCGCGCGCGCCATAGGTGCCGCGTGCGGCGGCGCCGGGCGCCATTACCAGAGCTTCCACCAGGGCTTGCCGGCGGCCATGGCCTTCTTGCAGCTGGCGATGTCGTCGCGCGCGTAGCCGGCCTGCTCGGCATCGCTCTCGTCGCCCGGGCGCACCATTTTGAGCGACTCCTGGTAGAGCGCCATGGCACGTTCGTACTGCTTGGTGTTCTCGTACACGTTGCCGGCCACGCGCCGCACGCCGGGCAGGGCATTGGCCAGCACGCGTGGCATCACCTGCTCGAGCCGCGCCAGGGCGTCGGCCGGCTGCGACCACGCCAGGTTGCGCAGCATGACCAGCAGGGCGCCGAGGTAGTCGTCCTCGTTCTCGGCCTGGTCATCGCGGTCGAGACCGTTCCACCATTCATCCAGGCGCTGCAGCCAGATGTCGATTTCATTGTCGCGGTCCAGTTCGTAGAGCGCGCGGCACACGCGCTTGAAGTAGTCCGTGGGATCGTGGCGCCCGTAGCCATGGTCCAGCGCGTAGTGCCACAGCTGGTCGGCCGCCGCGATGAGCTCGGCCTTGCGTTCCGACGCCGAATAGCAGGACACGAGGCCGTTGTGGTGCTCCGCAAAGGGGCTGGTGGCCAGGCCCTTGTGGTGCAGTTCGATGGCCTTGTCGTACTCCTTGAGGTTCCAGCGGTAGTAGATGGCCAGGTTGTTGCACAGCATGGAGTAGACGTGCACGTCGCCATCGCGGAACCAGCCTTCGCCGGTGGCGAAGAAGGCATCGAAATGCACCACGGCCGCCTCGTAGTAGCGCGCCTTGAGGGCATCGATGTCCTGCTCGGGCCAGTTCCCGTCGTCGCTGGCGCCGCAGGCCTGCTGCAGGTTGAAGTCCAGCCATACGCCGAGGTTGTAGCACCAGCTGGCTGCGGGCGAGGCCGCAAACGGCCGTTGCAGCGCCTTGGTGACGCCATGCACCTTGACCCGGCTGACCCACAGCGCCTGCAGCAGGTCGGGCGCGGCCATGGCGGGCTCGCGCGCTGCCGTCTCCAACAGCGGCAGGGCGCGCGCGTGTTCGCCAGCGGCAAACAGGCGCAGCCCGTCCAGGCAGGCCAGCGCCGGGTGCTCCGGCACGGCGCTGCGCACCTGCGCGAGGTGGTGATCCATGAAGGCGGCGGGGTCTTCGGGGTCTTCCACACAGCCGGCGTCGTTCATGGCGGCGCTGGCCAGCGCCAGGTGCCAGCCGGGGTGGGGCGTGGCGCCCCGGGCCAGGTGCGCCTTCATCTGCGCAAGGGCGACCGTGCAGGCATGCTGCGTCGACCCGGGGCGCTGGCTGCTGGCGCTCTCGAAAGCCAGTTGTGCCGCGTCGTCCAGTCGGCCGGCTTCGATCAGCAGGTCGAGCACGAAGATGCTGAAGCTGTCTTCCTGGTCGCCGGTCAGGCCGAAGCGGCCCTGCCTGGCCTTGACCAGGGCCTCGTCGAGGCGGCCCTGGCGCTGCAGGGCCCGGGCCTGCAGGCGGGCGCGGCGCACGGAGACGTCGCGCTGCAGCGGCCGGGACAGCTCGGCCGGCATGCGCGCCCGGATCTGCTGCACGATGGTGTCGATGCTAGTCGGATCCAGCACCACGAACTGCTCGCCCAGCTTCAGCCAGTCCTCGTGGTCCACGTCCTGTCCGGGCGCGGCATTGCGCAGCTGGTCCATGGCCTGCTGCACCAACTGCTGCGCCTGCTTGGCATCGCCCTCGGCGGCGGCCACTTCGGCCAGGCGCGTGGCCAGCACGGCTTCGTCCCAGGCGCGGTAGGCTGTACGCCCGGGCTGCACCACCTGCAGCGCATGGCGGGCCTGGGCACACCGGCGCCACACCCCGTAGTCCTTGCTGCGCTCGGCCTGGCCCGACAGGTGCTCCCAGGCCCGGTCGGACTGCTGGTCCAGCGGCGGCTGAGCCAGCAGGCGCGCCATGCCGTCCAGAGCCTGGTGCAGCAGCGCAGCCTGTTCGGGCAGGGCGCGCAGCGCCTGGGTGCGGGCAAAGCCGGCGTGCACCTGTGCCTGGTGGCGCTCGGCGGCGGGCAGGTCGTCGACCAGGGCGGCGGCATGGCTGTCGATGGCCTGCAAGGCCTGTGCCGGCTGGCCGGCCTGCATCCACAGTTGGTGCACGCGGTGCAGCACGTCCAGCGATCCGGGCTGCAGGGGCTGCAGTCCCAGCATGTCGGCCAGGGCCTGCATGCGCCGGGCATGGCCGGCTTCCTCGCTCTCGCCCTGGCCGTCTGCTCCGCTCTCATCTTCTTCACTGGCCTCGAACAGGGCCTCGGCTTCGTCCAGGTAGGCATCCAGCAAGGGGCCGGACAGCGGGGGGATGTGCAGGGTCTGTGCGGTGGCAGTCAGCATGGTGTGGGGCGAAAAGGAGGGGGCGGGAGGGCCGGGTGGTGTGCCCGGCATGGCAGCCTGAGGGCGCTTACGGCGCTTACGGCGCTTACGGCGCTTACGGCGCTTACGGCGCTTATGGCGCCTGCAGCCAGTCCTTGAGCGGTTGGCCGGCCCAGGCCTTGGCTTCGTCGCCGACGAAGGCCAGGGGCTTGGACGCAGGCAGCTTGCGGCGCTTTTCCTGCGCGGCGATGGATTTCTGGGCTGCGCCCATCCAGTCGGTGATCGACAGGTTCTCGGCACCCGCCTGGCCGAACAGGGCCTCGGCGAACGGGGTGTTGTTGCCGGTGTACTGGCACTTGAACGAGGTGCTGCGCACATC
Source organism: Acidovorax sp. A1169 (assembly GCF_030704685.1). Lineage (GTDB taxonomy): Bacteria > Pseudomonadota > Gammaproteobacteria > Burkholderiales > Burkholderiaceae_C > Acidovorax. The sequence continues at coordinate 217,094 of NZ_JAUZDX010000002.1, forward strand.
GGTCGCGGTCAGCACCACGCGGTTCGGGGCCTTCAGCGGCTCGATGAACGCACCGCTGTAGCAGGCGGACAGCACCACCAGGGTGGGCACCTTGGCCAGAGGGGCCAGGGCATCGCTCAGGATCTTGGGCGTGATGGGCTGCTGGTTCTTGCCGCCCGCGTTGACGCTGAGCAGTCCCGGGTTGGCGTGGGTGGAGATGAACAGCAGCACGCGGTCACGCGGGCGCGCGACCTCGGCCGTCTTGGCCATCACCAGCGCGAAGTTCTCGGCCGTGGCCTGCGGCCAGTCGGCGCTCTGGTCCTTGGCCTGGTTGGCCAGCCGCAGCATCAGGGCGTTGGGGTCGATCTCGCTGACCAGCTTCTCGGCCAGCTGCACATCGTTGCGGAAGGCCTTGGACTGCGAGTGCATCGCAAAGCCGGCAAAGATGATGCGGCCTGGCGGCTCGACAGGGGGTGGCGGCTCGGGTGCGGCCTGGGGCGCGGGCACGGGGGACTCGGCCACCTGGGCAGGGGGTGCGGCACAGCCGGCGGCTGCGAGGGCCAGGGCCAGGGCGCTGGCGTGCAAGAAGCGCCGCGTGGCGGCGTGGGGGGCAAGAGGCGATGGCATCGATGGTGTTTCCACGGTAGGCAGGAATCGGGAGCCACCGGGCGCGGCGCGCAGGTGGTTCCGAAGCGTGCGTATCGTAAGGGAGTGCCATGGCGAGTCCAGCGCCTGTTTGGGTGAGTGGCCATGCCTGTGATTGCGTTGTCATTCATGGCCACCGGTAATTGCATGCTATCGAATGGGTAGCAAACGACAAAAAGCCGGTGCATGCACCGGCCTCCTGTTTGTGTGGCATATGTCACACTTTGATCATGCTGCGGCCCGCAGCGCCGGCCGTGCCAGGCGGCTGGCATGCAGCCAGGCGCGGCGCAGCACGGGAGGCGACCACGACTCCTCGGGGATCAGCAGCAGGCGCTGCGCACGCATCGCCTTGCCCAGGGCGATCTGGCTGGTCAGCACCGCCAGCGGAATGGCCAGCGCCAGCGGCAGGCCCACGGGCATCAGCCACAGCAGGGCGCTGCCATCGACGAAGGCCACGCCCAGGGCCAGGAGGGCGATCACGGCGGTCATCGGTGCGAGCTGGCGCGTGGCCTGGCCCCAGGGCACGGCATTGGCTTCGCGGGGTGGCGACTTCCATTGCAGTTCCAGGCCGGTGATGGCCAGCAGCACGAACAGCGAGTGGGCCAGCATGCGCACGGGCGCCTGCAGGATGGCCAGCACGCTCTCGACCACCGCGCTCTTGACGAGGCTCCAGCCGCCGCCGTACTGCGATTGTTCCTTGCGCATGAAGACCGCGGTCACGCCCAGGATGCGCGGCAGGAACAGCATGGACACCGTCCAGCCCCACAGGCCCAGCAGCTCGGCCGGCAGAATGTGCCAGTTGGCCACCACGGGCGCACCCGACAGCCACAGCGCCGTGCCCAGCGTCAGAAAGGCCAGCCACAGCGGTGCCGACAGGTAGGCCATGGCGCCGGTCACGAACATCGAGCGGTGCACGGCATGGATGCCGGGCTCGGCCATCAGACGGGCGTTCTGCAGGTTGCCCTGGCACCAGCGGCGGTCGCGCTGCAGCTCGGCCAGCAGGTCCGGCGGTTGCTGCTCGTAGCTGCCGATCAGGTCGGACACCAGCCACACGTGGTAGCCGGCGCGGCGCATCAGCGCGGCCTCGACGAAGTCGTGCGACATGATGCCGCCCGACAGCCCGCCCTTGCCCGCGATGGGGGCCAGCGCGCAGTGCTGCATGAAGGGTTCCATGCGGATGATGGCGTTGTGGCCCCAGTAGTGCGACTCGCCCAGCTGCCAATACTGCATGCCCAGGGTGAACAGGCGTCCGGTGACGCGCGAGGCGAACTGCTGCGCACGGGCGTGCAGCGTGACGTGGCCGATGGCCTGCGTCGCGGTCTGGATGATGCCGGCGCTGGGGTTGGCCTCCATCAGCTTGGCCATGGAGACGATGCAATCGCCGCTCATCACGCTGTCGGCATCGAGCACCACCATGTAGCGGTAGTCCTTGCCCCAGCGGCGGCAGAAGTCGGCCACGTTGCCCGCCTTGCGGTGGCTGCGGCGCGTGCGCAGGCGGTAGTACACCTGCACCTGGGGCTGCTGGCCGTGCTCGGCCAGCGCGCTGCGCAGGTCCTCCCAGGCGGCACGCTCGGCTTTGGCGATGTCCTTGTCGTAGCTGTCGGACAGCACGAACACGTCGAAGGTGGCGCCGTGGCCCGTGGCCGCGACCGACTCGCAGGTGGCACGCAGGCCGGCGAACACCGTGGCCACGTCCTCGTTGCAGATCGGCATGATGATGGCCGTGCGCGCCTCAGGCGAGAGTTGGGCGGATGCCACGCTCTTGGCCGACAGTGCATGGCGGTCGCCGCGCAGCATGACCCAAAAACCCATCATCCCGGTCATGAAGCCGGTGACCACCCAGGCCGAGAGCAGCGCGAACAGCGCCATCTGGCCATAGCCCAGCCAGGCGTTGTCGTAATCGGGCTGCACACCGGCGAACAAGGTAGTGGCCAGCGTGGTGCTGAGCACCGTGAGCAGCGCAAAGGTCCAGCGGCGGCGCTGGGCGGCGCCCTGCCAGGCCTCGTGCTGCATGCCGGCCGGGGTGGCCGGTGGAGCGCTGCCGCGACGGCCGGTCAGGCGCAGCAGCAGCGCGGTGCCGATGCTGTTCCAGAAGCCGCGCCAGGGCAGCGGCACCATTGAGCCGCGGTGGAGCGGCGGTGCGGTCACGGAGTTGGGGTGGCGCTCCTCGCGCAGCGTGCTGCGCTGCGTGCGAGGGGCACCACGGTCTTCAGAGGCGAGGGGCTCTGACGGGCTTACTCGGGAAGAATGATGTGCGTCCATGTTTCGCTCACAGCGTTGTTGTCGTGTTGAAGGAAGGCGCGCAGCTCGATCGGGCGATCGGCCTGCTGGCGCTGTACGCGCACGGTCATGCGCCACTGCCCGGTGGCAGGGTTGCGGTAGGCCGCGTTTTCGAGAACCTTGCCGTTGGCGTCGGCGGTGACGACGGCCTTCACGGCCGCATCGGCGGGCAGGGCGGCCAGCGCCGGGCCGTTGAAATCGACCACGTACTGCACCTGCTGGCGCAGCTCCTGCGCGCTTTGCTGGGTAAAGCCCATGCCGCGGCGCGACTGCGTGACCCAGCTGCCCGGTGGGCGCTGCTGTTCGTCGCCCTGCCAGCCGAGTTCGTACGAGAACTCCAGCGGCGTGCCGGGGGCTGGCAATTTGGCAGGAACCCAGTACGCAACGATGTTGTCGTGCGTTTCGTCGGGCGTGTTGTTCTGCACCAGTTCCACCCGTCCTGGGCCCCAGTCGTGCAAGGGGCGCACCCAGGCGCTAGGACGGCGCTCGTATCGGGCTTCCACGTCCTCGTAGCTGGCCCACTGGCGGTCGCGCTGCATCAGGCCGAAGCCCTTGGGGTTGGTGGTGGTGAACGAGGTCACCAGGGTGCTGCCCGGGTTCTGCAGCGGGCGCCACAGCCATTCGCCTTCGCCCGTGGCGACCATCAGGCCGTCGGAGTCGTGCACCTCGGGGCGGAAGTCCTGCTTGCGCGGCTGGTTCTCGCCAAAGAAGAACATGCTGGTCAGCGGCGCCACGCCCAGCGTGCCGATGGGCTTGGCCGCGTTGCCGCGCACGAAGACCCGGGCGCGCACGGTGGTCGCGGTCTGCGGCCCCGGCGTGATGTCGAAGCGGTAGGCACCGGTGGCGCGGGGCGAGTCGAGCAGCGCAAACACCGTGACCTGCTTGCCTTGGGGCTCGGGCTTGACCAGCCAGAAGTCGGTGAAGCGCGGAAACTCCTCGCCCGTGCCGCCCACGGTGTCGATCGCCAGGCCGCGGGCCGACAGGCCGTACTGCTGGCCGGCGCCCAGCGCGCGGAAGTAGCTTGCGCCCTGGAACACGGCCAGCTCGTCCTTGTACTCGGGCGAATTGAGGTGGTTGTGCAGGCGAAAGCCCGCAAAACCGAGGTCACCCCACGCCTGGGGCTGCACGGTGTTCTTGCCGTAGTCGAAGTCGGCGCGGCTGTAGTGGATGTCGCGCGTGCCCGAAGGCGTCACTTCATGGATGCGCACCGGCTGGGTCTGGTACAGGCCCAGGTGGAAGAACATGGCCTCGAAGGGCAGCTTCTCGGCGCGCCACAGAGCGCGCTCGGGCTTGTAGCGGATGTCGCGCACCTGGTCGTAGTTGAGCTGGGCCAGGTCGGCGGGCAGCTTGTCGCTGGCAGCAACGAAAGGCTTGTCGGCGCGCTCACGCGCCAGCTTTGTCAGGCTCTCGAAATCGAACGCCTGTGCCTGCGCCATGCTGGCCGCCAGCAGGGCGGACAGCGCCAGCGTGGCTGCAGCGCTGCGGCGCAAGCTGCGTGAAAAAGAAGGAAAGACAGCATCCATGCTGGCATATAGGGCAAACCCTGTGCCAGCTTGAAAAAATGCTTGTATATCAAAGACTTAGGGGTGATCGCGCCTGTAAGCAAGTGTGCAGTGCAGCAAAATGACCTCAAAAGGCCGTTTTTTGTCGCCGGATGGCGACAGGGGGATGGCCGATGGTGGTCAATCCCTTTGAAATCAACGACTTACTCTTGTCGCTCATCGGCGACGTCATCTCGCAGGCCCTCGTCCGGGCTGGCGTCGCTCTTGAAATGGCCGGGGGTCAGCGCATGCTTTTGCAGCAGCCGGTAGAACTCCGTGCGGTTGCGTTGCGCCAGGCGCGCGGCGTCGGCCACGTTGCCATCGGTCATCTTGAGCAGGCCCACCAGGTACTCGCGCTCGAAGCGCTGGCGCGCGTCGGCAAAGCTCAGCACCGGGGCCGAGGGGATGCGCAGCGCGCGCTGCACCAGGGTCAGCGGCACCAGCGGCGTGGTGGACAGGGCGCACACCTGCTCCACCACGTTGAACAGCTGGCGCACATTGCCGGGCCAGGCCGCCGTGGTCAGGGCCTTGAGGGCCTCGGGCGCGAAGCCGGACAGGCGCTTGTCGTACTTGCGCGCCAGCCGGTCCAGGAAGTGGTTGGCCAGCAGGGCAATGTCCTCGCGCCGCTCGGCCAGCGTGGGCAGCGCCAGCGTCACCACGTTGAGGCGGTAGTACAGGTCCTCGCGGAACTGGGCCGTGGCCATGGCGGCCTCTAGGTCGCGGTGGGTGGCCGAGATGATGCGCACGTCGATGGGCGTGGACTGGCTCGACCCCACGGGCCGCACGGCGCGCTCCTGCAGCACGCGCAGCAGCTTGACCTGCAGCGCGGGCGGCATGTCGCCGATCTCATCGAGCAGCAGGGTGCCGCCCTCGGCCGCCTGGAACAGGCCCTTGTGGTTGCTGGTCGCGTCGGTGAAGGCGCCCTTGACGTGGCCGAACAGCTCGGATTCGAGCAGCGCCTCGGGGATGGCGCCGCAGTTGACCGCCACGAAGGGCTTGGCCGCGCGCGGGCTGGCGCGGTGGATGGCCTGGGCCAGCAGTTCCTTGCCGGCGCCGCTGTCGCCCAGCAGCAGCACGCTGGCGTCCGACTGGGCGACCATGTAGGCCTCGGCCAGCAGCTCGGTCATGCGGTTGGAGCGGCTCACGATCTCGGCGCGCCAGGCCTCGTTGGCATGGGCCTGGGCCACGACCGGGGCGCTCAACGCCAGGGCCTGGCCAATCTTTTCGAGCAGGTCCTTGCCGTCGTATGGCTTGGTCAGGTAGGTGAACACGCCGCGCGAAGTGGCCTCCACCGCATCGGGAATGGTGCCGTGCGCGGTCAGCAGGATCACGGGCAGCGAGGGGTGGCGCTCGCGCACCTCGTCGAACAGGGCCAGGCCATCCTTGCCCGGCAGCCGCACGTCGCTGAGCACCAGCTGGGGCCGGGCCATTTCGAGCTGGGCCAGTGCCGCTTCGGCAGAGCCCACGGCAATCACCTCGTAGTCCGCAGCCTTCAGGCGCAGCGAGAGCAGGCGCAACATGTCGGCATCGTCATCGACGACCAGAATGCGTTGTCGGCCGCTGGCGGGCTTGCTGGTGGGCGGCATGGTTTCAGCGGACCTCGCTGGCTGCGGGGGCGGGTGGCCGGGCGGTCATGCTGCGCTCGATGGCACGCACGGCCTCCAACCGCTCGTTGAGCTGGTCGTTGCGGCGCTGGGCATCGCGCAATTGCTGTGCCTGCCGCTCCAGTTGCTCTTCCAGCCGGCGCTGCTGCAGCAGCCGCGCTTCCAGCAGGCGAGCCAGGGGTTGCAGGGGCTGCGTGGCGGTGTCGTTGTGGCCCAGCAGGCGCTGCACCTGCGCCAGGGCGCGGGCCGTGTCCACGGGCTGGCGGGTCTGGGCCAGGGCCAGCGCCAGGTGCAGGGGGCTGGCGGCCAGCGTGTCCTCGGCCTCGCCCAGGCGGGCGATTTCACGGGTCAGCTCGGCAGGCGGCATGCGCTGCACGCGGTCGGCATAGGCCAGCGCCTGGGTGAGCTGGGCAGATTCGGGCGCAGGCGCGATGGCCTGCGGCGCGGTTTCCCGGGGGGGCTCGGCGGGGGGCGGTGCCACGGGCAGGGGGGCTGGCACCACCACCGCCACGGGGGCGTGCGGCGTGCCTGCAGGCGGGGTGCTGATGCAGGCGGCCAGCAGCGCTGTGGGCGCCAGTACCAGTGCGCCGATGTGGCGGCGCGCAGCACGGGTGGATAACAGGCTAGGAGGCATGGGGCAATTCGATGCGAAAAAAGGAATGGTCGCCATCTTCCACCAGTTCCACCCGGCCGCCATGGGCGCCGATGTATTCCTGAACGATGGACAGGCCTACCCCGGTGCCGCGCACGGCATCTTCGGGCTGGCGGGCGCCGCGGTAGAAGGGCTCGAAGACATGGGGCCGGTCGGCGGGAGCCACGCCGGGGCCCTGGTCGATGACGTCGATGCGCACCCGGCCCGGCACCCGTGACACTGCCAGGCGCACCGTGCCCTGCTTGGGCGAGAAGCGGATGGCGTTGGACAGCAGGTTGCCGATGGCCGAGGCGATCTTGTCGCCGTCGATGGCCAGCGACACGGGCGAGCCCTGCACCACCACGCGCAGGCTGCGGGCCTGCCATTGCAGGCGCTGGGATTCGACCTGCGCCTCCAGCAGCGCGATCAGGTCGGTGTCGCGCCGGCGCAATTGCCGGGCCTCGAAGGCGGCGGCGTTGAAGCGCAGCAGCGCCTCGATCTCGTTTTGCAGCACGATCGTGTTGTGGTGCAGGATCTGCGCCACCTCCTGCTGCTCGGCATTGAGCTCGCCCGTCACGCCGTCCTGCAGCAAGGCCACGCCCTCGCGCATGGAGGCCAGCGGGGTCTTGAGCTCGTGCGATACGTGGCGCAAAAAGCGCGCCTTGTCCGAGTCGAGTTCCAGCAGGCGCAGGCGCAGCCATTCGAGCTGCAGGCCCACGCGGCGCACGTCGGCCGGGCCATTGATCTGGATGGGTTGCTCCAGGTCGTTCTCGCCCAAGAGGCGGATGGCGCCTTCGAGCCGCTTGAACGGCCGCGCCAGCCAGATGCCGAACGACAACGCCAGAGCCAGCGCCAGCACGATCACGCCCACCACCTGGTGCGTGACCTCGCGGCGGCTGGCGTCGACCTTGGCCTGCAGGGCGCTGTTGCGTTCGGCGTTGAGCTCCTGCACCGATTGCACGATGGCGTTGTGCAGCGTGTCGAGCGCGGCGAACTCCTCGGCTGCGGCGCGTTCGTTCTCCAGCGACACGGCGGCCGGTGCCGCCATCAACGACTGCACCGTGGCCAGGTGGGCGCGCCACTGGGCCACGTGCCGGGCCGGCAGGCCGCCGTCCTGCAACTGCTGCAGGGTCTGCTGGGCGTCGCGTGCGATGTCGTCAAAGCCCCGGCGCAACTGCGCGTCGCCCAGCACCAGCGACTGCCGCGCCGCCCGTTCCATGGTCTGGCCGCGCTGGCCCAGGGCCTGCGCAGCGGCGCTCAGGCGCGTGGCCTGCACGGCGCCCTCGCGGCTTTGCACCATGAGCTGCTCCAGCGTGTACAGGGCACCGAGCGAGCTGGCGCCCAGCAGGCCGGCAATCAGCAAAAAGGCCAGCAGCAGCAACTGCTGGAAAGACAGGCCATGCAGGCGGTTCCTGCCCGGTTCACTCACGCGTGCAGCGCTCGATTCGGCCATGGAGAGTGGGGTGTGCCGCGCAGCTCAGGCAGTGGCTGCTTCCTGCACCACGACTTCGCCGCGCAAGGTGTAGGCCTTGGCCTCGGTGATGGTCACGTCCACCATCTGGCCTACCAGGCGCGGCTGGCCCACGAAGTTGACCACACGGTTGCACTCGGTGCGGCCCATGAGCTCGCTGGCGTCGCGCTTGGAGGCGCCTTCCACCAGGATGCGCTGCACCGAGCCCACGCGGCTTTCGCTGATGGACTTGATGTTGGCGTTGATCACCGACTGCAAGTGCTGCAGGCGGCGCAGCTTCACCTCGTGCGGCGTGTCGTCGTGCAGGCCGGCGGCGGGTGTGCCGGGGCGCGGGCTGAAGATGAAGCTGAAGCTGTTGTCGAAGTGGATGTCGTCGATCAGCTTCATCATCTTGCCGAAGTCTTCCTCGGTCTCGCCGGGGAAGCCGACGATGAAGTCGCTGCTCATCGCCAGGTCGGGGCGGATGGCGCGCAGCTTGCGCACCGTGCTCTTGTATTCCATGGCCGTGTAGCCGCGCTTCATGGCCATCAGGATGCGGTCGCTGCCGTGCTGCACCGGCAGGTGCAGGTGGTTGGCCAGCTTGGGGATGCTGGCGTAGGCTGCGATCAGGCGCGGCGTGAACTCATTGGGGTGGCTGGTGGTGTAGCGGATGCGCTCGATGCCGGGGATCTCGGCCACATATTCGAGCAGCAGCGCGAAGTCGGCGATCTCGGCGGTGCCGCCCATCTTGCCCAGGTAGGCGTTCACGTTCTGGCCCAGCAGGGTGATCTCTTTCACGCCCTGGTCGGCCAGGCCCGCCACTTCCACCAGCACGTCGTCGAACGGGCGGCTGACCTCTTCGCCGCGCGTATAGGGCACCACGCAGTAGCTGCAGTATTTGCTGCAGCCTTCCATGATGGAGACGAAGGCGCTGGCGCCCTCGACCCGTGCCGGAGGCAGGTGGTCGAACTTCTCGATCTCGGGAAAGCTGATGTCCACCTGCGGGCGGTCCAGCCGCTCGCGCTGGTTCAGCAGTTCGGGCAGGCGGTGCAGGGTCTGGGGGCCGAACACCACGTCCACGTAGGGCGCGCGCTTGATGATCTCGGCGCCTTCCTGGCTGGCCACGCAGCCGCCCACACCGATCTTCACGCCGCGGGCCTTCAGGTGCTTGATGCGGCCCAGGTCGCTGAACACCTTCTCCTGCGCCTTTTCGCGCACGGAGCAGGTATTGAACAGGATCAGGTCGGCCTCGTCCACGTTCTGCGTGGGCTCGTAGCCCTGTGCGGCGTGCAGCACGTCGGCCATCTTGTCCGAGTCGTACTCGTTCATCTGGCAGCCGAAGGTTTTGATGAAGACTTTTTTGGCCATGGCAGTCAATTCTCGTGTCCGAATGGGGATGCAGCGGCACGCGTGGGGCGGCCGCTTTGGGTGGGGTGGTGGGCGCGCGCGTGGCCCACCGGGACCGGGCTTACTTCTTGACCGGGTCTGAGTCGGTGCGGAAGTTGAACTGGATCGTGTCCCCAGGACCTTTGCGTGGCTGGGCCACCTCGCCCTGGGTCAGGATCCAGGCGGACAGCAGCATGCCCGTGCTGTTCTCGATCAAGTAGTTGACCTTGAAGGTCTGGCCCTGCACGGTGTGCAGCATCACCAGCGTGTTCTGCGGGGTGAACAGGCGCATGCCCGGCGCCATGCGGATGGAGTTGCCATTGAGCTTGGCCTCGGATCCGGCCAGCACGGTCAGGTTGCCGCGCAGCGAGGCATCGGGAAAGTTGCGCATCTCGCCCATGCCGCCGGGCACCTGCTGGGCCTGGACCGGGGCGGCGGCGCACAGCAGCGCGGCGAGGCCGGCGGCAGCCAGGGCGCGCAGCGGGGATCGGCCTTGGCGGGCTTGGAAAGTCAGGGCAGGGGTGCAGCGGTTCATGGTGTGTATCCAGAGGCTGTGAAGCAAGGTGGGGAAGGCGATTTTACCGGCCGGTGCGCTGGCAAAGGCCTTTTGGAACAAGCCCTTACCGTGCACACCATGCGCCGAAACAACGCCGGCCCAAGAAAAAACCCGCAGCGCCAGGGCGCAGCGGGTTTTTGGATGTGGTGGTGGTAGGTGGACTTGAACCACCGACATCAGCATTATGAATGCTGCGCTCTAACCAACTGAGCTATACCACCGCAGACCGAAATTATAGAACAAAAATTATTGGTGTGTAAAGTTCGCGGCGCGTTTGTTCACGAAAGCGTCCATGCCTTCCTTCTGGTCCTGGGTGGAGAACAGGGCGTGGAACAGGCGGCGCTCGAACATCACGCCGTCCGACAGGCTGCCTTCGAAGGCACGGTTCACCGACTCCTTGGCGGCCATCACGGCGATCTGCGAGAAGCCCGCGATGACCAGGGCGGCGCCCAGGGCTTCGTCGGCCAGCTTGTCGTAGGGCACGATGCGGCTCACCAGGCCGGCGCGCTCGGCTTCGGCGGCGTCCATCATGCGGCCCGTGAGGGCCATGTCCATGGCCTTGGCCTTGCCTACCGCGCGCGGCAGGCGCTGCGTGCCACCGGCGCCGGGGATCACGCCGAGCTTGATCTCGGGCTGGCCGAACTTGGCGTTGTCGGCGGCGATGATGAAGTCGCACATCATCGCCAGCTCGCAGCCGCCGCCCAGCGCAAAGCCGCTCACCGCCGCGATCACCGGCTTGCGGATGGAGCGGATGGTCTCCCAGTTGCGCGTGATGTAGTCGCCCTTGTAGGTGTCGGCAAAGCTGTACTTGGCCATGGCACCGATGTCGGCGCCTGCGGCGAACGCGCGCTCGCTGCCGGTGACGATGATGCAGCCGATCTTCTCGTCGGCATCGAAGGCCTTGAGGGCTTCGCCCAGCTCGTTCATCAACTGGTCGTTGAGCGCGTTGAGCTGCTTGGGGCGGTTGAGCGTGACGATGCCGACCTTCTCGGCTTCGGTGCGCACTTCAATGGTTTCGTAGGCCATGGAATCGGATCTCCTGTGGTTGTTGGTGTGTTGTTCGGTCTCTGCCGGATGACTATACCCAAGCCGTGGACGCTGCCTTAAGCGAGCCAGCGGCCCACGGCGGTACTGTTGGTCACCCCCAGGCTGATGGTGTCGGGCGGGGCGCCCTTGCGGTCGGCGGCATCGGGTGGCAAGGTCAGCGGCAGTTGCAGCAGCCGGCCATCGCGCGCCACCACGGCCACCAGCTTGTGCTCGGTGCCCGCATAGAAGGCCACGTCGTCGAGCTTCTGCACGCGCCAGCCCTGGCCATCCACCAGCACGCCCAGCCACTCGTCGCCGGCGGCAAGCCCGGCCTTTTCGGCGGCACCGCCGCGCAGCACGGTCTTGATCTGCACGCTGTGGTTTTCCGCCACGCGCATGCCCAGGCGCTGGGCCAGTTGCGGTCGCTCGGCCTTGAGCAGCACACCGTGGGCCGCCAGCAGTTCGGCCAGCGGCAGTTCGGCCGTGCTGTGCACCCAGGCGTCGATCTCGCTGTCGAACGAACGGTGCCCCAGTTTCTGCAGCACCGCGCGCAGGTCGGCCTCCGCCATGGGGCCGCCTTTGCAGTGTTTCCACAGCGCACGCATCACCTCGTCCAGCGTGGTTTTGCCGTCGCGGCGCAGGGCCAGGTCCAGGCACAGGCCCACCAGCGAGCCCTTGGTGTAGTAGCTCACCGTGCCGTTGGCAGTGTTCTCGTCCTGGCGGTAGTATTTGACCCAGGCATCGAAGCTGGCCTGGGCCACCGTCTGCACGTGGCGCCCGGGGGTCTGCAGCACCTGGTTGACGGTCTTGGTGATCAGCTTGAGGTAGGTGGCGTCGTCGATCAGGCCGGCGCGGCGCAGCAGCAGGTCGTCGTAGTAGCTGGTGAAGCCTTCGAAGAACCACAGCAGCTGTGTGTAGTTCTCGCGGCCGTAGTCGTAGCGGGTGAGCTCGGCCGGACGCAGGCGCTTGACGTTCCAGGTGTGGAAATACTCGTGGCTGATCAGGCCCAGCAGCGTGGTGTAGCCGTCGCCTGCGCGCGCCTCGCCCTGTCGCGGCAGGTCGCGCCGCCCGCAGATCAGTGCGGTGGAGTTGATGTGCTCCAGCCCGCCGTAGCTGTCGCCCACGGCGTTGAGCATGAACAGGTAGCTCTTGAACGGGGCCTTGCCCTTGTCGCCGTGCCAGAAGGCCATGGCCGTCTCGCAGATCTTCTGCGTATCGGCCAGCAGGCGCTTGCCATCGAACGAGGGCGCGGCGCCCGCGACGACGAAACGGTGTGCAACGCCCCCGGCCGTGAAACGCCCGCTCCAGAAGGTGCCCATCTCCACCGGGCAGTCCACCAGCTCGTCGTAGTGCGCGGCGGCATAGGTGCCGAAGCCCGCCTTGTCGGTGGCGCGCGCCGCCAGCCCCGTGGCGACGGACCAGTGCGCGGTGGCGGCGGTGCTCGCCACCTCCAGTGTGTGCGCGCCGTCCTCCTGGCCGTGCACGCGCAGGCACAGGCTGGTGCCGTTGAAAAAGCCGCGCGCGGCATCCAGCCACGCGGTGCGCACCGAGTTGTCGTAGGCGCAGACCTGGTAGGTCAGCACCAGGGCCTGGCCGGGGCGGCACTCCACTTGCCAGCGGTTCTTTTCCTGTTGGGTCAGCGGCACGCTGCGCCGGCCCTGGCGGGCCTGCAGCTGCTGCAGGTTCTTGGAAAATTCGCGCACCAGGTAGCTGCCCGGTATCCATACCGGCAGCGATAGCTCCTGCTGCTCAGCTGGCGCGGCCACCGTGAGGGTGACCGAGAACAGGTGGGCGTTGAGGTCGGCGGGCTCGATGCGGTAGTGAACGGGGGCGGGGTGGGTAACGTCGGTGCGCTGGGTGGCCATGGGCGGTGCTTTGCGTGGCGTGGGGCCTGGCACCTCGGGGCACCGGACCCGCGGATGTCTGTCAGTTCGTGGTGGGCGTGTCGGCGGCGGCTTCTGCCAGCCGCTTTTCCACGTCCTGCGCGCCGATGGCGCCCGGCACGCGGATGCCATCGGCAAAGATCAAAGTCGGTGTGCCGGTGATCTTGTGTTTCTTGCCGAACGCCAGGTTGCGCTGCAGCGCGTTCGTGTCGCAGCTCGCGGCCGCAGGGTTCTTGTCGCGCACCATCATGTCCTGCCAGGCGGCGACCTTGTCCTTGGCGCACCAGATGTTGCGCGATTTTTCGGCCGAGTCGGGGCTCAGGATGGGGTACAGGAACAGGTACACGGTCACGTTGTCCACCTTCTGCATGTCGCGCTCGAAGCGCTTGCAGTAGCCGCAGTTGGGGTCCTCGAACACCGCCACCTTGCGCTTGCCGTCGCCACGAACGATGGTGAAGGCGTCCTTGATCGGCAGGGCCGAGAAGTCCACGGCCGTGATCTTGGCGATGCGGTCTTCCGTCAGGTTGCGGCGCGCCTTGGTGTCGATCAGCTCGCCCTGGATCAGGTAGTTGCCCTTGGCATCGGTGTAGAACACGTCGGTGCCGATGCGCACCTCGTACAGCCCCTGCATGGCCGTGGGGCTGACCTCGTCGATCTGCTTCATCTGCGGAATGCGCTCGGCCAAGGCCTTGCGGATGGCCGCTTCCTGGGCAATGGCCGACAGGCCCAGCAAGGCCAGCGCGGCGCCTGCCAGCACGGTGGAAATCAGTTTCATGGTGTTCTTGCTCGCTTCAATGGTGTCTGGCGGGCCTGCATGTGGGCGCAGCCCCTGGTTGCCGGTAAGTGGGTCAGTGGATGCCCATGGCCTGGCGGGCCACGAAATTCTTGATCGGTCCGCTGCGCTCGAAGCCCTTCATGCCCCAGTTGCGCAGCGCCTGCCAGGGGCCATCCTGGCGGGCGAACAGCTGCTGCAGCCCGTCGGTGGCCAGCCCCATGGGCAGCAGCGCAGCCTTGCGTTCCCTTTCATAGCGGCGCAGCAGCTTGGTGTCGGCCACGCTGCGCCAGTAGTCCCGCCCGTGCAGCAGCCCGGCCAGTGCCTGGGCATCGGCCAGCCCCAGGTTCAGCCCCTGGCCCGCCAGCGGGTGTACGTTGTGCGCCGCATCGCCGGCCAGCACAAAACTGCGCTGCTGCTTGCCCTTGGGCGCCAGGGCACCGCACCAGCGGTCGGCCCGGGCCTGCTGCAACGGCCAGGAGGCGCGTTCGCCCGCCAGTTGCAGACTGCCCAGCGCCCGCTGGCTCGCCGCTTCCAGCCGCTCTGTGAATTCCTCGGGGGCCAGCGCCAGCAAACCCGGCACCTGCTCCTTCTGAACAGACCACACGACCGCCACGGAGTTCCCTTCGGGCCCGCCCAGGGGCAAAAAGGCCAGGATGCCGTCGGGCAAAAACCACTGGCGCGCCACCTGGCCGTGCGGCAGCGCGCAGGTCAGGCGCGTGGCAATGGCGTGCTGCTCATAGGGGGTGACCTCGAATTCCACCCTAAACTCGGCGCGTGTCTGGCTGGCGCGGCCTTCGCAGACCACGGTCAGCGCGGCGTCCACCGGCTCGCTGAGCGTTTCCACCTGGGGCTGGTAGCGCACGGCCTCGGCCAGGCGCGTCTCCAGGGCCGGAACGTCCACGATCCAGGCCAGGGCGTCCACCCCCTGGGCCTGTGCGTCGAAACGCACGGCGCCGCCCTGGTCGCCCGCCACCTGCATGCTCGTGACCGCCGTGGCATGTGTTGCGTCGGGCCAACTGCGCAGGCCCTCCAGCAGGCTGCGCGAAGCACTGTTCAGGGCGTAGGCCCGCACGTCCGAGGTGGCACCTGCCGCAGGGGCCGGGCCAGCCACCAGGGCCACCCGCAGCCGCTCGCGCGCCAGCAGCAGGGCCAGGGTGCGGCCCACGATGCCCGCGCCGCGAATACAGATATCAAAGGTTTGCGCCATGCGGTCCATTGTAGGAGCGGCTCCATTGCCTGCAGGGGCAGTGCAAAATTGGGGCCTTTCCCTGTCCGTTCTTTTCCAGGAGCGCCGCCGCGTGAGCTTCAGCACCGAATCCGACCTGTCGGGCACCATTGCCCGCCTGTTTGTCTACCCCATCAAGTCCTGCGCCGGCATCGAGGTGCGCGAGGCCCTGCTCACCGAGACCGGCCTGGACCTGGACCGCGCGTGGATGCTGGTCGATCCAGAGGGTCAGTTCATCACCCAGCGCGAGCTGCCGCGCATGGCGCTGATCCGCCCCCAGCTCAAGACCGAGGAAATGGTGCTGCGCGCCCCCGGCATGCTGGCCCTGCACGTGGGCATCGACGTGGTGGAAGAGCCCATGACCGTGACGGTATGGCGCGACACCGTGCCCGCCTGGGACATGGGCCCCGTGGCGGCCCAGTGGTTCACCGACTTCCTGGGCACGCCCTGCCGCCTGGTGCGCTTCGACCCCGAAGTGAAACGCCTGTCGAGCATGGACTGGACCGGTGGCGTGGAGGTGCCCAACCAGTTCGCCGACGGCTTTCCGCTGCTGGTGGCCAGCGAGGCGTCGATGGACAGCCTCAACGAGCGCCTGGCCGCCGCCGGCCACGCGCCCGTGGGCATCGAGCGTTTTCGCCCCAACCTGGTGCTCGCAGGGGTGGAGGCGCACGACGAAGACCGGGTGGACCAGATCCGCATCGACGCCGAGGGCGGCGAGCTGCAGCTCGTGCCCGTCAAGCCCTGCGCGCGCTGCCCCATCCCCGACATCGACCCGGCCACGGCCGAGAGCACGCCAGCGGTGGGCGACACCCTGCGCGCCTACCGCCAGGACAAGCGCCTCCATGGCGCCATCACCTTCGGCATGAACGCCATCGTGCGCCAGGGTGCGGGCCAGATACTGCGCGTGGGCCAGCGCGTGGCGGCCGATTTGCGCTTCGATTGAGGGCTTGTCCGGGGTGCTGCGGGTAGGGTGCGCGGCAGCCCCGTAAAATCGGGGTTTGTCTCCCGAATTCCAGAAAGCCCTGCCATGAGCCTCCAATGCGGCATCGTGGGCCTGCCCAACGTCGGCAAGTCCACCCTCTTCAACGCGCTGACCAAGGCCGGCATCGCCGCCGAGAACTACCCGTTCTGCACCATCGAACCCAACGTGGGCGTGGTCGAGGTGCCCGATCCGCGTCTGGCCCAACTGGCCCAGATCATTTCGCCCGAGCGCATCGTGCCGGCCATTGTCGAGTTCGTGGACATCGCGGGCCTGGTGGCGGGTGCCAGCCAGGGCGAAGGCCTCGGTAACCAGTTCCTGGCCCACATCCGCGAGACCGATGCCATCGTCAACGTGGTGCGCTGCTTCGAGGATGACAACGTCATCCACGTGGCCGGCCGCGTCGACCCGATCTCGGACATCGAAGTCATCCAGACCGAGCTGTGCCTGGCCGACATGGGCACCGTGGACAAGGCGCTCAACCGCTATAGCAAGGCCGCCAAGTCGGGCAACGACAAGGACGCTGCCAAGCTGGTGAGTCTGCTCACGCGCATCCAGGCCGCCCTCAACGAAGGCAAGCCCGCCCGCTCGGTCGATATCACCAAGGAAGAGCAGCCCCTGCTCAAGTCCCTGTGCCTGATCACGGCCAAGCCCGCGATGTTCGTGGGCAACGTGAGCGAGGACGGCTTCGAGAACAACCCCTTCCTGGATCGCCTCAAGGAATACGCCGCCAGCCAGAACGCCCCCGTGGTCGCCATCTGCGCCAAGATGGAAGCCGAGATGGCCGAGATGGGCGACGAGGACCGCGACATGTTCCTGGCCGAGATGGGCCAGAGCGAGCCGGGCCTGGCCCGCCTGATCCGCGGCGCCTTCAAGCTGCTGGGCCTGCAGACCTACTTCACCGCCGGCGTGAAGGAAGTGCGCGCCTGGACCATCCACATCGGCGACACGGCGCCCCAGGCGGCCGGCGTGATCCACGGCGACTTCGAGCGCGGCTTCATTCGCGCGCAGACCATCGCCTTCGACGACTACATCGCCCTCAAGGGCGAGCAGGGTGCCAAGGACGCGGGCAAGATGCGCGCCGAAGGCAAGGAATATGTCGTCAAGGACGGCGACGTGCTGAACTTCCTGTTCAACGTCTGACGCCTGGCAGATTCCCCGGCAGACGCTCCCGGCGCCTGCCCCGCATCCCTGCAGTGCCTCGTGCGTGCAGGGATTTTTTTCATGTGCACCCGACGATGCGCCGTGTGCCGATGCCCTTATGGACCCATGAACACCGGAATCCTCTACGCCAGCCTGGCCTATGTCGCCTGGGGCCTCTTGCCCCTTTACTTCCGCCAGGTGGCCGATGTGCCGGCGCTCGAAGTGGTGGTGCACCGGACTGCCTGGGCGCTCATGTTCCTGCTGGTGGTGCTGGGCCTGCGCCGGCAGTGGGCCTGGTTGCCGGCGCTGCTGCGCCAGCCGAGGGTAGTGCTGGCCTTCGGGCTGTCGGCCTTGCTGCTCTCATCCAACTGGCTGACCTATGTGTGGGCGGTGCAGAACCAGCATGTGATGGATGCCAGCCTGGGTTACTTCATCCTGCCGCTGGTGAACGTGGCCATGGGTTTCTTCTTTTTGCACGAGCGGCCCCGGCGCGGGCAGTGGCTGGCGCTGGCCGTGGCGGCTGCCGGCGTGCTGTGGCTCACGGTGCAGACCGGCCGACTGCCATGGATTGCGCTGGTGTTGGCGCTCACTTTTGGTGTCTATGGCCTGCTGCGCAAGCTGGCGCCCCTGGGTGCGCTGGAAGGGCTGACCCTGGAGACGCTGATGCTTGCGCCGCTGGCCTTCGGCGCCATGGCCTGGTGGGCCTGGCAAGGGCAGGGCGTGCTGGTGCAGGGCGATGTCGCCTCGGTTGGCTGGCTGGCACTGGCGGGGCCGCTCACGGCCATCCCGCTGCTGCTGTTTGCCGCCGGTGCCCGCCGGCTGCCCCTGGCCACGCTGGGCATCCTGCAGTACATCTCGCCCAGCCTGCAGTTCGCGCTGGGCGTCTGGCTGTTCCAGGAGCCCCTGCAGCCGTCACGTCTGGCAGGCTTCGTGCTTATCTGGGCCGCATTGGTCGTCTACAGCCTGGAGGGCTGGTGGCAACTGCGGGCGGGCTCCGCCGCCGTGGCGGCAGGGCGCTGATGGGGGTGGCTACTGGAAAACACGGGGGCGATAGCGATAGGCTGTACCTAAAATACCGGGTCCCATGATCGGGGCCCTCGACTGGGCGTGTGCGCCATGTTTGTGCGGGCGAGGCCCTGCTGGCTGTCCATTGACTGAAAAAACGAACGTTTCCAACCAAGTGCACAGACCACCATGGGCGCCACCTCCCCTTTCTCGACGCTCTTCGGACGCAAGAAGCCGCTGTTTGCCAACACGGACGCCTTTCCGCTGACGGACGCCATCCTGGAGTTCGATGACTCCAGCGACGAGACGCCGGCGCAGCGTCACCACTCGCGCCGCGAGATGGACCTGTCCGCCCAGCCGCGCGACCGCGCCGCCACCCAGCGCTGGTGGGTGGCCAGCGGCCTGATCGCTCTTTACTTCGTGGCGCTGCTGGGCTTTCATGCCATGGACCTGGTGCAGGCACGCACCGTGTTCGTTGCGCTGGCGCTGGTGGCCGTGTGCGTTCCGGGCTTTGCCCTGGCGTTTGCGCTCGGGCTGCACCACCGCGCCAAGGAAAAGCAACTCAAGCTGCCCATTTCCATGGTCGCCTGCGCGGGCCTGCTGGTGGTCTGCTACCTCGACCCCATCCTGCAGATCCTGATGGCGCCGTTCGCCTTCATCGTCGTCGCCTATGCCATGTATCGGGTGTCGGGCCGGGCGCTCATGGCCCTGGCCGGCATGCTGATGGCGGGCTACGCCCTGGTCATTGCCGTGCACTACGCCGAGCAAGGCAACCCGGCACTGCTGCGGCTGGAGCTGGCGCACTGGCTGGCGCTGGCGCTGGCACTGCCCGCCTTCATCCTGCTGATCGGCAAGGTGCAGAAGCTGCACCGCGTGCTGCACCGCGCCAGCCGCAAGATCCGCAACATCCAGGAAGACGCCCAGCGCGACACGCTGGTGGGCTGCTTCAACCGGCGCTACACGGTGGCGGCGCTCGAAGAGCAAAAGCAGTTGGCCGACGAAAGCGGCATTCCGCTGTGCCTGGCGGTGATCGACCTGGACCATTTCAAGCGCATCAACGACGAGCTCGGCCACCTGGGTGGTGATGAGGTGCTGCGCACCTTCTCGCGCGTGGCGCAGGACAACGTGCGCGCGGGCGACATCTTCGGGCGCTACGGCGGCGAGGAGTTTCTGCTGATCTTCCCGGGCACCTCGCTGCTGCCGGCCCTCAATACCTGCGAGCGCATCCGCTCGCACGTCGAGTCGCATCCCTGGACCGATGTGCTCAAGAGCCGGGTGTCGGTGTCCATCGGCGTCACGCAGTACATCCTGGGCGAGTCGGTGCTCGAATTCTTCTCGCGCGCCGATACCGCCATGTACATGGCCAAGGAGGGCGGGCGCAACCAGGTGGTAGTGGAGGAGCCCGTCTCCAAGGGTGATTCGTCCATCGCACCCCTGGGCACCGAGAAGGATTTCCTGGGGACTCCGGCGCCCTGACCGGTCAGGTGCCCAACTGCCCGGGCATGAAGTGCAGCAACACGGTGGTCATCACCAGGTAGCGCATGAACTTGCCCACCGCCATGTAGGCCAGGCAGGGCCAGAACGGCAGCTTGAGCCAGCCGGCCACGGCGCACAGCGGGTCGCCCACCACGGGCAGCCAGCTGAGCAGGCAGGCGCGGGCGCCAAAGCGTTCCAGCCAGGCCAGCGCACGCACATTGGTTGTGTGCCCACGGGCCTTGTCCACGGCCTTGTGGGCTCCGAGGCCCATCCACCAGCTGACCCCGCCGCCCAGGGTGTTGCCCACCGTGGCCACCAGGATGGCGGGCCAGTACATCTCCGGGTTGAGCTTGATGAGGCCGAACACGGCCGGCTCCGAACCCAGCGGCAGCAGTGTTGCCGAGATGAACGAGACCACGAAGACAGTGCTCAGGCCGAACTGCGGCAGGGCCAGCCACTGCATCAGCTGGTGCATCCATATTTCCATGCACCGGAGTTTAGGGGCACCCCGCGCACGCAAAGCCGGGTGATGGTTCCGTCCTACACCGGTGCGCGCCATCCGCGCATGGCCCGTGGCAAGGTCTGTTTGTATCGTTCATGGACGCTACCGCTCAAGCAGGAGGCCCCCATGCACAGCACCCACCACACCACCACCGCAACCCACCGCAGCCCCTGGCTATCGCTGGCAGCGGCTGCGCTGCTGGCCGCATGCGTGCAAAGCCCCCAGGCGGCTGTACCCCAGCCAGTGGCCGCGTTGCCATCGGGTGCGATCAGCGTGGTGCAGGAGCGCGGCTGCGGTGCCAATGGCCAACCGGCGGCCCTGCGCTCTGCGCAAGACGGCCTCAAGGCCCAAGGGATGGCGCTCAAGGCCCAGTGCGATCTCCAGACAGGTGCCTGGGTGGTGCAGGTCATCGTGGTCGACGGCATGCGTGCCAGCAAGGTGGTGCGGGGGCCTCTGGCCGATGGAGGCGAGGTGGACATGGGCACGCCCTCCGGGGTGCTGACCTCTGCCACGCAGAACCTTTCGCCGGACGTGCACCACAACCGCCAATGGCTGCGCGCTTTGATGGCGCACCACCAGTTCGATAACCTGCCCGGCGCCTGGTGGCACTATGCCCAGCGCGGCGTGTCGGCAGGGGCCGACGACACCGACCTCGCGGCGCGCTGACAAGGCATTCCGGATGGCGCGCGGCGGCATTGTTGCGCCGCAGCACAGACGGGCTGTAAAAGTCGCGCAGATTTCATTTGCTGAAATTTTGAGCAGGTACAATCCTGCCTCCTTTTTCAGCATTCGCAGCTTCGGCGCACCCCCACCCTTTCCATGCACATCGGCCACATTTCTTTGGCGAACCGCTTGTTCGTCGCCCCCATGGCGGGCGTCACGGACCGGCCGTTTCGCCAACTGTGCAAGGAACTGGGGGCGGGCTATGCCGTGAGTGAAATGGTGACCTCGCGCAAAGACTTGTGGAACAGCCTCAAGACCTCGCGCCGGGCCAACCACGAAGGGGAACCGGGGCCGATCGCGGTGCAGATCGCCGGCACCGAGGCGCAGATGATGGCCGAGGCCGCGGTCTACAACGTGGAGCGCGGTGCGCAGATCATCGATATCAACATGGGCTGCCCGGCCAAGAAGGTGTGCAACAAGTGGGCCGGCTCGGCCCTGATGCAGGACGAGGCGCTGGCCGTGTCCATCGCGCAGGCGGTGGTCGAGGCCTGTGCGCCGCACAAGGTGCCCGTCACGCTCAAGATGCGCACCGGCTGGTGCCAGGAGCACAAGAACGCCGTCGCGCTGGCGCGCCAGTTCGAGGCCGTGGGGATCCAGATGCTCACGGTGCATGGGCGCACGCGCGAGCAGGGCTACAAGGGCCATGCCGAGTACGACACCATCGCCGCCGTGAAGGCGGCGGTGCGCGTACCGGTGGTGGCCAACGGCGACATCAGCTCGCCCGAGAAAGCGCGTGAGGTGCTGGCCGCCACCGGGGCCGATGCGATCATGATCGGCCGCGCGGCACAAGGGCGGCCGTGGATCTTCCGCGAGATCGGGTATTTCCTCGCCACCGGCGAACACCTGGCGCCACCGCTGGTGGCCGAGGTGCGGCGCCTGCTGCTCGAGCATCTGCACGACCACTACCGCCTGTATGGCGAGCTGACCGGGGTGCGCAGTGCGCGCAAGCACATTGCCTGGTACCTGCGCTCCATGCCGGGCGGCGAAGCCTTTCGACAACACATCAACACCATAGAGGACTGCGCGGCCCAGTGGCAGGCGGTGGCGGACTATCTGGATGCCCTGGCGCAGCAGATGGACCGCTTTCCCGCCGCCAGCACACTGGCTGCCGACGCGGACCCCAGCGAAGAACAAGAGGGATTGGCTGCATGAGCAAGAAACATATTGAAGAATGCGTGCGCGAGAGCCTGCAGGGCTACTTTCGCGACCTGGGCGGCGAGACGCCCGATGGCATGTACGACATGCTGGTGCGCGTGGTCGAAAGGCCGCTGCTGGAAGTCGTGATGCAGCAGGCCGACAACAACCAGTCGCGCGCTGCCGAATGGCTGGGCCTGAACCGCAACACCCTGCGCAAGAAGCTGGTGGAGCACAAGCTGATCTGAGGCCCCGTTGCGCCGGGCAGTGCTGGCGCTCCCCACTACCGCAGTGCAGTTGCCGGCAACTGCACCCCACCCGATTCCAAACTCCTTTACCGACCTGCCATGAACGCACTTCTTTCCGTCTCCGACAAAACCGGCATCGTTGAATTTGCCCAGGCGCTGCACGCCCTGGGCATCAAGCTGCTGTCCACCGGGGGCACCGCCAAGCTGCTGGCCGACAAGGGCCTGCCCGTGACCGAAGTGGCCGAGGTCACCCAGTTCCCCGAAATGCTCGACGGCCGCGTGAAGACCCTGCACCCCAAGGTGCACGGCGGCCTGCTGGCGCGCCGCGAGCTGCCCGAACACATGGCCGCGCTCAAGGCGCATGGCATTGACACCATCGACCTGCTGGTAGTGAACCTCTACCCCTTCGAGTCCACCGTGGCCAAGGCCGGCTGCACCCTGGCCGACGCCATCGAGAACATCGACATCGGCGGCCCCGCCATGGTGCGCAGCGCCGCCAAGAACTGGAAGGACGTGGGTGTGCTGACCGATGCCTCGCAGTACCCCGCAGTGCTCGAAGAACTCAAGGCCTCGGGCAAGCTCTCGGACAAGCTGCGCTTCGCGCTGTCGGTGGCGGCATTCAACCGCATTGCCCAGTACGACGGTGCGATCAGCGACTACCTCTCGTCCGTCAGCTTCGAGGAAGACAAGCTGTCCGAAACCTACGTGCCCGCGCGTGCCCAGTTCGCCGGCCAGAGCAACGGCATCTTCACCAAGGTGCAGGACCTGCGCTACGGCGAGAACGCCCACCAGCAGGCCGCGCTGTACCGCGACCTGCACCCCGCGCCCGGCTCGCTGGTCACCGGGGTGCAACTGCAGGGCAAGGAGCTGTCGTACAACAACATCGCCGACGCCGATGCCGCCTGGGAATGCGTCAAGAGCTTCGAAGCGCCCGCCTGCGTCATCGTCAAGCACGCCAACCCCTGCGGCGTGGCCGTGGGCCTGGACGCGCTGGACAGCTACGGCAAGGCCTTCCAGACCGACCCCACCAGCGCCTTCGGCGGCATCATCGCCTTCAACCGCCCGGTGGACGGCAAGGCGGCACAGCAGATCTCCAAGCAGTTCGTCGAAGTGCTGATGGCCCCGGACTTCACGGCCGAGGCGCTCGAAGTCTTCAAGGCCAAGGCCAATGTGCGCCTGCTCAAGATCGCACTGCCCGCCCATGGCGGCACCACCGACTGGCAGCGTGGCCGCAACGCCATGGATGCCAAGCGCATTGGTTCGGGCCTGCTGCTGCAGACCGCCGACAACCAGGAGCTGTCGCTGATCGACCTCAAGGTCGTGACCAAGAAGCAGCCCACGCTCGAAGAGATGGAAGACCTACTGTTCGCCTGGAAGGTGGCCAAGTACGTCAAGAGCAATGCCATCGTCTTCTGCAAGGGCGGCATGACCATGGGTGTGGGCGCCGGCCAGATGAGCCGCCTCGACTCGGCCCGCATCGCCAGCATCAAGGCCGGCCACGCCAACCTGTCCCTGCAGGGCACCGTGGTGGCCAGCGACGCGTTCTTCCCCTTCCGCGATGGCCTGGATGTCGTGGTCGACGCCGGTGCCACCTGCGTGATCCAGCCCGGCGGCTCGATGCGCGACAACGAAGTCATCGACGCTGCGAACGAGCGCGGCGTGTCCATGGTGTTCAGCGGCGTGCGCCATTTCCGGCATTGAGCCGGTGGCGATGCCAGCGGCATCGCCATATCACCGAGAGGAAAGGCGGCCCGGGCCGCCTTTCCTCTTTGGGCCCGCGCTGCGCGCCACCCGCGGCGTATGAAACGGGCGCGACCTAGACCAGTGCCCCCGTGCAAGGGCCGCCCCGCCGCACCGGGGGCGTCCCCCTCCCGCATTGCGCAGCAATGCGAGAGAGGGGTGAAGGCGCGAAGCGACTCAGGGGGGGTTTCACGTCATGCCGGCACGATGCGCCCGCGCCCTGCAGCGCCGGCCAGTACCTTGAGCGACTTGTCGGTGCTGGCGGTGTAGCCGCGGCTGGTGATGGTGTTCACGTAGACCCAGTCGGCGCGGCACTCGGTGGCCGTGGCGGTGAGCAGCATGTAGCCGCGGCGCGAGGTGTCGCAGTATTTGAGCGGCGAGATCAGTTGCTGCAGTGCGCCGGCCAGCACGGCCGGGTTTTCCTTGGGCAGGTAGTCCTCGAACCCAGGGGAGGTGACGGACGAAGTGGCGAACTCCACCCCCACGGCATTGCCGCCCATGTCGGCCAGCTCGTTGGCCCAGGCGTTGTGCGTGTCGCCCGACAACACCACCAGGTTCTTGTTCAGGCCACGCGCCATGCCCAGCACGGTTTCGCGTGCGGCCTGGTAGCCATCCCAAGCATCGAGGTTGTAAGGGATCGAAGGCTGGGCCAGCACGCCCTTTTCAGTGGCGCTCAGTGTGGCGGGCGCCGTCTGTGCCTTGGCCACCATCGCTGCGTACTGGGACACGCTCACCCCGGCCCCGGGCTGCAGGGTGTCGATGAGGATAGGGGCGGGGATGTTCATGCGTCCCATCAGCACCTGCTGGCCCAGCACCTGCCAGGTGGCGGACGATGCCGCCATCTGCTGCTGCAGCCACTGGGTCTGCGTGCTGCCCATGAGCTGGCGTGTGGGGGCGCCCACGGCGGCGGAGAAGCCTGCAGCATCAAAGCCGTTGGCCGTGAAGAAGCGGGTGTAGTCGGCCGGCTCATCGCGCCCGATCACGCGGGTATCGAGCATGTGCAGTGCCACCAGGTCGCCGAAGGCAAAGCTGCGGTAGATCAGTTCGGGCTGCGCGTTGCGGGTGGGCATCCACTCGTGGTAGGCCTGCATGGCCACGGCCTTGCGCGTGGCAAAGCTGCCTTCAGTGGCGCTCTGGTGGTTCTCGGCCCCGTTGGCCCAGGTGTCGTTGGCAATCTCGTGGTCGTCCCACACCGCGATCATGGGGGCGGCGGCATGCAGGGCCTGCAGATCTGTGTCGGTTTTGTACTGGGCGTGGCGCGTACGGTAGTCGGCCAGCGACAGGATTTCACCCACAGGCTGGGAGAGGCGGCCCAGTTGCTCGGCATTGGCAGATGCGTAGCCGCCCCGGGCATATTCGTACACGTAGTCGCCCAGGTGCACGGTGGCGTCCAGGTCATTGCGGCGCGCCGCCTCTGCATACACGTTGAAGTAGCCGGCGGGGTAGTTGGCACACGAGAACACGGCCAGGCGCACCTGGGACACGCTGCCGGTGGGCAGGGTGCGCGTGCGCGCCGTGGCCGAAGCGGCGGCGTAGGCCATGAAGCGGTAGTAGTACGGGGTGGCCGGCCTGAGGCCGGTGGCATCGACCTTCACCGTGAAGTCGCGGCCTGCCGTGGCGGTCGCCGTGCCCTGGGCCACCAGGGTGGCAAAAGCGGAGTCGCTCGCCACTTCCCAGCGCACGGGGATGTCGGCGCTGTGGTTGGCGGGCGGCGTGACGCGCGTCCACAGGATGACGCGATCGCTCAGCGGGTCGCCGCTGGCCACGCCATGCGCAAAGCGCACCTCCGGCGCATCGTCGCTGCCGCCGCAGGCCGCCAGGGGCAGGGTGCCCAGTGCTGCAGCACCGAGCGCCAACTGGCGCACAAAGCTGCGGCGGCTGCGATGGGCCGGATCGGCTGGGGCATGGTTCTCGGGGGCGTTGACCTGCAGCAGATTGGTCAGCGGGCGTGGGGTGCGGGGAGGGCGGTTCATGGTGGAGCGGTCCGTTGTGTATCCGCCAAGGCTCGCATGGCGGTGTGACGGACCGATGAACGGCCACCCCGTTGTCAGCGCCCGTGTGCCGCCGTTGTTGCCTGCGCCCCGAAATCCATCGGCAGCCCCACGTAGTTCTCGGCCAGCGCGGTGGATGCGGCGCGCGAGTGGACCAGGTAGTCGAGCTCCGCCTCCTGCATCTTCTGGCCGAACTCGCCGGTGTCCGGAAAACGGTGCATCAGTGAGGTGAACCACCACGAGAAGCGCTCGGCGCGCCACACGCGGCGCAGGCAGCGGTCGGAGTAGGTGTCGATGCCGGCATCCGACTTGTCGCCGTAGTGGTCGGCAAAGGCATTCCACAGGTAGCCCACGTCGCTGGCCGCCAGGTTCAGGCCCTTGGCACCGGTGGGCGGCACGATGTGGGCGGCGTCGCCGGCCAGGAACAGGCTGCCAAAACGCATTGGCTCGGCCACGAAGCTGCGCAGCGGGGCGATGCTCATCTCCAGGGCAGGGCCGGTCACCAGGTTTTTTCGCGCCTCGGGGTCCAGGCGCTGGCCCAGCTCGGCCCAGAACTGCTCGATGCTCCAGTTCTCGATTTTGTCGGTGTTGGGCACCTGCAGGTAGTAGCGGCTGCGCGTGGTGCTGCGCATGCTGCACAGCGCAAAGCCGCGCTCGGTGTTGGCATAGATCAGTTCGTGCGAGACAGGCGGCACATCGGCCAACACGCCCAGCCAGCCGAAGGGGTAGACGCGCTCGTAGGTCTTGAGTGCGCCTTCGGGCACGCTGGCGCGGCACACGCCGTGGTAGCCGTCGCAGCCAGCGATGAAGTCGCAGGTGATTTCGTGCGTCTGGCCATCCTTCTCGTAGGTGACGCGGGGCTTGCCGCCGTCGAAATCGTGCACGCTGACGTTGCCGGCCTCGTACACGGTGACGAGGCCTGCGGCGGCGCGCGCATCCATCAGGTCGTGTGTGACCTCGGTCTGGCCATACACCGTCACGCGGCTACCGCCGCTGAGCGCATGCAGATCGATGCGGTGTCGCTCGCCCTTGAACAGCAGCTCGATGCCGTCGTGCGGCAGGCCCTGGGCATGGGCGCGGGCGCTCACCCCGGCTTTTTCCAGCAGGTCCATGGTGACCTGCTCGAGCACACCGGCGCGGATGCGGCCGAGCACGTAGTCGGCGCTGCGCTGCTCGATGATGACGGCGTCGATGCCGGATGTGTGCAGCAACTGGCCGAGCAGCAGACCGGCCGGGCCGGCGCCGATGATGGCAACCTGGGTACGCATGGATGAACCTCGCAAAGCTGGGAAAGGAAGGCCCCGAGCACCGGCTCGAAGGCATTGCCCAAGCGTAGGTT
Source organism: Acidovorax sp. A1169 (assembly GCF_030704685.1). GTDB lineage: Bacteria > Pseudomonadota > Gammaproteobacteria > Burkholderiales > Burkholderiaceae_C > Acidovorax. The sequence continues at coordinate 244,355 of NZ_JAUZDX010000002.1, forward strand.
GACGCAGGTCAACGCGGGGTGCCGCCCGGCCGGTTGCGTGCGATGTGCAGATGCTTTGTGCGATCATCGCGCAATCACTGCGTTCCTTGCCATCCCGCTCCATGGCGCCCGCCCCATGAACACCCCTCCCACCCCCACATCCACCCCCATCGCCAAGGCCGACTTCATCGAGGGCATGGCCAAGGGCATGGCCGTGCTGGAGAGCTTCGACACCGAGCGCCAGCGCCTCAATGCCTCGCTGGCGGCGCAGCGCACGGGGCTCACGCGGGCGGCGGCGCGGCGGCACCTGCTCACGCTGGCGCACCTGGGTTACCTGGAGAGCGATGGCAGCTACTTCTGGCTGGCGCCCAAGGTGCTGCGCTTTTCGGGCAGCTACCTGGCATCGGCCCGGCTGCCGCGCGTGCTGCAGCCCACGCTGAACCGGCTGGCCGCGCAGACGCAGCAATCCTTTTCGGCCGTGGTGCTCGACGGCAGCGAGGTGGTGATCGTGGCGCGCAGCGGGGTGTATGGCGCGCCCTCGCGCGTGCTGGCCTACGGCCTGCACCTGGGGGCGCGGCTGCCGGCCCACCCCACGTCCACCGGGCGGGTGCTGCTGGCGGCGCTGCCGGCGGCGGCACTCACCACCTGGCTCAAGGGGGCCGCGCTGCAGCGGCTCACGCCCCACACACTCACCCAGGTGGGGCCGCTGCGCCAGGCCATCGCCCGTGCGCGGCGCGACGACTGGTGCCTGGCGGCGGAAGAGCACGAGCTGGGCGTGCATGCCCTGGCCGTGCCGCTGCGCAACCTGCAGGGGCAGACCGTGGCGGCGCTCAACGTGGTGGCTTCGCCCAGGCAACTGGACGAGGGCAGCCTGCAGCGCGAGATGCTGCCTTTGCTGCAGGAAGCCGCGCGCGAACTGCGCGGCCTGCTTTAAGCGCCTACTTCGCGAGAAGCTTGAAAACTTCGCGCGCGGCAGCCACCGTGGCGTCGATGTCGTCCGCGCTGTGGGCGGCGCTCACGAAGCCGGCCTCATACAGCGCTGGCGCTATATAGATACTGCGGTCCAGCAGCCCATGGAACAACTGGTTGAAGCGTGCGCTGTCTGTCTTGAGCACCTCGGGGTAGCTCTGGGGCAGGGTGGGCAAGAGGAAGAAGCCGAACATGCCGCCCTCGCAGTCGGCGCTGAAGGGCACGCCCTCGGCCGCGGCAGCGGCCTTGAGGCCATCCACCAGCGACTGGGTGCGTGCCGACAAGGCCTCGAAGAAGCCGGGCTTCGTGATCTCGCGCAGCGTGGCCAGGCCGCAGGCCGTGGCCACCGGGTTGCCCGACAGGGTGCCCGCCTGGTACACGGCGCCGATGGGCGCCAGGTGCTCCATGATGGCGCGCGGCCCGCCGAAGGCCGCCAGCGGCATGCCGCCGCCGATCACCTTGCCCAGCACGGTCAGGTCAGGCTTGAAGCCTGGAATGTCCTTGGCATACACGCCCTGGGCGCTGGTCAGGCCCACGCGGAAACCGGTCATCACCTCGTCCAGCACCAGCAGCGCGCCATATTCGGTGCACAGCTCGCGGCAGCGCTGCATGAAGGGGACGCTTGCGCGCACGAAGTTCATGTTGCCGGCGATCGGCTCGATCATCAGGCAGGCCAGCTCCTTGCCGTGCAGGGCAAAGGCTTCTTCGAGCTGGGCGATGTCGTTGTATTCGAGCACCAGGGTGTGCTGTACCACCTCGGGCGGCACGCCCGCGCTGGTGGCGTTGCCGAAGGTGGCCAGGCCCGAGCCGGCCTTGACCAGCAGGGCGTCGGCATGGCCGTGGTAGCAGCCGTTGAACTTGATGATCTTGCTACGGCCGGTGGCGCCGCGCGCCAGGCGGATGGCGCTCATGCCGGCCTCGGTGCCCGAGCTGACCAGGCGGATCATCTCCATCGAGGGCACCAGGCCGATGATCTCCTCGGCCAGCTCCACCTCGCGCTCGGTCGGCGCACCGAAGCTGAAGCCTTCGAGCGCCGCCTTCTGCACCGCCTCGAGCACGGCCGGGTGGCCGTGGCCCAGGATCATCGGCCCCCAGGAGCCGATGTAGTCGATGAAGCGCTGGTCGTTGGCGTCCCAGAAGTAGGCGCCCTGGGCACGCTTGACGAAGCGCGGCGTGCCGCCCACGGCCTTGAAGGCCCTCACGGGCGAGTTCACGCCGCCGGGGATGAGCGCCTTGGCGCGTTCGAACAGGGGGATGTTGAGATCAGTGCTTGGTGTCATGGGGGGGCATCACAAAGCCTTCGATGGCTGCTGTGTCGTCAATCGGTGCGTCGTCGTCGTCCCCGTCCTCGTCATCGGGCTGGGCCCAGAACATGCGGTCGGGCACGATGTGCCCCATTCCGGGGCGGAAACCGGCGTCCAGGCAGCGGTCCAGGTAGCCCAGCGCTTCGCTGGTGGCCTCGCCCAGGTCGTTGCCGCTGGCCACCAGGGCCGTGAGAGCGGCCGACAGGGTGTCGCCCGCGCCCGAGAAGGTGGCGTCGAACAGCTCGAACTTGCCGCTGCCCAGCACCGTCTGGGGCGAGGCCAGCACGTTCTCGACGAACTGCTCGGGCAGGGGGATGCCGGTGACCAGGGTGTAGGGCACGCCCATCTCGGAAGCCGCCCGGGCAATGTCGCGCGCGGTGGGGCTGCGGTCGCTCTTCCAGTCCGGCAACAGCCAGCGCCACAGCGTACTGTGGTTTCCTACCAACACTGAGGTCTGCGGCAACAACAGCTCTCGGAAGGCGTCCAGGTACTCGTCGATCTGCTCTTCCGTCCACCAGGACAGGTTGGGCATGTACGCTATCACCGGGACTTCGTCATAGTCTGTGGTTATTTCGGCGATGGCGCTGATGTTCTCGGGGCTGCCCACGAAACCCACCTTGATGGCCTGCACGGGCATGTCTTCCAGCACCGCCCGGGCCTGCTCGGAGACGGCCTCGTCGTCGAAGCTGAAATGGTCGAATATCTGCGCCGTATCACGCGCGTAGGCCCCCGTGACCACCGCGATGGGGTGGCCGCCGACGGATGCGATGGTGGTGATGTCGGCCGTCAGGCCGCCCGCGCCGCTGGGATCGCTGGCGTTGAAAACGAGCACGCAGGCCGGGCTGGCTTCGTCACCGGATTCGTCGTCGGCGTGTTCGATGTCGGGAGGGGGGAGTGCGGATGTGGTCATGGTCCAGTGGCGGCATCGGGGGTGGCACGGAAGCTGCAGCCCGGGGAGATGACTAGATACAATCGTTGCATTCTATGTGAAGGCCCTTTAAGCTGTGATCGACTCTAAAACTTGGATGTGTTTGATCTGCGGGTGGATTTATGACGAGGCAGAGGGTGCGCCCGAGCACGGCATTGCCCCCAACACGCCATGGGACCAGGTGCCCATGAATTGGACCTGTCCTGAGTGTGGCGCCCGCAAGGAAGATTTCGAGATGGTTCAGATTTGATGCGCGGCTCGGGCCGCGCTGTTTGTTTTTCCATCGGGAGCATTAGCAATTGACTACAACAGGCGCATCTTTCAAAGTGCTCGTGGTGGATGACAGCAATACCATCCGCCGAAGCGCCGAGATTTTTCTCAAGCAGGGGGGGCACGAAGTCTTGTTGGCAGACGACGGCTTTGATGCTTTGGCGAAAGTGAACGATTACCAGCCGCAGCTGATTTTCTGTGACATTCTCATGCCCAAGCTCGACGGGTACCAGACCTGCGCGATCATCAAGCGCAATGCCCGATTCGCAGATACCCCGGTGGTGATGCTGTCCTCCAAGGACGGCGTGTTCGACAAGGCGCGCGGGCGCATGGTCGGCTGCCAGGAATATCTCACCAAACCGTTTACCAAAGACCAGTTGCTGCAGGCCGTGCAGCAATTTGGCAATGCCCAACAAGGAGCGATGTAATGCCCATCCAGAAAGTTCTGGTCGTCGACGATTCGAAGACCGAGTTGATGTTTTTGACCGACCTGCTGCAGAAAAAAGGCATGCAGGTGCGCACGGCCGAGAACGCCGAAGAAGCCTTCCGCCGCCTGGCCGAAGACAAGCCCGACCTGATCCTCATGGATGTGGTGATGCCCGGACAGAACGGTTTTCAGCTCACGCGTGCGATCACCCGTGATCCGCTGTACGCCGATGTGCCCATCATCATGTGCACCAGCAAGAACCAGGAGACCGACCGGGTCTGGGGTATGCGCCAGGGCGCGCGCGGCTATATCACCAAGCCGGTGGATCCCGCCGAGCTGCAGGCCAAGATTGACGCGCTGAACTGAGGCAGCGGCGCGTTCATGGCCAACCGCGAAGCCCTCCGCGAGCTACAAGTCCGACTGGCCAGCCGTCTTCAGGCCGCCAGGACGGAAGGCTTGTCCGTATCGTCCTGGCTGGCTGTCGAGACAGCAGGACAGTACTACCTTCTACCTCTCGCCCAGTCGGGCGAGATTTTTCCTTGGGTCACCGTCCAGCCTGTGCCGTACACGCAAAGCTGGTTCCTCGGTGTCGCCAACCTGCGCGGCGGCCTGGTCGGTGTTGCCGATCTCGCCGGCATGCTGGGCACCACGGTCACGCGCACCGAGCAGGCGCTGTCCGAGTCCAGCCTGCTGGCGTTCAATGCCGTGCTCGAAGTGAATGCCGCCTTGCTGGTGGACCGGCTGGCTGGCCTGCGCGGCACGGAGTCCTTCGTGTCCTCCGAGCCTCCCGCACCCGAATCTCCCGCATTCTTCGGCACCACCTACATCGATGCAGGTGGTGCGCGCTGGCAGGAGCTCAATTTGCAGATCCTGTCCCAACATCCCGCTTTCCTGAGCATCAGTGCTTGAGTTTTTCTGTAAGGCTGCACCATGTCCGTCGTCAATCAATTTGGAAAACTGTTCAACCGGAAACCCGGCACGCCGAACGCCGCAGCGGGCCACGCCGCGGCCGATGACGGCCAGGATCTGATGGGGACCGGTTCGCTCGAGGCAGCGGCGCTGCGCGAGTACCAGAGCGATGCCATGAACAGCGTGCAGGGGGATCCCGGCGGCTATGCCCCCGAACTCACCGAACCCGATAGCGACGAAGACCTGATCTCCCTGCCGGTGCTGGGTACGTCCACGGCGGCCGGCCACCAGCGCCGCCTGCTGGCCTTGCTGGCCATTGGTGTGGTGGTGCTGGGTGCAATCGCCTTCTGGGTGCTGCAGCAGGCAGACCGTTCCGCACAGCAGCTCGCCGCTACCGGCCAGTCCCTGATGCAGTCGCAGCGCCTGGCCAAATCGGTGTCGCAGGCCCTGGTGGGTAGCCCCCAGGCCTTCCCCGACGTGGTGGAAAGCTCGGGCGTGCTGGCGCGCAACGTACGCGCCCTGACCGCTGGCGACAACGAGCTCGGCGTGCAATCGCTGGGCGAGCCCTACAAGCCCGATCTGGACGCCGTGACGCCGCTGATGGAGCGCGCTGAGCGCAACGCCGGCGTGGTGATGGGCCAGCAAAAGATCCTGACCCAGGTGGGTGACGCTCTGCGCACCATCAACCGCCAGTCGTCCGACCTGCTGGAAATCGCCGAAACGGTGTCCTCGCTCAAGCTGCAGCAGAACGCCCCCGCCGCCGAGATCTCGGCCGCCGGCCAGCTGGTGATGTTGACCCAGCGCATCGGCAAGTCCGCCAATGAATTCCAGACCATGGAAGGCGTGAGCCCGGAAGCCGTGTTCCTGCTGGGCAAGGACTTGAACTCCTTCAAGGAAATCGCACAGGGCCTGCTGGACGGCAGCCCCGAACTGCGCCTGTCCGCCACCAAGGACGGCCAGACCCGCGAACAGCTCGATGCCCTCGTGAAGCTGTACGAGCAGACCCGCACGCAGGCCAGTGCCATCCTGGGCAACCTGCAGGGCCTGGTGTCGGCCCGTGAAGCGCAGTCCGCCATCATTGCCGACAGCGAACCGCTGCGCCGCCAACTGGAAAACCTGCAGGGCAAGCTGTCCGCACAGACCGGCCTGGGTGCCGGGCAGATCGGTGCCCTTGCCCTCGCGGGCCTGTTCGTGCTGCTGTGCGGTATCGGCATTTCGCGCGTCCAGCTGCTGGACAGCCGCGGCCGCCAGACGGCTGCCGAATCGCAGCAAAAGGACGCCAAGCGCCAGGAGCAGGAAGCCAAGCGCGTCAACGACGCCAACCAGGCCGCCATTTTGCGTCTGATGAACGAACTGCAGTCGGTCGCTGAAGGTGACCTGACCCAGGAAGCCACCGTGACCGAAGACATCACCGGCGCCATCGCCGACTCGGTGAACTACACGGTGGAAGAACTGCGCCAGCTGGTGGGCAGCGTGCAGAACACGGCGACCCGCGTGGCACAGACGACGGCCCAGGTGGACAGCACCTCGACCGAACTGCTCGCCGCCTCGACCGAGCAGCTGCGTGAAATTCGCGAAACCGGCCGCTCGGTGCTGGACATGGCGACCCGAATCAACGAAGTGTCCACCCAGGCGCAAGAGTCCGCCACGGTGGCCCGCCAATCGCTGCAAGCCGCTGACTCCGGTCTGCAGGCCGTGCAGAACGCCATCGGCGGTATGAACTCCATCCGCGACCAGATCCAGGACACCTCCAAGCGCATCAAGCGCCTGGGCGAATCGTCGCAGGAGATCGGTGAAATCACCGAGCTGATTTCCGACATTACCGAGCAGACGAACGTGCTGGCACTGAACGCCGCCATCCAGGCTGCATCCGCCGGTGAAGCCGGCCGAGGCTTCTCGGTGGTGGCCGAAGAAGTGCAGCGACTGGCTGAACGCTCCGCCGATGCCACGCGCCAGATTTCGGCGCTGGTGAAGGCCATTCAGACCGACACCCAGGATGCCGTGGCCGCTATGGAGCGCTCCACGCAGGGTGTGGTGGAAGGGGCCCGACTGTCCGACAGCGCCGGTACCGCACTGACCGAAATTGACCGCGTGTCGCGCCGCCTGGCCGACCTGATTGAACAGATCTCGTCCTCGACCTCCCGTGAAGCCGTTCTGGCCAACGAAGTGGCCGACAACATCCAGCACATTTTTGCCGTGACGGAACAGACCGGTGAAGGTACCCGCACGACGGCCCAGCAGGTGCGCGAACTCTCGCACATGGCCGAAGAATTGCGCCAGTCTGTCGCCCGTTTCAAGATCGCTTAAGGCGATCCGTAGTCATCAACCAGCTGGCTCATTGCAGCCGGGGACGAACCCATGCCATCTATTGATGTCAAAAATGCACCGGCCGCAGACTGGACCCAGGGAGAGCAGGACCTGGGTCCTTTGGCTTGGGTGCTCGACGAACTGCGCAAATCCCTGGGGGGCGCTGTCAAGTCGATGCGCCGCTTTGTGCGCGACGTGGAAACAGCGACCGAGTCGGACCTTGCGGCGCTCGACGCCGGCGCCTTGCGCATTGCAAGGCAGCAACTGCACCAGGCCAGCGGCGCGCTGGAAATGGTCGGCATGGGGCCACCGGCGCTCGTGCTGCGGGCCATGGAGGCCGCCGTGCAGCGCTTTGTGCAACGCCCTGAGCTGTGCACCGATGAGGCCACCAGCACCATCGAAAAAGCTAGCTTCGGCCTGATCGAATACCTGGAAAGCGTGCTGTCCGGCAAGTCCGTCTCGCCCGTCGCCCTGTTTCCCCAGTACCGTGAAGCCCAGGCCCTGGCCGGAGCCGAGCGCGTGCACCCCGCAGACCTGTGGCCTGTGGAGCGGCGTTTCCGCGAACCGGAAGTCACCATCCCTGCGGAACCCCTGCCCTATGGCCCGCAGGCGCGGGCGCACCTGGACGCGGCGGTGCTGCGCATCGTCAAGACGGGCGACCTCAAGGCCGCCCGCAGCATGTACGAAACCTGCCTGGGCCTGGTTGCGGCCCAGTCGGACCGCCAGTCGCGCGCGTTCTGGAAGATCTGCGCTGCCTTCTTCGAAGCCTTTGCCGGCGGCCTGCTGCCAGCGGACGTGTATGCGAAGCGCGTGGCTTCCCGCGTGCTCATGCAGTACGCCACCCTGGCCAAGGGCGACAACACCATTGCCGACCGCCTGGTGCAGGACCTGCTGTTCTTTTGCTCGCAGACCACGGTGCCTGCGGGCGCAGAGGCCAAGTTCCCCGCGCTGATGACCGTGCGCCATGCCTTCAGCCTGGACCGCTTCAAGCCGGTGGACTACGACACCGCGCGCTTTGGCCGTTTCGACCCTGCCGTGCTGGCCCAGGCCCGCAAGCGCATTGCCGCCGCCACCGAAACCTGGTCGGCCCTGGCCGGCGGCGACCGCAACAAGATCAAGCCCGCTGCCGACCAGTTCAGCCTGGTCTGCGATTCGCTGCGCAAGCTCAGCCCTGGCAGCGAGAAGCTGGCCACGGCGCTCACGCACGTGATGGACACCACCACCAAGTCCGGCGAGCCGCCATCGGCCGCTCTGGCCATGGAAGTGGCCACCTCGGTGCTGTACCTGCAGGCTGCGTTCGAAGAGCTCGATGCGGCCGAAGACCAGATGGCCGTGCGCGCCGCCCGCCTGTCCGAGCGGCTCGAAGCCGTGGGCTCCGGCGCCGAACCCGAGCCGCTGGAAGGCTGGATGGAAGAGCTGTACCGCCGTGTCAGCGACAACCAGACCATGGGCAGCGTGGTGGACGAACTGCGCGCCACCCTGGCCGAGGCTGAAAAGTCGCTGGACCTGTTCTTCCGCAACCCCAAGGACGCCACGGTGCTGGCGCCGGTGCCCGGGCACATGGCGCAGATGCGCGGCGTGCTGTCCGTGCTCGGCCTGGACCAGGCCTCGCTGGCCGTGGTGCGCATGCGCGACACCGTGGACCGCCTGCTCATCAACGACATCCCCGAGGAAGAGCGCCAGCCCGTCTTCGAGAAGCTGGGCAGCAGCATGGGGGCCCTTGGCTTCCTGATCGACATGCTCAGCTACCAGCGCGCCATGGCGCGCAAGCTCTTCGTCTATGACGAGGAACTGGGTGAGTTGCGCATTCTCACGGGCCGCACGCGCGCCCGCGTCAGCGACACCCAGGAAGTCACGCCCGCCAAGCTCGAAGAGCGCGCCGCCATTCCGCTGCCCGATGTGGTTCCGCGCTTCCCGGTCGAAGAGCCCGAAAGTGCCCCCACCGACTTCTCGCCCCTGCCCGGCGAATTTGCCGAGCCCGCGCCCGCCCCGGCGCCGGTCGAGCAACTGGCTCCCGAGATCGGCTTCGGCCACCTGGGTGCTGCGCCTGCATCACCTGTGGCACCCGTGCCAGCCCCGGCGCCAGCCGCCTTGCCGGCACCCGTGGTGCGCCCCCCGGTGGACGTCGAAGACGAACTGCTCGAAATCTTCCTGGAGGAAGCGCGCGAAGTCGTCACCACCGGCCTGGCAGCCATCGCCACCCTGCGCAATGAGCCGGGTGAACTGAGCGAGCAGACCACGCTGCGCCGTGCCTTCCACACCTTGAAGGGCAGCTCGCGCATGGTGGGCCTCAACGACTTCGGCGAAGCCGCCTGGTCGATGGAGCAAGTGCTCAACGCCTGGCTGGCCGAGCAAAAGCCCATGCACGCGCCGTTGCTGCAGCTGTCCACCGATACGCTGCACGCCTTTGGCGACTGGGCCGACAGCCTGGCCTCGGGCAATCCGACCCATTGGCAACCCGAGGCCTTCCGCAAGGCCGCAGAGGCCATGCGCCAGGATGGCACCTTGCTGCCATTGACGGGCGGCGCTGCCGAGGTCGCCTCCCTGATCGAGGTGCCTGCCGACAACACCGTGGCCGAAGTACCCGTCGAGCTGCCTGATGCCGCGCCCCAGCCGGTGGAAGACTTCGTGCCTGTGCCGGAACTGGTCGATGTCCCCTTCACCCTGGAGCCAGCGCCTGAAGCCTTGCCGCACGAAGACGAAGAAATCGTCCACGCCGACTTCGTTTCCACCGAAGTCCCTGAAGACGCCGTCGAGCCCGAGATCATCGCGCTTGAGGCGCCCAAGGAAGTGCCCGACACCAGCTCCACGGTCACCGAGGAGATTGACTTCGCGGTGTTCGCCGAAGCCGTCGCGCAGGTGCCCGACAGCATCGACGCACCGGCCGCCATCGAGCCTCCCGTTGTGGTCGAGCCAGTCGCCGCCACCGTGGTGGACTTCGATCTGCCGCTGCTCGATGCCTTCGAGATGGCCGCTGAGCCCGCTCCTGCACCCGTGCCCGAGCCGGTGGTGCAGGCCGTGTTCGACACCCCGTTCGAATTCGCGCTCGACGACCAGTTGCTGGAAGCCGGCGCCCCCGCACAGCCCGAGGCCGTGCCGGAGCCCGAAGCCGTTCTGGAGTTTGTCCCAGAGCCTGAACTGCAGGCCCCGGCCGTGGTGGCCGAGCCCGCCCAGCCTGTTGAAGCGGTGCTGGAGCCCGTCCTCGATGTGCTGCCAGAAACCCCGGCAGCCCCCGTGGCACCGGTCGCTGCGCCCGTGGCCGAAGAGGCTTCCTTCGACGAGGCTGTCAAGATCATCGAGACGCTGCGCATCGGCATCCCGCTGTACAACGTCTACCTGAACGAAGCCGATGAATGGTCGCGCCGCCTCGTCACCTGCCTGCAGGAATGGTCGCTGGAGCTGCACGAACCCCTGCCGGACACGGCCGTGGCCCTCGCGCATTCACTGGCGGGCAGCTCTGCCACGGTGGGCTTCAATGCGCTGTCCGAAATGGCGCGCGTGCTTGAGCATGCGCTGCAGCATGTACAGCTGCAGACGCGCGGCTCCGAAGAACAGGCCCGTGTCTTCATGGATGCGGCGGAAGACATCCGCCGCCTGTTGCACCAGTTTGCTGCCGGGTTCCTCAAGGAGCCCAGCCAGGAAGTGCTGGAAGCGCTGCGCCAGATCCTGCAGACGGAGGTCGACAACACCCTGACGCCGATCGAGGATGAGCTCGACGATGAGCCAGTCCTGGATGCGGAAGCAGAAGCAGAAGCAGAAGCAGAAGCAGAAGCAGAGGACGCTGCTGCGGCAGCGCTGGCAGCGGCTGAGGTGGCTCCCGCCCTTCCCGTTGTCCCCACCGGGCATGTGGCACCCGCGCTGTCGCCGGTGGTGCACGACAGCGACCACGACCAGGATGTGGACGATGCCATCGCGCGTGCGGTGGCGCTGTCGTCCGACCTTGACGATGACATTGACGTCATCGACGTGATCGACCCCGACCTCTTCCCGATCTTCGAAGAAGAAGCCCAGGAACTGCTGCCCCAGTTGGGCGGCGCCCTGCGCCAATGGGCCTCGCGCCCCGACAACCTGGGCGCCCGCAGCGAAGTGCTGCGCGCACTGCACACGCTCAAGGGCAGCTCGCGCCTGGCCGGTGCCATGCGCCTGGGCGAAATGGCCCACCGCCTGGAGTCCGCCATCGAGCAGCTTGATGTGGACACCGTCACCAGCGCCGAGATCGAGCCGCTGCAAGCCAGCTTTGACGGCCTGCAGGCCAATTTCGCGGCCTTGAGCGCCATTGGCAGCCAGGGCCCTGCCGATGCGGTCGTCACGCTGCCGGTGGCTACCCAAGCGCCAGCCGCTGCAGCTGCACAGCCTGCCGCCGCTGCGGCAACGGTAGCCAGCACCCCGGAACAACGGCCTGCCGCTGCCGCCGTGGCGCCAGCCGCTCGCCTGGCAGGTCCGTCGCAACTGGCACCGCTGCGTGTCGCGGCCAACCAGTCGGTGCGCGTGCGCGCCCAGCTGCTGGACCGCCTGGTCAACCAGGCGGGCGAGGTGATGATCAGTCGCTCGCGGCTGGACGTGCGCCTGTCGCAGTTCCGCTCCTCGCTGACCGACCTGTCGGGCAACCTGGACCGCCTGCGCCTGCAGCTGCGCGACATCGAAGTGCAGGCCGAATCGCAGATGCAGTCGCGCCTGGCGCTGTCCAAGGATTCGGCCGCCGGCTTCGATCCGCTGGAGTTCGACCGCTTCACCCGCGTGCAGGAGCTGACCCGCATGATGGCCGAGTCCGTCAACGACGTGGCCACCGTGCAGCGCAACCTGCAGCGCACCATGGAAGGCGCCGAAGACGACCTGATCGCCCAGGGCCGCCAGGCGCGTGAGCTGCAGCGCGATCTGCTGCGCACCCGCATGGTGGAGTTCGAGGGCATCGCCGAACGCCTGTACGCCGTGGTGCGTCAGGCGTCCAAGGAAACCGGCAAGCAGATCAAGCTGGACATCACCGGCGGCTCCATTGAAATGGACCGCGGCGTGCTGGATCGCATGACCCCCGCCTTCGAGCACTTGCTGCGCAACTGCGTGGCCCACGGTATCGAGAACCCCGAAGCCCGCGTGGCCGCGGGCAAGCCGGCCTCGGGCACCATCACGGTGGACCTGCACCACGAAGGCAACGACGTGTCGGTGGAGTTCCGCGACGACGGCGCCGGCCTGAACCTGCCGCGCATCCGCGAAAAGGCCATTGCCCAGGGGCTCATCGAGCCGGGCCTGGACCTGAGCGATGCCGACGCCGCCAACCTGATCTTCACGCCCGGTTTCAGTACCGCCAGCGAAGTCACGGGCCTGGCTGGCCGGGGCATCGGCATGGACGTGGTCCGCTCCGAAATCAACGCCCTGGGTGGCCGCATCGAGACCACGACCGAGACCGGCAAGGGCGCTGCCTTCCGCATGGTCCTGCCCCTGACCACGGCGGTCACGCAGGTGGTGATGCTGCGGGCCGGCGACCTGTCCATCGGGGTGCCTGCCAACGTGGTTGAAATCGTGCGCCGCACCTCGGTGGCCGATCTGCAGGAGGCTTACAAGGCGGGCTATTTCGACGACGGTACTGAGCGTGTGCCCTTTTTCTGGGCCGGCGCCTTGCTGCAGGCCTCGGCACGCAGCCACGACTCTGTCGGCAAGACCCGCCCCGTGGTGGTCTTCCGAAGCGCCTCGCAGCGCATTGCCATGCACGTGGACGAAGTGCTGGGCAACCAGGAAGTGGTGGTGAAGAACCTCGGGCCGCAGCTGTCGCGCCTGCCTGGCCTGGCCGGCATGTCCGTGCTGGCCTCGGGGGCCGTGGTGCTGATCTACAACCCGGTGGCCCTGTCCACCGTGTACGGCGACCAGGTGCGTGCCGCCAGCGAAAACCTGCCCATGGTCACCGACCGGGTGGATGCCAACGGTGCCACCGCAGCATCGCTGCCGTCGGGCATCAGCCAGGTGCCGCTGATCCTGGTGGTGGACGATTCCATCACCGTGCGCCGCGTCACGCAGCGCCTGCTGCAGCGCGAAGGTTACCGCGTGGCCCTGGCCGCCGATGGCCTGCAAGCGCTGGAACGCCTGCAGGACGAGCGCCCGACGGTGGTGCTGTCGGACATCGAAATGCCCCGCATGGACGGGTTCGATCTGGCGCGCAACATCCGCGCCGACGGTGCCCTGCGCGACCTGCCCATCATCATGATCACCTCGCGGATTGCCGAGAAGCACCGCGAGCATGCGATGGAGCTCGGGGTGAACCACTACCTGGGCAAACCTTACTCGGACGAAGAGCTGCTCAGCCTGATTCAGCACTACGCCCGCATCGCCGCTGCCGCAGAGGCCTGACAAACCACCCGACGCCTGCATCCCTCACCGGTGCAGGCGTTGGTGTTTGTGGGGACCTGCGGCTTGTTTGTGTTTGTCAGCCTGATCAGAGGTACCGATGGAGTCGACTTCACCTGCCGGCGACAGCCGGCTGCTGGCCTGCCTGGGCCTGGTGGCGCGCGAAGGCGCGTCCGACCTGTTTCTGCTCGCGGGCGCCTCGCCCACGGTCAAGCGCCAGGGGCTGTACGTTCCCATCTCGCGCCAGGTGCTGGGCGCCGACGATATCCGCATGATGGCCTACTCGGTGATGCGCAAGGCGCAGCGCGAGGAGTTCGAAGCCACCATGGAGTGCGACCTCTCGTACACCACGCCGGACGGCGAGCGCTTTCGCTTCAACATCCACATGCAGCGCGGCCAGGTCGGCATCGTGGTGCGGCATGTGGTGTCGAACATTCCGCAGCTTGACCAACTGGGCCTGCCGCCCGTGCTCAAGCAGCTGGCGTTCTTGAACGGCGGGCTGATCCTGACCGTGGGCGCAGCGGGTTCGGGCAAGACCACCACGCTGGCGGCCATGCTGGACCACCGCAACGAGCACGCCAACGGGCACATCCTCACCATCGAGGACCCCATCGAGTACCTGCACAACCACAAGAAGTCCCTGGTCACCCAGCGCGAGGTGGGGCTCGATACGCTGTCGTACGACGAGGCCCTGCGCCGCGCCATGCGCGAGGCTCCCAGCGTGATCCTGATCGGCGAGATCCGCGACCGCGCCACCATGCAGCATGCGCTGCACTACGCGCAGTCGGGCCACCTGTGCGTGTCCACCCTGCATGCGCACAACGCCAGCCAGTCGGTGCAGCGCATCTTGAACTTCTTCCCCGAGACGGCCCACCAGCAACTGCTGATGGACCTGTCGCTGAGCCTGAAGGCTGTCGTCGCGCAGCGCCTGATCAAGAGCGTCGAGGGCACCCTGGTGCCTGCCACCGAGGTCATGCTGCTCACGCCCTATGTGGCCGACCTGATCCAGAAGGGCCAGGTCGACGAGCTCAAGACCGCCATCATCCGCGGCACCGAGCAGGGCATGGGCAGCTTCGACCAGTCGCTGCTGGCCCTGGTGGAGGCCGGCTCCATCACCCCGGCCGAGGCCGTGGCCAATGCCGACAACCGCACCGATGTGACCCTGCGCCTGCGCCTGGCATCGGGCAATTCACTGGCCATCGACGATGGCGGCATGCAGATGGCCGAGAAGCCGCGCGACTCGAGGCTCTGACCACGCCGCCTTGCCCGGGCGGCTGAAGCGCCCTCATTCCGCCGCAGTCTTCACCACGGCATACCTTTCCAGAGTGCGCTTGCGCGCCTCGTCGTGGTCCACGATGGGGTGGGGGTAGGTGCGGCCCAGCACCACCCCGGCTGCCTGCAGCTCCAGCGGCTTGGCTGCCCACGGGGCATGCAGTGCTGCATCGGGCAGGGCGGCCAGCTGCGGCAGGTACTTGCGGATGAACTGGCCCTTGGCGTCGAACTTCTCGCTCTGGCTCACCGGGTTGAAGATACGGAAATAGGGCTGTGCATCGCAGCCGCTGGAGCTGGCCCACTGCCAACCGCCGTTGTTGGCCGCCAGGTCGAAGTCGTTGAGGTGGGTGGCAAAGTAGCCCTCGCCCCAGCGCCAGTCGATGCCCAGGTCCTTCACCAGAAAGCTCGCCACCACCATGCGCAGGCGGTTGTGCATGTAGCCCGTCTGGTTGATCTGCGCCATGGCCGCATCCACCAGCGGGTAGCCGGTGCGGCCCTCGCACCAGGCGGCAAAAAGTTCTTTGGCCTCGGGGCCGCTCTCCCAGCGAATAGCGTCATAGGCCGGCTTGAAGCTGTGCTCCACCACCTGCGGGTGGTGCGCCAGGATCTGGTGGTAGAAGTCGCGCCAGATCAGCTCGCTGAGCCAGGTCGCGGCGCCCTGGTTGCCCTGCACCATCAGCGCATGGGCCATGCGGGCCAGCAGGCGCGGGGAGATGGTGCCAAAGCGCAGGTGCACGCTCAGGTAGCTCGGCCCCTTGATGGCCGGAAAGTTGCGTGTGTCCTCATAGCGCGCGATGCGCTGGCGAAAATCCTCGAACAGGCGCTGCGCGCCGCTGGCCCCCGCAGGCAGTGCCAGCTGCGACAGCCCCGCTGGCTCGAATCCCAGGGCCTGCAAACCGGCTACCGCCCGGCGGTGTGCCTCGGGCCGGGGTGCCAGGCGGCCCGCATGGCGCTCCACGGGGTAGCTTTTCAGGTAGAAGGCATCGATCTTGCGGAGCCAGGCGTTCTTGTAGGGCGTGAACACGCTGTAGGGCTTGCCCGTCTGTGTGAGCAGCTCGCTGCGCTCGAACAGCGTGTGGTCCTTGTAGGTGTGAAACGCCCGCCCGGCCGCCGCCAGCCGGGTGCGCACCCGGCTGTCGCGCGCCAGGGCCTGGGGCTCGTCGTCGTGGTTGGTGTAGACGGCATCCACCTTCAGCTCCTCGGCCAGGGCGGGCAGGGCATCGCTGGCCACCGCGTGCAGCACGATCAGCCCCCCGCTGGCGTGGCCCGACAGGGTGCGCAGGTGCTCGTCCAGCTCCACCAGCGACTCGCGGATGAACTCCACGCGCCGGTCCTTTCTGGGCAGGGGGTCGAGGATTTCTGTGTCGAAAACAAAGGCGCAGTGCACCTTCTGGCATGCGGTCAGGGCGTGGTACAGGGCGGCGTGATCGGTCGCACGCAGGTCGCGGCGGAACCAGACGAGTCCGGAGGAATAAGAGGGCTCCATGTTCACCGTTAAAATTGGCACATATGTCTATCGATTCTGCGCCCATCAACCTGACGCATCACTTCCTGATCGCGATGCCCGGTCTGGAGGATGAGTCTTTCGCGCGCAGTGTGGTCTACCTGTGCGAGCACAGCGAGCGTGGCGCTTTAGGGCTCATCATCAACAAGCCCACGGAAATCACGCTGAAGGGCCTGTTCGACAAGGTCGACCTGTCCCTGCGCCGGGAAGACCTGCGCACGGCGCCCGTCTTCTCTGGCGGACCGGTGCAGACCGAGCGCGGCTTCGTGCTGCACGAGCCCATGCTCATGGACAAGGCCGAAACCGACGAATCGGCGTACGCCTCCACCATGACCATCCCCGGTGGCCTGGAGATGACCACCTCCAAGGACGTGCTCGAAGCCCTGTCCACCGGAGCCGGCCCGCGCCGGGTGCTCATCACCCTGGGCTATTCGTCCTGGGGCGAGGGCCAGCTTGAATCGGAACTGGGCGAAAACGCCTGGCTCACCGTGGCGGCCGACCTGTCGGTGATTTTCGATACCCCCGTGGCCGAACGTTACGACCGCGCGCTGGCCCTGCTGGGCCTGCAGGCCTGGATGCTCTCGCCCGAGGCGGGGCACGCATGACCGGCTTGCCCGCCCAGCCGGCCGTGCCTGCGCATTTCCAGACCTTTCTAGCTTTCGATTTCGGCCTCAAGCGCACGGGCGTGGCCACCGGCAACCGCCTGCTGCGCAGCGCCAGCCCGCAAGAGACCATCAAGGCCGAGGGCGACGCCCGCTTTGTGCAGGTGGCCCAGCGCATCAAGGAGTGGCAACCCGACGCCCTGGTGATCGGTGTGCCCTTCCATCCCGATGGCGCCAGCCACGAGAACACCGAGCGTGCCCTCAAGTTCGGGCGCCAGCTGCGCGGCCGCTTCGGCTTGCAGGTGTTCGAGGTCGACGAGCGCTACAGCACGACCGAGGCCCTGTCTGGTGGCGCCAAGGATGCCGATGCCGCCTCGGCCTGCATCATCCTGGAACAGTTTTTGAGGAATCTTCCATGACGACGACGACCCCCCCATCAGGCGCGTCCGGCGGCAGCCTGGTGCTCGACGCCGAGGCCCTGTACCGCGAGCTGCTGCGCGGCGTGCGCAGCATGATGAGCCCCGGCAGCACTCGCCTGGCGGGCATCGCCTCGGGCGGCGCCTGGCTGGCCGAGCGCCTGCAGAAGGACCTGGGCCTCGAAGGCGCCCCCGGCGTGCTCTCGTCAGTGATGCACCGCGACGACTTTGCCCAGCGCGGCCTGTCGGCCGGCGCGCAGACCACGCTGCCCTTCGACGTCAACGGCGCCGACATCATTGTGCTCGACGATGTGCTGTACACCGGCCGCACCATCCGCGCCGTGCTCAACGAGCTGTTCGACTACGGCCGCCCCGCCAGCGTGCGCCTGGCCGTGCTGGTGGACCGCGGCGGGCGCGAGCTGCCGGTGCATGCCGAGTTTGCCGCCGCCCGTGTGGCGCTGCCGGCCACCCAATCGCTGGCCCTGGCGCGCGACGAGCAGGGTGTCTTCCAATTCCAAGTCCATCCCGTCCAAGAGGCCTGACCGTGCTGCACAAGCGCAACCCCCAACTCAACGGCCACGGCGAACTCGTCCACCTGCTGTCCATCGAAGGCCTGCCGCGCGACATCGTCACGCACATCCTCGACACCGCCGCCAACTTCGTGAGCGTCAACGACCGCGAGGTCAAGAAGGTGCCCCTCTTGCGCGGCAAGAGCGTGTTCAACCTGTTCTTCGAGAACAGCACGCGCACGCGCACCACCTTCGAGATCGCAGCCAAGCGCCTGTCGGCCGACGTGATCAACCTCGATATCGCGCGCAGTTCGGCCAGCAAGGGCGAATCGCTGCTCGACACCATCGCCAACCTCTCTGCCATGGCGGCCGATCTGTTCGTGGTGCGGCACAGCGAATCGGGTGCACCCTACCTCATCGCCCAGCACGTGGCCCCTCACGTGCACGTGATCAACGCGGGCGACGGCCGGCATGCCCACCCCACGCAGGGGCTGCTGGACATGTACACCATCCGCCACTACAAGAAGGACTTCAGCAACCTCACGGTGGCCATCGTGGGCGACGTGCTGCACTCGCGCGTGGCGCGCTCGGACATCCACGGCCTGACCACCCTGGGCTGCGCTGAAGTGCGCGTGGTGGGCCCGCGCACCCTGGTGCCGTCCGACATGTCGCAGATGGGTGTGCGCGTGTGCCACACGCTCGAAGAGGGCATCAAGGACGCCGATGTGGTCATCACCCTGCGCCTGCAGAACGAGCGCATGAGCGGCGCGCTGCTGCCATCGAGCCAGGAGTATTTCAAGAGCTTCGGCCTCACGCAGGAAAAGCTGCAGCTGGCCAAGCCCGACGCCATCGTCATGCACCCCGGCCCCATCAACCGCGGCGTGGAGATCGACTCCGCCGTCGTCGACGGCCAGCAGAGCGTGATCCTGCCGCAGGTGACCTTTGGCATCGCAGTGCGCATGGCCGTCATGTCCATCGTCGCGGGGAATGAAGCATGAAGATACTGATCCAGAACGGCCGGGTGATCGACCCCGCTTCCGGTTTTGACCAGGCCTGCAGCATCGCCCTGGCGGCGGGCCGCATCGTCGGCATCAACCGAGTGCCGCCCGACTTTGCGCCCAATCGCGTGATCGATGCCGCCGGCTGCTACGTGCTGCCCGGCCTGGTGGACCTGGCCGCACGCCTGCGCGAGCCCGGCCACGAGCACGAAGGCATGCTCGAATCCGAAATGGCCGCCGCTGTGGCCGGCGGCGTGACCAGCCTGGTCTGCCCGCCCGACACCGACCCTGTGCTCGACGAGCCCGGCCTGGTGGAGATGCTCAAGTTCCGCGCCGAAAAACTGCACCAGTCGCGCTTGTTCCCCCTGGGCGCGCTCACCCGCAACCTGGCCGGCGAGGTGCTGACCGAAATGGCCGAACTCACCGAGTCCGGCTGCGTCGGCTTCAGCCAGGCCGAGGTGCCGCTGGCCAGCACCCAGGTCACGCAGCGTGCGCTGCAGTACGCGGCCACCTTCGGCTACACCGTGTGGCTGCGCCCGCAAGAGCTGCACCTGGGCAAGGGCGTGGCCGCCAGCGGCCCGCTGGCCACGCGTCTGGGCCTGTCGGGCGTGCCCGTGGCAGCCGAAACCATTGCCCTGCACACCATCTTCGAGTTGCAGCGCAGCACCGGCGCGCACGTGCACCTGTGCCGCATCAGCAGCGCCGCCGGCGTGGAGCTGATCCGCCGCGCCAAGGCGGATGGGCTGAAGGTCACGGCCGACGTCAGCATCAACTCGCTGCACCTCACCGACGTGGACATCGGTTTCTTCGACAGCCGCGCCCGCCTGTCGCCCCCGCTGCGCCAGCAGCGCGACCGCGACGCGCTCAGCGCCGCCCTGGCCGACGGCACCATCGACGTGCTGGTGTCCGACCACACCCCCGTGGACGAGGACGCCAAGACCCTGCCATTTGCCGAGGCCGAGCCTGGCGCCACCGGCCTGGAGTTGCTGCTGAGCCTGGCCTTCAAGTGGTCGCAAGACAGCGGCATTCCCCTGCGCCGCGCCCTCTCGGCCGTCACGGCCGACCCGGCCCGCGTGCTGGGCAGTGCCCTGGGCACGCTGCAGGCCAGCGTGGGCCAGATCGTCGAAGGCGGTGTCGGCGACCTGTGCATCTTCGACCCCGCCGCTGCGTGGACGGTGCATGGCGACGCACTGCGCAGCCAGGGCAAGCACACCCCCTTCCTCGGCTACGAGCTGCCGGGCCGTGTGCGTACCACCCTGGTCGGCGGGCAGGTCGCCTTCGACCGCGGCGGCTGAGCGGTCCGGCCGGTACCATGCTGTTCGCAACTGCGCGATGAAGGCCCTGCGCGCCCTGTGGCGCCTTCTGCGCATGCTGGGCCACATCGCCAAGGGCCTGGCCATCGTGGCGCTACGCTTTCCCGCGCTCTCGCCCGACCAGCAGCACTCCCGTGTGCAGGCCTGGTCCATGGAGCTGCTGGCCAAAATCGGCATCTCGCTGCGCCTGCAGGGCCAGCCCCCCGTCTCGGGGCCGGTCATGCTGGTGGCCAACCACATCTCCTGGCTCGACATCCCCGTGATGCACGCGGCCCGCCACTGCCGCTTCGTCTCCAAATCCGACGTCAAGGCCTGGCCCGTCATCGGCGGCCTGGCTACCGCCGCCGGCACCCTGTACATCGAGCGCGCCTCGCGCCGCGACGCCCTGCGCATGGTGCGCACCATGCAGGAGTCGCTGGAACGCGGCGAGGTGCTCGGCGTCTTTCCCGAAGGCACCACCGGCGACGGGCGCGAGATACTGCCCTTCCACGCCAACCTCATCCAGGCCGCCATCGCCGCCAACGCCCCCGTGCAACCCGTGGGCCTGCGGTTTGTCGACCGCACCACCGGCGACCTGAGCTTCGCCCCCAGCTACATCGGCGATGAAACCCTGGTCGGCTCCATCTGGCGCACCCTGAGCGCCCCGGCCATCGAGGCCGTGGTGCACTATGGCGAGCCGGAGCTGCCTGCGGGGCGGGATCGGCGGGTGTTTACGCAGGATTTGCAGGGGGTAGTGGATCGGTTGCGGCGAAGCTAGGCAGCCGATTGGGCAGTTGTCCGGCTTGGCGCGCAGGCGCCACGCGCGATACTGGCCTCTATCCTTGTGGAGGCAGCAGCTATGCGATTCATTCAACAGCTCAGCGTGTGGATGGTTCTGGTCTTCAGTTCCATGGCCGCCGTGGCACAGGGCGTCAACACGCCCGCCATCGTGCCCGGGCTACGGCCGGCCATGCCAGCATCGTCCCCGTACCAGCCCCCTGTGCCCACGACCAGCAGTACGCCGCAGCAAACCCCTGCGCCAGCGCCCAGCCTGACCCCGGCCCAGACGCCAGAGCCACCGCCTTCCCAGTCACCCTCCGAGACACCGCGCGAGCCGGTTGCCGCGCCGCCCGTGCAGGGCTGAGCGCATCCCCGCCGGGGGGGGCATCCCGGCATGAACCTTTCCCGTTCACGTTGCCTGCTGCACGACAGCCGGAGTAGCCTGCCCGCCCG
The DNA here is from genome assembly GCF_030704685.1 of Acidovorax sp. A1169. Lineage (GTDB taxonomy): Bacteria > Pseudomonadota > Gammaproteobacteria > Burkholderiales > Burkholderiaceae_C > Acidovorax. Next base: position 265,610 of record NZ_JAUZDX010000002.1, read on the forward strand.
AAACCGTGCATATTCCACATTTGCGGCGCCACGGGCTTTTGCACCTGCGTGCAAGTGCTCCCAATTGCCTTATCGTCCGCACCAGTTGAAAGCCTGCCTGCATCCCATGTCGAGGGCGCAAGGCTCCACTCACACTGCCGGGAGGGCACGACCATGAACCTGATCGAACGCGTCAAGAGCATTCTTCTGAAACCCCAGGAGACCTGGGCCACCATCGAGTCCGAGCCGGCCGATGTGGCGGGGCTGTACACCCAGTACCTGATGATCCTCGCGATCATCCCGGCGGTCTGTGGCTTCATCGGCATGTCGCTGATCGGCTTTGGCGGTTTTGGCTTCACCATGCGGATGCCCTTCTTCTCGGGTCTGATCAACATGGTGGTCTCGTACGTGCTGAGCCTGGTGGGCGTGTTCGTGCTGGGCCTCATCATCGACGCGCTGGCCCCCACCTTCGGCGGCCAGAAGAATTCCATCCAGGCGCTCAAGGTCGCGGTCTACGGCAGCACGGCAGCCTTGCTGGGCGGCATCTTCAGCCTGCTGCCTGCCCTGGCCATGCTGGGCTTCGTCGCGGCGCTGTACTCCATCTACCTGGTCTACCTGGGCCTGCCGGTACTCATGCGCAGCAACCCCGACAAGTCCATCGCCTACACGGCCGTGGTGATCGTCGCGGGCATCGTGGTGGGCGTCATCATCGGCGCCGTGAGTTCGCTCTTCATGCCCCGTGGCGGTGCCATGTTCAGCGGATCCGATGCCCCCGCAATCTCGGTGAACACCCCCGGCGGCAAGGTCACCATCGACACTGCGGGCCTCGAAGCCGCCAGCAAGAAGATGGAAGAGGCCGCACGCCAGATGGAAAAGGCCCAGAAGAGCCAGGACCCCGCCGCCATTGCCGCAGCCAACAGCGGTGCCGTTGCGGCAGCCGCCAGCATGATGGGTGGCGGGCAGGCCGTGGCGGCCCAGTCCCTCAAGGCCGCGCTGCCCGAGCAGCTGGGCGGCATGCCACGCACGGGCTTCGACGTGCAGGACGGCGCGGCCCTGGGCCTGCCCACCAGCCAGGCCAGCGCCTCCTACGGCAGCGGCGACAAGCGCGTTCGCATCGAGATCATCGACATCGGCGGCCTGGGCCAGATGGCGGCCCTGGCCATGGGCATGGGCCAGGGCGAGAAGGAAGACCAGAGCAGCGCCGAAAAGACCTGGCAGGAAAACGGCCGCACCCTGCACCAGAGCTACCGCAAGGACGGCAGCCGCGCTGAGTTCAAGACCGTGCTCAAGAACGGCCTGGTGGTCGGCATCGAAGGCGACCGCGTGGGGGTGCAGGACCTGCGCGGCATGCTGTCGCAGGTGGACCTCAATGCCCTGGAAGGCCTGCAGCGCAAACCCAAGGGCTGAGATCGTTCACCTGGGGTAGGTGCGGGCCACGGCCCGCTTTTTTTGCCTGCTGCAACGGCCCGGGTAGACTGGCCGCACGCTGGCTTTTGCCCGCCCCTCCCTGACGCGCCGCTCCATGACCTCCACTGCATCCCCTGCTGCCACACCCGCCACGCTGTACCAGCGCGTGATGGGCGTGGACTTCGATCGGCTGGCGTCGCCAGTGGCGCGCTTTCACCGCCTGGCGGGGACGCAGGTGCTGCACGGCCAGGTGCAGGTGCAGGCCCCCGCATCGCTGCTGGGCCGGGTGCTGGCCTGGGGGCTCGGGGCGCCGCAGCAGGCGGGGCAGGGCGCGATCCGCTTCGAGCTCGATGCCACTCCCGGTGCCGAGGTCTGGACGCGCATCTTCCCCACCCGCACCATGCAATCCACTTTGCGCGAGGCGCCGGGCTTTGTCGAGGAGCACATGGGTGCGGCGCGGCTGCTGTTCGGCCTCACGGCGGTCGAGGGCGGCCGGCTGGAGATGCGCCTGGTGCGCATGCGTTTTCTGGGCATTCCCTGCCCGCGCTGGCTGCAGCCCGCCATCGTGGCGCGCGAGACGGGGCAGGGCGATGACGAACTGCACTTCGACGTGCAGGCCAGCGTGCCCTGGATCGGCCGGGTGGTGGGCTACCGGGGGCAACTGCAGGTGCCTGCCGACGCGCGAACACCATGATTGTCGTCTTCGACGCCAAGTGCCTGCTGTGCAATGGCTGGGTGCAGTTCCTGCTGCGCCATGACCGCGCGGGCCGCATCCGCTTTGCCTCCATCCAGGGGCAAGAGGGCCTGCGCCTGCTGCACGAGGCGGGCCTTCAGGTCGATGGCCTGCAGACCCTGCTGGTGGTCGAGGACAAGGAAGACGGTGGCCGCACCTGGCAGCACACGGCCGCCATCCTGCGCATCCTGCACGCTCTGGGCTGGCCCTGGCGGCTGGCGTGGGTGGGCTGGCTGGTGCCGGCCCCGCTGCGCGATGCGCTGTACCGGTTGGTGGCGCGCAACCGTTATCGCATCTGGGGACGGTCGGACGTCTGCATGGTGCCCGCGCCGGAGCACGCAGGGCGGTTTTTGGATTAGGGCCTGTTCACACTAATTTCGGGGTCGCGAAGGCCCTTGCCGGCGGGCCAATCTAGGCGCGCGACGCGGCGTGTGCCCTTGCACACGCAAGGAGCGCAACGACGAGTGGCGCGCCGGCAAGGGCCTTCCCTCCGGGTTGCCCGGCCTGGGGGCCGTCTGCGACGTTGCCCGTGCTTGCAAGGTGCCTACCTTGCTGCACACGGGCGCCTTGCATCCAGCCCCCAGGCCGGCCAACGCGATCCCCGAAATTAGTGTGAACAGGCCCTAGATTCGCGCTTTGACGTGGAAGAGGGCGGTGCGCCCTTCGGTATCGGGGCTGGGCGCAAAGCTGTATTCCAGCGGCGCACTGGCATCGCGCGCAATGGTCAGCAGGCCCAGGCCGGCGCCCTTGCTCAGCGTGTCGGTGGTGTTGTGGTCGGGGTTGCGCAGTTGCTCCCGGTAGCTTTGCTTGATCTCCTCCAGGCTCATGGCGCGCAGGGCGTCGAGCTTGTCGGTCAGGCGCGGCACATGGGCCGCATCCACGGCGTTGCTGCAGACGATCCAGTATTGGGCGGGGGCTTCGCTTGCCTGCACGTCGGCAGGCAGGTCCTTGCCCACGCCGATGGCGCCCTTGGGGGCGGGCGCTGCTGGCACATCAGCCGCTGCCGTTGTCTGCGCGTCGTCGTCGGGCGGCACCGCATAGTGCAGGATGTTGTGCGCCATCTCCACGAAGGTGGAGAACAGCTTTCGCTTGGCCGGGCCCGAGGCATCCTCGGTGGCCAGGCGCTGCTTGAGCGAGTCGGCCGCTGCGGCCACCACGGCAGGCGTGAACTCACCGGCGTAGTAGAACAGCACGCCGCAGTCCTGCGCATTGGCCTGGAAGCGTTCGAAATCGGGGCCGTTCATGCGTCGGCTCCGGATGGGTCCACAAGGGAAAAGGGCCGTGCCGCCTGGACGAAGGCGCCAGTGGCCAGGCAACTGGCAAGAAAAGACATGCAGGAAGAACCGGTGATGCTGCGAATTGCCCCCGATTCTTGCCGGCTTGCGTGACGGCACCGTGACGCTCTTTGTGGCAGCTCAGGCGGTGCCGGCTTCTGCCTCACGGGGGAAGGTCACCACATGGTCTGCTTCGGCGCGTATGCCGATCCACTCGCCCACGGCATGGTCGTGGTGGCTGGGCACATGCGCCAGCACGCTCTGGCCGCTGACTAGGCGCAGGGTGTACAGGAACTCCGAGCCGCGGAACGACTTGCGCACGATCTGCGCCTGCACCGGGGATGCGTCGTCGTGCACGATGTCATCGGCACGCAGCAGCACGTCGCATTCGCCGCCGGGGTAGCTTGCGGGCAAGGGGCATTCGGCCAGGTCGGTCAGCTCGCCCACCGGCGTCTGTGCCACCACGTTGCTGCCGCGCTGCACCAGGGTGGCGGGGGCGAACACCCCGTGGCCGATGAAGTCCGCCACGAAGCGCGTGGCCGGGCGGTGGTAGAGGGTGTAGGCATCGTCCCACTGGTGCAGCCGGCCTTCGTGCATCACGCCGATCACGTCGCCGATGGCAAAGGCTTCGAGCTGGTCGTGCGTGACGAACAGGGCCGTGGCGCCCGCCGCCTTCAATATGCCGCGCACCTCGTGCGCCAGGCGCTCGCGCAGGTCCACGTCGAGGTTGGAGAACGGCTCGTCCAGCAGCATCAGCTGCGGGCGCGGCGCCATGGCGCGGGCCAGCGCCACGCGCTGCTGCTGGCCGCCCGACAGTTCGTGTGGAAAGCGCTGCTCGCTGCCTTCCAGCCCCACCAGCGTCAGCACCTCGGCCACGCGCGCGGCCTGCTCGGCGCGCGGCAGGTGGTGGATGCCGAAGGCCACGTTGCGCCCCACCGAGAGGTGCGGAAACAGCGCATAGTCCTGGAACACCATGCCGATGCGCCGCTGCTCGGGCGGCACGCTCACGCTGGCGCTGCTGACCACCTGCTGCGTCAGGCTGATCTGCCCGCCAAAGACAGGTTCGAGCCCGGCCACGGCGCGCAGCAAGGTCGTCTTGCCGCAGCCCGAGGGGCCGATCAGCACGCCGATATCGCCTGCGCGCAGGCCCAGGGACACGTTCTGCACGGCGGCGCGGGGGCGGCCTGCATAGCGCACTTCAAGTTGGGAGACCTCTAGGAACATAGGCCCCATTTTAGGTGGATGGGCTCGAATGCTTAAAATTCGCATTTGCATTTCCGAACTTCCCTGCTGCCCCGGGCGCGGGGCCGGCATGCCCTGACCCCTTTGCCGAGCCCTTTTGCCTTGCGCCGCACACCGTTTCGCTTCTTCCACACCCTTCCCCTGGTCCTGCTCGCCGGCATCCTTGTGCTGCCCGTGCTGGCGGTGCTGGCCTCGTGGCTGCCATTCGGGCAGACCGATGCACTGGCCGGCCCCATCCTGCGCGAGATGGCTACCACCGTGCTGCCCGGCTATGTGTGGACCACGCTGTGGCTGAGCCTGCTGGTGGCGCTGGGCGCGGCCACCGTGGGCACGGCGGCTGCGGCGGCGGTGACGCTGTTCGACTTCCCGGGCCGGCGCACCTTCGAGTGGCTGCTGCTGCTGCCCCTGGCCATGCCGGCCTATGTCACGGCCTATGCCTACACCGACTTCCTGCAGTTCAGCGGCCCCTTGCAGGTGGGGCTGCGCGCCACCTTCGGGCTCGAAGGCCGGCTGCTGCCCGAGGTGCGCAGCCTGGGCGGCGCGGTCTGGGTGTTCATCTTCTCGCTGTACCCCTATGTCTACCTGCTGGCGCGCACGGCGCTGGGCGAGCGCGCCGCCCACCTGATGGAGGCTGCGCGCCTGCTCGGTGCACCGCTGCCCCGGCGCATCCGCGCCGTGGCCCTGCCGCTGGCGCGCCCGGCCGTGGCCGCCGGCGTGGCCCTGGTGCTGATGGAAACGCTGGCCGACTTTGGCGTGGCCAGCTACTTCGGCATCCAGACCTTCACCACCGGCATCTACAAGGCCTGGCTGTCCATGGACAACCGGCTCGCCGCCGCACAGCTGGCCACCATGCTGCTGGTGGTGGTGATGGCCCTGCTGCACCTGGAGCAGCGGGCTCAGAAGCGCATGCGCTTTGCGGGTGGCCTGGGCCGCGCCGGCTCGGCCGAGGCACAGCCCCTGGCGCTGCGCGGCGGGCGCCGCCTGCTGGCCTGGGCCGTGTGCACGGTGCCAGTGCTCATGGGCTTCGTGGCGCCGGTGGTCTTCATGCTGCGGCCGCTGGCGGCCGACTGGTCGGTGCTGCCCTGGGGGCGCTTCATCGAGTGGGCCTGGAACAGCGTGCGGCTGGGCGGCATCACCGCCGCGCTGGCCGTGGTGGTGGCCCTGTCCCTGGCATTTGCCGTGCGCCGCAGCGCCGATGCCGTGACGCGCGGCGTGGTGCAACTGGTGAGCCTGGGCTACGCCGTGCCCGGCGCCGTCATCGTGGTGGGCCTGCTGCTGCCCGTGGGCTGGCTGCAGGCGGCCGTGCCGCAGTGGGGCGTGGGTGCCTTGGTAACGGCCACGGCCGTGGGCATCGTCTGGGCCTACCTGGTGCGCTTTTGCGCCGTGGCGCTGCAGTCCATGCAAAGCGGCTACGCGCGCATTCCACACAGCCTGGACGACTCGGCGCGCATGCTGGGCACGGGCAGCGCCGGCCTGCTGGCGCGCGTGCACTGGCCGCTGCTCAAGCGCTCCACCGCTGCCGCCGCGCTGCTGGTCTTCGTGGACGTGATGAAGGAGTTGCCCGCCACCATGGTGCTGCGCCCCTTCAACAGCGACACCCTGGCCGTGGTGGCCTACCAGCTCGCGCGCGACGAGCGCCTGGGCGAGGCCGCGCTGCCCTCGCTGGCCCTGGTGGCCGTGGGGCTGGTGCCGGTGATATTGCTCAGCCGCACCCTGCGTAGCCGCAACTGAGTAAGGCATGAAAAAGCCGCCCGAAGGCGGCTCGCTGGTTATGGGCACCCAGGGGGGCTCACTCGCTCCAGTTGGAGTGCTTCTCGCACAGCTTGTTGGTTTCCTTGCCCTTGCGGGTTTCGGCAAAGGTCACGAGGTTGCCCTTGAAGTCGTCGGGCGTCTCGTTCCACATGCAGGTGCACCAGGCCTGGGCCTTGGTCTGACCGCGAATGGGGCTCTTCTCGTCGCCGCCTTCGTACAGCTTGGCCGCGTAGCCCAGGCATTGCCGGTACTGCGCGTCGCCTGCGGGGGGGGTGTTGTAGTCGGTGGCTGCCAGCGCGGACGTGCCTGCGGCCAGGATGAGAAGGGCGCCGGTGAGCGTGCGGATCAATTGCATGGGGTAACCTCTGCCAAGGGGTTTTTAATGTTGAAGGTAGCGGTGCCCAGGTGAGTGCCACAATGCATTTGCCACCCGGGTGTTACGTAGTGTAGTTGTATGAAACAAAAAGTTTCAACATTATTTCGCCGCCAGCTTCACCGCAGTGCCCTTGCCACGCCACTGGTATGACAACCTTCGCCAGCCCACGACCACTCCCGTAAAGCTCAGCAGCGTGCCCCCCAGGCTCAGCACCACGAGCACCACATCCCACAGCGGGCGGCGCGCCAGCAGCGGCCCCCAGTCCCAGCTGTGCAGCAGTGCGAACAGCCAGCGGCTGGCACGGCGGTGGGTGTCGCTCTTGTCCAGCACGGCGCCGGTGTGGGGGTCGATGTGCACCCAGGTGGCGTGGGCGTCGGTGAACACCACACGCAGCACCGGCAGGGGCTTGTCGCCGCCGCCCGTCATGGTGTGCGCGGCGCGGCTGTAGTAGTGCATGTCGTACTCGCTCAGCGCCTCGCTGCGGGCCACCGGGTCCGGCAGAAGGTGCCCGGCGGCGGCCAGTAGTTGCTGCGTGTCCATGGCGTGGGGCTGGGCGGTGGCGGCATCGAGCAGGGCCGGCGCGCCCGTGGGGCTGGCCGCCTGCACCAGCGTGTGGCCGGCCGTGCGCACCCAGCGCAGCTCGCGCGTGTTGGGCGAGGCGGCAGCCAGCAGGGCCTGCACACTGGCGGGCTGCGCGGGCAGCAGCAGCGGGCCGCCGTGCATGGCCTGCGTGCGCAAGGCCGGGGCGCCGCTGTCGAAGACCTTCCAAGGGTTCATGGACATCAGGCCGCTGAAGATCCAGGTCAGCGTGACCGCTGCGAACAGCAGCCCCGACACATGGTGCCAGCGCATCATGAAGCCCCGGTAGGGCGAGCGCGAGCCGCTCTTGTAGCGCCGTGTGAAGCGCCAGCGCATGATGCCCACCACGGTGCCGGTGATGGTCAGCACGATGCCGGCGATTGACAGCCAGTTCACGATGTCGGCCCACCAGGCGTTGAAGGCATTGCCGCGAAACGGGTAGAGCCAGTGGATCCAGGCGCCCACGTAGTTCCAGCCGCGTTCCGTGCGCGTGGCGTCTCGCACCACCTCGCCGGTGGTGCCCGAGACGTAGACCTCGGTGTCCGCCGCGTCGCCCAGCGCCAGGCGGTGCAGGGGGCGGTGGGCATCGAGGGCGCGCGAGTGGGTGAAGGCGTCCTCGTCCAGGCTGCCCAGGTAGCGCGGGGCGCTGCCGGGCGTGCCGGCAAAGGCCTGGGCCGATGCCGTGGCCCAGGCCGCGTCCACCCCGCGCAGCACCTGGCCGGTGCTGGCATCGACCACGGTGGCGGGACCGCGCCTGGGTGCGCCCTGCGGCAGCACCAGGTAGACCGCCCGCCCGCCGCTGGCCACGGCCAGCCGCAGGTCCGACAGGGGCTTGCCGTCGATACCCGCCGCGCGCAGGGCCTGCGCGGGCTCCAGCGCGATGGCGGCCGTGCGCAGCGGTGCCATGTGCTCCAGCCGCTCGGTGGCCGTGAGCTTGGGGTAGCCCACGTACATCATCACCACGCCCGAGACAAACCACATGGCGAAAAAGGCGCACAGCACCACCCCCGCCCAGCGGTGCACGAGGTAGAGCCAGCGCTTGGCGTGCGGCAGCATGCTTGGCCCCTGCTCAGAACGCGACGTGCAAGGTGACGTCCGCCGTGCGCGCGGCGCCCAGGTAGACCTGCGTGCTGCGCGACTCCACCGCGTGGATGCGGTCGGTGGCGTTGCGGATGCGGCCGGTGAGCGTGGTGGAGCGGTTCAGCTTCCACGCCAGGCCCAGGTCCAGCAGGGTGTACGCGGGCCAGTACTGCGTGTTGGCAGCATCGGCGTACACCTTGCCCACATGGCGCACGCCGGCGCTGGCCGTGAGGGCCGGGGTGATGGCGTACGACGCCCAGAGGTTGGCCACTGTTTCCGGCGTGTTGATGGGGGTTCTGCCGGCCAGCGAGACGCCGCCCTGCGCATAGTTCTCGTAGCGCGCCCGGGTCCGGGTGAGGTTGGCCTGTACCTGCCACTGGCTGGTCGGGCGCACTCCCACCGCCAGCTCGATGCCCCGGGCCGACTGCTCGCCCACCAGCACGGTCAGCGTGGGGTTGGTCGGGTCCTGCGAGGCGATGTTCTTGCGCGTGATCTGGAAGGCCGCCGCCGTGGCCGTGCCCTTGCCATCCCAGAAATCGAACTTGCTACCCACCTCGGCCTGTCGGCCGGTGGTCAGCGCGCTGTTGTTGGCGACGTCGGCAAACGACGCGGTGGCCAAGGAGCCCGATGGCGGGTCGGCAGCGGTCGATGCCTGGGCATACAGGTTGGCGTTGGGCGCGAAGTCCCACACCACGCCCAGGCGGCCGGTGGTGGGGTGGTAGCTGCGGCTGAAACTGGCGGGGCTGGCGGCCGTGGCGGTGCGGCGGTTGGTCAGGTCGAGCTCGATGCGCTCGTGCCGCAGGCCGGTGATGAGGTGCACGCTGGGGGCCAGGGCGGTGCGGTTTTCCAGGTACAGCGCGGTGGTGGTGGTCTTGTTGTCGCGGTCGGGATTGAAGCCGGGCGCCATGCCTGGGATGTCGAAGAAGCGCTCTGTGGTGAACTGGTAGGGGTTCACCGTGCTCACGGTGCTGCTCAGGCTGTTGGGAAAGCGCGTCTGCCGGTTCACGCTGGCATCTAGGCCAAAGGCCCAGTCGCTCTTGCGGCCGGCCAGCGTGCCCTGCCAGGTGGCCTCGATGCGGTCGCCCACCACCTCGTGGTCGTGGCGCTGCAAAAAGGGCGAGGTGCGCGCCACCTGGGTGTTGGCGGCGTTGAAGCGGTAGGTCTCCACGTTGCGGTAGTCGCGCAGCGCATCGTAGGCATACAGGGTGTTGCGCAGCTGCAGCGCGTCCGACACACGCCACTGCGCCACTGAGCGCAGCCACTGCACGCGCTGCTGGTAGATGCCATCGGCACTGTTGTAGTTCTTGAAGCGCGTGGCCGGGTCCACGCGCAGCGCGCCCAGGTTGGGGTTGAGCACGGGCGTGCCCCAGTAGGGGCGGTCCACGTCGTCCTTCTGGTACTCGTAGGCCAGCAGGTGGGTGAAGCCGCCGCCCAGGTCCGTCAACAGCGAGGTGGCCAGCTGGGTGGAACGCGAGTGCACACCCTCGACCCAGTTGCCCGCATCGCGGTGGTTGAGGTCGATGCGGGCAAAGTTCGCAGCGCCAGCGCCACCTCCATCGCCGGACAGGCGCCGGTTCAGGCCCACCGACACCTCCTTGAGGTCGTTCGCGCCCAGGCGCAACTGCGCCTCGCCGAAGTTGCTGCGTTCGGGCGTCTTGGTGATGTAGTTGAGCGAGCCGCCCACCGCGCCCGAGCCGTAGAGGAAGCTCGATGCACCGCCCACGGCCTCGACCCGGTCGTAGATCCAGCTGTCCACCGCGCGCGTGGCACTGCCGTACTGCACGGTGATGCCGTTGTACATCTGGCTCACCGAGTTGCCGCTGAAGCCCCGGTAGCTGGCGGCCATGGAGCCCGGCGCGTTGTGCGCCGTGACGCCGGGGATGGCGCGCAATATCTCTTGCGTGTCCTGCGCGCCGCGCGCGTCGATGGTGGCGCGGTCCACCAACGTGACCGATGCCGGCGTCTCGCGCGGTGTCAGCCCCAGGCGGCTGCCGGTGCCCACCGGCGTGTCGAGCTGCAGGCGGCCATTGGGCTGCGGCGCTGCGTCGGTCACCTCGACGGCCTGCAGGGTGGGGGCGGGCTGCGCCTGGGCGGCCGCGCACAGTGGCACCAGGGCGAGGATGGCCGCATGCAGCGGCGATGGGGTGAAGAAGGCCGGCGTGCAAGCAGGCGAAGGGGAACGGGACATGGCTCAACTCTCTGGCAGGCAGCGCGGCGCTGAGCGCAGGCTGGGCCTGCAGGCGCGCACTGCCCGCGACATCACGGACAGGAAGGCCGCGCAGCCCTGGCGTTCAGGGGCCTGCGCGAGCGGCGGTCAGGTCAGAGAGAAGCGGGCGGCCCGCGCGCGGGCAGCGGCGCCGCCGTGATGGCGGCAATGCGCGCCGCCTGAACCGGCTGCACGGCGTGCGCCAGCGGTTGCGGCAGGGGAAGGAAGGCGCAGGGAACGGCAGGCGGGGCGCCTGCGATGCTGCACAGCGGGCAGTCCATGCCCATGCTGCCCATCTCGACGGCACCGTCGTCGGTCTGCACCAGCAGCTTGATGGTGCCGGCGCCCGAGCAGATCACCTCGATGGCCTGCGGGTTCACCAGCGGCGAGGCCATGGCCACCCCCATGGACGCCACGAACCAGGCCAGCACCAGAAGGCGCAGGGCAGCAAAGGTTCGAAGGGCGTTCATGGGCCGAGATTATGCCTGCCGGCGCTGCAAAGCGAATCGGGCGCACAAGGCGCCCGATTGCTTTGCGTCAAGCCTGGATCACGCTTGCGTGTACGCCGTCTTCACCGTGGTGTAGAACTCCGCTGCATAGCGGCCCTGCTCGCGCGGGCCGTAGCTGCTGCTCTTGCGGCCACCGAACGGCACGTGGTAGTCCACACCGGCGGTGGGCAGGTTCACCATCACCATGCCGGCCTGGGCGTGGCGCTTGAAGTGCGTGGCGTGCTTGAGGCTGGTGGTGGCGATGCCACTGGCCAGGCCGAAGGGGGTGTCGTTGGCCAGGGCCAGCGCTTCGTCGTAGTTCTTCACGCGCTGCACGCTCACCACGGGGCCGAAGATCTCTTCGCGGTTGATGCGCATGCCGGGCGTGGTCTCGGTGAACAGGGCCGGGCGCAGGTAGAAACCGGGCGCGCCGTCGGCGTTCTTCTCCAGGGCCTCGCCGCCGTAGGCGAGCTTGGCGCCTTCCTGCTGGCCGATGCCGATGTACTCCAGGTCCTGCGCCAACTGGCGGTCGTCGACCACGGGGCCGATGTCGGTGCCGGCCTTGCGCGCGTCGTCCACCTTCAGGGTCTTCATCTTCTCGATCACGGCGGCCACGAAGCGGTCGTGGATGCCATCGGTCACGATCACGCGGCTGCTGGCCGTGCAGCGCTGGCCGGTGGAGAAGAAGCCGCTGTTCACCGCAGCGCCCACGGCCACGGCCAGATCGGCGTCGTCGAGCACCACGAAGGGGTTCTTGCCGCCCATTTCGAGCTGCACCTTGGCGCCGCGCGGCACGCAGGCGGCGGCCACGCGCTGGCCCGTGCCCACCGATCCGGTGAAGCTCACGCCCGCGATGCGCTCGTCTTCGAGCAGCACCTGGCCGACGTCCGAGCCGCGGCCCATCACCAGGTTGAACACGCCGGCCGGCAGACCCGCGCGGTGCAGGATGTCGGCCAGCGCCCAGGCAGAGCCGGGCACCACTTCGGCGGGCTTGAACACCACGCAGTTGCCATAGGCCAGGGCCGGGGCGATCTTCCAGGCCGGGATGGCGATGGGGAAGTTCCACGGCGTGATGATGCCGATGATGCCCAGGGGCTCGCGCGTGATCTCGATGCCCACGCCGGGGCGCACCGAGGGCACCAGTTCACCACCGGGGCGCAGTGCCTCGCCGGCGAAGAACTTGAAGATGGCGGCGGCGCGGCCCACTTCGCCAATCGCTTCGGGCAGGGTCTTGCCTTCCTCGCGGGCCAGCAGGTCACCCAGCTCGGCCTTGCGCGCGATGATCTCGTTGCCCACCGCGTCCAGCACGTCAAAGCGCTGCTGGGGCGTGGACAGGCTCCACGCCGGGAATGCGGCCTGGGCAGCCGCCACAGCGTCCAGCGCCTGCTCGCGGCTGGCCACGGCGTAGTCGCCGATCACATCGCGGGTGTCCGATGGGTTGGTGTTGCGGTAGCCGCGGACGCCTTCGGTCCAGGTTCCGCCAATCAGGTTTGCATGCATGGTGTGGTGCGGGTAGTGAGAAAGTGATGGCAATGCCGAACAGGCCGCCGGCGCTCCGCGCAGGCCTGGCCGTTGCACAAGGCGGACTGCGTGGAGCAGTGCATTGTGCAGCGGTCGGGTTGCGGTGGTGGCTGGTGGCCCATTGCGGCGTGCCCTGGTTTAAAAAGCCGTGCGCACGCCGATCTGCGTGACGCCCTTCTGGCTGACGAAATCCTTGAGTCCGCCGGTGGCTTGCGACGCCGACGCATACAGGAAGGTGTTCTTGGACAGCGCATAGCGCGCACCCACGGCAACCTTGCCCAGGGTGTCATTCTGGCCTGCCGCGTTGGCATACTTCACGCGGGTGTAGTTGGCGCCCAGCAGCACGAAGGAGCCCACGGGCACTTCCACGCCGATGGTGGTGCCGTCGCTGTGGTCCATGGCGAAGGTATTGGTGCCGGTCACGGTCAGGTTGTTGCCCGTGAAGGCGCCATTGACCGAGGTGGTGGCCAGGTCGCGGTTGCGCTGCACGCCGCCCAGCACCTTGACCACGCCGAAGTTGTAGTTGGCCGCCACCGTGAGCGACTTGTTCACGTTGTCACCCGTGGTGCGCGAGCGGTTCCACTCGTACGACAGGGCACCGTTGAACGGGCCCTGGCCGTAGCTCAGCTTGACGCCGTAGAAGCGGTCGGCCGTGCCCTCGCCGGGCGCCACCTGGGCGGCGGCCTGGAAGCCGCCGTAGTTGATGGTCTGCACCTGCAGCACGTTGTCGGCACGCGGGGCGTTGAGCCACAGGGGCAGGGCCTTGCCGGCGTTGGTCACACCCGTGCCGGGGTTCAGCGTGAGGGCGTTGGTGAAGGGGTTGCTTAGGCCCATGACCGAGTCTTCCAGGATGTACTGGCGGCCCAGGCGCAGCTCGCCCACCGTGGACGACGACAGCCACACGAAGCCCTGGCGCCCGAAAGCCCGGCCGCCCTGGCCAAAGGTGCCGTTGTCGGCGTTGAACCCGTTTTCCAGCAGCACGCCGGCCTTCAGGCCGCCGCCCAGGTCCTCCACGGTGCGGATGCCCCAGCGCGAGCCGTTCAGGCCGTTGGTCGTGCCGTCGTTCATGGCCGTCATGCTGCCAGCGCCCGAGCGCGAGCCCGCGCTGTAGTGGCTGACGTTGACGTCGACCAGGGTGAACAGGGTCACGCTCGATTGGGCCTGGGCTGCGGGTGCAGCGGCCAGCAGCGACGCGCAGGCGGCCAGGGACAGGTTGGAAATTTGCGTCGTCTTCTTCATGGTTTTTTGTCTCTCTCTCGTTCTCGACTCTTGTTTTCTTCAGGGTTGATGAAAGCGGGGATGGAATGGAATGGGCGGTGGGGCTCCTCAGGGGTGGATGGGCATGGCAGGGCAGCACGCCGGCTCGGCGCGGTCAGGGGCTGTCGTTGCGATGGGGGGCGGCCCGGGGCCGCAGGGTGCCGAAGTGCTCAGCGCCCGGTGGCTGCTGCCATCGGAGCGGGCAGATGTCTGACCTCACAAGGTCCCATGCCGGTCGGCGGCGCGCATTTTGGTGAGGTCATGGACGAAAGCTCCCAGGCAATGAGGCGTGCGCTGGCGTGTGCCGGTGCTTTTGGGGGCAGGGCGGCAGCCTCAACGCGTTGATTTGTTGTATGTCATCGTACAACAAAATGCGGGGGTGTGGCTTCGGGTTATTACTGACGGGCCCGGCCCCGTGGGGCGGTGCCACGCAGGCGGCCTGCAGCCTGCGGAGGGGGCTGGGTTGGGCGTTGGTGGGGCAGGGTGGGAGCGTGGGCCCCCGGGCGATCAGCCCGCCTCGGCCTGCGCGCGGCGGCGCCGCTCGCGGCTGTTGGCCAGGTGGGTGCGCATGGCTGCACGCGCGCCATCGGGGTCCTGGCCGACGATGGCGTCGTAGATGCTTTCGTGCTCGCCGTTCACGCGGCGCAGGTACTGGCGCAGGTCGCTCTGGCTGTCGCCGGCATCAAGCCGCGCACGCGGAATGATCATGCTGCCCAGCGTGCCCATCAGCTCCGCGAAGTGGCTGTTCTGTGTGGCGCGCGCAATCTCCAGGTGGAACTGGAAGTCCGACGCCACGGCATCGCGCCCTTCGTCTACGGCCTTGGTCACGGCGTCCAGCGCCACGCGCATGGCGGCGATGTTGGCGTCGGTGCGGCGCTGCGCGGCCAGCGCCGCGGCCTCGGTCTCCACGCCGATGCGCAGCTCCAACACCGCGATCACGTCGCGCAGCGTGCTGAACTGGTCGGGCGTGATCTTGAAGCCCGGCGCCTGCCCCAGGCCCAGCACGAAGGTGCCGATACCGTGGCGCGTTTCCACCAGACCCGAGGCCTGCAGCTTGGAAATCGCCTCGCGCACCACGGTGCGGCTGACCTCGAACTCCGCCATGATCGCCGCCTCCGTGGGGAGCTTGTCGCCTAGCGCCAGACGCCCGTCGCGGATGCGGTCGCCCAGGGATTCAACCAGCTCCAGGGCCAGGGTGCGGGGCTTGCGGCGAAGGGCGATGGCGGTGTTCATTTCTCGGTGTTATCCCTATGTGATCGTGGGGCGCTTGGGAGTACATTGCACTCGCGTTGTACGACAACTGATGACGTGCAGCAGAGCATACCGCCACTGTACCAAGAACCTTCCCAATTTCCATGCCTTGTCACCCGACACCGATCCGATTCAACCGCCTGCTGCTCACCGGTGCCGCCGGCGGTCTGGGCCGTGAGCTGCGCACCCGCCTGAAGGCCTATTGCACCAGCCTGCGCCTGTCCGACATCGCCGAACTGGGTGCCGAGGCCGCGGGCGAGGAAGTGCGCCCCGCCAGGCTGGAAGACGCCGCCGCCATCCATGAACTGCTGGCCGGTGTGGACGCCGTGGTGCACCTGGGCGGCGTGTCCACCGAACAACCCTGGGACGCCATCCTGCCGGCCAACATCGTCGGCACATACAACCTCTACGAGGCAGCCCGCAAGCAGGGCGTCAAGCGCGTGGTGTTCGCCAGCAGCAACCACGTCACTGGCTTCTACCGCCAGGACGAGGTCGTGGGCCTCAAGGACCCGGCCCGGCCCGATGGCCTGTACGGGCTGTCCAAGGCCTTCGGCGAAGATCTCTCGCGCTTTTACTTCGACCGCTACGGCATCGAGACCGTCTGCCTGCGCATCGGCTCCTCCTTCCCCGAGCCGCGCAACCGCCGCATGCTCGCCACCTGGATGAGCTATGACGACCTGGAGCGCCTGGTCGTCGCCAGCCTCACCGCCCCCGTGGTGGGCCACAGCACCATCTACGGCATGGGCGACAACACCACCACCTGGTGGGACAACACGCTCGCGCGCCACATCGGCTACCGGCCGCAGGACAGCTCCGAGCCCTTCCGCGCCAAGGTGGAGGCCGCCGACCCCACGCCCGACCTGAGCGACCCGGCCGTCATCTACCAGGGTGGCCCCTTTGTGCGCACCGGCCCGTTCGAGTGAGCACGACCGCCATGGAATTGCTGCTGCCTGACCACCGCGACCAGGTGGGCGAGAGCCCGCTGTGGTCTGTTACCGAACAGGCCCTGTACTGGGTGGACATCGAAGGCCGCGCGCTGCGCCGCCTGCGCTGGGCCGACCGCCAACTGACCAGCTGGGCCACGCCCGAGCGCCTGGCCTGCATCGCCCTGCATGCCGATGGCGGCCTCATCGCCGGCATGGACACAGGCCTGTTCCACCTGCGCCCGGCCGATGACGGCACGCTGGCCTGCACCCTGGTCTCGGCCGTGCAGCACCCGCAGGAGGGCATGCGCTTCAACGATGGCCGCTGCGACCGCCAGGGCCGCTTCTGGGCCGGCACCATGGTGCGTGACATGGCCCTGGCCCAGCCCGCCGGCGGCCTGTACCGCCAGGACGCGCGCGGCTTGTCCGTGCCCCAGGTCGAAGGCCTGGTCACGCAGAACGGCCTGGCCTTCAGCCCCGACGGCGCCACCATGTACCTGAGCGACAGCCACCCCAGCGTGCAGAAGATCTGGACGCTGGACCTGCACGACGACGGCGGCCTGGGCCCGCGCCGCCTGTTTGCCGACATGCGCGAGCTGCCCGGCCGGCCCGATGGCGCCGCCATAGACACCGACGGCGGCTACTGGATCTGCGGCAACGACGCCGGCATGGTGCACCGCTTCACGCCCCAGGGTGTGCTCGACCGCTCGCTCAGCGTGCCGGTCAGCAAGCCCTCGATGTGCAGCTTCGGCGGCCCCGACCTCGACCTGCTGTTCATCACCTCCATCCGCCCCGGCCAGCCCCAGGGCAACGACGTTTTGCACGGCGGCGCGGTTTTCGTCGCCCGCCCCGGCGCCCGCGGGCTCGCAGAAGCCCCGTACCGCGCGGCCTGAGTGCAGCAGCACCGCGCACCCCCTTTCAACCCTGGAGACAAACCACCATGAACGTTCCACATATCTTTGGCCGCGTGGCACTGGCCGCCGGCATGCTGTTCGGCAGCCTGGCCGCGCATGCCACCGAATTCCGCTCGTCCGACATCCACCCCGAGGACTACCCCACCGTGCTGGCCGTGCGCCACATGGGTGAGACGCTGTCCAAGGCCACGGGTGGCAAGCACAGCATCAAGGTCTACGCCAAGGGCTCGCTCGGCATCGAGAAGGACACCATCGAGCAGACCAAGCTGGGCGCCATCGCCATGACGCGCGTGAACGTCGCGCCCATGAACAACATCTGCCCCGCCACCATGGTGCCCACCATGCCCTTCCTGTTCCGCGACAAGGAACACATGCGCAAGGTGCTCGACGGCTCCATCGGCGACGAGATCCTGAAGGACTGCGAATCGCAGGGCTTCGTGGGCCTGGCCTTCTACGACAGCGGCGCGCGTTCGATCTACACCGTGAAGAAGCCCGTCAAGACCCTGGCCGACGTCAAGGGACTGAAGGTGCGCGTGCAGCAGAGCGACCTTTGGGTCTCGCTGCTCGAGGCCATGGGCGCCAACGCGACCCCCATGCCCTTCGGCGAGGTCTACACCGCGCTCAAGACCGGCCTGGTCGACGCTGCCGAAAACAACTACCCCAGCTACGAGAGCTCACGCCACTTCGAAGTGGCCAAGTATTTCAACAAGACCGAGCACTCCATGGCGCCCGAGATCCTGCTGTTCAGCAAGCGCGTGTGGGACACGCTGAGCGCCGATGAGCAAAAGGCCATCCGCGCCGCGGCCAAGGAGTCGGTGGGCTTCATGCGCAAGATCTGGGACGAGCGCGAAGAGAAATCCCTGGCCACCGTGAAGGCCGCCGGCGCGCAGATCGTCGAGATCGACAAGGCCGCGTTCAAGACCGCCATGAAGCCGGTGTACGACAAGTTCCTCAAGGACCCCAAGCTGCAGGACATGGTCAAGCGCATCGACGCCGTGCAGTAAGAGAAAGCCAGAGTCTCCAGGGCAGGCGGCACCGGGAGCAGCCCGCCGCCTGCCCACTTCCAGTTGTTTTTGAATGTCCACTATGTACACGCGACTCTGCGCTTTCATTGCGCGCACCTGCCTTCAACTCGGGGTAGGGGGGCTCGTCCTGCTGGTTTGCGCCGTGCTCTACCAGGTCATCGGCCGCTATGTGTTCAACGACACACCCACCTGGGCCGAGAGCGGCGCGGTGCTGCTCGTGCTCTACGTGACCATGCTCGGTATGGCGGTAGGGGTGCGCGATGCGGGCCACATCGGCCTCGAATCCTTCCTGGTGCTGGCGCCCGACTGGCTGCGCACCAAGCTCGAGTTGCTGATCCACGCGCTGGTGCTGCTGTTCGGCGTCGTCATGGCCTGGAACTGCGGTGTGCTGGCCGAGTCGGTGGCGCCCTACAAGATCCCCACGCTCGGTATCTCCGAAGCCTTCAAGTACGTGCCGCCCGCCATGGCCGGCGTGCTGGTGGCCATGTTCTCGCTGGAGCACATCATCGCCATCCTGCGCGGCGTAGAAGTCGAGCCGGCCTGGCATTGAACGCTGCAGCGCCCACCTGACTTCTGCACCCTAACGTCCGTCCCTACAAAGATTCCACCACCATGGCGTTGACCATTCTCTGCGTGACCTTCACGCTCCTGCTGCTGCTGGGCGTGCCCGTGGCCTTTTCGATTGGCCTGTCCTCGCTGGCCACCATCCTGTACGAAGGCCTGCCGCTGGCCGTGGGCTTCCAGCAGATGATTTCGGGCATGAACCCGTTCTCGTTCCTGGCGATTCCGTTCTTCATCTTCGCCGGCGAGATCATGATGTACGGCGGCATTGCCGACCGCATCGTCAACTTCGCCAAGAGCGTGGCGGGCCATGTGCGCGGCGGCCTGGGCATGAGCAACGTGCTCGCCTGCACGCTGTTCGGCGGCGTCTCGGGCTCGCCCGTGGCCGACGTCTCGGCCATGGGTGCCGTGCTCATCCCGCAGATGAAGAAAGAGGGCTACCACGCCGACTACGCGGTGAACGTGACCACCCACGCCTCGCTGGTGGGCGCGCTCATGCCCACCTCGCACAACCTCATCATCTTCACACTGGCCGCTGGCGGCAAGGTGAGCATTGCCGCGCTGATCCTCGCCGGCATCGTGCCTGCGCTGCTGCTCACGGTCTGCAACCTGGCGGCCGCCTACCTCGTGGCCGTCAAGCGCGGCTACCCCGCCGGCACCTTCCCCGGCTGGGAGATCGTGTGGATCTCGTTCCGCGCCTCCGTCCCTGGCCTGGCCGTGGTGGTCATCATCATCGCGGGCATCCTTTCGGGGGCCTTCACGGCCACCGAGTCGGCGTCCGTCGCGGTGCTGTGGGCGCTGGTGCTCTCGGTCTTCGTCTACAAGAAGCTCACGCGCGAGCAGTTCCTCAAGGCCGCCTCCAAGGCCGTCAAGACCACCGGCACCGTGCTGCTGCTGATCGGCATCTCGTCGATGTTCGGCTACCTCATCGGCCTGTACGGCGTGGCCGAGCTCACCGGCGATGTGCTCAAGTCCATGAGCACCTCTCCCTGGGTCATCTTCCTGTGCGTGAACATCATTTTGTTCATCCTGGGCACCTTCCTGGACATGGCGGCCACCATCCTCATCTGCACACCGATCTTTCTGCCCATCTGCCAGCAGTTCGGCATGAGCACCGAGCAGTTCGGCATCGTGATCCTGATCAACTGCGCGCTGGGCCTGAACACCCCGCCCGTGGGCACCACGCAGTTCATCGGCTGCACCATCGGCGGCATCTCCGTGGGCGAGGTGATGAAGACCATCTGGCCGTTCTACAGCGCCCTGATCGTCGCGCTGATGCTGGTGACCTACGTGCCGCAGTTCTCCATGTGGCTGCCGGATCTGGTTCTCAAGGGTGGTGGGTGAAGCGCAGGGGGCCCGGCGGCGAGGCCGGGTCTCCTGCGTCTTTTTTCCTGCACTGACCGACTGAGCGTTGGAGTGCATCCACGAGGCGCCCCTGGGCGCCTCTTGCCTTTTTGGGTGCCCCTGGGCGCCTCGTTTCCTTTTTTGACTGAGAGATTTCCGCATGGGGGCAGTTTCCCGATTTTCCGACCGCAGGGTCGTCGTGGCCGTGGCGCTGCTGTGCTGCCTGCTCTGGGGCAGCTCCTACCCCGCCATCAAGACCGGCTACGCCTGGTTTGGCATCGCCAAGGTCGACGTGCCCACCCAGCTCGTCTTCGCCGGCTGGCGCTTCGTGGGTGCGGGCCTGGTGCTGCTGGCCTGGGCCCTGGCCAGCGGTCGCAAGGTGTGGGCCCTGGGCCCCGGCTCGGCGCGCCAGCTGGTGGTGCTGGGCCTGGCGCAGACCGCGCTGCAGTACGTGTTCTTCTACGTGGGCGTGGCGCACACCACCGGCGTCAAGGCCTCCATCATGAACGCCACCGGCACCTTCTTCAGCGTGCTGCTGGCGCACTGGGTTTATCACAACGACCGCCTGAGCCATGCCAAGCTCTGGGGCTGCCTGGTGGGCTTTGCGGGCGTCATGGTGGTCAACCTGGGCCGCGGCACGCTCGACCTCGATTTCACCCTGCTCGGCGAAGGTTTCGTCGTGCTCGCCGCCCTGGTGCTGGCCGCCGCCAGCATCTACGGCAAGCAGCTCTCGCAGCGCATGGACTCGGTCGTCATGACCGGCTGGCAGCTGGCCATCGGCGGCGCGGCCCTGCTCGCCATGGGCTGGGGCGCGGGCGGGTCGCTCACCGGCTTCACCCTCGCATCCACCACCTTGCTGGTCTACCTGGCCCTGCTGTCCTCGGCCGCCTTCTCGCTGTGGAGCCTGCTGCTCAAGCACAACCGCGTGAGCCAGGTCACGGTGTTCAACTTCACCGTGCCGGTGTTCGGCGCCGCCCTGTCGGCGGTGTTTCTGGGCGAGGCGCTGTGGGAGTGGAAGAACCTGGTGGCGCTGGTGCTGGTGTGCGGGGGGATCTGGCTGGTGACGCGCGATGCGCCTCCTGCCGGGAACAAATAGACTCGGCATATGGCCCACCTCCTCCACCGCGAAGCATTCCAGCAGACCCTGCACGGCCAGCGTACCGACCTGTTCATCCTGCGGGGCGAGGGCGGGCTGCAGGTCGCCATCAGCAACTACGGCGCGCGGCTGGTGCAGATCGCCGTGCCCGACGGGCAGGGCGGGCTGGTGGATGTGGCGCTGGGCTACGACAGCCTGCAGGGCTACCTGGACGGGCAGCTTTCCATGGGCGCGCTCATCGGCCGCTGGGCCGGGCGGCTGCGCAGCGGGCAGCTCACGGTGCCCGGTCACGGCGCGCCGCTGCAATTGCCCACCAACAGCGGGCCGCACCACCACCATGGCGGGCCGCGCGGTAGCCGCTTCCAGGTGTTTGCGGTGGACGAGGTGCAGGCCGACGCCATCGCGCTGAGCCATGTGTTCCGCACCGAGGACGATGGCGTGCCCGGCACGGTGCGGCTCACGGTGCGCATTGCCGTCACGCCCGACAACTCGCTGCAGATGACCTGGACCGCTGAGGCGGCCGATGCACCCACCATCGTCAACATCACCGGCCATGCCTTCTTCAACCTGGCCGGTGTCGGCAGCACGCACCGCCACCAGCTGCAGGTGCCCGCCAGCCGCTACGTGCCGTTGGCGCTGGACCTGTGCCCGCTGGGTGAACTCGATGGCGTGCAGGGCACGGCGTTCGATTTCCGTGAACTGCGCACGGTGGGCGAAGCCATTGCACAGCACGGCGACCAGTTGGCCCTGGCCGGCGGGCTGGACCACTACCTGGTGCTCGACAGCGGGGTCTCGGCCCGCGCGCCATTTGCGCTGCCTCCAGGCAGCCCGGGCCTGCGCCTGGCCGCGCGCCTGCGCGAGCCGGTGAGCGGCCGCAGCATGCAGGTGTGGAGCACGGCGCCCGGCGTGCAGGTCTACGCGGGCCATGGCCTCAAGGCCGACCCGGCGCGCGACCTGGGGCGCGGCAACGGCCCGGGCGGCTGGCTGTGGCAGCCCGGCGACGGCATCTGCCTGGAGCCCATGGAGTACCCCGACGCGCCCAACCACCCGGCCTTTCCCAAACGCTGGCTGGCACCTGGCGAGGCGGAGCATGGGGCCATCGTGTACCGGTTTCTTTGAAGTGCGGGGTGGCGGAGCTCGTCCCACCCGCCTAAGTTTCGCCTAAGTGTCCGTGCTGAAACTGCCTCCATCACAGCAACTCCTTGCTACTGAACGGAAAGGCAGACCACCATGAACACCTCCAGCTTTGTCGCATCCACCCCCCGCCGCCTGATCGCCGCGCTGGTGGCCGCAGGGGCCCTGGGCGCTACGAGCGTCGGGCTCATCAGCGGGCACCAGGCGCGGGCCTCGGCACCAGCGCCCGTGGTGGCGCAGGCCGCCTTGCCCGCCGGCACGGCGCTGCCCAGCTTTGCGCAGATCACCGCGCAGAACGGCCCGGCCGTGGTCAACATCAGCGTGACGGGCAGCACCCGCAGTGCCCAGGCCGGCAGCAATGACGACGATGACGAGCGCCCCACCGCGCGCCAGCAGCGCCAGGCGCCCGGCATCGACCCCGATGACCCGTTCTACGAGTTCTTCCGCCGCTTTGGCGTGCCGGGTGCGGGTGGCGGTGGCGCGCAGCCCAACGTGCCCACGCACGGCCAGGGCTCGGGCTTCATCGTCAGTGCCGACGGGCTGGTGCTGACCAATGCCCACGTGGTCAAGGGCGCGAGCGACGTGACCGTGAAGCTCACCGACCGGCGCGAGTTCCGCGCCAAGGTGCTGGGCTCGGACCCCAAGACCGATGTGGCTGTGCTCAAGATCGAGGCCAAGAACCTGCCCACGGTGCGCCTGGGCAGCACGCGTGACCTGCAGGTGGGCGAATGGGTGCTGGCCATCGGCTCGCCGTTCGGCTTCGAGAACAGCGTGACGGCCGGCGTGGTCAGCGCCAAGGGCCGCTCGCTGCCCGATGACAGCCTGGTGCCCTTCATCCAGACCGACGTGGCCGTCAACCCCGGCAACTCGGGCGGCCCGTTGTTCAACGGCCGTGGCGAGGTGGTGGGCATCAACTCGCAGATCTACAGCCGCTCGGGGGGCTACCAGGGCGTGTCGTTCGCCATCCCGATCGAGCTGGCCGACAAGATCAAGCAGCAGATCGTGGCCACCGGCAAGGTGCGCCATGCGCAGTTGGGTGTGGCCGTGCAGGAGGTGAACCAGGCGTTTGCCGAGTCCTTCCAGCTCGACAAGCCCGAGGGCGCGCTGGTGGCCAGCGTCACCAAGGACAGCCCGGCCGACAAGGCCGGCCTGCAGGCGGGCGACGTGATCCGCCAGGTGGACGGTCAGCCCATCGTGGCTTCGGGCGACCTGCCGGCTTGGGTGGGCCAGGCCCAGCCTGGGCAGAAGGCGCGCCTGTCGGTGTGGCGCCAGGGCAAGCCGCTGGAGCTGACCGCCACCCTGGGCGACGCCAGCGACAAGGGCAAGGCCGTGGCCAAGGCCGACGAGGCCACGGGCAAGGGCCAACTGGGCCTGTCGCTGCGTCCTCTGGATGCCGATGAGCGCCGCGAGGTGGGCGTGAGCGCTGGCCTGGTGATCGAGCAGGCGCGCGGCCCGGCCGCCGCTGCGGGTGTGCAGGCGGGCGATGTGCTGCTGGCCATCAACGGTGCGCCGGCCAAGGACATCGAGCAGGTGCGCGCGGCCATGGCCAAGGCGGGCAAGTCGGTGGCCTTGCTGATCGAGCGCAACGGCGACAAGATTTTTGTCCCCGTCCGCCTTGGATAAAGGTGCCTGAATGAAGGGGCTGCTTCGGCAGCCCTTTGCCATTCATTCTTTCGCTATGCTTGCCGCACCATGCGCCTGCTCCTCGTTGAAGACGACCCCATGATCGGCGAAGCCGTGCAGGACCTGTTGCGCGCCGAGCACTACGCCGTGGACTGGGTGCGCGATGGCGATGCCGCCGACACGGCCTTGCGCGCCAACGCCTATGACCTGGTGATGCTGGACCTGGGCCTGCCCAAGCGCGATGGCATCGCCGTGTTGCGCGACCTGCGCACGCGCAAGGACCGCACCCCAGTGCTGGTGGCCACCGCGCGCGATGCCGTGGCCCAGCGCATTGAGGGGCTCGACGCCGGTGCCGACGACTACGTACTCAAGCCCTACGACCTGGACGAACTGCTGGCCCGCATCCGCGCGCTGCTGCGCCGCGCCTCGGGCCGGGCCGAGCCGGTGTACGAGCACAAGGGCGTGAGCATCAACCCCAGCACGCGCGAGGCCAGCGTCAACGGTATGCCCGTGGTGCTGTCGGGCCGCGAATGGGCCGTGCTGGAGCCCCTGCTCGCGCGCCCGGGCCTGGTGCTGTCGCGCCAGCAGCTCGAAGACAAGCTCTACGGCTGGGGCGACGAGGTCAGCAGCAACGCGGTGGAGGTGTATATCCACGGCCTGCGCAAGAAGCTTGGGCCCGACATCCTTCTCAATGTGCGCGGCGTCGGTTACCTCGTACCCAAAGCATGACGGTGCAATCCAAGTCCTGGCGCACCGCGGTGCAATCGCTGCTGCCGCGCTCGCTGCGCGCGCAGTTGCTCATTTTCCTGCTCGCCGCCATCCTGCTTGCGGGCGCCGTGCAGGGCGTGCTGGCCTACCGCAGCGCGCTGGACGAGGCCGACTCGCTGTTCGACTACCACATGCAGCAGACCGCGCTGGCCCTGCGCTCGGGCCTGCCGCCCGATGCGCGCGACCTGGGGCAAGGCCTGTCGTCCGAGGACGAAAACCACGAATTCATCGTGCAGGTGTGGACCAACGAGGGCCTGCGCATCTTCGAATCGGCCGTGGGCGCGGCGCTGCCGCAGATCGCGGTGCTGGGCTTTGCCAACGTGCAGGCGCGCGGCGGCACCTACCGCGTGTTCTCGCTGCAGACGCGCTCGCAGGTCATCCAGGTGGCGCAGAACATGGCCGTGCGCAGCGGCATGGCGCGCACCCTGGCGCTGCGCACGCTGGCGCCGCTGGCGGTGATGGCTCCCCTGTTGGTGCTGGCCGTGTGGTGGGGCGTGAGCCGCTCGCTGGCACCGGTGGAGCGCGTGCGCCGCCAGCTCGCACGCCGCCAGGCCGACGACCTCTCACCCGTGAGCGATGCCGCCCTGCCCGACGAGGTGCAGCCCCTGGTGACCGAGCTCAACCTGCTGTTCGAGCGCGTGCAGGGCGCCTTCGCCGCGCAGCAGCACTTCGTGGCCGATGCCGCGCACGAACTGCGCTCGCCCCTGGCCGCGCTGCGCCTGCAGCTGCAGGGCCTGCAGCGCGCCAGCGACGATGGGGCCCGCGCCGTCGCGGTGGAGCGCCTGTCCGCCGGCATCGACCGCGCCACGCGCCTGGTCGAGCAGTTGCTCACCCTGGCCCGGCAAGAGGCCAGCGCCGCCGGCCCCACCCCCACCGAGGCCGTGGACCTGCGCGCCGTGGCCCAGCTCGCCCTGGCCGACGTGGCCCCCGCCGCGCAGGCGCGCGACATGGACATGGGCCTGCTCGAATCCGCCCCCGCCCCCGTGCCCGGCCGCCCCGAGGCCCTGCGCATGCTGGTGCGCAACCTGCTCGACAACGCCGTGAAATACACCCCCCCAGGCGGCCAGGTGGACCTGCAGCTGCACCGCACTGCCGACAACGCCGTGGAGCTGGTGGTCGAAGACAGCGGCCCTGGCATCGCCCCCGAGCACCGCGAGCGCGTGATGCAGCGCTTCGTGCGCGAAACCGCCGACAGCGCCCCGGGCAGCGGCCTGGGCCTGGCCATCGTGCAGGCCATCGCCCAGGCGCATGGCGCCAGCGTGGCGCTCGATGCCTCGCCTCGGCTGGGCGGGTTGCGGGTGACGGTGCGGTTTCCAGCGGCAACGATGGTTCCCGTCGCATAGGCAGCATCTGCGGCGGCTTCCTGGCCGCACAATGCCCCTTCAACATCCATCGGACGGGGCTGCATCGTATGAACTTCATCGTGTTGGGCGCTGGCGCCATCGGCTGCTACGTGGGTGGGCGCCTGGCCGCGCAGGGGCAAAGCGTCTGCCTGGTCGGCCGCTCCCACGCCATGGAGCCCCTGGCGCGCGAAGGCCTCACCGTCACCGACCTCGACGGCTACCGCGCGCACGTGCCCGCCGCGCAGCTGCGCCTGGCCGGCACGCTGGCAGAGGCTGCGCCGGGCCCAGATACGGCGGTGCTGCTCTGCGTGAAAAGCGGCGCCACCGAAAGCGCTGCCCGCGAGCTGGCCGCCGCGTGCGCCCCCGGCACACCGGTGATCTCGCTGCAGAACGGCGTCGACAACGTGGCCCGCATCGCGGCCCAGGCCCCGGCGCTCAAGGCCCTGGCCGGCATGGTGCCCTACAACGTGGTGCTGCGCGGCGCCCAGGTGCACCGCGCCACGGCCGGCGATATCCAGCTGCAGCGCGACGAAGCCACCGAGCCCGTGGCGGCAGTGTTCAACGCCGCCGGCCTGGCCACCGTGCTGCCGGACGACATCCGCGCTGTGCAGTGGGGCAAGCTGCTGCTCAACCTCAACAACCCGGTCAACGCCCTGTCCAACCTGCCCCTGCGCGACGAACTGCTCGACCGCGATTGCCGCCACGTCTTCGCCGCCCTGCAGACCGAGGCCCTGGGCGTGATGCAGCGCGCCGCCATCACCCCCGCCCAGGTCACCGCCGTATCGCCCCGCATGCTGCCCAGGGTCATGCGCCTGCCCAACTGGCTCTTCACCCGCCTGGCCAAACGCATGCTGCAGATCGACGCGAGCGCCCGCTCCTCCATGTGGGACGACCTCGAAGCAGGCCGCGTGACCGAGATCGATGCGATCTGCGGCGCCGTGGTCCGGCTGGCCGCGCAGCATGGCGCGCAGGCGCCCCTCAGTGGGCGGATGTGCGAGCTGCTCAGTGGGCCGCGGCTGCGGTTGACGGGGGTGGAGATGAAAAGGGCGCTGGGGTTGGGGTGATGCGCCCCAAGTGAGGCGGCGCTATGGCGGCGAGCCACCACCTGCCCCAGCATCTCTTCAGCGCTGCTTGCGCAGCGCATCCAGCATGCTGAAACCCATCAGCCCGCAGAACAGGGTGAAGGCCCAGAAGCCATGCATGCCTGCCTGCCGCAGGCGCTCGCGCGCGGCCTTGTCGGCGCGGGAGTTGCTTCTAATCTTGTGAAGAAACCAATCGAGGTCGGCCAATTCCTGGGGGGTGAACCTTCCTCGGTCGATGTAGTGGTGTTCAATGGCCTCCAGCGTCACTTCCGTGCTGCTCTTGTAGATGGGTACTTGCACAAAGCAGTAGGCGCTGAGGCAAAGCGCCACGACAGCGAGAAAAAGGTATCCAAAGGCGAATCTGCGCATCGAGAAATGGTGTGAAAAGGTCCAGGAAGAAGAATGCAGTCGTGCAGGCCTTGGGCCCACACAGGCATCAATATGCCGGCTGGAGCACCGCAAAAATCATGGTGCCGACCAGCAACCCCATCCATGCAAAGAAAAGCACGAGCATGCCATGCAGCTGCTGCATCGCTTTGTGCAGGGCTGGGCCCGTGACTGCGTGGCGCAGGCTTGCAAGTGCAGCCCCTGCTTGCTATGTCCGCACTGCGGCAAGCGCGAAAACAAGCACGAAGCACCCATACATCACGATGGCGTATGGAACCCGGTTGCGCTGCAGGTCCCTGGCTTGATGCAGGTCGAAATAGGCCGCTGTGAGCAGCGCAAGACACACCAGCCCATACACAACGGCCAGCCCCCGCGCGGGAAGCGCGAGTTGAGCAAGCCGCACGGCGGTGGCTTGAGAAAGGGGAATGTCGTCCAATGCCATGGCGTGGTATGGGTGGGGTTGGCATTCGCTGGTGGCCGCAATGCAAAGTGCACCAGGTGGCCTGCCGTTAGTTCTCGCCGTGGCGGCTGACTGGCTGACTCTGGCCTCACCAGCCGAGCATAAGCTGTGCAGCCGCCGAAGCGTGGGCAGCCTGGCGACCTTTCTTGCGGTGCATGGCACTTGCCCGCCTGCCGCGCCCCGCCCCAGTCCAGCCTTGTGCTGAAATGTGGGTCGTCAGCCCATCCCCTTCTCGACCATGCGCAAATCCATCCTCCTTGCCACCACGCTGCTTGCGCCATCGCTACCCGCCCTCGCCGCACCACCGCGCATGGACACGCTGGCGGTCGTCAGCCCATCCGACAACGGCGTGGCGCGCGCGTGTGCGTCCGACCAGCTCTGTGTCGACATCGCCCCCTCCCAACCCGGCTGCGAAGGCCAGGCCTGCACCATCGACGTAGGCCTCCTGCAGCTGCCTGGCGGCCCGCGTGATGCGGTCCCTGCGGCCCAGACGGCCTACCGGATGGCGGGCGTGCCGATAGCGGGCGACAGCGTGTCGATGGCACCATGGCCGCAGCTCATCCGCTTTGAGGGCGGCGTGCTTGCAGGTGTGCTGGTGCAAGAGCGCAGCATGTACTCCGGCGGCGGGGCCAGTGCCACCACCCTGCACCTCATCGCCTTTGTGCCCGGCCAGCCACCGTTTGAGGTGCTGGGCGTTCCGCACAGCGGGAGCGCGACGATCCGGGCATGTTTCAGCGAGCGTCACATGAAGCAGCGTGCCGGAGCCTGCCACGACGAATACAGCTTCGACGCCAGCCTTGCACTGACTGGAGAATCCGCTGCAGGAGGCATGCCGGTGCTGCGCTATCGCAGCAAGGCGACCTCTTTTCCAGGGCCCGTGTCGCGGTCCAAAGATTCGCTGGCGGCGCGACCTCTTCGCCAACGTGATCTTGTCACCGTGACCGATCCCCAATGCAGTTACCAGCGCTTGTACCGCTTTGCCCCGCAAGCCCGCGCTTACGTGCCCGAGACCCCCGTGCCCGACTGCTCGAACTACACCGTGCCCTGACGCGCCGTGCGCGCGTTCACAGCCGGCTTCTGGACCTGACCGCCAGGGCCACGATGGCGATGCCGCCAGCGATGATCAAGGCGTCCTCGATCAGGCCGCTCTTCGTCTGGCCGATGTGTTTCATGGCGCTCTTTCTGGCGTCCAGGGTGATGTAGGCGAGAGGCACTGCGGTGGCAACCGCTGCCAGCGCACCGGCTTGCTCACGCCCGCGCGGGGCCAGTGCCGCACCGGCAATGCCGGCGCTCATGACCCGCGCCAACAGGCCCAGAGCAACCGTCCTGTCAGGGGCCGTCTTCATCTTGTCGCCCGCCAACTCCCCGACCCCCATCGCGAGCGCGCCGTACTTGAACAAGGGGCGGTCCAGCAGTGCAAGCTTGCCGGGCGTGGAGTGGCCCAGCAGCCTTGCTGCCGCCAGCGTGGCCATCGGTGTCATGGAGCGGGCGCTGGCAACCGCCCCAATGAGCGCGGACCAGAGCAGACTTGGCGTTTTCATGTATTTCCCATCGGCGATGCAGATGGGAAATCGTCGGGGGTAACCAGCATTCCTGGTATTGCTTGAACTCGCTGACAGCCGTAGGACAGTCGCGCGTGTCGCCGTACGGCTGCCCACAAAAGCTGCGATGGCGACCAGCGGCCGACAGCAGCCAACAACCCATCCCCATTTTTGGCAACGGCTTGTCGATATCCACCCCCTTCGTTCGTCGTAGGAACAAGGGCGCATGGCACGCACCGTGCGCCCCGTCTGCCCCCCGAGCCCATTCACCAAGGAGCCTGCCCATGCCAGAGTCCAGCACCAACGCCAGCACCTACCCTGTCAAAGGCCCTGCCTCTTACTTCCCCCCCATCGAAGCCAAGTACGGTCAGCCCATTAGCCACTGGATGGACGTGCTGCGCGCGGCGGGCGCGCTCAAGCACATGGAGTACGTCGCCCTGCTCAAGACCGACCACGGCATGGGCCATGGGCACGCCAATGCGCTGGTGGCGGCGTTCCTGGCGTAGGGCCGGTAGCCGCTGCCCCACGCGGCAACGCATTGGCAGTGGACTGGACAGAATGTCCACTGCCAGGGCGTCGCGATTGCGTACCATCGAAGCGGCCCCGGCGCGAAGTCCCGTGGCTTGATTGCTTGATCATCGCTTGATCCCTCCTGCATTCTGCAGGCGCTGGAATGCGCTACCTGGCGTACCGGCCCACCCACCCCTCAACACGCAAAGCAAACCATGTCCATTTCCCTCTACCTGCTCATGCCCCTCAGCAAGCAGGCGTTCGAGAACCCGGCCAACACCCGGCGAGCCATCGATCTGCTGGTGCAGCAGGGCCTGGTGTCCCCTGACCAAACCACCGATGTCTGGAGCTATCCCTACGACAGCGAGGAAGATGAGCACGGCGAGGAGCAGCTGCCGCACGCCACGCTGGGGGCGCTGCGCGATGCGCTCGACGGTATCCGCACCGATGAGATCAACTTCGATGCTGGTTTCAGCCAGTACAGCTCGGAGCACAATGACGGCGAGGGCCAGGGCAGGCTGCCGGGCATCAACGCGCTGACGCAGCAGCTGCAGGACCACATGGCCGCGTTCTGCGAGCAAAACGACATCGACTACACCCTGGACGTGTACGGGCACGTAAGCATCGGCTTCATTAGCGCAGAGGGCGAAGACGGCCTGGGCGAGATCCGCGGCATCGGCGTGTTCTGCGACGGCAATGTCGCGCCCTTCATGGAAGATGCCGGCTACCTCGAAGCCGCCAAGACGCTGGAGATCTATGCCGTGTTCGAGAAGCTCGCGGCCATCTATGGTGAAGCGCCGACTCTGCAGTTCCGGGGCTGATTCAAAGAACAAGGGTGCGGTTACCGTCGAGTTCAGTGCAACGCGGAACGAGCCAAGGGCCTCACGCGAGCAAGCGCTGCCTTGCTCAAGACCGACAGTGGCCTGGCTAAAGGCAATTGGCCTGCGGCCTTGGGTGGCCGGGATGCGATGGAGGCCACTGGCGGATTCGCTGTCGATGCACAGGTCCCTCGTGCCTAAGTGGGTGTATCGCTGAAGGGCTCCGCTGCTACCTGGTGCTCGTCCTCGTAGACGATGTAGCCGGGCCGCTTGGTCTTTAGGACATCCACCGGCACATCATGCTCGGCAAGCAAAGCGGACATGCGCCGCATCTGGCGGATATGCTCCACCGCAGAGTCCTTGAACCAACTTAAGGCCACCTTCTTGGCGTGTGGCCGGGCAGCCCGAGCGAAGCTGCTTGGCTGCTTCAGGTGGTGGCGGAACCAGTCCCGCAACTCCATGTAGACGTCCTGATGATGGCCTTGCAGGCGGCCTTCGGACTCCAGATCTGCCAGAGCCTGGAACAGGCCCTGGCGTCTTCCAGAGTCGTCATCATTTTTGTGAACTACAAAACGCGTGAACATCGTTGCGCGATTGTGCGTTCGGCCGAGGTCGGTGCCTGGCAAAAGAGCGAAGTCGGACAAGCAACCGGGTGCCGCAAAGCGGGGTCTGCCGTGCTCTCCATGCCAGGCGTCCCCGTCCGCATCAGCACTCGCGCCCCCGCAACAGGGCCAGCAACATGTGGATGTTGCATTCGTCCCGGCTCCCGCCATAGTCCACATGCTGCTGCAGAAGGCCGTGCCAGCGCCGCAGGAACGGGGTGTCGGCATTGCATTCGGACCTGGCGGTTTGCCAGCGGTGCGCGCATGCCACCAGTTCGGCTTCAATCTGCATCCGGGTGGCGAAGCACTCCGCGCACAGCACCCGGGCCTGCCAGATGTAGTCCTTTCGCACTTCGTATGACTCACGCTGTTCCTGACCGGTAAACACCGCCGCTTTCTTGCAGTGCCGGCAGGTGTAGTGGCGGTCGCTGTACTCGCGAGGGGGCGACTGGTAGGCATACGACTGCTTGCTGCTGTCGGACCAGTGTTCGGGTGAGGTGGGCACCGCCATGGTGTTCGGCCTTTGCTCATTCTTTTCCATCAGATGGTGCTTCTTATTTTTCGTTCAGGGCAGGTTAGCAGCTGCGAACCATTGCCCAAAGCCCTGTTGCGCGCTAGCAGTTGTGTAGCCTCCACCTCCACCTCCACCTCCACCTCCACCTCCACCTCCTCCTCCTCCTCCTCCTCCTCCAACGCGATAACTGCGCTGGTCAGTGCATAAGAGCTTAGATGTCGGCAGCCAGGGTCACTACTTAGGCCACGCCACCCTGACCCATGCCCAGCGGCACCTGCAACCCCGCCTTCAAACACCCCAGTGACACCGACGTCCGAAACCGCCGCACGTTGTCATCGCCCTCGAACAGCCGCCGCGTCAGCGCCTCGTAGTCGGCCATGGATGCCACCGTCACCACCAGCAGGTAGTCCGCCTCGCCCGTCACGCAGTAGCACTGCTGCACGGCGGCTTCGGTGGCGATGCGCGCGCGCAGCGGGGCGGTGCGGTCGGGGCGTTCGTTCTCCAGGTGCACTTCGACCATGATGGTCAGGGGCAGGCCCACCTTTTCGGGATCGATCACAGCCACGTTGGCGCGGATCACGCCGGTCTGCGCGAGCCGCTGGATGCGCCGCTGCACGGCGGGCGCCGACAGGTGCACCGCCTGCGCGATGGCGCGCTGGGGCGTGGTGTTGTCGCGCTGCAGGATGTCGAGAATGGCCAGGTCGAAGGCGTCCAGGGCAGGGGTAGAGGGCATGGTCGGACTTTTACGACGGAATAGGTGTGAGCGAAAATTGCGTGGCGGGGCTGAAATTCGAGTCAAAAACAAACCATGGTCGAACTATATTTTCAGCCATGTCCTTCCTGTTGATCCGCTACCAGCGTTTTGTTCCCTTTCTCGCCGTGCTCGGCGCCGTCACGGCCCTCGGCATCGGCACCTCGTGGGCCAAGCACTACCTGTTCCCTTTGGTGGGCGCGCAGGGCACCACGGCCGTGCGCGTGGGTTTCTCGGCGCTGCTGCTCTTGCTGCTGTGGCGGCCCTGGCGCTGGCACTTGTCGCGCAAAGACCTGCGCGCCATCGTGCTCTACGGTGCCATGCTGGGCGCCACCAACCTCACGTTCTACATGTCGCTGCGCACGCTACCCTTCGGGCTGGCCGTGGCCATCGAGTTCTCGGGCCCGCTGCTCATGGCCGTGCTGTCCTCGCGCCGCGCCATCGACTTCGTATGGGTGGCCCTGGCCGTGGTGGGCCTGGGCATGCTGCTGCCCCTGGGCATGAACGGCAGCACCCTCGATCCCGTGGGCGTGGCCTATGCCCTGGCAGCCGCCGCCTTCTGGGCTCTGTACATCGTGTTCGGCAAGCGCGTGGGGCATTTGCACGCCGGGCATTCGGTCTCCCTGGGCCTGCTGGCTGCGGCCGTGGTGGTGGTGCCCGTGGGCGTGGTGCATGCCGGCGCCGCGCTGCTGTCGCCCTACGTGCTGCTGGTCGGCGTGGGTGTGGCGGCCGTCTCCAGCGCCATCCCCATCTCGCTGGAGATGATGGCCCTGAAGCGCCTGCCCAAGGAGGCCTTCGGCATCATGATCAGCATGGAGCCCGCCGTGGCCGCACTGCTGGCATTGGTGCTGCTGGGCGAGGTGCTGACCTTCAACCAGTGGCTGGCCATCTGCCTGATCATGTCGGCGTCGATGGGGACGGCCATGACGGCGCGGCGTGCCGAGCAGGGCAAGCTGCAGCCGGCGTAGTGGCGGGCCGGGTGACATCCTTTTCAGCCGTTCCGATTCTGTGGCATGCCATACCTGTTCACCCTGCGGCTTTTGAGCTACTTGGACTTCGCGCCATCCATCCGGGTCGGTTCTCTGACATGTGCCTGTAGGACAGCGGGGGCTGCCAGGCGGTGGCATGCAGGCCCTGGCCGAGGCCCGTACTCCTACACCTTGCACGCAAACATCCCGCCATAGTGGAGTTGCCGCTTTCATGGTGCGGTGCCACGTGGGCAGACGTGGCCGGATAGGCGCCGAGGCGATTGCGGGTATCACAGCCGGCCTATCTTTTGCCCGCCCTTCGGGGCGGGCATTTTTTGGCGGTTCGGCGGGCGGGCGAGGGGGGCTCGCTATGGGCAGGCCAGCATTTGGATTGGCGCCTGCTGGAGCGGCGCGGGTCGAGCGTGCTGTGGAACGACGTGCGCTGCTTCGGCGGCCAGCTGTGGGTGGCGTCAGACTACCAGCTGCGCGTACGGATCGGGCACGAACTGGTGGCGCCGGAGCACGAAGGCAGGCCGGTGCTGGCATCGGGCTACATGGATGCGCACGACGGGCTGCTTCTGGTGGCGGATCTGTGGTCGGCATCGACCTTCGATGGAGCCGTCTGGCGGCAAAAAGTCGACACCTGCTGGCTTTTGCGGACTGGCGCAGCGTGCAAGCCTGTACGTGCGTTGGCAAGCGATCCGCAGGCCCTCAGGATGGTCACTGCTGTCCTGGCCTGATGTGCACCGCGAGCCCACACAAGGGGGACTCCTGAACCGCTGAGTGTCCGGGACTGACAGCGCGTGAACGATATGAGGCGATCCGGCTCGCTAGATCCAGGAGACGCGCCCGGTGTAGTGCGCCTGCCGGCTGGCGGACCACCGCATGGTGGTGCCCCCCGCTGCAGCGCTGCTTGCCAGCGCCGCGGGCACCTATCTCACTGCACCTCACGCTATTTGCAAAAGCGCGCAGAGTAGGGGTTGACCTCCGCAGTGCCCGCATAGGTGAAGGCGTACATCAGCGAGTAGACCTGCGAGTTGAGCGTGAAGCCCTGCGGGTAGTAGCCCAGCGCCAGAACGCGGCGGTCGGACAGCACGGTGCCAAAGCCCAGGTAGTCGGGCTGGTAGCTCAGCGCCGCCAGGCTGAGGATGGTGCTTTGGCCCGAGATGATGTCCACGCGGTCGGGGCCGAAGCCAAAGCGCAGGGGCTCGATGAAGCGGCCGCCACCGTTGTAGCAAAGGTAGGTGCGCGCAGCGGGCGGGAAGGCGAAGTCCGCGGGGATGACCGAGCCGGGCACCGGTGTGGGCGTGGGTGTAGGTGTTGGCGCTGGCGTTGGAACAGGGGTCGGTGGGGGCGCAGGCACCGGCTGGGGCGTCGGCGTGGGGGCGGGCACGTCCACGGGAGCCGAGGGCGTGTTCTGGTAGATGGTCTTCTGGTAGGTCTTGCCGGTGGCTGCGGACGAGTACCCCGCCGTCACGATGAGCCCGGGAATGCCCGACACATCGAGCGCGCTGGTTACCGAAATGGTCTTGCCCGCCAGGGTCACGGGGTTGGTGAAGTAGGGCACAGGCTTGTCGAAATAGCCCGACACCCAGCCCGCCTGGGTCAGGTTCAGCAGGATGCCGGAGGTCGGCTCAGTCGCTGTGATGAAGTAGTTGCCCTGGCCGGCGTGCAGGGCCGAGGGCTTGAACACGGCGTCCAGCGTGAGGCTCTTGGCGTCGCCGGTGACCTTGGCTTCGATGCGGTAGTGCTCAGGGTTGTAGACATTGCCCAGCGAGGTGCCGGCTGGCAACACAATAGGGTTTGGTGCGTAGCTCCCTATGGTCGAGTAGATGGTCCCGTCATCGAACACCACGGCAGTACTGTGTTGCCCTGCTGCGATCAATGAAATGCCTTTGCCATTGGTGGGAATGTTGAGCTGGCCTTCGCCATAGGCCCCCCAGGCCACAATGGTTCCATCCCGCTTGAGCGCCACGGAATGCAGCCCTCCCGCTGCAATCGCGACCACATCGGTAAGGCCGACGGGCACATCGCTCTGGCCGTGCTGGTTCCTGCCAAAGCCGACGACCGAGCCATCCTTCTTGAGCGCCAGCGTATGCATGTAGCTCGATGAAATGGCCACTACATCCTTCAAGCCTGCAGGCACGTTGGTCTGTCCGTAGGTGTTGGCCCCCCAGACGCGCAGCGTGCCGTCACGTTTGAGCGCGACTGCATGATCTTCTCCTGCAGCGAGTGCAAGCACATCGCGAAGGTCCGCTGGAATCGTGGCAGGCGGTTGATCGCCCCAGGAAACGACCTGGCCGTCATCGCGGGATGCCAAGTGGAAGCGGTTGCCCCCAGCAATGCTCGTGAACCGGCCTGGGTACTCCCGTGCAAGGACCGTCTTGGTAAAGGTTCCGGCCCAGGCTTTGTGCAGCTCGATAGAGCCATCGGTTTTCAATAGCAGCGAGTCCCAAGCTCCGCTGGCGATTTTTTCAACACCGCTGGTACCCGGTTCAATCCACGTCGGGCCACGGCTCTTCTCTCCGAAACCCATTGGTCGTCCATCGCTGCCCATGGCCGTGAAATGAGAAGCACCGCCGCTGATCGCAGGCTGCGCAGCCCGCGCCAGTATTGGCATGGCAAAGCACGTGAGCAGCACGGCCCACAGGATGACGAGATGCAAACGGTAGTTTTGCGGAATGCGCTGTTGCTGCATGGATTGCAATATCTCTAGAGGAAACGGATGGGGTGGCCGCGGCATTTTTGTTGTCGTTGCGTCTGGTGCGCGGCGCCGTGCAGAAGCTCCAAATGAAATGCCCATGGCAACAAGTGCCGTGTTCGTCCATCCGCCATTCCGGCTACCTCGCGTGCGCAAATGCATGGAATGGGAGCAGCTGTGTTTCTGAACGTATCACATTGCCGTGAATAGGCCAAGCAGCTTTCGTCTGGGCAAGGCAGGTCGCCCGTCGTTGTCGCGGTTGCAGCAGGTGAAGGGGAGTTTGGCGCCGAAGGCGGCTTCGTTTGGCGGCGAAACCATGATGGGCCATGGCGGGATTGGTCCCCTCGACAGGAATCGAACCTGTATCTAGCGCTTAGGAGGCACTCGTTCTATCCATTGAACTACGAGGAGGACGCAGCCGGCGATTGTATGGGCTGCGCGGGGGCTCCTGCGGCAAGGCCGGGTTTTTGCGCCGTGCACTGCCCCCGCATGCGGCTTTGCGTTTAGCTGCATGGCAAGGCGAACCAACGACGCCAGGTGGTTGAACGCAATGCCGCATCAGTCGTACTTCAGCGTGTAAATGATATCCACCGCACTCTGCGCCCCCGTCTGCCCGCGCAGGGTGAGCCGGCGCGACAGGTCATAAAAGATGTACAGCGTGCCCAGGGTGCCCGACAGGCTGCGCTCGTACGTCACATACAGGTCGGTGGACAGGCGCTTGCCGAAGGTGAGCGCCGCGCCGGTGGCGTCGTCGCCCGAGCCGGGGCCCTTGAAGCCGATTTCGTCCAGGCCCAAGCGGCTGGCCACGTTGGCGGTGCCGCCGCCGCCCTTGCGGCCCAGCAGGGCCAGGGCGGCCTGTTGCAGCACGGCGGCTTCGGCGCCGCCGGCAGCGGCGTCGCGGCCCAGCACCACCCAGGACAGTTTTTCGGCGTCGGGCAGCTCGGGGTCCGAGTACAGGCGCACGCGCGGTGCCAGGGCCGAGCCGCTGACCTGCACGCCCGCGCGCACGCTGATGTTGGGGCGCAGCGCCAGGATGTCGAGCGAGGGGTTGTTGTACGGGCCGTTGAAGCGGATGAGCCCGGTCTCCACGTCCAGCACCTGGCCCCAGGCGCGGTAGCGGCCCTGCTCGGTGCGCACCTCGCCGATCACGCGCGGGGGCGCGCCGGGCACGGCGCTGCTGCGGATGTCGAGCTCGCCTGTCAGGCGCGTGGTGATGCCCTGGCCCTGCAGCGCAAAGTCGTTCCCCAGGTTCAGCGTGATGGAGATGTCGGGCGGCTTGGCCGTGGTGGGCGTGGTGCCGGTGGCGGGTTGGGCGGCGGCCTGCGTGGCCTTGGCCACTGCCTGGGCCTTGGCCTGCGCCTCGCGGTCCTTGGCGGCCGAACGCACCACCACGTCGCTGCCCAGGCTGGGCGCGGTCTCGTCGGGCAGGATGATGGTGGCGCGGTCGGTGGTCAACTGCCCGCGCACGCTGAACTGGCCCTGCTGCAGCTGCGCCTGCACCTTGCCCGACACGCTGACCTGCCGGTCGGCCCGGCCCAGCACCTGCAGGGCCTTGGCCTCGGCCTGAAAATTCATGCCCAGGCCCGACATGCCGTTGGTTGCATCGCCCCAGGTCACGCGGCCGGTGCCGGTGATGCTGCCACCGTCCTGCGGGGCGGCCGTGCGGTTGCCGCTGTAGCCGGGGATGCGCGCTTTGCTGCCGCTGCCGCCCTTCAAGCGAAACTCGGTGATATCGAGCTGGTTGCCGTTGAGCGCGGCGCGCAGCCTCCCGCCTTGCAGGTCCACCCCGTCAAGCACGGAGCGCACGGCCAGCTCGTCTGCCCCCAGCGTGCCGGCCCAGCGCGGCGCGGCGCGGGTGCCCGACAGGCTTGCGTTGGCATCCAGCGTGCCGCGCACGCGCCAGCCTGGCGGCGCCAGGGCCGACCACACGCCCACGTCGGGCAGGCGGGCGCGCAAGGTGCCGGCCAGGGGCGCATCGGGCGCAAGCGTGGTGTCGGCCAGGCTGCTGCCCAGGGTGAGGCGGGTGCTGGCCGTGGCGTCGACCTCGCCAGCGCGGTCGCTGGCCCACACCAGCTTGGCGCGCAGGGCATCGCCCTCGGCCTCCAGGCTCAGCTCGGCCTGGCGCACGCCGGCATTGCTGCCGCTGCCGGGCTCTTCGGTCACGGTGGCCTTGGCGCTGCCGGCGCCGGTGCCTTGGCCGCTGCTCTGCACGGTGGTGATCGTGGCCGTGCTGTCGCCGGCCAGAATGCGCAGGTCGCCCGAGGCGCGGCGCACGCTGGCGCTGGCGCGCAATGCATTGCTGGTGTCCACGTTCCACTGCCCGTCGAACACGATGTTGCCGGCCAGGCCCAAGCGGGCCAGCAGGGGCTGGGCGGGCTTGCCTGCGGCATCGCTGCCGCCGCCAAAGGCATCCACCCAGGCCATGGGCAGGCCCTGCAGGCTGCCCTGCGTTTGCAGGCGCAGCGGGCTGCCGCCGCCACCGGCGTAGGTGATGGGCTGCCAACGCAGCGTGGCGGTGCCCGGCACCGGCCCGGTGATGCGCGCCTGACCGGCCGTTGCCTGCACCGACAGGGCGGCGCTGCTAGCGGCCGGGGTGGTGCCCGATGCCGCAGCAGCAGCAGGGGCTGGCGTGGCCGCACCCATGCGCAGTTTCACGGTCACGGGCTCGGCCAACTGCACGGCCCAGGGGCCGGGCAGTTGCGTGTCCTGCGCCTGCAGGCGCAGCTCGGTCACCTGGGCCTGCCATTCATTGGCGCCGCCCATGCCGCCCGACAGCCGCGTGCGCACCGTGGCGCGCTGCGTGCCGGTGCGGGCCTCGCCATCCAGCGCCAACTTGGCCTGGGCGAGCGAGCCCGACACTTCGGCATTCACGCCGCGCAGCTGGATGGCGGACATGGGGCTCGCAACCCCTGTAGCGCCCTTGCCCGGTGGCAGCGCCACGTCGAGCTGCGGCGCATTTACGCGCGCCTGCAGGGTGAAGTTGCTCGCGGCGTCCTTGCCGCTTGCGGGCAGGGCCTTGCCGGCCGCCAGCGCCTCGATCTGGCGTTGGGCGGTCTGCCAGCCGCCCGTCCAGCGCGCATTGAGTTGTGCCTGGCCCTTGGCCGTGGCGCCCTTCATGGCATCACCCAGGCCCGGCAGGCTGGCCAGCCAGGCCTGCGTGCGCTCGGCATCGCTCAGCTGCACCTGCAGCTCGCCCGCGCCCTTGGTGGGTGCGATCTGGCCATTGGCACTGGCCGTGGCGCCCGGCACCGTGGCGCGCAGCTGGCCCTGGGCCGATTGTTCGCCAATGGCCACGCGCAGCTGCGTGGCCTCTACCTTGGCCTGCAGGGCGTCGAGCAGCAGGCGGTCCAGCTGCACCGTGCCGCCGCCCGTCTGCGCCAGGTACTGGCCCTGAGCGGTGAAGACATTGATGCGCAGCAGCGGGGCGCCTTTCTTGCCCGCTGCCTGCACGAGGGCTTGCGCAGGGGCCGTGCCCGTGGCGCGGATGTCTGCCGTAAAGCGCACGGCCTGGTCGGCCTGGCCCTGGGCGGTGATGCGCCCGCCCAGCGGTGCTGCGGCCAGCGCGGTGTGCAACACATCAGGTCGCAGGTTGCGCAGCTCGGCCTGGCCTTCCGCCGCGCCGGTGGCGGGGGTGAACTGGCCCTTCAGTGCAATGGTGCCTGCGGCCATGCCCGTGCCGATGGTGGCGGTGGCAGCGGGCACATCCCAGCGCGCGCCGTCAAAGCCCGCGCGGGCCTGCAGTGCGGCCAGGGGCAGGTGCCTGGTGTCCCACGGGCCGGGCAGGTCGTTGCGCAGGTCGGCCTCGATGTTCCAGCCCGTGCCGGCGAGTGAGGGCGCCGCAGCGGGCGAGGTGGGTGTGGATGCCGGGGCCGAGGGGGCGGCAGGGGCGCCAGGGGCAGCAGCCGTGGCCGCGACCGGGTCCACGTGCACCGTGCCATGCAGCAGCGTGCGCGGCGCCTGGGGCCACAGGGCCGCCAGGTCCAACGCCTTGAGGGTGGCCTGTGCCTGCTTGAGCGGTTGGGGCACCCAGGGGAGGATGGTGGCCTGCACATCGGCCTGCATGGGCTCGGCGGGGGTCTTGGCGGCGGTTGCCGCCGCTGGCGCGTTCTTGCGCGGTGCAGCGGCGGGTGCCGATGCGGACGAGGCCGCCGCCTGCGCCGCCACCGCCACGGGCTGCAGCCGCGCGGCCAGCTCCAACTGCGCCGCCGCCGTGGCCAGCGTGCCCTGCAGCGTGGCGTGCGCGCCCACCTGCAGCGGGTTGCCACCGCCCGGGGGCGTGGTCTGCACCGTGCCGTCCACCGTGGCGTCGATGGCCATGGGGGCCAGGGCCTGCAGCTTCACGCGTGCGCTGTAGCGGCCCTGGGCCAGCTCCACGTTGTCGATCTTCAGGTGGTGCTCGCTGCCGTCGTAGCGGTAGTCACCGGCCAGGTTCTGGGCCTGCACGGCGGGCCGGCCGGCCCGCCCTTCCTGCTGCGGCGGTTGGCCGGCCAGGCTGATCTGCTGCTCGGGCGAGCCCGCCCACTCCAGGTTGTCCACCTTGAAGGGCACGGCCACCTGCACGGGCAGCACCAGCTGCTCCAGCGGTTTCAGGGGCTCGTTGCTGCTGGGCGCCGTGGCCTGGGGGGTGATGCGCACGCGCGCGGCATGCACCTCGCCCAGCTCCACCTTGCGGCTGAGCAGCGGGGCCAGTTGCCAGCCGATGCGCGCGCCGTCTACCTCCACCACCATGGCCGGGCTGCTCCAGCGCAGCCAGCCAATGCTGCCGCCCGCGCGCAGCGATCCGCTCACGTCGCGGCTCTCCAGCTTCTGGTCCGCCGGCAAGTACTGCGCGGCGCGCGCCAGAGCCAGGGCCAGCGATGTATTGCTGCCCGCCCACCACCACGCGCCCCCGCCCACGGCCAGCACCAGCGCCAGCAGGCCCAGCACCAGCCAGGCCAGCAGCCGCAGCCAGCTGCGGCGCCGGCGCGGCGGTGGCGGCGGTGCCGACGACCCGGCGCTGAAATCGGGCGAACGGATGGCAGTGGCAGAGGAAGGCGGGTTGCGTGCGGACATCAATCAATCTGTCAGAGGATCAGGCGGGCGGTGAGGGGTAAAAAAGAGAAGGGTCCGGTCAGAAGCTGAAGCCCAGCCGCAGGTGCAGCCTCAGCTCCTTGGCCTGCACGCCATAGGCCAGGTCGGCCTGCAGCGGGCCCACCGGGCTGCGCCAGCGCACGCCGGCACCCACGCCCACGCGCGGGTCCAGGTCGCCCAGCTTGTCGGCCACGGCGCCGGCATCCACGAACAGGGTGCTCTCCCAGTCCGTCATGCTGCCCTTGTAGACGATGGGGCGCTGCCACTCCAGGCTGCCCACGGCCATGTAGCGCCCGCCGTAGAGCTGGTCGTTGTCGGTGCGCGCACCGATCTTGCGGTAGCCATAGCCGCGCACCGTGGTGTCGCCCCCGGTCAGGAAGAGTTGGGTCACCGGCAACTGCGCGCCCTCGCGCGCAAACACCGCGCCGCCCTCGGCCCGCACCGCCAGCCGCGCTGCGCGCGATGCGCCGTCGTCGGCCACCACACGGCCTGCCGGGATGAAGGTCTGCCAGCGCAGCAGCGTGCGCACAAAGGGGGCGCGTTCGGGCGTGAGCGTGGTGCCCACGCCCAGCTCGGCCGCAATGCCGTGGCCGCGCGTGGGCGCGGTGTTGTTGTTGAAGTAGCGGCCCGTCCAGCCGTAGTTCACGCTCAGCGCCGTGCCCGAGGGCGAGGCGTTCAGCCCCTGGCTCTTGGCATAGTCGTACTGCAAAAAGTAATTGCGGTCGATGTTCTTGGTGCTCTTGCTGCGCCCGCCGCGCATCCGGGCGCTGTTGGTTTCGTAGTCGCCCGTGTCCTCGCGCTGCACCTGGCCGCCGGCAAACCATCGCCAGCCGTTCTCGCCGGGCAGGTCGGTCCACTCGGTGCTGAGCAGCTTGTTCTTGCGGTCGAGCGACAGCTTGCTCACCGCGCGCCAGCCCAGCAGGGGCATCTGGTTGTGGATGTGGTCAATGGTCAGGCGCGGCCCGCTGTCGGTCGACAGGCCCGCACCAAATACCACCTTCTGCAACTGCGCCTCGCGCACCTGGGCCACCACCGGCACGGCCAGCGGGTCGGTGCCCTCGGTGTCCAGCGTCAAGAACACCGCGTCGTAGTACCCGCTGCTGGCCAGGCGCAGTTGCGCGTCCAGCAGCTCCGTCTCGTCGTAGATCGCGCCCGTGGGCAGGCGCGCCAGGCGGCGCGCGCCATCGGGGTCGTAGCGCTGGTTGCCGTCCACCCGCAGCGGGCCAAAGCGGTACAGCGGGCCCGTGTCGTAGGCCACGCTCAGGTTCGCCTCGTGCTTGTCGGCATCCACCTCGGCACGGCTGTTGGTGATGCGCGCCGTGGGGTAGCGGCGCACCTGCAGCTGGCGCAGACCATCGTTCTTGGCGCTGTCCCACGCCGACTGGGTGAACGCCTTGCCCGGCGGCAGCCCCCAGCCGTTCTGCACCCGCCGCAGCTGGCGTGTGCGGCCCTCGCCATCCTGCGCGTTGCTCACCGCCTCGGCAAAGGTGATGTCGGCCTTGGCAATGTGCGTCTGCGGCCCCGGGTCCACCGTGATCACCACCGTGCGCGGTGCCAGCTTGGCATCGGGCGTTTCGGTCAGCTCCACCTTGATGGTGGGCGCAAAGTAGCCCAGCGTGCCCAGCAGCTCGCGCGCATTGGAATCGGCCGCGCCCAGCAGGCGCTGCAGCTCGCTGGCCTGCAGGTCGGGCAACTGGCGAAAGCGCTGCAGCTCCAGGTGCCGCTCCAGCGTCTCGCGCACCGAGTCCGGCCCGCGCACCTCCACCGCAAACGAGGGGCTGCCGTCCGAGTCCGCCTCGATGGGGCTCGACGCCGCATCGCGCGGCGCCTCCTCACCCCCGCGCCCGGGCAGCAGGCTGCAGCCCTGCAGCAGCAGCGACGAGGCGGCACTGAAAAGCAGCAACGCCGACCATCGGGCCGGCGTTGAAAAAAGGGCAGTGTGCGAGAGGGGGCTACGGGACACGGCAAACAGCTTCGGTTGGGATGGACGATGTCATGGTACGGCACGGTGCAGACACGGCAGGCACAGCGGCACCAGGGGTGCGAGCGGTGTGCCAGGGGGCCTGCCAGCGATGCCACACTATCGCCGCAAAAAGCGCGTTTCCTTGTAAGACAGATTCCCGCAGCGTATAGGGGTGTGTCCGTTGCGAGGGTCCTCCTGGCCGCAAGCGCTTGGGGCACATGCCCCATCAAATCACCACCCACAGCGCCACCCCTACCACCGCACCCACCAGCAAGGCCGGTGCGGCCACCGACCAGTCCTGCGTCGACGGCACACTGGCCCCGAAGGCCGATGCCGCCAGCCAGGCGTGCAGCCAGTAGATGACCCCCGACCCGGCTCCGGGCATGAAGGTGGTGGCCCACCAGAAGCTCAGGGGCGCCAGGGCAACCGGTGCCAGCGCAATCGGCAGCGACCGAAAGTATCCCGCCTGGAACCGCACCGACCCCAGGCGCCAGCCGCCGTGCGTTCGCACCGGCACCAGGTTGGGCATGGTGGGCCGGGCCCCCAGCAGCGCAGCGACGACCCAGTGCATGGCCTCATGCAGCGCAGTGCCCGGCAGCACCGCCAGGCAGTACGACCACATGCCGATGTGCACGCACAGGCGCTGGAAGACGAGGATGCCGGCCAGCACCAGCCAGTCTCTTGAATCCAGGGCCTGGGCGCGCACGGTGGCCCAGGCCAGGGGGTGGGTGATAGCTTCGGTGATCCATGCGGGGTCGTCCATGGGAAATCAATTTTTCATTCGTTGAAAAGGTGGGTGAGAGGGCGCGCCAAGAGCCTGGCACCGATGGCCATTGTCACGATGAAATGGGGGGCGCGTGTCGGAGAGCATGCCTTGTGGGGTGCCGAGATTGGTGCCCCGGGGGGCGCGGGCCCGACGCGGGCCCATGCTGCGCGGTGAGCTTCGCGGCGCGCGCGGCCGGGCCGGGCGCATGCATCGCGGCCCAGCCGGGCACGCGCGTCCTTCCCTGCGCATGCGCACGACCTGTCGGCCCGCGCCCAGATCGCGAGCGTCGCCTGCGACCTGGACTGACCCCTGCCCCCGTGGGCCTCTACCGCCACCAGGGCGTGCCCGACTCGCCCAGCATGGAGACCTTCGTGCGCACGCTCAAGGGGGCTGTGAAGGGAGCGGTTTGAGGCGGGGTGAGGTGCCGGTGGGCAGTGCGGTTGCTGATACCCTGGCGGCACTGCCCCCGGGGGCTCGCGCATCACACCCAAGTCAGAAGGAATCAGATGGCCCGTATCTCCACCACGGTCCGGCGGCGCGTGGAACGCGGCGTGCGGCGCCGGGACAAAATTCTTGCCGACCCCACTTACCGCGGCACACCCCGCCTCTACCGCTTCGATGCATCGCTGCGCATCGCCGGTATCGGCGAGCAACACGACGCCATGCAGCTTCGGACGGGCATCGAGCCCACCCGTGTTGTCCGCAAGGGCGAGCCATGGTTCGCCGGAAAGCGATGGCAAGAGGATCTGTGGCGCCTGGACTCGCCATTGGGTGGCGTGGCCCCG
Organism: Acidovorax sp. A1169; assembly: GCF_030704685.1. Lineage (GTDB taxonomy): Bacteria > Pseudomonadota > Gammaproteobacteria > Burkholderiales > Burkholderiaceae_C > Acidovorax. The sequence goes on from NZ_JAUZDX010000002.1 coordinate 310,404, forward strand.
CTAGACGCACACCTGCAATGGCTCTGGCAGACCATCGCTCCGCACCAGGACTATTTTCGACAGCTCATCGCGCTGTCATCCAGTGCCGAGCTGGTTCTTGGGTGCTTCTCTGAAAGCCCGTATCCGTACCTCACGGTGGAGAGTGATTCCCTGCACCTTCTTCGGGAGTTGAACCTGGGGGTTTCCTTCAACTTCACGTGCGTGTAGGCAGGGCGCAGGACCTGAGCGGCGTGGCGCAGCGCAGTGGGCAGGGCCTCACCCCAAAAGATCTGCGTGGAGCCCACCCTGGCCACTGCTACGATGACGGCTACAGCCCGGACGCGGGTATACAAGGGCCTCGCAAGGTTCTCCAGCCGACTGGCATGGGTAGCACTCTCTACAGAACGTCTGGCGTCAAAAAACATGCACTCCTGGCACGACTTTCATATCACTGGCTACGCTGTCGATGGCAAACGCCGCGAGCTGGTCTTTGAACTGGAGTGGCCCTATGACCCAAGCGCCGAACCAAAGCGGGCGAAGCTTGGGTTTTCCGGGGTCGAGTGCTACTTCCTGGAGCACGACCTGGGCGGTAACATCGTGTACTCGTTCGAAGAGCGGCCGCTGCGGGAGTTTTTGACGGAATGGACTGATCGCTTCGAGACCGAATACAAATGGGGCTGGCCCAAATTCTGGCGCCCGGTCCCTCATCCGAAGCGCCCAGTGGAAGTCGAACGAGAAGAATCGCTTCAAACGCTTTCTTCCATGCAGCTAAGGTGCATCGAGTTATCCAGCTCCTATGGATTGAGCGGGTGGATTCTGGCTGTGGGAAGCCACCATTCATCCATGGATGTCTGACCACGCACCGCGCCGGCTCGCATCTCACTTTCAAGAAATGGTCTATGGCGATTCAACGGCGAGTGTCTTCCGTGGCTGAGATGGGCCTTAAGCGAAGCTTCACGCCGAACCGAAGGCCCTGGCATGGGTGGCTTGCAGCCACGCCTTGTCCGGCTGCCCGTTGAAGCCCACCACGGCATCGACGCCGCACTGGGGGCAGATGGCCGTCTGGTCCTGGTTGTCGCCATCGCACCATTCCCTAATGGCGCCAGGCGCGAACGTCCCAAAGCAGTAGTAGCAAGCAGCCACCTCACTGCCGAGAAGCGCATCGCGGTGCAGCGACGATCCGCACGTTCTGCCCATGGTGTCAACCAATCCAGATGGTGGTGGGCCGGGGCACAAGAGAGATCGTGGCCTGAAGTGCTTCAATGGTCATTTCTATTCGGGTGAGCACGTATTCGTGAACCGGATTTGGCGATGCGGTCGAGACCCAGTTCTGGAGGGTTCGCAATCATCGCAGACAGCGGGTATGTCATGTCGAGAGGGACGCCCGATGAAAACAGAGGGATCCATTGCGCGCCGATTTTCTCTGCACCTTGCAGCCAAATTGCATTGACCACTTCCTCCGTCGACACCGGATGTGTTGATGCTGCGGTGGCGCCATCGATCTCACGCTCGACGATCAGCAATACGGGCAAACGAAAGCTCCTTCATTGTGGCGGCGTTGGCCAGTCAACTTCTTCCAATACCCACCAGAAGCTCTCTCTGGAAGCAGCACGATCCAGATAGACGAATCATCCAGACGCTGAAAGCAAGCAGCCTGGCCCATCTCGTTCGCTGGATGGGTGTGCCAGTCGGGCTCTTTGACCGAGATGATTTCTCCCGCTCGCAGTCCCGCTTGAATGGCCTCGTCATAGTTTTCAAAATCGCTCAACCTTTGAACATCTTTGGGGGTCAAAAAGGCAGGGTGTCATGGCGCGAGGCCCGTCAGCGTTTCCAAGCGGCGACGCATTGAGGCGTCGGACTGCTCCAGCCAGACGATGCATGACTCCGGATTCCCCTCGATGCCTGCGTTGGCCGCATCCACCAAGGGCACCGGAAGGTAGCAAAGCAGGTAAAGGCGTGCGGAAAGCCGTGGATGGCTGTCCTCGACAAAGAACGACACCCAGCCGACGGGGAGTCGCGCCGCCCCTTTACTTCGACAAAGTTATCACCTCAGATAGCCCTGGGCCAAACGCCAACTGGCACGCGCGCTACCGCATTGCCGATCGCCCCAGCCGCCCCACCAACCCCGCACCCACTGCCGCGAACAGCGCCACCACCGCCCCCACCACCCCCACACTCCCAACCCCCCATAGCGGAATGCTCGCCCCGCCCAAGATAGCCCCCAGCGCAATGCCCCCATTGGCCGCCGACACGTTGATCGTCCCCGCCAGGGCCTGGGCCTTGGGGGCGGACTTCATCACGCGGATCTGGCAAACGGGGTAGAGCGCGGTGTTGGCCACGCCCCATACGGCCAGTGCCAGGACCAGCGCGGGGCGCGACGTGGCCAGCGCAACCGTGGCGGCCATGCCTATGGCCAGCAGGGCACTGAAGCCGGCCGTGGTGGCCAGGGGCTTGCGGTCGACCCACAGGCCGCCGAGCCAGTTGCCGGCCAGGCCCACTGCACCAAAGCCCATCAGCCACCAGCCGACCTGGGCGGGGGGTACGTGGGCGATTTTCTCCAACACCTCCGCCAGGTAGGTGTAGCCGGTGAACATGGCGGTGAACACGGCGACGGACAGCAACACGTTGCCAATGAAGAACGGGTCTTTCAAAATCAGCGCCTTCTCGCCCAGCCGCACGCGCTTGCCTGGCGCCATGGTGGGCATCAACACCTGCAGCAGCACGGCCACCAGCAGGCACAGCGCTGCCAGCGCCCAGAAGGCGCCGCGCCAACCCAGGGTGGCCCCGGCCACGGTGCCCAGGGGTATGCCGAACAGCATGGCGCCCGATATGCCCAGGTACACGGTGGATACGGCGCGGCCGGCGCGCGCGGGCCCGGCCAGTTGCGCTGCGGTTTCGCTGGCGGTGCCCCAGAACACGGGCAGGGCCAGGGCGGGCACGATGCGGGCGATGGCCAGCGTCCACAGGTTGGGGGCCAGCGCGGCAACGGCGTTGGATGCGGCAAACAGCAGCAGCACGCCCAGGAAGAGGCGCTTGCGCTCCCAATGCGCGAGCCAGGCGGTGAGCACGGGGCCGAACAGCATCACCACCATGGCAAACAGCGTGACCAGCTGGCCTGCGGCAGACACCGAAACGTTCAGATCCGCAGCCAGCGCGGGCAGCAAGCCCACCATGAGGAACTCGGTGGTGACGATGACAAAGGCCGCGATGGCCAGGATGATGGTGGAGGCGGTGCCGGTGCCGGTGGCGGCGGGGCTGGCGCTAACGGCTGCGGGGGGTGAAAGAGAAGACATGGAGACATTGATGGAAACTAATCCGGTCAGTCTATTGAAGAAATTGAATCTTATTGGCGATAATTTTTCCGGCGGTTATAGAATGAATTTCCTGAATCATGGGGTTGAAGGGAGGGTGACCAATGCAATCGGTAGAGCGGCTCAAGGGCATCGATGTGTTCGTGGCCGCGGCGGCGGCGGGCAGCTTTACGGCGGCGGCAGAGCGGCTGAGCCTGACGAGCTCGGCCGTGGGCAAATCCATTGCGCGGCTGGAGGCGCGGCTGGGCACGCGCCTGTTCGAGCGCACCACCCGGCGCCTGCGGCTGACGGACGCGGGGGCGGCCTTCCACCGCATCTGCGTGCGGGTGCTTGAAGAACTGGAGTCGGCCGAGCGTGTGCTGGCGGCCGACGCGGCGGAGCCGTCGGGCCGGTTGCGGGTGGACCTGCCCGCCACCTTTGGCCGGCTCAAAGTGATGCCGCTGCTGCTGCAGTTCGTCAGCCAGCATGCGGCGGTGCAGCCCTATGTGTCGTTCACCGACCGTTTCGTCGACGTGGTGGACGACGGCATCGACGTGGCCGTGCGCATCGGCGGCGCAGACACTTGGCCCGCCAACCTGGGCCACCGGTTTCTGGGCACCGAGCGGCTGGTGTTCTGCGCATCGCCGGCGTACCTGGGCCTGCGCGGCGTGCCCGAGTCGCTGGACGACCTGGCCGGCCACGACGCAGTGGCCTATGGCCGGGCAGACGGCAGCGTGAGCCCGTGGCGCACAGGCGGTGCAGACGCACCCGCAGAGCGCCGCATGGTGGAGAGCCGCCTGGTGGTAGGCGATGGCGAATCGCAGCTCGACGCCGTGGTGGCCGGCCTGGGCATTGCGCCGCTGGCCACCTGGCTAGCGGATGGTCACCTGGCTGCCGGGCGCCTGGTGCCGATACTGCCGCAGCTGGATGCGGACGGGTTGCCGCTGCACATCGTGTGGCCGCTCAGCAAGCAGCTGCTGCCCAAGGTGGATCGGCTGGTGGACCACCTGGCAAGGCACCTGCAGATTAGATAGGGGCAGGGCGGCCGGGGCCTGTCATCGCCTGCGCCTGGCAGGCGGGGGAGGAGCAGAGTTGGCGCAAGGAGCGCCAGTAGCAACGGGTCAGCCGATCGCGTCAGCCGCGGGCGCCGTGCCGCCCACGCCCCCTTACTTCGACAACAACCGCATCGTCTCTTCCAACCCCTTCAACGACAACGGAAACATCCGATTCCCGATCAGCTGCTGCACGATGCTGATGCTCTGGCGGTACTGCCACACGCCCTGGGGCTCGGGGTTGATCCAGGCGAACTTGGGGAAGGCGTGGGTCAGGCGCTGGATCCACTCGGCGCCGGGTTCTTCGTTGTTGTATTCCACGCTGCCGCCGGGCTGCAAAATCTCATAGGGGCTCATGGTCGCGTCGCCCACGAAGATGAGTTTGTAGTCCTTGTTGTACTTGCGGATGATGTCCCAGGTGGGGAATTTCTCGGCAAAGCGGCGGCGGTTGTTCTTCCACATGAAGTCGTACACGCAGTTGTGGAAGTAATAAAACTCCAGGTGCTTGAACTCGGTCTTCACGGCGCTGAAGAGTTCTTCCACGCGCTGGATGTGCTCGTCCATGGTGCCGCCCACGTCCATCAGCAGCAGCACCTTCACGTTGTTGTGGCGCTCTGGCACCATTTTGATGTCCAGGTAGCCGGCGTTGGCCGCGGTGCTGCGAATGGTGTCGGGCAGGTCCAGCTCCAGGTCGTTGCCCTCGCGCGCAAACTTGCGCAGGCGGCGCAGCGCCACCTTGATGTTGCGCGTGCCCAGCTCCTGCTGGTCGTCGTAGTCCTTGTAGGCGCGCTGCTCCCACACCTTCACGGCGCTCTTGTTCTTGCCGGCGCCGCCTATGCGCACGCCCTGCGGGTTGTAGCCGCCGTGGCCAAAGGGGCTGGTGCCGCCGGTGCCGATCCACTTGCTGCCGCCCTCGTGGCGCTCTTTCTGCTCTTCGAGGCGCTTTTTCAGCGTCTCCATCAGCTCGTCCCAGCCCATCTTTTCGATGGCGGCCTTTTGCTCGGGGGTCAGCTCGTTCTCCAGGATCTTGCGCAGCCAGTCGGCCGGCACTTCCTTGGTGAAGTCGGCCAGCATCTCCACGCCCTTGAAGTAGGCGCCGAAGGCCCGGTCGAACTTGTCGTAGTGCTTTTCGTCCTTGACCAGGGTCAGGCGCGAGAGGTTGTAGAAATCGTCCAGGCTCCACGAGTCGTCGGAGCGGGGGCCCACCACGCCGGCCTCCAGCGCCTCCAGCAGGGTGAGGTATTCCTTGACCGACACGGGCAGCTTGGCCGCGCGCAGGGTGTAGAAAAAGTCGATGAGCATGGTGGGGTGCCTCCTCGGTCAGGCAGATTCAGGCGGTTGCATCGCGCCGGGCGCGCAGGTACAGCAACTGGGCGCGGGCCTCGGGCCACTCGCCGGCGCGCATGCTGTACATCACCGTGTCGCGGATGGTGCCGTCGCGGCGCAGCGCGTGGCCGCGGATCACGCCGTCCTTGTGCGCGCCCAGGCGCTCGATGGCGCGCTGCGATGCGAAGTTGTAGTTGTCGGTGCGCCAGCCCACCACGTTGCAGCCCAGCGTGTCGAAGGCGTGGCCCAGCATCAGGAGCTTGCAGGTGGTGTTGACGTGGCTGCGCTGCACACTCTGGCGGTACCAGGTGTAGCCGATCTCCACGCGCTTCACGGCGGGCAGTATGTCGTGGTAGCTGGTGCTGCCCAGCACGGTGCCGCTGGCCTCGTCGACCACGGCAAACGCAAAGCGGTCGCGCGTGGCCAGGGCAGTCTCGATGTAGGCGCGCGTGTCCTGCGGCTCGGGCACCGAGGTCACGCGCAGGGTCCACAGCTGGCCGTCGGCCGCAGCGGCTTGCAGGCCGGCTTCATGGTGCAGGGCCAGGGGCTCCAGGCGCAGGCCCTGGTCGCGCAGGGTGACGGGTTGCACGAACGTCGACGACGGCTGCATGCGGTTCATTCCTTGGGGAGTTGTGCTGCTGCAGTTGCTGCCTGCTTTTGCCGGCGCTGCAGTTGCCAGCGCCGTGCGGCGTGCAGGCCCAGGCCGCCGCCCACGCTCACCAGGGCAATGCCGCCCAGCGTGGTGGCGCCGTAGCCGGGCGCAAAGATGTCCAGGCCCATCCACTGGCCCAGCCAGAAGCCGGCCAGCGCGCCGCCGAGAAAGCCGATGGCGTCGGCTACGCCGTCGATCAGCGAGGGGGTGTTTGCTTGGGTCATGGGTGGGTGAGTGGTTCGTGTGGAGATCAGCGGTACGGCCCGCCGCCGCGCCGCCTCATGGCGGCGGAGCGCGGCGGTCAACGATTCCTCAGCGGTTCCTCTGGTTCATGAACACCAGCTTTTCGAACAGGCTCACGTCCTGCTCGTTCTTGAGCAGCGCGCCCACCAGCGGGGGCACGGCCACCTTGTTGTCGGCGCTTTGCAGGGCAGAGAGCGGAATGTCTTCGGCCACCAGCAGCTTGAGCCAGTCGAGCAGCTCGCTGGTGGAGGGCTTCTTTTTCAGGCCCGGCAGGTTGCGCACGTCGTAGAAGGTCTTCATCGCCACGCTGAGCAGGTCGGCCTTGAGCGTGGGGAAGTGCACCGCCACGATCTGGCGCATGGTGTCGGCTTCAGGGAACTTGATGAAGTGAAAGAAGCAGCGGCGCAAAAAGGCGTCGGGCAGCTCTTTCTCGTTGTTGGAGGTGATGAACACCAGCGGGCGATGCTTGGCCTTGATGAGCTCGCGCGTCTCGTAGCAGTAGAACTCCATGCGGTCGATTTCGCGCAGCAGGTCGTTCGGGAACTCAATGTCGGCCTTGTCGATCTCGTCGATCAAGAGCGCCACGGGTCGGTCGGCCGTGAAGGCCTGCCACAGCACGCCCTGGATGATGTAGTTGCGGATGTCCTTCACGCGCTGGCTGCTGTCGCCATCGTTGAGCTGGCTGTCGCGCAGGCGGCTCACCGCGTCGTACTCGTACAGGCCCTGCTGCGCCTTGGTGGTGGACTTGATGTGCCATTGCAGCAGCGGCATGCCCAGCGCCTGGGCCACTTCCTCGGCCAGCATGGTCTTGCCGGTGCCCGGCTCGCCCTTGATGAGCAGCGGGCGTTGCAGGGTGATGGCGGCGTTCACGGCCAGCATCAGGTCTTGGGTCGCAACGTAGTTCTGGGAACCTTGGAATTTCATGGCAGGGAAAACACCGGATCGTTGATGAATGGGCTTGACAGGCGCTGGCTATAATTGCCCGGTTAAGCAGAGCCCTCAGGCTGAACTTCCACGAGATTGTGCGCGCAAAATGAACAAGACGTTGACCACGATATTTGCCCTGGCTGTCGCTTCCGTGACCGCCTTCTCCCACGCTCAGGAAGTCAAGGGCGATGTGAAAGCGGGGGAAAAGAAGATCGCCATGTGCATCGGCTGCCATGGCATTGTGGGCTACCAGGCCAGCTTTCCTGAAATCCACAAGGTGCCCATGATCTCGGGCCAGAGCGGTGCCTACATCTCCTCGGCGCTCGACGCCTACCGCAAGGGCGACCGCAAGCACCCCACCATGCGCGGCATTGCCGACTCGCTGACCGACCAGGACATCGCCGACGTGTCGGCCTACTACGCGCAGCACGGCAAGACCGCCGGCGCTGCCGAGCTGCCCGCCAAGCCCAAGCGCGAACCCAGCGTGCAGGTGGCCGAGCTGCTCAAGAAGGGCGCCTGCGTGTCCTGCCACGGCGACAACTTCGCCAAGCCCATCGACCCCTCGTACCCGCACATCGCCGGCCAGCACGCCGACTACCTGTTCGTGGCGCTCAAGTCGTACAAGGCCGAGAAAAACCCCAACCTGGGCCGCAACAACGCCATCATGGCCGGCGTGGCCAAGCAGTTCACCAACAACGAACTGAAGGCACTGGCCGGTTACCTGGGCAGCCTGGAAGGCGACCTGCACACGGTGCGCCAATCGCCCTTCCGTTGATGTGCAGGCCCTTTGCCGGGCCAGCCCTCAAAGCAAGAAGCCCGCAGCTGCGGGCTTTTTTGATGGGCGATTCAGTCTCAGTCTCGGGTTGCTCTGCGTTGCACGGCGGCGATATAGGCATCGCCATCGGGCGGGCGGCCCGAGCGCTGGCTTTCCCACAGCATCTGGCCCAGGCACTCCATGGTGGCGTGGTGCGCGTCGTGCAGTGAATCGAGGCGCTTGGCCAGCAACTCCACCGCCTGGCGGATGCCGCGCGGCTGGTCGATGCTGCACTGCTCGCTGATCGACAGGTGCATCGACAGGTGCAGGAACGGGTTGGTGCGGTCCGGCGTCTCGTCGTAGTTGCGGTCCACCGCGGCCTCGGCATCGGAGAAATCGGCGTGGTACTCGGGGTGCTCGGCGATCCACAGGCTGGCCAGCGTCTCGATGGCCTCCATGGGGGCGCCGCTCTGGGACTTGGCGTGCACGCCGCAGAGAAAGCGGCGCACGTCGGCTTGGGACGGGTTGAACATATTGGGGCCGCAGCGTAGCACGCACGACGTGCCGGGGTGGGGCGCGGGGGTATGCGGCCCAGGGCGCCCGGCGCGCTATCGGTGTCCTGGCTGGCGAATTTGCTGCACAGGGCGGGGCGACTCTGTCCTACGCAGTGGCCCGGGGCCCGCACCTACATTGGAGCCGCGGGAGACACAGCTTGTCACAGCACGATACATCCCAAGACAATTCACCACCACCCAAGGAAACTGCCATGAACAACAATGCAATGCGCATCATCGGGGCCCTGCTGCTCGTCGTCGGCCTCGCCGGCTTCTTCACCGGCGGCTTCAGCTTCACCAAGGAAACCACCCAGGCCAAGCTCGGCCCGCTGGAACTGAAGGTGCAGGAGAAAGAGTCCGTCAACGTGCCCCAGTGGCTGAGCGTGGGCGCCATGGCGCTGGGCGCGGTGGTGCTGGTGCTGGGGTTTCGGCGTGGCGGCCGCTGAACGCGATAACTCCCCAAGCTAAGGGCGAGCCAGGAGCACTGCTGCTCATGGCTTGCCCTTTTGTCTTTTACCTCTCCGGTGGGGCTGCGTTTCTGTCAGCCCCCTGAATGTCAGGTCCGAGGCGCCCCCATCATGCGCGAGATGGTGCGGGCCGCCTTGAGCAACGCCGGCAGCATCGCCTCCTGCATCACCTCGGCACTCGTGCGGTTGGCCTGGCCGCTGATGTTGAGCGCAGCCACTGTCTGGCCGGTGCGGTTGGTGAGCGGCGCGGCAATCGAGATCAGGCCCTCCTCCAGCTCCTGGTTCACCAGGCACCAGCCCTGTTGGCGTGCCTGGCGGATGCGGGTGAGCAGGGTGGGCACGTCGGTGGCGGTGTGCTCGGTCCAGCGCTGCAGGGGGTGGGCTTCGAGCCTTGCTTGCAGCTCCTCGTCGGGCAGGGCGGCCAGCAGCATGCGGCCCATCGATGTCCAGCACGCGGGCAGGCGCGAGCCCACGCCCAGGTTGGTGCGCATGATCTTATGCGTGGGCACGCGCAGCACGTAGACGATATCCAGGCCGTCGAGCACGGCGGCCGAGGACGACTCGCGCACCTCTTCCACCAGGTCTTCCATCACCGGCTCGGCCAGGTTCCAGATGGGCAGCGACGACAGGTAGGCAAACCCCAGATCGAGGATGCGCGGCGTGAGGCGGAACTGCCTGCCATCAGTCTCCACATAGCCCAGCGTCTGCAGCGTGAGCAGGATGCGTCGCGCCCCGGCGCGTGTGAGGCCCGTTTGCGCGGCCACCTCGCTCAGTGTCTGCTGCGGCGCGCTGGCGCTGAACGAGCGAATCACCTCCAGCCCGCGCGCAAAGGATTGCACGTAGCTGTCGCTGGGCTTGGGGTCTTTGGCGGGCGCAGTTTGGGTGTTCATGGGCGGTGTGACTATAATTCTTTTAGCGAACATTTGTTCTTTAGGCGAACAAAATCAAGAAGAAGTTGCAGGTGCGAGACAATCCCGCCGCAGCTTCCCTCCATTCTCAGGAAATCAGATCCATGATCAACAAGATTGCAGAGTCGGTGGCACAGGCGCTGGCCGGCGTGAAGGACGGCGCCACGGTGCTGATCGGTGGCTTTGGCACGGCCGGCATTCCCGGTGAGCTGATCGACGGGCTTATCGCCCAGGGCGCGCGCGACCTCACGGTGGTCAACAACAACGCCGGCAATGCCGATCACGGCCTGGCGGCGCTGCTCAAGGCCGGCCAGGTGCGCAAGATCATCTGCAGCTTTCCGCGCCAGGTGGACAGCTACGTTTTTGACGAGCTGTACCGCAGCGGCAAGCTCGAACTGGAGCTGGTGCCCCAGGGCAACCTGGCCGAGCGCTTGCGCGCCGCCGGGGCCGGCATCGGCGCCTTCTTCTGCCCCACGGCCCATGGCACCGAGCTGGCTGCGGGCAAGGAGACGCGCGAGATCAACGGCAAGCACTACGTGCTTGAGTACCCCATCCAGGGCGACGTGGCGCTGATCAAGGCCGAAAAGGGCGACCGCTGGGGCAACCTCACCTATCGCATGTCGGCACGCAACTTCGGCCCGGTGATGGCCACGGCCGCTAAGACCACCATCGCCACGGTGCATGAGGTCGTCGAACTGGGCGCGCTGGACCCGGAGGCCATCGTCACGCCCGGCATCCACGTCACGCACGTGGTGCGCATCGACCGGGTTGCCACGCAAGCCGGCGGTATCAAGAAGACAGCCTGAACCCAGCGGACCGAGCGCACACCATGACGACCACCACCACCAGCTACCAAAAACGAAGCAAGGACGACCTGGCCCGCCGCGTGGCGCAGGACATCCACGACGGCGCCTACGTGAACCTGGGCATCGGCCAGCCGACCCTGGTCGCCAACCACATCCCTGCGGGCCGCGAGGTCATCCTGCAAAGCGAGAACGGCATTCTGGGCATGGGCCCGGCGCCGGCTGCAGGCAGCGAGGACTATGACCTCATCAACGCCGGCAAGCAGCCTGTGACCTTGCTGCCCGGTGGCGCGTATTTTCACCATGCCGACAGCTTTGCCATGATGCGCGGCGGCCACCTCGATATCTGCGTGCTGGGCGCCTTCCAGGTCTCGGCCACTGGCGACCTGGCCAACTGGAGCACGGGCGAGCCCGGCGCCATACCCGCCGTGGGTGGCGCCATGGACCTGGCCATCGGCGCCAAGCAGACCTGGGTGATGATGGACCTGCTGACCAAGCAGGGCGCCAGCAAGGTGGTGGCGCAGTGCAGCTACCCGCTCACCGGTGTCGCCTGCGTCAAGCGCATCTACACCGATCTGTGCACACTGGCCTGCACGCCAGCGGGCCTGCAGGTCATCGACACGGTGGACGGGCTCACGCTTGCGGAGCTCGAACGCCTGATCGGACTGCCGCTGCTCGCAGCCTGACCCATTTTCATCACCGCTTTACAACCACCCTCAGGAGACAAGACCATGAGCCAGCAAGCCTTCATCTGCGACGCGATTCGCACCCCCTTCGGCCGCTACGGCGGCGCGCTGTCCAGCGTGCGCACCGATGACCTGGGTGCCATCCCCCTCAAGGCGCTGATGGCGCGCAACCCCGGCGTGGACTGGGCGGCGGTGACCGACGTGCTGTACGGCTGCGCCAACCAGGCCGGCGAAGACAACCGCAACGTGGCGCACATGTCCAGCCTGCTGGCGGGCCTGCCCATCGAGGTGCCCGGCGCCACCATCAACCGCCTGTGCGGTTCAGGGCTGGACGCCGTGGGCTCGGCCGCGCGCGCCATCAAGGCCGGCGAGGCGGGCCTGATGATTGCCGGCGGCGTGGAGAGCATGAGCCGCGCCCCCTTCGTGATGCCCAAGGCAGAGACAGCCTTCAGCCGCAACAACGCGGTGTACGACACCACCATCGGCTGGCGCTTCATCAACAAGCTGATGAAGGAAAAATACGGCGTGGATTCGATGCCCGAGACGGCCGAGAACGTGGCCACCGAGTTCGGCATCGAGCGCGAGGCGCAGGACCGCATGGCCCTGGCCAGCCAGCTCAACGCCGTGGCCGCGCAAAAGGCCGGCCACCTGGCGCGCGAGATCACGCCCGTGACCATCCCCCAGAAAAAGGGCGATGCCATCGTGGTCGACACCGACGAACACCCGCGCGAAACCAGCCTGGAAGCGCTGGCCAAGCTCAAGGGCGTGGTGCGCCCTGACGGCACCGTGACGGCCGGCAACGCCAGCGGTGTGAACGACGGCGCCTGCGCGCTGCTGCTGGCCGACGCGGCCAGCGCAGGCAAGTACGGCCTCAAGCCCCGCGCCCGCGTGGTGGGCATGGCCACGGCCGGCGTGGCGCCGCGCATCATGGGCTTTGGCCCCACGCCCGCCACCTTGAAGGTGCTGGCCCAGACCGGCCTGACCATCGACCACATGGACGTGATCGAGCTCAACGAAGCCTTTGCCGCACAGGGCCTGGCCGTGCTGCGCGCCCTGGGTTTGAAGGACGACGATGCCCGCGTGAACGCCTGGGGCGGCGCCATTGCCCTGGGCCACCCGCTGGGTGCCAGCGGTGCGCGCCTGGTCACCACTGCCGTCAACCGCCTGCACGAGCATGCGGGCCAGTACGCGCTATGCACCATGTGCATCGGCGTGGGCCAGGGCATCGCCATCATCCTCGAACGCGTCTGACCCCGGGAGCCCAGACCGTGCCCACGCCCACCTCCTTGTTGCAGACCCCCGCCGGGGCGTTTCGCGTCGCCATCGACGGCCCCGAGGGCGCGCCCGTGCTGGTGCTCTCCAACTCCCTGGGCACCACCCTGGAGATGTGGGACGCCCAGGCCGCGCGCCTTGCCACCAGCCACCGCGTGGTGCGCTCCGACACCCGCGGCCACGGCGGCAGCGTGGTGCCGCCCGGCCCCTACAGCTTCGAGCAACTGGGCGGCGATGTGCTGGCCCTGCTCGACGCCCTGCAGGTCGAGCGCGCCAGCTTCTGCGGCATCTCCATGGGCGGCTTCACCGGCCTGTGGCTGGGCGTGCACGCCGGCCACCGCCTCAACCACCTGGTGGTGGCCAACAGCGCCGCAAAGATCGGCACCGAAGAGGGCTGGCGCACCCGCGCCGCCCTGGTGCGCGAGAAGGGTGCTGCTGCCATGGCCGAGCTGGCCGCATCGTCCCCGGGCCGCTGGTTCACCGAGGCCTTCGTGGGCACGCAACCGCAGGTGGTGGCCCGCGCCCAGGGCTGGATCGCCGGCATCGCCCCCGAAGGCTATGCCGCCTGCTGTGAGGCCCTGGCCCAGGCTGACCTGCGCAGCAGCATCGCGCGCATCGCCGTGCCCACCCTGCTGATTGCCGGCGCGGCCGACCCGGTGACCACCGTGGCCGACGCCCAGGCCATGCAGGCCGCGATACCCGGCGCACAACTGGTGCAGTTGCCGGCATCGCATCTGTCCAACCTGGAAGCACCGGCCGAATTCGACGCCGCGCTGGCCGCCTTCGTGGCCTGAGCACCGGAACACGCCGCCCCCCGCCACTGCGCCCAATGGCGCGTGTGGCGCCCGCTGGCTGGGCGCAATCCTGGCCACCCCTTGAATCTGTGAAGGAAGCATCCCCATGACCCACCCCAGCACCCAGCGCGAGCGCGTCCTCATCACCGGCGGTGGTGCCGGTATCGGCGCGGCCACGGCCGAGCGCTGCCGGGCCGACGGCTACGAGCCCGTGGTCATCGACCGCGTGGTCGAGCACGTGCCCGGCGGCATCAAGGCCGACCTGTCGAACACGGCCGACACGGCGCGCGCGCTGCAGCAGGCGCTGGCCGGCGGCCCCATCACGCGGCTGGTGAACAACGTGGGCGTGGTGGTGCCGGCCGATGCCGAGCACCAGACGCTGGACGAGTTCGACCTGGCCGTGGCGCTGAACCTGCGCTGCAGCCTGCAGTGCATGCAGGCCCTGCTGCCCGGCATGAAAGAGACAGGGTTCGGGCGCATCGTCAACATGTCCTCGCGCGCCGCGCTGGGCAAGGAACTGCGCACTGCTTACTCTGCTACCAAGGCCGGCCTGATCGGCATGACGCGCGTGTGGGCGCTGGAGCTGGGGCGCCACGGCGTCACGGCCAATGCCATCGGCCCCGGCCCCATCCGCACCGAGCTGTTCGACCGCGCCAACCCACCCGACGCACCGCGTACGCGCGCCATCATCGAATCCGTGCCCGTCAAGCGCGTGGGCACGCCCGACGACGTGGCGCATGCCGTGTCCTATTTGCTAGACGCGCGCAGCGGCTTCGTTACCGGGCAAGTCCTCTATGTCTGCGGCGGCATGACCGTCGGCGTGGCCGGCGTCTGACGCCCCCTCTTTTCCTGCGAGGCCACGCACTGCACGGCGGCCTCGCCTTTCTCGCTCCCCATTTCTAACCGTGTTCAGGAGATGACATGAACCCCATCCGCTTTCCCTCCACCCGCCGCACCCTGCTGGCTGCACTGGCCACCGCCGCTGTCGGCGCTGCGATCCCTGCCGGCGCCCTGGCTCAAGCCGCCTACCCCAGCAAGCCCGTGACCATCGTCGTGCCCTTCGCGGCGGGCGGCACCACCGACATCCTGGCGCGCATCATCGGCCAGGCCCTGACCAGCGAGCTGGGCCAGCCCGTCGTTGTGGACAACCGCGCGGGCGCGGGCGGCAACATCGGCGGCGCGCTGGCTGCCAAGGCCCCGGCCGACGGCTACACCCTGTTCATGGGCACGGTGGGCACGCATGCCATCAACGCCAGCCTGTACAAGAAGATGCCCTTCGACCCGGTCAAGGACTTTGCGCCCCTCACGCGCGTGGCAAACGTGCCCAACCTGCTGGTGGCCAACCCGGCCCAGCCCTACAAGAGCGTGAAGGAGCTGATTGCCTACGCCAAGGCCAACCCCGGCAAGGTGAACTTCGGCTCTTCGGGTAACGGCAGCTCCATCCACCTGTCGGGCGAGCTGTTCAAGTCACTGGCCAAGGTCGACATGGTGCACGTGCCCTACAAGGGCAGCGCACCGGCTGTCACCGACCTGCTGGGCAACCAGATCGGCATCATGTTCGACAACATGCCCTCGGCCATCCAGCACGTGCGCTCGGGCAAGCTCGTGCCCATCGCCGTGACCACCGCCAAGCGCTCGCCCGAGCTGCCCAACGTGCCCACCATCGCCGAAGCCGGCGTGCCCGGCTACGAGGCCACTTCGTGGTTCGGCATGTTCGCCCCCACCGGCACGCCCGCGCCGGTGCTGGCCAAGCTCAACACCGCCCTGGTCAAGGTGCTCAACCAGGCCGAGGTGAAGAAGAAGATCAACGAGCAGGGGGCAGAGACGACCAGCGAAACGCCCGAGCAGTTCGCCGCCTTCATCAAGACGGAAAGCGTGAAGTGGGGCAAGGTCGTGCAGGAGTCGGGCGCGAGCCTGGACTGAGAGAGCACCCCCCGCTGGCAGGCGCCGGCCAGCGGGGCGTTGCACACATCGCGTGCTCAGTGCACCCGGTACACCCGCCCGGTCTGCCCGCCTTCCACGCTGCGCTGGTAGGCCAGGGCCGCACGGGCGGCGGGCACGGTCTCGAAGCCCGGGAAAAAGGGGCCGTAGCTGCCCACCGATTCGGTCAGGATGGTGGGGCTCACGGCGTTGATGCGAATCCCGCGCGGCAGCTCTATGGCGGCGGCCGCCACGAAGCCATCGATGGCTGCATTCACCGCTGTGGCGTTGGCCCCGTTGCGGATGGGCTCGATGCCCACTATGCCGCTGGTCAGCGTGATCGAGCCGCCGTCGTTCAGGAAGTGCTGGCCCAGCAGCGCCAGCTGCACCTGGCCCAGCAGCTTGTCCTGCAGGCCCAGGTTGAACTGCTCGGGCGTCATCTCGGCCAGCGGGCCGAAGTGCAGGTTGCCGGCGGTGCTGACGATGGCATCCACCTTGCCGACCGCCTTGAACAAGGCAGCCACCGACCCTGGTTGCGAAAAATCGGCACGGTGCGTGCCGCTCGTGCGGCCCACGGTGATGACCTTGTGGCGTGCCGCCAGATTGGCCAGAACGGCCTGGCCGATGGTGCCGCTGGCGCCGATGAGAAGAATCTTGCTGGTGGACATGGCTTGTTCCTTTTTTCCGGGTTGTGCCCGAATGCGTTGAAGAAGCCTGGATTGTTTTGTGAATCAATCAGCGCATAAAGTACAGTGAAGTTATTCTTGAACTAACCTGGAGTTCGCAATCACCATGGACAAGCTGCGCAACATGGAGGTCATGGTGGCCGTGGTCGAGGCCGGCAGCTTTGCAGGAGCTGCGCGCCAGCAGGGCATTTCGGCCGTGATGGTGGGCAAGCACATCCGCCAGCTGGAGGAGCACCTGGGTGCGCGCCTGTTCCAGCGCAGCACGCGCCAGAACAGCCTGACCGAGGTGGGCGCCGCCTTCTACGAGGACTGCCGGCGCGTGCTCGAGCAGGTGCGCTGGGCCGAGTCGGCGGTGGAGCGCAGCCGCGCCTTGCCCCAGGGCCTGCTGCGCGTGAGCGCGCCCTTCACGCTGGGCAACCAGGTGATCGCGCCGCTGGTGGCCGACTTTCTGCTCGCCCACCCGCAGGTGCGCGTGGAGCTGCAGCTGACCGACAGCGTGGTGGACATGGCGGGCGAGGGCTTCGATGCGGCCGTGCGCATCGGCACCATTGCCGATGAGGGCCTGGTGGCCCGGCCGCTCAAACCCTACCGCATGGTGATCGCCGCCACGCCCGGCTACCTTGCGCGCCATGGCCGCCCCGAGCGCGTGGCCGACCTCGCGCAGCACCAGTGCCTGAGCCATTCGGTCTGGCAGCGGCGCGTGGAGTGGACGCTGCACGACGACGGCAATGCCTTCCAGTGGCCCGAGCTGGCGCGCTTCACCTGCAACCAGGGCGACGGCTTGCGCCAGGCCGCGCTGCGCGGCCTGGGCCTCATCATGCAGCCCGAAGTGCTGCTGGCCGAGGAGATCCGCGAGGGGCGGCTGGTACCGGTGCTCACCCGCTGCGTGCCCGCAGCGCGCCCGGTGCATCTTGTCTATGCGCCAGACCGGCGGCAGTTGCCCAAGCTGGCGCGCTTTATCGAGTTCATGGTGCGGGCGATGAGGGAAGGGGCACGCTGACCCCGCCGATGTGCAGGATCGAGGCGTGCGCAGTGGGGCTTGCGGGTATGCGTGTTGCAGTCGCTTTGGGCAAGCCCGTTCGACTTTGCGGGGATGGTGGGAGCGGAGGGGGCTGAGGATCTCCGCCGACGCTCAGGGAGGACACGGGCAAGGCAGCGGGGGATAGGTTCTTCCGCTGCGTTACCCAGCCGATCTGCGGGCGGACGGGGCATGCGCGCGACCGGCTAGACTTTGGCAATCGGCCAGGAGCAACCTTACCCAGCATGAGTCAAGCGCCCATTCTTCTAGAAAAATTCAGCCTGCCTGCCCTCAAGTTCGAGCCCGTTCGCGCGACCTCGTCCGACGCGACTATGGTGTGGCTTCACGGAGTCGGCGAAAGGGGCACGGATATTTCTCTGGTGGCCAAATACGGGCTACCTGCAGCACTGGTCGCCGGCCGGATACAGGCCCCATGTGCAGTGATCTGCCCCCAACTGCCACTCGGCGAAGAGTGGGGTTGCGAGCGCGTATTGCAGTGTCTGGAGGATGCCCATGCGGGCAGCGGTCCTCTCGTCGTCATGGGGTACAGCCTGGGCGGCACCGGCATTCTGGAGTCGGTTGCGAAGACGGGCCCCCTGTGTTCGCTGCATGTGGCAATTGCAGGGCAGTGCAGGGTGCCGGTTGGTGCTGCGCAGGATGGTCTTCGCTTTCTGGCAATACAAGGTGAATTTGATGTTCAACCCGGAGTGGCTGACTTTGTGATCGAAACACGCAAGCGCGGGGGATTCGCAGAGGACGTCATCGTCAAGGGAGGCAATCACTACATCTCGGAATCCGCGCTGTGGCAGCCGGAACTCGCGGCGGCTTTGTCGTCGTTGGGCGTCAACCTGCATGGGTAGCACGTGTACTGATGCCTTCAGTTGATCGTTCGCTCGCGGCCAAGTCGCGGTGCGAAAAACGGAGTCAAGGTTGTCGAGCTCGGGGGGCAGGCTGGCAAGGATGGGCATGGCGGGAGCGTGCCCGCCGACACGGCTACAGATTGCGCACCTTGCACGCCGCCGAAATCATGCGCCGCGACCACTCGCTCGACATGTCCTTGAACAGCACCGGCGCCTCGCCTTCCTTGTACTCCTCGCGCCCGACGACGGGGCCGGCCCACTCGGGCTGTGCGTAGTACGAGAGCCAGAGGTACCAGGCCTTGCGCGAGGGGCAGTCGACCACGACCTTGGCGTAGTACGAGCGGTATTTCTGGCCCCGGAACGAGGTGCGCTGCTGGTCGCGCGATACGCGCAGGTCAAGCACCACGCGCTGGTCCACCCCGATGGGCTCGGGCAGGATCTCGATCAGATTCTTGCCGGCCTCCGCGCGGTCACCGCTCAGCGTGAACCAGCCGTCCGAGGAGACGGGCCGCTGCTGCCCGCCTGCCAGGGCTGCGATACACAGGACAACAGCACACAGCATGGGGGTCTTCGGTCGGTCCAGGGACGGAGGATGGAGGGAGGAGGCAATCGGAAAATCATTATCACTGAGGCCGGTGCTCAGTTTCTACCTGTTACAACAGGGCGCGTGCCGGGCCCACCCGTTCAGGTGATGCGCCAGTCCGATGTTTCTGCCAAGACCCAGTCGCGAAACGCCGCCAGACGCGGCTGCCCGGCCGCCGCCGGGGGGTAGGCCAGCCAGTAGCTGTAGTCATTGGGCAGGTCCAAGGCAAAGGGTTTGATCAAACGCCCTGCCGTGATGTCGGCCGAGGCCAGGAACATGCGGCCCAGCGCCACGCCATGGCCCTCGGCGGCGGCCTGCAGCACCAGGGCCGAATCGCTGAACCCCGGGCCCGCGCGCACGATGGCCTCGGCCTCGCTGCGGGTGGCGCCGGCCAGGGCCAGCCAGCGCGGCCACAGGTCGCCCGGCTGGTCGTGCAGCAGCGTGTGCGCCTGCAGGTCGGCCACGGTGGCCAGCGGTGCCTGCGCCGGCAGGGCCGGGCTGCACACAGGCGACAGGCGCTCACGCGAGACCAGATCGGCCTGCAGTCCGGGCCAGCGCCCCAGGCCCAGGCGGATGGCCAGGTCGAAGCCATCGCGCGCAAAGTCGTGCACCGCCACCTCGCTGGTGATGTGCAGGTCGATGCCCGGGTGCAGCGCCCGAAAGCCTGCGAGGCGAGGCACCAGCCAACGGGCCACGAACGAGGGCAGGGCGGTGATGCGCAGCGGCCCCACCATGCTGTGGTCGTTGCCGGCCACGCGCTCGGTGGCGCTGGCCAGGGCGTCGAGCAAACGGCTCAACTCGGGGGCATAGGCCTTGCCGGCCGCGGTGCGGGTGAGCGTGTGGCCCTGGCGCTCGAACAGCTTGAGCCCCAGCCACTCTTCCAACTGCCGCACCTGGTGGCTGATGGCTGCCTGCGTCACGTGCAGCTCGTCCGCCGCACGCGTGAAGCTGTGGTGGCGCGCGGCGGCCTCGAAGGCGCGCAGGGCGTTCAGCGGGGGCAGGCGGCGGGCCATGGATCAATCAAAATTTCTCATCGAGAGCATGAGATTACATCGTTTGGCAACTGCGGGTGCGGCCGCTGTAATCGGCGCTTTGTCCCATCGTTCTCGTATTGGAAGCACCGCCCATGATCGCCCTGTCCACCTGGCTATTGATCCTTGCCTTTGCCGTGCCCATGATCGTCAGCCCCGGCCCGGGCAACACGGTGCTGGCCGCATCGGGCGGGCAGTTCGGCCTGCGGCGCACCGTGCCGTTCTGGATGGGTTTCGAGACCGGCAACCTGGTGTGGTGCCTGGTCTATGGCTTTGGCCTGAGCGAGGTGTTTGCGCGCCACCCGCTGGCGTACAGCGTGCTCAAGTGGGGCGGCACGGCCTACATCGTGTACCTGGCCTGGTGCTTCTTTCGCAGTGCGGGCGCCACCGAGCGGCAGGACCTGAGGCCGCTGGGTTTCGTCGACGGCTTCATCTCGCTGAGCCTCAACCCCAAGGTGCACTCGATGATTTTGGTGATGTTCTCGCAGTTCCTCTCGCCCGGCCTGCCGCTGGCGGCCCAGGTGCTGCAGATGGCCGTGGTCTTCGTCGTGGTGGGCCTGGCCTGCCACTTTGTGTGGATCTACGGCGGGCAGGTGCTCTTCAGCCGCGCGCAAAGCCCGCGCGCCATCCGCCTGCAGGGGCTGGCGTTTGGGGCGTGCATGCTGGTGGTGGCGGGGGTGATGGCGGTGTCGTGAGGCCGCGCGCGTTGGCGCTCACACCCGCCACGCCGGCAGCTCCCAATTGCGCCACAGCGCCAGCCCGCGCAGCCCGGCCGTGGCCACTACGCAGGCCAGCAGCGGCGCCCAGCCCGGCGCATCCAGCTGGCGCAGGGCCACGTCGACCCAGCCGCCGGCAAAGGCGCACAGGGCATACGGCCGGTGGTCGCTGAAGGCCTGGGGCACCTCGTTGCACAGCACGTCGCGCAACACGCCGCCGAAGACGCCGGTGGTCACGCCCATCATCACGGCGATGATGGGCGGCATGCCGATGGCGGTGGCGATGTCCACCCCCACGGCGGCGAACAGGCCCAGGCCGATGGCGTCGGGCAGCAGCATGGCGCGCTCGGTAGGCTGAAAGTGCCGCTGGCGCATGAACAGCATGGCGCACACGCACAGTGCGATCAACCCCCAGATGAAGCCGGTGTGGCGCACCCAGAAGAAGGGCCGCTGGTCCAGCAGCAGGTCGCGCAGCGTGCCGCCGCCGAACGCCGCGACAAAGGCCACCACGCACACGCCCACCACGTCCATGCGCTTGCGCGCCGCAGCGATGATGCCCGACAGCGCGAAGGCGATGGTCGCCGCCACCTCAATGAAAAAGCGCAGCGTTTGAATCCAGGGGGCGTCGAGCAGGTCCATGGCGGCGATTGTGCCGCGCGACCTGTCACCAGGCCAGTGCGTGAATGAGCAGGCCCAGTATGCAGCCGGCCCAGCCCACCGCGCCAATGCGGCGCGCCCAGCGCAGGCTGCCCTCTGGCCACTGGTTCATGGCCAGCACCAGGCCCCAGCCCAGCACCATCCACGATGCCAGCGCAATCGCCACACCGGCCGCCAGGCCGGCAGCCATGGTTGCGGCCGCGCACTGCAGCGCCAGCGTGGCAAGCGCCAGGCCCCAGGCGCGGCGCTGCGTTGGCGCGCCGGCGGTGGCATCGCCCCAGGCCCGCGTGGGCGTGGCCTGAGCCCAGTGCACCAGGGCCAGCAGGCAGGCTGCGGCCGCGCAGGTCAGGGCCAAGGTGCCGGTCATGCCGCAGGCTCCGCGCGCTGCACAGGCGCTGCGCTGCGCATGGAGGCTGCGCGGTGCTTCCATTGGCGGTGCAGCACCGCAACCCCCATGGCCAGGCACAGGGCTGCGGCGCTAGCCCACACCGCCGTGGCCCATTGCACCATGCCGGAGCGCCAAGCCAGCCCCGCCAGTGCCCCTGCGGCCAGAGCTGCCAGCACGGCGGCGGCGCGCGGCCACCAGGCCTGCAGCGTGGCGGCCGGCAGCACCAGGAAGAAGGCGATCAGCAGGCCCAGCATGCCGGCCGAGCGCGCGGGCTCCACCGCCACGATGTGCGCGATGCGAAACGACTCTATGGCCAGCAGGCCCGCCAGCCAGAACGAGAGGGTCTGCGTGGAAGGCATCGAGGGCCAGCGCCAGCGCGTGGTGCGGCGGTGGTGGTGGTGGGTGCCTCTGCCATTGCTGTCACGGCGGCGATTCGCCTGCACCCGCGCCGGGGCGATGAACGCGGCCAGGCCCGCCAACACAGCGCCCAGCGCTACAAGGCTGGCCAGCATGGGCCACTCCAGCGGCGTACCGAGCACCAGGCCCGCTGCGCCAGCCAGCACCAGCAGCCCGCCGGCGCTGCCCAGCGAAACGCGCCACAGCGCCAGGTGGCGCAGTGCACAGGCGGCTAGCAGCGATGTGATGAGCCAAGTGCCGATCAGCGTCCACACCGCCCACACCGGCCGCTGCGCCAGCGGCGGCAGGCCAGCGGGCGGCCACAGGTGCACGAGCACGGCCACCAGCACGGCGGCGGGCACGGTGGCGTGCAGCGCGAGGAAGCCGCGCACCACGAAGGAGGTGGGTGCAGCAGGGGTGGCTCCCGGGGCGGCGTGCCTGGTCATGCCTGCAGCCCCGGCGGTACGCTGGCCTGTTGCGATTCACGCCGTCGCTGCTGGCGCGAGTCCAGCCAGATCAGCGTGCCCGATATCGACAAGAAGGCTGGCGTCATACCCAAAATGAAGTACAGCCACTTCAATGCCAGCCCACCGAAGTCGCCAAAGTGCAGCGGCTCCATGAGCCCGTTGACCAGCGACCAGAAGCCGGCCGTGCGCGGGTCCAGCGCCTTCTTCGGCGCACCCGTGGCGGCGTTCATGTCCACACGCGCCGTGCTGGCCAAGTGGCCGGCCAGGGCGCCGGTGAAGCTGGCCTCCGCCGCCGTGGTGCCCCAGCGGCGCAGCGACACATAGCGTGCCTGAAGCCCCGGCACGGCCTGCTGCGCGCTGCGGTACAGGGTGTCGAGGGACTGCATCGCCGCAGGCTCGGCGGCTGGCGGTGGCTTGCGCGCGGTCCTGCTGGCGGGCACTCCGCTCGCCATCACGTACTTGGCCCCTTGCTCGAACAGCGGCGCCAGGCCCAGCCAGGCGCCCGTGGCCGCGATCAGGATGTGAAAGCCCAGCCCCCAGATGCCGGCGGACTTGTGCAGGTCCGACATCACCACCCGAAAGCTGCGGCCCCAGCGCTGGGTGAACAGCTCGGCCAATATCTTGCGGTGGATGACGATGCCGGTGCCGATCAGCACCAGCATGGCCGCGCCGAGAAAGCCCACGATCCAGCGCGGCCCGAAGAACAGAAACACATGCAGCATGCGCAGGTACTGGCCGAGCTGGCTGTCCACCGGGCCCACAACCGCGCCCGTATCCGAGCGCAGGGCCACCTTGGTGCGCTGGCTGGCGGGGGCGCCGCGTTCGCGCAGGTGGGCGAAGTAGCTGGGGTTGGTGGCGTCGGGCAGCGCAATGGTCTCCACCGTGGCGCCCGGGTAGCGCGCCTGCAACTGCGCCAGCACGGTGGCCAGCGGCGCGGGCGGCTCGGTGCGCGGCAGCCCCGCCAGCGAGGGGTTGGCCCACAGATCGATCTCGTTCTTGAACACCACCACCGCGCCCGAGAAGCAGACGATGAACATCAAGAGCCCCGTGACGATGCCCGCCCACGAGTGCAGGACGAACAATCGGTTCAGGGTGCGCTGGCTGGTCATGTCGGCTGGCTGGTGGGGCGCCAGGTCAGAAGAAGTACGTCAGCCCCAGGCTGAAGTTGCGCGGCAGCGCTGGCGAGACCACGTTGGCGTTGATCGCGCCGTCGTAGTAGGCCTTGTTGAACAGGTTCTTCACCCCGGCCGTCAGGCGGTAGTTCTCGCCCGCGTAGCTGATGGAGGCGTCGGCCACCACGTACGAGGGCAGGGTGAAGGGGTACGAGCCGATCTGCTCGCTCACATAGCGCCCGCCCAGGCCCAGCGTCACGCGCTGGTACTGCGGCAGCTTGTAGGTGGCCCAGGCCGTGAGCGTGTGGCGCGGCGTGAGGTTGAGCGGCAGGCCCACGATGGCTGCGTTGTTGTCGCGCGTGACCTTGGTCTGCGTGTAGGTGTAGGCGCTGGTCAGCTTCCAGCCGTTCTTGAGGTCAGCGCCCAGCTCCACCTCCAGGCCGCGCGCACGCTGCTGGCCGGTCTGCACGCTGAAGCCGGTGTTCACCGGGTCGGCGGTGGTCACGTTCTCGCGCACCAGGTCGAAGATCGCCAGCGCACCCGTGAGCTGGCCGCCCGGGGCCTCGTACTTCAGGCCCGCCTCCCACTGCTTGCCCGTCTCGGGCACGAAGGGCCTGCCGTTGAACGCCAGGCCCGAGGTGGGCAGGAACGACTCGCCATAGCTCCCATACGCGGCCCAGCCGGGCGTGAACTCGTAGACCAGGCCGGCCGACAGCGTGGTGGCGCTGTCCTTTTGCTGCGTCTGCACGCGCGTGACGCGGTTGTCGATGTCGTTGGTGGACCAGTCGCGGCGCAGGCCCACCAGGGCCGTCCAGCCCTGGCCGAACTTGATCTGGTCCTGCGCATACAGGCCCGCCACGGTGAGCTTGCCGGGCGCGTCGCTGGTCAGCGCCGCAGGGCAGTTGGCTTGCACGCCGTAGGCCGGCGCGAACAGGTCGAGCGCGGCAATGGAGCAGGTGCGGCTGGCCAGCAGGCTGTGGCCGCTGCGCAGATCCAGGCCCGTGACGAGCTGGTGCTTTGCGCCCAGCGCCTCGAAGCGCGTGAGCAGCGAGGTGTCGGTGGCCAGCAGGTCGTAGTCCATGTACTGGCGCGAGGCGCTGCGGTTCTGCAGCCGCTGGTTGGCCTGCAGCGCCTGGTTCGAGACAAAATTGCCCGTGCCCTTCTCGGTCTCGTAGCGCACGTTCTGGCGGAAGCTCATCGCAGGCGAGACCTGGTGCTCCAGCGCATAGCCCAGCGTGGTGCTCTCCACGTCGTACACGCCGAACGCCGGCTCGCCGGTGAACAGCGTGCGTGACAGCGTGCCGTTGCGGTTGGGCAGCAGCGTGCCATAGGGCGTGATGCCCTGCTGGCGCATCCACTCGCTGCGGCTGTAGGTGGCGAACAGCACCAGGTCGGTCTGCGCACCCAGGTCGATGGACAGCGAGGGCGCGAACCACCGGTCCTTGCGGTAGACGAACTGCGTCGGATCATCGGCATCGGACACCTGGGCGTTGATGCGCAGCGCCGTCTTTCCCGATTCGGACAGCGGCCGGTTCACGTCGGCCTGCAGCGTGCGCTGGCCGAAGCTGCCCACCTCCACGCCCACCTCGTTCAGCGGCTCCTTGCGCGGGCGCTTGCTCACCGCGTTGACGATGCCGCCCGGCTGCACCTGGCCATACAGCACCGAGGCCGAGCCCTTGAGCACCTCGAAGCGCTCATACCCATAGGGCTGCAGCTTGGCCCACATGCCGGGGCTCTGCACCAGGCCATCGACGAGGATCGATTCGGTGGAGCGAAAACCGCGGATGTTCAGGTCGTCGAACCCCCGGCGGCCAAAGTTCACGGGGCTCACCCCCGCCACCGTCTGCAGCGCCTGCTGCACATTGGTGATCTGGCGCGACTCCATCTGCTCGCGCGTCACCACGCTGACGGACTGCGGCGTCTCCAGGCGCCGCATGGGCGCCTTGCCTGCCGTCTGGGCCTCCACCGGGGCAAAGCCCATGTCCTTTTCGGTGCTGGCGTTGATGCGCACTTCCTGCAGCTGCGGGGCGGTGGTGGTAGCCGGGGCATCGGCGGCAGCTTGTGCAAAGGCGGACTGTGCCAGGCACAAGGCCAGTGGGGTCAGAGCGAACAGGCCTGCGGTGCGTGCGGGCGAGAGGGCTGGGCGTGGTGCGGCGGTCGCGCGCAGGCGCAGCGCTGCGCGTTGGTGCAGGGTGTGCATGGAAAGGGTCCGAGACAGGAGAAGCGGCGGGCGCTGGCGGGCATCCTGGCGGGACACGTGGCTTGCTTGAGGTATGGATTGTAATGCGAATGAATCTTGTTTGTGAATATTTTGTCAAACCGTAGACGCTTTTGATGAATTGTGGATAGTGGTTGCAAGTAGTTCTTTTGAAGGCCATGGCGCTTAGGTGCAATCCGGCATGGCTTGATAGCTGGGGCAAGCGTGCGGTTCCGCTCTGATTCGGCAATGACACGTGATTGACCCCCCTTGTATAGAGTAGTTGCTAATGCGATTTGCTGCACAATGTTCCGCTTGTGGCCAAGTTCCGCTTGTGGGAGGAGCTGCAAAAATTTATTTAGCCTCGTCTTCGCCTCGTTGGAATCAGTGAGTCTTGCACGTGCCTGAGTCGAAAAGCGAGAATTGCAGACCATTTATAGGCTTCGAAAAGGAAATTATGCCAAGCCCCTCCCAAATGCCTTTTTTTGCTGCACCAGAGAACTTGGAAGCGCTTCGGCATTACTCCAGAATACTCCGTGGGATCGCGTCCGCGTCAGAATCAAATCAAATTGCAAAGTCGCTATTGCAAATTGTAGAATTGATGATCGCAAATGCTGATCGATTTGATGAGTACAGCGCATCGAACATCGAATGGATTGGTAGCTCCTTTATGAGCCAGGTGCGAGATTTTCCAGAGCTATCAGAGGAGAAGAGGCTTGAATTGATCGTTCCGACCTTCACTATGGCATTTCGATTTTTGTGCGAGCTAGAGTTTACTCAGCCCTCAGAGCCTAGCTTTGATGTTCGTCGAGTGGGTATTTTTGTTGACGAAAATCTTGAGTTGTTCGATGCGCGCGACCGGCAACAAATCACATTCGCCAGGTATTCAATGCCTATTCAGGTGGCAAAAAAGCTGCTTAACGACCCATCAATTGCTGAGTTTCGCCGATTTTCACAGACGGTTGAGGCGGCAAAAAAGCTCAAAGCAGACTGGGATGTCGAACTCAATGATAGGCAGGCGCATGTCAACGCTCTCAAGGATGGATTGAAGGGAGTAACTTCATCCTATAATTTTGTTGGTCTAGTTGATGGATTTCGTCAGCTGGCGGCCGTAAAAATTATAGAGCGACGAGTGGCATTCTGTTCGCTTATAGTGCTTGCTTTTCTGATGATCACTCCACCCTTTGTTCAAATTTTTTATGTGCTTGATCATATTGATGTGGTTGATTCAAAAAAGGGGGTGCTGCTATACATTCTCCCAACAGTTGTTGCAATTGAAGTTATATTGATATACTTCTTTCGAGTCGTTCTCGGTCAGTTCAGGTCCGTCAAAGCCCAAGTTCTTCAACTCGACCTTCGAATCGCCTTGTGTCAGTTTGTGCAAAGCTACGCTGAATATTCTGCAAAGGTAAAGAAGGACGATCCAAATGCCCTGGCCAAATTCGAAGCGCTGGTGTTTAGCAGTCTTGTCCCAGATAGTGAGGGCATCCCGTCAACGTTTGATGGTGCTGAACAGCTTACAAAGCTAATCCAGAGCATCCGAGGAAAGTAGCGTGCTGCCGCGCGACTAGCAAGCTGAAGAAATACCTCCAGGCAAGCGTTTTCCAAGAATCTTCGACCTCGTAGAACGCGCTACAAGCGACTATTTGACTTTGGCAAGTGGTATGGCACCCTCGAATCGAGCAAATTTATGATCCGAAATCAGTATTTCTTCAGCCTGCTAGGCTGGCTCCAGCGGCTCCCTGCTTGGTCTGTGCAAATGCCACGGCTTGTCGGCGATCTTTACAGCGGTGGCGGTTTTCTTTCTGCCTCGCCCTTACCCTCTTCCACCCCATACCCCGGGTACGCCCCGCCATCCCCCGCAGCCGCAGCTTCCTGCCGCTCCCGCGCCATCTGCTCTGCCAACTGGCTGCGCCCCTCGCGCGCCACGGCGATCATCTTGGCGCGGTCGCGGTGGTGCGGGTACATGCGGTCGGACAGGGCGATGTTGTGCTCCCTGAAGCGCCGGGTCATCTCGGCGGCCTGGTTGGGTGGCAGGCCCATGAGCTCCAGCACCGTGCGGGCGCTGTGCATGCTCGACTCGAACAGCTCGCGCTGCACCAAGGTAACGCCCGCGTCGCGCAGGTTGTTCCAGTGCGTAATGTCGCGCGCCCGGGCCACCACCGTGAGGTGCGGGAAGTGCTTGCGCGCCAGCTCGGCGATCTTCACCGACTGCTCGGGGTCGTCCACCGCGATCACCAGGATGCGCGCCTGGCCGGCGCCCGCGATGCGCAGCAGGTCGAGCCGGGTGGCGTCGCCATAGTGCACGCGGTAGCCGAAGGTGCGCGCCACCTCCAGCATCTCCACGCTGTGGTCGAGCACGGTGGTGCGAATGCCCTGCATCAGCATCACGCGCGCCACGATCTGGCCGTAGCGGCCGAAGCCGGCGATCACGATGGGAGCCTCCTGCGGCTCCGAGATCTCGTCGGCCTCGGGCGCCTTGACGTGCGCATAGCGGCGCAGCAGCACGCGGTCCAGCACCACCAGCAGCAAGGGGCTCGCCAGCATCGACAGCGCCACCGCGCCGATGAGCAGTGAGGCAGTCTCGGCGGGGAACACCTGGGCGCCGGCGGCGGCCTGGAACACCACGAAGGCGAATTCGCCGCCCTGGGCCAGCAGCAGCGTGAACACGGGGCGCTCCTGGTAGGGGATGCCCACCGCGCGCGCCAGCGCATAGATCACCACCGCCTTGCAGGCCAGAAAGCCCAGCAGGATGCCGGCCATGAGCCAGGGTGAGCGCATGAGCACGCCGAAGTCGATGCTCATGCCCACGGCAATGAAGAACAGGCCCAGCAGCAGGCCCTTGAAGGGCTCGATGTCGGCCTCCAGCTCGCGCCGGTACTCGCTGTCGGCCAGCAGCACGCCGGCCAGAAAGGCGCCGAGCGCCATCGACAGCCCGACCATCACCATCAGCATGGCGATGCCCACCACCAGTAGCAACGCGGCGGCGGTGAATACCTCGGGCGTCTTGCTCTTGGCGATCCAGCGCAGCACGGGCCGCAGCAGCAGGCGCCCGCCGAGGATGATGGCGGCGATCACGCCGACGATCTTGGCCACCTCCAGCGCGACCTCGCCCGGCGAGTGGCTGTTTGCATCTGCACCGGCCGCAGCGCCCAGCAGCGGCAGCAGCGCCAGGATGGGGATGGCTGCCACGTCCTGGAACAGCAGGATCGAAAAGCCTGCCTGCCCGCTGCTGGTGCGCATCAGGTTGCGCTCGGCCAGGGTCTGCAGGGCGATGGCCGTGGACGACAGCGCCAGCCCCAGCGCCCCCACCAGGCCCACGCGCCAGGGCAGGCCCACCAGGCTGGCCAGCACGAAGAGCACCGCCGCGCAGCCCAGCACCTGGGCGCTGCCCATGCCGAAGATGGGGCGGCGCAGCGCCCACAGCCGGCTGGGCTGCAGCTCCAGTCCGACGAGAAAGAGCATCAGCACCACGCCGAACTCCGCGAAGTGCAGTATGTCCTGCACATTGCTGACCAGTGCGAGGCCCCAGGGTCCGATGGCGATGCCGGCCGCCAGGTAGCCGATGATGGCGCCCAGGCCCAGGGCCTTGGCGATGGGCACTGCCAATACGGCGGCCGTGAGGTAGAGAAAACCGTAGGTGAGCCAGGTGGGTGCGTGTTCCATGGGAGGGTCGGGCGGCTTGTTGTGGTTGGCGATTTGCTGCAGCCTCGCCGTTCATTCTGGCATCGCTTGCGGCGCTCTGCTTTTGGTAGCGCAATAGGCCCGAAAACTGTGCAGGTGAAGCTCTATTGATAAGATACGCGCCCTTGCTTTTGTGTGGTGCTTGCTCCATGGATTTCCAGACCTGGTTGGCTTTTTTCGCGGCCTCGTGCCTGATTGCGGTGTCGCCCGGTTCGGGCGCGGTGCTGTCGATGAGCCATGGGCTGTCGTTCGGCGTGCGCAAGACCGGTGCCACCATCCTGGGCCTGCAGCTCGGGCTGCTGCTCATCCTGCTGGTGGCGGGGGCGGGCGTGGGTTCGCTGCTGCTGGCGTCCGAGCTGGCCTTTAGCGTGGTCAAGGTGCTGGGCGCCGGCTACCTGATCTATGTGGGCTTTTGCCAGTGGCGCTCGGGCGATGCCTCGCCGCTGCAGGGCGACGAAGAGGTGCCTGCGGGCACCTGGCAAAAGCGCTGCCTCACCGGCTTTCTGACCAATGCCACCAATCCCAAGGGCATCATCTTCATGGTGGCTGTGCTGCCGCAGTTCATGACCGATACCCGCCCGCTGTGGACGCAACTGCTGGTGATGGCCGCCACCACGGTGGCCGTGGACGTGACCGTGATGCACGGCTACGCCGCCGGCGCCAGCGCCATGCGCCGCCTGATGCGCAGCGCCAGGGCCCTGCGTGTGCAGAATCGGGTCTTCGGCGGGATGTTGATGGCGGTGGGCGCGGGCCTGTTCTTTGTGAAGCGCGGCGGCCAGCACGCATGAAGCGCTTGCGCTGTGCTATCAATTGGGTAGCATGGCGGCATTTCCCGTCCACGGTGTGCACTTCTTTCCGGCTGATTTCATTGCCATACCCAACGCAAGGAGTTTCGTGATGCCAGTGATCGTCGTTGCCAACCCGAAGGGGGGCGTGGGCAAGTCCACGTTGTCGACCAATGTGGCGGGCTACTACGCCAGCCACGGCCACCCTGTCCTTCTGGGCGACACCGACCGCCAGCAATCCGCGCGCCTGTGGCTGGGCCTGCGCCCGCCCGCAGCGCGAGCCATCGGCGTGTGGGACGTCAACTCCGACCTGATCACCAAGCCCCCCAAGGGCACGACGCATGCGGTGCTCGACACTTCGGCCGGCCTGCACGGCTGGCGCCTGAACGACGTGCTCAAGGTGGCCGACAAGGTCATCGTGCCGCTGCAGCCCAGCGTGTTCGACATCTTCGCCACGCGCGAATTTCTGGACCAGTTGGCCGAGCACAAGCGCTCTGCCGGGGTACAGGTGGGCATTGTGGGCATGCGCGTGGATGCGCGCACGCGTGCTGCCGACCAACTGCACCAGTTCGTGGACAACCTCGGGTTTCCGGTGCTGGGCTACCTGCGCGACACGCAGAACTACATCCACCTGGCGGCGCACGGGCTCACGCTGTTCGACGTGGCGCCGGGCCGCGTGGCGCGCGACCTGGAGCAGTGGCAGGGCATCTGCACCTGGCTCGATTCATGAGCGCTGCATGCATGAGGGTTAGTACCTGTCACCCGGCCGACAAGAGGGCGTGCGACCCGGCGCTACATTGGTGCCATGAAAATCTTCCGCTCCTACTCCGAAGTCAGCGCCTGCGTGGGCCAGGAGGTCGCCGTGACCGACTGGATCACCATCACGCAGGAACAGGTCAACCTGTTCGCGGAGGCTACTGGCGACCACCAGTGGATCCATGTGGACCCCGAGCGTGCCAAGGCCGGTCCCTTCGGCGCGCCGATTGCGCATGGCTTTCTCACGCTGTCGCTGATTCCGCGCTTCTTCGAGTCGGGCATTGCCATCGAGGGCGCGCGCATGGGCGTGAACTACGGCCTGAACAAGGTGCGCTTCACCTCGCCAGTGCCGGTGGGCAGCCGCGTGCGGGCACGCCTGACCCTGCAGGCCGCAGAACCGTTGGCGCCGGACGGCATGCAGATGACCTGGCTGGTGACCGTGGAGCGCGAGGGCAGCGACAAGCCTGCCTGCGTGGCCGAATCGCTCGCCCGCAACTACGGCGCAGCGCCTTGAGGGCAGG
Source organism: Acidovorax sp. A1169 (assembly GCF_030704685.1). Taxonomy (GTDB): domain Bacteria; phylum Pseudomonadota; class Gammaproteobacteria; order Burkholderiales; family Burkholderiaceae_C; genus Acidovorax. Next base: position 341,888 of record NZ_JAUZDX010000002.1, read on the forward strand.
GCGCCCGGCGCCCTTTCACCACCTGCAGGAGGACTGACCGATGGACCGCCTGCAAGCCATGAAAGTCTTCGACCGCGTGGTCGACGAGGGCGGCTTTGCCGCTGCCGCGCGCGCGCTCGACATGTCGCCCCCTGTGGTCACCCGCATGGTGGCCGAGCTGGAGCAGCACCTGGGCACGCGGCTCTTGCAGCGCACCACGCGCAAGGTGGCGCTCACCGATGCGGGCGAGGTCTACCTGCAGCGCGTGCGCAGCATCCTGGGCGAGATCGACGATGCCGAAGCCGAGGCGGTGGCCAGCACGCGCGACCTGCGCGGCACCATCCGCATCGTGGCGCCGCCGGTGCTCACCACCAACTTCCTCGCGCCGCTCACGGCGCTGTGGCATGCGCGCTACCCCAAGCTGATGCTGGACATCAGCGTCGATTCGCTGGCCCTGCGCCGCATCGACGAGTTCGATGTGACCATCATGGTGGCGGGCGAGGACTTCGATGCCAACATCGTGGCCCGTGCGCTCATGCATGGCGAGGCCATCGTCGTGGCGTCGCCCGAGTACCTGTCGCGCAAGGGCGTGCCCCAGGTGCCCATGGACCTGCTGCAGCACGAGTACCTGCGCGACACCGGCGCACCCGCACGCTCGGAAATGGGCGGCGGGCGCAAGCTGCGCCTGTACCCGGCCACGGGCGATGCGCCCTCGCAGGAGGTGGATGCGCCGCCGGTGCTGCAGTCGGACAGCAATGGCGTGCTGCTGCGCGCGGCCATCGACGGCGCGGGCGTGGCGGTGACCGCGCGCCTGTTGATCGAAGAGCAATTGGCCAGCGGCGAGCTGGTGCATGTGCTGCCTGAGTGGATCGTGTCACGCTACACGGTGTATGCCGCGCTGCCCTCGGGCCGCATGCTGCCGGCGCGCACCAAGGTGTTTCTGGACTTCATGTCCGAGCAAGGGCCCCAGGCCATCGCCGACCAGCGCTATCAGCCCGGCTGAACCACGGCCAGCTCGGTCACGGCAGGGGTAGCGGCGTTGGCAGCGCCAAAGCTGTTCTGGCGCCAGGCCTCGAACACCGACACCGCCACCGCGTTCGACAGGTTCAGGCTGCGCTGCCCGGCGATCATGGGCAGGCGCAGCCGCTGGGCCGGCGGGAAGGTCTCGCGCAGTTCGGGCGGCAGGCCGCGCGTCTCGGCGCCGAACACCAGCCAGTCGCCGGGCAGAAAGCAGTTGTCGAAGAGGTCCTGCGATCCGTGCGTGGTCATGGCGAACATGCGCGCCGGGTCGGGCTGCGCATCGCGCAGAAAAGCCGTCCAGCCCGCATGGCGCAGCACGGCCGTGTACTCATGGTAGTCCAGGCCGGCGCGGCGCATCAGCCGGTCTTCCATGGAAAAGCCCAGCGGCTCGATGAGGTGCAGCGTGCAGCCGGTGTTGGCCGCCAGCCGGATCACATTGCCGGTGTTGGGCGGAATCTCGGGCTCGACCAGGACGATATGGAACATGGGCGGTATTTTGCTGCGAACCGCGCCCCCTGCGGCCGGGTTTTGTAACAAATCATGGGTGGCTCGCGGCGCTGCTGCGGTGCGGTTCCGTGCGGGCCAACACCGCGGCGCTGATGGATGCCGCGCCCGCCTCGCGCAACGTGGCGGCGGCGGCATGCAAGGTGGCGCCGGTGGTCATCACATCGTCGATGAGCACGATGCGCAAGCCCCGCAGGCCGGCGGCCTGCGCGGGCTCCACGGCAAAGGCGCCGCGCAGGTTGCGCAGCCGTTCGGCGCGCGTCAGTTGCGCCTGGTGTACCTTGGTATCGCCCGCTTGCAGCCGCAGCAGCATGGCGGGGTGTGCTTTGTGGGGTGACAACTGCCGGGCCAGCAGCAGGGCCTGGTTGAAGCCCCGCTCGCGCAACCGCTCGGGCGACAGCGGTATGGGCAGCACCAGGTCGGCAGCGTCGAGTGCCGGCGCCAGCCCAGGGCTGCCGCGCATCAGCGCTGCCAGTGTGGCGGCCCAGCCGGGGTCGGCGCGGAACTTGAAATCGGCCAGCACGCCGGACCAGGGATAGGCGTAGTCCACGGCGGCCAGGCAGCGCTCGAAGACCGGTGGCGCGCGCAGGCAGGCGCCACACACCGTGACACCGTCGGGCACGCGCAGGGCGCAGTGGGTGCAGCGCGGCACCGGCTGGGCAAAGCGGGCTGTGCAGGCCGGGCAGATGCGCGTGGCGGGCCAGGCATGGCAGACGGCGCACTGGCTGGGCAGGGCGCCGGCCAGCGCAAACCGGTTGGGCAGGGCGCCGGCCAGCGCCCTGAGCCTGCGCCCCACCCCCGATAGCCCTGTGAACGCCTTGAACTGCATGAGTCAATATACTCGTTGGGCCCCCGGTTCCTGCGTGGGGCCCGGTTCCTACGACATGCCCACAGAGCGCCCCCCCACGATCGATCCCCTTGCTGCTGCCCGCTGGCATGCCGCCGCGCCTGCCATGGCCCCCTGGCTCCACGAAGAGGTGGCCCGCCGCATGGAGGACCGCCTGCAGTGGATACGCCAGGCCCCCGCGTCCTGGTGCCACTGGGACCCCGTGCGCGGCGGCCTGCAGGGCCACGCGCTGGTGAGCGCCCGCTACCCCAAGGCCGCCTGCCAGGTGGCCGAGACCGCCGCACACCGCGTACCGCTGGCCGAGCAGGCGCTGGCGCGGCCCTGGTGGAACCCTGCGCGCTGGACCGGGCCGACACCGCAGTTCGGCCTGCCGCCCGATGCCAGCGTGCAGATGCTCTGGGCCAACATGGCGCTGCACATGGCGGCCGACCCGCAGGCCCTCATCGGCCAGTGGCACCGCGCGCTGGCGACGGACGGCTACCTGATGTTCTCGTGCCTGGGGCCCGACACCGTGCGCGAGCTGCATGGCGTGTACGCCGCGATGGGCTGGCCACCGGCCGGCCATTCCTTCACCGACATGCACGACTGGGGCGACATGCTGGTGCATGCCGGCTTTGCCGAGCCGGTGATGGACATGGAGCGCATCACGCTCACCTTCGCCACGCCCGAACGGCTGCTGCAGGAGCTGCGCGAGCTCGGCTGCAACCTGCACCCTGACCGCTTTGGCGCACTGCGCGGGCGCGATTGGCGCAAGCGCCTGCATGCGGCCCTGGTGGAGCACCTGGCCGACCCTGCGCGAGACGGGCAGTTGGCACTGACTTTCGAGATCATCTACGGCCATGCCTTCAAGCCTGCGCCGCGCCTGAAAATGAGCGCCAGCAGTGCGGTTTCGCTGCAGGACATGCGGGCCATGCTGGCCACCGGTACAGGTAGAAGTACCGGGTAGGCTCGTGTCAATGACATGGAACAAGGCACGCTACAATTCAGGGTTATTGGGATTTCGGGCATCTTCCCGCGCAACGTGGCAGGCTGCGCATGCCGCACCAGTGGCTTTTCTGGTGTGGTCTGCAGCCGGCAGTCTTGTGGGCACCTCCGGTGACAGGCTTGGTTTTTCGTTTTGCCACTGTCTCGGGTCAGCGCATCGATTGGCGCCTGGCCCGCAACTGCTCGGTCACCCCTGCGCAGATGGGCTGGATGTACCTGTCGCTGTGTTCGGTTTCACTGGGCATTGCAACGTTCTTCTGGATGCTCGGAGCCCGTCTGGTCATGCCCTTCGCGTGGCTGGAGATGGTGGTTGTTGGATGGGCATTCGCCATGTACGGACGTCATGCGGCCGATGGCGAGAGGATTTCACTGCAGGGCTCGCGCCTGGTGGTGGAGTTGGAGACAGCGGGCAAGCTCGAGCGTGCCGAATTCGACCGGAGCTGGGTTCGCGTGGAACCCAAGACCGGCGACCGGTCGCTGATCACCTTGTCTGCACAGGGCCGATCGGTGGAAGTGGGGCGCTACGTGCGCCCCGAACTTCGGCCGGCCCTGGCATCGGAGATACGCATGGCCTTGCGCGCAGCCTGACCCCACGCAGGCGCGCCAGCAGGGATTGGTTAATTTGAGGCTTAGAAGTAAATGAGAACTATGAAGAGCATTTCCAACAAGCTGGCTTCTCTGCTCCTGATCGCCGGTGCATGGGTGGGTGGCGTGGCCCATGCCGTTCAAGACCTGCCTGGCGGTCCTGCAGTCAACCAGCTCAATCTGCACCCTCCTGTCACCAGGATTGCAGAGGAGCAGCATTTCCTGCACTGGATGATGCTGGTCATCTGCACGGTGATCTTCGTAGCCGTCTTCGCCGTGATGTTCTATTCCATCTGGAAGCATCGCAAGTCCAAAGGCGCCAAGTCGGCCAATTTCCATGAGTCCGTGACCGTGGAAGTGGTCTGGACCATCATCCCCTTCATCATCGTGATCCTCATGGCCCTGCCCGCCACCAAGGTGCTGGTGGCCCAGAAGGACACGACCAATGCCGACCTGACCATCAAGACCACGGGCTACCAGTGGAAGTGGGGCTACGACTACATCACCGGCGAGGGTGAGGGCCTGGCCTTCATCTCCACGCTGGACAGCAGCCATCGCGTGATGTCCGACAGCGGCAAGGTCGCCGACGCGCCCGCCGACTACCTGCTCAAGGTGGACAACCCGATGGTGGTGCCGGTCAACAAGAAGGTCCGCATCATCACCACCGCCAACGACGTGATCCACGCCTTCATGGTGCCGGCCTTCGGCATCAAGCAGGATGCGATCCCCGGCTTCGTGCGCGACACCTGGTTCCGCGCCGAGAAGATCGGCGACTTCTACGGCCAGTGCGCCGAGCTGTGCGGCAAGGAACATGCCTACATGCCCATCCACGTGAAGGTTGTGTCTGCAGAGGACTACACCGTCTGGGTGGCCGAGCAACGCAAGAAGGCCGCCGCCAAGCTCGACGACCCGACCAAGGTCTGGACGCTGGAAGACATCACCAAGCGCGGCGAGAAGGTCTACGCGGCCAACTGCGCCGCCTGCCACCAGGCCAACGGCAAGGGTGCCGGTCCCATCAAACCACTGGACGGCTCGGCCATCGTGCTCGACACCGACCATGCCAAGCAGATCCAGATCCTGCTCAAGGGCGCGGCCAACGGCGCCATGCCATCGTGGGCGCAGCTGAGCGATACGGACCTTGCGGCCGTGGCCAGCTACACCAAGAACACCTGGTCCAACAAGACCGGCCAACTGGTGCAGCCCGCTGAAGTCCTGGCCCAGCGTGGCAAGTAATCACCGCCCCATCGCATTGAGGAATACAAAATGAGCGCAGTTCTCGACGACAAGCATGGGCACGCAGGCGACCACGCACACGACGACCATGGCCACCACGGCCCCACCGGCTGGCGCCGCTGGGTGTACGCCACCAACCACAAGGACATCGGTACCCTGTACCTGCTGTTCGCCTTCACCATGCTCATGGTCGGCGGCGTGCTGGCCCTCTTGATCCGCGCCGAGCTGTTCCAGCCCGGCCTGCAGCTGGTGAACCCCGAGCTGTTCAACCAGCTGACCACCATGCACGGCCTGATCATGGTGTTCGGCGCCATCATGCCGGCCTTCGTGGGCTTTGCGAACTGGATGATCCCGCTGCAGATCGGCGCATCCGACATGGCCTTCGCACGCATGAACAACTTCAGCTTCTGGCTGATGATTCCTGCCGCAGCGATGCTGGTGGGCTCGTTCTTCATGCCCGGTGGCGCACCCGCTGCCGGCTGGACGCTGTACGCCCCACTGACCCTGCAGATGGGCCCCTCGATGGATGCCGGCATCTTCGCCATGCACATCCTGGGCGCTTCGTCCATCATGGGCTCGATCAACATCATCGTGACCATCCTGAACATGCGCGCCCCCGGCATGACGCTGATGAAGATGCCCATGTTCGCCTGGACCTGGCTGATCACCGCTTACCTGCTGATCGCCGTGATGCCCGTGCTGGCCGGCGCCATCACCATGACGCTGACGGACCGCCACTTCGGTACCAGCTTCTTCAACCCCGCCGGCGGTGGTGACCCGGTGATGTACCAGCACATCTTCTGGTTCTTCGGCCACCCCGAGGTGTACATCATGATCTTGCCGGCCTTCGGCATCGTCAGCCAGATCGTGCCCGCCTTCGCGCGCAAGAAGCTGTTCGGCTACGCCTCCATGGTGTATGCCACCTCGTCCATCGCCATCCTGTCGTTCATCGTGTGGGCCCACCACATGTTCACGACCGGCATGCCCGTGACCGGCCAGCTGTTCTTCATGTACGCCACCATGCTGATCTCCGTGCCCACGGCCGTGAAGATCTTCAACTGGATCGCCACCATGTGGCGCGGCTCCATGACGTTCGAGACCCCCATGCTGTTCGCTGTGGGCTTCATCTTCGTGTTCACCATGGGTGGTTTCACCGGCCTGATCCTGGCCATGGCCCCCATCGACATCCAGCTGCAGGACACCTATTACGTGGTGGCCCATTTCCACTACGTGCTGGTGGCCGGCTCGCTGTTCTCCATGTTCGCTGGCGTCTACTACTGGCTGCCCAAGTGGACTGGCGTGATGTACTCCGAAACGCGCGGCCAGATCCACTTCTGGGGCTCGCTGATCACCTTCAACATCACCTTCTTCCCGATGCACTTCCTGGGCCTGGCCGGCATGCCCCGCCGCTATGCCGACTACCCCATGCAGTTCGCGGACTTCAACGCCATCGCTTCGGTGGGTGCCTTCGGCTTCGGCCTGATGCAGGTGTACTTCTTCCTGGCCGTCGTGCTGCCCGCGATGATGGGCAAGGGCGAGAAGGCCCCCGCCAAGCCTTGGGAAGGCGCCGAGGGCCTGGAATGGGAAGTGCCATCGCCCGCACCGTTCCACACCTTCGAAACCCCGCCCAAGCTGGACGCCACCGCGACCCGCGTGATCGGTTGATCACCATGCCCATGACCCCCGAACAGAAGAAGAGCAACCTGCGCCTGGGCTTGATCCTGGCGTCCGTGGCTGCGGTGTTCTTCATCGGGTTCATGGTCAAGATGGTTCTCCTGTCGTCCCGCTGAAGAGAAGACACAGGGCCCCATGCCATGAACCTGCGCCGCGAGAACGCCAAGATGGTGGGTAAGCTGGTCGTGATCGCGGCCGGCATGTTCGCCTTCGGCTATGTGCTGATCCCGATCTACAAGCACATCTGCGAGATGACGGGGATCAACATCCTGTCGCTGTCAGAGCGCCAGGTGCCTGGCAACGGCGTGGCCGGCAAGGACGTGAAGGTGCCCGCCAACACGCAGGTGGACAAGAGCCGCACCATCACCGTCGAGTTCGACGCCAATGCGCGCGGCCCCTGGGACTTCAAGCCCGCCCAGCGCTCGGTGCAGGTGCACCCCGGCGAGCTGACGACGGTGATGTACGAGTTCCAGAACGTGCAGAACCGCCGCATGGCCGCCCAGGCCATCCCCAGCTACGCACCCCGCCAGGCGGCAGCGCATTTCAACAAGCTGGAGTGCTTCTGCTTCAACCAGTACATTCTGGAGCCCGGCGAGAAGAAGCAATGGCCCGTGGCCTTCGTGATCGACCCGCGCCTGTCCAAGGACGTCACGACGATCACGCTGTCCTACACCTTCTTCGAGGTGGGCGGCAAGACGCCCGCAGCGCCCGAGTCCACGGCTGCAGCGCCTGCGCTGCAGCACCCTGCCGCCGTCGAAGGAGCCGGATCATGACCGACAAGCCTGTCCCGCATCCCGCTGCGCCCGTGGCACCCTCGCCGGTGCAGCGCAAGGGTTCGCTGCTGCGCACCATCCGCGCGGTGGCCTGGTCGTTCATCGGCCTGCGCAAGGGCAGCGAATATGCACAGGACGTCGAGAAGCTCAACCCGGTGCACATCATCGTGGTCGGGCTGGTGGCGGTGTTCCTGCTGGTGATTTCATTGATCACGCTGGTGAACGTCATCGTCTGACGTCGCCAGCCCAGTGTTCCCGCGATTACGATAACAAAAGATTTTGAGATTCAGGAGCTGAAATGAGTGCATCGACCCACGGAACGACCCCGTACTACTACGTGCCCGCCGAGTCGCGCCACCCGGTGATGGCGGCCATCGGCCTGTTCTTCGTGATCCTGGGCGCGGGCCAGTGGATCAATGGCCACGACTGGGGCAAGTACTCCCTGCTGCTGGGCATGGTCTGGTGGCTGTTCGTGCTGTACCAGTGGTTCGGCGACGCCATCCGCGAGAGCCAGGGCGGCCTGTACGGTCACAAGATCGACCTCTCGTACCGCTGGAGCATGAGCTGGTTCATCTTCTCCGAAGTGATGTTCTTCGGCGCTTTCTTCTCGGCCCTGTGGTGGGCGCGCGCGCACTCCGTGCCGGCCCTCGGCAGCCTGGACAACGCGCTGCTGTGGCCCGACTTCAAGGCAGTGTGGCCCAGCCTGGCCGCTGGCGTGACGGCATCGCCCGCCGGCATCGTCGAGCCCTTCCAGACCGTGGGCCCCTTCTGGCTGCCCACCATCAACACCGCGCTGCTGCTGACCTCGGGCGTGACGCTGACCATCGCCCACCACGCCCTGCGCGAAAACCACCGCGGCAAGACTATCGCCTTCATGTGGGCAACGGTACTGCTGGGCTTCGTCTTCCTGTGCGTGCAGGGCTATGAGTACTACCACCTGTACACCGACCTGAACCTGAAGCTCAATTCGGGCGTGTTCGGCTCCACGTTCTTCATGCTGACCGGCTTTCACGGTTTCCACGTGTTCCTGGGCATGCTGATGCTGCTGTTCATCACCCTGCGCCTGCAAAAGGGCCACTTCACCCCCGAAAAGCACTTCGGCTTCGAAGGCGCTGCCTGGTACTGGCACTTCGTGGACGTGGTCTGGCTCGGCCTGTACGTGCTGGTCTACTGGATGTAATGTCCGGCACCAACGAAAAAAGCGCCGCGAGGCGCTTTTTTTGTGCCGGCTGCGCTGATCGGATCAGCGTGTGCTGGCAGGCAGCCCGGTGGGCTGGATGTAGCCCAGTTGCCAGGCCACCAGAATGCACAGGAACAGTACGATGGACAGCCCCACCCGCAGGGCCAGCGCCCACGCCATTCGGTTGCCTTTGGCCTTGTCGGCGCCGGCATCCTCGCCGCCGCGCATCATGAAGAACAGGGCCGAGGCCAGGCTGGCCAGAATGGCGATGAAGGCCAGGACAACGAGGTATTTCATGGAGCACATTATCCTGTGACAAGCACGCGACGCGCCCTGGGCCCGCTTTTCTGGCTGATTCTGATCGCGGCCCTGGCCTCCATGCTGGCCACGGCCTCGCTCGGGCGCTGGCAGCTGTCGCGCGCCGCCGAGAAACAGGCGCTGCAGGCCCGCATCGACGAGCGCACGCGCCAGCCGGCCATCGACGGCCGCACCCTGCTGGCCCCGGTCGGGCCCGAGGCAGAGCAGTCGCTGGTGCACCGCTCCGTGGCGCTGCAGGGCCGGTGGCTGTCCCAGCACACGGTGTACCTGGACAACCGGCAGATGCAGGGGCGGCCCGGTTTCTTCGTGCTCACGCCCCTGCAACTGGTCGATTCCAATGCCGTGGTGCTTGTGCAGCGCGGCTGGGCGCCACGCAATTTCCAGGACCGCATGCAGCTGCCGCCGGTGCAGACGCCTGCTGGCACAGTGCAGGTCACCGGCCGCGTGGCGCTTCCACCGTCGCGCCTGTACGAGTTCGAGGGCGGCGATAGTGCCAAGGGGTCTTCCCGCATCCGGCAAAATCTCGACCTGGCTGCCTTTCGGGCAGAGACGGCCCTGGCACTGGCGCCCCTCACGGTCTTGCAGACCGGGGATGCCGGTGAGGGGCTGTCGCGCGACTGGCCCGCCATCGGCGCGGGCGTCGACAAACACTATGGTTACGCATTTCAATGGTTCGGGCTCTGCGGCCTGATTGCACTTCTCTATGTCTGGTTCCAAATCGTCCGACGCTTCATTCGCCCACGCAGCCAGCCAGGCACCTGAGCAGCACAGCAACGGCGGGGCCCACCCGCTGGGCCTTACGGTGCACAGCCTGCCCGAGGCGGGCGATGCCGTGGCCGGCAGCCAGCGCACCCGCCATGGCCGCCTGAAGATGCTGGGCGTGCTGCTCATCTGCGCGGCGCCCGTGGTCGCCTCGTACTTTACCTACTACGTGATCCGGCCCGAGGGCCGCCGTGTCTACGGCGAACTGGTCAACCCCCAGCGCCCCATGCCCGACCTGGTAGGCACCGCGCTGGACGGCAAGCAAATGCCCCTGGCCTCGCTCAAGGGCCAGTGGCTGCTGGTGAGCGTGGCCGGCGGCGACTGCAACGAGCCCTGCCAGAAGCACCTGTACCTGCAGCGCCAGCTGCGCGAAACCCTGGGCCGAGAGAAGGACCGCGTGGAGTGGATCTGGCTCGTCAACGATGCCGCCCTGCCGCCCCCGCTGCTGGCCCCGGCCTTGCAGCAGGCCACCGTGCTGCGCCTGCCCCCCGAGGGCGTGGCCGCCTGGCTAAGCCCCGCCGAAGGCCATGCGCTGCCGGACCACCTCTACGTGGTCGACCCCATGGGCAACTGGATGATGCGCTTTCCCGCCGCGATGGACAGCAGCGGCGCGGCCAAGGCCAAGCGCGACCTGGATCGCCTGCTGCGCGCCTCTTCGTCGTGGGACGAGGCCGGCCGGCCCGCCAAGCCATGACCGACGCCCAGCCCCTGTACGACCTGGCACCCCTGGCCCGGCTCATGCTGCTGGGCGTGCTGATCGCGCTCGGCCCGCTGGTCTGGGTGTGGCTGCGCAACCGCAACAGCACGCCCCTCAAGCGCCTGCAGGCGCTCACCGTGCTCACGCTGTTCCTCACCTTCGACCTGGTGCTGTTCGGCGCCTTCACGCGGCTCACCGATTCGGGCCTGGGCTGCCCCGACTGGCCCGGCTGCTACGGCAATGCCAGCCCGGTGGGCGCGCACGCCGACATCGCGGCCGCGCAGGACGCCATGCCCACGGGCCCGGTCACCCACGGCAAGGCCTGGGTGGAGATGGTGCACCGCTACCTGGCCACGGGCGTGGGCGTGCTCATCATCGTGATCACCGTGTCCTCCTGGGTGCAGCGCCGCCAGGCAAGGCGGCAAGGCGTCGCCGAGCCGCCCATCAGCCCCTGGTGGCCCACCTTCACGCTGTTCTGGGTGTGCCTGCAGGGCGCGTTCGGGGCACTCACGGTCACCATGAAGCTCTTTCCGGCCATCGTCACCCTGCACCTCATCGGTGGCCTGGTGCTGCTGGCGCTGCTGTGCGTGCAGGCGGTGCGCCATGCCCACTGGGCGCAGGGCAGGGTGGCCGAGCGCATCGCGCCCGCGCTGCGCCAGGGCCTGGTGTGGGCCACCGTGCTGGTCACCGTGCAGATCGTGCTGGGCGGCTGGGTAAGCACCAACTACGCCGTGCTGGCGTGCACCAGCTTCCCCACCTGCCAGGACAGCTGGTGGCCAGCCATGGACTTTGCCCAGGGCTTCCAGGTCTGGCGCCAGCTGGGCCTGCTGCAGGACGGCAGCCACATCAGCTTTGCCGGCCTCACGGCCATCCATTACGTGCACCGGCTGATGGCCTATGTGGTGCTGGCCGCGCTGCTGGCGCTGGTCTGGCGCCTCTACAAGGCGGCCGTGCTACCTGTACAGGCGCGCTGGCTGCTGGCGCTAGCGCTGGCACAGCTGGCCACCGGCCTGTCGAACGTGGTGCTCGGCTGGCCCCTGCTGGCGGCCGTGCTGCACACCGGCGGCGCTGCCGCCATGGTGGTGGTGCTGACCTGGGCGCTGGCGGCCAGCCGCGCGGCCACCGCGCCGCAACGAGACGAAACCCCAGCGCCTTCGCGCGCATCGAGAAGAGTGTCCGCATGAGTGTCGCCCCCGCCCTTTCCTCGCCGCCCTCGCGCGTGGCCCAGTTCTATGCCCTCACCAAGCCGCGCGTGGTGCAGCTCATAGTGTTCTGCGCGCTCATCGGCATGGTGCTGGCCGTGCCCGGCATGCCCACCGCGCCGCAGTTCGGCCTGATGGTGATCGCCTGCGTGGGCGTGTGGCTGGTGGCTGGTGCCGCCGCCGCCTTCAACTGCATCGTGGAGCAGGGCATCGACGCCAAGATGAAGCGCACCGCCTGGCGCCCCACTGCCAAGGGCGAGCTGTCCAACACGCAGACCCTGCTGTTCTCGGCCGTGCTCTGCGGCGCCGGCTCGGCCCTGCTGTATTTCGCCGTCAACCCGCTCACGATGTGGCTCACGTTCGCCACCTTCGTCGGCTACGCGGTGGTCTACACCGTCATCTTGAAGCCTCTGACGCCCCAGAACATCGTGATCGGCGGCGCATCGGGCGCCATGCCGCCGGTGCTGGGCTGGTCGTCCATGACGGGCGACGTGGGCCCCGAGGCGCTGATCCTGTTCCTCATCATCTTCCTGTGGACGCCGCCGCACTTCTGGGCCCTGGCGCTGTACAGGGTCGAGGACTACCGCAAGTCCGGCCTGCCCATGCTGCCCGTGACGCACGGCAACGAGTTCACGCGGTTGCAGGTGTTTCTCTACACGCTGATCCTCTTCGCCGGCTGCCTGATGCCCTTCATCTACGGCATGAGCTCGTGGATCTACCTGGTGGCTGCGGTGGTGCTCTCTGCGGGCTTCTGCGGCTATGGCTTTGCGCTGTGGCGCAACTACTCGGATGCGCTGGCGCGCAAGACCTTCCGCTTTTCCCTCATCCACCTGAGCGTGCTGTTCGCCGCGCTGCTGGTGGACCACTACGTGCTTTGAACGGCCACACCATGCACAAACGACATGCTCTCCGAATGATCGCCATGGGCGCAGCCGCGCTCGCCGGCAGTGCGCTGCTGGGTGCCTGTACCGAAAAGAAACTGGAGTTCCGTGGCGTGGATGTCACCGGCGCCGACTACGCCCGCGACCTGCCGCTGACCGACCAGAACGGCCAGGCGCGCAGCATGAAGGACTTTGCGGGCAAGGTGGTGGTGGTGTTCTTCGGCTTCACCCAGTGCCCCGACGTCTGCCCGACCTCCATGCAGGAGCTGGCCGAAGTCAAGAAGGCCCTGGGCAAGGACGGCGAACGCCTGCAGGGCATCTTCGTCACGGTGGACCCTGACCGAGATACCCCTGAGGTGCTCAAGGCCTACATGGCCAACTTCGACCCCACCTTCCTCGCGCTGCGCGGCACGCCCGAACAACTGGCCGCCGTGGCCAAGGACTTCAAGATCTACTACAAGAAGGTCGAGGGCAAGACCCCCACCAGCTACAGCATGGACCACTCGGCCGGCAGCTACATCTACGACCCTGCCGGGCGGTTGCGCATCTACAGCCGTTATGGCGGCGGGGTGCAGGCTCTTACGGAAGATGTGCGCGCGCTGCTGAACGCCGCCTGAACGCACCCGTAAAAAAGCCCTCCGTCGCCTTTGTGGGCGAGGGGAGGGCGGTGGGTTCTGCTGGGCTTACTCGGCCTTGATACCCCGCATCGCGATCACGCCGCCCAGCAGGTTGGTATCCGCCTTGATGCGGTTGGCCAGGCCCTCGGGCGAGGTGCCCACCACCTGCCAGCCCTGCTGGAACAGCTTGCTGCGCACGTCGGGGCTGCGGGCGATTTCGCTGATCAGCGCCGCCACCTTGGCCTGGATGGGCTTGGGCATGGTGGCCGGCGCCGCGAAGGCGTTCCAGATCTCCAGGTTGTAGTTGGTGATTCCGGCTTCCGCCAGGCTCGGCACGTCGGGCACCAGCGGGCTGCGGCCCGAGGAGGTGACGCCGATGGCGCGCAGCTTGCCCGCCTTGATCTGGGCCTGGGCCAGGGCCGGCGGCAGCAGCGCCATCTGCAGCTGGCCACCCAGCATGGCCGTGGCCACCTGCGGGTAGCCGGGGTAGGGCACATGCACGGGGTTGATGTTGCTGCGCGACTTGAGCAGTTCGGTGCCGATGTGGCCCACGGTGCCCACGCCAGGCGTGCCATAGCTCCACTTGTCACCGCCATTGCGCGCGGCCACGAAGAATTCGCGCGCATCGGCCGTGGCCGGTACGCCCGGCTGGCTCACGGGCGCGGTCAGCACCAGCGGCGAGGTGCCGATCAGGCTCAGCGGTGCCAAGTCCTTGACGGGGTCGTAGGGCACGGCGGGGTTGAGCATCTTGGCGATGGTCATGTTGCCGTTGATCATCAGGCCGATGGTGTGGTCGTCGCGCGCCTTGGCCACGGCGTCGGCGCCGATGTTGCCGCCCGCGCCCACCTTGTTCTCCACGATCACCGGTTGGCCCAGGGCCTTGGACAAGGGCTCGGCAATGGTGCGCGCCGTGAGGTCGGGCGAGGAGCCCGCCGGGAAGCCGACGATGATGCGCACCGGCTTGGTCGGCCAGGCCACGGGCGCCGCCGCAGCAGGTGCTGCGGGCTTTGGGGCCGGTTTCTGTTGGGCAACGGCCCAGGGGGACAGGGCGGCGAGCGCCAGGGCCAGTGCGGCGCGGCGTGGAACAGAGCGTGACAAAAGCATCTCCTTCGGATTCGTGGTTCAGGAGGCTGAAACGACAAAGGGCCCCAACGGGGCCCTTTGAGGGGGTTCGGCCGCGAAGCTGCGATATTAACGCGCTCCCTGTGGCGGCCCGAGGCGTCGCTCAGGCGTATTCGGCCAGCGTTTTCTTCATCTTCTTCATCGCCGCGACCTCGATCTGGCGGATGCGCTCGGCGCTCACGCCGTACACGGCTGCCAGCTCGTGCAGCGTCATGCCGCCCGAACCGTCGTCGTTCACCTTGAGCCAGCGCTCTTCCACGATGCGGCGGCTGCGCTCGTCCAGGCTGGACAGGGCGGTGGCAATGCCATCGGTGGCCAGGGAGTCGCGCTGGCGCGACTCGATCATGGCCGTGGGCTCGTGCGCGGCATCGGCCAGGTAGGCGATCGGGCCGAACGCCTGCTCGCCGTCATCCGAGGGGGCCGGGTCGAGCAGCACGTCGCCGCCCGACATGCGGGTTTCCATCTCGATGACTTCCTCGCGCTTGACGTTCAGCTGCTGCGCCACCGAGTCGATTTCGCTCTCCGAGAGGGTGTCGCGGTGCGTCGCAGCGTCGGCGGCTGCCGCGTCGGCCTTGAAACCCTGCTTCATGGACCGCAGATTGAAGAACAGTTTGCGCTGGGCCTTGGTGGTCGCCACCTTGACCATGCGCCAGTTCTTGAGGATGTACTCGTGGATCTCCGCCTTGATCCAGTGCATGGCGTAGCTCACCAGGCGCACGCCCTGATCGGGATCGAAGCGCTTGACGGCTTTCATCAGGCCCACGTTGCCTTCCTGGATCAGGTCGCCGTGCGGCAGGCCATAGCCCAGGTACTGGCGCGAGATGGAGACCACCAGGCGCAGGTGCGACATCACCAGCCGGCCTGCGGCGTCCAGATCGTTGTTGTCCTTGAGCGCGCGTGCATAGGACTGCTCTTCCTCGTGGGTGAGCAGGGGCAGGCGGTTGACGGCCGAAATATAGGCGTCCAGGTTGCCCAGCGGGGGCACCAGCGCCCACGGGTTTGCGGGCGCCAAAGACGTCGTAGCGGTTCCAGATTGAATGTTCATTCCGGGAATCCTTTCCTCTAAGGCATGATATTAGCACTCTCTTGGAGTGAGTGCTAAGGCCGAAGTTCCTTCTGCTTTTTCTGTGTCCTTTGGAAGGGATTACGATGCCCGGACAGTCTCTGGGCAGGGGGGCACAGGGTGCTTGCCCTCCCTTGAGGGGCTTTGCACTTGACAATGAGTTTAGGTGGGTCGACGCGTGTCACCTGTAGGAGCCGAGGCCGGACGCTTGTGGTGAACCAGAGGCTGATGGCGCTTGCTGCCCAGCCGTTTCCGCGGCCCCCACCCTCAGGTCGCGCGGAACTGCCTGCGGTACGCCAGGGGAGAGAGCTTGAGGGTCGCCGCGAAGTGCTGGCGCAGCGAGGCCGGGGCGCCGAAGCCCGCCTTGTCGGCCACTGCGTCGATGGATTCCTCGGTGGTCTCAAGTAGGCGCTGGGCGAGGGCCAGGCGCTGGTGCAGCAGCCACTGTCCGACCGTGGTCACCATGGCCTCGCGGAAATTGCGGGTGAAGCTCCGGCGGCTCATGAGTGCGCGCTGGGCCAGGGCATCCAGGTCGTGCGGCTGCTGCAGGTTGTGCAGCATCCAGTCGACCACGGGGCCCAGGCGGTCGCGTTCGGGGGCTGCGCGCACGGGGGTCTCGATGTACTGTGCCTGGCCACCCTGGCGGTGCGGGGCCACTACCATGCGGCGGGCTGCGCGGTTGGCCACGTCTGCACCGTGGCGCACACGCAGCAGATGCAGGCAGCAGTCGATGCCGGCTGCGGTGCCTGCGGACGTGAGCACGTCGCCGTGGTCCACATACAGCACCTCGGGCTGCAGCACCACCTGCGGGTAGCGCTCGGCAAATCGTCCGGCCAATTGCCAGTGGGTGGTGGCCGTGCGCCCCTCCAGCAGGCCCGCCTCGGCCAGCACGAAGGCCCCCAGGCACAGGCCGACGATGGTGGCGCCGCGCCGGTGGGCACGGCGCAGCGCGTCCAGCAGCTCCGCAGGTGCCGCCCGGGTGTCGTCGAACCACGAGGGCACGACGATGATCTGCGCCCGGCGCAGTATCTCGAGCCTGTGCGCGACGTGGATCGCGAAGCCCGCATTGGTGCGCAGTGCGCCGGGCGTTGCGGCGCAGACCGAGAGCGCGAAGCGGTGGCTGCGGTCCTCGTCGCGGTCCTCGCCGAAGACCAGGCACGGCACCGACAGGTGGAAGGGGCTGATGCCGTCGAAGGCGACCACGGCGACGGTTTCAGGCTGGGGGGCGATCATGGCCCGATTCTATCGATGATTGGCATTCGGGCCGCTATCGGCCAGGGGCACCGGTGCCTAAGATTCAACCCATCGCAACCCCATGGAAACACCGACCATGTCCAACCCACCCCGCCGCGCCCTGATCGTCATCGATGTGCAGAACGAATACTTCGAAGGCGGCCTGCTGCCCATCGAGTACCCGCCCGTGGCGCAAAGCCTGCCCAATGTCCTGCGCGCCATGGACGCGGCCCATGCGGCCGGCCTGAAAGTGGTGGTCGTGCAGCACCATGCCCCCAAGGGCGCGCCGGTGTTCCAGGCCGATGCCCACAACGGCCAACTGCACCCCGAGGTGGCCCGCCGCCACCGCGACCATCTCATCACCAAGGCCACGCCCAGCGCGTTCACGGGCACCGACCTGGCGCAGTGGATCGCCGACAACGGCATCGACACGCTGAGCATCGCCGGATACATGACGCACAACTGCGATGCGTCCACCGTCTTCGAGGCCATGCACCGCGGGCTGGCGGTGGAGTTCCTCTCCGATGCCACGGGTGCGCTGCCGTACGAGAACGCGGCCGGTTATGCCAGCGCCGAGGAGATCCACCGGGTCTTCAGCGTCGTCTTCCAGAGCAATTTCGCGGCGGTGGCCAGCACCGAGGGCTGGCTGGCGGCGGTGCGCGATGGGCAGGCCCTGGCCAAGGACAATGTCGTGGTGTCGAACCAGCGCGGCCGTGCACGCGCAGCCCGCGCCTGAGTTCTCCTTCAACCAGCCAGGTCGCGCAGCGCCCCGGCCAGGGTCGGGTGCTGGAACCGGTAGCCGGCCTGCAGCGCGGCCCGGGGCACCAGGTTCTGCCCGTCCAGCAGCAGCGTGGCCATTTCCCCCATCAGCCAGCGCAGGGGCGCCCCGGGCATGCGCAGGAAAACCCTGCGGCCGAAGGACTGCGCGAGGGCGCGGCTGAAGCCTTCCTGCGATGGGGTGTCCGGCGCCACGGCGTTGACGGCACCCTGCAGCGCCTGGTGTTCCAAGCCGAAGCGGATCAGCCCCAGCGCATCGTCGAAGTGGATCCACGGGGCCGGTTGCCGCCCGGAGCCGAGCACGGAGCCCATGCCAAACCGAGCCGCCAGAGCCAGCATGGGGTAGGCCCCATCGCCCCGGCCGAGCACCACGCCCAGGCGCAGCCGGACCACGCGCACGCCCAGCGCCTCCGCGCGCCGGGCCTCGTGCTCGATGGCCACGCACAGGTCGGACTGGAACTGGCCAGGCTGGGGCGGGCCATCCTCGGCGAGTGCCTCGCCAGACACAAGATTGGCCGCACCGTAGTAACCCACCGCCGATGCGCTGACCAGCACCTCGGGCACCTGCTGCAGCCGCCGCATCAGCTGCACGAGGGCCTGCGCCACCTTCACCCGGCTGTCCAACAGCTCACGCCGCCGTGCCGCCGTCCAGGGCCGGCCCACCACCCGCGCGCCGGCAAGGTGGACCACGGCATGGATGCGGGTCTCGCTGGGGATCTGGTCCAGGTGGTCCACCACCCAGACGCCCTTGCCGAACAGGGCCTGCGCCTGCCGCGCATCGCGCGACAGGGCGATGACGCGCCGGCCATCGGCCTGCAACTGCCGCACCAGGGCACTGCCCACAAAGCCGGTGGCGCCGGTGACCAGCACCGTCGGTCCCTGGGGCGGTGTATCGGCCATGGGGGAGGGTGATGATTCCTGCAGCGTGGCCGACTGCCCCAGCCGACGCACGGCGCGCACATTGCGCACGCTCCAGGCGAGAACGCCCAGGCCATACAGCGTGAAAAGCCAGGAGATCCAGCCATGCGGGCGAAAGTGAAATGCGGTGTTCATGGTGGCCCAATCATGCAGCACCGGCACCATGAGTGCCACGAAGCCCCCATAGCTGATGGTCAGCACCGTGTGCAGCAGGCGTTCGAGCGGCGGCAGCCGGCGCGTTCGGTCTTCTTCCAGAAAGTCGGCCAGGGTGATCAGCACTTCCGCAGCCAGGATGAGGGCCAGCAGCCCCGCCATGGCGCCGCGCCATTCGAACCAAGCCAGGCCCAGGAAGACCAGGCCATACAGCGCCTCGCGCGCCGCGTGCAGCGCCAGTTCGCGGCGGGCTGACACGCGCTGGGGCAGGCGGGCCTGCCATTCGTGGTGCCAGAGGTTGTCGAAGGCGCCCAGCACCGACTGGAAGGACAGGAGGATGAAAACGGCCTGCATGGTGGTCATTCGACTTGGAGGGGATCGGAAAAGACGCCCGACTGGTGGAAGGTCTCGCCCCACAACGGGTGCCGCATCGACAGCGTGAAGCGGAAGTCGCCACCGCCCAGGTCGGTGTGGGTCACGCGGCACTGGCCGGGCGACAGCCATTGCGGGACGGGGACGCGCAGCGGGCCCAGCGCCAGGAAGAAGCGGCGGCTCTGGAAGACCAGCGTGCCGTCCTCCTCGAAGACATCGAGCGCCATGGCCAGGCCGCCGTCCGTGCGCTCGGTCAATTGACCTTCTGCTCCGGGTTCCTTGGTCGAGCGCACGATGGCCGCCCCGGTGGCGCCATTGGCGGCCTCGCCGAACACCCGCTCCCACACCACCCCGCCCTGGCCATTGCCCCGCACCCGCACGGTGGCCGCCAGGCCCCGGGCCTGCAGGCCAGTCAGCGGGCTGCCGAAGGCGCGCGACAGGCCGGCGTAGATGCGGCCGATGCCCGAGCAGCGCAGGTCCATGCGGCCGGTGTAGTCCACGTCCGGGTGGCCAGCACCGAAGCGCCGGCGCACGGCCGCCGGCAGGCGGGCCCAGCCTGCGGCGCCCACGTAGTCGGCCAGGTCGAGGTGGCGGGCGGCGTGGGCCCCGGGGGCGAAGGAGGTCAGGGCGGTGGAGGGCATGGCGGGTTTCCTGTAGGGGCTGCTTGATCCCTCTTCTGCGAAAACCGGGCCAGCCCTCCACACCACCGCAAGTCCTTGATTCATTGGACTTTTCACCAATGGCCTGCATACTTCGTTTACAGTGCGCGCAGGCTGTGTTGTCAACGCTGGCAACAGGTCACCCCCACGCCGGCTTCGTTTTTCATCCCATGCTCATCCGCGCCGTCCTCGGCTTCTCCATCGTCGAAACCCTGGCCCTGGCCGGCATGCTGCTGTGGTGGGCCGACCGGGTGGCCGGCGCCCGGCTGCTGGCCGCCTTCCTGAGCGGCATTGCGCTGTGGATGGCGGGCAACGAACTGCCCAACTGGCTGGGCCCGGGCAGTGGCGACATCGCCATGGCGATGATCGGCTTCTCGCCGCTGACGTCGGCGTTCTTCTTTCACTTCTGCGTGGTGTTCTGCGGTGTGCGGCTGCCGCGCTGGGGAGTGGTGGCGGCGTACCTGCTGGGGGGCTCGGCCACCCTGGCCGTGCAGCTGCTGACGCCGGGCGCCCTGGTCTGGCGCGAGCACGTGGGCCTCATCGCCATCGCCAACACCGTGGGCATGGTCGCCAGCATGGCCTGGGTGCTGCTGGGCCTGGGCGGCATCGCCGTGCTGCTGACGGCGCTGGCACGCGCCCGGCGCCCGGCCTTCAACCAGATCGCGGCGGTCACCGCGTCCTGCCTGTGGGGCGTGGGCTGCCTGTCGGGCTACGGCATTGTGGTGCTCGACTTGCCGCTCTACCCCTTCCCCCTGCTTGGCTTGCCGCTGTACCCGGTGATCCTGGTCTACGGCATCCTGCGCTACGGCGTCTTCGTGTCAAACGCCTGGGCGCGCCGCGCGCTGGCCTGGGCCCTGCTGCTGGCGCTGGGGGCCGTGGTGGTGGCGCTCACGCCGCTGCTGCCCATCGAGTCGCGCTGGATCGGCGGCTTCGTGGTGGCCATCAGCTGCATCGCGCTCAATGGCCCCGTGCGCCAGTTTGCCGAGCGCCTGGTGTACCCGGGCGGCGCGGTCTCGGCGGCCGATTTGCAGTCCTGGCGCCAGGCGCTGCAGTCGGCCGACAGCATGCAGGCACTGGAAAACGAGGCCGGCGCCTTGCTCAGCCTCCGCACGGGCACCGGGGTGCGGGTGCTGCTGGGCGAGGGCGGCGCGCAGGACCCCGGTGACATGCCCAGCCTGCGGGGTACGCGCGCGGGCCCCGGCTGGGCCATCACCCTGCACGGCTGGGAGGCCGCGCCCCCCGGGCCGCGCCGCGTGGCCGAGCTCTTCGGCACCGTAGTGGCCGACGCCGCCGAGCGCGTGGCCCAGGGTGAGCAGATCGCGGCGCGCGAGCGCGAGCGCCAGCTGCAGGCGCGCCTGGCAGAGCTCGGCTCCCTGGCCGCCACGGTGGCGCACGACATCCGCAACCCGCTGAACATCATCGCCATGGCGGTGGCCACGGCCTCGCCCGAGGTGCGCCGCGAAGTGGCCGGCCAGGTGGGGCGCATCGCCCACCTGAGCAGTGACCTGCTCGACTACGCCAAGCCCTGGAAGCTGGTGCCCCAGCGCTACGACCTGGCCGCCCAGGTGCGCGCCGCCGCCGCCAGGCTGCCGCACTGCACGCTGGGGGCCGCGCTGCAGGCGCCCCTGCTGATCGACGGCGACCCGCGGCGCGTGGAGCAGGCACTGACCAACCTGCTGGAGAACGCGCGCGCCGCATCCGGGGCCGGCACCGACACCGCAGTGGCCGTGCACATCGACGCCGAGCAGCGCGCCGATGCCGTGCTGCTGCATGTCTGCGACGACGGCCAGGGCGTGCCCGAGGAGATCCGCCACCGCCTGTTCGAGCCCTTCGCGTCGCGCAGCCCCGGTGGCACCGGCCTGGGCCTGGCCATCGTGGCGCGCACCCTGGCCGCCCATGGGGGCTCGGTGGCGCTCACACAGCGGCCGCCGTGGACCACCTGCTTCACCCTGACCTTCCCCCTCAAAGATGCAAACCCCTCCTGACGCTGCAGACCGTGGCCGCATCCTGCTGGTCGACGACGAGCCGGCCTTCCAGCGCCTGGGCGCCAACTTTTTGCGCGGGTTGGGCCACGAGGTGGTGGTCGCCGGCGACGCCGAGCAGGCCCTGGCCGCATTCGCCGCGCAGCCGGCGCCCGACCTGGTGCTGCTGGACCTGGCCATGCCCCCATCCATGGACCCCGAGGCCGGGCTGGCGCTGGTGCCGCGCTTTGCGCGGGTGCCGGTGATCGTCTGGTCCGGCCATGGCGACCACGAGCTGGCCCTGCGCGCGGCCGAGCTGGGCGCCTGGGACTTCCTCACCAAGCCCATCGACCCGGACATGCTGCGCTTCGTCATCGCGCGCGCCATGCGCAAGGCCAGGCTCGACGCCGAGCTGCGCAGCCTGCGCGCGGCGCAGGCCGGCGACGACGACATGGGCCTGGCCGGCCAGGCTCATGCCACCGTGCAGCTGCGCGCCATGGTGCGGCGCGTGGGGCCCACGCGGGTCAGTGTGCTGGTGCTGGGGCCCACCGGCAGCGGCAAGGAGCTGGTGGCGCGCGCCCTGCACGCCTGCAGCCCGCAGTCGGCCAGCGCCTTTGTCGCCATCCACTGCGGCGCGCTGTCGGCCGAGCTGCTGGAGAGCGAGCTCTTCGGCCACCTCAAGGGCAGCTTCACCGGGGCCTACCGCGACCAGCCGGGCCTGGTCGAGGTGGCCCATGGCGGCACCCTGTTCCTGGACGAGGTGGGCGAAATGCCCCCGCCCATGCAGGTCAAGCTGCTGCGCTTTCTGCAGGAGGGCACTTTCGTGCCCGTGGGCGGGCGCAGCCAGAAGAAGGCCGAGGTGCGCGTGGTGGCCGCCACCCACCGCGACCTGGAGGCCATGGTGCGCGACGGCAGCTTTCGCGAAGACCTGTACTACCGCCTCAAGGGCGTGGTGCTGCGCACCCCCGCGCTCAGCGAGCGGCCGGCCGACGTGCCGCTGCTGGCCACCCGCTTCCTGCACCGCGTGGCGCCCCGTGCCGGCCTGTCGGGCGATGCCCTGGCCTGGCTGGCAGCGCGCGAGTGGCCGGGCAATGTGCGCGAGCTCAAGGCCCTGGTCGAGGCCGCGGGTGCCCTGCTGCTCAAGGACCAGCCCGAGGTCGATGCGCCGCTGCTGCGGCTGGCCGCAGGCGAGGCGGGCGAGGACCACGGCGCCACCGAATCCGCCGCGCCGCTGGAAGGCTTGGGGCCGCTCGATGCAGCGCTGGCCGAGCTGGAGCGCCGGTTGGTCCGCGATGCCCTCCAGTCGGCCGGCGGCAACCAGTCCGAAGCCGCGCGGCGCCTGGGCATTTCGCGCGTGGGCCTGATCAAGAAGCTGGCGCGGCTGGGCTTGCGTTAGGGCCAACGCCGCGTATCAGCCCGGCTTGGCCTTGCCCGGCAACCGGCCCACCCGCTCGGCCAGAAACTCCACCAGCACCCGCACGCGCTGCGGCTGGTAGGGGCGGGCCGCGTACAGCAGGTGGACCTGCTGCGCCGGGCCCGTGTACTTGGGCAGCACGCGCACCAAGCGACCGTCGGCCAGCAGCTCGGCCACCATCCAGGTAGGCTGCAGCGAGATGCCGGCGCCGGCCAGCACGCTCTCGAGCAGGGCCACGGCGTTGTTCACGCGGTAGCGGCTGTGCACCGGCACGTTCACGGGGCCGGCAGGGCCTTGCAGCAGCACACCGTCATCACCCGCCGCATAGCGCAGGTAGTCGTGCGCCAGCAGGTCCTGCGGCTGGCGCGGCCTGCCGTGTGCGGCCAGGTAGGCGGGCGAGGCCACCAGCACGCGCGGCCAGGTGCCCAGGTGGCGGGCGACCAGGTCCGGGGGCAGGGGGCCGCCCAGGCGCAGCGAGACGTCGATGCGCTCCTCCAGCGGGTGGATGAAGCGGTCGTCCAGCACCAGCTCCAGCGCGATGTCTGGGTAGGTGGCGAGGAACTCGCCGGCCATGGCGTTGAGCCGGCACTGGCCCAGCGCCACCGGCGCGCTCACGCGCAGCAGGCCCCGGGGCTGCGTGATGCGCTGGCGCACATCGGCCACCGCCTCGTCGTAGCCCTCCAGCGTGCGCCGAGCATGCTCGTGAAAGCGCTGGCCTTCTTCCGTCAGGCTCAGCCCCGCCGGGGCGCGGCGCAGCAGGCGCACGCCCAGCGACTGCTCCAGCCCGGCCACCAGCTTGCTCACCGTGGGCTGGGTGGTGTCCATGGCCCGCGCCGCGCCCGACAGGCTGCCCAGCTCCACGCTGTGAACGAAGGCCGCGAGCGCGCGCAGGGTGTCCATGGATATTCCGATATCGAATGAATGGCATGCCATTTTGCCGTCTGTTCATGGATCGTGGAATGCAAGACAGTGGGCCCTTCTTTCAGCCCCCACGAGGATCGACCGACATGAACAAGCCCTGGAATCTCACCGCGCACCTGCGCCGCGCCGCTCTGGCGCTGGCGCTGGCCATGGCTGCTGCCGCGCTCCCCGCCGCCGCAGCCGCCGAACACTGGAGCCCGAGCTGGATGGCCGCCACCCAGCCCCTGTGGGGTGGCGACTTCGTGTTGCCGCTGGGCCTGCCCCTGCGGTACCAGCAGCACACCATCCGCCAGGTGGCGCGCTTGAGCGTGGGCGGCACGCAACTGCGCGTGGTGCTCAGCAACGAGGGCAGCACCGTGCCGCTACACATCGGCGCGGCCCGCGTGGCAAGGCATGCCCGGGGATCGGCCACCGTGCCGGGCACGGACCGCCCGCTGCTCTTCGGCGGCCAGGCCGCCACCACGGTGCCGCCTGGTGCGCGCTGGGTAAGCGACCCGGTGGACCTGCCCCTGCCCGCGCTGGCCGAGGTCGCCGTGTCGCTGTACCTGCCCCGGCCCAGCCAGCCCGCAGGCTTTCACTTCGATGCGCGGCAGACGGCCTATGTGGCCAATGGCGACCACACCGCCGCCCTGCAGTTGCCCGCATCGGCCACCGAATGGAGCACCCGCGCCTACGTGAGCGGCTTGCTGGTGCAGACCGCAACGCCGCCGGCAGCCGTGGTCGTGCTGGGCGACTCCCTCACCGATGGCAACGGCGCCACGCCCGGCGCCCACGCGCGCTGGCCCGATGTGCTGGCCGAGCGCCTGGCGGGGCAGGGCGTGGCCGTGCTCAACGCCGGCATCTCCGGCGGCCGGCTGCTGCGTGACGGCATGGGCCGCGCGGGACTCACGCGGGCCGCGCAGGACGTGTTCGGCCAGCCCGGCGTGCGCGCCCTCTTCGTGCTGCTGGGCACCAACGACATCGGCTGGCCCGGCGGCCCCTTCGCACCTGGGGAGCCTGCGCTGCGCGCCGAGGAACTGGTGCAGGGCTACCGCCAGCTCATCGCCATGGCCCGCGTACACAACGTGCGCGTGGTGGCCGGCACCATCCCGCCGTTTGGCGATGCGTTGGCCGGCACGCCGCTGGCCGGCCACTACTCGCCCGAAAAGGACGCCGTGCGCCAGGCTGTGAACCGCTGGATCCGCGAGGGCGGCGCCTTCGATGCGGTGGTGGACTTCGATGCGCTGCTGCGCGACCCGGCCCGCCCCTCGCACCTGCGCGCGGCCTTGGACTCGGGGGACCATCTGCACCCGGACGATGCGGGTTACCGGGCCATGGCCCAGGCCATCGACCTGGAGGCACTGCTGGGCTGGTGAGGGTTGCCCCACCAAGAACCTGCTACAACCCCTGGACGGCCTGCGTTCTGGTCGCGGCGTTTTTCTGGAGGAGCCGATGTCCCACCACCCCCGCTTCAACGTCTTCGGCCGCATCGTTGAAGTGCAGCGCCAGGGCGTGCAGTGGCAGTCCTATCTGATCGGCACGGACGGCAAGCGCGCACCGGCCGGATGGGTGGTGCCAGATTTCATCGAGGTGGACGAGCTGGCCCAGTACCTGGCCGACCTGTTCCATGAAAGCGCCATGCCGCACAACGGCGAGGTGCACCGGATCAGCTAGTCCACCGAAACCGAGAAATCGGCTGTGGGACTTGGGCGCGGGATCACCCTGCGTCGGCAAGGTACACATACAGCCGGTTGCGCCCCATGGTCTTGGCCTGGTACATCGCGTTGTCGGCCTGGCGCAGCACCTCGTCCACCGTCTGGGTATGGCCGGACACCAAGCTCACCCCGATGCTGGCTTCGCATTGGTAGGGCTCGCCTGCAAGCGCGTACGGTTCGCGCAGCGCTGCCAGCATGTTTTCGCCCACGGCCCGTGCCTTGGCCGTGGCCTCGGGGGCTTCCTTGCCCAGGCTTTGCAGCAGCACGACGAACTCGTCCCCGCCCACGCGGGCCACGGTGTCCTGCTCGCGCACGCAGGTGCGCAGGCGCGTTGCCACCTCGCGCAGCAGCAGGTCGCCCATGGCGTGGCCCCGGCTGTCGTTCAGGGCCTTGAAGTGGTCCAGGTCCACGAACAGGGTGGCGGCGATCTGGCCGCTGCGGCTGCTGGCGGCCATCACCTGCTCCAGACGGTCGGTCAGCAGGCGCCGGTTGGGCAACTGGGTGAGGGTGTCGTACAGGGCCAGGTGGCGTGCCTCCTCCTCGGCGGCCTTGCGCCGGGAGATGTCGATGTCGATGCAGAACATCTCCGGCTCCTGGCCTGGCACATGCACATAGGCGTGGCTCGAAAACACGTCCACCGGTGAGCCATCCTTGCGCTTGAGACGCAGCTCCCCCGCGGGGATGGGCTCGCCCGAGCTGAACATGTGCGCGACCTGGGTCGTCACGGCATCGTGCATGGGGGCGGGGATGATCAGCTCCAGCAGGTTCCTGCCCAGAGCCTCCTGCTCGGTGTAGCCGTACAGTTCTTCCGACGCCTTGTTCCAGTACGTGGTGGTGCCGTCGGCCCGGTAGCCCTGCACCGACACCGAGGGGATGCCCAGCAGCAGCGAGCGAAAGCGCAGCTCCGATTCGTGCAGTGCCTGTTGTGCCTGCCAGCGCTCGGTGATGTCGCGCGCCAGAAAGAGGGCGGCTGCCTGCCCATCCACCTTCGTGCCCAGGGGCTGTGCCCGCCCTTCAAAGTACCGAATTCCCGATGCGGTGTACACCGTGTACTCGAGCTTGCGCGGCACGCCCGAAGCCAGCGTGTCCTGCAGCAGCTGCACCAGCCGCTGCGCTTCGCTGGAGGGCAGTACATCGTGCATGCGCTGCCCGACACGCTGGGGGGCCCCAGCGGCATGCATGCCGTCGTTGCGCGAGAACAGCTCCATGCAGCGGCCGTTGCTGTCGAGCACCATCAGTGCATCGGGAATCGCCAGGGTGATGGCCCGCAGGCGGGCGGCACTGCCGGCCAGCGCGAAGTCGGTGGCCTGGCGCTGCTCCACGTCGCGCAGCAGCACGCCCAGCAGGGCGGTGGCTACCGGAAAGATCATCAGGTAGGGGACGGCGACGGTGTCGTTGATGCGCGCCGCCACCTCGGCCGGCAGCCCCTGGAACAGCCCCACCACGGCCAGGTGCAGCAGCACGCCGAAGACCAGCAGGGGCCAGATGCCCACGCCCAGGTGCCAGCGCTGGCGCGCATACCGGTAGGCCAGGCCGGCGGCCACGCAGGTGGTGATGGTCAGCACCCCGATGAAGGCCCCTGCGCCACCCAGCCACAGCCGCCAGCCGGCCGCCATGGCCCCGGCCACCAGGGCCACCGTGGTGCCGCCGAACAGGCCCGCCATGCACAGCACCACCGAGCGTGCGTCGATGATGACGCCCGGGGCAATGGTCAGGGGCGAGAGCATGCCCACGATGCAGATGCCGCCAAACAGCAAGCCCGAGAACGCCTTGCCCACCCGTGGCTGCCTGCGCCACAGCCGCAAGTTGGCCCCGTGCAGAAAGCACAGCGCCAGCAGCAGGGCTGCGCCTTTGACCAGTTCGACGAACAAGGAACCTCCCCGTAGCCTGTGGGCGACGTTCCATCATGTGGCAATTGCTGCCAGCGGTAAATGCAAATTTGGCCGGGTTTACTCCTCCCGGCGCCCCGATCAGGTCAGCAGCGCCTGGGCGAACTCGCGCGCGTTGAAGGTTTCGAGGTCTTCGAGCTTTTCGCCCACACCGATGAAGTACACCGGGATCGGGCGCTCCTGCGCTATGGCGGCCAGCACGCCGCCCTTGGCGGTGCCGTCGAGCTTGGTGACGATGAGGCCGGTGAGCTGCAGCGCATCGTCGAAGGCGCGCACCTGGGCCAGGGCGTTCTGGCCAGTGTTGCCGTCGATCACCAGCAGCACCTCGTGCGGGGCGGTGGCGTCGGCCTTGGTCACCACGCGGCGGATCTTCTTGAGTTCTTCCATCAGGTGCAGCTGCGTGGGCAGGCGCCCGGCGGTATCGACCAGCACCACATCCTTGCCGCGGGCCTTGCCGGCCGTGACGGCGTCAAAGCTCACGGCGGCGGGATCACCGCCCTCCTGGCTGACGATTTCCACGGTGTTGCGGTCGGCCCAGACGCCGAGCTGCTCGCGCGCCGCTGCGCGGAAGGTGTCGGCCGCCGCCAGCAGCACGGCCGCACCCTCGCCAGACAGGTGCCTGGTCAGTTTGCCGATGGACGTGGTCTTGCCCGCGCCGTTGACCCCCGCCACCATGATCACGGTGGGCGTGTACTGGCCGATGACCAGTGCTTTCTCCAGCGGGCGCAGCAGGTCGGTCAGCGCATCGGCCAGCAGGCCCTTGACCTGGGCCGGGTCGGTGGTCTTGCTGTCCTTGACGCGGCGCTTGAGGTCGGCCAGCAGGTGCTCTGTGGCCTTGACGCCGGTGTCGGCCATGAGCAGGGCCTCTTCCAACTCCTCGTACAGCGCATCGTCGATCTGCGTGCCCGTGAAGACCGTGGCGATGCTGCTGCCGGTCTTGCGCAGGCCCAGCTTGAGTCGGTCCAGCCAGCCCTTGCGCTCGGCCACCACGGGGGGCGCAGGCACCGGGGCCACCACGGGCGGCGGTGCGGGAACCGGCGCCGGGGGGGGCACCACGGGGGCGGGGGGGGGCACGGGAGCCGCCACTGGGGCTGCAACCGGAGCTGGCGACGGGGGGGGCGGGGAGGCGGGGCCGGTCGGGGCCGGCGGCGGAGCAATGATTACGGGTGGTGTCCAGGGTGCCGGGGCCGCAGGCACTGGCGCTGCAGTGGGGGCGGGTGCAGGGGGTGGTGCGGGGGCCAGTACCGGTGCGATGGGCTGCGCTGGCGCGGGCTCCGCCTTCCCGCCAAAGGGATTGCGCAGCCAGCCCAGGCCGGGGATGGCCGGTGCCGGTGCGGGGGCCTGGGCCGGCTGCGGCGCAGGGGGCTCGGGCTGGGCCGCGGGTGAGTAAGCAGGTGCAGGGGCTCCGGGCGCGGCCACCGATGAGGGCTCATCGGCAGGGGCGGGCGAGGTGGGGGGCTTTTTCTTGAAAAAACTGAACATTGGCGGGTTCTTAGAATCAGCCATTCTATGAAACGCGCTTTCACCCTACTGGGCCTGCTGGCCTGCCTCGGCGCCGGAGCCACCACAACCGTGGTTTCTCCGGCATCCCTTCCATCGTCTGCAGCGGGTGGGGCCGTCGCGGCGCCGCCCGGGCCGGGAGGTGCGGGGCCGCGTGCCACGGCCTCCGGCGCGCAGCAATTCACGCTCGCCAACGGCATGCAGCTCATTGTGCAACCCGACCACCGGGCCCCCACGGCGGTGCACATGGTCTGGGTGCGGGTGGGCTCCATGGACGAGGTGGACGGCACCTCGGGCGTGGCCCACGTGCTCGAGCACATGATGTTCAAGGGTTCCAAGACCGTGCCGCCGGGCGACTTCTCACGCCGCGTGGCGGCCCTGGGCGGGCGCGAGAACGCCTTCACCAGCCGCGACTACACTGGCTACTACCAGCAGATCCCGGCCAACCGGCTGGAGGACGTGATGCGCCTGGAATCTGACCGCTTTGCCCACAACCAGTGGCCCGACGAAGAGTTCAAGAAGGAAATCGAGGTGGTCAAGGAGGAGCGGCGCATGCGCACCGAAGACCAGCCACGTGCCGTTCTGGCCGAGCAGCTGTTTGCCGCCACCTTCACCGCCGCCCCCTACCGCCGCCCCATCGTGGGCTGGATGAGTGACCTTGATGCCATGACGCCGGACGACGTGCGCGCCTTCCACCGCCAGTGGTACACCCCGACCAATGCTGCGGTTGTGGTGGCCGGCGACGTGGATGTGGCCAAGGTTCGTGCCCTGGCCGAAAAATACTACGGCAAGCTGCCCACGCATGTGCTGCCCGTGCGCAAGCCGCGCACCGAGCCGGCCCAGCAGGGGCTGCGCCGCATTGCGGTGAAGGCGCCTGCCGAGCAGGCCTACGTGGCCCTGGCCTTTCGCGTGCCGGCGCTGGAGCGCCTGCAGGACCTGCAGGAGCCCGACCGCGATGCGCTGGCCCTGCTGATGCTGTCCGCCGTGTTCAGCGGCTATGACGGTGCGCGCCTGGAGCGCGCCCTGAGCCAGGGTGAGAACCGTGTTGCCGACAGCGTGGGCAGTTCGGCCATGGTGACCGGGCGCGGACCGGCGCTGTTCATGTTCACCGGGGTTCCCACGGGCGGCAAGACGGCCCAGCAGGTGGAAGACGGCCTGCGCGCCGAAGTGGCGCGCGTGGCGCGCGAGGGCGTGAGCCAGGCCGAGCTGGAGCGCGTGAAGACGCAGTGGATCGCCTCCACCGTCTATGAGCGCGACTCGGTCCACAGCCAGGCGCAGGAACTGGGCGGCAACTGGGTGCAGGGCTTTCCGCTGGATGCGGAAGAGCGCCTGCTGGACCTGATGCGCACCGTGACGCCGGCCCAGGTGCAGGCCGTGGCCGCCAAATACTTCGGCGATGACCAGCTCACCGTGGCCACGCTGCTGCCGCAGCCGCTCGATACCCCCCGTCCCCGCCCGGCCCCCAAGGCCGGTGCTGCCCGCCACTGAACCCCTGGGGTCTCCCTCTCATGATCAATTTCAAGAAACTGGCGGTCGGCACGTTACTGGCCAGCAGCAGCGCGCTGTTCTACTGCGGCTCCGCCTGGGCCCTGCTGCCCATCCAGCACTGGACAGAGCCCAACGGCGCCCGCGTATGGCTGGTGGAAAGCCCCGTCATCCCCATGGTGGACGTGCAAATCGACTTCGATGCCGGCAGCCGCCGCGACCCGGTGGTACAGGCCGGCCTGGCCAGTGCCACGGCCTCCATGGCATCCAAGGGCGTCAAGGGCCAGGGCACTGAGCCCGCGCTCGACGAAAACGCGCTCGGCGAGGCCTGGGCCGACCTGGGCGCCAGTTTCGAAGCCGGCGCAGACAGCGACGCCATGCATTTTTCGCTGCGCTCGCTGACCGATCCGCCGCTGCTGGACAAGGCCGCGCGCCTGGCGGCGCGCCAGATCGCCGAGCCGAGCTGGCCGGCCGATATCTGGGCGCGCGACCGCGCCCGCTGGAGCGCGAGCATCAAGGAGTCGAACACCCGCCCTGCTACCGTGGCCGAAAGAGCCTTTAGTGCCGCTGTTTACGGCAGCCACGCCTACGGCGTGCGCACCACGGAAGAGACGCTGGCGCGCGTCAACATTGCAGACATGCAAGCCTTTCACGCCAATACCATCGTGGCCTGCCGCGCCAAGGTAAGCATCGTCGGCGCGGTCACACGGGCCCAGGCGCAGACGCTGGTTGCCACGCTGCTGGCGCGCCTGCCCGCAGCGGCGGCATGCGCACCGCTGCCCGCCGTTGGCGAGATCGCCGCGCTGACCGCTCCCGAGGAAAAGAACATTCCCTTTGCCTCCGCGCAGGCGCATGTGCTGATCGGGCAGCCGGGCTTTGCGCGCCGCGATCCCGATTTCATTGCGCTGCTGGTGGGCAACCACATCCTGGGCGGTGGCGGCTTCGTCTCGCGCCTGACCGAAGAGGTGCGTGAAAAACGCGGCCTGAGCTACAGCGTCTACAGCTACTTCGCGGGGGGGCTGCATGCCGGGGCCTTCACCATCGGTTTGCAGACGCGCCCCGACCAGGCGGCCCAGGCCGTGAAGGTCTCGCGCGACGTGTTGGCCCGCTTCGTGGCCGAAGGCCCCACCGAGGCTGAGCTGCGCGCCGCCAAGGACAACCTGATCGGCGGCTTCGCGCTGCGCATCGACAGCAACAAGAAGCTCTTGGGCAACGTGGCCAACATCGCCTGGAACGACCTGCCGCTCGACTACCTGGACCGCTGGACCGAGCGCGTTGACGCCCTCACCGTGGCCGACATCCGCGCCGCCATGCAGCGCAAGCTGCAGCCTGAGCGCATGGTGACCGTGGTGGTGGGAGGCAAGCCATGAGCCGCTCCATACTGCGCACGGGCGCCATCAGCGCAGAGATCCGCAAGGCCCAGGCTGCAGCCGCTGTCGCGCCCGCTGCCAAGAACGCCAAGAAAGGCGCTGCCACCAAGGACAAGGCGGCCGCTGCGGCTGCGCCCAAGGGTGCGGGCGAAATCCGCATCATTGGCGGGCAATGGAAGCGCACCCGCCTGCCGGTGGCCCAGCGCCCGGGCCTGCGGCCCACGCCCGACCGTGTGCGCGAGACCCTGTTCAACTGGCTGGGCCAGGACCTGACGGGCTGGCGCTGCCTGGATGCCTTTGCCGGCACCGGCGCCCTGGGCCTGGAGGCCGCCTCGCGCGGCGCGGCGGCCGTGCAGCTGGTGGAGAGCGATGCCGCGCTGGTGGCGCAACTGCACACCCTGCAGCAGCGCCTGGAGGCAAGGGCCGTGCGCGTGCAGCGCGGCGACGGCATTGCCGCGCTGCGCCAGGCCGCCCCCGACAGCCTGGACCTGGTGCTGATCGACCCGCCTTTCGACAGCAAGCTGTTCGAATCGGCGCTGGATGCAGCTGGCAAGGCCGTGGCCGCCAGCGGCTACGTGTACCTGGAGGCCCCGGTCGCCTGGACCGATGAAGGCCTGGCCGCCAGCGGGCTGGTGGTTTACCGCCACCTCAAGGCCGGCGCGGTGCATGCACATCTGCTGCGGCCCGTGGGCGCCGCGGCTGTGCCTGGAGAGGCCGGCTGAGCTTCGTTCGCGCCCGGCCACATGTGCGTCCGGGCGGGCCAAAAAGGGAGGCGGGCACAACCATGTTGCAGTGCACTGCATAATGCGCCCAAGCGGCCCGGCAGGCCCACAAGAGGCCGGGGCCAGTGCCAATTCCGCCGTACAGGAGACAACCCGCCATGGCCCAGAACGTGCTCGCCGTCTATCCCGGAACCTTTGATCCCATCACCCTGGGGCATGAAGACGTGGTGCGCAGGGCCACCCAGCTGTTCGAACGCGTGATCGTCGCCGTGGCGGCGGGCCACCACAAGAAGACCTTGTTCAACCTGGAGGAGCGCATCGACATGGTGCGCGAGGCGGTCAAGGGCTACCCCCAGGTGCAGGTGGAAAGTTTCTCGGGTCTGTTGCGCGACTTCGTCGTGTCGCGCGGCGGCAAGGCCATGGTGCGCGGCCTGCGCGCCGTGACCGACTTCGACTACGAATTCCAGCTCGCCGGCATGAACCGCAGCCTGATGCCCCAGGTGGAAACCGTGTTCCTGACCCCCAGCGACAAGTACCAGTTCATCAGCAGCACCTTCGTGCGCGAGATCGCGGTGCTGGGCGGCGAGGTGACCAAGTTCGTCTCGCCCTCGGTGCAGGAGCGGCTGGCCGTGAAGGTGCGCAGCCTGGCGCCCCAACCCTGAGCTGGCCGGTTTGCGGACGGCTCGTGCGTTAGCAGCGAACCTTTGAACGGCGCGCTACCTAAGCCAGGACCGCCGCGCAAGGGCCGCCCCGCCGCGCTGGCGGTGTCCCCCTTCCCGAATGGCGCAGCCATTCGAGAGAAGGGGTGAAGGCGCGCAGCGCCTCAGGGGGTTGTACTCTATGCAATCCAGCCGCCGCGCTGCAGCCACTGGGTGAGCAGCGTGTTGACCACCTCGGGCCGCTCCATGGTCAGCATGTGGCCGCAGTCGGCCACCACTTCGAATTCGGCGCCAGGGACCAGGCCCGCGATCTCTTCGGAGCAGACCAGCGGCGTGAGCTGGTCCGCTTCGCCGCAGACCACCAGCACGGGGCATTTCACCTGGGGAAGGTGCGGGCGGGCGTCCGGGCGATCGATGACGGCGCGGTTCTGGCGCACCAGTTGCTCGGCGCCTGCGCGCAGCACAAAATCCAGGTAGTCCTGCACCAGGTCGGCTCGCGCCGCGCCGCTGGGGTGGAAGGCGAAGGCCACATTGGGTTCGATCACCTCGCGCACGCGCCCCTGCTCGAACAATGCGATGGCCGCTTCGCGCAGCGCCTGCATCTCGGGGGTTTCCGGCCGGGCGGTGGTGCCCAGCAGGGCCAGCCCGACGACACGGCCCGGTGCCTGCCGGGCTGCTTCCATGGCGATCATGCCGCCCATCGAGGCGCCGCACAGCAGCAGGGGGCCGGGGTATTGCGCGAGCAACAGGGCCGCCATGGACTGCACGGTAGTGGCCTCGGGCCGGGTGTGCACTTCGGTGATCTCCGGGCGCAAGGCCGCTGGCAGTACCGCGCGCTGAAAGCGCCACATGGTCGCGTCGCCTGCCAAACCTGGAATCAGCAGCAGTTGCGGCGCAGGGCTGGGAGGCGGATTGGTCGTCATGGCAGTCATCGTCGTCGGGGTCGTCATCATCGGGGACGGGGCAGGGGCGGGGCCTTCCTGCCGCTCATCCCACTGCGCTGGTGGCCGGGTGGGCTGGCGCGTTGCTGCTGCCGCTGGACTGTGCCCCCTGCACGATGTCGTGCACGAAGCGCAGCTTGACCATGGCCCCCGAAGACAGGGCAAACGGGTAGGCATCGTCCTGACCGAGGCTGCGGTTGAGGCTGTTGAGCAGCAAGGTCAGCGGCACCCATTGGCGCACCATGTCGTGAAAATCCGGATGGTTGGCCACGAACGGGTCGGTCACATGGTGGCGCATGGCCATGTGCGGATCGGGCACGGTCACGGCGGTCTGGTAGCTGGCGGCGGTCTCCAGCAGGTCCACCATGTGCAGGTAGTGGGCCCAGGTTTCTGCCCAGTCTTCCCACGGGTGGGCAGCGGCGTAGGCGCTGACATGGTTCAGGAACCAGTCGTTGCCGTTGCTGCCCTTGGCATAGTGGGCATCGAGCGCGGCGGAATAGTCCTGCCGCTCGTCACCGAACACTGCGCGGAACGCATCCAGCCGGTGGCCATCGCGCACCAGCTGGTCCCAGTAGAAATGGCCGGACTCATGGCGCAGGTGGCCGATCAGGGTGCGGTAGGGTTCGCCCAGGGCGATGCGTCGGCGTGCGCGCTCGTCGTCATCGGCTTCGGCCACATTGAGGGTGATGGTGCCTCCCTGGTGACCGGTGAGAATGGCGGGGCCCCCCAGCATATCGGCCAGAAACTCGAACACCGGCCCGTAGCGCCCCGGA
Organism: Acidovorax sp. A1169; assembly: GCF_030704685.1. Taxonomy (GTDB): domain Bacteria; phylum Pseudomonadota; class Gammaproteobacteria; order Burkholderiales; family Burkholderiaceae_C; genus Acidovorax. The sequence continues at coordinate 376,770 of NZ_JAUZDX010000002.1, forward strand.
ACCGGCTCCAGCCCCAGGCGGGCGAGGGTGTAGAACAGCTGGCGCTTGGCGCCCTCGATCTGTTTCCAGCGGCGCAGGTTGGCCATGTCCGACAGATCGGGCAGCAGGCGCGTCTGCCGGCACGATACGCACAGCTGGGCATAGTCGTTGGACGGCACGGCGAAGTTGCATGCGTCGTAGGTGGTGTGGTTGTGGCACATGCGGTACAGCCGGCCGCTGTACTGCGCTGTACCCCGTTCGCCCAGGCGCCGCCACAGGTCCGGGCCATCCTGGGGGGCCGGCGTCAGCGCCGCCATCGTCTGCTGGTCTGGCAGAAAGGCCAGCGCGCTGCCACAGTGCAGGCATTGCACGCTGTCGAAAAACACCAGATGACCGCAGTGGTCGCAATTGAATACCCGCATGGGCTTAGCTTAAACCCAGACGCCATGCGACAGTGGACTCAATGGAGGGTCTTCCATGCAAATGGAGCTCCAAGCCATGCAGCAATGGCAAAAGCAGGCCAGGCGATGAAGCCGGGCCTGCTTTTGGGCCATCAGCGGTTTTCACCGGCCGATGGCGGGCGTCGTTCAGGGACGAACGACGATGCTGTTGCGCACTTCGCGCACATGCTTGGTGTTGCGGGCGATGTTTTCAGCCTGGTTCTTCTCGGAGGCGGACTTGGCGAAGCCCGACAGCTGTACCGTGCCGTTGAGGGTTTCCACGCTGATCGAGGTGGCGGAAACGGACTTGTCTTCAGCCATCTTGGCCTTCACAGCGGTGGTGATGCCTGCGTCATCGACGTAGGAGCCCACAGTTTGCTGGTCGCGCGCCACCGAGCAGCCTGTGGCGGTGACGATGGTGAGGCCGGCAACTGCGGCAAAGGCGAGGGCACGTGCGTATTTCATGGTTTTTCCTTCTTCAGTGGTATTGGGAACGCGGGTGCTTTGGCAATTTCAATCAACCGGTCTTTTGCACCCTCCATGACCGGCTGACTGTAGGTTCTGGAACACTGGCCTGTGGCCCCTGTTCCAGTAAATTCCGGGTTAGTCGGCGGGTGTTTTCCCGCCGGCTGGATTCAATAGCTGCGGCGGCGCGATGCCCACAGGATCAGGCTGGCGGTCAGGGCCCCCACGCCGGCAGCGATGACGATCGACTTGCCGGGCTGCTCGGCCACGTATTTGCTGGTCGCATCGGCCACGTCCTGCACCTGGCGGCGGGCGCGGGCGCTGGCTTCGGCCGCGTAGTCGATGCTGCGGCTGGCCAGCTCCTGGGCGCGTGCGGCCAGATCGTCGATGGCAGGGTCGGCTTCCCGGCGCAGCGCACGGACCTTGCTTTCTGCCTTGTCCAGCGATCCATTGGCGAGGTTGCGCGTGGTTTGCACCGCATCCTGGGCGCTTTGCAGCACGTCGTCGGTCAGGGTGCGGGCGCTCTCGGCAACCTTGTTGGTGGCGGATTGGATGGTCATTGGTTCACTCCTTGGTGTAGACGATGGGATGGTCGGCAAGCTTCGAGGGGGCTTTTCAGCCCCTTCGCAGCAGGCCCACGACGAAGGTGACAACGGCCATGATCACGAACACGAAGAACAGGATCTTGGCGATACCCACGGCACCTGCGGCGATGCCGCCGAAGCCGAAGACGGCTGCGATCAGTGCGATGACCAGAAAAACGACGGCGTAGTGCAGCATGTGCTTCTCCATTGGGGCCGGACATCCGGCGAGAGGTTCAGTCAGCGCCTTTCGTTGGCGCCTGACTCCAATGTAGGTGGCAGGTGTCGGGCAGGATGCCGGTGGCCGGCGCGCCGTTTTGTCGGTGGCTGGACGCCCGCCTTGTAGGACAGGGGCTTGCTGGATGGGGCGGGGCAGGTCATGGGCTGGCGAGCCGGGGATTGCCCTGGCCCCCGGCCTGCCGTTGCGGCAGGGGAAAAGGCCTTCAGAACGGAGCAGGTGCGCCTGCTGCGTGCCGGTCAGGCGGGGCTGTGCTGCAGCGGCAGAATGGCCGAGACCAGCGCGCCATTGCCAGGCCGCGAGGTGATGGTCAGGCGCCCGCCGGCGGCCTCCACGCGGTGGCGCATGCCGGCCAGGCCATGGGAGGATGGGCTCACGCTGGCCGGGTCGAACCCCTGGCCGTCATCGCGCACCTGCACGGCCACATGCTTGGGGTGGCTGTGCACCGAGACCAGCACCTTCTGCGCCTTGGCATATTTGCCGATGTTGGTGAGCGATTCCTGCACCAGCCGGTAGACGGTCAGTTGCGTGGTGTCGGGCAGCTGCACGGGCTCCAGGCTGGTTTCCACCTCGATGCCGGCGCGTTCGCCGTACTCGCGCGCAAGGATCTCGATGGCCGCCGTCAACCCCAGGTTGGACAGGGACGAGGGGCGCAGGTCTTCGATGATGCGGCGCTTGAGCGCAATGCCGCTGTTGAGCGTCTCGGTCAGGTGGCGCAGGCGCTCGGCGATCTCGGGCACCTGGATGTCGATCTTGGATTTGAGGCGCGCCACGTCGAGCTTGGCCGCCGTGAGCAGGGCGCCCAGTTCGTCGTGCAGTTCGCGCGCGAGGTGCCCTCGTTCGTCTTCGCGCACCTGCTGCAGGTGGCTGGCCAGCTCGGACAGCGTGGCTGTGCGCTCGCGCACCAGGCCTTCGAGCCGGTCGCGCTCGCGCTCCAGCAGCAATTGCTCGCGCAGGCTGAACTCCTGCAGCGCATGTGCCTGGCGCAGGTACATGAAGAAGGCCAGCAGCCCGATGGCGGTGACCGTGGCTATGCCGATGCGCGACAGCATCAGCGAGCGCAGCACCTGCGCCTGCCCCTGCTTGACAACGACGGCGCTGCGGTCGATGAGGGCCTGCGCATGCTTGCGGATGGCCTCCATGTTCTCCATGCCCACGTCGGTGTGCAGGATGAATTTCCAGGCGTCTTCGTTGCCCTGGCGGCGCAGCTTGAGGCTCAGCTCCATCTCGGCGAGCTTGCGCGAGATCTGGCGCGACAGCAGGGACAGCTCCTGCATGTCGTCGGGCGAGTCGAGGAACTGGTTGCGCAGGTTGTCGAGGTCCTGCTGCACACTGGCCAGCGCCTTGTCGTAGGGTTCCAGGTAGCGGTCGTTGCCGGTGAGCAGGTAGCCGCGCTGCCCGGTCTCGGCATCCAGCATGCTCTGCAGCAGGCGGTTCAAGGCCCCGTGCGTCACCTGGCCATGGGCCATCTGCGTGACGGCGCCCTGCGATCGCATGTGGCCGACCTCGTTGATCCCCACCAGCACCATGGCCGCCAGCAGCGCCATGGGCAGGCTCAGGGCCATCTTGCGGACTTTGGGAAGCAAGTCCTTGGAGATCTCATGCAAATTCATATGCGTTATTCTGGATAATGGCATCAGGCCGGCCTACGGCACTGCCCTGTGGCGGGAGATCGGAACGCAGGTGCATTCAACAAAAAATTGGGAGCGGGACGCCCCCTCCCCGAAAGAACGCTCAATGATCAAGATCGGCATTGTGGATGACCATGCAATTGTTCGCTCCGGACTTCGCCAGTTCCTGTCCGAGCATGTGGATCTGCGCGTGGAAGGCGAGGCCTCCAACGGCCGCGAAGCCATCGACCTGGTGCGCACCCACGAAATCGACGTGCTGCTGATGGACCTGTCCATGCCCGGCCAGAGCGGCCTGGATGCGCTGGCCATGCTGCGCGCCAAGGCGCCCGACATGGGTATTTTGATTCTCAGCGGCTACCCGGAGGAGCATTACGCCATCAATCTCATCCGCCAGGGGGCCAGCGGCTACCTGAACAAGGAATGCGACCCCTCCGAGATCGTGGAGGCCATCCGCATCATTGCCCTGGGCAAGCGCTACCTCACGCCCGCCGTGGCGGACCTGCTGGCCCAGCAGCTCAACCGCAAGGACGACGCCCCGCCGCACGAGCAGTTGTCGGAACGCGAGTTCCAGGTGTTCCTCAAGCTGGCCAAGGGCGAGACGGCCGGCGACATCGCCAAGTCGCTGTCGCTGAGCGTGAAGACGGTAAGCACCTACCGCACGCGCCTGATGGAAAAGATGAGCCTGTCGTCCAACAGCGACCTGACCTACTACGCGCTCAAGAACCGCCTGATCGATTGAGCGCAAGGCCGCCTGGCGGCAAGGTGGCTGCGGCTCCCGCGCCGCCGTTGCCCTGCCCAGGCAGGCGCGGTTCTTCATCAAGGCGAGTGTGCGTGCTGGCGGTGCGCCAGCGCGCTCAAGGGGTGCCGTACACGGGAGGGAGGGCGTCGGGGGCGGGGTGTACGCTGCCATGCTCTATGCAGTAGTCCACCAGGGCATCGATTTCGTTGGATTTGTCGAACACCGCATCCACGCCCAATTGGGCGCAGCGCATGCGGATGTCGGGGGTGGCATAGTTGCTCAGCACCACCATCTTCTGGTGCGGCCTGCGGTCGCGGCAGGCGGCCAGCACGCCCAAGCCACTGCCCTGGCGCAGGAACAGGTCGACGATGGCCAGGTCCCACTGCTCCTGGTGGCCGGTGAGCCAGCCCTTGCCCTCGTCTTCGGTCTCCGCCACTCCCACCGCCTCGACGGATGCCAGTTCTTCCAGAGTACCGATGAGGTTCTCGCGGATGGTGGCATTGTCTTCAACGATGTACGTGCGGAGTTTCACTACGGATCCAGGTGACGGTCGGTGCAGCCAGACGATGGCCTGGTTCTGAATTTAACCGAAGTGCCTCTGCCATTCTGACAGCGGCTGCACGCAGGCCATGTAGGAGCGCTCCTACGGTGACGCGCACACAACACATCCAGGCGCGCGCTCCACGTGCATGGTGCTCCATTCCATCGAGCGGCCGTCCAGCATCATCAGCCGCCCGGCCAGCGTGGTGCCCACCCCGGTGATCAGTTTCAGTGCCTCGGCCGCCTGCATCGTCCCGATGATGCCCACCAGGGGTGCGAACACCCCCATGAGCGCGCAGCTGACCTCCTCGAACTGTGCGTCCGGCGGGAAGATGCAGGCGTAGCAGGGTGCCTTGCCGTTGCGCGGGTCGATCACCGTGATCTGCCCGTCGAAGCGGATCGCCGCCCCCGCCACCAGCGGCACGCCATGGCGCACGCAGGCTGCGTTGACCGCATGGCGGGTGGCGTAGTTGTCGCTGCAGTCCAGCACCACGCTGGCGCCGGGCAGCAGTTCGTCCAGCAGGGCCGCATCGGCGCGGGCCTCGATGGCATGGACCTGGACTTCGGGGTTGATGGCTGCCACCGCCTGCGCGGCCGACTGCACCTTGGGCGTGCCCACGCGCGCCGTGGTGTGGGCGATCTGGCGCTGCAGGTTGGTCAGGTCCACCGTATCATCGTCCACCAGCGTGATGCGGCCCACGCCGGCGGAGCCCAGGTACAGCGCTGCGGGCGAGCCCAGGCCCCCGGCGCCGATGATGACGGCATGGGCGGCCAGCACGCGCTCTTGCCCCTCGATGCCGATCTCGTCAAGCAGGATGTGGCGCGAATAGCGCAGGAGTTGGTCGTCGGTCATGGGCTGGCGCGGTGCGGCGGGTGGGGTTGCGATTGTGCGGGAGCTGGGGCCGGCAGCGCAGGCAGGGCGTGAAAAAGGCCGGATTCCCTGGGAAATCCGGCCTTGGGGGCTGGGCGCTGAGCGTTTGCCTCAGGGGGCTCAGTTTTCCTTCTTGTCTTCCTTGCGCTCGGTCAGTGTCTTGCTGACCAGCACGGGACGGCCCTTGAGCTGGTTCAGGGCCTGCACCAGCTGAAAGTCCTTGTCGGTGCCGAATTCGGGCGCCTTGCGGTCGGCGGCCGGCTTCTTGGCCTCTTCTTCCAGGCGTTTGCGGGCTTCCTCGCGGGCCTTTTCACGGGCGGCGTCCTTCTTTTCCTCGCCCTGGCCGCTGCCCAGGTGCTTGTCCAGGTCGGCCTCGCGCATGCGCAGGGCGGCGAACACGTTGCCTTCTTCGGACTCGTCGATCATCACGTCGGGCACGATGCCCTTGGCCTGGATCGACTTGCCGCTCGGGGTGTAGTAGCGCGCCGTGGTCAGCTTGATGCCCGTGTCCGGGCCCAGGGGGCGTACGGTTTGCACCGAGCCCTTGCCGAAGGTCTGGCTGCCCATGATGGTGGCCCGCTTGTGGTCCTGCAGCGCGCCGGCCACGATTTCGCTGGCCGAGGCCGAGCCTTCATTCACCAGCACCACCATGGGCACCGACTTGATGGAGGCGGGCAGGCGGCGCAGGGGATCGCCGCCGCTGCGGCGCTGGTAGTACTCGGGTGCTGCCTTGTAGGTGGACTTGCTCTCTGCCAACTGGCCGTTGGTGGTGACCACCGTGACGTTCTCGGGCAGGAAGGCGGCGGAGATGGCCACAGCCGCATCGAGCAGGCCACCCGGGTCGTTGCGCAGGTCCAGCACCAGGCCCTTGATGTTGGGGTCCTGCTTGTACATCTCTTCCATCTTGCGCACGAAGTCGTCGACCGTGCGTTCCTGGAATTGCGACAGGCGGATCCAGGCGTAGCCGGGCTCGATCACCTTGCCCTTGACGGACTGGGTCTTGATCTCTTCGCGCGTGATGGTCACCGGGAAGGTGCGGCTCTCGTCCTTGCGGAAGATGGTGAGCGTGACCTTGGTGTTGGGCTCGCCGCGCATGCGCTTGACGGCGTCGTTGAGCGCCAGGCCCTTCACGGCCGTTTCATCGATCTGGGTGATCAGGTCGTTGGGCTTGAGGCCGGCGCGGAACGCGGGCGAGCCTTCGATGGGGGAGACCACCTTGATCAGCCCGTCTTCCTGCGTGATCTCGATGCCCACGCCGACGAAGCGGCCCGACGTGCCTTCGCGGAATTCCTTGAAGGACTTCTTGTCGAAATACTGGGAGTGCGGGTCCAGGCTGGCCACCATGCCGGAGATGGCATCGGTGATGAGCTTCTTGTCGTCCACCGGCTCGACATAGTCGGTCTTGACCAGGCCGAACACGGCCGACAGCTGCTGGATTTCTTCCAGAGGCAGGGGGGTCATGGCGCCGCGCGCGACGGTCTGCAATGACACCGTGGTGAGCGCTCCGGCCACCACACCTACCGATACCCATCCTGCAATTTTGAGTTTTTGGCCCATAGAACACCTTTTGCCGCGTCAATATACACCTTGGAAGGGCCAAACCCGCCGCAGTTCCGCGCCGGGACTCGCTTTCGGGCGTTTTAAGGGTTTTATCAGCGGGCTTTACACCCGCTTCACGCCCTTTGTTACGCCTTGCCTTGCGAAGCGACTGCCGCAGCGGCCTTGGCCGCCGCTTCAGCGTCACCCAGATAGTAGTGGCGGATGGGCTTGAGGTCGGCGTCGAGCTCGTATACCAGTGGAATCCCGTTGGGAATGTTCAGGCCCACGATGGCATCGTCCGAGATGTTGTCCAGGTACTTGACCAGGGCGCGGATCGAGTTGCCGTGCGCCGCCACCACCACGCGCTTGCCACCCTGGATGGCCGGGGCGATGGATTCGCTCCAGAAGGGCAGCACGCGGGCCACGGTGTCCTTGAGGCATTCGGTCAGCGGCACCTGGCCGGCGTCCAGCCGCGCGTAGCGCACGTCGCTGCGCTCGCTGCGCGGGTCCGTGACTTCCAGTGCTGGTGGGGGGGTGTCGTAGCTGCGGCGCCATACCAGCACCTGCGCGTCGCCGTACTGCTTGGCCATGTCGGCCTTGTTCAGGCCCTGCAGTGCGCCGTAGTGGCGCTCGTTCAGGCGCCAGCTGTGCACCACGGGCAGCCAGGTGCGGTCCATTTCATCGAGCGTGTGCCACAGTGTGCGGGTGGCGCGCTTGAGCACGCTGGTGTAGGCCACGTCGAACTCGTACCCCTCGGCCTTGAGCAGGCGCCCGGCGTTCTTGGCCTGGTCCACGCCGGTGGGGGTCAGATCCACGTCGGTCCAGCCGGTGAAGCGGTTTTCAAGGTTCCAGGTGGATTCGCCGTGGCGGATCAGTACGAGTTTGTGCATGGTTTCCCTTGGAGCAGCGGGTCAAAACCATACATTCTAAAATTGCGCTGTTCGCCAACCCAAGGAATCCCCGTGAAATTCATTATCGACAACTGGTATCTGTTCTTCGTTGCACTGGCTTCGGGCGGCATGCTGATGTGGCCTTTGCTCAAGAACGCCAGTAGTGGCACGCTTTCGCCCGCTGGGGCCGTGCAGCTCATCAACCGCGAAAAGGCCGTCGTCATCGACGTCTGCGAGACCGAGGAATTCGCGGCCGGCCACGTGGGTGGTGCCAAGAATGTCCCCCTGAACCAGCTTGAGGAGCGCCTGCCCACCATGGTGAAGAACAAGGCCCTGCCCCTGGTGCTGGTATGCGCTACGGGTGCGCGCGCCAACCGCGCCGTGGGCGTCGCCAAGAAGCTCGGCTACGAGAACGTGCAGGCGCTGGCCGGAGGCCTCAAGGCCTGGCGCGAAGCCAGCATGCCGGTTGAAAAGGCCTGAGATACCCATAGATGAAAGGGGCAGGCGCTTGGCGCCTACCCCGCCGCCACTCTACGAAAGATGCCCGCCATGCAACCCGTGAAGATGTACACCACCGCCGTCTGCCCCTACTGCATCCGTGCCAAGCAGATCCTCAAGTCCAAGGGCGTGGAGCAGATCGAGGAGATCCGCATCGACACCGACCCCGCCGCCCGCAACACCATGATGGAGATCACCGGGCGCCGTACCGTGCCCCAGATCTTCATCGGCGACACCCATGTCGGCGGGCACGACGACCTGGTAGCGCTGGACGGCCGTGGCGGCCTGATGCCGCTGCTCGGAGTCCAGTGATCGCGTAAGCCCGTCTTCGGGCGCTGCATAATGCAGCCCCATGTGCCCGCTGCGGGAGCTCTTCCCCGGCGGGTTTCGTTTTGTCACCCGCTCGTTGTTCGAGCACAAGAAGAGACCTGTCAACCATGGCCGACCAAGAAAATCCCGTTTTCCAGATCCAGCGCGTCTACCTCAAGGACATGTCGCTCGAGCAACCGAACTCGCCGGGCATCCTGCTGGAACAGGAACAACCCAGCGTGGACATCCAGCTGGGCGTGGAAGCCACTCCCGTGGCCGAAGGTATCTTCGAAGTGGCCGTGACCGCAACGGTGCAGACCAAGGTCAAGGACAAGACCGTGTTCCTGGTCGAAGCCAAGCAGGCCGGCATCTTCGAGATCCGCAACATCCCTGAAGACCAGATGGGCGCCATCATGGGCATCGCCTGCCCGCAGATCGTCTACCCCTACCTGCGCGGCAACGTGGCCGACCTGATCAACCGCGCCGGCTTCCCGCCCGTGCACCTGGCCGAAATCAACTTCCAGGCCATGTTCGAGCAGCAACAGGCTGCGGCTGCGGGCAATCCGTCGCCCATCATCACGCAGTAAGCGTGGTCTGCGGGGACGCAGCATGCCGTCCCCGCCGTCTCATTCCCCTATGAAAATCCTTGTTCTGGGCGCAGGCGCCTGGGGCTCTGCCGTGGCCATGGGCGCCGCGCAGCACCCCGCAGGCCATGCCGTCACGCTGTGGGCGCGCGACGCCGGGCAACTGGCCGGCATGCAGGCGGGCCGCGAGAATGCGCGCTACCTTCCCGGCATGGCTTTCCCGCCCACGCTGGCGCTGGCCGGCGGAGACTTTACTGCGCTTGCGGGCGCGGCCGATCTGGTCATCGTGGCCACGCCCATGTCGGCCCTGCGCGGCATGCTGCAGGCGCTGAGCGACTGCGCGGCACCCGTGGCCTGGCTGTGCAAGGGCTTTGAATCGGTGGCTGGCGACGCGCCTGGCCGTTTCGGCCTGCTGGCCCACGAAGTACGGGCCGAGGTCGCACCCCAGCTCAAGGCCGGGGCCCTGAGTGGCCCCAGCTTCGCCCAGGAAGTCGCCCGAGGCCAGCCCACGGCCCTGGTGGCGGCCAGCGAGCACGCCAGCGTGCGTGATGCCCTTGTGGATGCATTCCACAGCCCCAGCGTGCGCGTCTACGCCAACGAGGACATCGTGGGCGTAGAAGTGGGCGGGGCGGTGAAAAACGTGCTGTCCATCGCCACCGGCCTGTGCGACGGGCTGGAGCTGGGCTTGAACGCCCGCGCTGCGCTCATCACGCGCGGCCTGGCCGAGATGACGCTCCTGGGCCTGGCGCTGGGCGCGCGGGCCGACACCTTCATGGGTCTGTCGGGCCTGGGTGACCTGGTGCTGACTGCCACCGGCGACCTCTCGCGCAACCGCCGCGTGGGCCTGCTGCTCGCCCAGGGCCAGACCCTGGCGCAGGCCGTGGAATCGCTCGGCCACGTGGCTGAGGGCGTCTACAGCGCGCGCACGGTGGCACAGCGCGCCCGATTGCTGGGCGTGGACATGCCCATCACCAATGCCGTGGTGGCCCTGCTCGATGGCCGGCTGCAGCCTGCAGAGGCGGTGGCACAGCTGATGGGCCGAGATCCCCGCGATGAGGCCTGATACGGATTTGCCTTCAACCGTCTAACTTCGTTGGTCCGCCTTGCCGTGCTACAGCACTGTCTGCGGCCTCCCGCCTAGTTATACGATTGAATGCAAATCCGTATGAGCCCCGATTAACCGCCTGATAGACGGCGCAGCAGCCCCTCCTCGTCATCGGGGTGGAAGAAATAGGGGTAGAAGCTGCGCTCCTGCGCCGACAGGCCGGGCCTGCCGCCGAACTGGTCGATCAGGCGGCGCCCCTTGTTGCCATCCATGTGCAGCAGTACGGCCGGGGCGCCCACGCGCTGGCACAGGCGCGCCGATCCCACCAGGTCGAAGCGCAGCATGCGCATATAGAACGATGCATGGCGCGGGTTCACCTCGATCACGATGTCGGTAGCCCGGCGTGCGCGGAAGGCCACGATGAAGGCGATGTGGAAGATGGCGCCCAGCACCTGCTTGGAGCGCACGCCCGGGTCCATGGCGAGCTTGCCGATCTCGCAGACGCGGGCGCCGCGCCCGCGCATCTCGCCGATGAATTCGGGAAACTGCTCTGCCGCAGCCAGGTCTCCGTCATCGAACCGCACGGAGATGGTGCCTGCGGGCTGCCCGTCGATCTGCACCACCAGGCTGCTCAGGTCAAAGTCGTGCGTCAGTGTGGCCTGCATCTTGTAGCCCCGGCTGGCGTACATGCGCGCCAAAAGGCCCTGGCCCCTGCGCGACAGGCGGATCTTGCAGGTCTTGGTCTCGATGGTGCCCAGGCGGCTCAGGTACTCGCCCGGGTACTCGAGTTCGACAATGGTCCGTTCTTCCGCTTGCATGGCAGGCTCCTTGCGGTGTTTCCATGTCCCTTGTCTGACGCGCCGAAAGGGGTGGACCAGGGCATGGAAGCAACCAGCCTAGCGGCGACCGAGGCCATCGGCAAACATTAAAAGGCAGGTGGCGATCAGCGGTGAAGCGGCCTGCGCAAACGGTGCCGCGCAGCAAAAAAGCCGCATCCGCCTTCAGTAGGCGGATACGGCTTCTTGCGTTTTGCGCTGCGCCCGTGGGGGCGCGGGATCAAAACACCCCGAACAGCATCAAAAGCAGGACGAGGGACAGTGGGACGCCGAGCAGCCAGAGAATGATGGGCATGGTGATCTCCTTGGAAACGGGTGGAAGTGGATAAGTGACTTCACTGTATTCCCGGCCCCTGTCCTCGCCTGTCCTCCAACGCGGCGCCCCTGCGTAGGCCCGAGCCTACCGGCCTTGCAGGGGCCGGCGCCATGCCGCCGCACTGTTGTTACAGCCCTTCTTCCAGTGCCAGCAGCTCCTGTACCGTCTGGCGCCGGCGGATCAGCCGGGCCTGGCCGGCATCGACCAGCACCTCGGCGATCAGCGGCCGCGTGTTGTAGTTGGAGGACATGGAGGCCCCGTAAGCGCCCGTGTCGTGGATCACCAGCATGTCGCCCACCTGGGCCGCAGGCAGGTCGCGCGGCAGCACCACGCCGCCATCGCCCTGGGTGAACACGTCGCCCGACTCGCACAGCGGGCCAGCCACCACCGTGGGGCGCGCTGCGGCAGTGCTGCCATCGCGGCGCAGCACCTGCATGGCGTGGTAGCTGCCGTACATGGAGGGGCGCATCAGTTCGTTGAAGCCCGTGTCCACGAGCACGAAGTGGTTGCTGCCCGCGTTCTTGGTGGCGCGCACTTCGCCCAGCAGAACCCCCGACTCGGCCACCAGGAAGCGCCCGGGTTCGATCTCCAGGCCCAGCTTGTGGCCGACGATGGCCTCGGCCTGCTGGCGCGCCGTGTCCCACAGGCCGTGGTAGTGCTGCGTGTCGATCACCGGGTCGCCGCTGCGGTAGGGGATGGACAGGCCGCCGCCGGCCGAGATGGCGTGCAGGTCGTGTCCGGCCGCATGCGCTGTGCGCACCAGCTCCACCATGGCGCCGCAGACCTCGGCCAGGTGGGCGTAGTCCACGCCCGAGCCGATGTGCATGTGCAGGCCCGTGAGTTTGAGGCCGTGCTGCTTTATAGCGGCCAGCGCCGCCGGCAGGTCGGTGTGCCAGATGCCGTGCTTGCTGTGCTCGCCGCCGGTGTTGGTCTTGTTGCTGTGGCCATGGCCGAAGCCGGGGTTGATGCGCAGCCACACGGCGTGGCCCGGCGATGCCTGGCCCAGCTGGTGCAGCATGTCGATGGAGCCGGCGTTGACCGGCACGCCGTGCTCGACCACGCAGGCCAGCGTGTCGGCATCGAACAGGTCAGCCGTGAACACGATCTCCGAGGGCTCGCCACCCGCCTGGTAGCCGGCCGCCAGCGCGCGCAGGATCTCGCCGCGCGAGACTGCATCCACCTTCACGCCCTGCTCGCGCATGAGCTTCAGGATGTGGATGTTGGAGCAGGCCTTCTGCGCGAAGCGCACGGTGTCGAAGTTGGACACCTGGGCGATGCGCTGGCGGATGGTGGCGGCGTCGTACACCCACAGCGGGGTGCCGAACTGGCCGGCCAGGGACCACAGTTGTTCAGGCGAGAAAGGGTTGGACATGGCGGGCAGTGCTCCAGGCGCAGAAAAAAGAGGATGGTGAACGTCTGGACAGGATGATGCCCCGCTGAAGTCATTCAGTCCAATGCCTTGTTTTTTATATCCATTCATTTTCGATATGATTCTTGTCATGAACTCCAGCGACGACAACGCCCTTCGCATCACCCACCGCCACATCGAGACCTTTCGTGCCGTCATGGTGGCCGGCAGCGTGACGGGTGCGGCCGAACTTCTGCACACTTCCCAGCCGACCGTGAGCCGTGAGCTCGCGCGGCTCGAATCCATGCTGGGCTACACGCTGTTCGACCGCGTTCAGGGACGTTTGCGTCCCCATGCCCGGGCGCTGGCGCTGTGGGAGGAAGTGCAGCGCTCCTGGCAAGGCCTGGACCGCGTGGTGGACCGTGCCGTGTCCCTGGGGCGCTCTGCCGGCGCCGCGCAGTCCTTGTCCGTGTTGTGCCTGCCGGCGCTGTCCCATGCCCTGCTGCCCGGGGCCGCCGCACGCATGCTGGCCGAGCATCCGGGCGCCCGTGTCTCCGTCACGCCCCAGGAGAAGCCACTGCTGGAAGAGTGGATGACCGCCCAGCGCTTCGACATGGGGCTGAGCGAACAGCTCTCGAGCCCACCCGGCACGCGCTCGCATTTGCTGCTGACCCTGGACGAGGTGGCGGTGCTGCCGGCGGGGCATGCTCTGGCCGCTCGGCCGGTGCTGCAGCTGGCGGATTTTGCGGACCAGCCGTTCGTGAGCCTCTCGGCGGACGACCCCTACCGCCGCCAGATCGATGCCCTGTTCGGCGAGGCCGGTGTGCAGCGGGTGATGCGCATGGAGACACACAGTGCGGTGGCTGTGTGCGCGATGGTGCAGCGGGGCTTGGGGGTGGCTATCGTGAATCCGCTCACGGGGCTGGCGGTGGCGGGGGAGGGGGTGGTGGTGAGGCGGGTGGGGTTTTCGGTGCCGTTTCGGGTGAGTGTGGTGTTGCCGTTGTACCGGGCGGCGTTGGAGGAGGTGGGGTGGATGGTGGTTGCGCTGGAATCAGAAGTGGCTGAACTGGAAAGCAGGCTGCGGCGGTTGGTTTGATATCTGGGTAGGCTTGGTGCTTGGTGCTTGGTGTGCGGGGCGTGGTGGAGGCTTGCTGCCTTCGCTCTGCTGGCAGTGGTTGCTTCTGTTGCTTGCTGAGGGCGGAGGCCGGGATGTGCGCCCGGCGGCGCACATCCCGGCCTCTGCCCTTCATCAAGGCAATCAGCAACCACAGCCAAGCATGTCTTCGCACGCAGCACAAACAAAAACGGCCCACCGAAGTGAGCCGTTTTGTTGCTGGAAGCAGCACCACCAGAAAGGCAGCACTGCTCCGGCCAGGAAAAAGCCAAGAATTACTTCTTGCCCTTGCCCTTGCCTTTGGCGTCCGCAGCAGGAGCGGCTTCCACAGGGGTTTCGACAACCACGACCGGGTTGGTCACGGAGACCAGCACGGGGTTGTTCTGGCCACCGCGGATCACGGGGGTCACGCCCTTTGGCAGCTTGATGCTCTTGAGGTGCAGCGAAGCACCCTTTTCGAGCGTGGACAGGTCCACGGCGATGAATTCAGGCAGGTCCGAAGGCATGCAGGTCACGTCGAGTTCGTTCACGACGGGGTTCACCAGGCAGTTGTCGACCTTGACAGCCTTGGACTCTTCAGCGCCGCTGTAATGCAGTGGCACCTTCATGTGCAGCTTGGTCTTGGCATCCACGCGCTGGAAGTCGATGTGCAGCACGAGTTGCTTGTAGGGGTGGTATTGCACGTCACGCAGCAGAACCTTGCTGGTGGCGCCGGCCACTTCCATGTCCAGCACGCTGGAGTGGAAGGCTTCCTTCTTGAGGGCGTGCCACAGTGCGTTGTGGTCGATCTCGATCAGTTGGGGTTCGGCAGTACCGCCGTAGACGATGCCAGGCGTCTTGCCCGAATTGCGCAGACGGCGGCTCGCACCCGTACCTTGCTTGGCGCGCTCAAAAGCGACGAAGTTCATAACTAGCTCCTGAAAAGGACAGACCGCGACCAGTCTTGCCCTGTTTTAAAAAGGCCTGCTTTGCCCCAGGGGGCAGGCAGGCCACATTGCGTTCCCGAACCAACGGACAAGCCTCCCGAAGGAGGCTTGATGTCAACCATCTTGCAAAGCCGAGGGCCTCCTGCGAGGCCCGGGGCATGTCAGAACAGGTTGTCCTGGTCCGAGAACAGACTCATCACCGACTCGCCCTTGGCAATGCGCTGGATCGTTTCGGCGATCAGCGGGGCCACGGAGAGCTGGCGGATTTTTGCGCATCCCTTGGCGTTGTCGTTCAAGGGAATCGTGTTGGTCACCACCACTTCATCGAGGGCCGAGCCCTTGGCGATGCGTTCGATGGCAGGACCCGAGAAAATGGGGTGGGTGCAGTAGGCGTACACCTTCTTGGCGCCACGCTCCTTGAGTACCTCGGCGGCCTTCACCAGCGTGCCTGCTGTGTCGATCATGTCGTCCATGATCACGCAGTTGCGGCCTTCGATCTCGCCGATCACGTGCATGACTTCGGACACGTTGGCCTTGGGGCGGCGCTTGTCGATGATGGCCAGGTCGCAATTGAGCTGCTTGGCCAGTGCACGGGCGCGCACCACGCCACCCACGTCGGGCGAGACCACGATCAGGTCTTCGTAGTTCTTCTGGCGCAGGTCGCCGAGCAGCACGGGCGATGCGTAGATGTTGTCCACCGGGATGTCGAAGAAGCCCTGGATCTGGTCGGCGTGCAGGTCCATGGTCAGCACGCGGGCCACGCCCACGGCCTGCAGCATGTTGGCCACCACCTTGGCGGTGATGGGCACGCGCGACGAGCGGGGGCGGCGGTCCTGGCGGGCGTAGCCGAAGTAGGGGATCACGGCGCTGATGCGCTCTGCCGAGGCACGCTTGAGCGCATCGACCATGATCAGCAGTTCCATCAGGTTTTCATTGGTCGGGGCGCAGGTGGACTGCACCACGAACACATCGCGCGCACGGACGTTCTGCTTGATCTCGACGGTCACTTCACCGTCGGAGAACCGGCCCACATCGGCAGCGCCGAGGGTGGTCCCGAGGTGTTGGGCAATTTCAGCTGCCATGCCAGGATTGGCATTGCCGGTGAATACCATGAAGTCGGGTTGATTGCCTTGCATGAGCGTCCCAGCGGTCTGAAAAAAAAGCCCGTACTACGCGAGTAGATATTTGGCAGGGGAAGAAGGATTCGAACCTTCGCATGCCGGAATCAAAATCCGGTGCCTTAACCAGCTTGGCGACTCCCCTACACGGGTCAACTGCCGAAAGCAGCTAACCGAAATTCTCGTCTGATGCCCACCCTGCCAGAGGATGAACTATCAGATTGTCACATGCCCTGATCTGCCAGTCGCCGGGGGCGCCTTGAAGATCCATCGCATGTGGCATTTGTGCAAACACAGCACTTCCTGAGCCTGTCATCCTGGGTCGCATCCCGCGCTGCGAAAGCCACGAAAGGGCTTGCGTAACATCGGGGCACAGTGCCTCGGCAACTGGCTGCAGATCGTTTCGACCGAAGTCAAAGTGTGTTGCAGCAAAGCCTAAAATTGTAGCACAGCCAGAATCACGTTTCAAACTCGGCGAAGAAAAAATTGCTTTTGTCTCCAATCCTGCTGCGGGCTTGACGACCGCGAAGCGTGCTTTCGGAAGTTGCTGTGCATTCTCAAGCGGCGTGATTGTCTCACCAATTCCTTCGACAAAAGCGTTCGTGCCGCATAAAAAAAACGGAACGTCTGCGCCAAGGGCCAGGCCGATCTTCTGCAGCGCCTGGCGCGACAGGTTCAGGCCCCACAGGCGGTTCAGCGCCAGCAGCGTGCTGGCTGCGTCCGACGAGCCGCCGCCCATGCCAGCCTGGGCGGGGATGCGCTTGGTGATGCCGATGTGTGCACCCTCGGTGCAGCCCGTGGCCGCCTGCAGGGCGTGGGCTGCGCGCAGCACCAGGTCCATCTCGGGCAGGGCCGGGCCCAGGTCTTCGCGGCTCAGCGCGCCGCCGGGCCGGCGCTCGAAGTGCAGGGTGTCGCACCAGTCGATGAGCATGAACACCGACTGCAGCAGGTGGTAGCCATCGGCGCGCCGGCCTGTGATGTGCAGAAAAAGATTGAGCTTGGCCGGAGCCGGTACGTCGTACAGCGCGTGCATGGGAAGAAAGGGGGGCAGGGCGCCGCTCAGCGGCTGAAGGCGATGCGCAGCGTGGCTTCAGGGGTGGGGTCGTGGCGCCGGGCCACCAGCCGGCCGTCGGCGCTGCCCGAGAGGTCGGCCTGCCAGCCAGTGGCGGTGGCCTGGTTGCCATTGAGCCATTCGAAGATGGCAGCGACCGGGATGGCGGTGCCGGTGGCCTGGCGCAGCAATTCGTCGAGCGAGGTGGACTCGCGGGTTTCCTGCCCGGTGGTGAGCTGTGCGCGCCCGGCTTCCCACTGCAGCCGCGCCAGCGTGTTACCCAGCGGGCTGGTGAGCACCAACTCGCCCTTGTCGGGGCTGCCCTGCAGGTCGAACAGCGAGGAGAACGATTGCGATGCCTGCCCCTCCACCTGCAGCGACAGGCGGCCCGACCACGATGCGGCGCCGGACTCGGCCGCCCGGGGCGGCTGGGCGCAGCCTGTGAGCCACAGGGTGCAGGCCAGGGCCAGCCATGCCATCCATTGGCGCAGCGCGAAGGGGTTGCCATTGCCGGCAAGAAGGCGCATCAGGGCTTCGCCCCCAGACGTTTCAAGGTGTCCTTGAGGCTGTCGTTCTCGGGGTTCAGGCGCAGGCCTTCGCGCCAGATGCCCAGGGCCTTGTCGCGCTCGCCCATGCTCCAGACCACTTCACCCAGGTGGGCGGCGATCTCGGCGTCGGGCCGGGACTTGAACGCGGTTTCGAGCAGGCTGCGCGCCTTGGCCTTGTTGCCCATGCGGAACTCCACCCAGCCCAGGCTGTCGGTGATGAAGGGGTCGCCCGGTGCCAGCTCCAGGGCCTTGGCGATCAGTTGCCGGGCCTCGGGCAGGCGCTGGCCGCGCTCGGCCAGCGAATAGCCCAGCGCGTTGTAGGCGTGGTGGTAGTCCGGCTGGCGCGCAATGATCTGGCGCAGCAGCTTTTCCATGGTGTCGAACTGGCCGACCTTCTCGGCCAGCATGGCCTGGTCGTACAGCAGTTCGCCGTCCTCCGGGGCTAGGGCCACGAGCTCGGTCTGCACCTCGTAGGCTTCCTTGAACAGGCGCTGGTCTCGCAGCAGCTGTACTTCGGCCAGCAGCTTCATGCGCTTGTCGTCCTCGGTCACGCCGGGCAGGGCGCGCAGCAGTGCGCGGGCCTGGGCGATCTTGCCCTGCTTGGCCAGCAGTGAGGCCCGGCGGCTCTGGGCGCTGAACAGCTCGCTCGAATTCTCGATGCGGGCCAGCCAGCCTTCGGCCGCTGCGAAATCCCCGCGCTTTTCGGCGATCTGCGCGTACAGCAGGTAGGCCTGGTTGAGGCTGCGCTGGCGTGCTTCGCGGTTAATGTCCGGGCCCTCGATGAGCGTCAGGAAGCGCTTGAGCGAGGTTTCGGCCAGGTCCAGCCGGTTGTCCTGCAGCTGCAGCGTGGCCAGGACCAGCCAGGGCTCGGGCAGGTCTGGCTTGGCGCGGGTCACGGCTTCGAGCTGGACCTTGGCCTCGGCGTACTTCTGCTGGCCGAGCAGCACACGCGAGTAGGCCATCTGCATGTCGGGTGTGGCCTGCGGCTGGCTGGCGAAATAGCGGGTCACCAGCGCTTCCCCTTCGGGCACGCTCTCTTCCTGCAGTTCCATGCCAAGCCGGGCGGGGCCTTCGCTGGTGGGGTCCAGGATCTGGGCAGCGCGGGCACTGGCCAGCGCGCCGGTCTTGTCGCCGGCGGCCAGGCGCACACGCCCGATGGCAATGTGCGCGGCTGCCGCATTGGCGGGCTTGGCCAGCTCGTCTGCCAGGGCCTGCTCGACCACCTTAGCGGCCAGGGGCTTGTCGCTGGCACGGGCGAACATCTGGGGCACGATGCCCAGGATGGCGGGTTTGGCCTGGACGGGGGCCTGGGCCAGTTCCTGGCGCAGCAGTTCCGGGGTCTCGCCGATGCGGTTCAGGGCGATCAGGATCTGCAGCACATAGCGGTTGGCCTCGCGCGAGTCCGGCTGGGCTTCGCGCCAGGCCTTGGCGGCTACCAGTGCGTGGTCGCCCGCGCGCGCCTGCAAGGCCATGTCAGCGGCCCGCTGGTAGAGCTGGGGGTTGTTGGTGCGCCGCGCCGCTTCCAGCATGAGGGCATAGCCTGTGCCTGCCTCACCGGTGCGGGCGTTGATCTCGCCCATGAGGATTTCATAGAACAGCTCTGCGTCCAGCGCAGGGTTGCTGCTGGGGGTGTCATCGGGCGCCGGCTCGGCCGCCCGTGGCGCCACACTGCCGGGTTGCTGGGCAAGGCCCGCCGTGGTCATTGCTGCGAGAGCAACTGTCAGGACGGCAGACCGAAAGTAGTTTGAAGGCACCATCGACCCATAATAATCCATGCATGACAACCTGTTTGTGAGGGCTTTGGATGCCTGAGTTGCCCGAAGTGGAAGTAACGCGGCGCAGTTTTGCGCAGGCCATTGCCGGCGCCCAGGTCACGGCCGTGCGCGTGGGCAAGCCGCTGCGCTGGCCGTTGGGGGGCGATGGCGGTGCCTTGGTCGGGCGCAGTGTCTCGGGCGTGCGCCGCCGGGGCAAGTACCTGCTGGTGGACCTGGACCAGGGTATTTTGCTGGTGCACCTGGGCATGTCCGGCAGCCTGCGGTTTGCGCTGGGCCTGCCGCCGCCGGGGCCCCATGACCATTTCGACCTGGTCACCACCCAGGGCACCTTGCGCCTGCACGATCCCCGTCGCTTCGGCGCGGTGGTGCACGCAGCGGGCGAGGCCGACCCGGTGGCGGCCAAGCTGCTCGGCGGCCTCGGTATGGAGCCTCTGTCCGACGATTTCTCCCTGGATGCGTTCAGCCGCGGCATCAAGGCCAGCCGTACCCCTATCAAGCAGATGCTGCTCGGGGGCAAGGTCGTGGTGGGGGTCGGCAACATCTATGCGTCGGAGGTACTGTTTCTGTCGGGTATTCGCCCACAGACACCGTCGGCACGCATTGGCCCGGCCAGAATGGGAAGGCTGCATGCGGCCATACGACAGGTGCTGGAGCGCGCCGTGGAGTTGGGCGGCAGCACGCTCAAGGATTTCTCCAACGCCGACGGCGCCTATGGCAGCTACCAGGCCCACGCCAATGTCTACGGGCGCGAGGGCGCGCCCTGCAAGGTCTGCGGCACGCCCATCAAGGCGCTTCGCCAGGGCCAGCGCAGCAGCTATTTCTGCCCCCGCTGCCAGCGGGCATGACACGGACGGGCACCGTGCCGGCCGGTTGCCGCTTGGGCGCAAAAATGGCCCGGCCCGGCCGGGGTGGTACATAAGCACCATCCACAGCTATGGCTGGCGCGCAGTCGATGCTATATTTTGTTTGTTCAGAAACAGTCGTTATCGAACGCCGGGAGCAAAGTGGGACCTTCATTCAACGAGCAGTTTGACCAGCATGGCGCGTGGAGACGTGCGTTCGCTCAGCAGCTCAAGCAGCTGGCTGAGTGGATGTCCTCCCACGAGCTGATGGACGCATCCGTCCAGGAGCGACTGCAGCGCCTGGAGAGTCAGGTCCGCACCGACAAGGTGATGGTTGCGTTCGTTGCCGAGTTCTCGCGCGGCAAGTCCGAGCTGATCAATGCGATCTTCTTCGCCGACTATGGCCGGCGCATCATGCCCGCCAGCGCGGGGCGCACCACCATGTGCCCCACCGAGCTGGGCTACGACGCCGAGTTCGCCCCCAGTCTGCGCCTCTTGCCCATCGAGACACGCCTGCAGATGCACGGCCTGGCCGAATGGCGCATGCGGCCCGATCGCTGGCACGAGATCCCGCTGGACGTGAACGACGCCGACCAGATCGCCAAGGCCCTCGAAAAGGTGGCCGAAGTGCGCCGCGTGAGCCTGGACAACGCCCGCGCGCTGGGTTTCTGGCACGACGACCTGGTGGACGAGAACCCGATTCCCGATGCCAATGGCCTGGTCGAGGTGCCCATGTGGCGCCACGCGATCATCAACATTCCCCACCCGCTGCTCAAGCAGGGGCTGGTGATCCTGGACACCCCGGGCCTGAACGCCGTGGGGGCCGAGCCCGAGCTCACGGTGAACCTGATTCCCCAGGCCCATGCCGTGGTGTTCATCCTGAGCGCCGACACCGGGGTGACCCGCTCGGACCTGTCCATCTGGCGCGAGCACCTGGCCACCTCGGCTGAGAGCATGGACGCCCGCCTGGTCGTGCTCAACAAGATCGATACCCTGTGGGACACGCTCAACTCCGCCGAGCAGATCCAGGCGCAGATGGACCGCCAGCGCAGCACGGCCGCCGAGATGCTGGGCGTGGCGGTGGAGAAGGTGGTGCCCGTTTCCGCGCAGAAGGGCCTGGTCGCCAAGATCACCGCCGACGACCTGCTGCTGGAGACCAGCGGCCTGCCCGTGCTCGAAGAAGTGCTGGCCAAGGGCATCATGGGCCAGCGCCAGGCCATCCTGCGCGCGGCAGTGGCCACGGGCGTGGCCGGCCTGCGTGCCGAGACGGCGCGGGTCATCAACATCCGCCGGCGCGACCTGGACGACCAGATGGCCGAGCTGCGCAGCCTGCGCGGCAAGAATGCCTCGGTCATTGAATCCATGCGCCAGCGCATCGAGCAGGAGCAGCACGAGTTCGATCTCTCCGCCTCCAAGATCCAGGCCGTGCGCGCCGTGCACCTCAAGCTGCTGCGCGACGTGTTCCAGCAACTGGGCTCCAAGGCCCTCAAGGTGGAGCTGGCCGAGCTGGCGCAACTGCTGCAGCAAAAGGGCCTCAAGCTGGGCGTGAAGAAGATCTATGTGCAGACCTTCGACAAGCTGCGCGGCACGCTGGACAAGGCCCAGGCTTCGGGCACCGAGATACAGGCCATGCTGGGCGGCACCTTCCGCCAGCTCAACGCCGAGTTCGGTTTCTCGCTGCAGGTGCCGCCGCCGCCGCAGCTGGAGCATTTTGCGCATGACCTCTCGCAGATCGAGCAAAGCCACCTGCAGTACCTGGGCCTGGGCAATTCGCTCAAGCTGGCCCAGCCCGAGTTTTCAGAGCGCCTGGTGCGCGCCCTGGCCATGCGCCTGCGCACGGTGTACGAATCCGCTGCCAACGACCTGGAGCTGTGGAGCAAGTCCGCCACGGCGCAGCTCGACGCGCAGTTGCGCGAGCGGCGCCGCAGCTTTGCCCGCCGCATGGAGGCGGTGGACCGCATTCAGCAGGCCGCCAGCGGCTTGGTGGAGCGCATCGCCGAGATCGAGCAGGGCGAGGGTGAACTCATCCAGCTGGAGCACCGCCTGCAGGAGCTGACCTCGCAGCTGATTGCGCCACCGGACGCCGAGCAGGCCGCAGCCGAAGAGTCCCCCGTGGACGTGGCCCTGCCGCTTTGATGCACGCGCGGGCGGGTGGGGTGGCCCAGCGCGTGGTGCGCTGGCAGGCGACGGCCGGGCGCAACCACCTGCCCTGGCAAAACACGCGCGACCCCTACCGGGTCTGGCTGTCCGAGATCATGCTGCAGCAGACCCAGGTGGGCACCGTGCTGGGCTACTACGCCCGCTTCCTCGAAAAATTCCCCGACGTGCAGGCCCTGGCCGCTGCCCCGCAGGACGAGGTCATGGGCCTGTGGAGCGGCCTGGGTTACTACAGCCGCGCACGCAACCTGCACGCCTGCGCCCAGGCCGTGGTGGCCCTGCACGGCGGGGCCTTCCCGCGCACGGCCGAGGTGCTGGCCACCTTGCCGGGTATCGGCCGCTCCACGGCCGGGGCGATTGCCTCCTTTTGCTTTGCCGAACGCACGCCCATCCTCGATGCCAATGTGCGCCGCGTGCTCACGCGGGTGCTGGGCTTCGACGCCGACCTGGCCGTGGCCAAGAACGAGCGCCTGCTCTGGGACCGGGCCGAGGCGCTGCTGCCCGTGGACGACCTCGCCAACGCCATGCCGCGCTACACCCAGGGGCTGATGGACCTGGGCGCCTCGCTGTGCAGCCCGCGCGCGCCCGACTGCCCGCCCTGCCCGCTGCTGGACATCTGCGTGGCTGGCCAGGCCGGCGATGCCGAGCGCTACCCGGTGCGCACGCGCAAGCTCAAGCGCCGGGCCGAATCGTGGTGGCTGCTGGTGATGCGCGATGGTGAGGGCCGTGTGTGGCTGGAGCGCCGACCCGATTCGGGCATCTGGGCCGGGCTGTTCTGCCTGCCGGTGTTCGCCGACGAGGCGCACGTGCACGACCATCTGGCGCACCTGCCGGTGCCGGTGGCGCCGGGGCAAACCGAGGCGCTGGGCGGCTTCATGCATGTGCTGACGCACCGGGACCTGCACTTGCACCCCGTGGTGCTCAGCGTGCCCGTGGCGCTCGACGCGACCGGGGAGGGCGGCTGGTTCAGCGCCAGCGAGTGGGAAGGGATGGGGCTGCCCGCGCCCATCCGCAAGCTGCTGGGCAATCTCTTCGGCGGCCTGCTGTAAGGCGCGCCCGCTCAGCGCCCGTCGAGTTCGCGGTGGCGTCGCAGGGTGGCCCAGCGCTTGCCAAAGGCCTCGGCCAGGCGCTCCACCAGGTACACCGAGCGGTGCTGGCCACCGGTGCAGCCGATGGCCACCGTCACATAGCTGCGGTGGTTGCGGTCCAGCATCTCCAGCCAGTGGGCCAGGAAGCCCTCGATGTGCCCCTGCATCAGCGACACGTCCGGTTGCGCGCGCAGGAAGTCGGCCACGGGGGCGTCCAGCCCCGTCTGGTCGCGCAGCTCGGGCTCGTAGTGCGGATTGGGCAGCATGCGCACGTCGAACACGTAGTCCGCATCCACCGGTATGCCGCGCTTGAAGGCGAAGGACTGGAACACCAGGGTCAGCTGCCCCGGCGCCGTCGCCATCAGCGTCTTTACGTAACTTTGCAGTTGCGAGGAGCGGATGGCGCTGGTGTCGATGACGTGCGCCTCCTCGCGCAGGTCAGCCAGCAGCTCGCGCTCGAGCTCGATGATCTGCACCAGCGCGCGCCGGCCCTGCTTGAGGGTGTCCGGAGTCAGTTCGTCGTGCGACAGCGGGTGGCGCCGGCGCGTTTCGGAAAAACGCCGAACCAGCGTGTCGATGGTCGCATCAAGGAACAGCGAGTGCACCACCACTCCCTGCTTGCGCAGCCGGTCAAGCTCCAGCGGCACCAGTGGCAGGGAGGTGGCGCTGCGCACGTCCATGGCGATGGCAACCCGGTTGCCGTGGTGGCGGTGCTCCAATGCCACGAAGGCGGGCAGCAGCTCGGGCGGCAGGTTGTCCACGCAGTAGTAGCCCGCATCCTCCAGGGCATGCAGTGCCACCGACTTGCCGGAGCCGGACATGCCCGTGATCAGCACAATCTCAAGCGCCATCGGTTGCCTTTTTCGTGATCTTCCTCTTGGGGCTGCGGGCGGGCGGCGCAACTGGCGCCGGTGGCGGAGCGACATCGAGCATCTCACGCGCGTGGGCCACGGTGGCCTTGCTGGAATCGTCGCCGCCCAGCATGCGGGCCACTTCGGAGATGCGGTCCTTGCCCTGCACGGCCACCACCTGGCTGGCCGTGCCCTTGGCGCCGCTGCGCTTGGAGACCACCAGGTGGTGGTCGGCGCGCGCGGCCACCTTGGGCAGGTGGGTCACGGTGAGCACCTGGCGGTCGCGTCCCAGTTGCTGCATGAGCCGGCCCACGGTGTCGGCCACGGCCCCGCCCACACCCGAGTCCACCTCGTCGAAGATCAGCGTGGGCGCCTCGCCCAGGGCGCTGGTGGTGACCGAGATCGCCAGGGAGATGCGCGACAGCTCGCCGCCCGAGGCCACCTTGCCGATGGGCCGGGGGCTTGCGCCCGGGTGGCCCGCCACGAGGAAGGCCACGTCGTCCGTGCCGTGGGCGGCAGGCTCGGCCAGCTTGCCCAGGGCCACCTCGAACTGGCCGCCGGCCATGCCCAGGCCCTGCATGGCGTGGGTGATGGCGGCCGACAGCCGGGGGGCGCCCTTGGCCCGCGCCAGCGACAGGGCGCGCGCGGCGGCCTGGTAGGCACGGGCGCTGGCGGTTTCGGCCTTTTCCAGGGCCATCAGGTCGGCTGCGGCGTCGAGCTGCTGCAGCTCGGCCTTCCAGCCGTGCAGCAATGCGGGCAGCTCCACGGGGCTGCGCTTGTAGCGCCGCGAGAGCGTCATCCACAGCGACAGGCGCGCATCCACGGCGGCCAGGCGCTCGGGGTCCAGGTCGTTGTGGCGCAGGTAGGCGTGCAGCGAATGCACCACATCGCCGGCCTGCGCCACGGCGGAGTTGAGGATGTCGGCGGCGCTGGCAAATTCGGCTTCGAGGTGCTCGTGGTCCTGCAGAAGGTCCTGCGCGCGGGAGAGGCCTTCCAGCGCGCCGCCCCCATCGTCGCCGGACAAGGCGGCGATGGCGGCGTTGGCCGCATCCATCAGCGCCGAGGCGTTGGACAGGCGCTTGTGCTGCGCGTCGAGCTCGGGCCACTCGTCATCGCCCGGGGCCAGCTTGTCTACTTCGGCAATCTGCCACTGCAGGCGCTCGCGCTCCTGCTGCAGGGTGGCCTGGGCAGCGCGGGCCTGGGCCAGGGCCTTCTGGTCCTGGCGCCACCGGTTCCAGCGCTCGACGGTGGGTCGGTCGCTGGTTCCGGCGTAGGCGTCGAGCAGGCCGCGCACCGATTCAGGCCGGGTCAGGCTCTGCCAGGCGTGTTGGCCGTGGATGTCCAGCAGCAGCTCACCGAGCGCGCGCAGTTGCGTGGCCGTGGCGGGCGTGCCGTTGATCCAGCCGCGGCTCTTGCCCTGGGTGTCCACCGTGCGGCGCAGCAGCAACAGGTCCTCGCCCTCCAGCCCCGCCTTTTCGAGCCAGGGCCGGATGTGGCCGGGCGCGTCGAATTCGGCGCACACGTCGGTGCGCGCACAGCCTTCGCGCACCAGCGCGGCATCGGCCCGGGCGCCGAGCACCAGTTGCACAGCGTCGATGAGGATGGACTTGCCGGCCCCGGTCTCGCCGGTGAGCACGGTGAAGCCACTCTGCAGCTCCAGCTCCAGCGATTGGACGATGACGAAATCACGCAGCGTGATGCGCCTCAGGGCCATGGTCAGGAGCCCCCTTCGTTCCAGCGCAGCTTCTTGCGCAGGGTGGCAAAGTAGTTCCAGCCCAGCGGGTGCAGAAAGCGCACGCAGTGCTCGGAGCGCTGCACCAGGATGCGGTCGCCGTGCAGCAGCGAGGCCAATGACTGCATGTCGAAATTGGCGCTCACGTCGCGGCCGCTGACCACCTCGACGGCGATCTCGGTGGCATCCGACAGCACGATGGGCCGGTTGGACAAGGTGTGCGGTGCGATCGGCACCAGCACCCAGCCGGGGATCGAGGGGTGCAGCATGGGCCCGCCGGCCGACAGCGCGTAGGCCGTGGAGCCCGTGGGCGAGGCGATGATCAGGCCGTCGGCCCGCTGGTTGGCCACGAAGCGGCCACCCACTTCCACGCGCAGCTCCACCATGCCCGAGGTGGCGCCGCGGTTCACCACCACGTCGTTCATGGCCAGTGCCTCGAAGACCACCTGGCCGTCGCGCACCACGCGGGCGTGCATCAGCGGGCGCAGGTCTTCTTCGTACTCGCCCTGCAGCATCGGGGGCAGGGTGGCCTGGTAGGTGTCAAAGGGAATGTCGGTGATGAAGCCCAGCCGCCCCTGGTTGATGCCGATCAACGGTGTCTTGTGGCGCGCCAGTTGCCGGCCTATGCCCAGCATGGTGCCGTCGCCCCCCACCACCAGCCCCAGGTCGCACTGGGTGCCGATGGTGTCCACGTCCATCGCCGCGTAACCGGTCAGGCCGGTGTTGGCGGCGGTCTCGGCCTCCAGCACCACGGTGCAGCCCTGGCCCTGCAGAAACTGGGCGATGTCCTGCAGGGCCTGGCGCGAGCTCTCGGTCATGGACGAGGCAACTGCAGCCGTAGCCGGTGCCTGCTGGTACTTGCCGATGAGCGCTACATGGCGGAAATTGGAGGTCATCGTCAAATTACATCATTGTTGTAGGAACACTGGGCCTGGGCGGGGCCTTGCATGTGCCGCTGCGGCCGCCGTGGGCCGCGAAGGCGCCAGCTGAAACGGCCCAAACCGTGCTCGGTGTTTAATGCTAGTGCATCCCATGCGGACTGCTCCGTACAACGATAGACGAAACCCGACAGGGAATCACCCACTTCCCTCATTAAAATCGACCGCATGCTCGATGACCGCGCCAAGTTGTTGCTCAAAGCGCTCGTGGAGCGCTACATAGCCGATGGGCAGCCCATCGGCTCGCGCACGCTCTCGCGCGCCTCCGGCATGGACCTGTCGCCGGCGACCATCCGCAACGTGATGGCCGACCTGGAGGAACTGGGCCTGATCGCCAGCCCGCACACCTCTGCGGGGCGCATTCCCACGGCAAAGGGCTACCGCCTGTTCGTGGACACCATGTTGACCGTGCAGCGTGACCCTTTGATTTCACCCCCGCTGGCACCCGAGCAGCCGCAGAAGGTGATCGCCAACGCCGCCAACCTGCTGTCCAACCTGTCGCAGTTCGTGGGTGTGGTGATGGCACCACGGCGCACCTCGGTGTTCCGGCACATCGAATTCCTCCGGCTGTCGGAGCGGCGCTTCCTGGTGATCATCGTCTCGCCCGAGGGCGACGTGCAAAACCGTGTGATCTTCACCGACATCGACCATTCGCAGTCGCAGCTCATCGAGGCCGCCAATTTCCTCAACGCCAACTACGCCGGCCTGGCCATGGAGCAGGTACGCGAGCGCCTCAAATCCGAGGTAGACGCGTTGCGCGGCGAGATCGGCACGCTCATGCAGGCGGCCGTCAACGTGGGCTCGGAGGGCGAGGCGCAGGACGAGGTGGTCATCTCGGGCGAGCGCAACCTGTTGTCGGTAAGCGATTTCTCCAGCGACATGGGCAACTTGCGACGCGCCTTCGATCTCTTCGAGCAGAAGACGCAGATCCTGCGCCTCATGGATTTTTCCAGCCAGGCCGAGGGCGTGCGCATCTACATCGGTGGCGAAAGCCAGGTCGTGCCCTTCGAGGAACTCTCCATCGTGAGCTCACCTTACGAGGTGGATGGCAAGGTGGTCGGCACGCTCGGCGTGATCGGCCCCACGCGCATGCCCTACGACCGCATGATCCAGATCGTGGACATCACCTCCAAGCTGGTGTCCAACGCCCTCAGCCACCGCCGCTGAGCGCCTGGATACCCCCTACAATACCGCGTGCCCCGTCTTCGGTCAGGTACACGGGGCGTTAGCTCAGTTGGTTAGAGCAGAGGACTCATAATCCTTTGGTCGCGGGTTCAAGTCCCTCACGCCCTACCATATACAGCCTGGATAGGCTGCTATAAAAACCGCAGCGGTTTTTCGCAGTTCCCAGTTCTTTTCCGCAAATCACCACGGCAGCTTCACGTTCCGCCTTGCCTTGTGGCGGATGTCTTCGGCCGCCATGGCCGCTGGCGAGCCTCAGGATGGCCCGCGCGGGCTTCGTTCCGGTAGCGGTATTGGCCTCGGCTGCCACCTTGGCGTGGGAAACCCTCATCTGATGTCGGCCTTGCCCTTTTCCATGGCCTGCGCTGGCAAACTAGGCTCTGTAGGACTTTGCGCCGATCGGGTGTCCGCATGTAACTTGTGCTCCACGTCACTGCGACGACTTCAAGTCATCGATACATTCAAAGACACGCGATGTCACGCTTCTTGCAAGCCTTGGACTGCTCAGGGCTGCTGGCGTGGTTGCCTGTGCCAGCACGAGGGTTGGGTCGTCCTGGTCTGCGAGGTGGTGGGCTTGCTGGGGGAGGCGCCTGCCGACACTGCTCAGCCATTTTTATTTTTGGAGTCCATTCGATGCGGTATCTACTTGTTTTGTTTTTAGCTGCAGTGACCACGTTTGCCCAGGCTGCAAACTTCGTTTCGATGCACCAGTCTGCACACAGAATTGCCCTGTCCCTGGGGTCCGGCAGTGTTTACACCTTCGACACCAAGGTCGGCTTCAAGGAGCAGTACGCGCCCACCGGCGTGACGGGTTGCGCCATCGGTTTTGGCACGGGTGGCTGCGCCTTCCCTGGCGGTGGATCGCTCTCCCTGCCTGAGTTCACTGGCTTCCAGATGCAGAACAAGGAATTCAAGATATTCATTCCTGCAGGCACCCGTTCGTTCCTGTTCTCGGGCTATGCGGCCCAAGGCACCCAGTCGGCCTTCGTACTGCGCTACGGCAAGGAGCCGACCCGTGTCGCCGCCCTGAGCGGTAGTGAGTACCAAGCTGCACAGACCGGCGAACGCATCGACTCCGCGTTCACACGCCTGGTCAATGAAGACGTCGACCATTTCGTCGTGCACGACGGTGGTGGCACCCTGCGCTTCGTGGGCGGCCAGCTCGATGCCAACCGCAGCAGCACCGACCAGGGCAAATGGCTCTACGTGCGCCAGCTGAGCGGCGCCGCGCTGTACGACTACCAGGGCGCCATTGACGTCGACATGCCCAAGTACGCGGCCGGATACGCCAAGATCTCCTGGACCACCAGCCCCTTCCCTGACCCCGTCGATGCCGCAAGCCCTGGCGGGGGTGGTGGTACCACCAATCCACCGGTTGCCGGCACGACGGTCACCACCTCCGTGCTCTCCACCGCCGGCCAGCCCCTCAGGCTGGATATCACGATGACCCAGTCGGCCGCTGAGGTCGCTGCCAATCCGAAGATCAGCACCTGGATTGCTGCGCGCATTCCCGCCAATGGCCTGTTCTACACGACGGATGTCTGGTTCTTCCGCAAGGTCGACGGTTGGGCCCAACTGGTGTTGCCGCTCCCTGAGACGGTGGCTTACTCGAGCCTGGGCACCAACGCCACGAGCCTGAAATTCACGCCCTCGCTGGACCTGACCGATACGGACCTGCGCGCCTTCAATGTCGAGGTGCATTTCGGCTACAAGACCAGCACGGGCGCCTTTGTGAGCAAGGGCAAGATCTGGCCCCAGTAAATGGGTCGGCGCAGGCGCGCCGCTCACCTGGTTCTGCAAAGGCCCTTCGGGGCCTTTTTGCATGGAACTGCCGAGCAGGGGGCAGGGCGACAATGGCCAGTGCAGGCCTGCTGCCTCGCACCGGTGCAAGCGCGGCACTCCGCCAGGGCGCGGTGCGGACCCATGCGGGGCGGCAGGCCAATAAATTTGGCGTTTTTGCCTGAAGGCCCCTCCGGGGTGCACTACAATACAGGCAGCAGATGAGTTCTGTGAATGCCTTCGGATGTTTCTGGTGGTGAACACAGAAAGCAGCGATTTTTTGAAATGTTGAAAAATCCATGCTATAATTTGAAGCTCAGCGGCTGTAGCTCAGTTGGATAGAGTACTTGGCTACGAACCAAGGGGTCGTGGGTTCAATTCCTGCCAGCCGCACCAACAGGTAAGCCCTGATATCGCAAGATATCAGGG
The DNA here is from genome assembly GCF_030704685.1 of Acidovorax sp. A1169. Taxonomy (GTDB): domain Bacteria; phylum Pseudomonadota; class Gammaproteobacteria; order Burkholderiales; family Burkholderiaceae_C; genus Acidovorax. Next base: position 407,149 of record NZ_JAUZDX010000002.1, read on the forward strand.
CTTTTTCCTTTGCATTTGCCTTTCCTGGCTGTTGGTTCCGGGGCGCCGATCTGTGCCCATTTGCGAAATGAACCTCGCTTGCGCTCCCCTGCGGCCTTATGCTGCTGCTCCAACAAGATGCAGCCACATCGAGCTGCCGACGGGAGGGATGGAAATGAACAGCGCAAGAACGAGGGGTGTGTCCACGCTCGCTTTCATGGCGGGCCTGGCCGTGCTGCTGGTGGCGGCTTTTGCCTGGGGTGGCTACCAGAAGGCCCAGCGCAAGGCAGAGGCGGCCCACGCCATCGTGGTGGCCAACGAGCGCCTGGACAAGGCCCACAAGCAGTGGATGGATGCCATGCAGGTGGTCCGCAGCACGCCGCGCGTCGGCCTGTCCACGCCGGTGCTGACGATGCAGGCCCTGCGCCAGGAAGTGCACGGCCTGGCGCTGCCCCGGTGCCTGGAGAAAAGCCGCGAGTACTTCGTGGCGGGCATGGACGCCCAGCTGGAGGGCATTGTGGCTTTCATCCGTGCCGACATGGACAAGGAGGCCTTGCGTGCCTACACCACGGCCAAGACACGGCTGATGAACGAGAACTTTGTGGAGTTCGGCAACAAGGCGTCCGCCTGCCCGGCGAACAGCTGAAGCCGAGGGGCATGGGCCTCCCCGGAGTCGGTGCCGCCGCGCAGGTAACATGCCACCATGAGCAAGGCTTTCACCAAGGAATCCGACACGCAGGCCGATGACGACGAAGGGCCTGCGCTGCCCCCCATTCCGGCTGGGTCGCGCAACTACATGACACCTGCAGGCTATGCCCGGCTGCGCGGCGAGTTGCTGGACCTGATCGACAACGAGCGCCCGAAGATCGTCGAGGTGGTGCACTGGGCGGCCAGCAACGGCGACCGCTCGGAAAATGGCGACTACCTCTACGGCAAGAAGCGCCTGCGCGAGATCGACCGGCGCATCCGTTTTCTCACAAAGCGGCTCGAAGTGGCCGAGGTGGTGGACCCGCTGGTCCATGCCGGCAGCGACCAGGTGTTCTTCGGCGCCACCGTGACCTATGTGGACCAGGAAGACGCCACGAGCACTATCACCATCATGGGCATCGACGAGGCCGACAGCGGCCAGGGCCAGGTGAGCTGGGTGTCGCCCGTGGCGCGCGCCCTGCTCAAGAGCCGGGTGGGCGACGAGGTGCCGCTGCCCACGCCGGGCGGCGTGCGTTCGCTGGAGGTGCTGGAGGTGCGCTACGAGCGGCACGATCCGCCACCGCCGCAGGGGGCTGTAGACGCCTGAATGGCTGTGAAGTGGCGCCTCGCTATCGCCAGCCAGGCCCATTCGGATCTGGGTTCGGCCGGATGGCTAGGCGGGGAGCCGCAGACAGTGCTGTAGCACGGCAAGGCGACCCAACGACGCTATGCGGTCGAAGGCAAATCCGAATGATCAGGCCGCTGGAGTGATGCGGCTGGCCCGGATCACCGCCGGGGTGCGCCGCAGGTTGCGCAGAGCCGCTTCGATATGGGTCTGGTCGCGCACGGCGACGATGAAGCGCAAGTCGGTGGTGTCCAGCGCCACCTCGTCGTCCATGTCCACGTGCGTAATGTCGGCCTCGGCACTGGCCAGGTCGGCCGCCACGCGGGCCAGCACGCCCTTGCTGTTGGTGATGGTGACGACGATGCCGGTCTCGAACATGCGCACGGGTTCGTCCGCCCAGTCCACGGCGATGAAGCGTTCGCTGTCCTTGTGCTGCAGGCGCTTGGCCACGGCGCAGTGGGTGTTGTGCACCACCAGGCCCTCGCCCCGGCCCAGGTAGCCCACGATGGCGTCGCCCGGCACGGGGCGGCAGCAATGGGCGTACTGCACCGATGCGTTCTCGCTGCCGTCGAGCGTGACGGCGCCCTGCGACAGCCGCTCATGCGAGGTGTAGCGCTCGCGGCTGAGCAGCAGCGCGTCGGGCCGGTGGCCGTGCTCGCTCATCAGCACCATGAGCCGCTTGGCCACGATGCTGGCGATGCGTTTGCCCAGGCCCAGGTCGGTCATCAGCTCGCTGCGCGTGCGGTTGCCCGTGAAGCGCAGCAGCTTGTCCCACATCTGCTGGGTCTCGGCATTCACCGGGGGCAACTGCTCCAGGCCTTCGGAGCGGATGGCCTGGGTCAGCAGCTTCTCGCCCAGGCCCTCGGACTCGGCATGCGCCAGGGTCTTGAGGTAGTGGCGGATCTTGGAGCGCGCACGCCCCGTGCGCACAAAGCCCAGCCATGCCGGGTTGGGCGTGGAGATGGGGGCGGTGATGATCTCCACCACGTCGCCGTTCTTGAGTTCGGTGCGCAGCGGCACCTGCTCGTTGTTGATCTTGGCGGCCGTGGTGCGGTCGCCCACGTTGCTGTGGATGGCGTAGGCAAAATCCACCACCGTCGCGCCCCGTGGCAGGGCCATGATCTGGCTCTTGGGAGTAAACACGTAGACCGCGTCGGGGAACAGGTCCACCTTCACGTGGTCCCAGAACTCGGCGGCGTCGCGCGTCTCGTTCTGGATGTCGAGCAGCGACTGCAGCCACTTGGTGCCCAGGCGCTCGGCCGAGGTGCCGTCGCCGTCCTGCGCCTTGTACAGCCAGTGCGCGGCCACGCCGGCCTCGGCGATGACATGCATCTCGTCGGTGCGCATCTGGAACTCGATGTTCACGCCCGAGGGGCCTACCAGCGTGGTGTGCAGCGATTGGTAGCCGTTGAGCTTGGCGATCGCGATGTGGTCCTTGAACTTGCCCGGCACCGGCTTGTACATCTGGTGCAGCACGCCAAGGGCCGTGTAGCAGTCGGTCACCGTGGGCACGATGACGCGAAAGCCGTACATGTCCGTCACCTGGGCAAAGCTCAGGTGCTTCTGGTCCATCTTCTGGTAGATGGCGTAGAGCGTTTTTTCGCGGCCGGCCAGGCGCACCTGCATGCCGATGCGCGAAAAGGCGGCGTCCACCTCGGCTTGCACTTTCTGCACCAGGTCGCGGCGGCGGTTGCGCGATTTGTTCACCGCCTTGGCCAGCGTGGCATAGCGCCAGGGATGCAGGTGGCGGAACGACAGGTCCTGCAGCTCGCGGTAGGTCTGGTTCAGCCCCAGGCGGTGGGCGATGGGGGCGTAGATCTCCAGCGTCTCCGATGAGATGCGGCCCCACTTGCTGCGCGGCATGTCCGACAGCGTGCGCATGTTGTGCGTGCGGTCGGCCAGCTTGATGAGGATGACGCGCACGTCGCGCGCCATGGCCAGCAGCATCTTGCGAAACGACTCGGCCTGGTTTTCCTCGCGCGTATTGAACTGCAGCTTGTCCAGCTTGGTCAGGCCATCCACCAGCTCGGCCACCGGTGCGCCGAAGCGCTCGATCAGGTCCACCTTGGTGACGCCGCAGTCCTCCATGGCGTCGTGCAGCAGCGCCGCCATCAGGGCCTGGGCGTCGAGCTTCCAGGTGGCGCATTGGGCGGCCACCGCGATGGGGTGGGTGATGTAGGGCTCACCGCTGTTGCGCAACTGGCCCAGGTGGGCCTCGTCGGCGAAGCGGTAGGCCTGGCGCACCTGCTCGATGCTGTGGGCGTCCAGGTAGTCAAGGTTGTCGGTGAGCGCGGCAAAGCTGGCGGCCGCTGCATTGGCCGCTGCCGCAGATGCACTGACTGGCGCGTGGGTGTCGCCAGGCCGGGCATGCGCTGCTGCCGAAGGAGTGTTGAACACCGCGTTCATGCCTTAAATGTAGCGCGGGTGCGCAATACGGGTCGCCGAGGAAAAAAAAAGCACCGCATGAAAGCGGTGCTCTCGGGGGCCGGTGCCCACAGAAAGACTCAACCAGGAACCTTCTTGAGCATTTCCAGGCCAACCTTGCCTTCGGCGATCTCGCGCAGGGCGGTCACGGCGGGTTTGTTGCGGCTTTCGATGCGCGGGGCATGGCCCTGGCTCAGCATGCGGGCGCGGTAGGTGGCGGCCAGCACGAGCTGAAAGCGGTTGGGGATCTTTTCCAGACAGTCTTCTACGGTGATGCGTGCCATCGGTGGGTACTCCGGGGATTCAGGTGATATTGAGCGACTGGAAGGTGTCAGCACGGGCGCGTCGCTGGGCGGCGTACTTCAGGCGCTGGGCGTGCACGACGGCTTTCAGGTCGAAAAGCGCGCGCTCAAACAACTCATTGATTATAACGAAGTCGAATTTGCTGACCTGTGCCATCTCGGTAGCCGCGTTCCTGAGGCGGACTTCGATGACATCCGGAGAGTCCTCGCCCCGGCGTTCCAGGCGCGAGCGCAGCTCTTCCCAGCTCGGAGGCAGGATGAAGACCAGGAGCGCATTGGCAAACGCCTCCTTGATCTGCAGCGCGCCCTGGAAATCGATTTCCAGAATCACGTCCGAGCCCTGGGCAATCCGCTCCTCGATGGCCTTCTTGGAGGTGCCGTAGCGGTTACCGTGCACATGCGCCCATTCCACGAAGGCATTGCCCTCGACCATGGCGTCGAACTCGGGCTGCGACGCGAAATAGTAGTCGCGGCCGTGCTTTTCCTGGCCGCGCGGTGCCCGCGTGGTGTGCGAGATGGACAGGTGGACGTGCGAGTCCAGCTCCAGCAAGGCCTTCACGAGGCTGGATTTGCCGGCGCCGCTGGGGGCTGCCACTACGATGAGATTTCCTGGATAGTCCATAGGTGATGTGCGCCAGGCGCTATCAAAACATGAGTCTTATTCAATATTTTGCACTTGCTCGCGCATCTGCTCGATCAGGACCTTCATGTCCACGCTGATGCGGGTCAGGTCCAGGGCGGCCGATTTGGAGCCCAGGGTATTGGCCTCGCGGTGCAGTTCCTGGATCAGGAAATCGAGGCGCTTGCCGACTTCGCCGCCCTTCTTGAGCAGGCGCTCGATCTCCTCCAGATGGGAGTCCAGGCGGGTGATCTCCTCGGCCACATCGATGCGGATGGCGAAGGCCGTGGCCTCGGTCAGAGCACGGTCGCGGGCGGCCTCGGGCAGGGTGGCGCCATCGGTCAGGGCCATGGCTTCCTTCCAGCGCTCCATGAAGCGCTGGCGTTGCTGCTCCACCAACAGGGGCACCATGGGCACCGCCTGCTCGGCCAGGGCGCGCAATTGCTTCAAGCGGTCGAGCAGCATGGCGGCCAGGCGCTTGCCTTCGCGTTCGCGGGCCGACATCAGCGCGGTGAGGGCCTCCTCGGCCAGGGCGGGCACGGCCTCGCTCCAGTCCTCGTTGCCAGAATGGGCGTTGGCGCACAGGCGCAGCGCGTCGGCCACGCTCAGGGGGGCGGCGTTGGGCAGCCAGGACTTGACCGAGTCCTGCAGGGAGTTCAGACGCTGCAGCAGGCGGGCAGGGGGGTCCTGCAGGGTGTTGCTGTCTTCGTTTTCCAGCGCGGCGCGCACTTCCACCTTGCCGCGTTTCAGGCGCGCGGTCAGCAGGGCGCGCAGGGCGGGCTCCATGGCGCGCAATTCGTCGGGCAGCCGGAACGACAGGTCCAGGAAGCGGCTGTTGACCGAGCGGATCTCCAGCCCCAGGCGGCGCGCCGGGGTGGCGCGGCCCTCGGTTTCAGCGCCAGCGGCGGATGTGCCGTGCTGCGCGCTGGCGTATCCGGTCATGCTGTAAACTGGCATTGGACTTTTTGATGGTTGCTTGCGATCCGGCGATTATCCGGGTTCCGCCCTACCCCCGAGTCATCTTCGCAAAATATGTCAAAAATCAAACCGGCCCCCTTGCCACCCGATACCGCGATTGGTGGTTACCGTGTGGTGCGTCGGTTGTCGTCCGGTGGCTTCGGTGTGGTCTACCTGGCCCTGGATACCGAAGGCCAGCAGGTCGCCATCAAGGAATACCTGCCTTCGTCCCTGGCCACGCGCGCCCCGGGCGAGCTGCTGCCCAAGGTGCAGTCCGAAAAGCTCTCGCTCTACCGCCTGGGCCTCAAAAGTTTCTTTGAAGAAGGCCGCGCGCTGGCGCAGATTTCGCACGCATCGGTGGTGAGCGTGCTCAACTTCTTTCGCGAGAACGAAACCGTCTACATGGTGATGAACTACCTGGAGGGAGCTACCCTGCAGGACTTCATCATCACCGCGCGCGACCTCAAGACGCAGAAGGTGTTCCGCGAGTCCACCATCCGCTCGCTGTTCGACGAGGTGCTGCGCGGGCTGCGCATCGTGCACCAGCACAAGATGCTGCACCTCGATATCAAGCCGGCCAACATCTTCATCACCGACGACAACAAGGCGGTGATGATCGACTTCGGCGCCGCGCGGGAGGTGCTGTCCAAGGAGGGCAACTTCATCCGCCCCATGTACACGCCCGGCTTTGCCGCGCCCGAGATGTACCGGCGCGACTCGTCCATGGGCCCGTGGACCGACATCTACGCCATCGGCGCCTGCATCTATGCCTGCATGCAGGGCTTTCCGCCCAACGAGGCGCCCCAGCGCATCGAAAAAGACCGCCTGTCGCTGGCGCTGACCAAGCTGCGCGGCGTGTACTCCGACAACCTCATCGAGGTGGTCGAGTGGTGCATGGCGCTCGATCCGCTGTCGCGCCCGCAGTCTGTGTTCGCCCTGCAAAAGGAGCTCAGCCGCGAAGGCGAGCGCCGCTACACCAAGCTCACGGTGGCCGAGAAGATGCGCCTGCAACTCGACACCCTGGTGTCCGACACCAAGAAGAATGTGCAGAAGGTGGGTGAAGCCACCGGTATCGGAGCCAAGCCCAAATGAAAACGACCCACGCAAAGCGGGTTCGGTTGGGATGCATGTCCATTAACGATGCATTGGTGCATCCTTGTTTGCGTGGGCCTCTATGAAGTTCTCGGTATTCCAGATCAGCCGCCGCGGCGGCCGCGAGAAGAACGAAGACCGCATGGGCTATTGCTACACGCGCGAATCGGGCCTGTTCGTCCTGGCCGATGGCATGGGTGGCCACCCCGAGGGCGAGGTGGCGGCGCAGATCGCGCTGCAGACCATCTCGGCGCTGTTCCAGCGCGAGGCCAAGCCCCAGCTCAAGGACGTGCAGGAGTTTCTCTCGGGCGCGCTGCTGGCCGCGCACCACCAGATCCTGCGCTACGCCACCGACAAGGGCATGCTCGACACGCCGCGCACCACGCTGGTGGCCGCCGTGCTGCAGGCCGGCACGGCCACCTGGATCCACTGCGGCGATTCGCGCCTGTACATGGTGCGCGACGGCGACCTGCTCACCCGCACCCGCGACCACTCGTATATGGAGCTGCGCAACAACCCGCCGCCAGGCCTGGAGCGCATCAACCGCAACGTGCTGTTCACCTGCCTGGGCTCGCCGACCAAGCCCATCTACGACATCACCGGCCCGGTGTACCTGGAGCAGGGCGACCGCATCCTGCTGTGCTCCGATGGCCTGTGGGGCACGCTCAGCGACGAAGAGATCGCCAAGCAGATGGCGCGCCAGACGGTGTCGCACGCCGTGCCGGAGCTGGTGGAAGAGGCCCTGCGCACCGCCGGTGACAGCAGCGACAACGTGACCGTGGTGGCGCTGGAATGGGAGACCCCCGATGCGTTCGAGTCCACTCAGGGCGTGTCCACCGACAGCATCAGCGACGACGTGTTCGCCTCCACCATCCAGGCGGGTCCGCTCGACGGGCTGGTGGACGACCTGGACGACGCCGCCATCGAGCGCTCGATCGCCGAGATCAACGAAGCCATCCGCCGCTCTGCCGCGCGCAAAACCTGAGTTCCATGGGCTGCGGGCGGTGTGCGGCGCCTTGGAGAACGGCTCTTGTGCGGCCGGCCGCTGGCTGACGCACCGACCTGACCCGCAGGCCAGCCCGCGTGCGCAGCGGGCGCCTGCCTTCTTTTGACACCGGAAATTCACATGACCACCTACCTTCGCACCGGCGCCCGTGCCGCCGACCAGCTGCGGCCCGTGCGCATCACTCGCCACTACACCATGCATGCCGAGGGCTCGGTGCTGATCGAGTTCGGCAACACCAAGGTGCTGTGCACCGCCTCGGTCGAAGAGCGCGTGCCCCCGCACAAGCGCGGCAGCGGCGAAGGCTGGGTCACGGCCGAGTACGGCATGCTGCCGCGCGCTACCCACAGCCGCAACGACCGCGAGGCCGCGCGCGGCAAGCAGAATGGCCGCACCCAGGAGATCCAGCGCCTCATCGGCCGCAGCCTGCGCGCCGTGTTCGATTTGAAGCTGCTGGGCGAGCGCACCATCCAGCTCGACTGCGACGTGATCCAGGCCGACGGCGGCACCCGCACTGCCGCCATCACCGGCGCCTGGGTGGCCGCGCAGGACGCCGTCACCAAGCTGCTGGCCGCCGGCAAGATCACGAAGTCGCCCCTGGTGCAGCCCGTGGCCGCCATCTCGGTGGGCATTGTCGAAGGCACGCCGCTGCTGGACCTGGAGTACGTGGAAGACGTGGGCTGCGACACCGACATGAACGTGGTCATGACCGGTGCCGGACACTATGTGGAAGTGCAGGGCACGGCCGAAGGCGCGGCCTTCACCCGCAAGGAGATGGATGCGCTGCTGGCCCTGGCCGAAAAGGGCATTGCCGAGCTGATCACCCTGCAGCAGCAGGCACTGCGCGACTGATCCAATTCCCTCCGGGCTGGCCGCCAGTCGGCCCTGACAACAACGATTTTTGCACGATGAAACTGGTCCTCGCATCCAACAACCGCGGCAAGCTGGCCGAACTGCAGGCCATGCTGGCACCGCTCTCGGTCGAACTCGTGCGCCAGGGCGATCTGGGCGTGGGCGAGGCCGAGGAGCCGTTTCGCACCTTTGTCGAGAATGCCCTGGCCAAGGCGCGCTTTGCCGCCGCGCACACCGGCCTGCCAGCCCTGGCCGACGATGCCGGCCTGTGCGTGGACGCCTTCGGCGGCCTGCCGGGGGTGGACACGGCCTACTACGCCACGCAGTTCGGCTACGAAAAGGGCGATGACACCAACGTGCGCGCCATCCTGGAGCAGATGCAGCACATCGACCAGCGCCGCGCCGCCATGGTCAGCACCCTGGTGGCGGTGCGCAGCCCCCAAGACCCCGAGCCCCTGATCGCCGTGGGCCGCGTGGTCGGCGAGATCACGCGCGAGCCGCGTGGCAGCAACGGCTTCGGCTTCGATCCCGTGATGTTCATCCCCGAGTTCGGCAAGACCTTTGCCGAGCTGCCCGTGGAAGTGAAGAATGCCCACAGCCACCGCGGCCGCTCGGCCCAGCAGATGCTGGCGCTGATGCGCGAGCGCTGGTTCTGAGCGGCTACGGCGACTTCCCCATGGCCCATATCCCCATCGTCCCCGAGACCGAAGCGGCCGAGCCCGCCGTGGTGCGCGACATCCAGCACTACATGCGCGCCGGCCTGCTGCAGCTGCAGAGCCTGCCGCCTCTGTCGCTGTACGTGCACCTGCCCTGGTGCATACGCAAGTGCCCGTACTGCGACTTCAACTCGCACGAGTACCGGGGCGCTGCCGCAGGGGCCGATGCAGGGCACGCCGCGCCCGGCCAGGTGCCCGAGCAGCGCTACATCGACGCCCTGATGGCTGACCTGGAGGCCGCGCTGCCGCTCATCTGGGGCCGCACCGTGCACAGCATCTTCATCGGCGGCGGCACCCCGAGCCTGTTCTCGCCCGAGGCCATCGACCGCCTGGTGGGCGGCATCCGCGCGCGCCTGCGCCTGGAGCCCGATTGCGAGATCACCATGGAGGCCAACCCCGGCACCTTCGAGAAAGACCGCTTCAAGGCCTTTCGCGCCGCTGGCATCACGCGCCTGTCCATCGGCGTGCAGAGCTTCAACGACCGGCACCTGAAAGCCCTGGGCCGCGTGCACGACCGCGCGCAGGCCCTGGCCGCCGTGCAGGAGGCGGCCGAGGCCTTCGATACCTTCAACCTCGACATCATGTACGCCCTGCCGGGGCAGACGCCGGCCGAGCTGGAAGAAGACATGGCCCTGGCCCTGTCGCTGAAACCGCCGCACATCTCCATCTACCACCTCACCATCGAGCCCAACACCTACTTCGCCAAATACCCGCCGGCCATCCCCGAGGACGACCAGGCCTACGCCATGCTCGACCGCATCACCGAGATGACGGGCCAGGCGGGGCTTTCGCGCTACGAGATCTCGGCCTATGCGCGGGCCGGCCACCAGTGCTGGCACAACACCAACTACTGGCAGTTCGGCGACTACCTGGGCATTGGCGCCGGCGCGCACAGCAAGCTCAGCTTTGCCCACCGCGTGGTGCGCCAGGTGCGCTTTCGCGACCCGGGCCGCTACATGGACAACGCCCTGGCCGGCCACGCCGTGGCGCAGGACGAAGAGGTGCGCCGCGCCGACCTGCCGTTCGAGTACATGCTCAACGCCCTGCGCCTGCGCGAGGGCTTTGCGCTCAAGGATTTCACCGAGCGCACCGGCCTGCCCGTCACCGCCATCGCCAAGGCGCTGGACAAGGCCGAGGCCAAGGGCCTGATCGTGCGCGAGCCGGGCGGCCAGGTGCGGCCCACGGAGCGGGGTTTCGACTTCCTGAGCGATCTGCAGGAGCTGTTCCTGGCCGACTGATCAGGCGCTGCGGCGGTCGCCCTGCAGCCGCCACAGCCCGAACAGGGCCCCCAGCGCCACCAGCGAGATGCCGAAGGCCAGCCACAGCGCCGCATGGGGCCCGGCCGAGGTCAGGATGGCGGCGAACACCGGCGGTGCGGCGGCGAACGACAGGTTCAGCGGCATGGCCAGCCGCGCCGACGCGCGCGCATACGCAGCGGCCGGAAACACCAGCAGCGGCAGCGTGGCGCGGCTCACGGCGATCACCCCGCCCGCCATTCCATAGACCAACGCGAACAGCAGGGCGCCGGTGAAGCTGCTGGTGAACAGCAGCACGATGAAGCTCAGCGGAAACAGTGCCGCTGCAGCCAGCCCCGTGGCAAAGCCCGACCAGCGCCTGCCGCCCAGAAAGTCGAACAGCCGCCCCGCCCACTGGGCAATGCCGATGAAGGCCGCCGCCGCCAGCGCGCTGGCGTGGCTCAGGCCCGAAGCCTCGAACAGGATGATGATGGTGAGCGCAAAGCCCCAGGTCACGAAGCCATTGGCGGCAAAGCCCACGGCCAGCAGGGCGAAGCGGGGCCGGTCGATGGGGGCGGGCTCGGCCGGCACCTGGGTGGCGGTGGTACCCCTGGGCCGGCGCGCGAGTACGGCCCAGTGCAGTGGCAGGCAGACCAGCAGCACCAGCGCGGCAAAGGCCAGCGTCGCCGCGCGCCAGCCCCACTGGGCCTGCAGCAGCCCCGAGAGCGGCCAGAAGAGGGTGGAGGTGAGGCCCCCGGCCAGGATCAGCACACCCAGCGCCCGGCGCGCCTTGTCACCCGCGATCTCGGTCACCGCGATCTGCGCCGGCGTGCTCAGCATGCCGGCACCGGCCAGACCCAGCACCGCCCACGCCAGCAGGTAGGACACGGGGCCTTGGGCCAGCCCCACCAGCGCCAGACCCAGCGCACCCAGCAGCGATCCCAGCACCATCACCGGGCGCGCGCCATGGCGCTCGAACACGGCGCCCAGCGGCCACGAGGCCAGGGCCATCACCACCAGCATGGCCGTGGGCCCGGCCATCACCAGCGGCAGGCCCATGCCCAACTCGGCCGCCATGGCCGGCCCGGTGACCGCCGGCAGCCAGAAGGTGGAGCCCCAGCCGATGAGCTGGGTGAGCGAAAGCGCGGCGACGGCGCGGACGGTGGGGGAGGGGGATATGAACGAGCGCAGCGGCATCGGGCGGGGACCTGCGGCGCGAAGGGGGAGGAATGGGGAACAAAAAACCGGTGGAACGCTGCGCCGCAGGAATGATAGCCGGCACCGCGAGGCCCCGCCCGGCCCTGGCCACTGCCCGCGGCGGCTTGTTCAGCCGCAGCGCACGGTGGTGATCTTGCCGCTCGCGTCGGTCACCAGGTTCAGGCGCTCGGCGTTGAATTCCATTGTCACAGGCTGGTTGTCGCGCAGCACGCGCGCCATGGCCGCGCCCGAGGCCACGCGCGCCTGCTCGACCGTGCTGGCCGTGGGCTGCTTGCCCTTGGCACCCTGTGCCGGTGCGGCGTTGCAGGTGCCGCCCCTGGGGCCGGGGCCTACCGAGGGTGTGTCGGCTGTTGGCGCGCGCGCGGGTGTGCCGGCGCAGCCCGCCAGCAGGGCCATGCACAGGCCAGCGCAGGCGGTGAGAAGGGGGTGGGGGTGGTGGCGCATGGAGGTCTCCTCGAATGGACAAAAGGGGCGCACGGAGCGCGCGCGGCCTTGCCACCATAACGCCTGGCGAGCCCCTCATTTGTGACGTGGCGTAACCACAGCGCCAGCGCCTACAGGGAGACAGGGCATTGCAGGACATTTCCTACACATGTGACATCGGCTATCCGACCCCGGGTGCCTGCCGAAAGTGCGCCAATCCTTTCACACCCCAGTCTTTTCCCCGAACGCGAGGATGGAACCATGCACTTCGATGACCTCTACACCAGGCGCCTTGAACGGATCGGCGAGCCGGACCCCATCCAGATGGGCCAGCCGATGCGGGCTGCCACACAGTCCCAGCAGAGCGAGTACCTTATGGTGGGCAAGGCCGACATGGCCCATGTGCAATGGGAACCCCAGTTCGGCGATACGTTGCATGGCGAATTCCAGGCGATGGGCTGATGGCGCTCAGGAGCACCACCACCATGCTTGCCGCCGCCCACTCCAGCCAACGCACCAACCTGGCGCGCAATGACGACGACGGCCTGCAGGTCAGCCTCATCCTGCACATTGCGCACGACGGCGCGCAAGGCTACCGTGCCCGCATGTTCGATGAGCAGTACCAGGTGGGCAGCCCCACCTACCACTCGCGCATCGAAGAAGCCATTCGCTGGTACGGCGAACATTCGCCCGTCGCGGGCGTGCAGGCCTTCCGCATCTGGTACGGCGGCTGGTGCGCGGGCAGCTTCAGCCTGGCAGACATGGAGCAGGACGCCGAAAGCATCGCCGACCGCCTGCTGGTGCTGGCCCTGGTGGTGCGCTGAACCCCTGCGTCTTTACGGAGTGAGGAAGTAGTAGCAGATCCAGGGTGCGTAGACGAACTCAGACGCCAATGCCACCGCAAAGATGCCTTTGTAGAGCGGGCAGTTGAACCGGTCCGCATAGTAGTGCACCCCAGGTGGGCTTGATGGCGAGGGCCCGCGTTCCGCCCTTGCCGGCGGTGCTGGCCGCCGGGCGCTCGATGGTCGGCATCAGCACCTGGTCGAGGTTCGGCGCCTCCCCGGCCTGCGCCAGGGCGCCATGCAATACCGGCAAGGCCATCAGCAGCAAGAGCAGTTTCTTCATGGTGTTCCCCAGGGAATAGACCAGTCAGGGTTGCACTCTACTGGCCATCATGCAAACCCCTATGGCCAGCGTTGACTGGCTTTCCTTGAGTTCGAAGCTGACAGAAGGCTGTCGGTTGAGCGGCGGTGCTGGTATAAACGCGCTCGGTCACCGGCGCGCTGCGCTGGCATGCCCACAACGACAAAGACCCGAGGAGACACATGAACCCGAGCGCCGCCGCGACCGCTGTCCGCCACTGGCTTGCCAGCCCTGTTCTAAGTGCGGGCGTGCTGCTCGCCGCTACGGTGGGGGTGGCGCAGGCAGCCCCCATCGTGGTCGGCCAGGTGGCGCCGCTGTCTGGCCTCAAGGCCAGCGACGGCCGGGGCTACTCGGCAGGCATGCAGATGTACTTCAACCACGTCAACAAAGCCGGTGGCATCAACGGCAACACCCTGGTGCTGGCGCGCAAGGACGATACCGGCCGGGCCGACCAGACCCTGGCCGCCACCCAGCAGCTGCTGGCTGATCAGCGCCCGCTGCTGCTGGCGGGCTACATGGGCGCCAGCAACCTGGCGGCACTGCAGAAGTCGGGCCTGCTGGCCAAGGAGAAGATCGCGCTGGTGGGCTACCGCAGCAGCACCTTCCAGCCTGACTCGCCCCTGCTCTACAACGTGCGCGCCGGCCTGCGCGACGAGATCGGCAAGATCGCCGAGCACCTGGCCACCGTGGGCATCACCAAGCTGGGCCTGCTGTACGAAGAGGGTCCCGACGCCCCGGCGCTGCTGGCCAGTGCCGAAGAGGCCGTGAAGAAGAACGGCGGCAGCCTCGTGGCCAAGGGCTCTTACGAGATGGACACCCTGCGCATGGAGAACGCCAACAAGCTGCTGCAGGCGGCCAAGCCCCAGGCCATCATCCTCATCACCAGCGGCGCCGCCGCCTCGGCCTTCATCGAGAAGTACCGGCTGGAAGGCGGCACGGCACGGCTCTTCGCCTCGTCCGACGTGGACCTGGAGCAACTGGCCAAGCGCCTGGCCGAAGAGCACATGCAGGGCATCTCGATCGCCCAGGTCACACCCAACCCCTACCGCCCATCGAGCAAGCTGAGCAAGGAATTTCGCGAGGTGCAGGCCAAGAGCGGCGACCCCGACGTGCCCGTGAGCTACGCCATGATGGAGGGCTACATCGCCGCCAAGGTGATCGCCGAGGCCGCGCGCCGCGCGGGCGCCCGCCCCACGCGCGAGAACCTGGCCGCCGCGCTGGACAGCATCGACAGCCTGGACCTGGGCGGCTACACCGTGGGCTATCGCCCCGGCCAGCGCGCGGGTTCGCGCTTCGTGGAGCTGTCCATCGTGAGCGCGACCGGCCGCATCCGGCAATAAGGATCGGCCTCAGCGCAACACGGTGCTGCTGTGGCGCACCAGCGCCTCGTTGCCCTGCCGGTCGGCGGCGATCTGATGCGCGAAAGCGGCCACCGAGCCGCCTGCAGGCAGCAGGTGCTTGTCCCTCAGCACCGCGGCGAATCCCCCGGCATTGAGGATGCGGTTGACCGCCTCATTCAGGCCCTGCACCACGGCTGCGGGCGTGTGCGCGGGCGCAAACAGGCCGAACAGCGAGCTCAGGTTGGCGCGCGGGTAGCCCAGCTCGGCCAGGGTGGGCACCTCGCGCAGCGCTGGCAGGCGCGTGGGCGAGCCCAGGGCCAGCGCGTGCAGGCGGCCGGCGGCCACGTACTCGAGCTGCTGCGCTGCGAGGTTGGACGACAGCACCTCGAACTGGCCGCCCAGCGCGTCGTTGAGCTGCGCGCCGCCGCCCTGGTAGGGCACGTGGGTGATGTCGGCGCCGCTGTGCAGGCGCGTCTGCACCAGCACCATGTGGCCTGTGGTGGCCACGCCCGAGCTGGCCCAGCGCACGGCGCCGGGCCGTGTGCGCGCCAGGGCGACCATTTCGGTGAACGAGCGCGGGCCCAGGGCCGGTGTGCCCATGACCAGCACCGGCGTGTGCATGATGCCTACGACCGGCATCACCAGGCCGAGCGGGTCGCGCAGACCGCCGGGCACCAGCAGCGGCTGCAGCGTGACCGGGGTGATCGCCGAGAACGCCAGGGTATGCCCGTCGGGTGCGGTGCGGGCCAGTAGGTCGATGCCCACCGAGCCGCCGGCCCCCGCGCGGTTGTCCACCAGCACCGGCACGCCCAGGGCGCGCGCCAGCGGCTGCGCCAGCGCGCGCGCCGTGGCATCGCTTACGCCGCCGGGCGGGTACACCACGATCAGGCGCACCGGGCGGCTGGGCCAGCGAGGTGCTGCTGCATGCACGGCGGGTGCTGCGGCCACCAGGGCCGCGCCGCCTGCGGCCCAGCGCAGCAGGCGGCGGCGAGGCAGGGATGCGATGGCGGGTGGGGGCTCAGGCAGGCGTGGCAACTCTGGCCCTTCCGGCCGCGATCTTCGTGACCAGCTCGACGAAGGCCGCCGTGGGGCCGTGGCAATCGCTTTTGCGCCAGGCCAGGGTCAGCGGCGCGCCCAGCTTCACCGCGCGGGCCAGCGGGCGGTAGACGATGGCGTTGTGGTGCGTGCCCTGCATGGACGAGGGCACCACCGAGATACCGGCGCCGGCGGCCACCAGGTTCAGGTTGGTCATCATGCGGTCCACCTCCGAGACCACGTTGATGGCCACGCCCTCGCGCGTGCACAGCTCCAGCAGGTTGGCATACAGCCCCGGCGCGCCGGGCTTGCGCACGAAGATGAATTTTTCGCCCCGCAGGTCCTTGAGCTGCACGGGCGGCTGCTTCTTGCCCACCGGCAACTGCGCCAGCGGGTGGTCGCGCGGCATGGCCAGCACGGCGGGCTCCTGCAGCAGGGTCTTGAGCACCACCCCCTTGGGCCAGGCCACGGGCACGCGCAGAAAGCCGCAGTGCAGGCGCGAGGAGGCCACCGCCTCGGTGATCTCGGCGGCGTTGTTCTCGCTCACCACCAGCTGGATGCCGGGGTAGGTGGCGCGGCACATGCGCAGCGCCTCGGGCGTGAAGTCGTGCGCCGCCGACGAACTCGTGAAGCCGATGGAGAGCATGCCCTGGCTGCCGTCGGCAAAGGCCAGCATGCGCTCCTGCATGGCCGCGCAGTCGCGCAGCAGGCGCGTGGCCTCGGCATAGAACAGCTGGCCCGCATCGGTCAGCGTCACGCCCTTGGGGTGGCGCAGGAACAGGGGCACACCGAGCTCCACTTCCAGCCCCTTGATCTGCTGGCTCAGCGGGGGCTGCTGCATACCCAGGCGCTCGGCGGCGCGGGTGATGTGCCGGGCATCCGCAACGGCGACGAAGTAGCGCAGGTGCCGAAACTCGATATTCATAACGTATGGACCACAGATTATTCAGGTGTTTGGCATGTGCAGCCTACGCTCCTAGGATACGCCCTGTTCCCTGCAACCGGCCTCGTCGGTTTCCCTGTGGCGGGCTTCGTGCCCGCCTGTGCATTGCGCACAGGAGCACGCTTTTGACACAACAACAACCGGAGACACAATCCATGCGTTTCACCACCGGCTCGCGCAGCCCGGTCGCTTCGTCGACCCTGTCCGTCCTGTCCACCCTGTCAGCCATCACCCTGCTGTCCGCCTGCGGCGGCAGCGACAGCCCTGCATACCCGCCCGAAGCCAAGCCCGTTGCCGTGGCCTGCCCGGCGGAAGTGCCTGCCACCGCCACCTGCCTGGGCGGGCGCGACTCGGCCGGCGCCTACTACCTCATCGCCACGCCCAAGGACTGGGGCGGCAACCTCATCCTGCACGCCCACGGCGGGCCCGACCTGGCCGCCCCTACGGCCGAGCGCGCGCAGGAAGACCTGGTGCGCTGGGCCATCATGGTCAAGGCCGGCTACGCCTGGGCGGGCTCCACCTTCCGCCAGGGCGGGGTGGAAGTGCGCGCCGCAGCGGAGGATACGGAGCGCCTGCGCCGCATCTTCAACGAGCATGTGGCAGTGCCCAAGCGCACCGTGCTGCACGGGCAGTCATGGGGCGCGGGCGTGGCCGCCAAGGCCGCCGAGATGTTCACCGCGCAGACCGTGGGCTCGCAGCCGTACGACGCGGTGCTGCTCACCAGCGGCGTGCTGGCCGGCGGCACGCGCTCGTACGACTTCCGCCTGGACCTGCGCGCCGTCTACCAGTACCTGTGCAACAACCACCCCCGGCCCACCGAAGCGAGCTACGCGCTCAACCTCGGCCTGCCCGCCACGCTGACCCTGGCGCGCGACGACTTCAACGCCCGCGCCAACGAATGCCTGGGCCTGGACAAGACCGCCGCCCAGCGCACGCCCGAGCAGCAGCGCAAGGTCGAGACCATCGAGAAGGTCATCAAGATCCCCGCCAGCTCGATATCGGCCCACCTGAGCTGGGGAACCTACCACTTTCAGGACGTGACGGCCAGGCGCACCGGTGGCGCCAGCCCCTTTGGCAACACCGGCGTGGTCTACAGCGGCTCGGCCGACGACGCCTCGCTCAACGCCGGCGTGCTGCGCTACCGCGCCGACCCGGTCGCCGTGCAGCGCTTTGCCGACGACACCGACCCCAAGGGCACCATCCCCGTGCCCGTGCTCACCACCAAGTGGATCAGCGACCCAACGGCCTTCGTCGAACTCGACGCCTACTTCAAGACCGTGATGGACCGCGGCGGCAGCGGCGACCGCCTGGTGCAGACCTTCGTGACCACCGGCACGCACAGCTATATCAGCGACCCCACCTACCCGGCCCTGGTGACCTCGCTGCTCGACTGGGTTGAGACGCGCACCAAGCCCACGCCCGCCAGCGTGGCGCATCGCTGCACGTCGCTGGAAGCGCGCTTCGGCACGGGCTGCACCTTTGCGCCGGCCTATGTGCCCGGAGCGCTGGAGACGCGCGTGCCGGCGCGCACGCGGCCGTAAGGCGCCGGGGGAAGGCTCGGCTGGCATGCAAACAGCAGTGAAGAGCTGCCTGCCAGCCGCGTCCACCACCGCCCAGGGCAGCTGGCTGTTCATGGGCGGATTCTCCCCCGCATGCCCGGGCAGTCGCCCGCGGGCTGCCTACTTGAAGGTCACGCGCACCGGCGCCGCGCCCGGCAGGCCGTCGTAGGTGGCCGTGACCGAAAGGCCTGCGCGCGGCGGCAGCAGCGCCGAGAATGAGCCCAGGCTCACCAGATCGCCAGGCTGCAGGGTGATGCCCTCCTGCTGCAGCGCGGTTGCCAGCCAGGTGACAGCGTTGAGCGGGTGTTCCAGGATGTCGCTGCCCTTGCCGCCACCCAGGCGCGCGCCCGCGCCATCGGTGAGCGAGACATTCATGTCGGCCAGTGCCTTGAGGAAGGCGTAGCGCTCGCCTCGGTAGGCCGGTATGGGCAGCGGCGTGCCTGCAACGCCCAAGCGCGCTCCCACGTTGATGGCCGTGACGCCCGCGCCGTTGAGCTGCGGCGGCGCCTGCACAATCAGGTCGGGCAACTCGATGAAGGGGATCACCTGGTCGATGGCGTCCAGCACATCCGCAGGAGTCTTCGCATGGTTGATGGCCGCGCTTTTCACGCGCACCAGCATGTCGGCCTCGTACAGCGCGCGGGCGCCGAAAGCCGCCTCCACCGTGGCGCCGCTCTGCAGCACCATGCCCTCGTAGAGCTTGCCCCACACCGGCTTGTCGGTGTTGAAGCGCTTTTGCACCGCCGGGTTGGTGAGCCCCGCCTTGTAGCCCACCACCTTGCCCATGCGCTGCGCCAGCAACTGGTTGAACTTGCTGCGCGTGCATGCGCCGTCAGCGTCCGAGAGGTTCACCGGGTTGGGCGCCGGTGTGCGCGCCACGTAATGCGCCAGCAGCTCGGCGGTCTGCGCATCGGTCAGGCAGTCGGCGTGCGCGGTGGTGGCCGCGCCCAGCGCCAGCAGGGCGGCGGCGGTGGCAAGGGCTTTCTTTGTCAAGGGCATGGGTTGTCTCCTGTCGTTGTGTGTCATCGGCATCTCGGGCGGCAGTGCACAGCAGGATCAGGATGCGGCCGAGGCCGCCACCCGGGCGCTGGGCTTCGAGGTCAGGGCCTGAAAAGGCCCTGAACAGGTCCTTGGGCTTTCAGCGGTCCACGTACTGCGCGTCGAAGCGCTTGCGCGCCGCGAGGTGGGCGTCGGCGCAGGCGCCGGTGGCCGGGTCGGCGCGGCACACCGGGCTGGGCTGGAAGTAGCGGGCCCAGGCATCGGCGCGGCGCTGCTGGCGCTCGGATTCGAGCCGGGCGGCCAGGGCCTGGGCGGTCTTGAGGTCGTCGTCGGCCTTCTTCTGGCCCGCGTCCTGCACCGGCGCAGCGGGCTGCGGGGCCTCGGCCTGCGGTGGTGCGGTCTGCACAGGCAGTGGCGGCGCGGGTTCGGGGGCGGGCGGTGCCGGTGGCGGCGCAGGCTGGGCCACCGCAGGTGGCGGGGCGGCCTGCGTGCTGGCGTTGCTGGTACTGCTGCTGTCGTCGCCCACAGGCCGTGGCTGTGTCAGCACGGCCGGTGTGGCTGGTGGCGGTGGGCGCTGGCCGACAATGGCGTCGTGGGCGAACAGGGCGGCCAGACCGCCGATGAACACGCCCAGCGCGATCCTGGCAACGTCCGGCAAAAAGGGGCCCCTGCCGGCCGCGGGTGACGAATCTGGTTGCATGGCACACCTCCTGCGGGCAGTGTAGCCGTGCATGCGCCGGCACATTGGTCAAATCGCAGGCACTGCGTTGAAACCCGCGCCGGCACGGGGCCCGGCGGGCATGCACAGGTGTTATCCACAGAGTCATCCACCATGGCTGTGGACTGCTGCACTGGGCTGCGTGGCAAGTTGTACCGGGGAGGTGCGCGGCGCCGCAGTCGGGCCATTGCCAGCCATGCGCCAGGGCCTGAAAAGTGCCCGGCCCACCGTGCTGCGGCGCGCGGCAGTGGGCTGATGAAAGAACAGGCACTGCGTCGCAGCCCGCGCCAGTGCTGGCTTTGCGGTGCATTCATCAGGGTTTTCCACAGGGTCATCCACGGTGGCTGTGGATGGTGTGGCAGCGCACGCAAGCCGCGCTGCCAGCGCGCATCGCGGAAGACTTGGAGGGCGGCTGCAGCGCGTGGCTGATGAATTCGCAGGCACCGTGTTGCAGGCCGCGCCAGTGCTGGTTCTGGCGTGCCTGCACAGGGGTTATCCACAAAGTCATCCACGCCGGCTGTGGACTTTGCGGACGCCGTTTGCGCCCCCTGCACGGTCATTGGTCAATCCGCAGGCACCGCGTTGCAAGCCGCGCCGGCATTGGCTTTGCGCGGCATGCACAGGCCTTTTCCACAGGGTCATCCACGGTGGCTGTGGACTGGTTCGCCCGCCCAGGCCTGGGACGCATGGCAAGGGGGCGGGCGGGGGTGACGGCGGGCGGGCAATCCGGCGGTGCTGGCGCAGCGCTGATGAATACGCAGGCACCGCGTTGCAGGCCGCACCAGTGCTGGCTTTGGCGTGCATGCCCAGTGCTTGTCCACAGGGTCATCCACGCCGGCTGTGGACGGTGCGCGCGCATACGGGTGCCCTGCTGCGCCCCCTGCGCGGGGCATTGATGAAATCGCAGGCACCGCGTTGCAACCCGCGCCGGCATTGGCTTTGCGCCGTATCCATCGGTGTTTTCCACAGGGTCATCCACGGTGGCTGTGGACTGACCGTGCCCGTGCATGTTGCCAACCGAGCGCCAGGACAACAGTTCACCCAGCGTGACCACCGTCAGCTGCAGCCCGCGCAGCGTTGTGCCGGGGTTGCCGGGCGGGTCCGAGTGGGCCAACAGCTCGCGCTACAGGTGGATGGCGCGCATGAGATTGCCTAGGTGGTGGGGGTGAACGAGCACGCCGCGCACCCGGGCGAGCGGGGGCGCGATGTGGGCAGGGCGCGTGGCCACGCCCGTCATGCGTATGTGCTGAGAATAAAGAGGCCGATGAACACCGCGAGCCCCAGCAAAGCCGCTGTGACCACGACCCGCGATGACCTGGCGGGTGGCGGCTTGGGCCGCTCGGCCAGGACCTCGGTGTACGACTCCAGGGTGGCCCGGGTGAGGTCGAGCTGCTCCTGCAGCTGTGTGTGGAGCGCCGCATCGCGTTGCGGATTCAGGCTGGTCAGCTGCTCTTCGAGCCTGCGGACCTGCTGCACAAGTCGCCGGGATGTCAGGTCGCTTGCCGTAGAGAATGCGTTCATGGGCGGGGTTGCGTAGTCACGGTTTGGTGCGCGACGCGCTCAGGTAGGTCTGGTACACCCAGTACACCGCGTACCAGAAGAATCCTCCGATCAACAGCGACGGCAATTGCGCAGCGTAAAAGCCCACCGGGTCCTTGGCGCGAAACACCAGGCTGCCACCACCTCCTTTCACCCACCTTTGGGCCACGCCATCGAGAAGGCTCACACAGATACCGTAGGTGAACAGCGCTGCAATGCCGGCGATGATGATCAGGCATGCCCAGTAGCCGACCCGTTCAAGTGGCGTCGGCGGTACCTCGGTGGAGTAGGGCTCAAAGGGCATGGGAGTTCGTCGCTTCGACAGGGATGTGGACGAGCCTATGTCCAGCATGGCAAATCCCATGGTGCTGCGGGGAGATCGGTACTCCGTGCATGGCCGTCCTTTCGGTCGCCTGAAGGGCATTGGCACGGGCTCGCGTGCCATGCGCCTTGGCAGCACCGCGGCCTACATCCCCTTGCGAGCTGTACCGCGACGCCGGCCATACCCCGGCCTATCCCGCCGGCTCGGCGTTCTCGCTGCCCATCCACGGCCTGATCAACAAATCGGCCCCGGCAGTGCTTGCCGCAGGCATGTACACCGACACGCTGCAGGTCGGCCGTTTGTCGCCGCCACGGACGCCGTGTTGTCTTACGCGGCGTGCGGCGCGCGGGTCCTAAGGTCAGGGCATCTCATCGCTCCAGGAGGCTGCCATGCCCCAGTCCCTACAGTCTTCCGGCCAGGTGCCCCATTCTTCGGGGCGCAACCGCGTCGCCACTGGCCGCACGGTCGCCATCATCGCCGTCGTGGTGGGCTTTCTGCCCATCGCCATCATGGTGCCCTGGTAGGGCGACCAGGGAGAACGGGCGTTCAGTCCCGTGCCGCCACCATCGCGGCGAAGCGGCCGAGCAAGCTGGCCGCGTCAGGCGTGGCGCTGACGGTGGCATCGTGCGGCCCGTTGACGTGGTCCACATAGGCCTGCATCGCCTGCGCCGAAAATTCCGGGTGGAATTGCACGCCCCAACCGCAGCCTCCCACGCGAAAGGCCTGGTGCGGCTCCATGGCGCTGCGTGCCAGCAACACGGCCCGCTGCGGCAGGCGCAGCACCGACTGGTAGTGCACCAACTGCGCCGGGAACTGCGCCGGCAACCCGGCAAACAGCGCATCCTGCCCGGCCTCGGGCGCCAGCCGCACGGCGTGCGTGCCCACCTCCGGGCCACCCGGCAGGTCGTCCACCTGTCCACCAAACGCATGCGCTAGCAACTAATGGCCGTAGCAGATGCCGAGCACCGGCACCTGCGCCTCGACACAGCGCCGCATCCACAGCGCGAGCCGCTCGCTCCAGGGCTCGCGGTGCGACACCATGGCATGCGAGCCGCTGACCACCACGGCCGACAGCTCGGGCGGATCGGGAAGGGCGGCCGCCTCTTGCTGCGCAGCGATGCGCCGGTGGGGAAGTGCGTCGCCCAGGCCTGCGGCGATCCAGTCGTCGAAATCCCCCTCGGTCTCACGGATGCCGGGGAAGGTGTTGCCGGCGGCGACGATGAGGATGGGTTTGGAGCTTGCGGTCATGGGTGCAGCAGCAGGATGGCCCAAAAAAAAGCGCCCGGAGGGCGCCTGCTTTCCCTGTCACTGGCGGAGACTGTGAGATTCGAACTCACGGACGGTTGCCCGTCGGCAGTTTTCAAGACTGCTGGTTTAAACCGCTCACCCAAGTCTCCGGGAGGGAAGGCGCGTATTCTAGTCCACGCAAACCACCTGCCTGGCGGACGACTGCCTATGCGCCCGCTGGCGCCCCCGCCTTGGTCAGCATTCCCTTGGTCTCGATGAAGCGCACCACCTCGGCCAGGCCTGTCAGGGTTTTCAGGTTGGTCATCACGAAGGGGCGCAGGCCCTGGGGCGTGGTGCGCATGCGCACGGTGTCCGACTCCATCACCGACAGGTCGGCGCCCACGTGCGGGGCCAGGTCGGTCTTGTTGATGATGAACAGATCGCTCTTGGTGATGCCGGGGCCGCCCTTGCGCGGGATCTTTTCGCCGGCGGCCACGTCGATCACGTAGATGGTCAGGTCCGACAGCTCGGGGCTGAAGGTGGCGGCCAGGTTGTCGCCGCCGCTTTCGACAAACACCACGTCCGCATCCGGGAACTGCTCAAGCATGCGGTCGATGGCCTCGAGGTTGATCGACGCGTCTTCGCGGATCGCCGTGTGCGGGCAGCCGCCGGTTTCCACCCCCAGGATGCGCTCTGCGGGCAGGGCGCCGCTCACGGTCAGCAGGCGCTGGTCTTCCTTGGTGTAGATGTCGTTGGTGATGGCGATCAGGTCGTAGTCGTCGCGCATGGCCTTGCACAGCATTTCGAGCAGGGTGGTCTTGCCCGAGCCGACAGGGCCGCCGATGCCCACGCGCAGCGGGGGCAGGTGCTTGGTGCGACGGGGGATGTGGTGCAGGGGGCTGGTGGTGGTCATGATCTGAAAAGGCGTGAATACTGGGTTTCGTGCCGGGCCGAGAGGATGGCCAGCATCGGTGAAAAAGCCTGGCGTTCGCCATCGGGCAGCGCCAGCGCGTGGGTGGCCGCATCGGGGATGGCCTGGGCCAGCCGCGCCAGGATGCGCTGGCCGGCGCTCTGGCCCAGCGACATGGACTTAAGGGCGGCCTGCACCATGTTCTCGGCCCAACCGAAGGCAAAGGCCAGCAGCACATCGTAGACCGATGCCTCGGTGGTGGATGCTGCCAGCGCGAAGGCCACGGGGTAGGTGGGCGGCAGGGCGGCCAGGGCCTGCACCGCCGGCATGCGCGCCGCGTCGCCGTGGTGCTGGTTGCGCAGCCAGTCGGCCAGCGAGCGGCCCATCTGCTCGGTCTGCAGGCGCAGCTCGCTGGTCTCGCGCGTGTGCAGCACCCAGTCGTTGAGCTCGCGCACATGCGCCATGTCGCCCTGGCGCCAGGCACCCACGGCCTGGGCCACCACGGCCATGTCGCCCCGCGCCTGGGTGATGTGCAGCTGGTCCAGCAGCCAGGCGGCCACGGCCGCTTCGGACGCGACGCCCGCGCTTTCAATCGCGCTTTCCAGCCCCTCCGAATACGAGAACCCGCCAACGGGCAGCGCAGGCGATGCCAGCCAGATCAGCTGCAGCAAGCTGGCTGCGGGCAGGGCTGTGGGGGCCGGGGGCTCGCGCATCATGGTGGTGATCGTCGCTGCTGGCGGTGCCGGGCGGCGGGCTGCTCAGTGGGCATGACCGTGGCCGTCGCCATGGTCATGGGGGTGATCGTGTGCGTGCCCAGCGTGTGCACCGTGCCCTTCGTGCGCATGGCCATGGTCGCCATGGTCATGGCCGTGGTGGCCGTGCCCGCCGCCATGCCCCGCCGCGTAGGCGCCGCCCTCGGGCTCGAAGGCCATGTCTTTCGCGTGCACGATCAGGTGCATGGCGCGCAG
This sequence comes from Acidovorax sp. A1169, assembly GCF_030704685.1. Lineage (GTDB taxonomy): Bacteria > Pseudomonadota > Gammaproteobacteria > Burkholderiales > Burkholderiaceae_C > Acidovorax. Next base: position 431,984 of record NZ_JAUZDX010000002.1, read on the forward strand.
CATGTCGGCCAGCACGTGGTCGGGCTCGATCTTCAGGTGGTCGGGCTGCAGCTCGATGGGCACATGGCGGTTGCCCAGGTGGTAGGCGGCACGCGTCAGGTCGAACGGTGTGCCGTGGTTCTGGCAGTGGGTGATGTAGAGCACCGGCTGTGGCGCGGCCAGCACGCGCACCAGCGATCCGTCTTCGGCCACCAGCACATCGCCGCCGCGCACCAGCGTGCCCCGGGGCAGGAAGACGCCCAGCTCGCGCCCGGCAGAGTCGGTGGCCGCAAAGCGGCTTTTCTGGCGCACGTCCCAGTCGAGCTCCACCGTGGTGGCGCGCTTGAGCAGCACGGGGGCCAGGCCGCGGCCCTGGGCAATGAGTTTGGATGCCTGGATCATCGGATCAAATAGGGGTGCGGTGTCGGTTCAGAAAAGGAAGTAGCGCTGCGCCATGGGCAGCAGCGTGGCGGGTTCGCAGGTCAGCAACTGGCCGTCTGCGCGCACGGTGTAGGTCTGTGCGTCCACCTCCATGCGCGGCGTGTAGTGGTTGTGCACCATGTGCTGCTTGCGCACGCCGCGGATGTTGCGCACGGCGACCAGCGTCTTGGCCAGGCCGAAGCGTTCGCCGATGCCTGCGTTGAGCCCCGCCTGCGAGACGAAGGTCAGAGAGGTGCGCGCAATGGCCCCGCCGAAGGCGCCGAACATGGGCCGGTAGTGCACCGGCTGCGGCGTGGGGATGGAGGCATTCGGGTCGCCCATGGCCGCCATGGCGATGAAGCCGCCCTTCAAGATCAGCGCCGGCTTCACGCCGAAGAAGGCCGGTTTCCAGATCACGATGTCGGCCCACTTGCCCACCTCGATGGAGCCGACCTCGTGGCTGATGCCGTGCGCGATGGCCGGGTTGATGGTGTACTTGGCCACGTAGCGCTTGATGCGCGTGTTGTCGTTGCGCGCACTGTCGCCTTCGAGCGAGCCGCGCTGCGCCTTCATCTTGTGCGCCGTCTGCCAGGTGCGCAGGATCACCTCGCCCACCCGGCCCATGGCCTGGCTGTCGCTGCTCATCATGCTGATGGCGCCCAGGTCGTGCAGGATGTCTTCGGCCGCGATGGTCTCCTTGCGGATACGGCTCTCGGCAAAGGCCAGGTCCTCGGCAATGCCGGCATCCAGGTGGTGGCACACCATGAGCATGTCCACATGCTCGTCCAGCGTGTTCACCGTGTAGGGCATGGTCGGGTTGGTGGAGGATGGCAAAAAGTTCGCCTCGCCAACCACGCGCAGGATGTCCGGTGCATGGCCGCCGCCCGCGCCCTCGGTGTGGAAGGCGCAGATGCCGCGCCCGCCCACGGCGGCAATGGTGTTCTCCACAAAGCCCGACTCGTTGAGCGTATCGCTGTGGATGGCGACCTGCGTGTCCGTCTCTTCCGCCACGTCCAGGCAGTTGCTGATGGCTGCGGGCGTGGTGCCCCAGTCCTCGTGGAGCTTCAGGCCAATGGCCCCGGCCTCGATCTGCTCGCGCAGCGGTGCCGGCAGGCTGGCGTTGCCCTTGCCCAGAAAGCCCAGGTTCATCGGGAAGGCATCGGCCGACTGCAGCATGCGCTCCATGTTCCAGGTGCCGGATGTGCTGGTCGTGGCCAGTGTGCCCGTGGCCGGGCCCGTGCCGCCGCCCAGCATGGTGGTCACGCCCGAGGCAAGGGCCTCCTCGATCTGCTGCGGGCAGATGAAGTGGATGTGGCTGTCGATGCCGCCCGCGGTGACGATGTTTCCCTCGCAGCTGATCACCTCGGTGCCCGGGCCGATGATGATGTCCACGCCCGTCTGCGTATCGGGGTTGCCGGCCTTGCCGATGGCCACGATGCGCCCGCCCTTGAGGCCGATGTCCGCCTTCACGATGCCTGTGTGGTCGATGATGAGCGCATTGGTCAGCACCGTATCGACGGCGCCGCCGTCGCGCGTGCGCTGGCTCTGGGCCATGCCGTCGCGGATGGTCTTGCCGCCGCCGAACTTCACCTCTTCGCCATAGCCGCCGGCGCGCAGGGTGTAGTCCGCCTCCACCTCGGCGATCAGGTCGGTGTCGGCCAGGCGCACGCGGTCACCCACGGTGGGGCCGAACATCTCCGCGTAGGCGCGTCGTCCAATGGTTGCCATGGTTCAAAACCTTTTGCTGGTGCCCGACGCGGGGCTGGAAAGGGGGATGGAGAAAAGGGCAGGGCGCTGCATCACAGCGGCCCCTGCACCAGGCCGCGAAAGCCGTACACCGTGCGGTCGCCCGCATAGTCCACCAGCTCCACGGTGCGCTCCTGCCCAGGCTCGAAGCGCACGGCCGTGCCCGAGGCGATGTTCAGCCGCATGCCGCGCGCGGCCTCGCGGTCAAAGCCCAGGGCGCCGTTGGTCTCGGCAAAGTGGTAGTGCGAGCCCACCTGGATGGGCCGGTCCGCCGTGTTGCGCACCAGCACGGTCAGCGTGCGGCGCCCGGGGTTCAGGGCATGCTCGCCCGCGTCGATCAGCAGCTCGCCTGGGATCATGGTGGCGTGTCCTTGTCTGTGGTACGGGTCAAGCAAGCTGTAGCAGCATGGCGCCGCCCAGAGCCGCCACGCCGGCGCCGGCCGCGCGGGCCAGCCACACGGTGCGGTGGCGCAGCGCCCAGCCTGCCGCCAGGCCCGCGCAGTGCAGCAGCACCGTGGCGCACAGCATGCCGGCCAGGGTCTGCCCAGCGCTGTCGCTGCCGGCCAGCTCATAGCCGTGGGCCAGGCCGTGGAACAGCGCGAACACGCCCACGCCCAGCGCCGCCACCATGCCCGGCACCCGCAGGCGCGATGCCACCAGCAGGCCCGTGGCCAGCAGCGAGGCGGCGATCATCGGCTCCACGGCCGGAATGGCCACACCCTGCAGGCCCATCACCGCACCCACCAGCAGCAGGCTGGCAAAGCCCAGCGGCCCCCACAGCAGCTCGGGCCCGGCGCGGCGCGCGGCCAGCGCGCTCCACAGGCCCACGGCCACCATGGCGGCCAGGTGGTCCAGCCCGAACAGCGGGTGGGTAAAGCCGCTGAAGAAGTCGTTGTGTGCGTGCGCGCCGCCATCGGTATGGGCGCTGGCGGCCGTGGCCAGCGTGGCCAGGGCGATGAGGGCAAGGGTGCGGGATGCGCGCATGAAGTGGATCTCCAGGAAGAATACTTAGACGATGGGTTGGTGGACCGTGACCAGCTTGGTCCCGTCCGGAAAGGTGGCCTCGACCTGGATGTCCGGGATCATCTCGGCGATGCCGTCCATCACGTCGGCACGGGTCAGCACCGTGCGGCCTTCGCTCATGAGCTGGGCCACGGTCTTGCCGTCGCGCGCGCCCTCCATCACGGCGGCGCTGATCAGGGCCATGGCCTCGGGGTAGTTGAGCTTGAGGCCCCGCGCCTTGCGGCGCTCGGCCAGCAGGGCCGCGGTGAAGATCAGCAGCTTGTCTTTTTCGCGGGGGGTGAGTTCCATGGTCTTGGCGGTGTGGTGATCGATAGGGCGGTGCGGTGCCGTGCGCTGGCGCAAGGGCTGGCCCTGGTCCGCACCATCATAGTGAGCAAGCCCCGTGCCGGCCATACGTCGATTGGCGCATCTACCCCGACCGGCGCGGCGGCAGTGGCATGGAAACTGCACCATCAGAGGGACTGCCGCAGCCCATCCCCTCACGTCCCCATGCCCCCTACCGCCGCCACCATCGCTTCGCCTGACGCGGGCGCTCCCTTAGAGGGTGGCATGGACGTGGACGCCCAGGCACCGCAGCAGGTCGTCAAGGTGCGGCGCGACTACAACAGCTGGGTGGCCACCGAAACCATGGAAGACTATGCGCTGCGCTACACGCCCCAGCGCTTTCGCAAGTGGTCCGAATGGCGCGTGGCCAACACCGCCTTCGGCGCGGCCTCGTTCCTGATCCTGGAGGCCGTGGGCGCCACGCTGCTGGTGCAGTATGGCTTCGTCAACGCCTTCTGGGCCATCGTCGCCACCGGGCTCATCATCTTCCTGGCGGGCCTGCCCATCAGCGTCTATGCCGCGCGGTATGGGGTGGACATGGACTTGCTCACGCGCGGCGCGGGCTTTGGGTACATCGGCTCCACGCTCACCTCGCTGATCTACGCCTCCTTCACCTTCATCTTCTTCGCGCTCGAGGCCGCCGTCATGGCCTATGCGCTGGAGCTGGCGCTCGACATCCCGCCCACCTGGGGCTACCTGATCTGCGCCGTGGTGGTGATTCCGCTGGTCACCCACGGGGTCTCGGCCATCAGTCGGCTGCAGGTGTGGAGCCAGCCGCTGTGGCTGGTGATGCTGGTGGTGCCCTTCGTCTACGTCATCACGCACGATCCTGGTGCGTTTGCGGGTATATCGCACTACGGTGGTGAGTCGGGGCGCGGCGCCAGCTTTCAACTGCCCTTGTTTGGTGCGGCGCTCACGGTCGGCATCGCCCTCATTACCCAGATGGGGGAGCAGGCCGACTACCTGCGCTTCATGCCGGCCAGCACCCCCGCCACGCGCGGGCGCTGGTGGCTGGGGGTGCTGGCCGGCGGGCCCGGCTGGGTGGTGCTGGGCGTGCTCAAGATGCTGGGCGGCGCGTTGCTGGCCTACCTGGCCCTCACCCACATGGTGCCGGCCGACCGCGCAGTCGACCCCAACCAGATGTACCTGGTGGCCTACGGATACGTGTTCTCGCACTACGGCTGGGCGGTGGCGGCCACGGCGCTGTTCGTGGTGGTATCGCAGATGAAGATCAACGTCACCAACGCCTACGCGGGCTCGCTGGCCTGGTCCAACTTCTTCTCGCGCCTCACGCACAGCCACCCGGGGCGCGTGGTGTGGGTGGTGTTCAACACGCTCATCGCCTTCATGCTGATGGAGATGAACGTCTTTCGCGCCATGGGCGAGGTGCTGGGCCTGTACTCCAACATCGCCATCGCCTGGATCATGGCGGTGGTGGCCGACCTGGTCATCAACAAGCCCCTGGGCCTGTCGCCCAAGGGCATCGAATTCAAGCGCGCCCACCTGTACGACATCAACCCCGTGGGCGTGGGCTCCATGGCGCTGGCCTCCGTGCTGTCCATCAGCGCCCACCTGGGCCTGTTCGGTCCACTGCCGCAGGCCTTCTCGGCCGTGATCGCCATGGCGGTGGCCTTCGTCACCGCGCCGCTCATCGCCTGGGCCACCCAGGGGCGCTACTACATCGCGCGCCAATCCGAGGCGCCCGCCCTGGCGGATCTGCAGGCCGTGCCCATGCACGGCCCCGTCAGCGGCCAGGTGGCGGCCGACCTGGGCGGCGCCATGCGCTATTCCGTGCAGCGCTGCGTGGTCTGCGAGCGCGAGTACGAAGCGCCCGACATGGCCCAGTGCCCGGCCTACGGTGGCGGCATCTGCTCGCTGTGCTGCACGCTCGACGCGCGCTGCGGCGACCTGTGCAAACCCCATGCGAGCATGGCGGTGCAGTGGTCCTCGGCTCTGCGCTGGGTGCTGCCGCGCGCCATCTGGCGCTACCTGGACACGGGTCTGGGCCACTTTCTGCTGCTGATGCTGGTGATCGCGCCGCTGCTGGCCTCCGTCATGGGGCTGCTGTACCACCAGGAGCTCAACACCATCGCCCAGGCCATGACCGACGCCGAGGTGCTGGCTGCGCCCGAGGTGGCGCTGCGCTCTGGCCTGCTCAAGGCCTACCTGGCGCTGCTGGTCATCTCCGGCATCGTCGCCTGGTGGCTGGTGCTGGCGCACAAGAGCCGCCAGGTGGCGCAGGAGGAATCGAACCGCCAGACCGGCTTGCTGGTGCGCGAGATCGAGCTGCACCGCCAGACCGACGAGGCCCTGCAGAACGCCCGCAGCGTGGCCGAACAGGCGCGCCAGGTGGCCGAGGAGGCCCAGCGCGCCGCCGACCAGGCCAACCAGGCCAAGAGCCGCTACATCAGCGCCATCAGCCACGAGATACGCACCCCGCTCAACTCCATCCTGGGCTATGCCCAGCTGATGGGCGAAGACGCCGGCGTGCCCCCGCACCGCAAGCAGGCCGTGCACGTCATCCGCCGCGGCGGTGAGCATCTGCTGTCGCTGATCGAGGGCACGCTGGACATCGCGCGCATCGAGTCGGGCAAGCTCACGCTCGACGTTACGCCCATGCGCTTTGCCGACGGCCTGCACGAGATGGCCAGCCTCTTTGAGCTGCAGGCCGCTGCCAAGGGCCTGGCCTTCCAGTTCGACGTGCAGGGCGTGATCCCCGAGGTGGTACGTGCCGACGAAAAGCGCCTGCGCCAGATCCTCATCAACCTGCTGGGCAACGCCGTCAAGTTCACCGCCCACGGCCGGGTCACGCTGCGCGTGCGCTACGCCCGCGAGATCGCGCGCATCGACGTGCAGGACACGGGCCCGGGCCTCAGTGCCGACGAGATCGAGCGCATCTTCGAGCCTTTCGCGCGCGGCGGCAGCGCAGGGGCCGTGGCTGCCACCCCCGGCGCCGGCCTGGGCCTGACCATCGCCAAGATGCTCACCGCGCTCATGGGCGGCGAGCTCACCGTCACCAGCGAGCCGGGCCTGGGCTCGGTGTTCCACGTCAAGCTGTTCCTGCCCGAGGTGCATGCCGATGCCCTGGGCAAGGCCGCCGCAGCGCCGCTGGCGCGGGTGCAGCGGGTGCGCAGGGGCTACGCAGGCGAGCGCCGCCGCATCCTCGTGGTCGACAACGAAGAGCCCGACCGCGAGCTGCTGGTGCAACTGCTCGAACCCCTGGGCTTCGAGCTGCGCCAGGCCGCCAGCGGCCACGACGCGCTCGACCTGCTGGCCACCGGCTACCGCCCGCACGCCATCTTCATGGACCTGGCCATGCCGGGCATCGACGGGTGGGAGACCCTCAGGCGCGTGCGGCAGATGCATTTGCCTGAAGTCCACTGCGCCATCGTGTCCGCGAATGCCTTCGACAAGGCCCTGGACAACGACGTGGACATCCGCCCCGAAGACTTCATCGTCAAGCCTGTGCGCCACAGCGAGCTGCTCGACTGGCTGGAGCGGCGTCTGGCGCTGCAGTGGCTCAGCGAAGCGCAAGCCCCCGCCCCGGTGCCGGCCGCGCCCGATGCCGGCGCCGCCAGCGGGCCGATGACCTACCCCGACCCCGGCGCCCTGGCCGCGCTGTCGCAGGCCGTGTCGCTGGGCTACTACCGTGGCATCCTCAACGCCCTGGAAGAGATTGAACGCCACCAGCCCGCGCACGGCGCCTTCGTGCACACCATGCGCGGCCTGGCCCGGCAGTTCCAGTTCGATGCCATGGGGCAGATACTTGAGCAGGCACCACCGTGAACACCGCAGCACCCAACCACGGCCCCCTGGCCGCATCCTCCCCCGGCGACACGCTCGACCGGGGCGACAGCGACGTCGTGCTCATCGTCGATGACGTGCCCGACAACCTGGCCGTGCTGCACGATGCGCTCGACGAGTCGGGCTACACCGTGCTCGTGGCCATGCATGGCGAGGCCGCGCTGCAGCGCGCCGCCCAGGCCCTGCCCGACATCGTGCTGCTCGACGCCATGATGCCCGGCATGGACGGATTCGAGGTCGCGCGCCGCCTGAAGGCATCGCCCCTGACGGCGCACATCCCCATCATCTTCATGACCGGCCTGACCGAGACCGAGCACCTGGTGGCCGCGCTCGAGGCGGGTGGGGTGGACTACGTCACCAAGCCCATCAAGCCGCGCGAGGTGATGGCCCGCATGGGCGTGCACCTGGGCGCCGCCCGCAAGGCGCGGGCCGATGCCAGCCAGGCGCGCGAGGCGCGCAACGCGCTCGACGCCTTCGGCTACGCCAGCATCACCGTGCGCGCGGTGGACGGGCGCATCGTCTGGCAGACCCCGCTGGCGCGCGATCTGCTCAAGGCCTACTTCGGTGAGGCCAGCCCTTGGGCGCCCGAGCAGGTGCAGGCCTGGCTGCGCCGCCACGTGCTGGCCGAGAACGCGGCTGAGCTGTTGGCCCATGCCCAGGCCGAGCCGCCGCGCCTGGCCATCGACCAGGGCGCCCGGCGCCTGACCTTCCGCCTGCACCAGCAGGCCGGCGACAGCGAGGGCGGCGGCGACTGGCTGATCGTGATGCGCGAGGTGTCCGACGCCAAGATCATCGAATCCATGAGCCTGTCCTTCAAGCTCACCGCGCGCGAGGCCGAGGTGCTGTACTGGGTGGTCAAGGGCAAGATCAACCGCGACATCGGCGACATCCTGGGCGCCAGCCCCGCCACCGTCAAGAAGCACCTGGAGCGCGTGTTCGCCAAGCTCGGCGTGGAGACGCGCACGGCGGCGGCCGGCATGGCGATGAACCGCATCCGGCAACTGCACCCGCAGTTCGAAGGCTAGCGGCCTACGGCCTTCTCCAACTGGGCCTTGTTCATTTTCGAACGGCCCTGGATGCCCTTGCGTTTGGCGTCTTCATAAAGCTGCTCACGCGTGCGACCCTGCGCGCCCTGGTGCGAGCGCTGGCCGCCGCGCACCGGGGCGGGTGTGTCCTTCGGGGTCTTGGGGTTGGCCTTCTCGGCCTCGCCGTGCTGCGCGCGCTCCTTGTTCACGGTGCGCGCAGCGATCTGCTCGGCCGTGCGCTCGCTCTTGCCGCGCTCGAGCAGGCTGTCCTTGATGTGGCCGTACTGGCGTTAGCGCTTGGCGCTCCAACGGGTCTGGGGCATGGGGGCCTCCATGGTGGTGTGTCCAGTACCCCAATCTATGCGCCATGGCGCGCGGCCCGGATAGGACGGCCCATTGGCCCGGTGTAGGACAGGCCTACGACCCCTGCGCCCTGCGCACCCCCATCACGATGCGGTTGTGAGCCCCACGGGTGTCACGCCCAGGTGTCGCGCCAGGGCCCTGTTCGCGGATGCGCGCGACCACGCTTACAAGGCCTTCGAACTCCATCGATCCCAGGGAGACACGCCACTACCCGCCAGGGAGACAAGCCTGTCAGGCAACTTCGCACCAGGTGTGTACGAAGAAAAGAGACAGGATTTCCATCCCTGCCCTGACTCAAGAAATCCGGAGCGGCCTCTACATTGGAATTGCGCAATTTGCCAATTTTTTCTTGTCACCGAGGCCCGATCATGTTTGAGTCCATCGCCACAGCTCCCGCCCCCACCGCGCGCGTGCACCCGCCGCTGCCGTCGCGGGCCTTTGGCGTGGCCTCCATGGAGCGGGGCGCGCGCGCGTCCTTGCGCCCCACGCGCATGGACGCGCTCAACCGCCTGGCCACCAAGGAAGAGCGCCTGCCCTTCTGGGTGCGCCTGGTCAGGAACGAGGCCGACCTGCGCAAGGCCGTGCACATCCGCCACGCGGCCTATGCGCGCCATGTGCCCGACCTGGCGCACCAACTGCAGGAGCCCGAGGCCACCGATTACGAAGACGGGGTTGTGGTGCTGCTGGCCGAGTCCAAGCTCGACGGCTCTCCCCTGGGTACTGCGCGCATCCAGAGCAACCGCTTTCGCGCGCTCAGCGTGGAGCAGTCGGTCGAGCTGCCGGCGTGGATGGACGGCATGCACCTGGCCGAAGTGACGCGCCTGGGCATCGTCGGCGGCACCATGGGCCGGTTGGTGAAGACGGTGCTCATCAAGGCCGCCTTCCAGTACTGCGAGCGCCAGGGCATCGAGCAGGCGATTGCTGCAGGCCGCGCCCCCATCGACCGGCACTACGAGCAACTGCTGTTCGAAGACCTGTTCCCTGCCAAGGGTTTCATTCCCCTGGCCCACGCGGGCAATCTGCCGCACCGGGTGATGGCGTTCGACATCGACAGTGGCCCGGCACGCTGGCAGCAGGCGCAGCACCCGGCGCTCAACTTCTTTTGCCACACGCGCCATCCGGACATCGACATGGGTCCGGTGCCTCTGCATGGCCTTCCAACCGGCAGCAAGGGGGCCGTGGTGGTGTCGCCAGGCCCGCGCCACACGGCGGCCGGTAACCGCGGGCGGGAGCTGCCGGCGCGCACCAGCAACCGCGCGTTTGCATGAGCCGCCCGACCCCGTGCGGGTAGGGCCCGGCACTGTCCGATGACCCCAAAAAAGTCACCTGTTGGTAAAAAGGCCACACCACCCGTGGCCTTTTTTGTGCCCGTTGCTTTGTAAACTTCCACAAAAAGGGGGGAACGCGCAAAGACTTGCGATGCAGGCTGTGTGTTCCGTGACAAGATGGACGTTTGCGCGTGGTCGCGGCCTTGCTCGGCACTGCCCCATGCGCCATCCAGCGCGCGGCCGTGGGGGCTGCGCATCCACACAAAACCATGGGGTCACCGCGATTGCAGGAGCACGCACGGCAAAGGGTTCGGCGCGGCGTAGTCTTTGTGGACTGGCTGCTGCGCGCGATGTCCATCTACATCATTCCCATTGCCATGGCTGGCGTGGCCGTGTGGGCGTTGCTGTTCTGGCAGAGCAATTACCTGTCGGCCGGCGGCCACACCTTGATGATGCGCGTGCTGCCACAGGCGGCCGCAGAACTCACGCCCGAGCAGGCACTGGCCGCGCTCGCGAACCGGCCACTCAAGTCCTTCCACGATACCAACCTGTCCGAGGCGCCCGTATGGCTGTTGGTTGACCTGCCGGTTTCGATGGCGCAGCCACCCTCGCTGCTGTTCCCCTCGCGCCACGCCGTGGCCATGGCCTGCTGGGATGGCAAGAGCCTGGTATCGCTCGGCCAGTCCACGCGTGAGCAGGCCAGCGGCAGCCTGGTTCCCCTGAAGGCCGGGTTTGGCCTGCCCGAGGCCAGTGCGGGCCAGCGCGTGCTGTGCCGTGCGTCCTTCGTCGGGCCTGCACGCCTGCAGGCCGACTGGTGGGCGCAGGCCGATCTGCAGGCCTCGGTGCTCGAGTTCCATCGCAACCTGGGCCTGCTCGAAGGTGGCCTGGTGGTGCTGGGCATGTTCGTGCTGATGACGGCGCTGATCAACCGGCAATCGCTGTACGTGCTGTTTGCCGCCTGGTTGGTGGTCACGCTGCGGGTGGGGGCCATCTCTGCTGGCTGGGACGTGCAGTGGCTGGGCCATCTGGTGCCCACGCCCTGGCTGTTTCCGACGCGTGCGCTTACGGTGGCGGTGTACGGTTTTCTGACCATCACGCTCTACAAGAACCTGTTCCAGGAAGACCTGGACCGTTCGCGCCTGGGGCCCTGGATACGCGGCGCGCAGTGGGCCTGCATTCCCCTGATGCTGGCCGCCGTGTTCCTGCCCTACGGCCTGTACCTGCAGATGATGTGGGTGTCCACCGGCCTGGGGTTGCTGCTGATGACGGTGAGCCTGGTGCGCATCGTGTTCAAGACCCGCTCGCGCGTGGCCATGTGGTACGGCGCATCGCTCGGAGTCACTTTCCTGTCGAGTTTTTCGGAGATCGTGGCGGCTGCCTATGGCATGAAGGTGCTGGTGGGCACTGTGAACCACGTTACGGCGGCCCTGTCGTCGAGCCTGCTGGCGGCGCTGGCCATTGCCGAGCAGATGCGCCAGGAGCACGTCAAGCGCCTGGAGGTGCAGGCCCAGCTGCAAGATGCCTACGAGGCCATGCCCATCGGCCTGTTCACGCTCGATCTGCAGGGGCGCTTTCTGAGCGCCAACCCTGCGCTGGTGGACATGCTGGGCGACGGCCTGCTGGAGAACGGCGGGCGCACCTGGCGCGCGCAGTTCGGTGACGCGGCCTGGCTGCAGCTCGACCAGATGGTGCACAGCCAGTCCGAAACGGAAACCGAGTTTGCGGTGAACGGCCGCGATGATGGCGAACTGACACGGCGCTTCATGGTGCGTGCCACCCAGGCGCGCGGCCGCATCGAAGGCTCGCTGCAGGACGTGACCGAGAAATCGCGTGCCACCGAGAACCTGCGCGTGCTGGCCCACCACGATGCGCTCACGCGCGTGCTCAACCGCCGGGGCATCGAGCAGGTGCTCGAATCGGCCCTGGCGCAGCGCAACCAGGGCAAGCCGCTGGCGCTGGCCTACCTGGACCTGGACCGCTTCAAGCTCATCAACGACCTGTTTGGCCATGCGGCCGGCGACGATGTGCTGCAGCAGGTGTGTGCGCGCGTCTCGCAGATGCTGTCGGGCAACATGCAGATCGGGCGCGTGGGGGGCGATGAGTTCCTGATCGTCTTTCCGGACACCCACATCACGCTGGCCCGGCTCATCAGCCAGGGCATTGTTGCCAGCATCTGCACCAGCCCCTACCGGGTGGGGGCGCGCTCGTTCCACGTGCGCGGCTCCATCGGCCTCATCGAAGTGGCGCCGGGCAGCACCATCCGCGACGTGGTGTCCACCGCCGACCATGCCTGCCGCGATGCCAAGCGCGGTCTGCAGCAGGGCCTGGCGGTGTACGAGCGTGATGCGCCCGGCCTGATCGCCCACGAGACGGAGATGAAGCTGGTGGAGCGCCTGTCGTCCGACGAGCGCATCGAGGGCCTGTACCTGGAGATGCAGCCCATCATGTCGCTCACCGCGCCGACCGAGTCGCTCAACTTCGAGGTGCTGCTGCGCATGCGCGATGCCAGCGGCGCGCTGGTGCCCACGCCGCGCCTGATTGCTGCGGGCGAGCACAGCGGGCGCATGGGCGTCATCGACCGCTGGGTGCTGGGCACAGTGTTCGAGTGGCTGGGCAAGCACCATGGCCAGCTGGGGCGCACCCAGTTCGTGTGCCTGAACCTGAGTGGCGCTTCGCTCAACGACGAGGCTTTCATCGACGACGTGTTCGCGCTGTTCGACGAGCACCCCCACCTGGCCAGCTGGCTGTGCCTGGAGATCACCGAAAGCGTGGCCCTGCACGACCTGGAGAACACGCGCCGCTTCATCAGCCAGGTGCGCTCTTACGGCGCCAAGGTGGCGCTCGACGACTTCGGTGCCGGCTACACCTCGTTCTCGTACCTCAAGGACCTGCCGTCCGATCTGCTCAAGATCGACGGCAACTTCATCGTCAACATGAACCGCCACCCGGCCAACGTGGCCATCGTCGAAGCCATCGTGAGCCTGGCGCGCAACCTGGGCATGAAGACCATCGCCGAATGGGCCGAGGACCAGGCCACCGTGCAGACGCTGGCCGAGATCGGCGTGGACTACGTGCAGGGCTTCATCGTGGCGCGGCCCCAGTCGCCCGAGGTGCTGCTGACCGCATCCTCCGCCGCCAGTTTCATCGAAGACCCGCAGCTCCTGCAGTTCGTGCAGATGCTCGGTGCCGCGGGCCCGTCATCGGGGCAGGCCGGGTTGTTCGGCGAGCGCCGCTCCGACTCCTCTGGCCACTGACTCCCGCAGCTGCGGCGGTCAGGGCACGATCAGCCGCGCCACATCGCGCGCCATGCCCGCAGGCTCGCGCCCCAGGTGATCGACCAGGCTGCGCCGGTCGGCCTCGGTGCGCTGCTGCGACAAAAATCGCTTGCCTTCCAATGCCGTGATTTCGATCTCGAACCCCACCAGGTGCCGTGCGGCGCTTTCCACGTAGTCGGGTGCGGCCATGTCCAGTGACCACGGCGCGGCGCGGCCGGCCTCTTGTGAGGCGGTGAGGGCCGCCAGGTGGGCGAGTACCCATGCCGGGTCATCCTCCACCCAGCGCAGGCGCCCCCGCGCTTGCACGGCCACGTAGTTCCAGCTTGGGGCCAGGCGTGCGCTGCGCTGGCCATTCACGTACCAGCGCGGCGAGATGTAGGCGTTGGGGCCCTGGAAGAGCGCGAGCACGCTGTCGCCTTCGCCAACCTCCTGGTTCATGGGATGACTGCGTACCACGTGGCCCCGCAGGCTTGCCGTATCACCCTCAGGGGTGTGCAGCTCCAGCGGCAACAGGTGGACGTTGGTTGTACCTGGCGCGCTGGTAACCAGGGTGGCCAGCGGGTAGGCAGTCACCAGTGGGTAGAGGGTGGCCGGATCGTTCTCGGCGAAAAGGGGCAGGACGTGCATGGCGATGGAAAATCTGGCGTCAGTGGTGGCGCCCAGTATGGGCCGCCGCGCTCCCGGCGTATTGAACGTTGCGGCCAAGCCCGGATTGTGTCCCTCATGCCAGCACCAGCGTGCGCGCCAGGTGGGCATACACCGTGGCCACGCGGCGCAGGTGGCGCGACTCGGGGTGGGTGAGCAGCCACAGCCCGGTCTCGCACTCATCGAGCGCACCGGTCAGCGGCAGCAGGCCGGGGTGCGGCTGGGCCAGGAAGACCGGCAGCACGCCCACCCCCAGTCCCAGTGCCACGAGTTCCATCACGGTGAGGATGCTGTTCACACGGTAGCTTGCCACCGCCTTCGGAAAATGCCGCTTGCGCCACAGCACTGAGGGGTGGTCGGGCAGTGCATCGTCGGGCGCCACCCACAAGGCCTGTCCTGCCTGGACATCGGCATAGCGCTGCATGGGCCCCTGCCGGGCGGCGTACAGGGCCATGCGGATGGGGCCCACCTGCCGGCCCACCAGGTGGGGCGGTGGGCGGCTCGTGGCGCGTACGGCAATGTCCGTGTCGCGCCGGGTCAGGCTGGCAAGGTCGTTGCCGGCATGCAGTTCGAACTGAAGCAGCGGGTGCTGCCCCTGCAGCGCCGCCAGCGCAGGCGCCACCAGGCCGTGCAGGATGGTGTCGGTGGTGGTGATGCGCACGGTTCCCGACACACGCTCGGGCTGCGCCTGCGCGGCGGAGCGGGCCGATTCAAGGGCCGACTCCAGTTGCTCGGCATGCCCGGCCAGGGTCTGGGCCAGCTCCAGCGGCTGGTAGCCCGTGCGCGAGCGCGTGAACAGCGCCTGCCCCAGCCCGCGCTCGATGCGCTTCAGCGTGCGGAACACCGTGGACGGGTCCACCCCCAGGCGTTCCCCGGCACCTGCCAGCGTGCCGGCGCGCACCAGGGCCAGCACGTTCTCCAGATCGCTGGCAGCCAACTGGTACGGCGTGGCTTGTTGTTGCGTTGGTGCAATCATGGTTTGCGGTGCTGCGTATTTTGATTTCGTTGGCGCAATCATAGATTCAGTGCTCCCCACCCTTCAAGGACCGCCATGCCGCACCCACTCAGCCTCATCAGCCACCCCCTTTGCCCCTATGTCCAGCGGGCCGCCATCGCGCTGGCGGAAAAGGGCGTTGCCTTCGAGCGCATCGACATCGACCTGGCCGACAAGCCCGCCTGGTTCCTGGCAATCTCGCCACTGGGCAAGACGCCGGTGCTGCTGGTGGATGGCCAGCCGGTGTTCGAATCGGCCGTGATCTGCGAGTACCTGGAGGAGACCACCGCGCCCCCGCTGCACCCGCAGGACGCGCTGGCCCGGGCGCGGCACCGCGGCTGGATGGAGTTCGGCTCGGCCGTGCTTTCGGCCATCGGGTCGTTCTACAACGCCCCTGACGAAGCGGCGCTGGCCAGCCGGGCCGGGGAGATCCGGCGCCTGCTCGCACAGGTCGAGGTGCAGTTCGGCATGCACCAGCAAGCGGGTCCTTACTTTGCCGGAGAGACCTTCACGCTGGTCGATGCGGTGTTCGGCCCCGTGTTCCGCTACTTCGATGTGTTCGACCCGATCGGCGACTTCGGCGTGTTCACAGGCCTGCCGCGCGTGGCGGCCTGGCGCTCGGTGCTGGCGGCCCGGCCTTCGGTGCAGTGCGCCGTGGGTGCAGATTATGCGGACCGGCTGCGCGTGTTTCTGCGTGCGCGCCAGGGGGCGCTGGCCCGGCGGATGGAGCTTGCCAGGCCGCTTCCACCACCACCGGCACGGCTTCGGGCTGCGCAGGTGTGAAGCCACCGAGCCGGCGGAACTGGCGCGTCATGTGCGCCTGGTCGGCATAGCCCGCATCGTGCGCCAGGCCGGTGAGCGAGGGCGCTCGCCCCGCCTGCACCAGCGCCATGGCGCGCTGAAAGCGCAGGATGCCCGCCAGGCTGCGCAGCGGCAGGCCCACGGTGGCCAGCATGTCGCGGCGCAGGGTGCGCTCGGGCACTGCCAGGGCGCTGCACAGTGCCTGCAGGGGGGCGCCAGGGTGCATGCGCCACCAGCGCAGGGCCCGCAGTGCGCGGGCCTGCATCGGCCCGGGCGGACCCGCGCGCTGCGACAGGCGGTGCGCCGCCTGCACCAGGGCGGCCTGCAGGGCAGAGGTGTCGGTGGCGGCCAGCAAGGCAGACGCCAGGTCGTCGCCCAGTGCGCTCAGGTGGCGCTCCACCGCCGCGCCGGTCATTACCTGGTTGAGCAAGGCGGCCGGGTCCAACGCCAGGCAGGCGCCGCCCCAGCCGAGCTGGAAGCGCACACCCGCGCTCCAGACCGGGGCGCGGTGGGCCACGGTGCCAGGGCGGTCCGCCGGGCCGGCGATGGCCAGGCGGACGGTGGCGATGCGGCCGTTGGCATCCAGCAAGGCATGGGCCACCAGGTCCATGCGCCCATCGGGCAGCACGGTCTGCCGGCGGGGAGCGCCGGGCCGGTAGCACCACATCGCCTCGACCCGCTCCGGATCCAGCGGGCCCAGAGGCAACTCTTCGTAGGGCAAGGGTTCCTGCGACGGGCGGCGCATGGTGTTGCGTCAGGCGCTTGCCTGCCGACGCAGGGGCGGCTTACATGCCCAGCGACTTGAGCAGCTCGTCCGTGGCGGAGTCGCCGCTTGGGGCCGCCGGCGCGGGGGCCGGGGCGGTCGCGTTCTGCGTGCCCTGGGCGTTCTGGGACATCAGTGCATCGGCGTCGGGCGTTTCCTGCGCCTCGAAGTCCACCATCTTGATGAACTCGGTGCGGTCGATGGCCAGCTCCAGGTAGAAGATGTTGTTGCTGGCGGTGTAGAAGGTCACGCGCCGGGCCTCGGGCTTGTCCAGGTTGGCGTCCACGCTGAGCATCACCTGCTTGTTGAGCACCAGCATCTTGGGCTGGTTCTGGGTGATGTGGGTCTGCAGCTCGCGCCGCACCTTGCCGGTGAAGTCGCCTACCACCTGGTTCATGAGCTCGCCCATCACGTTGCTCACCTCGTCCGAGGTGTAGGAGGAAACCAGGTCGTCCTTGGACATGCCCATGTTCAGCAGGTAGCTCGAATACAGCTCCATGGCCGCCTGGGCCGAGAAATTGATGATCACCAGCCCCGAGAAGCCGCCGTCGAACAGCACGAAGCAGCCGATGTCGGGTTTCAGGCAGGTCTTGCTGATGCGCTGCACCATGCCCGAGTAGTGGATCTGGCTGTGGGTGGCGACGTTGAGCACGCGGGTGACCGAGTTGCACAGGCTGATCAACAGGTCTTCGGTGCCGTAGATGACGGAGGTTTCGGTGTGGCTCATGGTGTTCGCGGGGGTGCGCTCGGGAAAATGGGGCTGTACAGAGCATAGGCGATGCGGCCGCACCCGGCCAGAGTGCTTTCCAGGCGCTGTGGCGCCGCTGTATGCTGCGGGTTGACAACCAGACGGCATGGCGTATCGTGCCAGCCATTCAAAAGGGAGGATTGCAATGGGCGCCGTGTATACCTATGGACTGGACGATCTGGAGGCCATCGCAGCGGGTGCTGCAATTCTTGCAAGTGGCGGCGGGGGCAGTTACGGCGACGCCTGCACCATCCTCGGGCAGCTCGCGCAGCAGGGCACCTTTACGCCGGTGACCGTCAAGGACTACGATGGCGCCACCCCTGCCTGCGTGCTGGCCATCATGGGCTCGCCCGATGCCGCCGACGGGCTGACCCTCGCTGCCATCCAGAACTCCATCACCAACACCTCGCAGGTGTTCGAGCAGGCCACGGGATGGCCGCTGGGTTGCGTGATTCCGGTGGAAATCGGCCCCATCAACTCGCTGGTGCCCCTGATCGGGGCCGGAATGTCGCGCGGCATGATCTACGTGGTTAATGGCGATGGCGCAGGCCGCGCGGTACCCGAGCTGCCGCAGACCACCTTCACGGGCAGCCCGCAACTGGCACCCTGCCCCTGCGCGCTGGCCAGCGACGCACCCCCTTCGCCGCTGGTCGAATCGGCCGTGCTGGGTGCGCCCACAGCGGACAAGGTGGAAACGCTGGCGGGCGGGGTGGTCGGCGGCTTCGGGGGGTACTCGGGCATTGCCATGTGGCCGTCCAACAAGGGCAATGGCTATGCGCTGTCGGGCAACTACATTCCCGGCACGCTGGAGCAGGCGCGCCAGCTGGGGCTTTCGCTGCTGAAGGCGCAGACACCGCCTTCCACTGCGGCAGTGGCCGCCAACATCACCCAGCTGACCGGGCGCGCGGCCCAGGCGGTGCTGACCAATTTCTACATCACGGCGGTCACGCAATCCACCTCCAGCACGTCCTCGCTGGACTCGGGTGTCATTCGCCTGGACAATGCCCAGGATCCCAGCCAGAGCACGGCAACACACTACCTGTACAACCTCAACGAGAACCTGATCATGTACAGCACGGCGAGCACCTCGCCCGACATCATCGCGCCCGACTCGATCTGCTATTACTCCGAAAGCACGGGCCGGGGCTTCTCCAACGCCAGCGACGACCTGGCGATCTACTTCAATGCCGCCACCGGCCAGAGCACAGGCAAGCAGGTCAGCGTGATCCAGGTGGCCACGGCGCAAGAGCTGTACAACACGCCGGGCGTGGTGGCATCGTTTGCAGCGCTGCTGCGCAACATCGGCTACGCAGGCGCGATGCCTTCGGCCTGAACCGACTGGCTGTCATGGGTGAAGCAGACCTGAACCGGGAGCGGCTGGAGCTGGCCCTGGAAGCGGCCGGCCTGGACCTGTGGGAGAACGACCTGGTCACCGGCAACGTGACCCGCAAGGCCACCAAGACCTTCCTGGAGCTGGGCTTCACCGAGGAGGAGATCGTCTCGGGCCTGCAGGACGTCTACGGCCTGTTCCACCCCGATGACCTGGGGACGGTGCAGCAGGCCGTGTCCGACCACATGTCGGGTGTCACGCCGCAGTACCGCTGCGAGTTCCGGCTCCGCGCCAAAAGCGGTGAGTGGGTCTGGTATGCCAACTACGGCCGCATCATGGACGGCCATACCGATACCCCGGGCAAGCGCCTGATCGGCGTGACCTTCAACATCGACGACCGCAAGCGCAAGGAAGACGAGATCGCCCAGATCAACCGCCAGTTGCGCGAGCAGAACGCCCTGCTGCAGCAGCTCAACACGGCGCTGGAGCAATTGGCCGCCTGCGATGCGCTCACCGGCCTGTCCAACCGGCGCACGCTGATGGACCTGGGCGCCCGCGAGTGCCTGCGTACTGCCCAGCTGTGCCAGCCGCTGTCGCTGATGGTGGTGGACATCGACCATTTCAAGGCCGTCAATGACGCCTGGGGCCATCTGGCGGGCGACCGGGTGATCTGCGCGGTTGCCCAGGCCTGCCTGGCGCGCTCGCGCATGGCGGTGGACATCGTGGCCCGCTACGGGGGCGAAGAGTTCGTCATCGTGCTGCCGGGCATCGATGCCCCCGGCGCCCTGCGCCTGGCCGAGCTGCTGCGCCAGGGCGTATCCGACCACAACGTGCCCGTGGATGCGGAGGGTGCCTGCGTCACCGTCACGGTGAGCATCGGCTTGGCCACCCTGTACGCCGAGCCCGGCGCGGGCTTCGAAGAGCTGGTCAACACCGCCGACAAGGCGCTCTACCGGGCCAAGCAGGCGGGCCGCAACAACGTGCAGGTGGCTCCACCGGCGCCCCCCGCCCGCGCTGACCTTCTCATCGTGCTCGATCCCGATCCAGACCCCGCCCAGGGCCGGGCGCTGGCCAACTAGTCCGCCTTGCCGCCAGCGGCCTGGTGGATCGCCGCGCGGATGCGCGGATAGGTGCCGCAGCGGCAGGCATTGCCCGACATGGCTGCGTCGATGTCCGCGTCGGTGGGGCGCGCGGTCTTGCCCAGCAGCGCGCAGGCCGACATGAGCTGGCCACTCTGGCAGTAGCCGCACTGGGCCACGTCCAGCGCAATCCAGGCGTTGCGCAGGGCTTCGGCCTGGGGGCCGACCAGGCCTTCGATGGTGGTCACGTCGGCCTCGCCCACGGCCGACAGCGGCGTGGTGCAGGCGCGCGTGGGCTCGCCGTTCAGGTGCACGGTGCAGGCGCCGCACAGCGCCATGCCGCAGCCGAACTTGGTGCCGTTCATATGCAGTTCGCCGCGCAGCACCCACAGCAGGGGCGTATCGGGCTCGGCGTTGACGGAGACGGCCTTGCCGTTGATGCGAAGGGTGGTGGGCATGGATGGGGCTCCTGTAAGGGGGTCAGGCCAGGCGCAGCGGCAGGCTGCGCAGGCGCTGGCCATTCAGAGCGAAGAGGGCATTGGCCACGGCGGGGGCGATGGGCGGCACACCCGGCTCGCCCACGCCCTCGGGCGGCTCGGCGCTTGGCACGATGTGCACCTCGATGCGCGGGCACTCGGCCATGCGCAGCAGCGGGTAGTCGTGAAAATTGGCCTGCTGTACCTGGCCCTTGTCCACGGTGATCTCGCCATGCAGCGCGGCCGTGAGGCCGAAGACCACGGCGCTCTCCATCTGCTGGGTGATGAGGTTGGGGTTGATGGCCGCGCCGCAGTCGATCACGCAGACCACGCGGTGCACGCGGATGGCCTTGCCGTCCGCCGCCACCGACACCTCGGCCACCTGCGCCACGATGGAGCCGAAGGACTGGTGCAGCGCAATGCCGCGTGCGCGTTTCGCGCCCGATGCATCGGCTGCCAGCGGCTGGCCCCAGCCTGCCAGTTCGGCCGCCTTCTTCAGCACATGCAGGTGGCGCGGGTGCTTTTGCAGCAGGCTGGCACGAAAGGCCACCGGGTCCTGCCTGGCCGCAGCGGCCGCCTCGTCCATGAAGCTTTCCTTGAAGAAGGCCTGGTGCGAATGCCCGACCGAGCGCCAGAAGCCCACCGGCAGCGGCAGCGCGATGATCTCGTGCGCAATGCGTGCGTTGGGCCATTCGTAGGGCTGGTCGAAGGCGCCTTCCGAGGTGGTCTTGTCCGGCCCGGCCCCGGGAAGGCCGAAGATGCGCCCGAGCACCTGCGGCACGATGGCCTGGCCCACCGAGAGGTTGTCCCAGGCCACCAGCCGGCCCTCGCCATCAAAGCCGGCCTTGAAGCGCGCCATGCACGCGGGTCGGTAGAAGTCGTGCTGGGTGTCCTGCTCGCGCGTCCACAGCGTCTGCACCGGCGCGCCTCCGGCCTCGCGCGCAATGGCAGCGGCCTGGGCCACGTAGTCCACCTCCAGCCGGCGGCCGAAGCCGCCGCCCAGCAGCAGTTGCTGCACGTCCACCTTGTCTTCGGCGATGCCCAGCAACTTGGCCGCAGCCGTGCGTGCCAGGTCGGGCACCTGGGTGGAGGTCCACACCGTCGCCGCTCCGTCCTTGAACTGCACCGTGCAGTTGATGGGCTCCAGCGCCGCATGGGCCAGGTAGGGCGCGCGGTAGTCGGCCGTGAGAGTGCGGGCTGCGCCCTGCATGGCCACCTCGGCATCGCCGCTCTGGTGGTAGCCAAAGCCCTTGGCCTGGTCCAGCGCCTGGGCCAGCTGCGTATATACCGCCGCGCTCGACAGGGCGGCCGCCGGGCCGTGGTCCCACTCCACGGTGACGGCGGCCACGGCCTTGCGCGCATGCCAGGGCGTGTCGGCGATCACGGCCACGGCGCCGGTGCCGCCGTTCAGTGCATTTACGGCCAGCACCTTCTTCACGCCGGGCAGCTTCTCGGCCGCCGCGCCGTCCATGCGCGCCACCTTGCCGCCGCGCGTGGGGCACATCACCACGGCGGCATGCAGCAGACCGGGCGGATTCGCGTCGATGCCGAACACCGCGCTGCCGTCGAGCTTGCTGCGCGCCTCGATGCGCGTGAGCGGCTTTCCGATGAGGCGGAACTGCGCCGCCTCCTTGAGCGCCACCTTGCCCGGCAGCGGCTGCTGCGCCGCCAGGGCCGCCAGTTCGCCGAAGCTGGCGCGCTGGCCAGCGGCATGCTCCACCACGCCGGCCTGCACGCTGCACTCCGTGGCCTGCACGTTCCACTGCGCGGCCGCCGCCCGCACCAGCATGGCCCGGGCGCTGGCCCCGGCCTGGCGCATGGGCAGCCAAAGGTCCTTGATGCTGGAGGAGCCGCCGGTCATCATCACGCCCACCTCGCGCATGGTCTTGGCGGTTAGCCAGCCGGCCACGGCCTTCATGGAGCCATCGTTGTCGGGGTGGAAGGGCAGGCCGTCGACCACCGTGGCCAGGTTGTTGTAGATGTCGTCGATGGGCGCCATCTCCAGCCGCACCTGGGCCCATTCGGCATCGAGCTCTTCGGCCAGGATGGCGGCCAGCCCGGTGTGCGTGCCCTGTCCCATCTCGGCCTTGGCCATCATGACTGTGACGGTGTTGTCGGCCCCGATCTTGAGCCAGCCATTGAGCGCCGCCTGGCCGCCCGCCGTGGGCAGCGGCGCGCCCGTGCGCAGTCGCTGGCGCGGGGGCATCGCCCCCCAGCCGATCACCAGCGCGCCGGCTGTGGCGGCGCCCCCCCAGAGCACTGTGCGTCGTTTCACCATGGTTGTTGCCTGCCTCTCGTCGGAGCTATGGGTATGGGGCCATCGTATACCGGCGGGGTGTCGGGCGCGATGCGCCCAGGCGCCACACGGGTCCGATTCAGCGCGCAGGCAGTGCCGCAAAGGCCTGCAACCGCTCCGCCTGCTCTGCATAGGCGGCCAGCGCAGGGTAGCCCGCTGCCGCTACGGTGTCCGGCACCATCATTTGCATGAAGCCCCAGGCCACGGCGCTGGTGATGCCCGCATCGCCGATCTCGTTGGCGGGTGCAGGCAGCGGTTCGCGCACCAGTTCGGCTTCTAGCAGGTCGCAGGCGGCCAGCAACTGACCGATCACGCGCTCCAGCCAGGGCGTATGCAGCTTCTCGGCGGGCCGCAGCTGGTGCTCGTAGACGATCTGCACCGCCTTTTCGCATGCGGCCAGCGCCAGGCCTGTGAGGTGCAGCGCGCGCTGCAGCCCCGGGCCGCCTGCGGGCTGCAGCCGGTGCGCTGACAGCGTGGCCGCCCACTGAAGTATCAGCGTCGAATCCATGAGCACGCCCCCGTCGCCGCAGACCAGGGTGGGCGCCTTCACCACGGGGTTGATGCGGCCGAACGCTTCGAAGGTGCTGAACACCGATAGCGGCAGGTGCGTGAACGGCACATCGAGCACCGTGAGCGCGATGGCGACGCGGCGGACATAGGGCGAATCGAGCATTCCAACCAACTGCAGCATGGGTTTGTTTCCTGAAAAGACCGTGAACACGCTCCAGACGATAGGCCTCCACGCGCTGCACGAGAAGGGCAGGGCATCGGAATAATGGGCACCAAACCGATGGATGATCGGCCCCGGCGCAACCCCTTTTTAGCCCGCAGCACCATGCAACTCGACAAGAAAGACTGGCTCATCCTCGAAGCCCTGCAGACCGACGCCCGCCAAAGCCTGGCTGCCCTGGGCAAGCGCATCGGCCTGTCGCAGCCGGCCATGAGCGAGCGCGTGCGCAAGCTCGAAGACGCGGGCGTGATCGAGGGCTACGGCGCCCGGGTCAACCTGCGCGCCTTCGGCGTGCGGCTGCAGGCCCTCATCCGCATACAGACCACGCACGCCGGTATCGCGCCCTACGTGAAACTGTTCGAGGCCATGCCCGAGGTGCTCGAAGCCGACCGTATGACCGGCGAAGACTGCTTCTTTGTGCGGTGCGCCATTGCCGAGCCCGAGGACCTGCAGCGCGTGGTCGATGCGCTGGCCCGGCACGGCGGCGTGACCACCTCGCTGGTGCTCTCCAGCCCGGTGCGCAAGACCACCACCGTGCACGCGCTCAAGCGGCCGGCGCGCTGAGCGGGTGGCCGCGCGGCCTGTGGCGTATGCGGTGGATACGAATTTCACTCACTTTCTGATAGCTGAAACCGACCGCCTCGCATGGGTCAGGAGGCGTTCTTTGGCCTGCATGTAACCGGCCGTGTACGCCACCCGGCGTATTTCCCATCCGGTGGGCTGTCTCCAGAATCCATTCCATCGACCGATCCATCAGCCCCACAGGGCCATTCGGGCGAAGCGGTTTGAACCCCTCTACTGGAGAAGCACACATGCAACGTCGTTATTCCCTCAAGGCCCTTGCGGCCGTCGCTGCGCTCGCTGGCCTGTCTGCCCTGCCAGCCCATGCCCAGGACACCATCAAGGTCGGCATTCTGCACAGCCTGTCGGGCACCATGGCCATCTCGGAAACCGTGTTGAAAGACACCGTGCTGATGGCCATCGACGAGATCAACGCCAAGGGCGGCGTGCTCGGCAAGAAGCTCGAACCCGTGATCGTCGACCCCGCCTCCAACTGGCCCCTGTTCGCCGAAAAGACCAAGCAGCTGCTCGGCCAGGACAAGGTCTCGGTGATCTTCGGCTGCTGGACCTCGGTGAGCCGCAAGTCGGTGCTGCCCGTGGTCGAGGAAATGAACGGCCTGTTGTTCTACCCCGTGCAGTACGAGGGTGAAGAACTCTCCAAGAACGTGTTCTACACCGGCGCCGCGCCCAATCAGCAGGCCATCCCCGCAGTGGACTACCTGATGAGCAAGGACGGCGGCAGCGCCAAGCGCTGGGTGCTGCTGGGCACCGACTACGTGTACCCCCGCACCACCAACAAGATCCTGCGCGCCTACCTCAAGTCCAAGGGCGTGAAGGACAGCGACATCGACGAGAAGTACACCCCCTTCGGCCACGCCGACTACCAGACCATCGTCGCCGACATCAAGAAGTTCAGCCAGGGCGGCAAGACGGCCGTGGTCTCCACCATCAACGGCGACTCCAACGTGCCCTTCTACAAGGAACTGGGCAACGCCGGCCTCAAGGCCAAGGACGTGCCTGTGGTCGCCTTCTCGGTGGGCGAGGAAGAGCTGCGCGGCGTGGACACCAAGCCGCTGGTGGGCCACCTGGCCGCCTGGAACTACTTCCAGTCCATCAAGAGCCCGGCCAACACCGAGTTCATCAAGAAGTGGGGCGACTACGCCAAGGCCAAGGGCATCGCCGGCCACAAGGACAAGCCGCTGACCAACGACCCGATGGAAGCCACCTACATCGGCATCAACATGTGGAAGCAGGCTGTCGAAAAGGCCAAGAGCACCGATGTCGACAAGGTCATCGCCGCCATGGCCGGCCAGACCTTCAAGGCACCGTCGGGCATCGTCTCCAAGATGGACGAAAAGAACCACCACCTGCACAAGAGCGTGTTCATCGGCGAGATCAAGGCCGACGGCCAGTTCAACGTGGTGTGGAAGACGCCCGGCCCGGTCAAGGCCAAGCCATGGAGCCCCTACATCGAAGGCAACGACAAGAAGCCTGACGAACCTGCCAAGAAGTAACGGCATCGCCCAAGGCGGACAGGCGCCTTGCAAGGGGAGGGGCGCTGCCGTGCCCCTCCCTTTTTTCTTTCCGGGCGCGCCCCGCCTTGCGGGGTGCCTCCACAGGCATTGACTGACGCACTATGTTCAGATTTCTTTCGATGGCATGGCTGTGCCTGCTCGCGTGGGCCGGCCCCGCGCAGGCACTCACGGCCGAGCAGGCGCTGGCCATGGCGGCCGGCGACACCGACGAGCGCGTGGCCGCCGTGCAGCAGGCCATCGTGCAGCCCGACGAGCGCATCGCCGACTTCCTGAAGGCCCTGGCCGCGGATGAGGTGAAGATCGCGGCAGGCAAGGCCATCGTCGTGCGTGACGGCAAGGGGCAGGACCCTGTCACCGGCACCGAAGTCCCTGTGCCCGAAGACGCCGAGGACATCATCAACAACAACCGCATGCGCGGTGAGATCGACACCGCCATGGCCGGCTTGGCCCTGTTCGGCAAGGACGACGCCAGGCGCCTGGCCGCCGCCAAGGCCCTGACCCGCGAGCCCGACGCCGGCCGCCTGCCCCTGCTGGACAAGGCCCTGGCGCAAGAGACACAAGCCGCCATCAAGGCGCAGCTCGAATTGGCCCGCTCCGCCACGCTGTTGGGCAGTGAAGACGCGGCCCAGCGCATCGCCGCTGCGCAGGCCCTGTCGCTGAGCGCCACGCCCGACACGCGCTTGTTGCTCAACGAGCGCGTCACGGTGGAAGAAGACGCCAAGGTCAAGGCCGCGCTGCAGGCTGCTTTGAAAGCCATCGACGGCGAACTCGCCTGGGGCGAGCGCCTGGGCGCTGCGTTCTCGGGCATCAGCCTGGGCTCCATCCTGCTATTGGTGGCGCTGGGCCTGGCCATCACCTACGGCCTGATGGGCGTGATCAACATGGCCCACGGCGAGCTGATGATGATCGGCGCCTACGCCACCTACGTGGTGCAGGGCCTGTTTCAGAAATACCTGCCCGGTGCCTTCGACTGGTACCTGGTGGCTGCGGTGCCGCTGGCCTTCGGCGCATCGGCCCTGGTGGGCGCGGTGCTCGAACGCAGCGTGCTGCGCTTTCTGTACGGCCGCCCGCTGGAGACGCTGCTGGCCACCTGGGGCATCAGCCTGGTGCTGATGCAGCTGGTGCGCACCGTTTTCGGCGCGCAGAACGTGGGCGTGGAAAACCCCGCCTGGATGAGCGGCGGCGTGCAGGTGCTCTCCAACCTCACGCTGCCCTACAACCGCCTCGTGATC
Source organism: Acidovorax sp. A1169 (assembly GCF_030704685.1). Classification (GTDB taxonomy): domain Bacteria; phylum Pseudomonadota; class Gammaproteobacteria; order Burkholderiales; family Burkholderiaceae_C; genus Acidovorax. Next base: position 458,401 of record NZ_JAUZDX010000002.1, read on the forward strand.
ATCGGCTTTGCGATTGCGGTGCTGCTGTCCATGGGCTGGCTCATCGGGCGCACGCGCCTGGGCCTGTTCGTGCGCGGCGTCACGCAGAACCGGCCGATTGCCTCGTGCATGGGCGTGAACACTGCGCGCGTGGACACCATGGCCTTCGCGCTGGGCTCGGGCATCGCGGGTCTCGCCGGCTGCGCGCTCAGCCAGGTGGGCAACGTCGGCCCCGACCTGGGCCAGAGCTACATCGTCGACGCCTTCATGGTCGTGGTGCTGGGCGGCGTGGGCCAACTGGCCGGCACCGTGTACGCGGCGCTGGGCCTCGGAGTGCTCAACAAGTTCCTCGAAGGCTGGGCCGGTGCCGTGCTGGCCAAGATCGCCGTGCTCGTGTTCATCATCATCTTCATCCAGAAGCGGCCGCAGGGCATCTTCGCGGTGAAGGGCCGTACGGCCGACTGAACGGGCAAGCCATACCATGACTAACAACCCTTCCCTCCAACTGCCCGCCCCGGCCCCGCTGCTTACGCGCACCGGCTGGTCGGCCTTCATCGTCGCCCTCATCGTGGTCTGCGCCCTGGCGCCGCTGCTCAACCTGGTGGTGCCCGCCGGCAGCGTGTTCCACATGAGCGACTACGCCGTGGCGCTGCTCGGCAAGATCATGTGCTACGCCATCTGCGCGCTGGCCATGGACCTGATCTGGGGCTACACCGGCATCCTGAGCCTGGGCCACGGTTTGTTCTTCGCGCTGGGCGGCTACGTGATGGGCATGTACCTCATGCGCCAGATTGGCCGCGACGGCAACTACAAGAGCGAGCTGCCCGACTTCATGGTCTTCCTCGACTGGAAGGAGCTGCCCTGGCACTGGATGCTGTCCGACAGCTTCGTGGCCACGCTCATCCTGGTGGTGGCGGTGCCCGGCATCGTGGCCTTCGTGTTTGGCTACTTCGCCTTTCGCTCGCGCATCAAGGGCGTGTACTTTTCCATCATCACCCAGGCCATGACGTACGCGGCCATGCTGCTGTTCTTTCGCAACGAGACGGGTTTTGGCGGCAACAACGGCTTCACCGACTTCAAGCGCATCCTGGGCCAGCCGATTGCCACGCAGAACATGCGCATGCTGCTGTTCGTGTTGACGGGGCTCACCCTGCTCGGCTTCTTCTTGCTGGCCCGCTGGCTTGTGCGCAGCAAGTTCGGCCGCGTGCTGCAGGCCGTGCGCGACGCCGAAACGCGCGTCATGTTCTCGGGCTACTCGCCGCTGCCCTACAAGCTCACCATCTGGACCATCAGCGCCATGATGTGCGGCGTGGCGGGCGCCCTGTACGTGCCCCAGGTCGGCATCATCAACCCCGGGGAGATGAGCGCCGCCAACTCCATCGAGATCGCGGTGTGGGCCGCAGTGGGTGGCCGCGCCACGCTGATCGGGCCCATCGTCGGCGCCTTCATCGTCAACGGCGCCAAGAGCTGGCTCACCGTCACGGCGCCCGAATTCTGGCTGTATTTCCTGGGGGCGCTGTTCATTGCCGTCACCCTGTTCCTGCCCAATGGCGTTGTGGGCCTGGTGAAGAAATTCGGTTTCGGCAAAAAGAACGATGACAAGAAGGGAGGCACCGAATGACCCCGGACCTGATGGAAGAGGGCGCACGCCGCATTGCGGCCAAGGCCGCCCCGGTGGCCCCGGGCCAGACCGAATCGGGCGGCCGCGCCGCCGGCTTCTCGCGCATCGCCACCCCTGGCGAAGTGGACGTCACGCACGGCCGCATTTTGTACCTTGAAGACGTGAACGTGAGTTTCGATGGCTTCAAGGCCATCAACAACCTGAGCCTCGATATCGCCCCCGGCGAGCTGCGCTGCATCATCGGCCCCAACGGCGCCGGCAAGACGACGATGATGGACATCATCACCGGCAAGACCCGGCCCGACAGCGGCACGGTGTTCTTCGGCAGCACCATCGACCTGCTGCGCCACAACGAACCCGAGATCGCCAGCCTGGGGATAGGCCGCAAGTTCCAGAAGCCTACGGTGTTCGAGCAGCTCACGGTGTTCGAGAACCTCGAACTCGCCCTCAAGACCCACAAGGGCGTGTCGTCGAGCCTGTTCTTCAAGCTCGACTCCGCCCAGTCCGACCGCCTGGCCGAGATCCTGCACACGATTCACCTGGCGGGCAGCGTGGCGCGCATGGCTGGTAATTTGAGCCATGGGCAAAAGCAGTGGCTGGAGATCGGCATGCTGCTGATGCAGGACCCGAAGTTGTTGCTTTTGGACGAACCGGTTGCGGGGATGACGGACGACGAGACGGCTCGAACGGCCGAGCTGTTCCTCACGCTCAAGGGCAAGCATTCGCTGATGGTGGTGGAGCATGACATGGGGTTCATCCGCACTATTTCTGAGATTGTGACGGTGCTGTGCGATGGAGCTGTGTTGGCGCAGGGGACGCTCGACCAGGTGCAGTCGGATGAGCGGGTGATTGAGGTTTATTTGGGGCGGTGATGGGTTCGTCTGTGCTTCCTGTTGTTGCTGCATGCCTTTGCCAAGGTCGGAAGCCGGGTCTCGGCCCGGCGGCCGAGGTACCTTTCTTTGCTTCGCCAAAGAAACGTACCCCAAAGAAAGGCGACCCCGCTGCCCGTGTCCCCACTCGCCCGGTGGGCGAGTGGGGCAGCCTGCGATGCTCGTGCCTGGGGTGTGCCGCAGAACTCGCTGCGTTCTTCGAACTCCGCTCAAACAGCTGCGGCAAGTTAGACAACGATGCGCGTGTCCTTCGGCACGCGCTCACCCCAGGCCCTGTGCTTCTCGGCACGGTCAGAAGGGGGTGGGAGCGGGCTCCATACGGGCCATTGCTTCGCTCGGCCTGTGGTCCTTCGCTGCGCTCGGCTCGCCAGGATGATCGCGCCAGTTTCGTCGGCAGCGCGCAGCGCGTAACCGACCCCAGGCGTAGCTGCGCAGCAGCAGCCGTCCCTGACCCCGCTCCTCACCCCTGCTGGCTGCGCCGAGAAGCGCAGGGCCTGGGGTGGGTGCGTGTGCCGCAGGACACACGCACTTCGTGCTCTGGCTCGTCGCGGATGTTTGAGCGGAGTTCGCAGAACGCAGCGAGTTCCGCGACGCCACCCCAGGACCGAGCATCGCAGGTTGCCCCCATCGCCCGACAGGGCGATGGGGGACGCAGACTGGGGGTCGCCTTCTCTTTGGTGACTCTCTCTTGGCGACGCAAGAGAAAGTTACTGCGCCGCCGGGCGCACACCCCGGCTCCCGCCCTCGGCCAAGCAACAGCAACAACCATCGGCCCCGCCCGCTGCAGAACCGCATAAACACAGGCAAGACCCATGCTCACCGTCCAAAACATCAACCAGTACTACGGCGGCTCCCACATCCTGCGCGACGTGAGCCTCACCGCCGAACCCGGCAAGGTCACCGTCCTGCTGGGCCGCAACGGCGTAGGCAAGACGACTCTGCTCAAGAGCCTCATGGGCCTGGTCCCCATCAAGAGCGGCGCCATCAGCTTCGACGGCAAACCCATCGACAAGGCCACCCCCTACGACCGCGCCCGCGCCGGCATCGGCTTCGTGCCCCAGGGCCGCGAAATCTTCGGCCGCCTCACGGTGGAAGAAAACCTGCGCATGGGCCTGGCCTACAAGAGCGGCTCCACCCCCGTGCCGCCGCACCTGTACGAGCTGTTTCCGGTGCTCAAGCAGATGCTGCGCCGCCGCGGTGGCGACCTCTCGGGCGGGCAGCAGCAGCAGCTGGCCATCGCGCGCGCCCTCGCGCCGGGGCCGCGCCTCTTGATCTTGGACGAACCGACCGAAGGCATCCAGCCAAGCATCATCAAGGACATCGGCCGCGTCATCCGCATGCTCGCCGACAAGGGCGAGATGGCCATCCTGCTGTGCGAGCAGTACTACGACTTCGCACAGGAACTGGCCGATCAGTACCTTGTTATGGAGCGTGGCGAGGTTGTCGCGCGGGGCCCTGGCAGCGAGATGGAAAGCAAAGGAATCCGCAACCTGGTCGCGATCTGACCGGACGGCGAACCGCCCTCAGCTGGACTTGGTGCGCTTTGTCGGCCGCTTGTCTTCAGCAGAGGTGGGCAACACCATCGCCTCCACCAGCAAGCTGGTGAAGGTGTCGTGCAAGGGCGAGACCGGCGCATTGCTCAGCGTGGCAATGCCCAGCTGGTAGCCGATGTGCGGCCGGAACGGGCGCGCGCTGATGCCGCCTTGCGGGCAATGCCGTGCCAGCAGCGCGTTGACGATGGACACCCCCAGGCCCTGCGCCACATGGGCGCAGGCCTCGCTGACCGAGTGCACCTCCAGCGCCACGCGGGGCTGCACGCGCTTCTGGCGGAACGCCATGTCGATCTCGTGGCGTATCTGGCGCTGGCGGCCCAGCAGGATCAGGCTGCAGTCGATCAGGTCGTCGGGGCTTACCTGCGCGAGGTGCTCCAGCGCATGCCCCTTGGGCATGATGCAAACAGCCTCTGAGTCGAGGGTTGCGAGCGTGCTGAGCCCCTGCATCTCCATCGGCAGGCGCACCAGGCCGATGTCGGCCTCGCGGCCGAGCAGGGCGTGCTCCGCGTCGCTGTACGAGCCCGAGAGCACCTCCAGCACCACATCGGGGTGGGCCCGCATGAAGCGTCTGGCCAGGGTCGGCATCAATGTGGTGGCCAGTGTGTTGGGCACGGCCACCTTGAGCAGCCGCCGCTTGAAACCACCCAGGCGCAACTGCTCGGCATGCCGGCGAAAGCACTGGGCCGAATCCATCAAACCCTGGGCGTCGTTGCGCAGGGCCTGCGCTTCGGCTGTCGGCGTCAGGCGCCCCTTCTCGCGCACGAACAGCCGCAGCGCGAGGCTCTCCTCCAGCTGCGCCAGCAGCCGGCTGATGGCTGGCTGCGACAGCCCCAGGCGCTCGGCCGCACCGGTGGTGGAGCCGCTGAGCATGATGGCGTGGAAGGCCTCGAGCTGCTTGAAATTCATGGGCGGGTAGACCGTGTGTGTGCCATGTGCGTGCATCTTTGCACCGGCACCGCGCGGGCGCAAACACACAGCAATCTGCATAGGGTAATACGGCTTCGTCATAGCGTTGTGAGGACCTCCTTCGCTCCTCAGAATTCGTGGCGTCAGAACCCACACCCCATTCGAGGAGCGAGATTCCATGAGGTCCATTTTTCCTGTGGCACCGGCTGCCAGCGGCCTGTTGCTGTTCATTTCTGCCGGTGCACCCGCCATGGCGCAAGACCTGCAGGTCTATGGCCAGGTGCGGCTCACCGTCAACAACACCAAGACCGGAAATGCCGGCTCCGTCATGGAGGAGCGTGACAACGCCTCCCGCCTGGGCTTTCGGGGCAAGGAGGACCTGGGTGACGGCATGGCCGCCCTGTTCGGCCTGGAGATGGGGCTTGAAGCCGACTCCGGCGCCGCCACCACGCCCGCGTTCCGCAACAGCTACGTGGCCCTGCGTGGCGGCCTGGGCACGCTGGCGCTGGGCCGTTTGGATTCGGCGAACCCCACGGGCTCGCCCCTGTACTCGCAGGTCACGCGCATCACCTCGTTCGCGGCCAACGATGCCGGGGCCACGGCCATCGGCACGTCCATCCTCAATGCACGCAACCGCACGTCCAACGCTCTGGGCTATCAAAGCCCCAGCTGGAGCGGCGTGAACCTGCGTGCGCGCTACTACTTGCGCGGCGATACCAAGACGCCGGACCAGGAAAACGGCGCCAAATCGCTCGACCTGGGCCTCAACTATGCCGACGGCCCCTGGACCGCAGGCATCGGCTATGGCACCGACCGGCGACCGGGCGGCCTCCTGGCCAACGAGTTTTCCAGCAAATGGCAACTGGGGCTGCGCTACGACTTCGGTGCCGTCGAGCCCTATGTGCTGCTGGGCCGTGACCGCTATGCCGCATCCTCCGCCACCGCCACCGCCACCGCCACCGCCCGCGCCGACGTGGACTACTGGCTGGTGGGCAGCCGCTTCTCCACGGGCCCGCACGCCCTGGTGGTCAACCTGATGCAGCGCGACGTGCAGGCCTCGCAGCGGGGGCTTCGCAAGCGCCAGCAGATGGCTTATACCTATGCACTGTCCAAGCGCACAGAACTGCAGGCCTTCATCGACCGCGACGGCATCGACTCCAGCCGCAGCAACGTGGCCGTGCGCGTGGTGGGTGCGGGGATGCGCCATGATTTCTAACCAGCCAGAACGCCTCGCCGCGCAACAACCGTACCAGCCATCTTGCAGGAGTTTCTTCATGCCCCGAATCCAGCGAGCCATCGTGTCGATGCTGCTCCCTCTCGTGTTGTCCCAGCCCCTGCTCGCAGGGGCGGCCGAGTTTCCCGAGAAGCCCGTGCGCATCGTGGTCCCGTTCCCGGCAGGGGCAGCTGCCGATACGGCCATGCGTGTGGTGGCACGCAAGATGTCGGAACAATGGCGGCAACCCGTTGTTGTTGACAACCGGCCCGGTGCGCACGGTTTCCAGGCGGTCACCTCGTCGGCAGCGGACGGGTACACGCTGCTCTTGGGCGCGGGCTCGGGCATGGTGACGGCACCACTGCTGTCCAGCAAGCTGCCCTACAACCCCTCGCGCGACTTCATGCCCGTGGGGCGCGTGGTGGTCAACGTCCCCATCCTGACCACGCACCCAGGCCTGCAGACGCGTACAGTGCGCGAACTGGTCGAGCTGGCCCGCAAGAGCCCCGGCACCCTGAACTACAGCACCAGCGGCAATGGCAGCCCCGGGCATTTGTCGATGGAGATGTTGCAGGCGGCGACGGGCACCAAGATGGTCCAGATCCCCTACAAGGGCGGCGGCCCCGCCGTGAACGAACTGGTGGGCGGCCATGTGCATCTGGGCATGAATGCCGTGCCGAGCGTGTTTGCGCACATCAAGGCCGGCAGGCTGGTGCCCCTGGCGGTGGCCAGTGCCAAGCGTTCGCGAGCCTTTCCCCAGGTACCGACGATGGCCGAGGCCGGCGTGAAAGACTTCGAGTACGACATCTGGTACGCCCTGTTCGCCCCCACGGGCACGCCCCCTGAGCTGGTCGCCCGCATCAGCAAGGCGCTCAACACCGCGCTGGCCGATGCGCAGGTGAGCGAGCTGCTCGTGACCCAGGGCGCGGAGCCGGCACCCACCACGCCACAGGAGCTGGCGCGCTTCATCCAGGAAGACACCGCGCGCTGGGCCAAGCTGGTCAAGGAACGCAATCTCAAGCTCGACTGAGCGGGGCCATTCCATGAACACGACTTCGACGGCTGCCGCCCACGGCAGCGTGACCCGGTACACCCACCGCGTGCCAATGCGCGACGGGGTGCACCTCGCCACCGACCTGTACCTGCCCGCGCAATCCTCCGGGCCCTGGCCTGTGCTGCTGGAGCGCACCCCCTACGGCAAGGATGCCGAGACCCGGCGCGAACGCACGGCCGCCAACCCCTCGCCCCTCCGGCGCGGCGAGGTGGCCGCCCGCTTTGCCGAGGCCGGCTACGCCGTGGTGGTGCAGGACTGTCGCGGCCGCTTCGACTCCGAAGGCCAGTTCACCAAGTACTTGGGCGAGGCCCACGACGGTGCCGACACCCTGCAGTGGATCATGGCCCAGCCCTGGTGCAACGGCACGGTGGGCACCTACGGCCTGTCGTACGCGGCCCACACCCAGACGGCGCTGGCCAGCCAGCGGCCGGCGGGCCTCAAGGCCATGTTCCTCGAATGCGGCGGCTTCGCCAACGCCTACCGGGGCGGCATCCGCCATGGCGGCGCGTTCGAGCTCAAGCAGGCGGTGTGGGCGCTGCGCAATGCGCGCAGCGGCAGCAACCGCATCAGCGAGTCCGCACGCCAGGCCCTGGACGCGGCCGACATTGGCGACTGGTTCCTGCGCTTGCCCTGGTCGCGCGGTGACTCGCCGCTGCAATGGGCGCCCGAGTACGAGGACTACCTCTTCGGGCAATGGGAGCGTGGTGCCTTCGACGACTACTGGCGCCAGCCCGAGCTGTATGCGGCGGGCCACTACGAGGCCTTCGACGGGGTGGCCGCCATGATGGTGTGCGGCTGGTGGGACCCCTACGCCCAGACCACGACGGACAACTACCTGGGGCTCTCCCAACGTGGTCACAACGGCCTGCGCATGGTGCTTGGCCCCTGGACCCATGGCGAGCGCAGCGTACCGTACGCAGGGGACGTGGACTTCGGCCCTGCCGCCGTGCTCGATGGACAACTCGCGCCCGACTATGTGGCCATGCGGCTGGCGTGGTTCGACCACTGGCTCAAGGGCGTTGCCCTGCCGCCGGCTATGGACGACACCGTGCGCTACTTTCGCATGGGCGGCGGCACCGGGCGCCGCACGCCGGCCGGCCGGCTCGACCATGGCGGCAGCTGGCGCAGCGCCGGCCACTGGCCCCTGCCCGGCACCGCCTTCGTGCCCTGGTACTTGGGCGCGGACGGTGCGCTCGCGCCCGTGCACCCCGACCGCGATGAAGCGCTGGGTTTCGATTTCGACCCGGCGTCCCCGGTGCCCACCATCGGCGGCTCCATCACCTCGGGCGAGCCCCTGATGGTGGCGGGCGCCTACGACCAGCGCACCAGCGAACAGGTCTTCGGGGCCCGGGCACCCCATGGCCCCCTGGCGCGGCGGCCCGATGTACTGGTCTTCCAGACGCCTGTGCTTGACGAGGATATGGAGGTTTCGGGGCCGATCACCATCGAGTTGTGGGTTTCCTCCACGGCCCCTGACACGGACTTCACGGCCAAGCTGATCGACCAGTACCCGCCCAACGAAGACTACCCCGAGGGCTATGCGATGAACCTCACGGATGGCATCCTTCGCTGCCGCTACCGGGGCTCGTGGGAGACCCCCGAGATGATGCCGCCCGGCGAGGTGGTGCAGATCACCATCGAGCCCATGCCCACCTCCAACCTGTTTCGCAAGGGGCACCGGATTCGCCTGGACATCTCGAGCAGCAACTTCCCGCGCTTCGACGTCAATCCCAACACCGGCGCGGCAGAGGGCAGTGCCGGGCCGCGCGTGGTGGCCCGCAACAGCGTGCACATGGGGCGCAACTGGCCGTCGCGGGTGGTGCTGCCGGTGATTTCGGCACGGCCCTGAACCGGGGCGGGGCCCGGCTCAGGCGTGTGCTGGCGCGCCGTCACCCCGGTGCCGCCAGCGCGCCACGCTCTCGATCACCAGCACCGTGCACACCATCCAGGTGCCGCCCAGCAGCCAGCCGGCCAGCACGTCGCTGGCGTAGTGCACCTGCAGCACCATGCGGCTCCAGCCGGTGGTGAAGACCAGCATGCCTGCCAGCACCACGCAGGGCACATGCCAGCGCGGTGGCAGCAGGCGCGTGGCCAGGTAGGCCAGCAGGGTGTAGGCCACCATCGAGGCGCTGCTGTGCCCGCTGGGAAAGCTGTAGCCATCGGCCTGCGCCACGCCATGGTGCAGATGCTCGGGCCGGGCGCGTTCAAAAATGCTTTTCAAAATGCGCGTCAGCGCCCCATTGCCCGCCAGGGCCGCCAGCCAGCCCGTGGCCAGCAGCCGGTGGCCGCGCCACCACAGGGCGGCTGCCACCAGGGCCGTGAGCGTGGTGAGCACGGCGGTGTCGCCCAGGTGGGTGAGGGTGGCAAAGAAACGCAGCACCCCGGTGGCGGCATGCAGGCGCAGGGCGTTGGCAATGGCGTCGTCCACCGCGCCCCAGTCGCCGTCTTGCTCGCTGCCGCTTTCGGCCAGCTCGGCGATCACGCTGCCCGCCAGCACCATGGCACAGGCGGCGCCCAGCATGCCCGCCAGCAGGGCCCAGCGCGGGTCGATGGCCATGGGCAGCGTGCGCTGCAGCAGCGGGCCGCAGCGCTGGCGCACGGTGCGCAGGCCCCACAGGGCCAGGGGCCCGGCCAGGCTGGCCAGCACCAGGCCGGCCAGCCACCAGCCCAGAGGGTGGTTGGAGATCAGGGTGCCGATGGCGGTGGCTTGCATGGGATCGGTTGGCAGCAGCAGCAGTTGTAGGTGGGTGACGGGTCGATGCTGCCTGTTGTACCGCAGCGCGCATCACCCCTTCGCGCCGGGCGTGAATGTAGGACAAGGCGCCGACAGATTCACAGCGCCGTGGCTGACAATGGCGGGCCGGTGACCAGGGCACCATAGGTACAGCGGCGCCATGCCGTCTTATCGGAGCCTGCCTTTCATCCATGACCACTGCCCCTCGACCCCCTGCCGTCCACCCCCATGGGCGCATTCACCTCGTGGTGCCCAAGCGCCCGGGTGCTGATTTCGACCTGGTCCGCGCCAAGCTCGAAGGGGCCTTTGCCGCCCATGCGCACGACGTGGTGTGGCATGTGCCCGACGAGCGTGGCGACATCGTCGATCTGGCCCACAAGGCCGTGCGCGATGCGCAGGCCGATGGCGGGCTGGTCGTGGCTGCCGGGGGCGACGGCACCATCAACGCAGTCGCTGCGGCGGCCCTGCGCGAGGCGGTGCCCATGGGCGTGATACCCATGGGCACCTTCAACTACTTCAGCCGCGAGCATGCTCTGGCGCTCGACCCCGAGGTGGCCGTGCAGGACATGCTGCACGCCATGGAGCGCGGCGACATGCGCCCGGTGCAGGTGGGCTTCGTCAACGACCGCATGTTCGTGGTGAACGCCGCCGTCGGCCTGTACCCGCGCCTGCTGGCCGAGCGCGAGATGGCCTCCAAACGCTTTGGCCGCTCGCGCATGGTGGCCATCCTGTCGGCAGTGTGGAGCATGTTCCGCCCCGCCGGCGGGCGGCGCTGGCGCGTCATCATGCGCACGCACGAAGGTGCCCAGGCCCAGCAGGAGGAGCACCTGGTCACCACCCTGTTCGTCGGCAACAACCCGCTGCAACTGGGCCGCATGGGGCTGGAGCAGGCCCAATCTGTAGCCGATGGCGGGCAGCTCGGTGTCGTGCTGCTGCAACCGCAGGACCGCTGGGCCGTGGCCCGCACGGTATGGCACGCCGCCACCGGCCAACTGGCGCGCGACAGCGCCGTGATGAGCATGGCCTGTGCCGAGATGACCGTGGCCCCCGCCAGCTGGCGGCCCGCGCAGGTGAAAGTGGCTTTCGATGGCGAGCGCGAATGGATGGCGCCGCCGCTGCGCTTTCGGGTACACGACCAACCCCTGTGGCTGGTCACGCGCACCACGCTCGACCGGGATGGCGCCGCCGCTGCGCAGCATGAGCAGGTGGCCGTGGCTGTCGAACCCGCTGCTCCCGCTGTCGTCCCCCTGCCTGCGCTGGGTGCAGCGGCAGCCGTGGCGGCTTCCTGATCTCCTGCCGCCCCTGTACCCTACGCCCCATGTCCGTTCTGATGCACCTGTCCGACCTGCACTTCGGCGCGCACGAGCCCGTCGTCTGCCGGGCGGTGCAGGCCCTGGCGCGCCAGCTCGGGGTGTCGGTGGTGGTGGTCTCTGGCGATGTCACGCAGCGCGCCACCGCCCCCCAGTTCGCGCAGGCGGCCAGCTTCATCCGCGGGCTCGATGCCGGTGCCTCGGTGGTGCTGCCGGGCAACCATGATTTGCCGCTGTTCGCTTGGTGGCTGCGCTGGGGTCGGGCCTACAAGCGCTTCGAGCACGAGTTCGGCAAGGACCTGGAGCCCGTGCGGCACCTGGGCCGTTTCTTCATCGTCGGCGTGAACACCACGCGCCCCTGGCGCCACGAGCGCGGCAGCCTCTCCAGCGCGCAGATCGCGCGGGTCGAGAAACAGCTGGCCGAGGCCTACGAAGAGCCCTGGCGCATCGTCGTCGCCCACCACCCGCTCGCCGCCCGCAATACCCAGGACAAGGAACACCGCCCCGCGCGCGCCGACGAGGCCCTGCTGCGCTGGCGCGATGCCGGTGCGCAGATGCTGCTGTCCGGCCACGCCCACGCCGCCGGCCTGCTGCAGCCGCTGCCCGGCCTGTGGGTCAGCCAGGCCGGCACGGCCGTATCGCACCGCCTGCGCCATGGCTACCCCAACAGCCTGGTCATCCTGAGCCACGAGGCCGACGCGCACGACTCCGAGAAAGTGCTGCGCTGGGCTGCGCGCTGGGACTACGACCCCGAGCGTGCCGCCTTCCACTGCGTGCAGCGGCAGTGGGTGGACGACCCGACAGGGGCTTTGGCAGTTTGAATGCCCGCACAGTGCGCACGCGCACGAGCTGCTGTGCCAGGCCCGTCGCGCCCACTCGCTGGTTGTTTTTCCTGGTCGTTTTCCCGCGGGCGGCTTGACCGATGGCCCGGCGCACCCCTATTCTGGCTGGCGGGCGCCTCCATGGCCCCGGCCCTTCTCATTGGAACCATTGCGCTTGCCGCCCATGCACAAAGAATTCAACCACGATGCCCTGCGCCGCCTGCAGGCGCTGATTGCCCGCGAAACGGGCGCCCCGCTCAACGAGGCGGCCACGGCCGAGATGGCGGCCATCCTGCGCGGCAGCGAGGGGCCTGATGGCGTGCTCAATGAAAGCCTGTCGGTGGCTCCGCGCGAGGTCACCATCCTGTTGGCCGACCTGCGCGGCTTCACGGCCTTGTCGGCATCGCTGCCTGCGGGCGTGGTGATCCCTGCGCTCAACCGCTGCCTGGCCATGCTCAGCGAGGTGGTCTTCAAGCACGGCGGCGCCATCGACAAGTTCATGGGCGACTCCATCATGGTGCTCTTCGGCGCACCCGTGGCGCGTGAGGACGATGTGGACCGCGCCCTGATGTGCGCCGTCGAGATGCAGATGGCCATGCGCGACCTGAACCTGGCCCACATGCGCGAGCGCCTGCCCGAGGTGTTTCTGGGCATTGGCGTGAACACCGGCACGGTGATGGCCGGGCGCTTCGGGTCGGACGTGTACTCCGAATACACCGTCATCGGCGAAGAGGTCAACCTCGCCTCGCGCATCGAGGCCTTCAGCCTGCGCGGGCAGGTGCTCATCAGCGAGGCGACCTACCAGCGCTGCTGGGGGCTGGTGTCGGCATCGGCCCCCATGCAGGTCTACGTCAAGGGGCGCCAGCAGCCCGTGGGCCTGCGCGAGCTGGTGGCCATCCCCTCGCGCAAGCTCAAGGTGCCGCGCCAGGAGTTTCGCCGCAGTCACCGCGTGGACACGCGCCTGCCCTGCCTGTGCCAGCGCATACAGGACAAGATCATCGTGCCGCAGATCGTGCATGCCGCCATCCGCGACATCGGCTACCACGGCCTGCTGGTGGAGCTGACCGAAGAGCTGGCCCTGCACAGCGAGCTCAAGCTTGAATTCGACCTGACCCTGGTCGAATACCACGCCACCGACGTCTACGCCCGCGTCATCACCTTGAAGCCCGAAGGTGGCCAGTGGCTGGCGGGCCTGGAGTTCACCTCCATCAGCCCCGAGTGCCATGCCAAGGTGCAGATGTTCGTGCAGTTGCTGGTGGCGGCGCGATAGGTTCCGAGGCCTGTGCTCAGCAACCCAGCCGCTGGGCAAGGTCGAGGATGCTGGAGGTGTGCAGGTCGTTGCCCGGCTGTGGCGTGCCATCCTTCGGCCGGGCTGCGCCCAGCTCCAGCGGCCGCTCCACATAGATGGTGCGCAGCCCGCAGGCGCGCGCAGCCTCCAGGTCGTCATGGTGGGTGGCCACCAGCGCCACCTGGGCGGGTTCCAGGTCAAAGGTGCGCGCCACGCCCAGGTAGGTGTTCGGGTGGGGCTTGTACGCGCGGAACACCTCGGCGCTCAGGATGCAGTCCCACGGCAGGCCTGCGCGCTTGGCCATATGGGTCAGCAGGCTGATGTTGCCGTTCGACAGCGTGGTGATGGTGAAGCGCGACTTTAGCTGCGTGAGCCCGGCCACGCTGTCTGCCCAGGGGGCCAGCCGCTGCCACACGTGGTTCAGGTGCCAGCGCTCGGCCTCGGTGAGGTGGGCCAGGCCGAATTTAGGCAGTATCTCGTCGAGGATGCCGCGGTGCAGCGCGTCGATGCGCGTCCACCCCTGCTCGCCACGCATCACGCGCGCCATGGCCGGCTGGTAGCCGCTGCGCCAGGCAATCGCAAAGGCATCTCCATCCACGGCGGGGTGCAGCGCCTGCATCTCGCGCACGATGGAGCCGTGCCAATCCACCACGGTGCCAAAGATGTCGAAAGCCAGCACCTTCACGGTGTCGGCAAGCTCGTCTGCGGTGCTGAGTGGTGTGGTCATTCGCTGGCCCGGTTGGAAACGAAGACCCCAGCGTAGCAGCCCCGCTGGCGAGGCCTGTTCACCAAGGTTACAGATATCCCCGCCCCTGCAGCGCAGCGCGGGGCGTGCTATGGTTACATGAATCGGGTTTACCCCCGTAACTCCGTTTCTTCCCCACCCCGTGCTTCTTCTGCGCCGCTTGCCAATGGCCGGTGCGGCGTTGCCCTGTTGCCGTTGCTGCTGCCGCCATGACCGCGCCCCTGTCGCCCTCCACGTTGCCCATCGCCCACACCCCCACAGACGACCGCACCCTGGTGCGCGCCGTTCTGGCCCTCGGGGTGGGCGGCTTTTCCATCGGCACGGGCGAGTTCGTCATCATGGGCCTGCTGCCCGAGGTGGCGCGCGACATCAACGTGAGCATTCCGCAGGCCGGCCACGTCATCAGCGCCTATGCGCTGGGCGTGGTGGTGGGCGCGCCCGTGCTGGCCGTGCTGTGCGCCAACTGGGGGCGGCGTGCGCTGCTCATGGCATTGATGGTGGTGTACGCGCTGGGCAACTTTGCATCGGCCCTGGCGCCGGGCTACGGCTCGCTCAGCGCCATGCGCCTGTTCACCGGCCTGCCGCACGGCACCTACTTCGGCGTGGCGGCCCTGGTGGCTGCGGCCCTGGCGCCCCCGGGGCGCCGCGCGCGCGCCGTTGGCTGGGTCATGCTGGGGTTGACCACCGCCACGCTGGTGGGCGTGCCCATTGCCGCCGCGCTGGGCGAGCATTTCGGCTGGCGCGCGGCCTTTGTCTTCGTGGGGCTCATCGCCGTGGCCGCCGTGGTAATGGTGCGCCTGTGGGTGCCCGAGATGCCTGCATCGCACGGCGCCAGCCCGCTGCGCGAGCTGGGCGCCCTGGCGCGCAAGCAGGTGTGGTTCACCCTGGGCATTGGCGCCATCGGCTTTGGTGGCATGTTCGCCGTGTTCAGCTACATCAAGCCCACGCTGCTCGAGGTGGCCGGCATGCCGCCCGCGCTCATGCCCTTCGTGCTCGCGCTGTTCGGCCTGGGCATGGTGGTGGGTAACATCGTCGGCTCGCGCATGGCCGACAAGGCCCTCATGCTCACCGTGGGCAAGGTGCTGCTGTGGTCCATCGTGGTGCTGGCGCTGTCCGTGCCTGCGGCCCACCACCCCATCACGGCTGCGCTCTCCACCTTCTTCCTGGGCACGCTGGTCGCCATCGGCCCCGCACTGCAGATCCGCCTGATGGATGTGGCGGGCCATGCGCAGACCCTGGCCGCCGCGCTCAACCACTCGGCATTCAACGCCGCCAACGCCCTGGGCGCCTGGCTGGGCGGCATGTCCATCGCGGCCGGCCTGGGGTGGACTTCCACCGGCTGGGTGGGCGTGGTGCTGGGCATCTGCGGCGTGGGCATCTTCGCGTGGTCCATGTCGAGCGAAAAGGCCACCACACGCACCAGCGCAGGCCTCAAAGCCTGAGCGTAGCGGCGGTGCGACAACGCCGCAATGTGAGGAACGAACGCCGCGTTTGATGTACATTGAATGCGGGCCGGCCTTTCTGCCAGCCACGTCGCTCGGACGGTTCCGGGCGCTTACGTGAAAGTTCACCAGCATGTCTGCTTCTCAGGGCAAGCGCCGCTTTGCGCGCATCGATCGCCTACCCCCCTACGTCTTCAACATCACGGCCGAGCTCAAGCTGGCCGCCCGCCGCCGTGGCGAGGACATCATCGACATGAGCATGGGCAACCCCGATGGCGCCACCCCGCCGCACATCGTGGCCAAGCTCACCGAGGTGGCCCAGCGGCCCGACACCCACGGCTACTCTGCCAGCAAGGGCATCCCCCGCCTGCGCCGCGCCATCAGCCACTGGTACAAAGACCGCTATGCGGTCGACATCGACCCCGACACCGAGGCCATCGTCACCATCGGCTCCAAGGAAGGGCTGGCCCACCTCATGCTGGCCACGCTGGACCGGGGCGACACCGTGCTCGTGCCCGACCCGAGCTACCCCATCCACATCTACGGCGCGGTGATTGCCGGGGCCGATATCCGCAGCGTGCCCGTGGCGCCCGATGTCGACTTTTTTGCCGAGCTCGAAAAGGCCATCCGCGGCAGCTACCCCAAGCCCAAGATGATGATCTTCGGCTTCCCCAGCAACCCCACCGCGCAGTGCGTGGAGCTGTCGTTCTTCGAACGCGTGATCGCCCTGGCCAAGAAGCACGACATCCTGGTAGTACACGACCTGGCCTATGCCGACATCGTGTACGACGGCTACCGGGCCCCCAGCATCATGGAAGTGCCCGGCGCCAAGGACGTGGCCGTGGAGTTCTTCACCCTCTCCAAAAGCTACAACATGGCCGGCTGGCGCATCGGCTTCATGGTGGGCAACCCCGACCTCGTGGCCGCGCTCGCCCGCATCAAAAGCTACCACGACTACGGCACCTTCACCCCCCTGCAGGTCGCAGCCATCGCCGCGCTCGAGGGCGACCAGCAGTGCGTGAAAGACATCGCCGCCCAGTACCAGCGCCGCCGCGATGTGCTGTTCAAAGGCCTCACGGAATCCGGCTGGGCCGTCGATTGCCCCAAGGCCAGCATGTACATCTGGGCCCGCCTCCCCGAACCCTACCGTGCCCTGGGCTCGCTCGAATTCGCCCGCCAGCTGCTCGACAAGGCCAAGGTCTGCGTGTCGCCCGGCATCGGCTTTGGCGACCAGGGGGATGAGTACGTGCGGTTTGCGTTGATCGAGAACGAGGCGCGTATCCGCCAGGCTGTGCGCGGCATCCGTGCCATGTTCAAGGCCGATGGGTTGTTGAAGGTGCCTGGGGTGGCTGCGATCTGAGGAGTCAGACCCAGAAAAACGTCTGCTTGTCGCGGCGGCAGCGGAGCTTCAGGGCCATCGCGCGGACGAGCGTTAGGCAGCGGTCTCGGTCAGCCGGTGCCACCCATTTGGCGCTCGATGACCGGCTGACAACGGTCATCTAGGGGTGACCTTAGCCGGCGCGCCAGCGTGCGGTCAGCGACCTTGAGCCGCCGTTCGCCCATGCGCTCGCTCGAGTAGGCCACGATCGAGTGGTCGCTCTTTACCGCTTGCGAACTCGCGGACCTCTGACCGGAAGGTGAGGCTTGGTCTGCCAGTAGTTTGCAGCCCGTTTCACAGAAGGAATCAGGACTACGAGCGTACCGTCGTTCTTTCACATTTTCACCGCGCCGCAAATCGGAGCCTCGTTGAGCGCAAAAGTGCCAATTACCCCGATGTTGTCGTGAACCTGTCCCGAGTGCTTGATCGACCCCGTGTCTTTCCGAAGTTCACAGTGTTGGACTGCGTCAACGACATCGTTGATCAGCTAGAAATCCGGGCAAGCCTGCACGATCTTCTTGCGCACGTTATCGAACGTTGGATGCGTGCCAACAGCTGTCCCAATAGTCAGTCGGACAACGTCGGCGACGTAGCCGAACCTAAGGGTATGGTCCGCGCTCAAAAATACTGGGCGGCTGCGTCTACCACATTCCATCTTCACCGGCATCGGGTGAACAACCTAGTTGAGAGCGACACTTGGCCAGGATATGTGCCGAGCAGACGCCCTTGAATGCGTAGATGCGCTCAACGCTGCACTTTGTGACGTTACGATAGCAAAACACTCCAACGACTCCATACACCTGCTATGCCCGACAGCGATATCGTGATCGACCTGAATTCCAGTAATCACAACCGACCAGTGAGCTCAGGTGCAGAGTTAATTCAGCGTGAAGCCTTTGACGCGCTGAGTCTTCAGATCAGCAAGGACTTGGCTCAAGCCGAATTCAAGGCATCCCTGGAGGCGCGCCAAAACAATGTCGAAAGAGAAGACCTGTACCCGCATGGAAGCGGCCTGACCTACTTCATTGACGGTACGCGGGGCGCAGGAAAATCCACCTTTCTGCGCTTTACATACAACTATCTGAATGAACGCCCGGGAGTGAAAAAAGAAGGCGTTGCAGTGTCTGTCACGCCCTTGCTGTATCTGGACCCTAGCCGCATCGAATCCGGCGAAATCCTATTGCTGCACATCCTCAAGCACCTGAAGCGCCTGATGGAGAACTGCCCCCACCGCGGGCAGGACTGGGGCAGGCACCAAGAGCAGTTCAGGGACCTTTTCAAGCAGATGGCCGGTGGTTTGCACCTGTTCGTCTCCAAGACAGACAGCCTCAAAGACCTGGATGCCGAACTGTTCCTGGATTACGGCCTGGACCGTGCGGCCGACAGCCAGCGTCTGCGCCACCTGCTGCATCAGACCATTGAACTGGTCTGCTCGGTATATAAAACGCGAGCTTTTCTCTTAGCCATCGACGACGCGGACACCAAGTTCGCCCATGCCATCGATGTGCTGGAATGCATCCGCAAGTACCTGGACACGCCACAAATCGTGGTGCTCGTCACCGGCGACATGGAGATGTACTCACTGCTGGTGCAAAACCACTTTCAGCAAGACTTCGCCAGCAATGACAAGGGCTTCTCCCCTGATCGCAAGACCCAGCAGACCCGCATGGTGGCGCACCTGGAAGAGCAATACCTGCTCAAGCTCTTCCCCATCCAACGGCGGGTCCAGTTGAAAACTCTGCACACGCTCACCGAAAGAAAGCGCAAAGACAGTAAGCCGGGCGTGCCCGCCGGCCCACCGGCCTTCGTCGTCAAAAGGCCTGGGGATGGCGACGCGGTGCCTTTGCTCGCGGCGATTGACGCCATCGCCACCGCAGGCCTGCGCCTGCGTGATCGCCTCGACCTCGACTTGTTCCGCGAGTACGTCCTGAAGCTGCCCGTACGTTCCGTGCTGCAGCTCTTGTCCTCCTACTACCAATTTAGCGCCGGTGGTACCGCCTCTGAGCGTGAAGCCGCTTCCGAGGCATTGCGTGCCACGGCGCTGAGCAGCCTGTACCGGCATGACATCGATGTCGAGAGCATCGCGGAAGGCGATCTGCATGCGGTCATCAATGCCGCCTTCGACCTGTGCCAGTTGGATGGTGAGCCGGATACCGCCATCTACCTACGACCACAGTCGCGGGATGCGACTTTGCGCAATGCCTACGTGTCACTGGCGGCGGATGTGGCACGGCTGTGCGAACACGATCCGGCCAAGGCCATCACCTACATGGTGAGCATGGCTGGCAGCAACAATATCCTCCACTTGGTGATGGGCAAGGCTACCCAAAAGCCGGGTGGACGCGGAGCCGGCGATGCTAGGGATGAAAGCGCGCTGCAGCGGAAGGTCAAGCAGTATCTGTCTGTCGGCCGCAAGGACAACGCACTCAATTGGTCCTTGCATGCCACCGCTGCACTGATGGGCGCGAGCACAACTGCAGGTCTGCAATTGCGCCAAGGCATCATTGGAGTGCGCACCTCAAGCAAGAGCGATGCCGTCACTTTCGACGCGAAACTGGTCACCGCACTCAAACTGGAGTCAACGGAACTCTACCCTGCTATCGCCTTCAGCCAGTCGGCCGTCAAAAAGCCCAGCCACACCCTGCGTTATCTGTCTATCTTCAACACCCTGGGCCTGATTTCCAATCTGCTGGATATTGACGCAACGGACACAGACGGCAGTCGTAAGCAGCTATTCAAGCAACTGAACAAGATCAAGAGCGTGCAGACCGTCTCTCTGCCAAACTGGGACGATCTGGCTGCTCGCGACGATGAGGCCGATACAGAGGCTGGCGAGGCCGAATATGAGGACGATGACCAACCTGCAGAACTCGTCAAACTGGTGACTCAGATCACAAGCTGGCTTGACATATGCCAAGGGCTCAAACAGCATTTCCACCCGTCAGCCGTACTGATGGGAAAGATCTGGAATCGGTTGTACTTCAGCCTAGACAATATTTCAGCTGCCATGCGCGCTGGCAACCAGATCAACGAGCGTAGCTGCAAGGCCATGGAACTGTTCGCCTGGGCCTTGATCAACGCCTGCCTAGTTGAAGAAGTTGATTATCACCACCGAGCAGGCGAGCCGGCGGGCGCGACTTTGAACAGATACAACCCCAGAACTTCGGGTGCGTTAGTGATCAAGAAGTTCCAGTCCCCTGCCAAGAGCGCTTCACAGGCCAGCTTGGATGTCACTGCAGACATGGCCCCCCTGGCCTTCATGATCGCGTCATGCCCGCTTGTGCTGGGCTTGATCAAGCACGATGCCAAGAGCAGGCCATTCATCGACAGCCTGAATGCTAAGCTGACAGATTTCCGTGGCAGTCACCAGATTCCCCACGAGGTATTGTGCAACCAGAAGGTATGGGACTGCGTTGGCCAAACAACGGTCTCTGAATAAACAACCTTCCAATATCCCCATAGGCGAAAGCCGCAGCCTGCGGTTCAAGCCCATGGGGTCCCCCGGCGCAATGCCCGCATCACACACCCCCCAACTTGCCCTGCTTTGCTGCCGCACGTTGAGCAGCTCGCTGCTCCGTCAGCACCTGCTGACCAGCGACTGGTCCAGGCCTCAAGACGAGCGTGAGCTACGTCAACAGCTCTACCTCAGCAACCAGCCCTGGCAAGCGCGCTTGCCGGACCATGTTTTCGATCTCGGTTTCAAAGCAGCGCAATCGCAGGGGCTCAAGGACGGTCAACTGGCCACCACCGCCTTGCGGATGCTGGCCGAGCGCTACCTGGAGGTACAGCACGGTCAGGTGCATGTGCGGCTGACTCTGTATGGCGAGTGGCAGCAAAGCGTTCTGAGTCGCGTGAGCGGTATGCCAATCATGGCGGCCATGCAGGCGCTGCGCCTTCAGCATGGCGGCTATATGGCGGCCGACATGGTGACGCTGAAAATCCCTGCGCGTACCCGGCATCTACCATTGCCGAGCATCGCGCCGTGCGATGGTGCGGTGGAGGATTACATCAGCCGCGAAGGCCTTCATGAAAGCCACTTGCACCTGAACGGCAGCAGTTTTGCCGAGCAATGCTGGTTGCGCGCCATGGCCTGGCCAGAACAGGAGGTCAAGCAATTCAGCGGCTTGTGGCAGGCTGCCCAGCGAAGCGCTGCCAGTGACCGGGTGCGGGAACTGGCTCGACTGTACGACACGGATTTCAACCCGACGCAGTTTCGGCATGACCTCATGCTGGCGCGGCAGTTGCGCGGCTGGTTGGTGTATTTCGCTCAGCAGCCGTCCTCGAATCACCCACCCTTGCCGTGGCGGGCAGACGATCTGCGCGGCTGGCGCCGACCGGCACCGGCTCCCGAGCTACCGAAAAAGTTCAATCCGCTGCATAGCCCCTCCAGCGAGGGCCTGACCGCAGAACTGGCATGGATGACGCATTTGCTGCAACAGCACGCCCTGCCCCCTCAGGTAGATCGTATGCTGCACTTATACCTGCTGTTGCAGCACCAGTACCGTGCGTTGATGGTGCAAGGCGAAGAGTTGTACGGCTTCGATCAGTTCCAGAAGTTCACCCACACCGAGCTGCGGAGCCCCGCCGAGAAGCGTTATCTCCAGCGGCTGCGCGATATGCACGGCCCGCACTTGCAGCGCAGCCAAAGCGCCTATCTGGAAGGACGGTTCGCCCCCAAATCCACGGCCACCGACAACACCCAGCTGCTGAAGATCATCCTGCTGGACTATCTGGAGTACATGCAGGAAGGTAACGACTGCAAGGTTGACGTCGACAAGACCTCTCTGCGTAGCGTGCTCAAAGCGCTGGACACCGTGTGCGAAAGCGCCGATGTGCGATGGCCGCGTCGCCAGCAATTGGCCCTGGTGGCGCATTTCATCAAGGAAGACTGGGACATCAAGAAAGGCGGGTCCTACCGCCACTACACGCTACGGCGCAAGCTGGAGGCCCAGATGGCACAGCTGCGTACGACGCTGAAAGATCATCCAAGGCTGCACCGCTGGGTTCGTGGCGTCGATGGCGCAGCCAACGAATTGCATGCGCCCCCAGAGGTGTTTGCCAGCGTCTTCCGGCAAGCCGCGCGCACCGGGCTTGGGCACCGCAGTTTCCACGTCGGCGAAGATTTCCCTCACCTGTTGACCGGACTGAGACACATGCTGGATGCGCTGGAGCTGCTCGACCTTCGCGATGGGGCGCGCATCGGCCACGGCACAGCCCTCGGCATTGCGCCTGCACTCTGGTTGGACCGCATGCCCAGCACGCTGCACCTGAAGCGCAGTGAGCGGCTACTGGACCTCTTGGCAGCTTGGCAGTTGCTGCGCGAGCTGCAGGACACCACAGCGCAAGCGTACCAGGTCGAGCTGGAGCTTCAACGCCTGCTTCCTCAGGTGTTCAGGGTGCCGGTCTCTGCTCACCTGTTTGAGCGTGCGATGCGTCTGCGCGGCCTCCACATGGGCTTCGTGGCGTCGCTGCAGCAACGCCCTGACTGGCGCGGGGCTTCTGCCTCGTTGGTCGACAGTCTGCGCGAAGAAGCCCGGCTGGTGAGTGAAGCCAAGGAGCGCGACGAGGAGGCCCTGTCGCTGTTTTGGCAGTGGCAGAACGACCGCGAGCTCTGGCAGCGAAGCGAATCGCTGTTAAGCATCGAAACTCGAGACGCGCTCTTTACGCCTGCCATCTACCTTCGACTTCAGCAGGCCCTGATGAAATGTGTGGCCGATCGGCGGGTCGTCATTGAAACCCTGCCCAGCAGCAACGTCCGCATCAGCCAATACGAACGATTTGAGGAGCACCATGCCCTGCGCTGGATGGGCATTCCAGGCCATGTGCAGGATGGCGACACGCCCATCATGGTATCCCTCGGCTCTGACGATCCAGGCATCTTCGCCGGCAACCTCAAGGGCGAGTTCTACCAACTCTATGCCGTGCTTAGGCAGCAAGGCCTCTCAGACGCTGACGCCCTGCGCCATGTCAGCATCGTCAATGAGCGGGGGCGCCAGTATCGGTTCCATGATCCAGCGTTTTGACTGCTGCGGGAATGGTGATGCTCATTGCTGCCGCTTTGCGAGGATGCCCTCACTGGAATCAACCCGGTATTTCCGATCCCAGGCGCAATTTCCTCGGACCGGCGATACCGGCAACTTGTTGCCGTCGCCGTCGGCTTGTTTGCGATGTTCACGCTTTTCTATCGCCACATGCCGCTTGAGCCGCAGTGAATAGTACTAAGGTGGAGTACGGTGGCCAGCCTGTTGCTCAACAAGACCTGCTATCGCATAGCTACATGCGGGCCGGTTCGCTTGAAGTTATACCGATCGAGGACGCGGTGCGCTTCTATGAGTCGCAGCTCTCACTGCCACGAGTCACATGGCGTTGCTGAAGTCAGAGGTTGGATGTCTGCTCCGCTATGGTCAGCAAGGTGCCGGAAATGCGAGGCGCGCTTTTGTCCGGCACGCATGACGAGTGCCGAGGTCGCATTTTTTCATTTGGGCTGATGGCCGCCGCTGCTTCCTCCAATGCGTGGGTCGCGGCGCTCTTCATCATCAGCTTTCTCGTCGCATTTACCACGGTGCGGGCGTTTGCGCCGTTGGTCGAGGTGTCGCCACCGCAGACAAGGAGCGTTCAGTGAATCTGTCCGCAAAACGTGCAAAGCGGCGTAATCGCCTCTGTCAGGCTGACCTGCGCCAGCTGCGCTAGTTGATACCAGCCGCATGCATCACATCGCCAAAATCCGCCGCGCCTCCCCCTCCAACGCCCACAACACCTCCCCCCAAGCCACCCGCACCGCCTTCAGCTTCATCGCCGGCTCCTTTTGCGGCGCCAGCAGACGCACCACCACTATCTGCGCGTTCGGGCTCGTGGCGCCCGCAGTCGCGGTCAGGGTCGGGTGCACGTCCGTTACCGCGCGCGCCGGTTGCGCTCCAGTGCGGTGCCGGCGGCAAAGAATATGCTGGCCACGCGGCATGGGGCCGGACCATGCAGTCGCGTCACCCCTTCCGCAACCCCTGCACCGTCTGCAACAGCACCACCCGTGTCTGCCCCAGCACCATACCCTTCCATTCCTCGTTGTCGCAGTAGAACGCATCACGCAGCTGGGTGCGTATCTCGCGTTGCTGCGCGGCCGGTGCCTCGGGGTGGCTGCGCAGCCAGGTGTCCGCGCGCAGGCGCAGCAGCATGTCTGCCTCGGGCAGGGTGCCGAACTCCAGGCCCATGGGGGCGATGCGGGCGTTGGGGCATTCGTCGAAGGCGGTTGTGACCACGGGGCCCGACACGTCGGCCGAGGCGGAGTCGCCGGAGAAGGGCGAGAACACGTCGGCGCCCCACCAGGATTGCGCCAGCGCCAGGTCTTCGGGCGTGTTGCGACCGGGGTAGATCTTCTCGCCGTGGCCGTAGGGCCCCAGGCCCGTGTGCACGTCGATCCAGCCCAGGTGCGTGGCGGCAGCCGCGTACTTGCGCAATATGGCGCGGATGGTCTGGTTGCTCCACGATGGCGCGGTGCCCCCGTAGAACAAGCCGTCGGGCGAGGTGTACTGCCCCTTGAAGACGGCATTGCGGAAGGCGGCTGTGCCGTGCTGGGCAATGTAGGCGGCCACGGCCGCGTCGTCGGCTGGCGTTGGCGGCCAAGTGGCGGGCAGCATCAGCGGCTCCACGTCGGCATACGCCGCGTTCACCGGCAGTGGCGCGGTGAAGTCGATGTGGTTGCGGTTCAGGTCGATGTTGTCTTCGTTCGTGCGGTGCAGGTGCGAAAACCCGTGCGGGTTGACCGCATGCACCAGCAGCAGTGCCACGCCGGCCTGCTGCAGCCGCGCAAGCAGGTCGGCATCGTGCAGCGTGGCCACCTGCGTGCCCGATCCGCAGAAGCCTTCGGGCCCGTGCGTGCCCGAGGTGACGAGCAGGATCTTCTTTGCATCCATCGCGCCGATCAGCGCCACGTCGGTGGCCAGCTCTTCGCCCAACGCGCCGAGGTGATCCGGGTGCACGAAGGATTCGACGGCCGCGCCGCTCTGGGCGGCGGCCTCCAGGAACTTGGCGCGGGCTTCGGCATACGTGCCCGAGAAATACCGCGTGGCGGCGCTGGGTTGTGTGGGCATGGTGCGTGGGGTTCCTGTGCTTTTGGAGAAGAGGGTGGGCATGAAGCTGAAGATTGTGGCCAACTCGCAGCGTGCTTGCCTGCATGCTTGCGAGCTTGCCCGCCGGTGCTTCGATGCTCGGCCCGCAGGGTCGCGCGGCTGGCGAAGCGGGCGCATCACAAGCAGCAAGATTAACGCCATCGCCAGTCATGGCTTTCGCCATGCCATAGCCAAGGCAGACACCCTCCCCGATGCGGTAGGCCAGGTAGTCCGGGTCCATCGCTTCTTCCAGGCCCAAGGCCAGCGCCTCTATGTGGCGGCCCGCCAGGCCGCCGTAGGTGATGAAGCCCGCTCACCACGCAACGCTCCTGCACCGCGCGAAACAGTTCCTGGTCGTCGTGAAAGGTGCAAAACCCGCCGAGAGTGACCAGCCCATCCTTTTTGGACCACACGACTGCGATGTCTGCGCAGGCCGTCATTTCGCGCACGGCCTCGGGGATGCTGTGCTGCGCATATTCGGGCTCGCGTTGCTGGATGAACCAGGCGTTCTCCACGAAGCGGGTGGTGTCGATCACTACCGGAATGCTTGCCTGATCAGGGCTGCCCTTGCCCGATTAGGGCTGCGTCCATCGCGCTCGCTGCGCCGTTGTCGGGCGTGCGAGCGCGACGCGGGGTGGGTGGGCGTGAGGCGTTTGAGAAGGCTCCGGTGCATTGGCAATGCAGCGGCCAGGCAGGCATGCAAGCCGTTTTGCGCGCCGCCTACCAAACGGTCAGTTGGTAACCGCGGCAGCGCCGTTTGCAGACCCGGGAGCAGAACTTGGAGCAAGGGGCGCCTGAACCTTGTCGCCCCCAACAGGTCTGGATGCAGCACCCTCTCGGTCATCGCTTCGGGGACCGAAGTAGTAGAAGGCGATGAACGCAAAGAACAGGACGATGGCCACTGCAGCCCCCCACTTCACTGCGGTAGGTGTTCGCACGCTTTGAAGAGGCTTCGAGCCGGATTGGGGTGCTGCAGCGGGGGACGTGTCGGTTTTCATATCAGCCGCCGTGCTTAACGTGTGCCGCCCGAATTGGCCTGGCGCGCCTGCAGCGCCGGGCGGGGCAGAGTCGATGCGTCGAAGCGAGGGGATGGGGTCTTCATGAAATGCCTCCAGGTAATGGCATGGCAGAGCGCCAGGAGTTTCCATTAAGTATTTGGCCCGCCAACTCCACAGTAGGACAGCAGCACATCGCCAGGTCAGCTTTGGCAGCCAGTCCACCGCGTGTGGCGCAGGCATACCAGCACCGGCAGGAGAGGAGGATGGCAGCCGCGTGCCAGCCCCGGGAGCCAGGCACCAGCCAGGCCCCGTGCAATGTGGTGGTCTGGCCATTTAGTTCTTGCGTGCAGATCGTGAATTCAGACAATCGGTGGAATATCAGCCACCCATGGCTTGTCTGGCAGTATGTCGTGCGAATGCGTTCTAAACGCTGGCGCCCACTGCCTGATGTGCTGCAGGCTGTTGTTCGAAAGCAACCAGGTACGGCTCTGCCTTGGCTGGGTTGCTGCCGGCGCCCACCCGTGGCGCAAAGACCCAAAACTGTGAGCAGGAGGGGGAAGCCATGGCAGTCACGCAGCGCTACCTGGTGAAGGTGTCAGTGGGGAGCAGCGGCAAGCCGCTCAGATTGGGTGGGGTCGAGGTGGGTACCGACGACTCCGTGCCGCTATTCAAGAGCATCCAGCCCCAGGCCGCAGGGGGAACCTTGGGCGTTGGTGGCCAGCAGGGCGCAGTCTGGCATATCGTCCGGCCGGGTTTTGCAATCGCCGACACACCCAACCCGTGGGATGTCTGCCACGAAATGGTGTCCCAGAAAATTGGCCTGTCCGGCAACGGGATGGTGGTTTACGCCGAGCCCGACCTGGCGCAGCAGTGGGAGCCAGATTCGGCCGAAGGCCCCTTGCAAGCACTCCAGGAAGAATGCGAGGCGACCGGCCAGGACCCGGACTCTCCAACCCAGCCACAGAACGACTGGTACCGCGACGAGAACCATGGCCAGTATGCGACGCTGCCGGCGCAATGGAACGGCACCGGTGTGCGCATCGCCCACCTGGATACGGGGTTTGATCCGAACCACTCCAGCCGGCCGGCGAATCTGAATGTGCAGCTCGGCAAGAACTTCGTCGATGAAGACGCAGGGGACGATGCTTCGGATACAACCTCCTCGATCTGGAACAACCGTGGGCATGGGACGGGCACCCTGAGCATCCTGGCTGGCGCTCCAGTGGCCCCGGGTGGCATCCCCGGGGTTGCGCCCCAGGCCGAGGTGGTTCCGATCCGCGTGGCCAACCGCGTCGCGCTGTTCTACAACAGCGCCATTGCGAAGGCGCTCGATCACGTGCATTCCCTGTGCCAAAGGCCCGAGACCTTCGTGGACGTGGTCACCATGAGCATGGGCGGACTGCCGTCGCAGGCATGGGCAGAGGCGGTGAACGCGCTGTATGACGCGGGGGTGTTCGTCGTCACCGCAGCCGGAAACAATTTCGGCAATCTCCCCACTCACCAGATCGTCTTCCCTGCCCGGTTCAACCGGGTGGTGGCGGCCTGCGGCGCCATGGCCAACCAGCGGCCGTATGCGGACCTGGGGCCTGGCAAGATGGCGGGCAACTACGGGCCCGATTCCAAGATGCGCACGGCCATGGCGGCCTACACGCCGAACATCCCTTGGGCGCGTTTCGGTTGCGGTGGCGTCGTTCGTTTCAATGGGGCCGGAACATCGTCCGCAACGCCCCAGGTGGCCGCCACGGCCGCGCTCTACATCCAGAAGAACCGTCAGGCACTCAAAGCGCTGCCCCAGCCATGGATGCGGGTCGAGGCCACGCGCAAGGCATTGTTCTCCTCGGCCGAGAACCTGGACCGGGCAAAGTTCGGCAACGGCATCATTCGCGCGGCAGTGGCATTGGGCAAGCCGGTACCTGCAGCCTCCGGGCTGGTGAAGGAGGAGCCGGACAGCGCCAGGCTCGGTTTCCTGAAGGTGCTTACGGGCTTGGGCCTGGGCATGACCGGTGGGCCCGATGTACTGCAGATGCTTGAATTGGAGGCGCTGCAGCTGACCCAAAGTGCTGAAATCGAGCTGCTGCTGCCCGATCCGGCCGATTGGCCCACGCTGCCCGAGGGCCGCAAGATGGCCGTCCTCAAGGCGCTGGCGGACCATCCCAGGGCGTCGCGTGCGCTTAGGGCCGCCCTGCAGCCCGTGGTACCTGGAACGGCGCCGTCCACGGTGGCGGCGGCGGGCGCAAGCGCCCAGGTCCCTGGCATGGTGGGCTCATTGCTGCCTGCGCAACGCCATGCGCCCGTGCCTTCGGTGCGCCGGCTGCGCATCTACACGTTTGACCCATCGCTTGGCCAGCGGGTCGAAACGCTGGCCCTCAACGAGACGGTGGCAACCATACGGTGGGAAGAAGGCTTGTGTCCCGGCCCGGTGGGGGAATACCTGGAGATAGTCGACGTAGACCCTGCCAGCGGACGTTGCTACCACCCGGTGGACCTCGATCATCCCCACCTGCTGGCTTCGGACGGGCTTGCGCCGTCCGAGGCCAACCCGCAGTTCCACCAGCAGATGGTCTATGCGGTGGCCATGCGCACCATAGAGCACTTCGAGCGCGCGTTGGGCCGGCGCGCTCTGTGGGCACCGCATTTCGAGCGCGTCAGGACGCCGGCCGGGGTGCGCCTGGAGTCGCGCTACGTGCAGCGACTGCGTGTGTACCCCCACGCGCTGAAGGCCCGCAATGCCTACTACAGCCCGCAGAAGAAGGCGCTGCTGCTGGGATACTTCGCGGGCAGCGACGCGGAGCACCGGGGGAGCGAGGAGACCGTATTCACCGCCTTGTCGAGCGACATCATTGCGCATGAAACCACGCATGCCCTGCTCGATGGCCTGCACAGCCGGTTCAGGGAGCCGACGAACAAGGACGTGCTTGCATTCCACGAGGCATTTGCCGACATCGTGGCGCTGTTCCAGCACTTCTCGCTGGAAGGCGCACTGCGGGATGCGCTGCGCCATCAGATAGCCACCAACCGGGCCAGCCTGGAACAGCAAAGTCTGCTCAGCGGAATCGCCGTGCAGTTCGGCAAGAAGACGGGGCACCATGGCGCGCTGCGCAGCTTCGTGGGGAAGCCGCCAACCCCGCAGGACTACAGCGAGCATGACAAGCCGCACGAACGTGGCGCGGTGCTCGTGGCGGCCGTCTTCGACGCCTTCCTGCAAATCTACATGCGCAAGGCCGTCACGCCCATCCGCCTGGCCACCGCCGGCTCGGAGGTCCTGCCGCAGGGCATGCTGCAGGGCGATCTCGTCGACGAGCTGGCCAGGGTGGCAACGAACGTGGCCCACCAGGTGCTGCTGATGTGCATCCGCGCGCTGGACTACTGCCCGCCGGTGGACATCACCTTCGGCGATTTCCTGCGCGCCATCATCACTGCGGACAAGGACCTGGTGCCCAATGACCCGCTCGGCTACCGCGTTGCCATCGCATCGGCATTCCGCGCGCGCGGCATCTACCCGGAAGGCGTGCGAACGGTGTCCGTCGACACCTTGAGCTGGGATCCTCCGCCGGCGCAGTTCGAGAAACTGGGCAAGGTACTGTCGGTCCTGTCTTTCAACTGGGACAAGGAGTCTGACCGGCACCGGTCGTGGACCAGCTCCATGGCCAATGCGCGCATGGTGCATCGATGGCTTTGTGATCCCAAGCGCGTCTCCGACGCGGAGCTGGCGATGCTCGGGCTGCGCCGAAAGGCGGACCCGAATTTCCAGGTCGCCATGAAGGATGGCTCCGTGGCGACCATGGACCTGCGGGGCATCGAGGTCCACTCGGTTCGGCCGCTGCAACGGGTTGGGCCTGACGGTCAGTTGCTGTCTCAGGTCGTGGTCGAGCTGACCCAGTCCCTGCGTTCCAAAGAGAACGAACCGCTGGTGCTGCGCGGCGGCTGCACGCTCATCATCGATCTCAGGAAAAGCATGGTGACCTACATGGTGCGCAAGCGCGCAGACCAGTTCGCCCGCATGGAGCGCCAGCAGGAGCTGTGGGGCCACAACACCCCGCAGATACGCGATCTGTACCGGGCCCATGATGGCTGGGGTGATGAGCCATTCGCCTTTCTCCATGGTGTGCATTGAGGGAGACCAGAGCATGAAAAAAACACGCGCGACGATCCGCACCTACCGCCATGGCCTGGGCGACTGCCACCTGATCACGCTGCGGGGCAAGGGCAAGGCGGCTTACCGCATTCTGATCGACTGCGGCGTCATCCTCGGCACGCCGGATGCCAAGGCCGTCATGACCCGTGTCATGGACGACGTGGTCAAGGAATCCAAGGGCAAGGTCGACCTGCTGGTGGCTACCCATGAGCATTGGGACCATGTCTCTGGTTTTGGCCAGGCGGCGGAGTCGTTCGCCCGGCTGCAGGTCGACAAGGTCTGGATGGCCTGGACCGAAGACCCCGACGACGAGGGCGCGCGGGAACTGGCGCAGTCCAAGGGCCAGGCATTGAAGCTCCTGCAAGGCGCGGCACTGCACCTGCAGGGCTTCGGGGATGTGCAGCAGACACCGCTTTTCCTGTCGCTGGCCGAATTCTTTGGTGCTGCGGGCAGGGTAACAACCAAGAGCGCGCTGGAGGCCGTCAGGGCCAAGGCCCTGCCGGGCGAGCCGCGATACTGCAGGCCTGAGGACCCACCGGTGGAGCTTGCGAAGTACGGCGCGCGCATCTACGTGCTGGGCCCACCACGGGATGTAGCGCTTCTCAAGCGCTTGAACCCCAAGGCCAACACGGATGAGGGCTACGACCATGCGCTCGGGCTTTTCAATGCAGACATCAAGCCCTTGTTGGAGCAGGGCGAGGCCGACAACCAGGCGCCCTTTGCCGCGATGGACGGCCTGGCCATCGCTGACGCCCGCAAGCATGGCTTTTTTGCCCAGACCTACTTCGATGGACCCGAGTGGCGGCGAATCGATGCCGACTGGATGCTGGCCGCCGACAGCCTGGCGCTGGCTCTGGACAACATGACCAACAACACCAGCCTGGTGCTGGCCATCGAGCTGGGCGGCGAGGACGTCCTGCTGTTTGCGGCCGACGCCCAGGTAGGCAACTGGATGTCCTGGCCGGCCTGCCATTGGGAGGTTGGTGGCAAGACGGTTACCGGAGAGGACTTGATGCGCCGGACCACCTTTTACAAGGTCGGCCACCACGGCAGCCACAATGCAACGCTCAAGGAGCGCGGTCTGGAACTGATGGACTCCCTTCAAACTGCGGTCATCCCGGTGGACCAGGAGATGGCGAAGACCAAGAAATGGGGTGCCATGCCACTGGCCCCCCTGGTGTCTGCCCTGCAAAAGAAAACCGCCAGCAAGGGCTTCGTCGTGCGGACCGACCGCGACCTGCCGCCTGGCGCAAACGAGGCCGGCATTGTCTCCACGCCCGAATACGTGGAGATTTCAGTTTAGATCAGTCGATAGCCAGGACCATCTGACCGGCAGGTTGCCCGCCGGGCCAAGGCGCAAGCCTACATCGCCCAGATCCTTGGTACCTCGCCCTGCAGCGCCCACATCTCTTTCCTCCACGCCATGCGCACGGCCTTGAGCAGCTGCATCGCCGGCTCCACCTGCGGTGCCAGCACGCGCACCACAACCATCTGCGCGTTGGGGCTGGTGGCGCCTGCGGTGGCGGTCAGTGTCGGGTGCGCGTCCATCACCGCACGCGCCGCATCCAGCGCCGCATCGCGTCGATTGCGCTCCAGTGCGGTGCCAGCGGCAAAGAACATGCTGGCCATGCAGCGCTGGCCGGCCAGGCCCAGTGGGCTTTGCAGCAGGCGCTCGTCGGCGGCGTCGATCACGCCGCGCTCCAGCCACAGGCCGGGCACGGTGAGGTGCTGCACGAAGCGGCCCTGCACGAAGGGCTGGTCGGCATGGGGCAGGCCCAGGGCGGTGACGTCCCAGCCCATGCATTCGGCACCGGGGGCCAGGTTCAGCGTGAGGTGGTTCTCGGCATTGCAGGCGCTGTAGCACAGGGCCTCCAGCGGCAGCCATTCCAGGCGCCCTCCGTCGGCCACGCTCAGGTGGCTGCGCTGCAGCGCCAGCGGGCCGGTGGAGCGGTAAAAGCGCGTGGCGCCCGGCGTGGTGACCAGGCCGTGCGCGCCCGGGCCCACGGTGGCGGTGATGTCCAGCGTGTCGCCGCCCACCAGGCCGCCGGGCGGGTGCACCAGCACGTTGTGGCAAATGCCGTCGCCCTCGGGGTACAGGCTTTGCAGAATGCGCAGCGGCCCGTCGTGCTGGTAGCGCGCCACGGTGCGGGTGGTGGGGCCTTCAACGGTGTAGTCGAGCTGCAGGCGCGCGTGCCAGGACATGGATGGAAGCTGCTATTAAATGAATAGCTGATTATGCCTTTGCACTTGCCGCAGCCTCTGTGCCAGGGGGCTATGCGGCTTTCGCAACCGGCGGCACCCAGCTGCGCAGCTTGCCGGGGTTGAGCAGGCCCTGCGGGTCAAAGCGCTGCTTGATGCCCACCACCGCAGGGTCCAGGTTGTTCTGCTTGCCATCTTCCACGATGTAAACATGGGGGTTGTTGATCTGCACGCCGTTATCGCGGTAGATCTGCATGATCTGGTTCAGCCGCTCTTCGGTGCTGTAGCGGATCAGCTGCAGCCCGCTGCAGTTGAAGGCGCCCTCCTTGGTGCGCAAGAACTCCAGGTGCATCATCACCTCGCCGCCCAGTGCTTTTTCCAGCGCCTTCACCTGCTCCAGCCGGGTTGCGGGGGTGAAGCCGCTCTGGATGTAGGTGAGCGATTTGTCCACCTTCAGCGCGTGCAGGGTGGTGTGGTTCCAGGTGTATTCGAGCAGGGTCTTGTGGCTCTTGTCCACTTCGTCGGCGGTCTTGCGGTAGCTGACGCTGCCGCCGTATTTGGCGGCCATGTCGCGCATGCCGTCTTCGGAGTGCGGGGCCACCAGCAGCATCACCGCATGGCAGCCCTTGGGCAGGTGCTCGGCCAGGGTGGTGAAGTAGTCGGGAATGGGCGCTGCCAGAAAGCACACCTCTTTTTTCTCCAGCCCCGGTGCGGCGCCGAAGCGGTCGGCAAACTCCAGCGCGGAATCGAATTCGGTGAAGGTGACGATGCACTCCGTCCACGCCACGGTGGGGGTCAGCGCCACTTCGAGCTCCAGCACGATGCCGTTGGTGCCGTAGGTGTGGTGCAGCAGCATGGCCTCGGGGCCGCGCAACTCGATGATCTGGGGCTCGGGCTCCACCGTCATGGCGCGCACGGCCAGCACGTTGCCAGGCGCGGCCAGCGGGCCGTGGTTGATCGACCCGGCCCCGCCGAAGCCGCCGCCGAACAGCCCGCCCAGCGTGGCGCTGCGGTAGGTGGAGGGCAGCCAGCGCAGCTCCTGCCCCTGGGGCTTGGCCTGCGCGTCGAACTCCGACAGGCGGATGCCCGCCTGCGCCCGGCCCACGCCGCCGCGCACCCAGCCAAAGGCGTTGTAGCCCGACAGGTCCAGGATCACCCCGCCATGCAGTGGCGTGCTCTGCCCGTAGTTGCCGGTGCCGCTGCCGCGCACGGTCAGGGGGATCTGCGCCTTGGCACAGGCCGCCACCACCTGGCGGATCTCGTCCTCGGTGCGCGGGCGCACGGCAATGTCGCCGCGCTTGCCGGCCAGGTCGCGCTTGAGCACGGGGCTGAACCAGGCGAAGTCCTGCGACAGGCGGCCCACGCGCAGCGGGTCGGCAATCCAGTCCAGGCCGGGCAGTTGTTCGGGCAGTTGGTGGGCGGTGGTGGTCATGTCTGTCTCTCCTGTCGGCGCGGCGGGTGGTAGGCAAAGCGCGGCCCCCACCACGCGTGCGCGGTGTCAAAAAATGGATGCAGTCCGAGTGAGTGCTGGGGTTAGTCGTGCGAGTTTTCGCTGGCGTGCCAGCTGCCCAGGGCCACGCGGGTGCCCCAGGCCATCAGCGCGAACAGCGCCACGCCGGTCAGCGATATCAGCAGCAGCGCGGCGAACATGCGCGGTATGTTGAGCTGAAAGCCGGCCTGCAGAATCTGGTACGCCAAACCCGCGCCCTGGCCGCCGGTGCCGGCCACGAACTCGGCCACCACGGCGCCGATCAGGGCCAGCCCGCTGGAGATGCGCAGCCCGCCAAAGAAGTAGGGCATCGCGCTCGGTATGCGCAGGCGCAGCAGGGTCTGCATGCGCGTGGCGCGGTTGAGCTGGAAGTAGCTTTGCAGGTCGGGCTCCACGCTGCGCAGGCCCAGCGTGGTGTTGCTGATGATGGGGAACAGGGCCACGAGCGCGGCGCAGATCACCATCGACGCGGTCGGGTCCTTCACCCAGATGATGATCAGCGGTGCCACGGCCACGATGGGCGTGACCTGCAGCAGCACGGCGTACGGGAACAGGGCCGTCTCGATGCGCTTGCTCTGCACGAACAGGAACGAGATCAGCACCCCGGCCACGGTGGCCACGCCAAAGGCCAGCACCGTGATCTTGACGGTGACCCAGAGCGAGCCGCCCAGGGCCGCCCAGTCGGTGAACAGCGTCTTGAGCATGAGCAGGGGCGACGGCACCAGGTACGGCGGCAGCTCCAGCGCCGTGACCATGCCCTGCCACAGCGCGATGAGCACCAGGCCCACCAGCAGCGGGTAGACCACGCGCTGCACGCGCGGCTGGGCCATGAGGGGAATGCGCGGCTTGGCGGGCTTGGCTGGGGCTGGTGCGCGCATGGGTGTGCTGCGCTCGGCGGTGGCGGGCGCCGCGATGGGCGCTGCAGGTGCAGTAGGGTAGGGGGTGCTCATGCTGCGGTCTCCTCGATATCGGCGCTGGCGCGCAGCAGGCTGTCCTGCAACTGCTTGGCGTAGCGGCTGAATTCGGGCGACACCATGAAGTCGGCCGTGCGTGGGTAGGGTGCGTCGATGGTGAACTGCTCCACCACACGCCCGGGGCGCGCGGCCATCATCACCACGCGGCTAGACAGGAACACCGCTTCGTGGATCGAGTGGGTCACGAAGATCACCGTGAGTTTTTTCTTGCGCCACAGGTCCAGCAGGTCGGCGTCGAGCTTGTGGCGCGTGATCTCGTCGAGCGCGCCAAAGGGCTCGTCCATCAGCAGCAGGTCAGGCTGGGTGACCAGCCCACGTGCGATCGATACGCGCATCTGCATGCCGCCCGACAGGGCGCGCGGCAGCGCGCTGGCAAATTTCGACAGGCCCACCAGGGCCAATGCCTCGGCCACGCGGCCATCGGCCTCCTGGCGGGGCACGCCGGCCAGGTCCAGCGGCAGGCGCACATTGGTCTGCACGCTGGCCCAGGGCATGAGCGTGGGCGACTGGAAGACGAAGGCCATCTTCTTGCCGCTTTCGTCGAGCTGGGCCACGGGCTTGTGCCACAGCTGCAGGCGGCCGTCGGTGGGCTCCAGCAGGCCGGCCACCATCTTCAGCAGCGTGCTCTTGCCGCAGCCCGAGGGGCCGAGCAGGGTGACGAACTCGCCTTCTTCGATGGTCAGGTCCACCGGCAGCAGGGCCTGCGTGCCGTTGGGGTAGGTCTTCTCGGCCGACAGCACCTGCACGGCGGGCGTGGGGCGGTGGGCCGTTGTCGGAGGAGTGGTGGGCTCGGCGGAATGCATGGGATGGCCTTTCGATGGATGCGGCCGGCCCCGCTGCGCGCGGGGCAGGGCCGCTGTTTCAGGGCAGGGTGGGCTTACGGAAGAACCTTGAGGTCCTTGACGAAGCTGGTGCTGTAGGTGTCGGCCAGCTTCACCTTGGCGGGGTCGATCAGCTTGGACTCGACCAGAAAGTCATAGCTCGCCTTGGCGCGTGCGTCGGTCATGGTGCCGATGCCCATGCTGGCCGCGTCGCCGCCCGTCACCATGCCCATCTCCTTGAGCTTGGCCACGCTGTAGGTCAGCTGTTCGTCGGTCATGTTGGGGTTGTCCTTCTTGATCAGGGCGTTGCCGGGGGCGGGGTCGGCCAGGTAGCTCTTCCAGCCTTCCATCGACGCCTTCACGAACGAGGCCACGGCGGCGCTGCGCTCCTTGAGCGTCTTGTCCATGCAGCTCACGGTGGTGGCGTAGGCGGGGTAGCCCTGGTCGCTGAACATCAGCGTGTTGGCCTTCACGCCGGCCTTGGCGATGGCGAACGGCTCCGACGTCAGGTAGCCCTGCTGGGCGGTGTTCTTGTCGGCCACGAAGGGCTGGATGTTGAAGGTGTAGGGCCGCGTCTGCGAATCGGTGAAGCCGTACTTGGCCTTCAGCCAGGGCCAGTAGCCGCGCTGGGCCGACGAGGCGATGAGGATGGTCTTGCCCTTGAGGTCCTCGAACTTCTTCACGTCGTCATGCGCGATGAGCACCTGAGGGTCTTTCTGGAACACTGCGGCCACCGTGGTCACGGGCACCCCGCCCTCGCGCATCTGGATCATCTGCAGATCGCTCGATCCCATCACGCACTCGGCCTGGCCTGCCGCCATCATCTGCACGATGTTGACCTGCGGGCCACCCATCTTGATGCTCACGTCCAGGCCGTACTTTTTGTACAGGCCCGTGGCCACCGCCTGGTAGAAGCCGCCGTGCTCGGCCTGCGCGTACCAGTTGGTCATGTAGGTGAACTTTTCCTGCGCGTGCGCAGTGCCCGACATGGTGCCGACGGCACCAACAGCGAGCAGGGCGGCTGCACCAAGTTTGGAAAGGCGGGGGGCGGTCTTCATCATGGCAGTACTCCGTTAGGTGGGGAGAAGGGACGAAACAGGTGGCGAAAAGGGGTGTGGGGGTGCGGCTGCGTCGCAGTTTTCAGGCCAGAGCGGTGGAGTTTTCCACATGGCCCGTGTGGTTGGCGCGGCCCCAGGTGGGCTCGGGGCGCGCGGCCCACTGCAGGTGGTGCAGCTCGGTGATGGCGGCGGCCCAGCTCACGGCCAGCGAATCGAGGATGGCGTGGCCCTGCTCGGCCGTGGCGGGCAGCGGGTCGCCGATGATGCCGCTGGGCCCGAAGTCGCGGGCGCTCCAGGCACAGGCGGGGCGGCCGTCGGGCGAGAGCAGGGGCGACTCGAACACGGGCGGGTAGTTCACCACCGCGCGCTCCATGTGCACGGTGTCGGGGGCCAGGGCCAGCATCAGCGCCGTTTCGGCATGGCCGGCGTGCATGGCCAGCTTCTTCTCCTGCTCCGACAGGTACTTGCCGGCCACGTGCGGCACGCGCCAGGTGAAGCTGGGCACCACGATGAAGTCGCCATGGCGCAGGCGCAGCTCGCGCGCGCACATCTCCATCACCTGCGGTTGGCCGCCGTGGCCGTTGACGAACAGCAGCTTGCGAAAGCCCGCGCGGTAGACCGACTCGCCCACCTCGTTCATGGTGGCCAGCAGGGTCTCGCCGGAGAGGGTGATGGTGCCGGGGAAGTGCAGGTGCTCCTCCGACTTGCCGTAGGTGATGGGCGCCATGGCAAAGGCCGGCACCTCGGCCGGCAGGCGCGCCAGGGCATGGCCCACCACGCCGGCGCTGATCACCGTGTCCACCGCGCAGGGCAGGTGCGGGCCGTGCTGCTCGGTGGCGCCCGTGGGCAGCACGATGACGGTGTTCTCCTTGTCCGGCAGGTCGACGATCTCGGTCCAGCTCAGGTAGGGCAGGTAGCGGTGGGGCGGGTTGTAGCCGTGCAGCATGGGTGGGCTTTCGTGAGGAGGGTGTGGGGGGCGATGGGTCAGCGCAGCGGCAGGTACGCCGTGGCTTCCACCTCGATCAGGATGTCGGGCGTGGGCAGCATGCCGCTGACCTCGACCACAGTGGAGGCCGGCGGCTCGCCCGGAAAGAACAGCTTGCGCACGCGGCTGTACTGGGGAAAGTGGTCCAGGTTCTTGAAGTACTGCACCAGCTTGAACACGTCGGACATCTGGCCGCCCGCGGCCTCGATGGTCTGGCGGATGCGGTCGAGCACGTACCAGCTCTGCGCGAGGATGGGCCCCTCCTTGGTGTCGCTGCTGAACTCGCCCGTGCGGCCGACCAGCGTGGCCGCCTCGTCGGGGATGTCGGCATAGCCGCGCACGATGCGGCTGGCGGCCGGGTCCACGGCGATGATGCCGGAGAGGAACACCAGGTCGCCCGCGCGGCGCCAGGCGGCGTAGCGGGCCAGGGGCTGGGCGATGCCTGGGGTGTTGGGTGCGTTGTCGCTCATGCAAGGCTCCGTGCAGGGATGGGGGTGGATGGGGCGGGCGTGGCACCGGCCGCAAGGGCTGGGGTGGTATCCGCCACGTGCCATGCAGCGCTGGCGTGGCCGCTGCTGACGCGACCGTCGCGCAGCACCACGCGGGGCTGCGTGCGCGAGGGAAAGCCCCAGCGGTCGGCCTGGTTGAAGACGATCAGGTCTGCCGCGCTGCCGGGCTGCAGGGGCAGGGCGTCGGGGCCGCGGCGCAGCCAGTCTGCACGGCACAGCGCTTCGGACCAGCGGTCGAATGGCGCATCGAGCTGCGCGGCCAGCACGCCGGTGGCCAGGGCCTCCAGCGGGTCGAAGCTGCCCACGGGGCAGAACGGGTCCTGCACGTTGTCGCTGGCCACCAGCACGGGGATGCCGCGCGCATGCGCCTCCTTCACCAGCGTCAGGCCGCGCTGGCGCGGCGTGCGGCCGGTGGTAGCGTCCTGCAGCAGCAGGTTGGTGATGGGCAGGGTGACCAGGGTGATGGGGCTTGCCGCCACGGCGTCGAGCGTGGCCAGGGCTGTCGCCTCGTCCTGCGCGGCCAGGGCGCAGGTGTGGCCACAGACCACGTGGCCTTCGAAGCGCAGCTCCTTGAGCAGCGCGGCGGTGGTGGCCAGGCCCAGGGCGCCGGGGTGCAGTTCTTCGTCCACATGCAGGTCCACATTCAGGCCGTGCTGCTGCGCGGCCTCGAACAGGTGGCGCAGGGCCTGTGGGTCCCAGTTGGTCGAATGCACGAAGCCGCCCAGCAGTGCGCCCGGGCCGCTGGCGGCCACGGTGGCGGCCAGCTGCATGGCGGTGGCGCGCTCTGTGTACAGGTGCAGGGGGATCAGGCCCACGCGCTCCAGCGTGATGCGGCCGGCCCACTCGTGCGCCAGCTCGCGCAGCACGCCCCAGGCCAGGGGCTGGGCCTCGGGCTCCCACCAGTCGCAATGGGTGCGCACATGCACCGTGCCGGCCTCGTAGGCCCATTGCAGGGCGCGGCTGGCGCGCTGGCGTATGTCGGCCTCGGTCCAGCCCTGGCGGTCGACCATCATGGCCTCGATGGCGCCCAGCAGCCCGGGCTTGACGGTGCCCATGCGCGGCAGGGTGAAGGCCTTGTCCAGATGGGTGTGGGCATCTACCAGGCCGGGCAGCACCAATGCGCCGGCCAGGTCCCAGGTGGTGCCGGCGGGCAGGGTGCGCGCGGGGTCGTGCGGCACCATGGCCTGGATGCGGCCCTGGGCCAGGTGCAGGTCGGCCAGGGCGGGCTGGCCGGCGCTGGTGGGCCAGGTGCGGGGCAGCAGCCAGAGAGGCAGGCGGGCGTTCAGGATGTGGTCGGGGGCGTTGGAGGCGTGCATGCTGTCCCCCTTATGCAAAGCGCGCCATGGCCTGGCCTACACGGGCCTTGAAGGCCTCCAGCCGCCGCGGCGTGGCCACGTTCATGTGGTAGTAGGCGTGGTAGTCCACCCGCGCCTTGCCGCCGGTGAGCAGGCGCATGTAGCGCGTGACGGACTTGCGCGGCGGGTCGCCCATGAGCAGCGCGGTCCAGCGCGGGCGGCCATAGGTCACCACGGCCGAGATGCGCCTTATGTGCGTGAGCGAGGGCTTGACGTTGTGCGGGTCGCTGATGTCGAAGGCCACGCCGGGCATCAGCACCCGGTCGAAAAAGCCCTTGAGCATGGCCGGCATGCCGAAGCACCAGGTGGGAAAGCAGAACACCACGGCCTCGGCCTTGAGCAGCCGGTCCACATAGCCCTGCACGGGCAGGCGGTTGCTCGGCACCTCGTGGTAGCCCAGGCGCTCCTCGCGGCTGAGCACGGGGTTGAAGTCCTCGGCATACAGGTCGCAGTCGTCCACCTCATGGCCGGCCGCGCGCAGGTTGCGCACCACCTCGTCGTGCAGGGCGGCGTTGTAGCTGGTCTCCACCGGGTGGCAATAGATCACGAGGATGCGCATGGCGGGGTGTCCTTCTTCAAAGGTCGAGCGTGAGCGTGGGGCCGTGGCTGCGCGCGCAGCACACCGCCACGTGCGTGGCCTGTTCTTCGG
Source organism: Acidovorax sp. A1169 (assembly GCF_030704685.1). Lineage (GTDB taxonomy): Bacteria > Pseudomonadota > Gammaproteobacteria > Burkholderiales > Burkholderiaceae_C > Acidovorax. Next base: position 498,609 of record NZ_JAUZDX010000002.1, read on the forward strand.
GGCTCAGGCAGCTGTCGCGGTGGTCGGGTGTGCCATCGAGCCAGCGCGTGGCGCAGGTGCCGCACACGCCCTGCTCGCACAGCGTGTCGATGGCGATGCCGGCGAGCTGCAGCACGTCGGCCATGCTCTCGCCGGGCTCCACGGGCAGCCGCAGGTGGCTGCGCGCGAGCACCAGTTCAAAAGCCGGTTCCGTGGCGGGCAGCGGCGCTGCCGTGGCTGGGTTTTGCATGTTTGACCACTTGATTTGATCGATTGGTCAAACTATTGCAAGTGCTGTGCCAGGGGGGTGACCTGGATCAAGGCACTGTTGTGGGGCTTCTGCTGCTTGCCTATGCAGGGTGTGCGAGGCAAGGCTGCGCAGGTCTTTGCGATGCGGCGCGCCTTGATTTGGGATGGGCTGCTAGGCGCAAAGCACAGCCATAGCCCGTGCTATGGCGAGCATTTGCAACGACGCAGACCGCCCAAAGCGAGGTGTGCCGCGCGCAAGGGACCTGTGCAGCCTTGCCTTAGTCTGGTGCGAGGCCGCAGCCCAGCAGCACAAATGTGGTGAGCTGGCGCACGATGGGCTCACGGTCGATGGCTTCGTCGGGCGCCAGGCCCAGCATGATGTGCACCTGCACGCCGTAGTCGGCGTAGTGCTGGGTCATGCCCCAGATCTGCATGAGCAAAAGGCGCGCATCCAGCGGGCGCATGCGGCCCTCCGCGATCCAGCGGTCGATCAGCTCCACCTTCTGCTGGGTCGACTTGACGGCCACGGGCCAGTACTTGCCCAGGTTGCGCCCACCGCCCAGCACCTCGGTGGTGAAGATGCGCGACAGGCCGGGGTTGTCCAGCGCGTAGTCGAGCTTCTTGCGCACATAGCTGCTCAGCACCTTCTTGGGGTTGTCGCTCTGGCTGTCGAACTGGAAGGCGCCCGACCAGCCGTTGAGCACCGAGTACAGCAGCTCTTCGTACAGCTCTTCCTTGCTGGCGATGTAATAGTGCAGCTGCGGCTTGGTCAGGCCCGCGCGCTCGGCAATCGCCTTGGTGGACGCACCCTTGAAGCCGTGGCGGCTGAACTCGGCAATCGCCGCCTCGCGGATCGCGCCCATGATGCGCTCGCGCCCCTGCTTGGAGCGGCTGAGCAGGGTGCCCGAGACGACATTGCTGCCGGTCTCGATGTCGGCTTCGTTCACGGGCGGGGCGTTGGTCGGCATGGTGGGCGATTGTCGCTGCTCACGATTTCCAGAAGCCCACATGGGGTGCGCTGGCCTCTTCGATCAGTGCCGGGCCGATGCACTCGATGGCGTGTGGCGAGGCGGCGAACACGTCGCGGCACGAGAGCTCGGCGTCGCGCTGCTCGGCCCGTTCGCCGCGGAACTCGCGCAGGCGCACTGCGTCGATGCCGAACACCACGCGGCCGATGCCCGACCAGAAGATGGCGCCCGCGCACATCACGCAGGGCTCTGCCGATGAGTAGATGGTGGCCTGGGCCAGCATCTCGCGGCTGAAGCGCGGGCTCAGCTGGCGCACGGCGTTGGTCTCGGCGTGGCCGGTGCAGTCGCCGGTCTCGGTGGTGTTGCAGTAGGCCTCGGAGATCAGTTCGCCGTCGCCGCTGATCACCACCGCGCCGAAGGGCCGGTTGCCGCGCGCGCGTGCGGTGCACGACCAGGCGATGGCCTGGCGCAGGTAGGTGCCGTCGGTGGCATCGATCACCGCAGGGTCGTCGAGCTCATGGGGGGCGGCGGACATCAGGGCATGCATGGGTTGTCTCCATCAGGGGGTTGCCATCGCTATGCATTTGGCATGCCAAGAACATTGTGTGACAAGCATGCATTGCTTCGCCAGGCCCCGTGCAGCGGGCGTTTGGCAGGGGTGATCCCCCATTTGGCGTATGCCCGCAGGCATCGTTATTGCATACTGTGCGGGCAAGAGTAGAAGCGTTCACTGCGCGGCGGGTCGGGAGGTTCTCCCACCATGCCTGCGGCCGGAAATTGCTCTTGAAGCCCGCCCCAGTGGCATGCCAGCGCATGGCGTGCCAAGGCTTCAAGAGACCGGTTGCGCCGCGCGCGCAGGCCATTCTTTCGATGCGTGGGGGCGGGTGGATTTTTCTATCCATCCCACTTCAGGAGAACTGCCATGACGACGACTGCCACCACTGCCACGACGGCCACCGACACCTACGCCCTCGCCGAGCTCGACAAGGAAACCCGCATGGGCGCCCTGGGCTGCGAGACCGGCGCGCGCGAGATCCGCCGCATCGACCTCTCCGACTTCGCCCACCGCCAGGATGCCATCGCCGATGAACTGTGGGACGCTGCGGTCGATGTCGGCTTCTTCCAGGTGGTGGGCCACGGCATCGACCTGGCCGAGGTGCGCAAGGCTTTCGCGATGACCGAGCGCTTCTTCGCCCTGCCCGAGAGTGTGAAAGCCCAGTACCCGCTGCGCAAGGCGCTCAACGTGGGCTGGGAGAGCCGCGCGCAGGTGCGCCCCTCCACCGGCACGCCGGACCAGAAGGAGTCGTACCAGATCACGCGCCCGCACATGGAGGGCCTGTGGCCCACCGATGAGGAACTGGCGGGCTTTCAGGCCACCATGCTGGCCTTCGAGGGGCAGTGCTGGCAGGTGGCGATGCAGGTGCTGTCGTGCTTTGCGCGCAAGCTCGGCTTCGCGCCGGACTTCTTCGCCCACGCGCACGACCCGGCCAAAGCCAGCTACCAGAGCACGCTGCGCCTGCTGCACTACTTTGCCACGCCACCCGAGCAGCAGGCCCACCTGGGCCTGTGGCGTGCCGGTGCGCACACCGACTTCGACTGCCTGACCCTGCTGTTCCAGCGCCAGGGGCAGGGCGGCCTGCAGGTGTGCCCCGGCAAGGAAATGGACAGCCAGGCATGGACCTCGGTGACGCCCGACGAAGAGGCCATCACCTGCAACATCGGCGACATGCTGATGCGCTGGAGCGATGACCAACTGCCATCGAACTTCCACCGCGTGAAGAACCCGCTGCCCGGCGAGTACATGGGCCCGCGCTACAGCATCGCCTTCTTCGCGCAGGCCAACCGCGACGCCACCATCGAAGGCCCTGGCCGCAAGTACCCGGCGATTGCGGCCGGCGACTATTTGAACCAGCGCGTGGCCGCGAACTTCAAGGCGTATTAAGCGGGTCGGTCAGTCTCAGGGGCGCAGCAGGTAGAAGGCGGCCACGGCGACCACCAGCGCCGCCACGATCCAGACAACGCCCTGGCTGCCGCCGCGCGGCTGTTCCCCAGGGGACAGGCCGTGCGGGTTGCCGCTACCGGTGGCTGCGGCCAGTGCATCGACCCGGTCCTTGGCCTCCTTGAGGCCAATGCCTGCATGCGCGCGCAGCAGGCGAATGGCTTCGATCTTGTTGCCGGCGGCCAGTGCCTGGCGCACGGAGTCGGGCACGTGGCTGCTCGCGTCCGATGCAAAGCCAGTGGAGTGCGCCGGCGCCGCCGCATGGTGCCCCTGCTGGTGCGCGTCGATGAGGTCCTTGGCTTCCTTGAGCCCCAGGCCTTGCACCACGCGCAGTTGCTTGATGGCGTCGATGGTGCGGCCCGCGTCGAGCAGGGCCTGCACATCAGGCGGTAGAAGGAATCCGGTCGAAGGCATGGGGGCTCCAGTCCGTGGCACTCGGACCGTTGTACCACGCCCGCTGTGCAAGCCCCGTGCAGGTGCGCGTCAAGGTGCCCGTGCGACCGTGCCGTCGGGCAGGCCGAATGCGCTGAGCCGGAACACATGGTCCTCAGGGTCGGCCAGCACCGCCTGCCACTGGCCGTAGTAGGTGGCATAGGGTGGCTTGACCATGTGCCCGCCCAGTTGCACGGCAATGGCGCAGGCCGCAGTGACGGCGTCGGGCGATTCGAGCATGAAGGTGGCATAGCCCGTGACCGGGTCGGCCGACCCAGCGGACCGCTCGCGATCAGCCAGCCCGAGCAGGGCATACGCCCCGTGCGCGTTGAAACCGAGCTGGAAGTGCTCCGTCTCCACCGCACGGTAGATGGGCGAGCGCGTGCCCGCGGCCTCGGGCAGATGCAGCAGCGCCTGGTAGAACTGCAACTGGGCCTCGATGTCGCGGCAGAACAGGTTGAACCAGAGCTTCATGCCATTGCCACCGCAGCCTTGCTGTCCGCCAGGCCATAGGTCTTGCGGTACATGGCCTGCAGGTGCTCGCCCACCGTGCAAGGATCGAAGCGCGGTGCCTCGCCCTCGGGCACACAGGTGGCGACCGGGGCCACGCGCGCCTCGTAGTCGGGCGTGTAGAAAAAAGGGATGGAGTGGCGCGCAACACCGCCGCTGTGCACGTTGCGCACGCGGTGCGGGTTGGAGCGGTACAGGCCATTGGTCCATCGCGGAATCATGTCGCCCAGGTTCACCACCAACGCGCCTTCCACGGGCGTGGCAGCCGTCCACTCGCCGCTGGGCAGCTTCACTTCCAGCCCGCCATGCAGGTCCTGCGCGAGCAATGTGATGGCGCCCCAGTCGGTGTGCTCGCCAGCGCCAAAGGTCAGCGCATCCGCCCCCTCGGGGTGCGGCGGATAGCGCAGCAGCCGCAGCGTGAGCATGGGGTTGGCGTGCGTGTGGTCGAAGTAGTCCTCGGGCAAATCCAGCGACAGGGCCATCAGCTGCATGAGCCGCAGCGCCAGTTGCTGCATGGCGGCGATGTAGGCGCGGCACTGGTCGCCGAGTGCGGGCAGCTGCGCGGGCCACTGGTTGCTGCCGTACGAGTGGTAGCCGCGCTGCACGTAGGGGTGGTCGGCCGCGTAGTCTAGTCCGCAGTAAAAGCTCTCCTTGAGGTCGGGGCGCACACCCGCATCCAGCGTCTGCCCGCCCAGGCTTTCGTAGCCGCGCATCGACGGCGAGCGGTGCAGCGAGATGGCTTCCTTGTCGGCCAGGGGCAGATCGAAAAGCTGCTGCACCAGCGCGAACTGGCGTGCGATGAGTTCCTGCGGCACGCTGTGGTTCACCACGTAGAAGAAGCCCGGGCCCATGCAGGCCTGGCGCAGCGCAGCAGCCACTTCGGCGCTGCGAGGGGCGCCGGTGTGCAGCGCCCCGGTGAGGTCGATGAGGGGGATGCCCATGGCAGTGCCTCGGTCAGCCCTTGAGCTTGCGGTCTGCCGCCGTGGGCAGAAAGCGCTCGGTCCAGATGTCGGCCACGGCCAGGCTCGATTTGAGGCCAAAGGCCGCCACCGTCTCGTCGATGGTGGCCTGCAGGCGTGCCGGGGTGGCGGCGCCCCAGCCGTTGGCGCGGGTCTCAGCCGTCTTCATGGTGCCGTCCACGATGAGCTGCAGGCGTTCGAGCTCGATGGCCTCGTTGGCCAGCGGCTCACGCGCCTTGATGGCGGCGGCGCCTGCCTTGGGGTCGGCAATCGCCTCGATCCAGCCGCGCGTGGTGGCCTTCACAAAGGCTTTCATCGCATCGGGCGACTCCTGCATGGTCCTGGGGCTGGCCACCAGGCCGTTGCCGTACGACTGCATGCCGAAGTCCGAGAAGCGGAACACCGTGAGCTGCTCGGGCCCCATGCCGCGCGCCTTGAGGTTGAGCAGCCCGGTGAAGAAGAAATAAGCTGCCGCGTCGAAGTCGCCCTTGACGAAGCGCGTGTCGCCGATGTCGGGCGCCACGTTCTCCCACTTCACGCCGCCCGTGTCGAACCCCTGGGCCTTGGCGAACACCGGGAACAGCTTGCGCGATGCGTTGAACGGCTGGCCGAGGATGGTCTTGCCCGCCAGGTCGGCAGGCTTCTTGATGGGGCCGTCCTTGCGCACCATCACGGCGTTGGGGTTCAGGTCATACTGGATGGCCACGGCCGCCAGCCTGGCGCTCGGGTTGGCGGTGTTGAACTCGATCATGGTCGACAGGTCGGCCGAGGCCACGTCGTAGGCGCCGCCCGCCACCAGGCTGATGGCCGACGCCGAGCCGTTGCCGGTGTCGATGGCCACGTCCAGCCCCGCATCCTTGTAGTAGCCGCGCTGGTGCGCGAGCAGAAAGCCCGCGCCCGAGGCCTCGATCTTCCAGCCCAGGTTGAACTTGAACTTCTGCAGATTGCCCTGGGCAAAGGCCAGGGGAGAAGCGGTGCCGACAAAGGCTGCGGCGCCGGCGGCTTGAAGCAGGGAACGACGTTTCATCATGAGGGCACTCCGTCACAGGTGGGTCGGAACCACCGGCGGTGCCAGCAAGGCGGGTGCATGGGAGAGATGAACGAAGCCGGTGCACCCGCGCGCTTGAAGACACAGCCGGCGCCCATGCGGTGCATGGGCAGCGGTCTTCAAGAGCAATTTCCGGACGCGGCGCCTCGCGCGGCACCGGGGCGGTGCAGGCGCGGTCCACCACGGTGAACGCTTCTACTCTTGCAGGGGAGTCAGTGCAACAAGCGTGCCATTGCTTGTGTGGCAGGGGCGGTGGTTCCGCTCCTGCGCCCCATGCCTGCGGCCCTCGCCCGAGGTCATGGCCGAATGCATCAACGCCCTGGCTGCGCTCAGCGACACCGTGCTCCCCGGCCTGGCCGAAGGCCGCCAGCTCACCGACCGCCACACGGCCGAGGACATCGCTGCTTTTTTATCTGGATCGCGGCGCCAAGCAGGTCGTCGTCAAGCTCGGGCCTGAAGGGGCGTACTACGCGCAACGCGACGGCGTATCGGGTATCGCGCTTGGCCTGAGCGTGGAGCGCGTGGTGGATACCGTGGGCGCTGGCGATGGGTTTGCGGTGGGGGTGGTCAGTGGGTTGCTTGAAGGCTTTACCCTGGCTGAGGCCGCAGCCCGTGGCAACGCGATTGGCGCGCGCGTTGTGCAGTTTCCGGGGGATGCGGATGGGCTGCCTACGCGGGCGGAGTTGGGGTAGCCCAGAGCGACTGACCACGAAATGCTAGCCCGAGGCATTCATGGGAAACGACTCGACCGCACACTGCATTTGGCATTCTATATTCAGTGGGGCGGTGGTCGTAAAGCACCAGTGACACTGCCAATCCATTATGGAAATTCATTTTAGCCACCCCGGCCACTATATAAGATCCGTATTTTTAACGCCGCAGTAGGACTCAGGATCGGCATCTTCAGTGACGGAGCTGAGACCCGCAACGTCTCTGACCATGAGCATCTGTTCGTACTTCTTAATGTGGCTGCGTTAGCTCTCCGGCATAGGGTCTGTGCCGAATTTTATTCCTAGAATAGCCAAAATTGCGCGTAGGCCGCTAGTGCCATTATTGTTGGATAAGTCTGCCATGCCAGCTTAAGGTAAAAATTTGGGTTTTAAGCCAGTCGATGGTCATTTATAATAAAGCTTCAGGTCCTTTCCATAGATACGATCAATCGATTTAGGCGCTCTAAAAGGTCGTCGTAGGTGATGATCTTCACCAGTCTATTTGAATTGATGTTGAACAGAGTCTCTTTCTGTTCATTTGTCAGATGTGTGGAGCGGCCAATAACTACAAGCCCAGCTGGAAGATATTCTCCTTTCAGCCATGCCGGCATTTCCGGCGCGTTTCCTCGAATCTGCGTGATCCAATCTTCGATCTGCTGCGTTGCGTGTGCTACCTTATCCACGAGACGGTTGTTTTTCTTGAATATTCTGTCGTCATCCCGCTCGAGCTCGACTAGCAAAACGCGTTTGTCAGATTGCTCGTAACGCAGCACAAGGTCAGCCCTATAGCGACCAACTCGCACCTCGCTGTGGACTTGAGCCGCGTGCGCATCAAGCATAACTGGGTGGCGAACGAGGAACTGATGTAGATCCACCTCCAGCTTTCTGCGGCGCTCCAACAGATGGCAGAATTCAAAGTAGATTTTTGACAGATTCTGTATGGCGGTGGGTCGGCTAGGCTTCAGAACTTGGAGTTTCCATTCAAGACGTCGTGCATCGTCCTCTGGAGTCGATGGAACCGGATGAGGTCTTCGCTCAACTAGAATGGGCGGTATCAGCTCACGGCCACCGGTTTCAAGAACCTCAATGCCTGGTGCGTGGAATCGCCCTATAACTACGGCAGGAACACGCTTGAAGCCCAATGATTTATAGGAAAGAAAAGCGGAGTAATCATCATCCATGATGAATTTTCCTCCGCGCTGATATAGTAGGAGTGCGGAACTAGCCTGGCCGCCGTCGATATGTGCATCACGCAATCGGCGGATATCTTCTATCGGATAGTTCAGCGCATGAGGCATGTCCTTGGGGACGATCGCGTCAAGAGGTACCGTGACGCGTGTGCACGGAATTTTACCCTGCATGGCCAGCGCACATAGCTTAACGAGTTCTCGATTCTCACTACGTGGTGTATTCGATCCAAGGTCGGATTTTTCGAGATCAACTATTGAGATCTTGGGATAGCGCCACTGATGCAGTGCCACGATCACTTGGATCATAAGTGCTAGCTCGGGGATAGAGGATAGTTGCTCTCGTGGTACTTGCGACCAACCATTGGTTGAAAAAATCGAAGCGAATGGTTCTGGCTGGGTGCGGGCGGCCCTAATTTCAGCGCGTATCATGCGGTCAATGCCATCCTCGCGGTTCATGAGTGTCACTTCATAGAAGAGACCTCCACCTTTAAGCTCGTGGCGAGCAATATGGATCCCCAGGTCCTGTCCATTCCAGAACAACGACGCGAATGAAAGACTTTTCAATGGATTGCGTTCAAGAGCTTCGATTGAAGCTAGGCACTCTTCAATGTTTGGGAGTTTTTTTTCCTCTAGGATGGTGTCAACACGCGAAGCAAGTAGTCCTGCATAAAGCTCAGCTACAAAGCGTTGGGCCTTGTAGAGGGATCGCATTGTTGCACCTCCATTTAAATGCTCATCTCCCTCAGCACTGAGCTTTCGCCAAACCAATTTTTGCAGAATGCCGAGCATGGGAACAACAGACGACACGATCTCACTCCTCACGATCAATATCTGGTGATAGGCAAGCTGTATAGGCCGTGCCTCATGGAATTTGAAATATCCAGCAATCATAAGTTGCCTCGGCTTCAGATGACCGCTATGGACCAGCGACCGGTAGATTGAGATTCGGTAGTGAGCGGCAGCAATCGCTGCAAAGCATGAATGAAGACTGTTGGGCGGAAGATGTGCGCCTCATACTGCAGGTTCGCTACCGACGCTTCAAGTGGCGGTGCTTCGTAGGCCTTACCTACCTAACACCCGACGCCCCCGCACGTCCTCACTCATCCCCTCTACCCTGCCTAACTTCTGAAAGCTCGATCGCTTCTCCATACACGTCTTGTACTCCGCCTCCGAGCCTCCGGTTGCGCCAGTCGGCGGTTAGGACACATTCGGCTTGCAACTGGGCAATGAGCTTGCGGCTATGGCATGGTGGCCAATGCGGCTTTTCGCCTTCCAGGATGGCGATGGCGCGCTGGCCGAAGTCGGCGGGGCCAATGTCCAGCACCTTGGGGCGGAGCACCAAGTCGGCGCGGGCGAGTTCGGCCTCGCGCAGCCTCTGGCCCATGATGGCGATGGACTGGTCCAAGGTGCCCAGCATGTCGCCGGGCCTCTTACCGCGTGCACTGTTGGAGCACAGGTCCAGCACCGCCAGCGCGCCACGTGAGCGAGCCAGCCACACCACGGGGCCTTGGCGTCTGGCGTTGAACATCATCAACCTGTTCGGCAAGACCTATGTGGGCAGTTGCACCACGGGTTGCTTCTATGGAAAGCCGCGCAAGGCGATTGCCACCGCCAGCTACCGCTGGTAGTTAGACGTACCTGGGCACACCTGGTCGGCCCCGGCAGGCTACTTGCCCACTGGCGCCGGGCAACCTTCGCTCATCCCCGCCATCCCAGCCAACTTCTGCAAACTCGACCGCTTCTCCAGACACACCTTGTACTCCGCCTCCCGCACCTTCTCCTGCGCCAGTTGCGCGGCACGCGCGCGTTCGGCCTGCAGCTGGGCGATGCGCTCGCGCAGCTGCGGCATGGCGGCCAGCGCGGCCTTTTCGCCTTCGAGAATGGCGCTGGCGCGCTGGCTGAAATCGGCGGCGCCGATGTCCAGCACCAGGGGGCGTATCACCACGTCGGCGCGGGCCAGTTCGGCCTCGCCCAGCTTCTGGCCCATGATGGCGATGGACTGGCCCAGGGTGCCCAGCATGTCGCCCGGCGACTTGCCGCGCGCCTTGTTCGAGATATCCACCGCCACCACTACGTCGGCGCCCAGCTGGCGCGCGGCGTCCACCGGCACGGGGCTGACGATGCCGCCGTCCACGAAGTGGTACTTGCCGATGGTGACGGGCTGGAACACGCCGGGCACGCTGCTCGATGCGCGCACCGCCTGGCCGGTGTTGCCGCGGGCGAACACGGTACGCTCGCCGTCTTCCAGGCGCGTGGCGACCACCGCGAAGGGCTTGGCCAGTTGCTCCAGCGGCTTGCGGCCCACCTGTTCGTTCACGTAGTCTTCGAGCTTCTTGCCCAGCACCAGCCCGCCGGTGGAGAACTGCAGGTCGCGGATCTTGGCTTCGTCGAGGGCCACGGCCTTCTCCTGCATCTCGAAGGCGTTCATGCCGCTGGCATACAGCGCGCCGACCACGCTGCCCGCGCTGGTGCCAGCAATGTAGGCAGGCGCGAAGCCATTGGCCTCCAGCATCTTGATCACGCCGATGTGGGCAAAGCCCTTGGCCGCGCCACCGCCCAAAGCGATGCCGACCTTGATGGGGGCCGGGCCGATGGCCTGGATGGCAGGCGCTGGCGCGGCAGCTGCCGGCTGGCTCGGGGCGGTACCGCCACCGCATGCGGCCAGGCCGGCCACGGCCAGTGCGAGCGCCAGGGGGCGGAAAAAGAAGTCCAGGCGCATGCGAAAGATCCTGTGGTCGACAGGGCGGCGAGTATATCGATAGCCTCTTTCCGCAGTCGCTGTCAGGGTCGCAGCAGGGTCAGCGCCAGAAGTCCCGGTGCAGGGCCGTGATCTCTTCTTCCAGCGCAAGGACCGGTCCCATCACCTCGGTAGCGCGCTGGCCGGCGGCGAAGACGGTGCGGCAGGGCAGCTCGAGTGTCAGGTTCTCGGGGTGGTCGCCGGTCAGCGCCTTGAGGGCGGATTCTTCGGCCCCGTAAAGCACGCGGCCGATGCCGGCCCAGTAGATGGTGCCGGCGCACATGGCGCAGGGCTCGAAAGTCGTGACCAGCGTGCATTGCGCCAGGTAAGCGCCGGGGTAGTTGGCCGCTGCCGTGCGCGCCAGCGTGCTCTCGGCATGGTTCACGGTATCGATGTTGCCCTGCTCGGCCAGCACGGTCTGGCCATCGGGCGCGACCAGCAGGGCGCCGAAGGGGTGGCGACCCATGCGCATGGCGCGCTGCGCCACAATGTTGGCGCGGCGCAGCAGCGTGGCCGCCTGGGCTTCGCCCAACGCCGTCAGGTTACTCACCCTGCGAGCCCCGGTGCGCCCAGCCCGTGGTGCGCTTCTCGATCCAGCTGAACAGTTCGTACATCACCATGGCCATGGCGCCCACCACCATCAGGCCGGCGAAGGCCAGGCCCATCTGCATCGACGAGCCGGCGCTGATCAGCAGGTAGCCGATGCCCTCGTTGGCAGCGGTCATCTCCGACACAGTGGTGCCCACGAAGGCCAGGGTGATGGCCACCTTGAGCGAGCCGAAGAAGTAGGGCATGGAGCGCGGCAGACCCACCTTGGTGAGCACGTCCCAGCGCTTGGCGCCCAGCACGCGCAGCACGTCTTCCAGCTCGGGCTCCAGCGTGGCCAGGCCGGTGGCGATGTTCACCATGATCGGAAAGAAGCTGATCAGAAAGGCCGTGAGGATGGCTGGCCCCACGCCGATGCCGAACCACACCACCAGGATGGGCACGAAGGCTGCCTTGGGCAGGGCGTTGAAGGCCGTCATCAGCGGGTACACGGCGGCATACGCCAGGCGCGAGGATCCAATCACGAAGCCCAGCAGCACACCGACCACGATGGCGATGCCAAAGCCCGCCATGGTGACCCAGTAGGTGCGCCAGGCATGGCCGGCGATGACGCCGGCAAACTCCACCAGCTGCGTGGCGATGGCCCAGGGGCTGGGGAAGATGAATTCCGAGACGTTGAAGGCCGAGCAGATGATCTGCCACAGGATGATGGTGGCCGCCAGCAGGATCCAGGGCGACCAGCGTTCGAGGTTCTTGTTGTGCATGGGGAAGGGGGCCTATTGCGGGATGGGGGCGGCAGGCTTGCCTGCACCCTGGCGTATGGCGCCGATATGGCCGCGCAGCTCGTGCACGATGTCGCTGAACTCCTTGGTGTAGGTCAGCTCCAGGTCGCGCGGGCGCGGCAGCTCGATCTCGCGGCGCACCACGAAGCGGCCGGGGCTCTTGCTCATCACGTACACCGTGTCGGCCAGAAAGACAGACTCGCGCAGGTCGTGCGTCACCAGGATGACGTTGAATTTCTGCTCGGTCCACAGGTCGCGCAGGATGCACCACAGCTCCTCGCGCGTAAACGCGTCGAGCGCACCGAAGGGCTCGTCCAGCAGCAGCATCTTGGGCTCGTGGATCAGCGCGCGGCAGATGCTGGCGCGCTGCTGCATGCCGCCCGACAGCTGCCAGGGGAACTTGTCCTCGTAGCCGCCCAGGCCCACCTTCTGCAGCAGCTTGCGCGCACGCTCTTCGTACTCCTTGCGCTTTTGCTTGAAGTGGCTGCGGTAGGGCTCCACGATCTCCAGAGGCAGCAGTACGTTGTCCACCGTGGTGCGCCAGGGCAGCAGCGAAGGCGCCTGGAAGGCCATGCCCGAGATCTTGAGCGGCCCGGTCACGGGCTTGCCGTCGATCAGGATCTTGCCCATCGACGGCATCTTCAGGCCCGTGGCCAGCTTCATGAATGTCGACTTGCCGCAACCCGAAGGCCCGACGATGGCGATGAACTCGCCCTGGCGGATCTGCAGGTCGATGGCCTCGACGGCAAAGTGGTTCTGCGCGCGCAGCTCGTCGTTGTAGGCGAGCCAGACGTCACGGAAGTCCACGAAATAGGAATCGGCAGCCTGCATCAGGGGTCCGTAGGTAAGGTTTGCGCATTGGGCCGTGTGAGCGGCCCGTGCATTTCAGTGATCCATAGCGCTGTGCGCCACCCACACCGCACGAAACTGGCGAGGCCCAAGCCAGTGCCCCCGTGCAAGGGCCGCCCCGCCGCACCGGGGGCGTCCCCCTCCCAGATTGCGAAGCAATATGAGAGAGGGGGAAGGCGCGAAGCGACTCAGGGGGTGTTTCACTTCTTGGGAAGGATGTTCAGCTCGGCGGCGCTGGGCAGGAAGCTGTCGTTCCACACATCGTCGGCCTTCACGCGGGTCTTGGTGTTGAAGGCGTCGGATACCTGCGAGGCCATCAGCGACAGGCGGCCGGGCACGGCCTTGCCGAAGCCTTCGCTGCGTGCGTCGGGGCTGTTGATCACGGTGTCGATGGCCAACTGCAGGCGGCGCGTTTCCAGCGGCACGTTGACGATGCCGTCGCGGGCCTTCACGTGCTCGATGGCGGCGGCTGGGTTGGCCATGACTTCCTTGGCGCCCTTGGTGAAGGCCTTGAGGAAAGCCTTGATCGCCTCGGGGTTCTCCTTGATGAGCTTGGGCGAGGCGATGATCACGTTGCCGTAGAGTTTCACGCCGAAGTCGGCGTAGGGCAGCACGACCACGTCGGCGGCCTTGGCGCCACGCGCTTCGAGGTTCAGCAGCGAGGTGAAGGTGAAGCCGGTGATGGCGTCCACGTCGCCGCGCACCAGCATGGTCTCGCGCAGCGGTGGGTCCATGGCGGTCCACTGCACGCTGCCCACGCTGTTGGCCTTCTGGAAGATCGGGAAGGCGCGGCGGCCGGCGTCGAACACCGGGGCGCCGAGCTTCTTGCCTGCCAGGTCGGCCGGCTTGGTGATGCCGCTCTTCTTGAGCGCCATGACCGAGGCCGGGGTGTTGTTGTAGACCATCATCACCGCCACGGGCTTGTTCTGCGCGTCGGGGTTGTTGGCATGGAATTCCATCACCGCAGCCAGGTCGGCAAAGCCCATGTCGTAGGTGCCCGAGGCCACGCGCTGCACGGCGCCGCCCGAACCGTTGCCGGCGTCAACCGTCACGTCCAGGCCCGCCGCCTTGAAGTAGCCCTTGGCCACCGGCTGCAGGAACAGGGCGGCCGGGCCCTCGAAGCGCCAGTCGAGCTGGAACTTGATGGGCGTGGTGGCCTGCGCATGGGCCAGGGAGAAGCTGCCGGCGGCGACCAGCAGCACGGCGGCTTGCAGGAGGGAGCGTTTGTTCATGGGGAGGGTTCCTGTCGAGAGTGGCAGAGAAATAAAAAAAGGCGAAACGCGCTGGCGGCCGGTGTGCACCGCTGGTGTGCGATGCAGAGCAAACAGCAAAAACGATGCCCGCTTTCAGGGGAGCGGGGCCGGGGTGTGGCCTATTGTTCGCCAGATTGGTGCATGTGGCCCTACAGGCTTTCCCGAAATGGTGCATGCCGTGAACGGGCATCGCCTGCAGCCCGCTCCAGCGCGCGCATTGGTGCAAACGTGCACGCCACATGGGCGCGCCAGTGGTACAACGAAAGTCCATTCTCAGTGAACGGCTTTGGGAGGCCCCTATGGCAAATATCCAGGATTTTTTCGAAAACGTGCAGTTGCCGACCATTCCTGACGTGGCGCGCGAGCTGATCGCCACCATGAAGGACGACGACATCCCCTTCGAGAAGGTGCGCGCGGCGATCTCCAAGGACCCGGCCCTCACGGCCAAGCTGATCCGCCTGGCCAACAGCGCGCGTTTTGGCCTGCCGCGCCAGGTGGCATCGCTCGACGATGCCATCACCATGGTGGGCCTGAATCAGGTGCGCACCCTGGCCCTGGCGTCGTGCATGTCCGGCGTGTTCAAGGACGCCTCGGGCGTGGACGCCGAAGCCTTCTGGAAGGAGAGCATGGCCATTGCCGGCTACTCGCAGTGGCTGGCGCGCACCCTGGGCTCGGACGTGCAGGAGTCGTGGCTGGCCGGCTTTCTGGTGCGTCTGGGCGAACTCATCATTGCGCAGAAGATGCCCGAGCAGATTCCCGCCATCGAGCAGTTGCCGCACCATGCGGGAGGGCGCTGGGAGCGTGAGCGATCGCTGCTGGGCTTCACCGAGGCGCAGGTGACCGGAGAGCTGGCGCGCCGCTGGCGCTTCCCGGACACCATCGTGCGGGCGCTGGAGACGGCCGAAGACCCCGTGGCCTCCGTGCCGTTCTGCCGCCTGGGCGGCATCCTGCACGTGGCCACCTTGCTGGCCGAGATCGGGCTGGAAGAACCCAAGTCGCCCGCCGACACCATCGCCAGCCTGCCCGCCGAGGTGACCAAGGCCCTGCAACTCGACCCCGACTGGCTGGTGGAGCACCTGCCGCCCGTCGCAGGCTACGTGGACGTGTCGGTCCGTTAGCCAAAAAAAAGCCCCAGGGCCTGGGCCTTGGGGCTGCTTCGCGCGGGGGGGCCGCCGTCTACTTCGCCGTGCGCGAGCCCGCGTTGGCCGCAGCCAGCGCCGTCATGTTGACCACGCGGCGCACGGTGGCCGAGGGGGTCAGCACGTGGGCCGAGGCGGCGGCACCCAGCAGGATGGGGCCGATGGTCGTGCCCTGGCCGCTGGTGGTCTTGAGCACGTTGAACAGAATGTTCGCGGCGTCCAGGTTGGGGCAGATCAGCACGTTGGCCGAGCCCTGCAGCGTGGTCTCCAGCAGGCTGCTGTGGCGCACGCTCTCGGACAGCGCGGCATCACCGTGCATCTCGCCATCGCATTCGATGTGCGGCGCGGCCTGCGCGAACAGGTCGCGCGCCAGGCGCATCTTGCGCGCCGACGGGCGGTTGGACGAACCGTAGTTGGAGTGCGACAGGAAGGCCACCTTGGGCGGCAGGCCAAAGCGCTGCACCTCGTCTGCAGCCATCTGGGCAATGGCGGCCAGGTGCTCGGCGTCGGGGTCTTCGTTGATGTAGGTGTCGGCAATGAACAGCGTGTGCTCGGGCAGCATCAGCGCGTTCACCGTGGCAAAGCCGGGCGCACCCTTCTTCACGCCGATGATGTCGCGGATGTGCTCCAGGTGGCTGTCGAACTTGCCCACCATGCCGCAGATCATCGCGTCGGCATCGCCGAGCTTGACCATGAGCGCCGCGATCAGCGTGTTGGAGCGGCGCACGGCGGCCTTGGACGCCTCGGGCGTGGCGCCACGGCGGCCCATGAGCTGGTGGTAGGTTTCCCAGTACTGGCGAAAGCGCGGGTCATCCTCGGGGTCGCAGATCTCCACGTCCTTGCCCGGCTGCAGGCGCAGGCCGGCCTTGGCGATGCGCGTGGCGATCACGGCAGGGCGGCCGATCAGGATGGGCTTGGCCAGGCCTTCGTCAACGGCCACCTGGGCGGCGCGCAGCACGCGGTCGTCTTCGCCTTCGGCATAGGCCACGCGCTGCGGGTTGGCCTTGGTGGCGGCAAACACGGGGCGCATGAACATGCTGGTCTGGTAGACAAAGCGCGTCAGGCTCTCGCGGTAGGCCGCATAGTCGGCAATCGGGCGTGTGGCCACGCCCGATGCCTCGGCAGCCTTGGCCACGGCAGGCGCGATGCGCAGGATCAGGCGCGCATCGAAGGGCGTGGGGATCAGGTAGTCCGGCCCAAAGGAGAGTTCTTTGCCCGCATAGGCGGCGGCCACCTCGTCACTCATCTCGGCCTTGGCCAGGTCGGCGATCTCGCGCACGCAGGCCAGCTTCATGGCCTCGGTGATCTTGGTGGCGCCGCAGTCCAGCGCGCCGCGGAAGATGTAGGGGAAGCACAGGACGTTGTTGACCTGGTTCGGGTAGTCCGAGCGGCCCGTGGCGATGATGCAGTCGGGGCGCACGGCCTTGGCCAGCTCGGGGCGGATCTCGGGCTCGGGGTTGGCCAGCGCCAGGATGATGGGCTTGGTGCCCATGGTCTTGACCATCTCGGCCGTCAGCACGCCAGGGGCAGAGCAGCCCAGGAACACGTCGGCACCATCGACCACATCGGCCAGGGTGCGGGCCTCGGTCTGCTGCGCATAGCGCTGCTTGGAGGCATCGAGCCCGCCGGGGCGGCCTTCGTAGATCACGCCCTTGGAGTCGACCATGAAGACGTTCTCGCGCTTCACGCCCAGGCCCACCATCACGTCCACGCAGGCAATGGCGGCAGCACCCGCGCCCGAGACGGCGATCTTCACCGCGCCGATCTCCTTGCCCACCAGCTCCAGGCCGTTGAGCAGCGCGGCGCTGGAGATGATGGCCGTGCCATGCTGGTCGTCGTGGAAGACGGGGATGTTCAGCCGGTCCGACAGCTTCTTCTCGATGTAGAAGCACTCGGGTGCCTTGATGTCCTCGAGGTTGATGCCGCCCAGCGTGGGCTCCAGCGCCGCGATGATCTCCACCAGCTTGTCCGGGTCGCGCTCGGCCAGTTCGATGTCGAACACGTCCACGCCGGCGAACTTCTTGAACAGGCAGCCCTTGCCCTCCATCACCGGCTTGCTGGCCAGCGGGCCGATGTCGCCCAGGCCCAGCACGGCGGTGCCGTTGGTGATCACACCCACCAGGTTGCCGCGCGAGGTGTAGTCGAACGCCTTGGACGGGTCGGCCTCGATGTCGAGGCAGGGGTAGGCTACGCCCGGCGAGTACGCCAGCGACAGGTCGCGCTGGTTGGACAGGGGCTTGGTGGGGGTGACCGCGATCTTGCCCCGGCTGGGGTTGCGGTGGTATTCGCGAGCGGCGTCGCGCAGTGCCGCTTCGGCAGCGGAAAGGTTCTGTGTCATACGGAAATCCTGGAGGAGATTCTCAGCAAATGCCAAAAATGAGCTTACTCCATGGCGAGTGCGATGAGAGTGAGGGTTAATGCGTTGATTGCATGGAGTCCAACCCGGGTTCCATCGATGAAATGGTCACAGATTGGAAGCCTGGCCTTGCCCGGTGGGGCAGGTGAGGCGGCGTGGGCGGTGGGCCCCGGTGCATGGAAAAAATCGGATTGTCTTCCTTTTCAGAAAGCCAATAGGCTTATCCAGGTTTGGACAGCCGTGCCTTTTTGTTGGCCTCCACCTTGCGGGTGGCCGGCGCCAGGCCGGGGATTTCGAGGGTGGTCAGGTCCAGGTGCGTCACGCCCATGCTGCGCAGCAGCAGCAAAAAGTCCGAGGCCTTGAACGCACCCCGGCTCTGCCGGGTGGTGAGGTTGTTCGGGGTTTGCTCGATGCCCAGCTCGGTGAGCAGCTCCGACACCTCCTGCCAGCCCCAGCGCTTGTCGTTCTTCGCGGCGGTCAGGGCCTTGCGCACCTGCTCCTTGGCGAGGGTGTGGACATGGTCGCTGTCGCTGCTCATAGGCGCAACTGGCTGCGCACGCGCTTCATCTCGGCGTGCAGTTCGTCGGTGGTGCGGTGCTTGAACTTCTCGGGCAGCAGGCTGCGGCGCGAGGCCTCGGAGATGGCCAAAAGCTCCATGTACTCGATCATCAGCGTGTCGCGCGTGGGCATGTAGTCCACGGCGGCCTGCAAAAAAATCTCGCGCGTGAGCCGGCCGTCGGCGCGCTCGGCCAGGTCGATGGACAGCAGCGTCAGCGCTTCGAGCTCGGCGTTCGAGAACTCGGTGTCTTCGAGCGCGGCCTCCATCCAGCCGGCGCCGGTGCCTTCATCTTCGTCATCGTCCTGCGGCGGCTCTTCGATCGCCTTGCCAAAGCGCTTCAGGATCACGCGCACGATGTTCGCGCGCTCGGCCCCGTTCTCGGGGAAGAACAGCGGTATCTTGGTGTCGAAGCGGCCGGGCCGCTTCATGTCGGCGTCGAGCTTGTCGGGCCGGTTGGTCATCATGATGAACAGCACCTGGCCGCGGTTGTCGGTGTCCGACATGAACTCCTTGAGCCGCGCCGTGACCCGCGACGAGGTGCCGCCATCCTCGTCGCCTTCGCCGCCCAGGCTGCGGTCGCCCTCGTCGATAATCAGCGCGATGGGCCCCATGGCCTTGACCATGGCCAGCACCTTCTCCAGGTTGCTCTCGGTCGCGCCCACCCACTTGGAGCGGATGTTCTTGAGCATCACCGCCGGTATGCCGGCCTCGCGCACGAAAGCCTTGGTGACGAAGGTCTTGCCCGAGCCCATGGGCCCCACCACCAGAATGCCCATGGGGATGCGCGCCACGTTGCCCGAGCGGATGGCGGCGGCAATGGCGGCCAGCTCGGCCTTCACCATGCTCATACCGCCCACGCCTTCGAGACCGAATTTCGGCTCGACGAACTCGATCAGGCCAAAGCACTCCTGCGTCACCAGTTCGCGCTTGCGCGTGCGCAGCAGGGCCGCGATCTCCTCGAAGGCGTTGCCCTTGGCCGGCGCCTTGCTGCCCGGCTGCAGCAGGTGGCGTATCTGCTCGTTGGTCTGGCCGCTGGTCAGCTTGGTCAGCTGCTTGGCGCGCGCCTCGGCGTCCTCGGTGCCGGCAATCAGCTCCTTGATCAGGGCCTCGCGCTCGGCATCGTTGGGGGCCTGCACATTGGCGTCGTTGCCCAGCAGGCCGAACAGCTGCACCAGGCGCAGGCCCGAGGCCTGCTGTGCCAGCCGCGTGACCTGGCCGGCATCGAGCGAGCTGTCGGCCATGCGGATGGTGGTTTCGCGCTCAGCCTGGCCGGGCATGGGTATCTCGACGGTGGCAATGCGCGGGTTCGACAGGATCTGCGCGTTCAGCTCGGCCAGCGATTCCACCAGCAAAAACACCACGTTGTCGCTGTCGCCGATCTGCGGGTTGAGCGACCAGCGGTGCAGCTTGGCAATCGCCTGGCGGTCCTGCATGGTCATCATCGACGGGTCGCCCGCCGGGAACAGCGAGCCTGCGTAGTGGATCACCACTGCCGTGCCGCTTTCGTGCATCAGCGCGGCCTCGATGCCATCCAGTGGTTCTGCCTCGGTGTCGAAGGCGCGGCCCGCCAGCGCCTGCGTGCCCGAGGCGATGCTGTGCGAGAGCACACGCTTCTTCTTGCCCTCCAGCAGCGAGCGGAACAGGTACTGCTCCAGTTCGACGAACTTGCCATCGAGCAGGATGCGGTCGTAGATGTTGCGGTACAGCACGAAGACCGAGGCATCGCCGCTCAGGTAGCGCCGGCGCACGGTGTCGACCCAGGCCGGCGTGGCGGGCGTTGCGGTCGCGGCGGTCGTCGCGGGGGAGGAGGGTATGCTCACAGGGTTCCTTGGGCGTGGCGGGCGCGCCGCCCCGGGGCAGCGCGCGGTGGACTGCGGTGGCTGCTGCGCAGCGTGTTACATCTGCTTTGCGCCTGCGCCCTGGGCGCGGGCGGCCTTGAGCTGCGCCAGCTGTGCTTCGGCCGTGGCGCGCGAGGCACCCTTTTGCAGGCCCTTCATGCGCACGTCCAGGTCGGCGCCGCGCAGCTCGTCGCCCAGGTTGGCTTCGGAGATCACGTTGGCGATGTGGCCGCGCACGTTGTCCAGCGCGCGGATCTCGGCATCCACCGACAGGCCTTCGAGCTGGCTGTGGATCTGGATCTTGGCCTTGGCGCCGGCCAGCTTGGCCAGGTTGCGGTCGCGCTCGTCCTCCACGCGCTTGATCTCGCTCTTCATCTCGAGCAGCGCGTCCTTCATCTTCTCGGCCTCGGCCATGGCCGTCTCGGCCTCGGCCGTGAGCTCGGTCACCGACTGGTCGTTGTCGTTCTTCATCTGCAGAATGCTCACGGCCAGGTCGTCCTGGTTGGTGTCCATGGCCTGCTGCAGGTTGGCTTCGAGCTGGGCCTGCTTCTGCTTGGCGTTGTGCAGGCGCGTGGTCACGTCGTCACGCTGGCGGATGATGGCGCCCGCCGCCTTCTTCAGGCGGTCGTAGTTGGCCTTCATGCTGTTGATCGAGTTCTCGTACGCGATCTCGGGGTTGTTCTTTTCGATGCCCGAGACGAAAAGCGAGAGAAAGCCGGTGAACAGGTTGCTCAGGCGGCCGAGGAAGTTGGAAGAAGCCATGGTGCAGGTCCCTTGCTTAGCTGATGTTGACGTTGTCGAAGAAGATGCGGTGGTCCTGGGCAAACGCGGCAAAGCCCTGCTCGACCTGGGCCAGCATGGCCGCGCGCTGCGCGGGGTCGATGAAGTCGAAGGCGGCATTCACGCCCTGGGTGGCCCACTCGAAGTGGTCTGCCTCCACGGCACCGCCCTCGCCCGAGTGGATGCCCACCCAGGACAAGGCCTTGTGCTTGGTGTTGCCGATGTCCACCTCGGTGTGGAACAGGCGCTCGGCCAGGCCGCCGCCGGCCTCGCGCAGGGTGGCGCCGATCACGGTGAACTCGCGGTCGGCCAGCAGCTCGCTGCCCAGGTGGTAGCCCATGGCGTGGAAGATGGATGCGAGCGAATCGTCCTGCCCGCCGCCATAGCCGCGCAGCACGCCCTGGTTCAGCGCCTTCAGCCAGGCCGGCTCGGCCGCCAGCGCGTTCAGCGTGGCCATGTCGGCCCCCGGCATGGTGGTCTGCACGATGCCCTTGAGGAACGCCTGCGCCAGGCTGCGGTGCGGGTCGCGCGCGCGGGTGGAGTGGTCGTCGAACTCGTCGCGCGCCGCGTCGAAGATGTAACTGGCCACCAGCACGTTGCGGTCGGCCGCCGGCAAAAAGGGCTCGGCCGGGTCGGTGAACAGGTGGCGCGCGCAACCGATCTTGCCCGCCAGCGAGGCCACGCTGCAGCCGAAGTAGCCGTTCCAGGCGATGTAGCGCGCGAAGAAGCGCACCAGCCGGCCCGGCTCGTCGGAGACGATGGCGGCCTTCAGCGCGGCCTCCATCAGCCGCGTGTACTCGTCGAAATCGACAAGGGTCTGCAGGTGCGATTTCTGTACGGTGGTGGTCGTCATGGCAGGGGTCATTTCATGGCTTGCGCCGTGGGGCGGGGGACAGGGGCAGCTGCGGCCTTGGCCACGGCAGGGCTGGGCACATGGACGCCGATGGTGTCCAGCTCCTCGCTGATGTCGGCCTCCAGGTTCTCTTCGATCGCCAGGCGGTCCACGCTCTCGCGCAGCCGGGCCGATGCGTCGGTAGCCATGGGCATCGACACGGCCTGCTGAAAGACCTCCTCGATGATGTCGGGCATGGAGACCATGGCCGCCTCGATGGCGAACATGCGGCTGCTCAGGCGGCTGCTGCTTTCCATCAGCCGCTGGTAGTCCTTGCGTGCCTGCAGCAGCTGGCGGCGCTCGCGCTCGCCGGTGGTTGCTGCCAGCTGTTCCTCCACGCTGCGCAGGCGGTCGGCGATCTCCTTCTTGCTCAGCTGGCTCTGGCGCTCGTTGGCGCTCACGATGGCCAGCCAGCGCGCCAGGTAGTCGCGCGTCACGTCCTTCAGGCGGTCGATGTCCTCCACGCTCAGCGCGCAGGTGCGGGCCTTGACCATGCGCTCCAGAGCGTCGATGCGGTCCAGCGTCTGCAGGTACACGCGCATGCGCTTGGAGCTGGGGTCGCATTCATTGCGGTCGCCCAGTTCCTTGAGCAGGCTGTCCACCTGCGCCTGGTAGCGCAGCGTGGCGTACTTGCGCCGCACCGCGTAGCGAAAGGTCGACATGCCCGGCACGTACAGCAGGGCCAGCCCCTCCACGGCCGCATACGCCGTGCCCACGAAGACGAAGCCCGGCAGCCCGTACGGGAAGGAGGCCAGCACCGCCAGCGCGGCTGCGCCCAGCGATGCCGTGACGTTCCACTTGCTGGTCAGAAACTCCTGGATGTACGGGGGCTCTTCCCGTTCGCCCGGGTCGAATTTCATACGCTCAGCGTGATCTGGCCATGGCCCTTCGCGTCGCGCAGCGACGTGAGGATGCGGTCCTGCATGCGCAGGGTCTCGGTGGACCGTGCCCAGGCCTCCGAGCGCGGGTGCTCGGCGTGGATGGCAAAGTCATCGGCAATCTTCGCGGGCTGGGGCGACAGCACGATCACCCGGTCGCCCAGCGTCAGCGCCTCGCTCACGTCGTGCGTGACGAAGACCACCAGGCAGGGGTTGGCCTTGCACAGCGACAGCAGCAGGCGCTGCATCTCCTCGCGGGTCTGCGGGTCCAGCGCGCCAAAGGGCTCGTCCATCAGCAAAATGCGCGGGCGCAGCACCAGGGCGCGCGCCAGCGCCACGCGCTGGTTCTGGCCACCCGACAGCTGCGCCGGGCGCATGGCCTTCTTGTCGGCCAGGCCCACGGCGGCGAGGATGGTGTCCACCCGCTCCTTGATCTCGGCCTGGGTGATGCGCCCCTTCCACAGCTTGAGCGTGAACGGAAAGGCCACGTTGTCCCACACCGTCAGGTCGGGGCGGTTGGCGTACTGCTGGAACACGGTCACCGCATCGTCGTGCTGGTCCAGGCACTCGCGGCCGTCGATCTCCACCCGGCCGATGGTCGGCGTCTTCACGTTGAACGGGCGCACGCCGCCCATCATGCGCATCAGCGTGGACTTGCCGCAGCCCGAGGGGCCCAGCAGCATGTTGATGCTCGGGTTCGTGAGCTGCAGGTCGATGCCGTCGATCACGCGCAGCACGCCCTTGCCGTTGGCGGCAGGGTACTCCTGCACGATGCCGCTCATGTGGATGGAAATGCTCGCAGCGCTCGGGGTCGATGTCATGCTTGGCTTTGTTGTATCAGTTCTTATTGGGAGTGCATGCCCGGGCCGTCAAACGCTCTGTTCCCAGGGGAACATTTTTCGTTTTGCCCATGTCATCACGCGGTGCGTGATCAGCGCCAGCGCAATGATGGTGATGATGCCCGCGAACACCTGGTCCATGGCCGAGAAGCGGCGGGCGTTCTGGATCAGCTGGCCCAGGCCCTCCTTGGCGTTCACGTACTCGGCCACGGTGATGTAGGTCCACATCACCGAGATGGCGATGATGATGCCGTCCACGATGCGTGGCATGGCCATCGGGATCACCGCGCGGCGGATGCATTCCCACGGCGTGGCGCCCAGGTCGCGCGCGCTGATCCAGTACGACTGGGGCACCGAGCGGATCGCGTCGCGCACCAGCGGGATCAGGTAGACCACCGCGCCCGAGAACAGGAAGACGATCTTCATCTCCTCGCCAATGCCGAACCACATCACCATGATGGGCAGCAGCGCCACGATGGGCGCCGAGCGGAACGGGTCGATCAGCGGCGACAGCGTGGCGTTGATGCGCGGCGATGCCCCCATCAGAATGCCGATGGGCAGGCCGATCAGGATGACCAGAATGCCGGCCACCACCAGCCGCCCGCCCGACCACAGCACCGAGGTCAGCAGCAGGCTTTCCTGGCGCACCGGGTCCCACGCCAGGCGCGAGAAGGCCATGGCCACCTCCCACGGCGCAGGCAGCCGGTTCGAGTTGACCAGGCCCGATGCGCTCACCAGCGCCCAGGCCGCCAGCACCACCACCACGGCGCCCACGCCCAGCATGCGCTGGGTCTGGGGCGAGATCGGATGGCTGGGGTTCCAGAATTGGGCCATCGCCGGCCCCTCAGCGTGCCAGCACGGCGATGCGGGTGGCGCGGTTCATCTGGCGGCAGGTGTCCAGGTCCACCTCCAGCGCGCCGGGGTTGGCTTCGTTGCAGATGGGGTAGTTCGAGCCATTGCCCACCACCTTGAAGCGCGCGGCCGGAATCTCCCACTGCGTCACCACGTACTTGGTCACCGCGTCGGCCCGCGCCTTCGACAGGCGCTGGTTGGCCTGCGCACTGCCGGTCGAATCGGTGTTGCCCGAGATCTCGAAATACGCCGAGCCGTTGCTGTTGATGAACGGCACCACCTGGGTGTCGATCACTTCCTGCGCCTTCTTGGTCAGCTCGGCCTGGCCGACGGGGAAGTTCACGCTCACCGGCTTGGTCAGCGCGGCGGGGCGGGTTTCGGCCTTTTGCATGCCGGCCGTGTCGAAGGTGAACTCAGGCTTGGCGGCGGCGGCACGCGCGGCCTGGTTGTCCTTGAGCAGCGCGTTGATGAAGCGGTAGTCGAACGAGTTCTGCGGCGAGACCACGGGCGAATTCGGGTTGGCCAGCGAGCCGGCGGCGCGGTAGATCGCGTCGAACTCGCGGTACACGCGCTCATAGTGGTTGGTGTCGCCCGCCAGGCCCAGAATGCGGGCGTTGTCATCCAGGCCCGTCCACACCAGGTTGGAGAACAGGCTCGAGATGAAGGGCATGCCCTCCTTCTTGGCCAGTTGGTCGAAGAAGGGTTCGGTGCGCACCAGCGCCTCGGCAGCGCCGGCCGGGTTGGCGCGGGCGGCGGTCACGCCGTCCATCCAGCCCTTGACGAAGCCCTGGAAGGCCTGCTGGTGCGCAGGGTCCTGCAGGAACTTCTGGTTGCAGACCATCACGTCGTAGATCAGGTTGGTGGCCACCTTGGTCGAATACACCACGCGCGCGCCGGGCGTGGCCTTGACGGCCAGCGACAGGTCCGGGTCCCACAGCACGGCGGCGTCCACGCTGCCGGCGGCAAACGCGGCGCGCACGCCGGGCGTGCCCTCGTCGGCGTTGATGTAGACCACGCGGTCCAGCACATTGGCCTTTTGCTTGGCGCTCAGGCTGGAGTTGTTGATGGCGTTGATGAACAGGCCGTGCGAAGGCGTGTACTTGAGCAGCGCCACCTTCTTTCCCACCAGGTCTTCGATGCGCTTGATGTCCGGGTCGCGGGCGATCACGGCGTCGGCGCCCTGGGTGTTGTCCACGATCATGATGGCGCGGCCATCGAGCTTGGTGTTGATCAGGTTGGGCTGCTCCTGCGCCCAAAAGTCCGAGGTGCGCCAGGCGCACTGCGCCGTGTTGCTCTCGAAGATGGTGGTCAGCGTGGGGATGTCGTCCTGGATGATGAACTCCACGTTCACCCCGGCCTTCTGGAAGATCGAGCCCGGCTGCGTCTTCAGGCTGTTGCCGTTGGCCACCAGGGCCGGCGCATAGCCGTGAAAGCTCACGATGCTGACCTTGAGCGGGTTGCCGGCCGAGCCCAGGGCACCGCCCTTGGGCGCCGCCACGGCGGGGGCGGACGGCGTGTTGCCGGCCACCACCGCAGGCGCGGTCGTGCTGCCCTGCGGGCTGCTGCTGCCAGCCGGGGCCGACGCCTCGGTGTTGCCCAGCTTGTCCTGCACCCACATCTTGCCGCCCATGTTCCACAGAACAGATCCCGCAGCCCCCACGACGATGACCGCGATCAGCGCCTTACCCATGCCAGTCAATTGCATTGCCAACTCCTACTTTATTTTTGAACCTGTGATTGGCCCGAGAACGTGATGACGATCTGGCCCAGCCGGTTCATTTCTGCATCCAGCCGGGCGGATTCCCTCTCCCCGGCCTCCTGATTCGTTCTGGCCGCTGCTCGCACGTCGGCCGTCTGCTGCGCGGCGCGCGCCACGCCTCGGTCCAGCAGCGCCGTCAGCTCGGCGATCTGCTTGCGCACCTGGGCGCTCTTGTCCTGTTCTTCAGCCTGGATGGCCGCGATCTCGCGGTCCGCATTTTGCAGTGCGGAAGCCACTTGCTGCGCAATCTTTTGTTTGGCGATGGCCAGCGCCTTGACCTTGCGTTGCGCGTCCAGCACGGAATCGTCCACCGTCCAGGTCTCGTCGGCGTCGTCCATGGCCTTGATGGCCTGCTTGCGCACCTCCATCGGCATGCTCTCCAGGCCCCCCATCAGCTTGAGCAGCTTTTCGGCGCTGTAGGCCACCACGGGCACATTGGCCTCGCGGTACAGGTCGGCAAAATCCTTTTGCTCGGCCACCACGCTCTGCTCGGGCGCCAGCACCGGCGCGGGCGCGGCGGGCGCAGGCGCGGGTTCGGGCTCCGCCTCGGGCTCGGGGTAGGCCTCGGCGGGCGCGTCCAGGTGGGTATCTTCCTCCGGGTCGAGCGTCACAAGCCCGGTGGCCGCCAACATTTTGCTGAATTTTGTGCGCATTGGATTCCTTGCAAAGGATCAATGTAACGTACTGCATGGTACGCAATATTGCACGGGTGCAAGTTGGCAATTTATGTGGCCCCCCAGCAACCTGCCCAGAGGGGAAACGCTCGCCGGCTTCTCCATCGGTCTTGCATGGGTTTTTCGTGCAAAACAGTCCAGAGCGGGGCGCTGAAAGCAAAAAAGCCCCCAGCGGTCAGCCGGGGGCCTTGGTTCGTGCGGACCAGGTCAGTGCGCTTCTGCCTGGCGCGCTGCGTTCACGGCAGCGCTGGTGTCCTTGCTGGCGCCGTTGAAGAACACATTCAGCGCCACCGCCGTGATCGAGGCCAGCAAAATGCCCGACTCGATCAGCGGGTGGATGGCATGCGGCATCCACTGGCGAAAGCTTGGTGCGATCAGCGGGATCATGCCCACGCCGATGGACACCGCCACGATCATGCCGTTGAAGCGGTTGTTGCGGAAATCCACCCCGCCCAGGATGCGGATGCCCGTGGCCGCCACCATGCCGAACATCACCAGCCCCGCGCCGCCCAGCACCATGGTGGGCAGAGACTCCACCAGCGCCGCCATCTTGGGCAGCACACCCAGCACGATCAAGATCACGCCGCCGGCCACGCAGACAAAGCGGCTCTTCACGCCCGTCACCGCCACCAGCCCCACGTTCTGCGAGAAGCTGGTGTACGGAAAGGTGTTGAAAATGCCCCCCATCAACGTGCCCAGGCCATCGGTGCGCAGGCCGCGCGTCAGATCGTCCTGCTCGATCTTGCGGTCCGTCATGTCCCCGAGCGCCAGGAACATGCCGGTCGACTCGATCATCACCACGATCATCACCAGCGTCATCGTCAAAATCAGGATGGGGTCGAACACCGGCAGCGCAATCTCGAACGGCAGCACCAGGTCGAACCAGTCGGCCTTGCCCACCTTCTCGAACGACATCAGCCCCATGGCCGCCGCCACCACGCCGCCGATCACAATGCCCAGCAGCACCGAGATATTGGCGACGAAGCCCTTGGCGAACTTGGCGATCAGCAAGATGGAAACCAGCACCAGCGCCGAGATGCCCACGCCCGTCAGGTCCGCATAGCGCGGGTTGGGCACCGTGGGCACCACCGCAAAGCCCTTGGGCACGGGCGGCAGCGACGAGCCCGGCGCCCCGGCGGCCGACTGCGCCTCGGTCAGCCACTTGATGTGCTCGGGATTCACCACATTGGGCGCCGTGGGGCCCACCGGGTTGCCAAAGATCCAGTTGATGCCCACCCGCATCAGGCTGATGCCGATGACCGCGATGATGGTGCCCGTGACCACCGGCGGAAAAAACCGCAGCATGCGGCTGACCATGGGCGCGATCAGGATCGAGATCACCCCCGCCCCGATCACCGAGCCGAAGATCAGCCCCGCCCCCGCCGTGCCGCTGGTGCTCTGCGCCATCGACACCATGGGCGCCACCGAGGCAAAGGTCACCCCCATCATCACCGGCAGCTGGATGCCGAACCAGCGCGTGGCGCCCAGTGCCTGGATCAGCGTCACCAGCCCGCAGACGAACAGATCGGCCGAAATCAGCTTGGCCACCTGGTCCGGCGTGAGGTTCAGCGCCCGGCCCACGATCAGCGGCACCGCCACCGCCCCCGCATACATCACCAGCACATGCTGCAAGCCCAGCGCCCCCAGGCGCCCTATGGGCAGTTGTTCATCCACAGGGTGCACGGACGGTTGCATGGCAAAGCTCCTTCGGGTGGGTCTGTCGGGTGTCGTTTGAATGCGGAGGGCGCACGCCATAACGTGTACAACCATCCATACAAAAAGTGTATACACGATATGGCGACAACCTTATCCCGGTAAACCCTAGGCGACCCATGAAGGTGGCTTGGTGTCTATCGACGCTTGGTCAGTTGCAGTGCGTTCGGCAGCGCGCGGCCAAGGCCGCCGACAGAGGACCGATCCACCTGCCAGGCGACTTTTCTCTTGCTTGCTCTGGCGGTGTGCCTATTTCCTAATTGCGCAGCCGTTCAAGAGAGGGGTTGGGTGCTGCGGCTTGGCAAGCTGTTGAAAACGATTCCCAGAGCCTCAAAACGCCATTGGCAGGCACGAAAAATCACTTTTGGCGCTTTCTGAGAGGCAGGCTGCCGGTCTCGGTGGGAGCCGCAGCTGAATTTCAACAGCCTGTTCGAGCATCAATACTGTACCGAGTTTGTAGTTCAGGGGAGGGGGTTGCCGCGTGCAAGCAATATTTCCCTAGGTCGCTTTGTAAAGAGCCGGTAGAACTGGCGAGCGGTACAACCAAGCAGGAGGGAAACTATGACATGCAGCGTGAAAAGCAGTGATCGGGCTGAGTACGTACAGATCCTCATCCTTGAATATTTCCGGAAGATTGAAGGCCCGGGTGTTGTCGTCACACTCGACACCTTTCTAGGAAAACATGGTTTGGGTCACTCCATGATCAGGCGCAAGGGCTACCGGGACGGCATAGCGGAAATTCTCAGTGTGAGGGGCTGCTCTATGAGAACTCTCAGGCCGACCGATTTCGTTGATGGAAAGCTACCCACGGTCGGTCACATCGCGGCCTTGGTGCTGAAGGACTTAGCATGAAAAGCCTTTTCTGCGCCTCGATCCTTCTTTCTGCTGCCACCGCTGGCATCGCGTCTTCCATCGCCTCCAATGATTCAAATGGCCAGTTCCGCGAGGGGATGTTTCTTCTCCCAGAACTGACAAGCGCCAAAGACTCATACTTAGTCATTGTTGTGCCCGCGAGCGGAGAGTCTCCGATCAACTTCGCTCTACCTCAGGGCAGTACCGGCCTGCGAGTGACTGGTAGTGCTCTACCTTCTGGAGAGTGGAGTTGGTACTTCAAGCTGTCAAGTCAGAACGTGCCGGAGGTCGAATTGGTGACCAACAAGATGCTAGCGCTGGGCGCTGCCGATACAAAAGAAGGGCGCTTTTCGCTGGCCTGGAAGCCGGTGGAAGGGGCTACTCGCTACACTGTATCTGGAAGGGCGAAAACTGCCGACAGTGTCGAGTTGGTTGGTAGCAAGTGGGAAGCATCTTGCATCGCAGTTGCCTGTACCCTCGGTGAGACGGTCACGATGGCGATTGACCTGAAGCCTGGGTCGGAATTGACGTGGCAAGTGACAGCCTTGGACAAGGATTCCATCCCAATCAGAAAGAGCGCGGTGGCGCAGATCCAGATGGAGGATACGTTCATTCGGAAAGCCAGTAGCGCTGGCTTCAAAGTTCAGCGTTCGGACACGTTGTCTAAAGCGATGGCGGGACTGCCGGCAACGTTCTCCTATCTTTCCAACCAGCCAGCCAACGCAACCGCGCGTGCTACCGCATACCAGTCTGAATTCGCACTTATCTATGAGGGCTCGACTGCTTTGGGCCGCTTTTGGCCACGCGCATCCCTTGAAGCTCGATTGACATCTCGTGGAGAGCAAAAACCAGGGGATCAATTAAAGTTGCGAGTGGGTGGATACACCGAAATCGGTTCACGCCAGACGGGCGAATTCACTGACGTTGTCGCGGGCTTGAAGTATGAGACGGAGCGAAAGACTGGCACGAAAAAGGGATTGGTTGAACTGAGCATCACCCCAGTTTATGGTCCACTAGGGAGACTGTGGCCCGGCCCTCCTTCGAAAGGTCAGGCTGATGTGGCGGGCAATTACATCAAGCTCCCATGGCTCCAGCTCGCACCCCTCGTGTCGTTCGGCGCAGAGGTCGGTAAAACCATGGAGGTAGGAAACTCCGCGGAAAAGCAAGACACCATTCTTCGGCTACGCACCACCCTCAGGCTTGATGGAGAGATGAATGCGCTCTCCAACATGCTCGGCACGCGCAGTGCTACAGCCTATGTCGAAGGAACGTACTGGCGATTGCCACGAGAGGATGATGTCCGCAACTACCGTGTGGCAAGGACAGGACTTAGCTTCGGCCTGACCGAAGCCTTGAGCTTTGATCTGGCCTATAGCGTTGGACGTGAGGCGCCAGCGTTCAGGTTTTTAAGGGTAGGTACTGCCGGATTTGGCCTTAAGTTCTGAGCGATCGCCAAGTGCTGCGTTGGCATTGCCGACGAGGCGCACAAGGGATGCGCTTCATGAGCGCGGATTGGCTGTGCTCTAGCAGTTTCGCGCAGGCCTGGATAAGACCGTCGTACGATGTTGGTCAACCAACTGTTCAGGTGTCTAGTCCGCATCCTGCTGCTTTTCACGCCAGCAAGGCCTTGACCAGGTCGAGTTGCCTGTCAGTCCGCCCCGTATCCAGCGCCAGATTCGCCTCGATGCGCTGCAGGTGCTCCGTCATGCTGGCTACGGCGGCCTGCACGTTGCCGCCTTTGCACAGCGCCAGGAAGTCCGCATGCTCCTCGGACGAGCAGTGCGGGTCGTTCGACGAGTCGTACAGCATGGCGATCAGCGAGCTGCGGGCCACCAGGTCGCGCACCAGCTGCGCCAGCGTCTGGTTGCCGGCGGCCTCGGCCAGCACCACGTGGAAGTCGCCCAGCAGCTTTTCGCGCACCCGGCCCGTGGTCGTGCTCTCGCGCAGCGCCGCGCGCTCGAAGCGGATGTGCTGCTCCAGCATCTGGTAGTCGGCCGGCGTGGCGCAGGCGATGAACAGGCGCACCACCTCGGCCTCGAGCACGCGGCGCACGCTGAACACCTCGCGCGCCTCCTGCACGCTGGGCCGGCTCACGAAGGCGCCCTTGTCGGGGATGATCTCGATCAGCTTGTCCTTGGACAGCATCACCAGCGCCGCGCGTATCTTGGTGCGGCTCACGGTGTACACGCGGCCCAGCGCCTCCTCGCGCAGCCAGGTGCCCGGGGGCAGGCGCTTTTCGACGATGGCGGTGGCCAGGTCCTGCGCAATGCTCTCGGTCGAGGCCAGGCGCCCGTCCGCTGCGGCCATATCAGGCGTGGGTTCGGCAGCGGGCGTCAGGTCGGCGGGAAGGGCTTTGGGGCTCGTGCGGGCGCGGGGCATGGTGGCCGATTGTGGCCTGATTGGCCGGGCTGCAGTGCAGCAGGCCTCAGGCGGCGCGGGATATGCGGGCTGGCGGCACCGCCGCCATGGGCGCCAGCGCAAAGCCCGCCAGCGCTCCGGCCATGGCCTTGGGCAGCGGCCGCGCCAGCTCGCCGTGCTTGCTCGTGCGCAGGCCCAGCAGCACCAATGATTCGACCATCGAGGTGGCAGCCGCCACGCCGTCGATCACCGGCACGCCCAGCGTGTGGCTGATGTGCTCGCACAGATCGGCCATGCCCGCGCAGCCCAGCACCAGCGTGTCGCAGCCGTCCTCGGCCAGCGCGCGGCGGCATTCGTCGGTGATGCGTTCGCGCGCGTTCGAGCCCGGCACCTCCAGCTCCAGCACCGGCAGCTCGCAGGCGCGCACGTTGGCGCAAAAGCGCTGCATGCCGTAGATCTCGGCCAGGTGCCAGGCCTGGCCCATGGTGCGGCCCAGCGTGGTCACCACCGAAAAGCGCGCGCCCACCATGCTGGCCATGTGCATGGCCGCCTCGGCAATGCCCACCACCGGGCCGTGCGCCAGCTCGCGTGCGGGTTTCAGGCCCGGGTCGCCAAAGCAGGCGATCACATAGCCGTCCACCCCCTCGCGCTCGCCCGCCGCAATCTCCTGCAGCAGGCCGGGCACGGCCAGCGCCTCGTCGTAATGGCTCTCGATGGAGGCCGGGCCCATGGCGGGGCTCACCGCCACCACCTCGGTGCCCGGTCGCGCCACGGCGCGCGCGCAGGCACCGATCTTCTCGGTCATGCTCCAGGTGGTGTTGGGGTTGATGATCTTGATGCGCACGGGCTCAGCTCTTTCGGTTCAATGCAAGGTAGATGACGAAGCCCAGGCCCATACCGATGAACCAGGCGTAGTTGGCGGCCGGCCGCAGCACCGGCACCATGACGCACAGGATGGGCACCAGGGCCGATGGGATCAGCGTCCAGATGGCGCGCGGGTTGTAGCCCTTGCTGTACCAGTAGGCGCCGCGGCTGTTCATGGTGTACAGCTCATCCACCAGCACCTGCTGGCGGCGCACGAAGTAGTAGTCGGCGATCAAGATGCCGAACAGCGGCCCGATGAACGAGCCCAGCACGTCCAGCGTGTAGTGGATCACCTCGGGGTTGGCGTACAGGTTCCACGGCGTGATGAAGATCGAGCCCACCGCGGCGATCATGCCGCCCGTGCGCCAACTGATGTGCTGCGGCGCCACGTTCGAGAAGTCGAACGCTGGCGACACGAAGTTGGCCACGATGTTGATGCCTACCGTGGCGATCATGAAGGTCAGCGCGCCCAGCACCACGGCCGTGGTGCTGTCGATCTTGCTCACGGTGTGCACCGGGTCGGTGATCAGCTCGCCAAACACCGGCAGCGTGGCCGCCGTGGTCACCACCGTCAGCAGCGAGAAGAACACGAAGTTGATGGGCAGGCCCCAGAAGTTGCCCTTCTTCACTGCATCAAAGCTCTTGCCATAGCGCGAGAAATCGCCAAAGTTCAGCATCGGCCCGCTGAAGTAGCTCACCACCAGGGCAATCGCCGACAGCATCACCGGCAGCGCATCCCAGCCCTGGAACTTCACGCCCCCCAGGTTCAGGTCGATGTTCTTCCAGCCTGCCTTCCACACCAGCCAGCCGCACAGCACCGCCATCACCACGTACACGGCAGGGCCCGCCCAGTCGATGAACTTGCGGATCGCCTCCATGCCGTGCCAGAACACCAGCGCCTGCAGCACCCACATCACCATGAACGCCAGCCACCCCAGGCTCGACAGCCCGGCATACCCGTGCTGCGCCACATCGGCATACGGCGCCAGGTTCGGGAAGAAGTGCAGCGCCAGCAGCAAGAAGGCGCCTGACGCAAGGTAGGTCTGAATGCCATACCACGCCACCGCGATCAGCCCGCGGATGATGGCCGGTATGTTCGCCCCCAGCACCCCGAACGATGCCCGGCAGATCACGGGGTAGGGCGTGCCCGTCACCTGGCTGGGCTTGGCCACCAGGTTGCAGAAGAACTGCACGATGACGATGCCCACCAGCAGCGCCACCAGCACCTGCCAGCTCGACAGGCCCAGCGCAAACAGGCTGCCGGCCGTGATGTAGCCGCCCACGCTGTGCACGTCGGACATCCAGAACGCGAAGATGTTGTATTGGCCCCAGGTCTGGCGCTTCAGGGGCGCCAGGTCTTCGTTGGTCAGGCGCGGGTCGTAGCCCGGCTTGATCAGGGCGTTGTCGTGGTGCGGCCCGGCGGGCGCTGTGCCCCCGGCCAGAGGGGTGCTGTTGCTGACGGCTGTGTTCACGGGTGTCTCCTCGTGTGGAAAAGGACGGGTTCCGGGCATCTGGCGTCCCGGTGATTTCGTACCCTATATTTGTATACAAAAATAGGATGCAATAAAACACCGCCTGGGAGGGAATTGCCTGGGGTTTACCCGTGTGTGCATCTGGGCGCGCAAAACAAAGCCGCCCGGGCCTTGGCGGCCGGGGCGGCGGTAAGAGAAGGAAAAAGGGGAGGCCGCTCAGCCGTCCGTGCCAGCCCGCGTGCCCGCCAGTGGGCTCAGCGAATCGCGCAGCCGGTCGCGCACCAGCGGCTGCCCCGGGTTCAGCGCCGCCTCCACATGGCCGATGTGGGCCAGCAGGCGCTCGCGCGCCAGGGCCGTGTCGCCGGCTTCCAGCGCTTCGACAATGGCCTCGTGCTCGGCGCACGACTGGCTGGCCTCGTGCCGCGACTGGTACAGCGAGGCCGCCAGCGTGGTGCGCGCCGTCAGGTCGCGCAAAATGTCGCTCAGGCTGCGGTGGCCCATGCTCTCGGCCAGGCACACGTGAAAATCGGCCAGCAAAAAGGCGCGCGTCGCCGCATCCGCCCCTTCGATGGCCAGTTGCTCCTCGGCAATGTGCGCGCGCAGCCGGGGGGTGACCGACTGCAGTGGCCGCCCCGCATCGGCCAATATGCCCGACTCGATGATGCGCCTGGCCGAGAACGCGTCGCGCGCGTCCTCCACCGTGGGCTCCACCACGTACCAGCCCTTGCGTGGCCGCACCTCTACAAAACCGCGTGCCTGCAGCTGCATCAGCGCCTCGCGCACCAGGGTGCGGCTCACGCCGAACAGGTCGGCCAGCTCCTGCTCGCCCAGGCGCTCGCCGGGGGCGAGCTTCTGGGCGAGGATGGATTCGACCACCTGCTGTGCAATCTGGGTCTGGCTGATGGTCATGGGCTTGGTGGTCGTCAGTGGTGCGGGGCCGGCAGGCGGGCCCGGTTGGGCGCTTGGGAGGCTTCTAGGGTGAAGCCCGCCACCGTGCGCGAGAGGTGGTGGGCCTGGTCGTTGAGCACCGCCGACGCAGCGGTGGATTCCTCGACCAAGGCTGCATTTTGCTGTGTCGCGCGGTCCATCTCTGCCACCGCCTGGTTGATCTGGCCGATGCCGTCGCTCTGCTCGGTCATCGAGCCATTGATTTCGCCCACGATCTGCGCCACGCGCTGGATGCTGTTCACGATCTCGTCCATGGTCTGTCCGGCCGCGCGCACACGCTGCGTGCCCGTGGCCACACTGGCGCCCGAGGTGTTGATGAGCGCACGCACCTCCTGCGCCGCCGTGGCGCTGCGGTGCGCCAGGCTGCGCACCTCGCTGGCCACCACGGCAAAGCCCCGGCCGTTCTCGCCGGCGCGCGCCGCCTCCACCGCAGCATTCAGTGCCAGTATGTTGGTCTGGAAGGCGATGGAGTCGATCACGCCGATGATCTCGCCAATGCGGGCCGAGGCGCTCGAAATTTCGTCCATGGTGCTCACCGCACCCGCCACCACCTCGCCACCGCGCGCGGCGGCGGCACTGGCGGCACGCGCCAGCTGCGCCGCCTGCGCGGCGGAGTCGGCCGACTGCTGCACCGTGGCCGTCAGCTGCGACAGCGAGGCCGATGTCTCCTGCAGGTTGCTGGCCGAGGTCTCGGTGCGGTGCGACAGGTCGTGGTTGCCGGCCTTGATCTCGTCGGTGGCCGTCTTCATCGACTCCACGCCCTGGCGCACATCCAGCAGCACTGCACCGATCTTGTCCACGAAGGCGTTGAACGACGAGGCGATCTGCGCCACCTCGTCGCGCCCGGTCACCGGCAGGCGGTGGGTCAGGTCGCCGCCGCCGGAGCCGATCTCGTCCATCGCATCGCGCACCTGCGACAGGCGCCGAAACGACTGTGCCGTGAGCAGCGCGCACGCCCCGGCCGCCAGCAGCGCCAGCAGCACCGTGGCAATGGCCGATGCACGCAGCACGCTGGCCAGCCCCGCCGTGGCCTCGGCCTTGTCCAGCGCCACCACAAGGTACCAGTCCGTGCCCGGCACGGGCAGGGCGCGCAGCAGCTTCGCCGCGCCACCCAGGTCCACCTCCAGCGCACGGGTGGCGCCCGGCAGCGCTGCCACCACTGCCGGGGTCAGCGCGGGCGACAACTCCGACGCGGGCTTGAGCATGCGCTGCGCATCGGGGTGGGCCAGCACCAGCCCGTCCTTGTCGATCACCAGGCCCAGGCTGTTGGGCGTGGGGTGCACCGCCGCCACCACCTCCTGCACGCCCTTGAGCGGCACGGCCCCGCTCACGGCGCCCTGCGCCGCCCCATCGCGCACGATGGGCGCCGCGAACGACACGAAGGGCTCGCCCGTGGAGGCATCGCCATAGGGCTTGGTGACCACCAGCTTGCCCGCCGCCACCGCACTCTTGTACCAAGGGCGTGCCGTGGGGTCGTAGGTGGGCGGCGTGGTGGCGCTGCTGGACACCCAGCGCTTGTCCTGCCAGCCCGCCGTGGTAACGGGGAAGCCGCCCGCCTTGTTCATGTGCAGCACGATGCCCCGGGGGTCCCCGGGCTCCACCGCAGCGGCGCTGGCCTGTACGGCCATGGCCTTGGCGGCCACCCATTTCTCGATGGCCAGCGTGTTGCCCAAAGCAATGGCCGCCAGGTTGTCCTCGATGGTCTGCAGCGTGGCCGAGCGCACGATGGTGTAGGTGGCCGCCCCCGTCAGCGCCAGCGCAGTGGTCACGGCGGCGGTGGTGATGAGCAGGATGCGGGTGCGAAGTGAAGTGATCATGGGGAGTGCCTCTGGCGGTAGATGGGAGGCGTGCCTTGATTCAGGCCGGGTAAAAAAGGGGGAGTTCCTACGTATCTGGATTCAGCCGCATAGCCAGGCGGGTGGCCGCAGACAGTGCTTCAGCACGGCAAGGCGACCCAACGACGCTGTATGGTTGACGGCAAATCCGTATCAACCTTTGCCGTCGCGGAACATCTCGGGCGACAGGCTGTGCTTGAACCACTGCATGGCATTCACCATCAGCGCCTGCGAAGACCGCGCCTGCACCAAAAAGGCATCCACCCGGGCCAGCAGGCGCGGCTCGCGCTTGCGCACCCCTATGTGGCAGGGGCTTTGCCGCAGCACGGCCAGCCGGCGAATGCGCTCGCGCAGGGCCGTGTCGGGTATCGACTCGGCCACCACGTTGCCCGCCGCAAAGGCATCGACGTTGTGGCGCACATAGGCATCAAGCAGCGGGGCCGAGCTGTCGAACAGCACCGGCGTGGCCTGCGGCACCTGGGCCTTGAGCTCGGCCTCCTCCAGGCTGCCGCGCACCACGCCCACGCGCCGCCCCTTGAGTGCGGCGGCGGCGTCGGCCACGCCCGGGGCAGCGGCTTCGCCAAACACGCCGATGTAGGTCGGTGCGTAGGCCGATGAAAAATCGATATCGCGTTCGCGCTCGGCCGTCTTGCCCAGGCTGGCGATGATGATGTCCACCCGGTCTTCCAGCAGCGCCGCCATGCGGTCGCCGCTGGCCACGGGCACCGTCTTCAAGGTCACCCGCAGGTCGGCCGCCAGCATGCGCGCCACGGCTATGTCGAAGCCGTCGAGCACACCATTGCGCGTAAAGCCAAACGGCGGAAAGTCCTGCGGCACCGCCACGCGCAGCACTTTGCTGCGCAATATGCGGTCGAGCTGGTCCGCCGGTGCGGCGCTGCCCTGTGCCAGGGCAGCACCACCCCAGCCCAGGCTGCCCAGGCCGGTGGCTGCGCCTGTCAGCACCAGCAGGCGCCGGTTCAAGGAATGGTGCGGCTGCATGCTCAGTCTTTCAGCGGTACAACGGCCTTGCCGTCCAGCACCGCATGGGCGCGAACTCGGTCAATATCGCCCTCCCACGCGGCCACCGCCACCGTGGCCACGCAGTTGCCGATCAGGTTGCCCAGGGCGCGGGCGATGCCCATGAACCAGTCCACCGACAGCACCAGCACCAGCCCGATGGCCGGGATGGCCGGAATCGCCTGCAGCGTGGCCGCCAGCACCACGATGGCCGAGCCCGGCACCCCGTGCGCGCCCTTTGACGTTACCAGCGATATCGCCAGAATGGTCAGCAGGTCCGCCATCGAGATCGGCGTGTTGGTCGCCTGCGCAATGAACACGGCGGCGAGGGTGATGTAGATCGAAAACGCATCCAGGTTGAACGAATACCCCGTGGGGATCACCAGCCCCACCGTCGAATCGCGAATGCCCATGTGCTTGAGCTTGGCCATGATCTGCGGCAGCACGCTGTCCGACGAAGTGGTGGCAAACACCACCGCCAATTCTTCACGCAGGTAGCGCAGCAGCTTGAACAGGCTAAACCCCGACACCCGCATGATCAACCCCAGCACCACCACCACGAAGATCGCCACCGCCGCATAGAACAGCACCACCAGCATGCCCAACTGCTTGAGCGAGCCAATGCCGTACTTGCCCACTGTGAAGGCAATCGCGCCCAGCACCCCCAGCGGCGCCAGCTTGATGATGATGCCCATGGTCTTGAACAGCACGTGCGACAGGTCTTCGATCAGCACCGTGACCCGCGCCCCGCGCTCACCCAGCATCGCCAGCGCGCAGCCGAACACGATGGAGAACAACAGCACCTGCAGCACATCGCCATTGGCAAACGCGCTGACCGCCGTGTTGGGTATCAGCTTGAGCAGAAAGTCCGTGAACCCGCCCCCCGTGAGCTTGCCCGCGTTCTCCACATAGGCGCCCATGGCCTTGGGGTCCAATGCCTTGGGGTCGATGTTCATGCCCACCCCAGGCTCGAACACAAATGCCAGCACCAGGCCCAGCACCAGCGCAATGCTGGTCACTACCTCGAAGTACACCAGCGCCTTGATGCCCACCCGGCCCACCCGCTTCAGGTCTCCCGTGCCCGCAATGCCATGCACCACCACGCAGAACACGATCAGCGGGATCAGCATCTTGATCAGCTTGATGAACCCGTCGCCCAGGGGCTTGAGTGCAACGGCGGTGTCAGGCCACACCAGGCCCACCACCACGCCGGCTATGAGGGCCAGGATCACCTGGCCGAAAAGGGATTTGAAAAACCGCAGCATGCCCCGTCTCCTTCAGTTGTGTCTTGAAAGCAAATCTTGCATACAAGAAATGTAGGCAAGCTGACGCCTTCGGCGTATGAGGGTATGCCCGGGGGTGGACTCCATGTTTGGACTATGTCAGTCCTAGAACATGAGCGTCTGAGTGCACGAAAAACATTTGGTCATGAGGACTTAGCCCCACTTAGAGAAACGTAGATGAATTGAGAAATAGGAGGCGCTTACAGCCCGAGCAAGGAGATCTGCCGCAGTATGAACATCTGTGCTGCTACAAATTGCAAATCGTAAGTGAAAACTCACTAGCGACTAGATATTACAAGGCGTATTACAGAGGATGTAGTTTCCAGCTTAGCTTAAAGTAGCTCGGAAAAATTAGAGTTCAACAGTGTACTGCCAAAGGCGCTTTAAGCCTTCACTGGTTTCGGTGGAGTATGTAAGGCATTCGGGGAGCAATACA
Source organism: Acidovorax sp. A1169 (assembly GCF_030704685.1). Taxonomy (GTDB): domain Bacteria; phylum Pseudomonadota; class Gammaproteobacteria; order Burkholderiales; family Burkholderiaceae_C; genus Acidovorax. The sequence continues at coordinate 538,164 of NZ_JAUZDX010000002.1, forward strand.
GTGACGCCTCCGCGCACACGCCCCTCTAGTTGCCAATAGAGGGCCACTCCTAAGGTTTGTACCTTTGTTGATAGTGGAGCCAAATAGATATTTGCAGAAGGCTTTTCTCGGTCAATAGACGAAACTATCTCACTTATCACTCCAGCAGTTGAAAATGGATCATTCGCAGGTGCAAAGCGACGATTGGTTATCCATTCATGACGCTTGGCGACAGCCCCGCTTTCAGCGGCCTTAATTGCACTTTGCTGATACATGTCAGCGCTAAGTGATGGAAATGCAAAAAGAGGGTGCACGTCGGCATCGTCTTTGTAGCTTGCAACCTCGGAAATGAGCTTGAAATCGTATCCAACTGCGATAATAAGCTGATCCTTCACATTGGTGGGAGTGCTGAGTGCTGTGCCGCGTACCGGCCTGACGACTCCAGATGTAGTGGTGCTAAAGGACGTCTCTTCTCGTTTTTTATATATTTGCGGTTCGGAGTATAATGCGACAAACTCATTCAATCCAAGATAGGCGAGCTTGCCTACTAAATGCGTCAGAGTGTGCCGCATAAATCCGGTGATATCGATGCAGATGCTTTTTCCGGAGATGTCCCCTAGTTTGGCTAGAAGTGCATTGCTTTGTGAAATTTCGTCAAGCGAGCTTGGAGCTATAAACTCTGAATCGGAAATTTTGTCTTGTACTTCTTTTTCTGTGTATCCATATTCCGGTTGAACAAACCAAATTTTCCGATCTGCTTGAATTTGCGAAAAAACCTTCAAAACTCTGTCGCTTGAATTATAGGCTGAAATAAATATATCAGACTTCATTGCCTCTTCGGTTATTCGATGAACGTCGATTGTCCGGCGATAAAAGATTGAATAATTCATTCGAAGAGCTTTGTTTGATTCTGTTCATTGGAAGATGTTGAAAATGGATCATTCCACTTTAAACTCAACGATTTGAGATGTGAATCAAACTCAGCCTTCCGCGACTGATCGAAGATTGAATTTACAAGCTCATCATTCAAACTAATGTCTCCTCTTCTTCCGGTGCCCAATCCCCAACGAGGGGATAGCATAGGATTGAGGAAAATTTTACGCCTAAGCTGATCGCTGTTGCGGTCCGGCCTGCCTTCCTGTATCTCGAATACAAGGGAGTAGTTCAAAGAATACTGCAAGACTTGGCTTGCCTGAGGTGTAAGGCCTTCATTTGAGAAACTCACCGCTAATGGCGAGACTTCTGGAATATTCAGGCTATACCTTGCAGTTCTAAGCAAAACCCCTAGTCGCGCAATTGCAATCTTTGCTAAATCTGAGTCACTGCCGTAATTGGTGTCCTGCTCGAACATAAATTTCGCTGCCTCTTCGGCGGCGGCAGTTTGAAGATCGACAGGAAGCGGGTTTTCAGGGGCGAACATTAACTCACGAAATGCCGCTATAGAATATGCCCCACCAAGTACAACAAGCAAATTTCGAGGATTTCCGGAGGACATATCTACAAATGTATCCCAGCCCGCATAAGGAACGCCGCCGTCCTGCTTCGACTCTCGACAAATTTGAGCGAATAAGTCGCCTTTATAGTGCCCATATGCATTCGCATAAGCCCCGCCTTTGCTATGCCTCAAATAGGCGCGAGCCTCTTTGGCTACTTCTGCTGAAAGAATTATAGGATTGGTGCCAATTTTGTATCTCTTTGCGAATATTAAAATATTGAGTTTGGCAAGTATTGTAGGAAAGCGTTGAGTCAAAGCTTTTACAACGCCATATAGCGGATGTTTTGTGGCGCCCTTAGTTGGAATCCCTAGCATTCTAGAGAAATTCGAGATAAAAGAAGGCGCATCATCCGATATCCTGAGGCTTCGAAGTGCTGGTTCAAAAAATTCGCTCGAAGTTATTTCGCAGAATAAACTCCTGATATTCAGTTTGTTACCGATTTTAGGCTGTAGCCTGCTGATAATAAAATTTCGTGCGAACTCTGGGTATTCATTGTGATCCTTTAGTATTGGATCTAGATTCGTTACGCTGAACTCCGAGCTGGGTCGATTTTCCTCTCCTCCACCCATTGTTGCCAGTGTCTTTCGAGCGTACAGTCTTCCTGTAACCCTAAAGGTGGCGCGGCCTTCACCATACCGAATAAGCGAGTTAATAACCTGCTGCTGATGCTCTGATAAGTTCTCTATCTCATCGAGTAGATAAAGAAGAGGGATTTTTGCAAGATCCGGATGAAACAAACCTATGGCATCTTTGATCGGCAGACATAGGGCGCCAATGGCAAACGGCATGGTCAGATTAAGTTCGCCAGAGAAGGCGGCGTTGTTGATCGCGGCATCGAAACTTTTACGTTGCCCAATCACCCACGTTCGGAAATCATGCACATCCCGACATTCGGAAACTGCTGTCGATGTCAGGCTTTGTGATATTTTTTCTATAAATCCAGCATCATCAAATTTCTGATCGCTGGAGGTTGATTTAACATCACAAATTGCATCCAGCACGCCTTCTGCTAATCTTAGCTCTATATAGACGCCGAATAGCATTTGCCAGTTTGCCCGCACCCCATCCATAGCTTCAAATCTTGCCGCATCCAATGCTGTTGTGCGCAAAAATATGGCCAGATACCCTAGTTTTTTCAGTACCTCTAATCCACTGTCGCTCGCAAATCGGAGTCGAGCAACTTGATATGAGTGATAGCGTAGTAAATGAGTCTTACCAGTTCCTTTCCCCCCGAGAATGTACTTTGAGCTTCCTGAGGTAGGTTCAATGACTTTTTCAACCAACTGTGGTCCGAGCTCCACCCAAAGCTCATTTATTTGATCATCCGTGTAGTCGGATGCTCTTACAAGTGCAAAAGGATTTACTTGACCAGGTTGCATGGAATTTAATACTTCTTGTCGAAGCGAATAAAGACAGGATTCCAAGCAATCTTACTTCCTTCATCCCAAAAAATAGGAAGAGTATTGTTTGGCGTATTATGGGAAAAAGCAATTAATAGTTGATTGTCTTTGTACCCGAGAGGCATGGATGGCCTAAGTGCATGACCATAATGCTTTGCAAGCGCTTCTAGCTTGCTTCTTTCGAACCACTCTGGCGCACTTGCAAGACTGCGCGAGTTGACATCAAAAGCTTTGTAAGTGTCATCAAGTTCAAATAGCGTGCTACTCTTCCCATCAAAAAGAGCCTGAGAATTGAGTCGGGTCAGCCCTTGCGTTGTAGCAAACAGACTCATGAATCGGAGATCAATTCCAGAGGTGCCAAGTCGAATCTTAGGAAGATAATCACCTAGGTAACGCGTGATCTGCGTCCCTGAGCCGACGAGGTCATCAAAAAATACGATCCTAGAGACGCCCGTTTCCCTTGGCAATAGGGATACGGTCGAGTCCTTCGCATTTTTTGAAACACTGGTTGAAAATGCCTGAGCAAAATCACAAAATAAGTTTTTTGAGAGATAATTTACCTGTCGAAAATAGTACAAAAGGTGGGCGCCACTTTCTGATGGATTGCCTACGCTTATAAAGCGTGTCGACCTGAGTTCGCGCTCATAGACCTCTTGAATTTGCGCAATATTCTTTGTTCCACCGAGATTTCGGCGGATGCGTTGCATTATTGGTGCCTCAAAATGATCTCGATACAGAGATCGTAGCATTTCCCTCACCAATCTTTTTCCGAAATACGTAAATCGGGTCAGAGCGAAGAGTGCATAAATTTGCTCTTCATCCGTTGTGCATGTTTGGCCCGTGAAGTTTTTTGTCCACGCCTCAATTTGAGGCCATCTTACTTCCTCATCCCAAGCTTGCTCTGCAAGCGAATGCAGTCGACGCTCGAGCTCAGGCCTATACATCAGGCACCTTTCCTAAAAACGAGCACAGTTTCATGAGAAATTGCAGGAGTAGCTCGATTTCTGGTTGTCATTAAGCCTCGTGCTCGTATGTCATCCCGAACGGACAATTCAGTAGTCATCCCATGAGATTCAAAACAATCTTGCAAGAATTGATCGTTGGAGATAACTTCTCCACACACTTGATTGTTACCGACGATAAGGACATTTCTGCCTCCTGAAGCTGTTACTCTGGACAGTTCTGCCACCACACAGCTCATCTCGCGCATATATGTTGCGGTTAGCTTGGCTCGAAGAAGGTTTACACGAGATATTCTATCAAGTTGGTGTCGATATTTTTTCGAAATTCCTTCGAGACTTAGACTCTCTCTCTCTGAGAGATGCTCTCTGCCAATAGAGCGGCGCTCGAGAGCAGAAAGATCTTTGGGCGCCGCTAACCCCAGCCAGTTAAGTGCAAGGCTAGATGCTCGAACATACTTTTGTGCGCTTCCGTAAGGTGGCGACGTAATGATCAAGCTGACAGAGGAATCAGGCAGTGGCGCTCCCAATCGTCTGCGTCCAGATCTAAGATTTCGAGCATCATCACCCAGTTCTTTAATGCAATTCCGGGAAGGGTATGCATTGTTTGTAAGCGCGACTCTATTAATATTGGAGTTGCAAATTTTAGAAAATTCATCGAACGCGGAAACATTTTTTAGCCAATCAAACCGAGCTTGAACTGAGGCCTTTGCTGCCGGTGAGAAGCTATCTTTGATTTTCTGTCTGACTGGGACGTTAACCCTCGGGTCTGCATAACTTATTTTTCTGGCCAGAACTGAAAAGCAGATAAGAAAAAATTCTCGCGTCGATTTGTCTTCTAGCTCATGAATTGATCGAATAATTCGTTCAAGTGCGAATTTGTTTTCTTCCGAGTACCAGAGGTCAGAATTTACAATTTCAACCTTTGGTGCCGAGCGAAATTTGGCGGACCGGCTTCTAAGAGTTTCCAGGCATTCCTCTAGTTCCTTTACGCAATAGGGAGTTGTTTTGACCCTTGAGAGCATTAGAGCAAATGGATTCGCGTCTGCTACGTAAGGCTGTATACCCGCCATTGAGGCTTCAAGCGCGACGGTGCCTGACCCGCAAAATGGGTCAAGCAGGATCCCAGAGGCTTCTTTAAGAATGGATGCACGGCAGAAGAAGTTTGCAATTTGGGGGAGGAGTTTAGCGGGGTAGGGATGAATATGGTGAGTAAGCTGATCACCACCTTTTATCCATGAAACCATCTCCCGAAAATCAACATCAATAGTTTTTCGGTGCGTCACGTAATTTCGACGAAGTTCCTCGTAAAGAAACGAGGTATCAAGGGCATCGATCCCTGCTGCTCCATCGGCAGTGGCTTGTCCGCGGGGTGCCTTAATTTTGAGGTTCATTCGTTGAGTCTGGTAGCTTGATTTTCGGTAAAAAACCCCGCACCGATTGTAAGTGTGTAAAGCGGGATACCGCTATGTTTGGTGACGAGACGAGGATCTTCGACATCCCCATTGCCAAATTTTGGCGCCTCGGACGAACCAAGCGGCACGACTGACGATTCGAATCCCAGCCGATGCGGAGGAGAGGCAAAGAACGGTAGCGGCGTTGAACTCATTCCCGTGAGGTGTTGACATAGTCGGGACGCTCCTAGTGTCACTTTGGCCGGCCTGCAATAAAAAAGGCCACGCCTGTTGTGGTGGGCGCGGCCTTCTTTAGTGTCGTGGCCGCTGCAAACGGGCCAATCACCTAACCCTTCAATACCCCAACGTCTTCCCATCCGGATTCCGAGGATCCGAGTACCCATACAGCGCCCCACCGCGCAGCTGAATCGTCTGCGTGCGTCCCATCGACGGCTTCACCGCGATGTTGTGCCCGCGCTGCTTGAGCAGTGCCACGGTGTCGGGCGACAAGCCCTTTTCCACGCGCAGCTCATCGGGCGTCCACTGGTGGTGCACACGCGGTGCGGCGGCGGCTTCGGCGGGGTTCATGCCGAAGTCAATCGTGTTCACCAACGTCTGCAGCACCACAGTGACGTAACACCCTCGGGTACGGCAGCCGCTTTGGCCACAATGACGGGCAGGCGTTGGGGCTGGCTTGCAAGCCCGCCCAAGCCTTCATGCAACAAAGGAAAGAAAAACCTCCATGGGAAGGCCACCTGTTTGCCTCGGTATCCCCTGAAGACCTTCTGCGCTTCCAGGCCGATCCTTCCAAATTGCAGGAGTACCCGCACTCCGAACCCGATGACCCGCCGGGCTGGTTCGATGTGGAGAAGGCTTGCCACGCCAATGCTGTGCGGTGACCCTATGGTGCGTATTTCGGTCGCTGCTGGTCAGCCGCGCAGGAAGTCGTCTCTGGCACCTTTTGTTGAAACACGCACACGCCCGATGACTGGCTTTTGGCCTGGTACATTGCGGTGTCTGCGGCGCGCAGGTATTCGTCCACCGTCGCCAGCCTGGATGCACTGCTGACAAGTCCAATACTCGCGCTACTGATCACGGTGTGTTCGCCGACCACATAAGGCGCTGCGAGGGCGGCGGCGATCTGTTGAGCGCGGTTGCTGGCTTCAGCGGGATCAATGGACTCCAACAGCACATTGAATTCGTCGCCACTCATGCGGGCGACCAGATCAACCGCCCGCACGCAGGATTCGAGCCGCCGCGCCACCTGCTGCAGCAGCCGATCGCCCACATGATGCCCGTAGTTGTCATTGACGGCTTTGAACCCGTTGAGATCCAGCAGCAGCACGGCGAACATGGTGGCTCCATCGCGTGTTGGCACGCCATCACCATTCGCAGCCTCGTTCTGGTGCAGCGCCATGAGATTCGCGAGGCGATCGCGGAACAACGGCCGGCCGGGCAAGCTGGTCAGCGCATCGTAGGAACTGCCACGGTCAGCCAGATCGCTCAACGAGCCCGCCATGCGCACCGCAACGCTGTCTTCAAACTCGGCGAGCCCGCGCCAATTGACCCACACCAGCCGTCCATCCGCGTGGAACGCGCGGAAATCCACCGAAAAGTTCGGGCTGTTCCCCGACAGATGCCTGCGGTAGGCCGCTTGCACGCGCACGCGATCTTCGGGATCGATGAGTTGCCCCAGAAAGCTCCAGCCGCCGTCGTGTACAAGATCGCCGCTACCCAGCCCGACGATCTGGTGAAAGCGCCCGGACGCATGCAGGGCGTCAGTTCGCAAGTCCCAGTACCAGATGCCGTCATTGGATCCGAGGGTCGCCAGCGAATAGCGGTTTTCGGAGCGCAACAACTCAAGTTCGGTGTTCTTCTGCTGGGTGACGTCGATCATCAGGCCGATCATGCGGTTCGGCCGCCCCGGCTCGACCACTGCGCGGCACAGATCGCGCACCCACACGACCTTGCCGGATTTTGCAATCAGCCGATAACTCATCTCGTAGGCATAGCTGTGCGTCGCGTTGTAGGCGGCATCATCGATAAGCACGGCCTGCGCTAGATCATCGGGATGCACATGCGCCCGCCAAAAGCCCGGGTCAGACCGCCACTCCTCCACGGAGAAACCGAACAACCGTTCGACCTGCGGGCTTAGGAAAGTATTGCCCACGCCGATTTCAGCCTCCCAAACTACGCCATCAATGGTTTCCAGTAAGCGCAAAAAGCGCTGGCGAATCTCCACCAGCACCTGCTCGGTGACCTCGGTGATCTCGATCAGGACACCCTGGCGGCTGATCACCCGCTCCGCTGCATCCGTCTCCGGGTGGAGTTTCAGACGCACCCAGCGATAGTTCGCGTCGGCAAATCGCAACCGGAACACCGGCATGCCCGAGCGCATGGTGCCAATGTCGCCGGGATGCACAAATTCAAGCAGAGACCTGCCGAGCGCTGCCTCCACCGAATGGCCGGTGAGCGTTGTCCACGCCGGATTCAGGTAAGTGATCTCCCACAGCGCATCGGTCTGCACCACCGCCTCGGGTAGCAGTTGCAACAGTTTTGCGGACGGCGTGAGAATGGTAGGCATGCGGGGCTGGCGCAAAAAGGGAGTCAGGTGAAAGTATGGCAGGGGTTTTGGGCAGGCTCGTGCCATAAACCACTGACGAGTCGATTGGCAGGTCATGATCGAAGCAGTTGCTCAGCCCGTCGAACGTGAATGACTGCAATCAACGTTGAGCGACTGCTTTTCTTTGGTCGCCACCGACCGCTACGAGTCGAAACCGTCAGTCTAAATTACTGAGAAGGGGGCGCACAGGCGACAGAATCAGGCATTCGCTCAAAATGCGGCCATGAAATTAGAAGTGCGAGGGTGATCCGAATGTTCAGTAGCAAGAAAGAACATGACCCGCTGGAAACCGTGGTGCGCTTTGTCTGCGGCGCATTGGTTGGTGCATTCGTGGGTTTCTGGATGGGCTTTAGACTGAAGCTCTCCGGCTTTTTGCCGATGCTGGCCATCACCATGGGCTTCTGCCTGGTGTTTGCGTTCTGCGCAGTCCGCTACGGCGATGATTTTTGGGCCAGTTTGTTGAGGCGATAAACCCGGCACAGGCACGACAAGGACAAAGGCCACGCCCCTCACAGGGCGCGGCCTTTGTTCGTTGGTGCCTTGTTGGCTGAGCTATGAATCAACCATGACGGGCCTGCGGAGCGGGCAAGTCAGGCCGTGCATCAATACCCCAACGTCTTCCCATCCGGATTGCGCGGATCCGAGTACCCATACAGCGCACCACTGCGCAGCTGAATCGTCTGCGTACGCCCCATCGATGGCTTCACAGCGATGTTGTGGCCGCGTTGCTTGAGCAGTGCCAGGGTGTCGGGCGACAAGCCCTTTTCCACGCGCAGTTCGTCAGGCGTCCACTGGTGGTGCACACGCGGTGCGGCTGCGGCCTCGGCGGGGTTCATGCCGAAGTCAATCGTGTTCACCACCGTCTGCAGCACCGTGGTGATGATGCGCGCGCCGCCGGGGCTGCCGGTCACCAGGGTGGGCTTGCCGTCCTTGAGCACCAGGGTGGGGGTCATGGAAGACAGGGGGCGCTTCTTGGCGGCCACGGCGTTGGCGTCGCCGCCGACCAGACCGTAGGCATTGGCCACGCCGGGCTTGGCCGAGAAGTCGTCCATCTCGTTGTTGAGCATGATGCCCGTGCCCTTGGCGACGATGCCGCTGCCGAAGTTGGTGTTTAGCGTGTAGGTCACGGCCACGGCGTTGCCGGCCTTGTCGACCACCGAGTAGTGGGTGGTCTGGTCGCTCTCGTACGGCTGGGGCTGACCGGGCTTGATGCTCTTGCCGCTGCGTGCGGTGTTGGCGTCGATGCCCTTGGCCAGCGATTCGGCGTAGCGCTTGGAGGTGAGGCCCTTCAGGGGGATCTTCACGAAGTCCGGGTCGCCCAGATACTCGGCGCGGTCGGCGTACGCCAGCTTCATGCTTTCGGCCATGTAGTGGATGGTCTGGGCGCTGTTGGGGCCCCACTGGGCCAGGGGCAGGGGCTCCAGCATGTTCAAGATCTGCACCAGGTGCGGGCCGCCGGAGGAGGGTGGCGGCATGGTCACGATCTCATAGCCGCGGTAGGTGCCGCGCGTGGGCACGCGCTCGGCCACCTTGTACTCGCGCAGGTCCTGCAGCGTCAGGGCGCCGGCGTGCGGTGCCATTTCGGCGGCGATCTTCTGGGCAATCTCGCCTTCGTAGAACGCCTTGGCGCCCTGCTGGCCGATCAGGCGCATGGACTGGGCCAGGTCTTTCTGCACCAGCGCATCGCCCACCTTCAGCGGCGCGCCGTTCTTCCAGAAGATGGCCTGGGTGGCGGGCCACTTGCCCATGTTCTTCTTTTCCTGGTCCAGGATCTTGGCCAGGGTTTCGCTCACGGGGAAGCCACGGTCCGCCAGCTCGATGGCGGGGGCGATCACGCGCGACAGGGGCAGGGTGCCCCAGGTCTTGAGCGCATGCTCCATGCCGGCCACGGTGCCGGGCACGCCCACGGCGTAGTGGGTGTACAGCGACTTGCCGTCCACCACGTTGCCCTTGGCATCCAGGTACATGTCGCGCGTGGCCTTGTTGGGCGCCACTTCACGGAAGTCCAGGGCCACGCTCTTGCCGGTCTTGGCGTCGTGCACCATCATGAAACCTCCGCCGCCCAGGTTGCCCGCATTGGGCAGGGCCACCGCCAGCGCAAAGCCGATGGCCACGGCCGCGTCCACCGCGTTGCCGCCGGCTTTCAGGATATCCAGGCCGATCTGCGAGGCCAGCTCCTGCTCGGTCGCGACCATGCCGTTGCGCGCCACCACGGGGTGGAACACGTCCATGTCGAAGTCATAGGCGGCGCTGGCGGCCTGGGCCGCTGCCGTCTGCTGCACGGCGGCAACCGGTGGAGCCGAAGCCGTAACGGCCGGGGTGGTGCTGCCGCAGGCGGTCAGGCTGGCCAAGGCCAGTGCGACGCTGTTGGCCAGCAAGGTGTGGCGGATGCTCATTGGTAGGTGCTCCTCTATTATCGGTCTTTTGGGTGTGCCCGTCCGGGTGTCGGAATGACAAACGGGCGCATCCCTTGTGGAATGCGCCCGCAGCAAGTGTAGGACTGGCACGCATGGCGCGCCTGTACTGGCTTATGCCAATCAGATACTCACGCCATGCAAGGCGGGTATCGGTGGCTCAGGAAAGCAGGTCTTTGAGCGTGCGCGCAATCACCTTGGTCGCACGGCGCAGGTCTTCCAGGTCCAGGCGCTCGTCGGCGCGCTTGGCATGCGATTCGAGCACGGTGCGCGGGCCGGCGCCGTAAATCACGCCGGGGATGCCGCGCTCCACGTACAGGCGCACGTCGGTGTAAAGGGGGGTGCCCAGGGCGGGCACGGGCTCGCCCAGCAGCTCTTGCGCGTGCTTCTGGATGGCATCGACCAGCGGCTTGTTGCCGGCCAGCGGCGTCATGGCGTTGGCCAGCAGCAGGCGGCGGATGTCCACCGAGATGCCGGTGCGCTCGCTGGCGGCCTGCTCGATCACGCGGCGGATGTTGGCTTCCACCTCCGCCGGGTTCTCTTCGGGGATCATGCGGCGGTCGAGCTTGAACGTGACCTTGCCGGGTACCACGTTGGTGTTGGTGCCACCCTCGATGCGGCCCACGTTGAGGTAGGGGTGCTTGATGCCGGCCACGTTGGAGGTGACCTTCAGATACTCCTGGTTCTGCGCGTACAGCGCGTTCAGAATGTGCACGGCGCCCTGCAGTGCGTCCACGCCGGTGTGGGGCACGGCGGCATGGGCCATCTTGCCGTGCACCGTCACTTCCATCTGCAGGCAGCCGTTGTGGGCGGTGACCACCTCGTACGAGAAGCCGGCCGCGATCATCAGGTCGGGCTTGGTCAGGCCCTTCTGCAGCAGCCAGCCGGGGCCGAGTTCGCCGCCAAACTCTTCGTCGTAGGTGAAATGCAGTTCCACCGCGCCATGGCTGGGCTTGGCCACGGCCTCCAGAGCGCGCAGCGCAAAGGTGAAGCTGGCGAAGTCGCTCTTGCTCACGGCGGTGGCGCGGCCGTACATCTTGCCGTCCACGATCTCGGCGCCGTAGGGGTCGTGCGTCCAGCCTTCGCCGGGGGGCACCACGTCGCCGTGGGCGTTCAGGGCGATGGTGGGGCCCTTGCTGTCACTGCTGCCGAACTTGCGGCGCACGATCAGGTTGGTGATGGACTCCATGCCGTAGGCCTGCACGTCGGCGGCGGGCACGGCGTGCTTCTCGGCCTCATAGCCAAAGTCCTTGAGCAGCTCGGCCGTGCGCTCGGCGTGGGGCGCGTTGTTGCCGGGCGGCGTGTCGGTGGGCACGCGCACCAGCGCCTGCATGAAGTGCACCTCCTCGTCGAAGTGCTGGTCGATCCACGCATCCAGGGCGCTGTAGGTGGAGGTCAGTGGAGCGGTGGTGGCGGTCATGCGGGGGTTTCCTCGGCGATCTGGTTCAGGACATGCGTGAAGGCGTCCACGGCCAGCTGCATGTCGTTGTTGGTGGTGGATTCGAGCGGGTTGTGGCTGATGCCGGCGTTGAGCCCGCGCACGAAGAGCATGGCCTGCGGCATGATCTCGTGCAGCTTCATCGCATCATGCCCGGCGCCGCTGGGCATGCGGAACACGGGCACGCCCAGGGCGTCCACGGCGCGTTCCCAGCGGTGCTGCCAGGCGGCGGCGCTGGGGGCGGCGGCGGCGCGCATCGATTCTTCCAGCGTGTAGCGCATGCCGCGGCGCGCGGCGATCTGGCCCAGCTGGTCGAGCACGTCTTTCACCAGCGCATCGCGCTGCGGGTCGGTGGGGGCGCGCAGGTCCAGGCTGAACTGGCAGCGGCCCGGCACCACGTTGATGGAGCCGCCGGGCACGTTCAGCAGGCCGATGGTGCCCACCGAGTCGCCGTCCTTGGCGGCGCGCTGCTCGATGTACAGGGCCAGCTCGGCCACGGCCACGGCGGCGTCGCGGCGGCGGTCCATGGGGGTGGTGCCGGCGTGGCTGGCCATGCCGATCATCTCGCCGATGTAGCGCACGCCGCCGTTGATGGAGGTGACCACTCCCAGGGGCAGGTCCAGCTCGTTGAGCACCGGGCCCTGCTCGATGTGCACCTCGATGAAGCCCAGGTACTGCGCGGCGTCGCGCTGCAGCTTGGGGATGTCGTCTATGCACAGGCCGGCATGCTCCATGGCGGCGCGCATGGTCACGCCGTCGGCGTCCTTCTGGTCCAGCCAGGCGGGGTTGAAGTGGCCGATCAGCGCGCCCGAGCCCAGGAAGGTGGCCTTGTAGCGCTGGCCTTCCTCCTCGGCAAAGCCGATGACCTCGATGCCGAAGGGCAGGCGCTTGCCGACGCGGTGCAGCTCGCGCACGCAGGCCATGGGCACGAAGATGCCCAGGCGCCCGTCGTACTTGCCGCCGTTGCGCACCGTGTCGTAGTGCGAGCCGGTCATCAGGTACTTGCCTTGCGCTGCACCGGCGGCCGGGTGGTAGCGGCCCACCACGTTGCCCACGGCGTCGATCTCGACCTCGTCGAAACCGCAATCGCGCATCCAGTGGCTGATGCGCTGGGCGCAGGCGCGGTGTGCGTCGGTGAGGTAGGTGACGGTGAGCTGACCCTTTTCGGCAAAGCCGGGGTCGGAGTGCTGGGCCAGGGTCTCCTGCCAGTCCCACACGTCGTTGCCCAGCACGGGCTCGGCGCCGAACTTGTCGTTCAGGCGGATCTCGGCGATACGGTGGATGTTGCGCAGCGCCTCGGCCAGCTCGAAGTCGGGGTGGTTGTCGAGCCGGCGCGCAAAGGTGGCGATGATCTCCTGCCGTGGCAGGCCCGCGCCGCGCGGCCCGCGCACTGCCAGGATGAAGGGGAAGCCGAAGCGCGTGTTGTAGTCCGCATTGAGCTGCTGGATGCGCGCGAACTCTTCGGGCGTGCACTGGGCCAGGCCCGCCTTGCTCTGCTCGTTGGTCGACTCGGCCGTGAGGCTGTTGGCCACCATGGCCTTGCCCGCGAGCTCGGGGTGGGCGCGTATCAGCGCCAGCTGCGCAGCCTGCGGCGCGGTGCGCACGGCGTGGGCCAGCGCATGGCGCAGGTGCGCCAGCGAGCGGAAGGGCCGCTGGGCCAGCGCCTGCTCTGCGATCCAGGGCGAGTGCTCGTACACGCCGTCCAGCCACTGCAGGGCATCGGCCGGGGTGGCGGCGTTGAGTTGGTCAAGGGTGAGTGCCATGGTGGTCAGGCCTTGCTGTTGCTGCCGGCGACGGCGGCGGTGTCGTTGAAGGGGTGCACCTGGGCCCAGTGCCGCGCGATGTCCACGCGGCGCGCCACCCACACCTTGTCGTGCTGGGCGATGTGGTCCAGAAAGCGCTGCAGCGCCGTGATGCGGCCAGGGCGGCCGAGCAGGCGGCAGTGCATGCCGATGCTCATCATCTTGGGCGCGTTGTCGCCATCGGGGTCGCCTTCGGCGTACAGCGCGTCGAAGGTGTCCTTGAGGTACTGGTAGAACGGGTCGGCATGCGAGAAACCCTGGGGCAGGGCAAAGCGCATGTCGTTGCAGTCCAGCGTGTAGGGCACGATGAGCTGCGGCGCCACGCTGCCGTCGCTGCGCTGCACCTTCATCCAGAAGGGCAGGTCGTCGCCGTAGTAGTCGCTGTCGTACTCGAAGCCGCCGAAGTCGGCCACCAGGCGGTGGGTGTTGGGGCTGTCGCGGCCGGTGTACCAGCCGGTGGCGCGCTGGCCGGTCATGCGCTCGATGATGGCCATGGCCTCGGCCATGTGGGCGCGCTCCACCTCTTCGGGGATGTGCTGGTAGTGGATCCACTTGAGGCCGTGGCAGGCGATCTCGTGGCCGGCCTGCACGAAGGCCTGGGTCAGCTCGGGGTGGCGCTGCAGCGCGCTCGACACACCAAACACGGTGAGCGGCAGATTGCGTTTTTCAAACTCGCGAAGGATGCGCCACACGCCGGCACGCGAGCCGTATTCGTAGATGCCCTCCATGCTCATGTGCCGCTCGGGGTAGCTGGCGGGGTTGAACATTTCCGACAGGAACTGCTCGGAGCCAGCGTCGCCATGCAGGGTGGCGTTTTCGCCGCCCTCTTCGTAGTTGAGCACGAACTGCACGGCAATGCGTGCCTGGCCGGGCCACTGCGCATGGGGCGGGTTGCGGCCGTAGCCGACGAGGTCGCGGGGGTAGGGTTGGGTGGCGTCGTAGATCATGGTGTCAGTGGACTTGCGAAGCGGTCACGGGGGCGAGCGCCATGGCCAGGTCGCTGGCGGGGCGCTTGCGGTCGAAGGTCAGGCTGGCCTCGACATGTTCGAGGTGCGACTGCATGAGGGCCACGGCATGGTCTTCGTTGCGCGCGGCCAGGGCCGTCACGATCTCGCCATGCTCTTCGTGCGAATGCTCGGCGGCGCTGGCCGACTGGTACATCAGCGTGATCAGCGCGCAGCGCGAGATCAGGTCGCCCAGCAGGTGGGCAAGCACCTCGTTGCCCATGAGCTCGGCCATGCGCACGTGGAAGTCGCCCAGCAGCTCGGTGCGGCTGCTGGCATCGGCCGTGCCCATGGCCGCCTTCTCGCTGGCCACGTGGGCGCGCAGGGCCTTGATCTTGGCGGGCGTGACGCTGCGCACGAAGGCGCGGGTCATCTCGGTCTCCAGCATGCGGCGCACGGCGAACACCTGGCGCGCCTCTTCGACCGAGGGGGTGGAGACGAAGGCGCCGCGCGCGGGCTCCAGCGTGACGAGCTTGTTCTGCGCCATCTGGAACAGCGCCTGGCGAACCAGCGTGCGCGATACGCCAAAATGGTCGGCAAGCTTCTGCTCGGCGAGCTTGGTGCCCGGCTGCAGGCGGTGTTCAACGATGGCGCGGGTCAACGCCTCGACGATGGCACTGGTGGATGAAGATTCCATGGCGACATGATAGGAGGATTGGCCAAAAGTGTATACACTTTTAGTCTACAGGTCGCACTTTTACGGCCTCCATCCTTCAGGAGATTCCCTATGGGCTTGAGCACACATGTTCTGGACACGATGCACGGCTGCCCCGCCGCCGGCATGGAAGTGGCCCTGTATTCCACCCATGGCGACGCCGCCACGCTGCTGCAGCGCCTGGTGCTCAACCACGACGGCCGCACCGATGCGCCGCTGTTCGACAACGCCAGCCTGCGCGCCGGCACCTACCGGCTGCGCTTTGACGTGGCGGGTTACTTCAAAGCCAAGGGCGTGCAGCTACCCGAGCCGAATTTTTTGAACCAGGTGAGCCTGGACTTCGGCATTGCGCACGAAGACCAGCATTACCACGTGCCGCTGCTGGTGAGCCCGTGGAGTTATTCCACGTACCGGGGTTCCTGATCCTCAGTGGGAATCAGAGCTGGCCTTCGGTGAGGGTATCGAGTTGGAACTTGCCGCTCTTGTCCCACAGCCAGGTTTCGGTGTAAGTCACCTTGCCCATGCGGGTGGGCACCGGGAAGGGGGCTGCGGCACGGATGGTGCGCTCGATCTCCTTGACCACTTCGGGCGCATGGCGCGGGGCGCGCAGCCAGTTCACCCGCGTGACCTTGCCGGTGCGGTCGATGTCCACCTCGATCACGCCGATGGCGTACAACTGGGGTTGCAGCTTGCCCTTGAAGATGCGCTCGGCGTTCAGGCCGTAGAGGTGGGTGGCGCCGTCCTGCCGGTAGGCGCGGGGCGTGGCCGCCGCCGACGGGCGGGCCGAGCCCGCGGTGGCCGGCACAGGGCCCTTGACGCCCTGGATATCGGTACTGGTGGGAGGGCGGCTCTCTGGCGTGGCTGGTGCGGGTGCGGATTCGGGCGCAGACTTGCAGGCAGCGACCAGGGCGCCAACAGCGGCCATGATGCCCGCCAGCAGCCAGTGGCGGCCTTTGCCGGGGCGGTGATTGGGCGGAGTATCGGGCATGGTGGGCTGGTGGTGTAACGAAAGGACGGCGGCAGTGGAGAACTTGCGTTTGTTGCTGGAAGGCCTTGCAGCCGAACCGGCGTGTCTGGTGACAGTGGAGTCTACCCAAGGCTCCGTGCCGCGTGAATCGGGCGCGTGGATGGCCGTGTTCGCAGACAGGTTGGTGGGCACCATCGGCGGCGGCCACCTGGAGCACCAGGCCATTGCCGAGGCGCGCCGCCGCCTGGCGGACCCTGGCGCCGCGAACGACTTGGCACCGATGCGCTTTGCACTGGGCCCGGCGCTCGGCCAGTGCTGCGGTGGCGTGGTGTACCTCGAATTCGAATGCGCGGCCGCGCAGGACGCGCCCGCTCTGGCTCGGCGCCTGACGGCCGACCTGTACCCCGTGGCCTTGTTCGGCGGCGGCCATGTGGGCCACTCCCTGGCCCGCACGCTGGCGCCGCTGCCCTTTGCGCTGACCTGGATCGACAGCCGCGACGGGATTTTTCCGGACACACTGCCCCTCAATGTGCACTGCGAGCATTCCGAGCCCGTGCAGATGGCCGTGCCCGCGCTGGCACCCGGCTCGCGCGTGCTCATCATGAGCTTCAGCCATGCCGAAGACCTGGACGTGGTGGCCGCGTGCCTCAAGCGCCAGCGCGAGCGCGGCGACCTGCCCTTCATCGGCCTCATCGGCAGCAAGACCAAGTGGGCCACCTTCACCAGCCGGCTCACGGCGCGGGGCTTCAGCCCGGGCGAGCTGGCGCATGTGACCTGCCCCATCGGCGTTCCGGGCATCCCCGGCAAGGAGCCCGAGGTGATTGCCGTGGCCGTGGCGGCACAGCTGTTGCAGTCGGTTGCCGCAGCCCAGGTTGTCGCAAATCCGCTGCAAGGGTATTCACAGGCCTGAAAGGCCGGCGACAGGACTGGAATCGGGAACAATTCCTGCATACACTTTCACACAGGATCCGAACCGGCCGTTTTGGCGTGGTTCGGGGCCTTTGGGTCGCAGCGGTGCCCCGGCAGACATTGCCAAGGTGCGCGACCCCATCTTCTGCTCAGAGCGCCCGCAGTGGTGAGCAGGTTGTACAGCGGTGTGTTCCCCCCACACCGCCAAGGTTGAGAAAATATGGAAAACTACCTTCTCGACTGGGCCAACCTGCTGCTGCGCTGGGTCCACGTCATAACCGCCATCGCCTGGGTTGGCTCGTCGTTCTACTTCGTCTTTCTGGACAGCAGCCTCACGCCGCCCGAAGACGAGGATTTGAAGAAGCAGGGCGTGAGCGGCGAGCTCTGGGCCGTGCACGGCGGCGGGTTCTACCACCCGGTCAAGTTCGCCGTCTCTCCGCCCGAACTGCCCAGGCACCTGCATTGGTTCTATTGGGAAAGCTACAGCACCTGGCTCAGCGGCTTCGCGCTGTTCACCGTGTCCTACCTGTGGAGCGCGGGCACTTATCTGATCGACAAGTCGCGCATGGACTGGGCGCCGCCCGCAGCCATCGGCGCGGCGCTGGCCTTCCTGGTCGTGTTCTGGCTGCTGTACGACGGCATCTGCCGCATCTTCGGGCAAAAGAAAAACGGCGACGCCATCGTGGGCGGCCTGGTGCTGGTGCTGGTGTGCATCGCCTCGTGGCTTGCCTGCCACCTGTTCGCCGGGCGCGCGGCCTTTTTGCTGGTGGGCGCGATGATCGCCACCTCGATGAGCGCCAACGTGTTTTTCTGGATCATCCCTGGCCAGCGCACCGTGGTGCGCCAGATCCGCACCGGCCAGAACGTGGACCCGATCCACGGCAAGCGCGGCAAGCAGCGCAGCGTGCACAACACCTACTTCACGCTGCCGGTGATCTTTGCGATGCTGAGCAACCACTACAGCTTCACCTGGAGCCACCCGCAGAACTGGCTGGTGCTGATCATCATGATGTTCGCGGGCGCCGCCATCCGCCAGTTCTTCGTGATGCGCCATGGCTACAAGCTCGGCCGCAACCCGAACCCGCTGCCCTATGCGCTGGTGGGCGTGGTGGCCTTGGTGGGCGCCATTGTCTGGATGCGGCCCGCACCGGTACCAGCGCCTGTGGCTGTCGCCAAGCCGGTGGTGGTTGCAGCGCCTGCGGCCACCAGTGCTTCCACGGCCTCCCAGGCTGCGCCTGCTGCGGCAGCAGCAGCACCCGCTGCGGCCGGCGCGGGCGGCGACTTCGCCGCCGTGCAGACGGTGCTCGAACAACGCTGCTACCTGTGCCATGGCGCCCAGGTGCAGATGAAGAACATGCGTCTGGATTCACCGGCCCTCGTCAAGCAGCACGCCCAGGCGGTCTACCAGCAGGCCGTGGTGCAAAAGCTCATGCCCATGAACAATGCCACGCAGATGACCGACGCCGAGCGCGCGCTGATCGGGCGCTGGTTCCAGGACGGCGCGAAAGTGCCCTGATGCTGCGCTGAGTTCAGGCCGCCAGAACGCTTTGCAGAGCGCGCAGGGCGTTGTGCGGCGGCCCAGGCAGCTCGCCGCCGTGCAGCACCACGCCGGTGGATGCCAGCTTGGCCTCGTGCTTGGCCACGGCGGCCAGGTTGGCTACTTCTTCGGCATGGCGGTAGGTGCCGGGCTGTATGCGCACGGCGCCGATGGCCAGCGTGGTGCAGGGAAAGAAGCGGCGCACGCCGTGGCGGTCTTCCGAATGGATGCCGCCCATGGCGCGCGCGCCGTCGTCGAACAGGGTGAGTGCCTCGCGCGCGAACTCGTCCACGATGTTCTTGCAGCGCTGCAGCCAGTTGCTGCTCTGGAAGATGAGCATGAAATCATCGCCCCCCACATGGCCCACGAAGTCACGGCGCGCGTCGCAGTGCGTGGTGGCCAGGCGCGCCACCAGGCGGATCATCTGGTCGCCGCGCCAGTAGCCGTAGTGGTCGTTGAAGGGCTTGAAGTTGTTCAGGTCGGCATAGCAGGCCACGAACTCGGTGCCGCTCTCCAGCAGGCGCTGCATGTGCATGCTGATGGGGATGTTGCCGGGCAGAAAGGTCAGCGGGTTGGCATGGCGCGCGGCCTCGATGCGGGTCTCGGTCACCGCGCGCACCAGTTGGTCGCCGGTGCCCAGGCCCACGTAGCGGCCGTTGTCGGTGACGATGTAGCCGTCGCTCAGGTAGCGCTGGTCCTGCGAGGTGAGGATGCCCACGAGCTGGTCCACGTCGCAGTCGAGCTCCACCACGCGCGGCGTGCTGTTGGCAAAGACGATGCAGGGTTTGCGGCCATGCACTTCGCGAAAGTACAGCGTGGCGTAGTGGTTCATGAACTGCTGGCGGTTGATCAACGCCACGGGGCGCGTGCCGTCCACCACGGCCAGCGCATGCAGGTCCACGCGCTCCTGCAGCAGGGCGGCCACCTCGTCGTTGCTGGTGGCCGGTGTCACAGTGGGAGCCTGCACCACCATCAGGCTGCGCAGAATGCCCGGGCGCGCCGTCTGGCCCAGGTGCGGCAGCACGGCGACGCGCCGGTCCTGCAGCACGTCGAGCGCCGGGCCGTCGATGGCCTCGCGCGGGGTGCGCGCCGGGCGCCCCAGCACCCAGCCCTGGCCGTAGGGGATGGCCAGGTCGCGCAGGGCGCGCAGGTCGTCGCGCGTTTCGATGCCCTCGGCGATCAGCGTGGTGCCGAAAACGTCGGCAATGCCTTTGATGGCCTGCAGCATCTGCAGGTTCTCGGGGTGCTCGCTGATGTCGTGGATGAAATAGCGGTCGATCTTCACGAAGTCGGGCTTGACCTCGGACCACAGGCGCAGGCTGGAGCGGCCGTCGCCAAAATCGTCGAGCGCCAGGCGTGCGCCGCAGGCATGCACCTCGCGGATGGCTTCGCGCAGCGCGGGCATGTCGGTAACGCGCTCGTGCTCGGTGATCTCGAACACCAGCATGCGTGCGCTCACGCCGAAGCCGCGCACCGCCTCGCCCAGGCGGCGCTCGCCGCACAGGGCCACCGCATGCACCAGCGCATCGGCGCTGATGTTCACGAACAGACGGCCGGGCGCACCATGGTCGCCCCAGTCGCGCAGCGCCGTGAAAACGCACACCAGCTCGAAATCCAGCAGCAGGCCCTCGCGCCGCGCCAGGTCCAGCAGCACGTCGGGCGTGTGCAGGGCCGAGCCCTCGGGGCCGCGGATCAGGGCCTCATGGGCGAAGATGCTGCCCTCGCGCAGGTCCCCGAGCGGCTGGAACACGCAGTACAGGCCGCCATCGCGCATCAGCCGCGCCAGCGGTCCCGACCCCAGCCGTGCGGCGGGCGACAGCAGCGCGAGCATGCGGTCGAGACGTTCTTGCTTGGGATGCGCCATGGTTGCAATTTGTCACTTCTAGGGGGTTCACCATACCGGGCGGGTGTGACAGTTGTGTTACAGCGGCCCCAGGTTTACACCGGCCCGCCCGAGGCCACGCACAATGTGCACCATGCCCGATATCTCTCTTCCCCAACCCGGTCTGTTGCCTGACTTTCACACCGATCCCCGCGGCTTTCTGCGGGGCCTGTTCGACGTTGCCGTGCGCAGCGCCCAGCCCCTGCACGGCATGCGCGCCTGGCTGCCCGCGCCCCCGCGTAGCCGCACCCTGGTGCTGGGGGGCGGCAAGGCCGGTGGCGCCATGGCCCAGGCGCTCGAAGCCCTGTGGCCGAACGACGCGCCGCTGTCGGGCCTGGTGGTCACGCGCTACGGGCACATCCCGCCCCGGCCCGAAGGCCTGGTGCAGCGCATTGAGGTGGTCGAGGCCGCGCACCCCGTGCCCGACGCCGCCGGCGAGGCGGCCGCACAGCGCCTGCTGGCGCTGACCGAGGGCCTGACCGCCGACGACCTGGTGCTGTGCCTGATCTCGGGCGGGGGCTCTTCGCTGCTGACCCTGCCGGGCGAGGGCCTGACGCTCGATGACAAGCAGCGCATCAACCGCGCGCTGCTGGAGAGCGGGGCCGACATCGCCGAGATGAACTGCGTGCGCAAGCACCTCTCGCGCATCAAGGGCGGGCGGCTGGCGGCGGCCTGCGGGCCGGCGCGCGTGGTCACGCTGACCATCAGCGACGTGCCGGGCGACGACCCTTCGGTCATCGCCAGCGGCCCCACCGTGCCCGACGCCACGACCTGCGCCGATGCGCTGGCCATCCTGGTGCGCTACGGCATCGAGGTGCCGCACCAGACCCTGCAGGCCCTGCGCGACGGTGCGCTGGAAACCCCCAAGCCCGGCGACGCCGTGTTCGAAGGCCATGCCGTGCACCTGGTGGCCACGCCCTGGCAGGCGCTGGAGGCAGCAGCCGCAGCGGCGCGCGCGGCGGGCGTGGACGCCGTCATTCTCTCGGACGAGATCGAAGGCGAGTCGCGCGACGTGGGCAAGGTGCATGCGGCCATGGCGCGCTCGGTGGCGCGCCGGGGCCAGCCGTTCACGAAGCCCTGCGTCATCCTCTCGGGTGGCGAAACCACGGTCACGGTGCGCCCGCGCGCGCCCGATGCCCCGCGTGGTCGCGGCGGCCGCGCCGGGGAGTTCTGCCTGGGGCTGGCCAAGGCGCTGCAGGGGGAGCCGTCGGTCTGGGCGCTGGCTGCCGATACCGACGGCATCGACGGCGTGGAGAACAACGCGGGCGCCTTCGTGGTACCCGACACCTTGCACCGCGCCCACACGGCGGGTGCCGACATCGAAGACGCCCTGCAGCGCAACGACGCCTGGGGCTACTTCGCGGCCCTGGGTGACCTGCTGGTCACCGGGCCCACGCACACCAATGTGAACGACTTCCGGGCCATCCTGGTGCTGTAGTCAGCCAGGCAGCCCAGACCGTGGGCCGCCGCTGAGACGTCTTCTGTGCACAACTGCTTACAGAAGCCGGACGGATTGCCCCGTCACCTTGTGCGGGGTCTTTCCGGGCCTGGCAGGCCGCGTGCATGGCGCTGGTTTGATCTTGCTCAATGTGCCCGCTGCCCCGGCGCGGCACAGTTCGGGCCATGCTGCCCTCTTCGCTTCTTTCCCTGCCTGCACAGTTCCAGGTCGCTGCGGCCGGTGACGTGCTGCGTCACCGCCACCAGACGTTGGACACCGCCGTGCACCTGGAGCGCGGGCGTGTGCTGCTGGGGGTGTGCGAGCGCGGCCAGATGCGCCACCAACTGGGTGTGGTGGAGGCGCCGTTCTGGCTTGACGCCGCCTCGGCGCTGCTGGGGGAGCCCTGCGCGGTGGACATGGTGGCGCAGACCCAGGTGCAACTGCGCCATCTGCCGGTGGAGGTGTTTCGCAGCCACTGCGAAGCGCTGCCGCCTGCCGCGCAGGCCCTGTTGCGCGACATGGCCACGGGCTACCTGCAGCAGTCGGGCCTGGCGGTGAGCCGCCTCGCGCAGGACGCCCAGGCGCGCTGCGCGCAGTGGCTGCTGCAGAACGCCGAGCCGGACACGGGCGGCGCCATGAGCGTGACGCTGCACCAGCGCAAGCGGCTCATCGCCGCCCAACTGGGCATCGCCCCCGAGACCTTCTCGCGCGTGATGCGCCACTTGCGCGAGCACGGCCTGGTGGCCGGCACCGGCAACGTGCTCAGGCTGCCCCAGCCGATGGCGCTGCAGTCGGTCGCAGGCGGCTGAGCCGGTACGACCAGCCTTCTGCGGGCAGGCAGCGGTGCGGGCAGCCCGCAGCGCATGAAACTGGCGAGAGGGATGAAGGCGCGAAGCGCCTCAGGGGGAGCACCACCACTAGGGTTTTTCCTTGGGGGCATGTGAGGGTTCCACCCAAGCCCCTGTGGGCGGGTGCTGCGTATATTCGTTGGAAGCCCTGTTGTTTCCCACAGTTCCCATGCCCGCCTCCCTCATCGTCCGCACCTGCAGCCCTCCTCACCGGGACAGCGCATGACGCCACCCGCGAACCCCGTCGCTGCTGCGCAAGAGCCGGCCTTGAGCCTGCCGGGCTCCCTGGTGCTGCGGCTGATGGCGGTGGCCGCGCTGGTGGTGGTGCTGGCGAGCGCGGCGTCGGTGTGGCTGGTCTCGCGTGCCGCAGGCCAGGAGGCCATGCGCCGCGTGGTCGGCCAGCAGACCGACGAGGTGGAGGTGGTGGCGCGGCTCTTGGCCAGCAAGATCGAGCAGAGCCAGAAGGTGCTGCGCACGGTGGCACAAGGCATTACCCCGGCCATGCTCGAATCACCGTCGTCGCTGGACTGGCTGCTGCAGCAGGGCCTGCCTGCGGTGGGCTTTTTCGACGCGCTGCAGGTGGCCCGCAAGGATGGCGAGCTCCGACTCAACATCCGTGGAGGCCAGTTGATCAAGGCCGCCGATCTGGACCCGGCGGAGCGCGATGCCCTGCGCCGCACGCTGATCGATGGCAAACCCCAGGTGTCTGAGCTGATTGCCGGGCGCACCAGCAATGCGCGCATCCTGTTCACGCTGCCGCTGCACAGCGAAGAGGGCGCCGTGCTGGGTGTGGTGGCCGGGGCGCTCAGGCTGCAGTCGCAGGGCCTGCTGCCGCAGTCCATGGCGCTGCCGGCGCGCGATGACTCGCGCCTGGTGGTCTTCACCCGCGACGGCACCATCCTCTCGCACACCGACCCCGCGCGCATCATGGGCCAGGTGCGTGACGAGCCGGGCCTGGCCCCCGTGTTCGCCGAGTGGCTGCGCCGCGCGCAGCCCGTGGTCGGGCGCGGTGTCACCGAGGTGCAGCCCGACCACATCGTGAGCGTGGCCGGCATGCCGCTGCCGCAGTGGTTCGTGGCCCGGGTCAGCAATTCGCAGGCGCTGCTGGCGCCGTTGCAGGGAGCCCAGCGCGATGCGTGGTGGCTGGCCGCTGCCGTGATTGCCCTGGGCGTGCTGCTGCTGGCCACGGCCATGGCCTGGATGGCACAGCCCCTGGCCCAGCTGTGCCGGGGCGCGCAGCAACTGCTGCGCCACGATGCTCGGGGCGCCATCGAGTGGCCCGGTGGCAGGGGCGAGGTGGGCGCGCTGGTGCGGGTGTTCGACGGGCTGGCGCAGCAAAGGCGCCAGCAGGACCACCTGCACGCGCTGCTGCACGGGCAGTTCCAGGCCATCCTGGAGAACGCCTCGGTGGGCATTGTCATCACGCGCCATGGCGTGCTCGAAGTGGTGGGGCGGCAGGCCTGCCTGACCCTGGGCTACGCCGAGGGTGAACTGCAGGGCCGGCCGGCACGCACGCTGTATGGCTCTGACGCCGACTATGCCCGCCTGGGTGAGCGCGTGCAGTCGGCCTTCGCGGCGCATGGCACCTTCGATGGGGACGTGTGCTTCGTGCGCAAGGACGGCAGCCCCGTCTGGGCGCGCGTGCAGGGCCGCAAGGTGAATTCGGAGGCCCTCGGCGGAGGTACCGTGTGGATGCTGGAGGACATCACCGCCGCGCGCGAGGCCCAGTACCAGCAGGCCTGGGAGCTCACGCACGATGCCCTGACCCAGTTGCACAACCGCTCGGCCTTCGACCACCGACTGGCCCTGCTGCTGGCCGAGCGCTCGGCACGCACGCGAGCCACCGGTGCGGCGGGCACGGCGGTGGACGATGCACCCGACGACGGGGTGATGCTGTTCCTGGACCTTGACCATTTCACGCTGGTCAACGACGTGGCGGGCCACGATGCGGGCGACGACGTGCTGCGCCACGTGGCCCGGCTCATCGAGACCCAGGTGCGCCAGGTGGGCTGGTCTGCGCGCCTGGGCGGCGACGAGTTCGCCGTGGTGCTGCCCGGCTGCCCGCTGGCGCGCGGCCAGGCCGTGGCCGAACAGCTGCGCGCCACGGTGCAGGCCTGGGAGCCGTCCTACCAGGGGCGCAGCTTCACACTGGGTGTGAGCATCGGCCTGGTGGTGCTCGACGCCCACCTGCACGACGTGGCCTCGGTGCTGAATGCAGCCGACATGGCCTGCTACGACGCCAAGCGCGCCGGACGCAACCGGGTCGAAACCAGGCATGCGCGCGACATGACCTCATCGGGCCGGATGGCCCTGGGACCGTATTGATACCCCTCAGCCGCTGAGCTTTCCGAGCGCGCGCAGCACGTTCTCGGCCGTGGCGGGCGCGGTCAGCTGCACCGGCGCGCGGTCGTCATCGCCCGCGCCGCGCGCAGCCGCCACGGCATTGCGCAGCGCCTCGTAGACGCTGATGGCCAGCATGAAGGGCGGTTCGCCCACGGCCTTGCTGCCGCCCACGTTGTCCTCGCGGTTGGCCTCGGGCCACAGGTTCACGCGGAAATGCGCCGGGATGTCGCCCGTGGCCGGGATCTTGTAGGTGCTGGGGGCGTGCGTGGCCAGGTAGCCCTTGTCGTTCCACACCAGCTGTTCGGTGGTGAGCCAGCCCATGCCCTGCACGAAGCCGCCCTCGATCTGCCCGATGTCGATGGCCGGGTTGATGCTGTGGCCCACGTCGTGCAATATGTCCACGGCGATCACGCGGCTCTCGCCGGTCAGCGTGTCGATCACCACCTCGGTGCAGGCCGCGCCGTACGAGAAGTAGTAGAACGGCCGGCCCGTGAGCGTGGTCTTGTCGTAGTGGATCTTGGGCGTGCGGTAGAAGCCGTCGCTCCACAGCTGGATGCGGTTGGCGTAGGCCTCCTTAACCACGTCGTCGAAGGCGCGCACCTTCTTGGGCGAGATCACCTGCCCGCCCGCGAACTGGATGGCGCCCGCGCCGCAGCCATCGAGCCCGCAGACATAGGCCGCCAGGTTGTCGCGCACATGGCGCGCGGCGAACTGGGCCGCGCGGCCGTTCAGGTCGGTGCCGCTCGAAGCTGCGGTGGCACTGGCGTTGGGCACCTTGCTGGTGTCGCTGGCCGTCACCAGCACGCGCTGCAGCGGCACGCCCAGCTCGTCGGCCACGATCTGCGCCACCTTGGTGTGCAGGCCCTGGCCCATTTCGGTGCCGCCGTGGTTCACCTGCACGCTGCCGTCGGTGTACACGTGTACCAGCGCGCCAGCCTGGTTGAACAGGGTGGCCGTGAAGCTGATGCCGAACTTGACCGGCGTGATCGCCAGCCCGCGCTTGAGCACCGGGTTGGTGGCGTTCCATGCCGCAATCGCTGCCTGCCGCTGGCGGTAGTTGGCGTCGCGCTCCAGCTGGGGCATGAGCTCGTGCAGGATGTTGTCCTCCACGGTCATCTGGTAGTGGGTGACGTTGCGGGCTTCGCTCGCGTCGCGGCCGTAGAGGTTGCGCAGGCGCACGTCCTGCGCGTCCAGACCCAGGGCGCGCGCGATGTCGCCCAGGATGGCCTCGATCACGATCACGCCCTGCGGGCCGCCGAAGCCGCGGAACGCCGTGTGGCTCTGGGTGTTGGTCTTGCAGCGGTAGGAGGCGATCTCCACGTCGCTCAGGTAGTAGGCGTTGTCGCTGTGGAACACGGCGCGGTCGGCCACGGGGCCCGACAGGTCGGCCGAGAAGCCGCAGTTGGCCGCCATGTGCAGGTTCAGCCCGGTGATGCGGCCCGTGCCGTCAAAGCCCACGTCGTAGCGGTAGGCGAACGGGTGGCGCTTGCCGGTGACCATGAAGTCCTCGTCCCGGTCCAGGCGCAGCTTGATGGGGCGGCCCAGCTTGTTTGCGGCCACGGCGGCCCACACGGCCAGGTGCCCGGCCTGCGTCTCCTTGCCGCCAAAGCCCCCGCCCATGCGCCGGCACTCCACGCGCACCGCGTGGTTGTCGATGCCCAGGGCATGCGCCACCCAGTGCTGCACCTCGCCCGGGTGCTGGGTGCTCGAATAGACCCACCACTGCTTCTGCTCCAGCGGCATGGCGTAGGCGATCTGGCCTTCGAGGTAGAAGTGCTCCTGCCCACCGACGTCGAAGGTGCCTTGCAGGCGGTGTTCTGAGCCGGCCAGGCCGGCCGCCGCATCGCCCCGGCGCACGAACACCGGGGGCAGCACATAGCTTTCGGCCGCCAGCGCGTCCTGCACCGTAAGCACGGCCGGCAGCGGCGTGATGTCGAGCTTCACGGCGCGCACGGCGCGGCGCGCCTGCATCACCGTGTCGGCCACCACCAGGCCGATGACCTGGCCGATGTGCTGCACCGTGTCCATGGCAAACACCGGCTCGTCGTGCGCAAAGGCGGCCAGCATTTTGTCGCCCGGCACGTCGGCCGACAGCACCACGCCGCGCACGCCGGGCAGGGCCAGGGCGGCGCTCGCGTCCACGCCGTTCAGGCGTCCGTGGGCCACGGTGGAGAGGATGGGCGAGGCGTACAGCGTGCCCTTGATCTCGGGCAGGTCGTCGATGTAGTGGGCTGCACCGGCCACCTGGGCGCGTGCGCTTTCATGGATGTGCGAATGGCCCATGGCCCGCAGGGTTGCGGGGGGCGTGGGCGCCAGGGGAGCCGCCACGGGCTGGTCGGCGTGCGCATCGGCCTGCACCACCACCGGGTCGTCCACCGCGTCGCGGCTCACGGGAGAGGGGTCACGCTGGTTCATACGCTGGCCTCCATCCGGAAGTTTTCCACGCTCACCGCGTCCTGGCCCTGGCTTTCGAGCCAGAAGCGCTGCAGCAGGCTGCCCAGCACGGTGCGCCGGTAGGCGCCGCTGGCACGCATGTCGGAGATGGGGCTGAACTCGGCCTGCAGGGCAGCGGCGGCGTGCTTCACCGTCTCGGCGCTCCAGGGCTGGCCGGTGAGGGCGGCTTCGGTCTGCCGCGCGCGCGCCGGGGTGGCGGCCACGCCGCCCGCGCCGATGCTGGCTCGGCGCACCACGCCGGCCTCGATGTCGAGATTCATCACCAGGCACACGGCCGAGATGTCGTCGTCGAAGCGCTTCGATATCTTGTAGGCCCTCAAGGCCTCAGTCACGCCCGGGCGAGGCACCACGATGCGCACCAGCAACTCGTCGGGCGCCATCACGTTCTGGCGGTAGCCGGTGTACAGGTCTTCCAGCGCCAGCGTGCGCTCGCCGCGCGTGCTGGCCAGCACGATCTGGGCGCGCAGGGCGATCAGCAGCGGCATGGAGTCGCCGATGGGCGAGCCATTGGCCACGTTGCCGCCCAGCGTGCCCGAGTTGCGCACCGGCAGGCCCGCGAAGCGCGTGGCAAAGGTGTGCAGCTGCGGCCACTGGCGGGTGAGGGCGGCAAAGGCATCGGTCAGCGATACCGCTGCGCCGATGGTGATGCGTTGCGTGTCTTCATCGAGCTGCAGCAGCTCGGCAGTGCGCGTCACGTCCAGGATCTGCGCGTACTGCTTGTGCATCTTGGTGACCCACAGGCCTACGTCGGTGCA
Organism: Acidovorax sp. A1169; assembly: GCF_030704685.1. GTDB lineage: Bacteria > Pseudomonadota > Gammaproteobacteria > Burkholderiales > Burkholderiaceae_C > Acidovorax. Next base: position 566,461 of record NZ_JAUZDX010000002.1, read on the forward strand.
GCCGGCCACCACCTGGGCACCGGGGTGCGCAGCGCGTGCGGCGAGCAGGGCGGGCAGGGTGGTCGGGGCCAGGTAGGCCGTGCCGTCCGCCGCAGGCGGCTGCAGCAGTGCCAGCTGGCGCAGCAACTGCGCTTCGTCCACGGCCACGGGGGGCAGGGCGGCCATCTGCTGGGCCGCGTCGAGGATGGGGCGGTAGCCCGTGCAGCGGCACAGGTTGCCCGAGAGTTCCTCCTGCGCCAGCTCGCGCGTGATGGGCTGGCCCTGGCACACATGGTTCTGGTACATGCCGAACAGGCTCATCACGAAGCCCGGCGTGCAAAAGCCGCACTGCGAGCCGTGGCACTGCACCATGGCCTCCTGCGCGGGGTGCAGGGTGATGGGCTTTTCCACCGGCGCGGCCGGGCCGGCGGGGCGGATCAGCGGGTCCTCGGCCAGGTCTTCTACCGTCCACAGTGCCATGCCGTCCACCGAGTGGGCCAGGCGGATGCAGCTGTTCACGGCGCTGTAGTGCAGCTTGCCATTGCGCTCTTCACCCAGCACCACCGTGCAGGCTCCGCAGTCGCCCTCGCCGCAGCCTTCCTTGGTGCCCGTGCAGCCCAGGTCCTCGCGCAGCACTTCCAGCAAGGTGCGGTCGGGCGGTACGTCGTGCAGCGCCGCAGGCTGGCCGCGGCGGATGAAGCGGAGAGGTCGGGGGGTCATCGTCATGCGTGGGGTGCTCAAAAACGGGCAAATCGGTCAGAACCAGAGCGTATGCGCGCCTGCAACAGACCGCATATGCCAGAGCGTATAACGAGGATGCCTGTCGCGCTATGACTGCGCGCCCACCGGGGGCAAAAAAAGGCCGCTGCCCCACACCCCGTGGGCGCCGGTCGGCTGCCCTGGCACCGTGGCGGCTGGCTACACTGGCGCGCACACCGCACCATTGCAGCTTTCCACCGTCGCACGCCACCGCGCCCCCTTTCTGCCCATGCCCGCCGCAACGCCTTCCCGTCCACCCGCCGCCACGCTGGACCAGCCGGTGTACGAGGCCGTGCTCGACGCCGTCATGCACGGCCGGCTGCGCCCCGGCGAGCGCCTGGGCGAGCCCGCGCTGTGCGAGCGCTTTGGCGTGAGCCGCACGGTGGTGCGCCAGGCCCTGCACCGGCTGGCCGAGCTGCGCATCCTGGACATCGTGCCCAACAAGGGCGCGACGGTGGCCCGCCCCGGCCCGAAGGAAACGCGCGACATCTTCGCCGCGCGCCGCGTGGTCGAGGCCGGCATCGTGCGCATGGTGGCTGCGCGCATCACGCACGGCGAGCTGCAGCGCCTCAAGCAGCGCATGCGCGCCGAGCACGAGGCCCTGCACCAGCAGGACCATGCGCGCTGGGTGGCGCTGGCGGGGGGCTTTCACCTGGCGCTGGCGGAACTGTCGGGCAATGCCGAGCTGCAGCGCATCCTGACCGAACTGATGACGCGCTGCTCGCTCATCGTGGCGCTGTACGAGGCGCCCGGGGAATCCACCTGCGAGCATGCAGAGCATGAGCAACTCGTGGAGCACCTTGCCCTGCGCGATGGCAGCGCCGCCGCCGCCGCCATGGACCGCCACCTGCTGGCGCTGGAGGCCCGGCTGCGCCTGCCGGACGAGGGCATGCCGCCGATCTTGTGAAAATCGTATACGTCTCTTGGATGGATGAGCGTTGATTTGATAAATTGGTTAAAATTTCGTATACGATTTTTTTCTTGGCCATGGACATCGACTTTTCGAAGATAGACGCCTACCAGCGCTACAAGCTCATGGCCAGCCTGATCGTGCCGCGCCCCATCGCGCTGATCACCACGCTGGGCGAGGACGGCACGGTGAATGCCGCGCCGTTCAGCATGTTCAACATGCTGGGCGAGGACCCGCCGGTGGTCATGGTCAGCATCAACCGCCTGAAGGACGGCCTGCTCAAGGACACGGCGGCCAACATCCTGCGCACCGGCGAGTTCGTGGTGCACATCACCGACGAGGCCATGGCTGCGCAGATGCACGCCTGCGGCGACAGCCTGCCGCCACACCAGAGCGAACTTGTGCACGCCGGCCTCACACCCGTGCCCTCGCGCAGCGTGGCGCCGCCGCGCATCGCCGAGGCACCCGTGGCCTTCGAGTGCGTGCTGCACGAAACGCTGGAGACCGCCAGCCGCTACGTCTTCATCGGCCGCGTACAGTGGCTGGGCGTGCGCGAAGGCCTGGTGGACACCGAACGCTGGCGCGTGCGCCTGCAGGACTTCCATCCCGTGGGGCGCTTTGGCGCCAGCTTCTACGTGAAGACCGGCGAGCGCTTCGCCATCGGTGCGGACACCCCAGCGCAGGCGCGCACCACCGCGATCGACGAGATATGAGTCCGACCGCTTTCCGTGAGCAGGACCACGCCGCCATGCGCCTGGCCATCGAGGCCTCGCGCCAGGCGTTGGCTTCGGGCGACAACCCCTTCGGCGCCACACTGGCTTCGCCCGAAGGGCAGGTGCTCCATACCGCCCGCAACAACCAGAACACCACGCGCGACTGCACCGGCCACGCCGAAATGGTGCTGGTGCGCGAGGCCTCTGCGGCGCTCGGCCCCGAGGCCCTGCGCGGCGCCACCGTGTTCGCGAGCGGTGAGCCCTGTGCGATGTGCGCCGGTGCCATGTTCTGGGCCGGCATCGCACGCGTGGTCTATGCCGCAAGCCAGCAGGACATCGCCCAGGCGCTGGGCGGGCCGCAACTGGCCACCCCGTGTGCCGATCTGCTGGCGCAGGCGTGCCCACCCGTGGCCGTGCAAGGCGGCCTGCTGCGCGCAGAGGCGGCAGCCGCATTGCGCGGGGCTTGACCCCGGGCCTGCGGGCCTGCACAGGGATTTCCAGGGGCACGGCGCAGCGGTTGTGCGGTGTACAGTGCGCCGACACTTTTTGCCCACCCCGAAACGCCCCCACTCCCCACACCGCGCGGCGCAGCGCATCCATCGTGCGCAGCGGCATACGTGATGGCGTATGACAAGAATGCAGGCCCCTGTATGCGAGACCACGCCCTTTTCGACAAGATAGACCTCCATCTCATAAGGGTCTTGCACACCGTGTTGACTGAACGCAGCGTATCGAGGGCCGCCGTCCGCCTGGGCATGCACCAGCCGGCGGTGTCGGCCGCGCTCAAGCGGCTGCGCGACCTGGCGGGCGATCCGCTGCTGGTGCGCTCGGGTGCCAGCATGATGCCCACCGACGCGGCGCTGCGCATGGTGGAGCCTGCAGGCGCCATTCTGCGCTCGGCCGAGGCCCTGTTCTCCGATGCGCGCGGCTTCGATCCGCGCACCGCCACGCGCACCTTCCGCGTGGCCGCCAGCGACTACCTCGACCCCTACTTCCTGCCGCAGCTGGTGGCGCGCATCAAGGTCGAGGCGCCGATGTGCCCCATCGAAATCCTGCCGCTGTCGGGCGACACGCACTACCACGCCCACCTGGCGCAGGGCGACGTGGATGTGGTCATCGGCAACTGGCCCCAGCCCCCGGACGACCTGCACATGGGCCGCCTGTTCGGCGATGAGGTGGTGTGTCTCGTGAACCGCGACCACCCCGCCGTGCGCCGCGGCTGGGACGCCGAGAGCTGGCTGGCCGCCGAGCACATCGCCCCCACGCCCACCCACCCCGGCGCGCGCGGCGTGATCGACGTGCACCTCGACGGCCTGGGCCTGGCGCGCAACATCACCGCGCGCTGCGCGCACTTCAGCGCCATACCGCCCATCGTGGCATCGAGCTTGCTTGTGCTGACCACCGGGCGCCAGTACTGCGAGCGCTATGTGGACCACCTGCCTCTGGCCATACTGCCAGCCCCCGTGGAGTTTCCGCGCCTCATGTACTACCAGCTGTGGCATGCCCGCACGCACCATTCCGCCGCCGCCGTGTGGCTGCGCGACTGCGTGAAGGCGGTGGCTGCCTCGCTACGAAAAAAATAGCTTTACGGTCATGCTGAACAAGCGATGGCAGGCAGTTTTATCCCTATAACGACCCACCAAACTGAGAGACAATCCACCGCATGAGTTCACCACCTCTTTCCAATGCCCCGGGCTTGGCGCCCCGGCTGCAGCTCACGGGCATCACCAAGCGCTATCCCGCAGTGGTGGCCAACAACGGTGTCTCCCTCACGGTGCAGCCCGGTGAGATCCATGCCGTGCTCGGCGAGAACGGCGCGGGCAAGTCCACGCTGATGAAGATCATCTACGGCTCGGTCAAACCCGACGAAGGCAGCGTGCACTTCAACGGCCAGGCCGTGCAGGTGCGCAACCCGCAGGAGGCACGGGCCCTGGGCATCGCCATGGTGTTCCAGCACTTCAGCCTGTTCGATACGCTGACCGTGGCCGAGAACGTCTGGCTGGGCCTGGACAAGAGCCAGGACCTGGCCGAGGTGACTCAGCGCATCACCGCCAAGGCGGCCGAGTACGGCCTTGACATCGACCCCCTGCGCCCCGTGCACACGCTGAGCGTGGGCGAAATGCAGCGCGTGGAGATCATCCGTGCGCTGCTCACCAACCCCAAGGTGCTGATCCTCGATGAGCCCACCTCGGTGCTCACGCCCCAGGCGGTGGAAAAGCTCTTCGTGGTGCTGCGCAAGCTCGCGGCCGAGGGCTGCAGCATCCTCTACATCAGCCACAAGCTGCACGAGATCCGGGCGCTGTGTACCGCCTGCACCGTGCTGCGCGGCGGCAAGGTCACCGGCGTGTGCAACCCGGCCGAGGAATCGAATGCCTCGCTCTCGCGCCTGATGATCGGTGCCGAGCCGCCGGCGCTGGAACACCGCGAGGTGCAGACCGGCGCCACCGTGCTCAACGTGCAAGGCCTGTCGCTGCCGCGCGCCGACCAGTTCGGCGTGGACCTGGTGGACCTGGCCTTCGAGGTCAAGGCCGGTGAGGTGGTCGGCATTGCCGGGGTCTCCGGCAACGGGCAGAAGGAATTGCTCTACGCGCTGTCGGGTGAAGACCAGCGCGCCGAGCCGGCCAGCATCCAGGTGTCCGGCCAGAACGCCGGCCGCATGGGCCCGAGCCGCCGCCGCGCTCTGGGCCTGCATTTCGTGCCCGAGGAGCGCCTGGGCCGCGGCGCCGTGCCCACCATGGGCCTGGCGCACAACCTGCTGCTCACGCGCACCAATTCGGTGGCGGGCAGCGGCTGGATCAAGGTGGGTGCGCTCGAATCGCATGCGCGCGCCATCATCGAGCGCTTCCACGTCAAGGCCGGTGGCCCGCATGCGGCCGCCAAGTCGCTGTCGGGCGGCAACCTGCAGAAATTCATCGTGGGCCGCGAGATCGACGCCAAGCCCCGGCTGCTCATCGTCTCGCAACCCACCTGGGGTGTGGACGTGGGCGCGGCCGCGCAGATCCGCGGCGAAATCCTGGCGCTGCGCGATGCCGGTTGCGCCGTGCTGGTGGTCAGTGAGGAGCTGGACGAATTGTTTGAAATCTGCGACCGCCTGCATGTCGTGGCCAAGGGCCACCTATCGCCCTCGGTGCCGCGCGCCGAGGCCACCGTGGAGCGCATCGGCGAGTGGATGAGCGGGCTGTGGCATGCCGACGTGCAGGGTCACCTAGCGCAGGCCGCAGTGGCCGCTGGCGGGGAGCACCACCATGCTTAAGCTAGAACCACGCCCCCAGGCCTCGCGGCTGTGGACCTTCGGCTCGCCGCTGCTGGCGCTGGCCATTACCGTACTGATCGGCGTGGTGCTGTTCGCCGCGCTGGGCAAAGACCCCGTGCGTGCGCTGCAGATCTTCTTCTGGGAGCCGATCAAGACGCCCTACGCCATCGGCGAGTTGATGGTCAAGGCCACGCCGCTGCTGCTCATCGCGCTCGGCCTGGCCGTGTGCTTTCGCTCCAACGTCTGGAACATCGGCGCCGAGGGCCAGTTCGTCATCGGCGCCGTGGCGGCCGGCGGCGTGGCGCTGCTGGCCGAGAAGACCACCGGGCCCTGGATCGTGCCGGCCATTTTGCTGGCCGGTGTGCTCGGCGGCATGGCCTGGGCGGGGCTCACGGCGCTGCTGCGCGACAAGTTCAACGCCAGCGAGATCCTGGTCAGCCTGATGCTGGTCTACGTGGCCACGCTGGTGCTCGGCTACCTGGTCTACGGCCCGTGGAAGGACCCCATGGGCTACAACTTTCCACAAACCAAGACCTTCGAGCGCGTGACGCAGATCCCGCGCCTGATGCAGGGCTCGCGCATGTCCATCGGCCTGCTGCTGGCCCTGGCCGGTGCTGCCGCGCTGTGGGTGTTTCTGTTCCGCACCCGCGCGGGCTTTGCCCAGCAGGTGGGCGGGCTGGCGCCGGCGGCGGCGCGCTACGCGGGCTTCTCGTCGCGCCGTGCGCTGTGGGTGGCGCTGCTGATCTCGGGCGGCGCTGCCGGTCTGGCGGGCGCGCTCGAAGTGGCCGGCCCCATCGGCCAGCTCACGCCCTATGTGCCGGCGGGCTACGGCTTCGCGGCCATCATCGTCGCCTTCGTCGGGCGGCTGCACCCGGTGGGCATGATCCTCTCGGCGATTTTGATGAGCATGTTCTATATCGGCGGCGAGCTGGCGCAGTCGCGCATGGGCCTGCCCAAGTCGCTCACGGGCGTGTTCCAGGGCCTGCTGCTGTTCACGCTGCTGGCCTGCGACACGCTGATTGCCTATCGCGTGCGCTGGGTCGGCACGAAAGGGGTGAAGGCATGAACCACCACCACCGCCTCTGCGTGAATCTCTCGGTCAGGAAGGAAGCTTGATATGGAATCCTATGCACTGCTCATAGGCGCCACGCTGAGTGCGGGCACCGTCCTGGCCATCGCGGCGCTGGGCCTGTTGATCAACGAGAAGGCCGGCATCGTCAACCTCGGCGCCGAGGGCATGATGCTGTGCGCCGCCATCGCCGGCTTCGCCACCGTGGTACACACCGGCAACAGCTGGCTGGGCTTCGCGGCCGGCATGGCCGCCGGGGCCTTGCTGGCCGCCATCTTCGGCGTGCTGGTGATCTGGCTCAACACCAACCAGTACGCCACGGGGCTGGCGCTCAGCCTGTTCGGCGTGGGCTTCTCGGCCTTCCTGGGCATCAGCTACGTGCAGGCCAAGCTGCCCGAGATGCCCAAGTACGCCATCCCCGGTCTGTCCGAGGTGCCGCTGCTCGGGCCGGCGCTGTTCCAGCAGCACCCGGTGGTCTATCTCACCATGGTGCTGGTGGCAGCCCTCATCTGGTTCCTGTACCGCTCGCGCGCCGGACTGGTGCTGCGCTCGGTGGGCGAGTCGCCCGAGTCGGCCCACGCGCTGGGCTACCCGGTGCGCCGCATCCGCCTGGCGGCCGTGGTGGCCGGCGGCGCGCTGTGCGGCCTGTCGGGGGCCTACATCTCCACCGTCTACACCCCGCTGTGGGTGGAGGGCATGGTGGCTGGCCGCGGCTGGATCGCGCTGGCGCTGACCACCTTCGCCACCTGGCGCCCGGCGCGCGTGCTGCTCGGGGCCTACCTGTTCGGCGGCGTGACCATGCTGCAGTTCCATCTGCAGGCCACGGGCGTGCAGGTGGCCAGCCAGTTGCTGAGCATGCTGCCCTACGTGGCCACCATCGTGGTGCTGGCCCTGATTTCGCGCAACCCGGCGTGGATCCGCATCAACATGCCCGCCTCGCTGGGCAAACCTTTCTACCCGGGTTCGTGAATACGGACGAATGCCTTCCCGTGGGGCACGTGCTCGGCTTGGATCTTGCATCCTGCCGGGCGCTGAAGCCTTTCGGGCTGCATGTCCCCCAAAAACCTTTGGTTACCGCCCGGTAGATCACCCCATAATCGCTGTTTTCGTTCCCCCGCTGTTGCAACACTTTCTTTCTTCTCTTCAAAAGGAACCGACATGACTGATCTGCAGAAACGCTCCCTGCTCAAGGTGGCTGCGCTCTCCGCTGTAGCCGCTGCCGCACTGGTGGGCTGTGGCAAGAAGGAAGAGCCGGCCGCTGCGGCGCCTGCGCCCGCCCCGGCGCCCGTGGCCTCTGCGCCCGCGCCCAAGCCCGAGCCACTGAAGATCGCGTTCGCCTATGTCGGCCCCGTGGGCGACGGCGGCTGGTCGTTTGCCCATGACAATGGCCGCAAGGCCATCGAGAAGGAATTCGGCGACAAGGTGGTCACCAGCTTCGTCGAGAGCGTGCCCGAATCGGCCGATGCCGAGCGCGTGCTGCGCGACCTGGCCGGCCAGGGCAACAAGCTGATCTTCGGCACCACCTTCGGCTACATGGAGTCCATCCAGAAGATCGCCCCCGACTTCAAGGACGTGAAGTTCGAGCACGCCACCGGCTACAAGACCGCCGACAACGTGCGCACCTACGACAGCCGCACCTACGAAGGCGCCTACATGGCCGGCGTGATCGCCGGTGCCATGACCAAGACCAACACGCTTGGCGTGGTGGGCTCGGTGCCGATCCCTGAAGTGATCCGCAACATCAACAGCTTCACGCTGGGTGCGCAGTCGGTCAACCCCAAGATCAAGACCAAGGTGGTGTGGGTCAACGAATGGTTCAGCCCGCCCAAGGAAACCGAAGCCGCCACCTCGCTGATCAACGGCGGCGCCGACGTGCTGTTCCAGAACACCGACTCGCCCGCCGTGCTCAAGACCGCCCAGGAAAAGGGCAAGCGCGCCTTCGGCTGGGACAGCGACATGACCGCCTACGGCCCCAAGGCCCACCTGGCATCGGCCGTGATCAACTGGGGCCCGTACTACATCAAGGCCACCAAGGACGCGCTGGAAGGCAAGTGGGCCACGGGCCAGAGCTGGTGGGGCGTTAAGGAAGGAGCGATCGACATCGTTTCCATCGCCGAAGACGTGCCCGCCGACACCAAGACCAAGGTCGAAGCCATCAAGAAGGGCCTGGCCGACGGCAGCTTCCAGATCTGGAAGGGCCCCATCGTAGGCCAGGACGGCAAGGAAGTGGTCGCCAAGGACGCCGTCGCCGACGACAAGTTCCTGAGCGGCGTGAACTTCTACGTCAAGGGCGTGGAAGGCAAGATCCCCGGCGGCGACAAGAAGTAAGCAGCCCCGTCACCAGGCCCTGGCGGCCTGGTCCAGGAAAGGGAACGTGCGCGGCACGTTCCCTTTTTCGTTGGGGCCGTACAGAATGTCCACAGGGCTGCACGCCGAGCCCTTGAAAAACAAAAAGCATTCCCATGATCGAAACCACCCTCTGGCACCCCGTGGCCCTGTCGCACGCAGTGGAGCAGGCGCCCCTGGCTGTGCAATTGCTGCAGCATGCCCTCGTGCTCTGGCGCGATGCCCAGGGCCAGGTGCAGGCCTTCACGGACCGCTGCCCGCACCGGGGCGCGCGCCTGTCTTTGGGCCGGGTGCAGGGTGGCCGCCTGGAGTGCCCCTACCATGGCTGGCAGTTCGCGGCCAACGGGCAGTGCGTCCATGTGCCGGCCCTTCCGCAGTTCACGCCGCCCGCCGCGCACTGTGCCCTGCGCCATGGCGTGCTGGAGGCCAACGGCCTGGTCTGGGTGCAGCTCGCAGCGGGCGATGCCGTGCCGCCCGCCTTCGAGGCCGAGGGCGATGCCCGCCTGCGCAAGCTCAACTGCGGCCCCTACGACGTGGCGACCAGCGCCCCGCGCATCGTCGAGAACTTCCTGGACATGGCGCACTTTGGCTTCGTGCACGACGGCTGGCTGGGCACGCGCGAGGCCACGGCCATCGACGACTACCGCGTCGAGCCCACGCCCACCGGCCTGCGCGCCACGGGTTGCAAGGCCTGGCAGCCGCAGTCCAACCTGCACTCGATGGCGCCAGCCCAGGTGGAGTACACCTACGAGGTCACGGGCCCCTACACCGCAGTGCTGACCAAGGTGCCTGAAGCCGGCACCACGGCCGTGGCCGACTGGCGCGAGTCCATCGCGCTGTTCGTGTGCCCGCTCACGCCCGAGACCAGCCGCGTGTGGTTCCGCCTGGCCGTGGCCGATTTCGAATCGCCCGACGAGAAGCTGCAGGCCTTCCAGCACACCATCTTCACCCAGGACCAGCCGGTGCTGGAGTCCCAGACACCGCAACGCCTGCCGCTGGACCTGCGCGCAGAGTTGCATACCGCCGCCGACAAGGCATCATCCGCCTACCGCCGCTACCTGCGCGCGAGCGGCATCACCTTTGGAGTTTGCTGATGTTCAAGGTTCCCCCCATTCCCGCCGCGCGCATCCCCGAGCTGCTGCGCGCCATGCCCAAGGCCGAGCTGCACATCCACATCGAGGGCTCGCTGGAGCCCGAGCTGATCTTCGCGCTGGCGCAGCGCAACGGCCTGTCGCTGCCCTACGCCGATGTGCAAGCGCTGCGCAGCGCCTATGCCTTCACCAACCTGCAGAGCTTCCTCGATATCTACTACGCGGGCGCCAGCGTGCTGCTGCATGAGCAGGATTTTTACGACATGGCGCGCGCCTACCTGGTGCGCGCCGCAGCCGACAACGTGCTGCACGCCGAGCTGTTTTTCGACCCGCAGACGCACACCGAACGCGGCGTGGCCATGGAAACCGTGATCAACGGCCTGCACCACGCCTGCGTGGATGCGCGCAAGGACCTGGGCATCAGCGCCACGCTGATCCTGTGCTTCCTGCGCCACCTGAGCGAGGAGTCGGCCTTCGAGACGCTGGAGCAGGCCCAGCCCTTTCTGGACAAGATCGTCGGCGTGGGCCTCGATAGCAGCGAGGTCGGCAACCCGCCCGAGAAGTTCGCGCGCGTGTTCGCCCGCTGCCGCGAGCTGGGTCTGCACCTGGTGGCCCATGCGGGCGAGGAGGGGCCGCCGGCCTACATCTGGAGCGCGCTCGACGTGCTCAAGGTCGAGCGCATCGACCACGGCGTGCAGGCCGTGCACGACGCCGCGCTGATGCAGCGCCTGGCGCAAGACCGCATCGCCCTCACCGTGTGCCCGCTGTCCAACCAGAAGCTGTGCGTGTTCCCCAACCTGGGCGACCACAACCTGGCGAAGCTGCTCGATGCCGGCCTGGCCGCCACGGTCAATTCGGACGACCCGGCCTACTTCGGCGGCTACATCAACGACAACTTCACCGAGGTGTTCGCCGCCACCGGCATGACGGTGCGCCATGCCTACCAATTGGCATTCAACAGTTTTGAAGCCAGCTTTGCGGGCAACGCCGACAAGCGCGTGTGGGAGCACAAGCTCAAGGAGCGCTTCGAGCGCTTCATGGAGCACGACTACTGAGAGACCCGGCGGCAAGGCCCAGAGAGGCCGAAACCGGGTGCCGCGGCCTGCAGAAACCCAGGGTAAATCCTATAATTCAATTTTCTGTAAGCATTTGTTGGCTCCCATGAAGGTGCTGGCATTGCTGAATGCGGCCCCTGGGGGCCGTATTTTTTTTGTGCAACCCACGCCCGTTCCTGACCGGAGTCTTCCCCATGTTTCTCAATCAGCTGTCCATCGGCAAGCGCCTGACCCTGGTGCTCGGTGCGATCCTTGCCCTGTTCCTGCTCAGTTCCATCGTGGCCGTGCTCCGGCTGGGCCAGCTCGGCACCGAGATCGACACCATGGTCGACGACAACATCAAGACCGAGCGTGCCGGTGCCGACTGGCTGCGCCACACCACCTCGGGCGTGCAGCGCGCAGCGGCCATCGCCAAGAGCAGCGACGCGGCCCTGATCCCGTATTTCGCACCGGCCACTGCGGCGTCGATCAGCCAGACCAACGAGCTGCAGAAGTTCATCGAATCGAAGATGGACACGGCCGAGGAAAAGCAGCTCTTCACCAAGGTGGGTGAGCTGCGCAAGAGCTACCTCGCTGCGCGGGAAGAGGTGAGCAAGTTCAAGCAGGCCGGCGATGCGGAGAACGCCAGCAAGGTGTTCACCGAGCGCTTCGAGCCCACCTCGCGCGACTACCTGGCCGGTGTGCAGCAGATGGTGGACGCGCAACGCGCCCAACTGGATGCCGCAGGCAAGCGCGCCGAGGGACTGCGCGCCCAGACCACCCTGCTGCTGCAGGTGTGCACCGCCATCTCGCTGCTGCTCGGTGCCCTGCTGGCCTGGCTGCTGGCCATCAGCATCACCCGCCCCCTGCGCCAGGCCGAAGCCATTGCCGAAGCCATCGCCGGCATGGACCTGACCGGTGCTCCCCAGGCCAGCTACGCCAACGACGAGACCGGCCATCTGCTGCGCTCGCTGGACGTGATGCGCAGTGCGCTGCACGGCTCGCTGCAGCAGGTGCGCGGCGTGGTGGACAGCATCTCCACCGCCAGCACGCAGATCGCCATCGGCAACCAGGACCTGAGCGCGCGCACCGAGCAGACCGCCGCCAACCTGGAGGAGACGGCCAGCTCCATGGAAGAGCTCACCAGCACAGTGCGCCAGAGCGCCGACTCGGCCGTGCAGGCCAACCAGATGGCCGCGTCTGCCGCCCAGGTGGCGCAGCGCGGTGGCGAGGTCGTGGCCCAGGTGGTGAGCACCATGGACGCGATCAACGCCAGCAGCAAGAAGATCGCCGACATCATCGGCACCATCGACGGCATCGCCTTCCAGACCAACATCCTGGCGCTGAACGCCGCCGTGGAAGCCGCTCGGGCCGGTGAGCAGGGCCGAGGCTTTGCCGTAGTGGCCAGCGAAGTGCGCAGCCTGGCCGGGCGCAGCGCCGAAGCGGCCAAGGAGATCAAGACCCTGATCGGCCAGTCGGTCGAGAAGGTCGAATCGGGCGCTGCGCTGGTGCAGAACGCTGGCAGCACCATGGGCGAGATCGTGAGCTCCGTGCGCCGCGTGACCGATATCCTCGGCGAGATCAGCGCTGCCGCATCGGAGCAGAGCCAGGGCATCAGCCAGGTGAACGTGGCCGTCAGCCAGCTCGACCAGATGACGCAGCAGAACGCGGCGCTGGTGGAGGAATCCACAGCCGCTGCCGAGAGCCTCAAGGACCAGGCCGCGCGCCTGGCCGAGGTGGTGGGCGCCTTCCGCCTGGGGGCGCCATCGGGCGCCCTGCGACTGCGCTGAGGAAGCGTCGCGCCCGCGCTTGCGCGGCCCGCTGGCTACAATACTGCCCTTGCAAAGGCTGCTGTCCCGGCAGCCTTTTGCTTTTTCTGTCATCGGGACCATGTAGAGGACTACCATGTACAAAAACCTCGCCACCGCACTGCGTGCGGTCTGTGTGAGTGCGCTTTTCGGCGCCGTTTCCATCTCCCCCGCCTTTTCTCAATCCCTTGGCCAGCCAGCGGCCGCAGCGCCCAAAACCGGGCCGGTCAAGGCCGGCTTCGTCTATGTCTCGCCCATTACCGAGGCGGGCTGGACGAAGCAGCACGACGATGGCCGCAAGGCCGTGGAGGCGGCGCTGGGCAACCAGGTCAAGACGACTTTCGTCGAGAACGTGGCCGAGGGGGCCGACGCCGAGCGCGTGATCCGCGACCTGGCGGCCACGGGCCACCAGATCATCTTCACGCCCAGCTTTGGCTACATGGAGCCCACGCTCAAGGTGGCGCAGGACTATCCGAACGTGAAGTTCGAGTCCATCACCGGCTACAAGACGGCTGCCAACGTGGCCGTGGCCAATGCGCGCTACTACGAGGGCCGCTACCTGGCCGGCATCGCGGCGGGCCGCATGAGCAAGACCGGCGTGGCCGGCTATGTGGCGGGCTTTCCCATTCCCGAGGTGCTGCAGGGCATCAATGCCTTCACGCTGGGCATGCGCTCGGTGAACCCCAAGGCCACGGTCAAGGTGGTCTGGCTCAACGTCTGGTTCGACCCGCCCAGGGAGCGCGACGCCGCCATGGTGCTGTTCAACCAGGATGTCGACGTGATCGCCTTCCACACCGGCTCCACCGCCGTGATGGCCGCCGCGCAGGAGCGCGGCAAGATGGCCGTGGCCTACCACTCCGACATGCGCGGCGCGGGGCCCGACGCGCAGATCATCGCCGTCACCCACCAGTGGGGTCGGTACTACACCGAGCGAGTGCGCGCCGTGCAGGCCGGCACCTGGAAGAGCGGCACTGTCTGGGGTGGCGTGCGCGAGGGCATGATCCGCGTGGGCGACTTCGGCCCCAAGGTGCCTGCCGCCGTGCAGCAGGAGGTGCTGGCCGCGCAGAAGGCCGTGGGCGACGGTACCTTGCACCCTTTCCGTGCCGGCAAGGCGCCGGTGCGCGACAACGAGGGCAACGAGGTGATCGCCGCCGGCCATGTGCTCGGTGATGCGCAGATCCTCAAGATGAACTGGCTGGTCGACGGCGTACAGGGCAAGCTGGCCCACTGACCCCGCCTTGCCCAAGGGCGCATATCCACTATAGGCACACGCATATGCAGCGGCGCGCCGCTGCCGCTAAGCTTGCGCCCATGCGTGTCTACCGTTCTGCCCTTTTGCGTTTCGCCGACGATGGCTCGGCCCTGTATGACGAGGACGGCCTGCTGGCCATCGCCCCCGACGGCGCAGGCCGCCAGCGCGTCGTGGCCGCGGGTGCCTGGACGGCGCTGGCACCCACCTACGGGCAGGGTGCGGTCGAGCACCTGCCGGGCCGCATCATAGCGCCCGGCTTCGTGGACATGCACATCCACTTCCCCCAGACCGACGTGATCGGCGCGCCGGCAGACGGGCTGTTGCCCTGGCTGGAGAACTACACCTTTCCGCACGAGTCGCGCTTCGTCGACCCGGCCTATGGCGCGCAGGTCGCCGGCTTCTTCGTCGAAGAGCTGCTGCGCAACGGCGTGAGCACGGCGCTGACCTTCGCCACCTCGCACCCCGCCAGCGTGGACGCACTGTTCACCGAGGCGCAGCGCCAGCAGCTGCGCCTGATCACCGGCAAGGTGCTGCAGGACCGCCACTCGCCCGATGGCGTGCGCGACCTCACCGAGCAGAGCCTGATCGACACCGAGGCACTGATCCGGCGCTGGCACGGCGTGGGCCGGCTGGGCTATGCCATCACGCCGCGCTTTGCGCCCACCAGCACGCACGAGCAGCTCCAGGGCGCGGGCGAACTGGCGGCGCGCCACTCCGACGTGTGGATCCAGTCGCACGTGGCCGAGAACCTCGATGAGGTGCGCTGGGCGCGCGAGCTGTTCCCGGCCTCGCGCAGCTACCTTGCGGTGTACGGCGACTACGGGCTGATGCGCGAGCGCGCTGTGTATGCCCACTGCATCCATTTCGACGACGACGACCGGGCGCTGATGCGCGACACCGGCACCGTGGCAGCGGTCAGCCCCACCAGCAACCTGTTCCTGGGCAGCGGCTTCTTCGACTATGCAGGCGCCGACCGCGTGGGTTTCGGCTACGGCCTGGCCAGCGACGTGGGCGGGGGCACCAGCTTCAGCCCCTTTCGCACCATGCTGGCCGCCTACTACGTGGGCCGCGAGGGGCAGACCAAGCCCGGCCTGAGCCTGTCGCCCCAGCAGCTGTGGTGGCAGCACACGGCGGGCGCCGCAAAGGCCCTGGGCCTGGGTGGCGTGGTGGGCAACCTGCAGCCGGGCTGCGAGGGCGACTTCGTTGTCATCAACCCCGCCGCCACCCCGCTGCTGGCGCGCAAGACCGCCCAGGCGAACAACCTGGACGAACTGCTGTTCGCGATGATCGTGCTGGGCGACGACCGCCTGGTCGAGCGCACGGTGATCAGCCAGTCGTTGCCGGATGTGCAGGCTGCAGGCACCTGATCGGCGGCCCGGCGTCTGGGACCATGTTGCATAACCTGTCCTGCACCGCTTCCTTTCTTGTACTGGCGGTCGGCCTGCTGGCCAGCGGATCTGCCTGGGCCCAGTTGGCGAGCGACAGCACCGCTGCACAGCGGGCGCAGGAAGCCTGCCGCTCCGAGGTGTCGAAGTTCGAGGAGGCCATCGGTTTCATTCGCCGCTCGCAGGGCAACCAGGCGGCAGCGGACCTCAAGGAGAAGCTGCTGCCCGCCAAGCTGGAGAGCGAAATCCTCTTCAAGGAAGGCTACTGCGGCCTGGCGCGCCACATCCGCGAGAAAAAGCTGAGGTGAAGTGCCCGGCGTGCGGGGCAGTGGTGATGTGCTTCCTGGCAGGAAGCATGCAAAAACGCCCGTGTCCGTGGGGTGACGCGCGGGGCGGTGACAGTGTCCTGCCTAGAATACGGCGCAGGAGTTAACCCAATGAGCATCAAAAGCGACAAATGGATCCGCCGCATGGCGGCCGAGCACGGAATGATCGAGCCCTTTGAACCCGCGCAGGTGCGCGAGGCCGAAGGCCGCAAGATCATCAGCTATGGCACCAGCAGCTATGGCTACGACATCCGCTGCGCGCCCGAATTCAAGGTCTTCACCAACATCCACAGCACGGTGGTGGACCCGAAGAATTTCGATGAAAAGAGCTTCGTCGACTTCCATGGCGACAGCTGCATCATCCCGCCCAACAGCTTTGCGCTGGCGCGCACCATGGAGTATTTCCGCATTCCGCGCAATGTGCTCACCATCTGCCTGGGCAAGAGCACCTATGCGCGCTGCGGCATCATCGTCAACGTCACGCCGTTCGAGCCCGAATGGGAGGGCTACGTGACGCTGGAGTTCTCCAACACCACGCCGCTGCCGGCCCGCATCTATGCCGGGGAGGGCTGCGCGCAGGTGCTGTTCTTCGAAAGCGATCCGGACGACGTCTGCGAAGTCTCTTACAAGGACCGGGGCGGCAAGTACCAGGGCCAGGTCGGCGTGACCTTGCCGAAGGCCTGATCCCGGGGGCGGTGCCCGGCCGGGCCGCCGCCGGGTGGTCCCGTCCTACAGGGGCACTGCACTTCGGCTGAAGTGCAAGCGTTGGTAAGTTGCCTAACATGGATGCATGCCTGCGGATGTTCGCAGGGTCCGTGTGAAGGAGTCCAACATGATCGATTTTGTTGAACCGTCCGCACCCCGCGCCACGGCGGGTGCCGACCTGCCCAGCCTGCCCCATCTTGCACCAGCCCGCCATGCCGACCTGGGCGAGGCCGACATCCATTACTGGCCTTGCGAGGTGCTGGATGCCTTCATCCTGCACATGGCCAAGCGTGGCCACTGCGTCAACACGGCCATGATGCTGGGCCACCCGCCCTATGCGCAGGAGCAGTTGGCCATCGCGCGCCAGCACCATGACGGCGAACTCGATGGGCTTGCCGACCGCCTGGGGAGCTATTTCGGCGCCGGCCCGGCCTCGGGCTCCACGCACACCCTGTTGCGCCCCTGGCCCTTGGCCTCGTAGAGCGCCGCGTCGCTGCGGCGCAGCATCTCCTGGACATTGTCCTGCCCGTCGCGCAGGCTGGATATGCCGGCGCTCACCGTGATCCGCCCCACCAGAGGGTACTCCTGTGCCGCCATGGCGTCCACGATGGACTGGGCAATGGCGCGGGCGCCTTCCACGGCAGTGTCCGGCAGTACCACGGCAAACTCCTCGCCACCGAGCCGCGCGATCACATCCGACGCGCGCAGGCGCTGCTGCAGCGTCTGTGCGAGCCGGCGCAGCACTTCGTCGCCCGCGTCGTGCCCGAAGCTGTCGTTCACGCGCTTGAAGTGGTCCACGTCTACGCTGACCAGGCTCAGAGGCCTGCGGCTGCGGCGCGCCAGGGCCAGCGCGAACTCCATCTTGCTGTCAAAACCCCGGCGGTTGAGCAGGCCGGTGAGTGCGTCGGTGCGTGCCTGCAGGTCCAGCGCGCGGTTGGCCGCCTCCAGCTCCAGGGTGCGCATGCGCACCTGGTCTTCCATGGCTTCGTGGGCCACCATGAGGCGCTGCGTCATGCTGCTGAGCGCGGCGGACAACTGGTGCACGTCACGGTTGTGGGTTACCAGGGGAATGGTGGCTCCGGGCTTGCCCGATTCCACGAGGCTGGCGGCATCGGCCAGGGCGTAGAGGTCTTCGCTCAGGCGGCGGGCCGCGATCCAGGCGATGGCTGCGGCCAGCCCTGCGGTCAGCAGGCCGATTGCCAGTGCCATGCGCACCGCGCGGTCGGCGTCCGCAAACGCGATTTCCACCGGTTCCCGGGCCACGATGTGCCAGCCCAGGTCGCTTGCCGCGTTGCGCGCTTCCATGCGCACGCTGGCGGTCAGGTAATTCTTGCCATCGGCCCAGGGCACCACGGTCGCAGACAGCGCGCCCGATTCCCGCGTGGCCGCGGTCAGTGGCACGGGCAGATGCTGGCCGCCGGCTTCGAGCTGGCTGCGGTATTCCTGGGGCGAGAAAATGAGTTTGCCGGCGCGGTCAAAGACGAACAGGTCCACCGAGGCGCCCTGTATACCGATGGGGGCCAGGCTTTCAAGTACCTCGCGCGTCCACTCCCAGCTGCCGTGCATTCCCAGCACGCCCGCGGTGGCCCGCCCCGCGTGGATGGGGGCGGCGAAGTCCACGAAGCGGTAGGGCTCGCCCGAGGCGTTGGGCGGCAGCAACTGCTCCAGCAGCTTGGCCGGGTGCACGTCGCCCACGTGCATCTCCTGCAGGCCGGCGATGAACCAGGGGCGCTCGCGCACGCTCTGGCCTTCCAGAAGTCCCTTCGTGGCGGCCCGTACCACGCCCTGGGCATCGGCCACGCCGATCCACAGGCTGTGCGGATCGATGGCCTGGGTGCGCGCCAGCAGTTGGTGCACTTCGGGCGAATCGAGCCCCTTTTCCCATATGCCGGGCGCATCGGCCAGTACCTTCACGGCCCTGCTGCGCTCCAGCAGGCCGTTGGCAAGCTGGCGGCTGGCGTTATCGGCCACGGTGCGCAGGGCATGGCCGGCATCGCGTTGCACGCGCCGCTTGAGCAGTTCGCCGAAACCCAGGGAGAGCAGCACGGCCAGCCCGATCACCAGCAGTGCAAACACCAGTGAGATCTGGGTGCGCAGGCTCTGGCCACGAAAACGGGTGGGGGTGCTCATGGGGTGCCGCTCCCGGGCTGGGAATGTGTTCCTGATCGCGTGTTTTCGCCCATGTCCGAATGCGCGGTGCGGGTGGCGCGCAGCACCAGGCGGGCGGCCGCCAGGTCCCAGCCTGCCCAGCCGCAGCTCTTGAACAGCACGGGCCCGGTGCGGGGGCGCGCGCCTTGCCGCACCACGTCCTGCAGCGTGGGCAGGCGCGCCACGTCAAGTCCGGCCTGCAGCAGGTCGCCGGCCTCGTGCCCGGCATCGGCCGTATCGACCACCACCGTGCCATGCTGCGCCATCCACTGGCACAGCCCGGGCGACAGTTCTGCCATGGTGGGGGTGTAGGCGCCGACCGCCGCGATGAAGGCATCGGGCCGGGGCTGGGCGCTCAGGACCACGGCCGTGCCCGGGGTGCATGCGGCCACCAGCGGGCAATGTGCCAGGGCCGCGTCGGCGTCCTGCACCACCCGGGCCTGGGCACCGAGGGCGCGGGCCGCCTGTGCCAGGGCCTCGGCACTGGCCGCGCTGCGCGATGCCACCCAGACCTCGCGCACGCCGAGCACTTCCACAAAGGCCTGCACATGGGCCAGGCCTTGCACGCCGGCGCCCACCACCAGCAGCGGGCCCTGCGGCACCTGCGCCAGGCGCTGCGCTGCCAGCAGCGAGACGGCGGCCGTGCGGCGTGCCGTGACGGTGGGGCCGTCCAGCACCACGCGGCGCTGGCCGCTGGCCACGTCGAACACCACCACATCGCCCTGGATGGTGGGCTGGCCGCGCGCCGCATTGCCGGGGGTGAGGGTGATCAGCTTGGCCATGGCCACCGCGCGGTCGTTGGCCGGCATCACGAACAGGCTGGCGCCGCCTGCCAGTGCCAGCACGCTGCGGGGCGGCACCTGGATGCCGTCGTCCGCCACCAGGGCGGCTATTTCATCGGCCAGCGCTGTCCAGTCCAGCAGGTCGGCGGTGGCCTGGGGCCCCAGGGTGGCGGAGGGTTCAGAAAGCAGGGCGGGGCGCATACCTGGACTGTACACAGCATGCGCGGCCGGTGGCACAGGGCGTACCCGGCGGTCAGTGGGTGGCGCCTGCGCCCAGGACGATGTCCTGCCGGGCGAGGACGGCCGCCCACAGCGCGGCATGCAGGCCGCGCACCATGTCGCGCAGCGCCAGGTGGGGCGCGCCCTGTCCGGGCAGCCAGGGCACGTGCACGAAGCCACCGCGCATGCCGGCGACGCCTTCGCGCGCCAGGTGGTGCATCAGCCCGTAGAGCACATGGTTGCAGACGAAGGTGCCGGCCGTCTGCGATACCTCGCAGGGCACGCCGGTCTGCTGCACCGCGCGCAGCATGGCCTTGACGGGCAGGCTGGCAAAGTAGGCGGCCGGGCCTCCGGGGGCCACGGCCGTGTCGACGGGCTGCGCGCCCTGGTTGTCGGGGATGCGCGCATCGTCCACATTGATGCCGATGCGCTCGATCGACAGGGCCGCCCGTCCTCCCGCCTGCCCCAGGCACACGGTGAGCGCCGGCTGCAGTTGCCGGTGCAAGGCCGTCAGCCGCTGCAGCGCCAGCCCGAACACGGTGGGCAGTTGCGCAGCCACCACGGTGTGCCCGCCGATGCGCTGGCCCTGCAGGGCCTGGGCCAGCAGCCAGCTGGGATTGATGGCATCTGCGCCGAAAGGATCGAACCCCGTGAGCAGGATGACGGGATTGCTTGCGCCGTGCGGGGTGTGGGGGTGGTGCAGCATGGGGTGGGGCGCTCACGTACGAGAAACAGACTGCATGGTAGCGCGCTGCTCTCCTACTTGTGCTGGCCCCCGGGGAGGGCGCGCCGCGCGTAACATGCTGTCCATGCCCCCGTCCGTTGGGGGTGCTGGAGAACAACGATGAAATGGGAAGGCAATCGCGAGTCCGACAATGTGGAGGACCGCCGGGGTGGCGGGGGTGGTGGCGGTTCGCCTATCTTTGGCGGGCGCAGCATTGGCATCGGCACCATCGTCATCGCCCTGGTGGGCGGTTGGGTGCTGGGCATCAATCCGCTGACCATCCTGGGCATGCTCAGTGGCGGTGGCCCGCCCGCGCAGGTGCAGCAGCAACAGCAGGGGCCAGCCCAGCGCCCGCCGGCCGACGACACCATGGCGCGCTTCGTCTCCACCGTGCTGGCCGATACCGAGGACGTGTGGCAGGGCGTTTTCCGCCAGGGCGGGGGCACCTACCAGGAGCCCCGGCTGGTGCTGTTTCGCGGCTCTACGCCCACGGCTTGCGGCGCGGGCCAGGCGGCCATGGGGCCGTTCTACTGCCCGGCCGACCAGAAGGTGTACATCGATCTGGGTTTCTACGAAACCCTCAAGAACCGCCTGGGTGCGCCCGGCGATTTCGCGCAGGCCTACGTGATCGCGCACGAGGTCGGCCACCACGTGCAGAACCTGCTGGGCATCAGCGGCAAGATGGACCAGATGCGCGGCCGCGTGAGCAAGGCCGAGTACAACGCCCTGTCCGTGCGGCTGGAGCTGCAGGCGGACTGCTTTGCCGGCGTGTGGGCGCACCATGCGCAGGCGGCCCGCAAGATCCTGGAGCAGGGTGATGTGGAAGAGGCCATGAACGCGGCCGCCAAGATCGGCGACGACGCCCTGCAAGGTGCCGGCGGCGGCCGGGTGGTGCCCGAGAGCTTCACCCACGGCAGCAGCGCGCAGCGCCAGCGCTGGTTCAACGCCGGACTGCAGAACGGCAGCGTCAAGGGTTGCGACACCTTTGCCGCCCGCAATCTGTGATGGACATCGCTGCACAGGCCTGCGGTGAGGTTCGCGGGGGCTGAACGGTCCCTCCCTCTTTTTTTGCGTACGCCATGCCTCCCGAGTCGCTGTCCCATCCGCCTGTAGCCGGGCAGGGGCCCTCACCGGGCGCTGCCAGCCGCCCGCCCTCGGGCGCGGCGGCGGCATGGTCTGCCGCTGCCGTCACGGTGCCCCATGCGGTGGGCCTGGGCCTGCTGGCCTTCGCGCCGCTGGCAGGCGGCTACTCGCTGGCGGCCCTGGCCCTGTGGTCGGCCGCCTTGCCTGGGTTGCTGCTCACCGTGCTGGCGCCACGCCCGGGGGTCGTCTATGCGCCGACCACCGTGGTGGCCCTGCTGTTCGCCGCCGTGGTGGCCACGGCCTACGGCGCAGCCGGCACACTGGGCCTGACGGCGCGCCAGGTGCTTGCCGTGAGCGGTGCCACCGTGGCGCTGGCGTTCGGCTTTCAGTGGCTGCTGGGGGTGCTGCGCCTGGCCTCGGTGGCGCGCTTCCTGCCGATTTCGGTGACCCATGGCTTTGCGGCGGGCGTGGGCCTGTCCATGGTGGTGGGGCAGTTGCGCAATGGCCTGGGGGCGGGCGCCGGGTGGGGTTGGGACCTGCGTACCCTGTGGCACTCCGTGGCCGCCCTCGCGGTGGTGGGCCTGGCGGTGCTGCTGCGCCGGCGCTGGCCGCGCATGCCGGGCCTGCTCACGGCCGTGGTGCTGGTGGCACTGGCCGTGGCCGTGGCGGGCCTGTGGGGTGTGGGCATGGGCAACGTGTTCGCCCCGGCCGTCAGCCAGAGTGCCTTTGCCGGGCCGCTGTGGCCCGACTGGACGGGCATTCCCTGGCTGGAACTGGCGCACCGGCACGGCTCGGCGCTGGTGGTGCTGGCCCTGCTGATGGCCCTGGTCAACAGCCTGGAGATCCTGGTCTTCAACCAGGAGCTGGAGCTCGACCACGGCCTGCGCGGCAACCCCAACCAGGCGCTGCGGCGCGAGAGCCTGCTGGGCGTGCTGTGTGGCCTTGTGGGCATGATCCCCGCGTCCACCAGTGCCTCGCGCTCGCGCATCGTGCTGGCGCAGGCCGGTGCCTCGGCCAGCGCGCCGCGCTGGCATGCCGGCATCATGCTGGTGGTGGCCTTCACGGGCGCCTGGTGGCTGCACTGGGTGCCCATGGCCTGCCTGGCCGGCGGGCTGGTGCTGGCCGGGCTGATGCAGGTGCCCGGGCTGCTGTGGTCGCCAGGCTACGCGCGCCGCTCCAGCGTGACCTGGGCGCAAAGCTGGCTGGTGGCGCTGGTGTTCGCCGTGCTGGGCGGCGTGGGTGCCCTCGTGGCGGGGCTGGTGGTGGCCACCTTCGTGCTGCTGCGCGACTCGGCGTCCAAGGTGCTGCGCCACGTGCGGCTCGATGGGCAGTTGCGCTCGCGCCGCCTGCGCCGCGCGGGCTCCGACACCTGGCTGGCGCCGCGCATGAACCAGGTGGCGGTGTTCGAGCTGCAGGGCGTCATGTCCTTCGGTGTCGCCGCGCACCTGGCCGAGCAGGTGCGCCTGATGCTGCAGCCGCGCCACCGCTGGGTGGTGCTGGATGCCAGCCGCGTGCCGGCCTGGGACAGCACGGCCCTGGCCCAGCTGCGTGCGCTGGTGCGCGACCTCTCGCAGCAGGGCGTGGCCTGCGCCGTGGCGGCGCTCGACCCTGTGGCGGCCGAGCACGCGGGCGCCGGCGTTCGCACCTTCGCCGATGGCGACCGGGCCCTGGAATGGGCGGAAGCCGCCATCCTGGCCGAGCGGCCCGAGCACGAGCGGCCTGTTTATCCCGAGCAGGATGTGCTCGGCGAGATCGGTGAAGGCATGGCCGCCGAGGCCCGGCTGGCGCTGGAGGCCCTGCTGGAGCCACTGCCCATGGCAGCCCACGGGGTGGTGTTCAACGCCGGGGACACCGACCGCGACCTGCTGGTGGTGCAGTCTGGCCACATCACCCTCGTGACCCAGTGGCCGCCCGAGCGCGGCCTGCGCCTGGCCACCGTGGGGCCGGGCATGGCCTTCGGGGAGATGGCATTTCTCAACGGCGCCGCCCGCACCGCCAGCGCCGGGGCCGAATTGGGGCCTGCGCAACTGGCGCGGCTGTCGCGCGCGCACTTCGACGCCTGGGCGCACCGCTACCCCGAAGCGGCGCTCACGGTGATGAACAACATCGCCCAGATCGGTGCCCGCCGTCTGGCGGTGACCACGCGCCAGCTGCGCGCCGTGCTGGAGTGAATTCCTGAATATTGCCATCTGTGAATTGATGGTTATTGGTTTGGTGCTATCGAATTAAAAGCACCAAAGCCAGTCCTCTGGCGGCATGGCTCAGTGAATACACCCTTGCTTACCACCCCCATGGTGTGTTTGGGCCACCGGTGCGACAATAGAGGGCTAAATGACAAGTTCTTTTTCCAATCTATCGCTGGCCGAGCCGCTCTCGCGCGCCGTGGCCGAAATGGGCTACGAGTCCATGACGCCCATCCAGGAGCAGGCCATTCCGGTCGTGCTCACCGGCCAGGACGTGATGGGCGCAGCCCAGACCGGCACCGGCAAGACGGCGGCCTTCTCGCTGCCACTGCTGCAGCGCCTGCTCAAGCACGAGAGCAGCTCCACCTCCCCGGCCCGCCACCCCGTGCGCGCCTTGGTGCTGCTGCCCACGCGCGAACTGGCCGACCAAGTCGCCCAGCAGATCGCGCTGTACGCCAAGTACACCAAGCTGCGCAGCACCGTGGTGTTCGGCGGCATGGACATGAAGCCCCAGACCCTGGAGCTCAAGAAGGGTGTCGAGGTGCTGGTAGCCACCCCCGGCCGCCTGCTGGACCACATCGAAGCCAAGAACGCGGTGCTCAACCAGGTCGAGTACGTGGTGCTCGACGAGGCCGACCGCATGCTGGATATCGGTTTTCTGCCCGACCTGCAGCGCATTCTGTCCTACCTGCCCAAGCAGCGCACCACGCTGCTGTTCTCGGCCACGTTCTCGCCCGAGATCAAGCGCCTGGCCAGCAGCTACCTGCAAAACCCCATCACCATCGAGGTGGCCCGCCCGAACGAGACGGCCTCCACGGTGGAGCAGCGCTTCTACAGCGCCAACGACGATGACAAGCGCCGTGCCATCCACCAGGTGCTCAAGACCCGGGGCATCAAGCAGGCCTTCATCTTCGTGAACAGCAAGCTCGGTTGCGCCCGTCTGGCGCGCAGCCTGGAGCGCGAAGGCCTCAAGACCACCGCGCTGCACGGCGACAAGAGCCAGGACGAACGCCTGAAAGCCCTGGAGGCCTTCAAGAAGGGCGAAGTCGATCTGCTGGTGTGCACCGACGTGGCCGCCCGCGGCCTCGACATCAAGGACGTGCCGGCGGTGTTCAACTTCGACGTGCCCTTCAACGCCGAAGACTACGTGCACCGCATCGGCCGCACGGGCCGTGCCGGCGCGTCGGGTCTGGCGGTCACGCTGGTGTCGGGAAGCGATGCCCGTCTGGTGGCCGACATTGAAAAGCTCATCAAGAAAAAGATCGAGCTCGAAGCCATCGAGTACGAAGAAGACCAGCCGCGCGGCCGCATCAACGACGGCCGCCGTGCCTGGCGCGAGGCGGGCGAGACCGGTGACGGGCGCGATGCCATTGCCCCCGCCGCTCCACGCCGCGAACGGGAGCGCGAGCACCGTCCGGGCCGCGAGCCACGCGAACAGCACCGGGGCTTCCGTCCTGCGGTGGCATCGCGCGACCCGTTCTTCGAAAAACCCTACGAATCCAGCGCGGCTGCCGATGCAGCTCCTGCCTGGGAATCCGCCAAGTCGGCGCCGCGCAGCAGCGTGTCGGCCAACATCAAGCCCAAGCGCAAGGTGGCGGCGCTGTTCAAGGCGGTAGCTCCTGCCACTGAAGACCAGGCACAGGCCGTCACCACCGACTGAAGCGCAGGCCGGTCACGCCATCAGCCTGGTTGCTGCGATTGCTCGCAGTGCACCTGCAGCAGTTCGCGGTCGGCCAGCGTGGCGCCAAAGCGCATGGCGCTCAGGCAGCCGCCCCACACGCAGCCCGTGTCCAGCGCCAGGGTGTCCGGTCGGTCCAGTAAACCCAGCGTGGACCAGTGCCCGAAGGCCAGCAGCGCACCTGCCGCCCGCCTGCCCGGCACGTCGAACCAGGGCATCAGGCCCTCTGGGGGCTTTTGCGCGCTCTCGGTGCTCTCGAAATCCATCACCCCATCGGCCGAGCAAAAGCGCAGCCGCGTCATTGCGTTGACGATGGTGCGCAGGCGGTCCATGCCCGTGAGCGCGGGGTCCCACCGGTCCGGGCCGTTGCCGTACATCTGGTGCAGAAAGTCCGACAGCCCCGGGCCGCGCAGTACCTGCTGCACTTCGCCCGCCAGGGCCAGGGCCTCGTCCACCGTCCAGGCGGGCAGCAGGCCGGCGTGCACCATCGCCAACCGCTCGCCGGCATGCAGGTGCGTGCGCATCAGCGGCTGCTGGCGCAGCCAGTCCAGCATGGCATCGCGGTCATCCGCCTTGAGCACCTGCTCCAGCGTGTCCTTGCGCGAGGGCTTGCGTGCCCCATGGGCGGCGGCCAGCAGGTGCAGGTCGTGGTTGCCCAGCAGCGGGCGCAGCGCATCGCCCTGCTGCATGCAGCGGCGCAGCACGGCAGCCGACTCCGGGCCCCGGTTCACCAGGTCGCCCAGCAGGTAGACCGTGTCGCGGCTCGCGGAAAAGTCGATCTCGTCCAGAAGGCGCCCGAGCGCGCTATCGCAACCCTGAATATCGCCAATACAGTAAAGTGCCATCGTGTTCCTATGCCCTGAATCATGGATTTTCTGCTGATTGCGCTGCTCACGCTGCTCAATGGCGTATTTGCCATGTCCGAGCTGGCGCTGGCATCGAGCCGCAAGTCGCGCCTGGTCGCCATGGCCGAGGGCGGCGACAAGGGGGCGCAGGCCTCGCTCACCCTGCTGGAGAACCCCACCCAGTTCCTGTCCTCGGTGCAGGTGGGCATCACCTCCATCGGCATGCTCAACGGCATCATCGGCGAGGCCGCGTTCAGCGATGACCTTGCGCGCTGGCTGCTGGCGCTGGGCATGCCCGAGCGCGCATCCGGCATCACGGCTACGGCGCTTGTGGTCACGGTGATCACCTTCATCACCATCGTCTTTGGTGAGCTGGTGCCCAAGCGCATCGGCCAGCTCTATCCCGAAACCGTGGCCCGCCTGGTGGCCCGGCCCATGACCTGGGTCGCCCTGGTGGCCAAGCCCTTCGTGCGGCTGCTGTCGCTGTCCACCCAGGGCGTGCTCGGCCTGCTGCGCATCGACAACAACGCCGGCCGCGCCGTGACGGAGGAAGAGATCGTGGCCAGCCTGGAGGAGGGGCGCGATGCCGGGGTGATCGAGCACCACGAGCACCAGATGGTGCGCAATGTGTTCCGCCTCGATGACCGGCCGCTGACCTCGCTGATGGTGCCCCGCACGGACATGCAGTGGCTCGATGCCCGGCTCACCGTGGCCGAGGGCCTGCGCATGGCCGGCACCGGTGGTGACCATGGTGCCCATTCCTGGTACCCCGTCTGCCGGGGCTCGCTCGACGAGGTGGTGGGCCTGATCAGCGTGGCGCGCCTGCTGGAGCTGGGCGTGGAGGCCCCCGGCGCCATCGAGCAGTACGCGCTGCCGGCCGCCTTTCTGCCCGAGACCCTCAGCGGCATGGAGCTGCTGGAGCAGTTCCGCGCACGCTCGGGCCGCATGGTCTTCGTGGTGGACGAATATGGCGTGGTGCAGGGCATCATGACGCCGCGCGATCTGCTGGAGGCGATTACCGGGGAACTGCAGCCCGGGGCGGCCACCGATGCCTGGGCCTCACAGCGCGAGGACGGCCTGTGGCTGCTCGACGGCCTGATGCCCGTCAGCGAACTCAAGGCACGGCTCGATATTCGCGATTTACCCGGGGAGGAGCGTGGCCGTTACAACACACTGGCGGGATTGCTGATGGCTGAATCAGGACGTTTGCCGGCAGTGGGCGAACGCATTGCCTGTGCAGGGTGGATATTCGAGGTGCTTGGTCTGGAGGGCCGGAGAATCGACCGCGTATTGGCGCAAATGGACCCGGCCGACGGGTCTGGTTGATTACCTGGACGTCTGAAATGATTTTCACGGGCGTGAGGTTTCAACGCCTTGTCACGAATTTTTTGGCAAACTCGGAAAATTTTGCCCATTATTCCTATAATGGGGCCTTCTAGTCCACCCAGCAGCCTTACATACCATGACAACCAGCTACAAAGAACTCCTCAAGCAACGCGACGCCCTGGAACAGCAAATCGGTGAAGCCCGCAAGCGCGAGTTGTCGGATGCCGTGTCGCAGGTGCGTGCGCTGGTGGCGGAGTTCGGCCTCACCGCACAGGACGTGTTCCCCAGTGGCCGTGCACGCAGCGCCAGTGCCGGCACCAAGGTGGCCCCCAAATACCGCGATCCTTCCACGGGCCAGACCTGGACGGGCCGTGGCAAGGCCCCCAAGTGGATTCAAAACGAGAACCGCGAAAAGTTCGCCATTTGAGCGATTGAATCTATTGGACAGCGGCCTGTTGCCGCGTTGCATAAAAAAAGCCCGCCTCTGCGGGCTTTTTGCGTGGTACGCACCATAAACGTGCGATCCGGCTGGTGGCGTGGAGAAGCGCCCGTGGCCGATGCCTGCTCAGATGGGGGCTGCGGCGATCTCGCGCAATACCTGGGCTGTGAATTCGTCGGCCGGGAAGAATGATTCCACGGCCAGCTCCTGCAGGGTTACGTCCACCGGTGTTCCAAATATGGTGGTGGTGCTGATAAACGAAAGTGTTCCCCGGGCGCTCTGAAAACAGAAGGGCATTACCACACCCAGCAATTCCCCGTCGAGCACCAGGGGGCTCGATTCCTCGGGCGTGGGGTATTCCAGCAGCTCGGCCTGAAGTGCGATGAGCACCGGGTCGGCCGTGGCCTGTATCTGCTGGCGCAGGCGCTCGAACAGGTGGGCCCGCCACTGGGCCAGGTTGGCGATGTGCGGGGCCAGGCCCTTGGAGTGCAGGCTCAGGCGGAACACGTTCACCGACCCCTCCAGCAGTTCGGGGCTCACGTGGTTGGTCAGCAGCGCCTGGGCGGCGCGGTTGGTGGCCACGATGTTCCAGCAGCGATCCAGTGCAATCGCGGGGCAGGGCTCGTGGCCCTTGAGCACCAGTTCCACCGCCTTGCGCGCGGCAGCCAGGGCCGGGTCGTCCAGTGCGCGCTCGCGGTACATGGGCGCATAGCCAGCGGCCACCAGCAGGGCATTGCGCTCGCGCAGCGGGATGGCCAGGCGCTCGCACAGCCGCAGCACCATCTCGCGGCTGGGGTTGGTGCGGCCTGTCTCCATGAAGCTCACATGGCGGGTGGAGATGTCCGCCTCGTCGGCCAGCTCCAGCTGGCTCAGGTGGCGCTGTTGGCGCCAGGTGCGCAGGTGGTCGCCGAACGAGGCGGGCCCCGGCGGGCTGCTGCGGTGGCCCCCGGCCGCAGGCCGGTGGGGCAGGGTGGGGCGCGGGGGGCGGTGGGTGCTGGTCATGCCCTCCATCCTAGGGCCAGTTGGCATGCCGGCCATTACCTGGCATGTCATCGACGCGGTGCAGCCCGGCCGCGAACATGGAGGCTCCTTCAACCCGAAAAGATCCCAAGGAGTCCACCATGTCCGTTCTGTCCTCTCCCTCGTTCCTTCGTGCCGTGGTCTGGTTCGATGCCGCCACGGGCGTGCTGCTGGCCGCCCTGCACCTGGCGCTGACCGACACGCTTGCCGAGTGGCTAGGGCTGCCGGTGGGGCTGGTCTCGGCCAGTGGCCTGGCGCTCATTGCCTATGCGGTTCTGGCCATGGCGATTGCCAGCCCGCGCAACGCCCCCCGCGGCCTGCTGTGGCTGTTGATCGTGGGCAATGCGGCGTGGGCCCTGGCCAGCCTGGGATTGCTGCTGTCAACGGCCATCGCGCCCAGCGTGTGGGGCCAGGCCTACCTGGTCGTGCATGTGGTGTCGGTGGGCCTGCTGGCCGAGCTGCAATGGTTTTGTGTGCGCCGCCTGGCAATGCCTGCAATGGCTTGAATGCTCTGTATTCAATAGCAGTTGGTGCTCTGGAGCATGTATCGAAGGGGCCCTGCAAGGCCCCTTTTTCATGGTGATGGGCAGCAGTTGCCGCCTCCCTGCATACCCCCAACGTTGGCTCCGCCACGTGGGACTGACAGAATAGGCCTTGTCGCTTACACAGGAGTCAGCCATGGCCACATCGAACAAGTCGTCGCCCCAGCCCGCCCGCCACGCGTTTGCCAACACGCTCAAGAGCTTCAAGACCGCGTCTGGCAAGACCGGACAGTTCTATTCCCTGCCAGCCCTGGCCAAACAGTTTCCGCAGATCAACCGCCTGCCGGTGTCCATCCGCATCGTGCTCGAATCGGTGCTGCGCAACTGCGACGGCCGCAAGGTCACGGCTGAGCATGTGCACCAGCTCGCGCACTGGGCGCCCAAGGCCGAGCGCAAGGACGAGATCCCCTTCGTCGTATCGCGCGTGGTGCTGCAGGACTTCACTGGCGTGCCACTGCTGGCCGACCTGGCCGCCATGCGCAGCGTGGCCGCCAGGCTGGGCAAGAACCCCAAGAAGATCGAGCCCCTGGTGCCCGTGGACCTGGTGGTGGACCACTCCATCATGGTCGACTACTACGGCAAGAAGAATTCGCTCGACCTGAACATGAAGCTCGAGTTCCAGCGCAACCGTGAGCGCTACGAGTTCATGAAGTGGGGCATGCAGGCCTTCAGCACCTTCGGCGTGGTGCCGCCGGGCTTCGGCATCGTGCACCAGGTGAACCTGGAGTACCTGGCGCGCGGCGTGCACAAGACCAAGGCAGGTGTGCACTACCCCGACACCCTGGTGGGCACCGACAGCCACACCACCATGATCAATGGCATCGGCGTGGTGGGCTGGGGCGTGGGCGGCATTGAGGCCGAGGCCGCCATGCTGGGCCAGCCCGTGTACTTCCTCACACCCGACGTGGTCGGCTTCGAAATGACGGGCCAACTGCGCGAGGGTGTGACCGCCACCGACCTGGTGCTCACCGTGACCGAGCTGCTGCGCCAGCACAAGGTGGTGGGCAAGTTCGTCGAATTCTTCGGCGAGGGCACGCGCACCCTGGCGCTGCCCGACCGGGCCACCATCGGCAACATGGCACCCGAGTACGGCGCCACCATGGGCTTCTTCCCGGTGGATGAGAAGACCATCGACTACTTCCAGGGCACGGGCCGCACCAAGGCCGAGATCGAAGCCTTCGAGGCCTACTTCAAGGCCCAGGGCCTGTTCGGCGTGCCGCTGGCCGGCGAGATCGACTACTCGCAGGTCGTCAAGCTCGACCTGGGGAGCGTCACGCCCAGCCTGGCCGGCCCCAAGCGCCCGCAGGACCGCATCGAGCTGGGCAAGGTCAGCAGCCAGTTTGCCGACCTGTTCAGCAAGTCCAATGCCGAGAACGGCTTCAACCGCCCGGCCGAGCTGCTGCTCACCCGCCACCACATCCACCGCGGCCAGGACCTGGTGCAGGATGCAGCGCCCAAGGACAAGCCCGCGCCCGCAGGCGCACCCCGCTCCGTGGCCGAGATGGAGGGCAACAAGCCCGCGCTGGCCACGGCCCATGCTGACGCAGCGGCCACCATGCCCACCAAGGGCGCCGACCCCACGGTGGGCAATGGCGACGTGCTGATCGCCGCCATCACCAGCTGCACCAACACCTCCAACCCCAGCGTGCTGCTGGCCGCCGGCCTGCTGGCCAAGAAGGCAGTGGAGGCGGGGCTCAAGGTCCAGCCGCACATCAAGACCTCGCTGGCCCCCGGCTCGCGCATCGTCACCGACTACCTCACCGAGACCGGCCTGCTGCCCTACCTGGAGAAGCTGGGCTTTGCACTGGCGGGCTACGGCTGCACCACCTGCATCGGCAATGCGGGTGACCTCACGCCCGAGCTCAACGAAGCCATCACCAGCAATGACCTCATCTGCGCGGCCGTGCTCTCGGGCAACCGCAATTTCGAGGCGCGCATCCACCCCAACCTCAAGGCCAACTTCCTGGCCAGCCCGCCGCTGGTGGTGGCCTATGCCATCGCCGGTACGGTGCTCAAGGACCTGATGACCGAGCCCGTGGGCAAGGGCAAGGGTGGCCGCGACATCTACCTGGGCGACATCTGGCCGACAAGCGAGGAAGTGCACAAGCTCATGAAGTTCGCGATGAACGGCAAGGCCTTCCGCGAGAACTACGCCAAGGTCGCCACCGACCCCGGCAAGCTCTGGGAAAAGATCAAGGGCGTGAGCGGAAACTCGTACACCTGGCCGGCCAGCACCTACATCGCCGAGCCGCCGTTCTTCGCCCAATTCACGCTCGAGCAGGGCGCCGCGACGGCCTCCGCGGTGCACGGCGCGCGCATCATGGCGCTGTTCGGCGACTCCATCACCACCGACCACATCTCGCCCGCAGGCTCCATCAAGGCCACTTCGCCCGCCGGCCAGTGGCTGCAGCTCAACGGCGTGCAGAAGGCCGACTTCAACAGCTACGGCGCGCGCCGCGGCAACCACGACGTGATGATGCGCGGCACCTTCGCCAACGTGCGCATCAAGAACCTCATGCTCCCGCCCACGGCCGATGGCTCGCGCGAAGAGGGCGGGGTGACGGTGTTCCAGAACGAGGGGCCTCTGCAGGGCGAGAAGATGTTCATCTTCGACGCGGCCATGCAGTACATGGCGCAAAAAACGCCCACGGTGATCTTCGCTGGCGAGGAGTACGGCACCGGGTCGAGCCGCGACTGGGCCGCCAAGGGCACGCAACTGCTGGGCATCAAGGCCGTGGTGGCGCGCAGCTTCGAGCGCATCCACCGATCCAACCTGGTGGGCATGGGCGTGCTGCCCCTGCAGTTCAAGGGCACGGACTCGTGGGAGTCGCTGGGCCTCACCGGCAACGAAACCATCAACGTGCTGCCCGACCCTGCGCTCACGCCTCAAAGCGACGCCACCCTGGTGATCCGCCGGGCCGACGGCACCAGCCAGGAGGTGCTGGTCACGCTGCGCATCGACACCCCGATCGAGGTGGATTACTACCAGGCGGGCGGTATTTTGCCGTTCGTGCTGCGCCAACTGCTCGAAGGCTGAGGGCCGACGGCACCTGGGCGGCCGCGTTCGCGCCGCCCAGGCATGCCCCAGGTGGTTCCGGCGGATTTGAGCGGGGATCCAGCCTGAGATTGTGGCGTGCATACCGCGCGCTGCGGCAGAAACCGTCGCTGGCGCTTACAGGCCGATACACTGGAGAGGTGCAGCTGACGCCCCACCACCCACAGCTCCTATGAAATCCCCGGTCCACCGCCCGGAGCGGACGCTCGTCTCGGAGGCTCCCGCCGTCACGGTGGTGCTGGCCGTGGCGGTGCTTGCGCTGGTGATGGTGTCACTGAGCGGCATCCTGGGAGAGGGCGTGGGCCTGCAGCATGGGCTGGAGCCCTTCATGGAGTTGGTGGCCATCCTGCTGGCGTTGTTGGTGGTGTCGGTGTCCCTGCACACGCTCGACGCGCAAGGCCAGGGCCGTGCGAATGTGCTGGTCGCCGGTTTCGGGGTAGCAGCGGTCTGCAATTTTCTGCATGGCGTGCTGGCCCACGCCACGCCGCAACCAGCTTCGCCCCTGGCGGCGGACATCGCGCTGTGGCTTGGCTCCTGGGTGCGCGTGGCCGAGTGCGCTGCGCTGGTGCTCACGGCACTGCGCGTCTCCCTGCCCGGGCCTGCCAAGGTGTGGGCCGTGGCTGCGGGTGCGTTTTCCCTGGTGCTGGTGTGGGCGGCTGCGGGGCCGCTGACGCAGTGGTTTTCTGCGGCCTCGGGCGGCATGTTTCCGGCGTTGATGGCCGGATTGCTGTGCGCAGGTCTGGTAGGGGCTGCCGTGCGACTGCACGGGGATGTGCAGGGCGACAACCGCACGCGGGGACGCCTGCTTGCATGGGCTGCGGCCACTTTCGCGGTCGCGGAGCTCCTGGTGGGGCTCTCCGGAGTGGCGCAGGTCGGCTGGGCCAGCCTGCTGGCCATTGGCGTGCGTGTGGTGGGCTATGCCCTGCTGTACCAGGCCGTGTTCGTGGCGGGCATGCGCCAGCCCTTCGATCGGCTGTACCAGGCCGAAGCACAGTTGCGCGAAAGCGAAACGCGCCTGCAATTGCTGGGCCGCAACCTGCCGCTGAGCGTGCTCTACCAGGTGGTGCGCGAAGCCGATGGCCGCATGCACTTCGTGCACATCGGCGATGCCATCGAGCGCCTGAACGGCCTGCGCCCTGAAGATGTGCTGCGTGATCCTGACGTGCTGTACCAGCAGATCCTCCCCGAAGACCTCCCCGCGCTCGAGGAGGCCAGGGACCAGTCGCTGCGCAGCATGGGGCCCATGGAGGCCACCTTTCGCATGCGCGTGTCTTCGGGGGCGGTGCGCTGGATACACCTGAGCTCATCGCCCCGCCCCCTGGATGGCGGGCGCGTGATCTGGGATGGCGTGCAGAGCGACATCACCGCAGAGCGCGAAGCCGAACAGGCGGCCCACGCGCACGAGGTGCAGATGGCCAACATGCTGCGCCAGGTGCCCGGCGGCGTGGCCCGGCTGGACCGCGAGTACCGCGTGCTCTATGTGAACGAGCAACAGGCCCGGTGGCTGCACCGCACACCCGAGCAGTTGCAGGGGCAACTGCTTGCGGACGTGATTCCCGCAGCGGTCATGGCGCGCATGCAGCCCCAGCTGCAGAAGGCCTTTGCCGGAGAGACGGCGGTTTTTGAAAACCGCATCGACGCACTGGACGGCCCGCAGTACCGCCACACCACCCTGGTGCCCGAATCCATCACGGAGCAGGGGGTGGTGGCCGTGGTGGTCTTCGCCTACGACCTGACCGAGCTCAAGCGCATCGAGACCGAGCTGGCCCAGCAGAAGGCCCACCTGGCCCGGGTGGTCAACGCAATGCCCGACATGGTCTTCCTCAAGGACGCGCAGGGTGTCTACCTGTCCTGCAACCCGGTGTTCGAGCGCTTTGCGGGCAAGCCCGAGCGCGAGATCATCGGCTGCACCGACTACGATATTTCCCCTGCATCGGCGGCCGAGCAGTTCCGCGCGTATGACCGCCGTGCGATGCAGGCCTGGCAGCCCCTGGTCTACGAAGAGCAGCTGACCTTTGCGGAAGACGGTTACCAGGGGTATTTTGAAACCATCAAGACGCCCATCCGCGACCTGCATGGCCGCGTCACGGGCATTCTGGGCGTGTGCCGT
>NZ_JAUZDX010000020.1 GCF_030704685.1 Acidovorax sp. A1169
GGAAATCGATGCAATGCTGGACCCGACGCGCTGACCCATGTGATCCATGGACGGGCCTTGTGCCCACCGGGGGCTGTGCATGGCACAGGTGAAGAGGAACGACAAAGAGGGCAGATTTCTGGATCGCGTGCTCGAACGCGATCCCGCCTGGACGCGGGGCATGGCGCTGGTGGTGGCGCTGTCGCTGCTGGGGGCCTGGCTGGTCGTGCAGGCCGTGGTGTACTGGCGCGGCCAGGAGCGGGCGGTGGAGCGCACGCGCATCGTGCAGCAGGCCGCCGATGCGCTGATCACGCAGACCACCGGGGGCGGCCTGATTGGTGCCGTCTCGCTCATGGGCCTGAGCGAACCCCAGCTCAAGGACATGGCGCGCGGCTACACGCCGCCGGATGACCCGGGCTCGCTGGCGCGGCTGGCGGTGGCACGCGGGCGCTTTCTGATCAGCGGCGTGTACGTGATGTCGGCCGATGGCACCGTGGTTGCGCACGAGACGGCAGGCGAGAAGGCGACCGGCTCCAACCTGGCGTTTCGCCCCTATTTCCGGCAGGCCATGAACGGGGCCATCAGTGTCTATGCCGCCATTGGCGTGAACAGCCAGGAGCGCGGCCTGTACTACGCGGCGCCCCTGTACGAGACGGACTCTCCCACCAGCTCCATCATCGGCGTGGTGATGTTCAAGGTGGGCTTCGAGGTGGTCGATGCGCTGGTGGCGAGCACCGGCATCCCCGCGCTGCTCATGTCCCCGCAGGGCGTGGCGTTCTCGTCCACCCGGCCCGAATGGCAGTTTGCCGTGGCGCCGCCGCTCACGCAGGCCCGCATTGATGCGATCCGTGCGTCGCGCCAGTTCGGGCGCCACTTCGAGAATGGCGTGGCCTCCGCGCTGCCGTTTGCGCCCGATGCCGGCGAGGTGCTGCTCAATGGGGTGACCTATGCGGTGGCGAGCCGGGGCATCGAATGGAACGACCCGGGAGGCCAGTGGCAACTGGTGGTGCTCGACGATGTGAGCGCCCTGGTACCCGCCCTGCTGCGCTGGCAGGTGGGGGCTGCGGCCTTTGTGCTGCTGGCCTTGCTGGGGCTGCTGCTGCTGGACCTGCTGCGCAGCCGCGCGCGCATGGCGGCCGCGCTGGAGCGTTTCCGGGTGCTGGGCGCGGCGCTGGAGAGCAGCCCCGTGGCCGTGGTCATTACCGATGGCGAGGGCCGCATCGACTGGGTGAACCCCCAGTACGAGCGCAACACCGGCTACACGCTGGACGAGGTGCGCGGCAAGAAGCCGTCCATCGTTTCCACCGACCAGACGCCGCCGCAGACCTACAAGGACATGTGGGCCACACTGCTGTCGGGGCAGTCCTGGCGCGGCAGCTTCGTGAACCGGCGCCGCGACGCCAGCATCTACCACGACGAGGCCACGCTGTCGCCCGTGTTCGATGGGCGCGGCAAGCGCATTGCCATCGTCGGGCTGCATGAGGATGTCTCGGAGCGCATGCGCGCGCAGTCCGAGCTGGAGCGGCGCGAGCGCCTGCTCAACGAGCTGCTGGAGCAGCAGACCGCCATCTTCGACAATGCGCCGCCCATCCTGCTGGTCTGCGAAGGGCAGTTCCGCCAGTTCAACCCGGCCTTCGTGGAGCTCATGCGGGGCACGGCCTCGCAGTTGCTGGGCGGCGAGGTGACGGCGCTGTTTGGCGACAAGGTGCAATCGGACAGCTTTGCGGCCCTCATCGCGCAACGGCTCGCATCGGGCCAGGCCTTGCGCGAGCGCGCCACGCTGCGCCGGCTGGACGGCAGCAGCTTCGAGGCCTGGCTGGCCGGGCGCAGCATCAACATGGAGGGCTACCGCTCTGCCTCCATCTGGGTCATTGAGGACGTGACTGAGGCGCGCAAGGGCGAGATCGCCATCCAGCAGGCCAATGAGCGGCTGGAGATCGCCCAGGAAGCCGGCAAGGTGGGCGTGTTCGACATCGATCTGGTGGCCGACACCGTGGTCTGGTCCGACAAGCTTGTGTCCATGCTGGGCCTGCCTGCGGGCACGCAGCCTGCGGGCCTTGGCTACTGGCTCGACCGCCTGCACCCGGATGACCGCGAGGAGGCCAGCGCACAATTTCGGGCCAGCCTGGAGGGGGCTGACACCGATCTGCGCAATTCCTGGCGCATCGTGCGCCCGGACGGCGAGGTGCGCTGGTTCCTGATGGCCGCGCGCATCCTGCGCGACGGCGCGGGCCGTGCGATGCGCGTGGTGGGCGTGAGCGTGGACATCCACGACCAAAAGCAGCTGGAGGAGCAGGTGGAGGAGCAACTGGGCTTCCAGCAGGCGCTGATCGACGCGATTCCCGTGCCCCTGTTCTACAAGGGGGCCGACGGGCGCTACATCGGCTTCAACCGCGCCTACGAGCACGCCTTCGGGGTGCGCCGCGACGACCTCGTGGGCAAGACGGTGCTCGACCTCGATTTCCTGCCGCCCGAACAGCGCCTTCGCTTTCAGGGCGACAACCTGCAGGCGATGAACGGCCTGCATTCGGTGCACAAGGAAGTGGACCTGCCGTACGCCGACGGGCAGGTGCACCACACCCTGTTCTGGCTGCACGCCTTCGCGCGCACCGATGGTTCGCCCGGCGGCGCCATCGGTACCTTCGTGGACATCACCGACCGCCAGCGTGCCGAAGAAGACCTGCGCCGCGCCAAGGAGCTGGCCGAGGAGTCCACCGCGCTCAAGTCCAATTTCCTGGCCAACATGAGCCACGAGATCCGCACGCCCATGAACGCCATCATCGGCATGTCGCACCTGGCGCTCAAGTCGGGTCTGAGCACGCGCCAGCACGACTACGTGAGCAAGATCCAGCAGGCCGGGCAGCACCTTTTGGGCGTGATCAACGACATCCTGGATTTCTCCAAGATCGAGGCGGGCAAGCTCACCGTCGAAAAGCAGCCCTTCGTGCTCGACCGCATGCTTGAGAGCGTGACCGACGTGGTGGGCTACAAGGCCGGCGCCAAGGGGCTGGAGCTGGTCTGCGATGTCGCCGCCAACGTGCCGCCCAACCTGTTGGGCGATTCGCTGCGCCTGGGGCAGATTCTGATCAACTTTGCCAACAACGCCATCAAGTTCACCGACCAGGGTGAGATCAGCATTGCCGTGCGCCTGCTCGAAGAGAGCGAAACGCGGGTGAGCCTGCGCTTTGAGGTGCGCGACACGGGCATCGGCCTCACGCCCGAGCAGATGGGGCGGCTGTTCGCGAGCTTCCAGCAGGCCGATACCTCCACCACGCGCCGCTATGGCGGCACCGGCCTGGGCCTGGCCATATGCAAGAGCTTGGCCGAGCTGATGGGCGGCGAAGTCGGGGTGATCAGCGAGTTCGGCCAGGGCTCGACCTTCTGGGTCAGCTTGCCGCTGGAGCGCGGCGCCCCCGCCCGGGTGCTGCTGCCGCCGCCGGAACTGGTGGGCCGCCGGGTGCTGGTGGTGGACGACAACCACACGGCGGCCACCGTGCTGTCGGACATGCTGCAGGCCATGGGTTTCGAGGTGGAGCAGGCCTACTCCGGCCTGCAGGCGCTCGATATCCTGCGCGAGTCCATGGTGAAGAACCGCTTCTTCGGCCTGCTGCTGCTCGACTGGCACATGCCGGGCATGGACGGTGTCGAGCTGGCGGGCCACATCCGCAGCCTGGGCATGCCCCAGGTGCCGCAGATGCTCATGGTCACCGCCTATGGGCGCGAGGACGTGATGCGCGCTGCGCGCGCGCAGGGCATCGAGACGGTGCTGATCAAGCCCGTGAATGCCTCGCTGCTGCTGGAGACGCTGATGCAGCCTCTGGAGCATGCCCTGCCGGCGCTGCAGCGCCAGTACGTGCCGCCGCCTGTGTCCGAGCAGCTGCCCCTGGCCATCCGCGGCGCGCGGGTGCTGCTGGTGGAGGACAACGAACTCAACCAGATGGTGGCCGTGGAACTGCTGCGCGACGCGGGTTTCGACGTGGACGTGGCGGGCAACGGGCAGGTGGCCATCCACCGGCTGCAGGAGGACAGCTACGACCTGGTACTGATGGACATGCAGATGCCGGTGATGGATGGGGAGACCGCCACGCGCCACCTGCGCGCGGACCCGCGCTTTGCGCGCCTGCCCATCGTGGCCATGACGGCCAATGCCATGGACGCCGACCGCCAGCGCTGCTTTGATGCCGGCATGAACGACCATGTGGCCAAGCCCATCGACCCTGCCGCCCTGTGGAAGGCCCTGGCACGCTGGATACAGCCGCGCCCCGGGCTGGGCGTGCCCCCGCAGCCGCCGAACCACGCTGACGCCATGCCACCCCGGCCTCCGCATCCTGTGGACTGGCCCCTGGTGGCCGGGCTGGATACGGCGCTGGGGCTGCAGCGCGCCCTGGGCAAGCCCTCCCTTTATGGCGATATGCTGCGCCGGTTTGTCGAGGGGCAGGCTGCCGCCGTGCCGGAGATGAAGGCCGCGCTCGCCAACGGGGACGTGGGTCTTGCCGAGCGCCTGGCGCACACGCTGCGCTCGGTGGCCGCCAACATTGGTGCGCAGCCCGTGGCAGACCGCGCCTACCAGCTCGAAGACCTGTTGCGCAAGGGCCCGCCGCCGCCAGAGGCCACCGCCCACCTGCTCGCGGCGCTGGGTGGGGTGCTCCTGCCCCTGATCGATGCGCTCAAGCGGTGGGCCGCAGGCGCGCCGGCACTGGCCGATGCAGCCGGCCTGGTGCCGACCAGGCCCCCTGCCGAACTGCTGCACCAGCTGCGCACGCTGCTGTTACAGGACGACCCGGCAGCCGCCGAGTTTTTGCAACACAATGCAATGGTGTTGGAGGGGTTGCTGGACCCGGTGTTCAAGGCGGTGGATGTGCACATTCGGAACTTTGATTTCGAACAGGCGCTGGATACCATCGCCTCTGTGCTGCCCGAGCCGCGATCCCCTGATTCCGCCATAGCCCCCTGAACGGTCCCAATTCGCAGGAAAGCCCATGGACAACGCGCCCTTCGCTTCGCACCAGCCGACCCTTGTGGACAAGCCGATTGCCACGGTACTGGTGGTGGACGATACGCCCGACAACCTCACGCTGATGGGCAGCCTGCTGCGCGAGCACTACCTGGTGAAGGTGGCCAACCATGGGGAGAAGGCACTCAAGATCGCCCAGTCGGACACCAAGCCCGACCTCATCCTGCTGGACATCATGATGCCCGAGGTGGACGGCTACGAGGTCTGCCGGCGCCTGAAGGCCTCGCCTGCCACGCGCGACATCCCGGTGATCTTCCTTACCGCCCGCTCCGACCCGGATGACGAGCGCATGGGCCTG
Source organism: Acidovorax sp. A1169 (assembly GCF_030704685.1). Taxonomy (GTDB): domain Bacteria; phylum Pseudomonadota; class Gammaproteobacteria; order Burkholderiales; family Burkholderiaceae_C; genus Acidovorax. The sequence continues at coordinate 5,292 of NZ_JAUZDX010000020.1, forward strand.
GCCCTGGGCGCGGTGGACTACATCACCAAGCCCATCAGTCCGCCCATTTTGCTGGCGCGCGTGAACACGCACCTGGCGCTCAAGGCCACGGCCGATTTCCTGCGTGACAAGAGCTCCTACTTGGAGCGCGAGGTGGCCCTGCGCACGCTGGAGGTGCAGGCCATCCAGGACGTGACCATCATGGCCATGACCTCGCTGGCCGAGACCCGCGACAACGAGACCGGCAACCACATCCGCCGTACCCAGCTGTACGTGAAGGCACTGGCCGAACGGCTGCGCCACCACCCGCGTTTCGAGCATGTGCTCAACGACCGCATGATCGACCTGCTGTACAAGTCGGCGCCGCTGCACGACATCGGCAAGATCGGCATCCCGGACAGCATCCTGCTCAAGCCCGGCAAGCTCACGGTGGAAGAGTTCGAGGTCATGAAGACCCACACCACGCTGGGCCGTGCCGCCATCGAGGACGCCGAAAAGCGCCTGGGCATGCGCGTGGCGTTCCTTAGCGTGTCCAAGGAAATCGCCTACAGCCACCAGGAGAAGTGGGATGGCTCGGGCTACCCCGAGGGGCTGGCGGGCGACGCCATCCCCGTGTCGGCCCGGCTCATGGCCGTGGCCGACGTGTATGACGCGCTGATCAGCAAGCGCGTCTACAAGCCCGCGTTCTCGCACGACCAGGCCTGCAGCACCATCGTGCGCGGCCGGGGCACGCATTTCGACCCCGACATGGTGGATGCCTTTGTGGACATCGCCGAGGATTTCCGCGTCATCGCGCAGAGGTACCCCGACCCGGGTTGATGGGGTGGGGGCGGGTGGCGATGGGCCAATGGGCCACCCCAAAGGCTGTCAGAGCGGAGCGCTCTCGTCCTTGGCTGCGCCGTCCTGTGCGTCGGGAGCGGCGTCCGCCGCTGGGGCCGCATCCGGCTCACCGGCATCGGCCGCCTGGCGCACGGCGGCCTTGTCGCCGGCACTGGCGAACTTGCTGTACTTGCCCAGGATGGGCACCAGCTGACCGTAGATGCGGGGGGTGCCGGCCAGGCATTCGCGCTGCTCCAGGAACTCGGCCTCGCCCGTGAAGTTGCCCACCAGGCCGCCGGCCTCGGTCACCAGCAGCGAGCCGGCGGCGATGTCCCAGATGGACAGGCCGGTTTCAAAGAAGCCATCGGTGAAGCCGGCGGCCACGTAGGCCAGGTCGAGCGCTGCGGAGCCGGGGCGGCGCAGGCCGGCCGTGCGCTGCATCACGTCGGCCATCATGTTCATGTAGCTCTTGAAGTTGTCGCCCGGGCGGAAGGGGAAGCCCGTGGAGATCAGGCAGTCCTTGAGCTGGGTGCGCTTGCTCACGCGGATGCGGCGGTCGTTCATGTAGGCGCCACGGCCCTTGGTCGCGGTGAACAGGTCATTGCGCGAGGGGTCGTAGATCACCGCCTGCTCGATTTTGCCCTTGACGGACAAGGCGATGCTCACGCAGTACACGGGAAAGCCGTGGATGAAGTTGGTGGTGCCGTCCAGCGGGTCGATGATCCAGACGAATTCCGAATCCTTGGCGCCGTATTCCGAACCCGACTCCTCGGCCAGGATGCCGTGCCCGGGGTAGGCCGTCAGCAGGGTTTCGATGATGATCTTCTCGGCCGCGTGGTCCACCTCGGTCACAAAGTCGTTCACCTGCTTTTGCGAAATGCGCACGGCCTCCACGTCAAGGGCCGCGCGGTTGATGATGGCGCCGGCGGCGCGTGCGGCCTTGATGGCCACGTTGAGCATGGGGTGCAGGTTGGACGACATAAATTGTGGTTTCTGGCAGGGCGCCGGCAGGGGGCGCGCCTTGCGAAAGAGGAGCGTGGAACGCAGCCAGGCGATGCTGGCGGCGACAATAAGGGCTGTATTTTACCTGTTTTGCCGTTTCCGTCCCAATGCAAGGGCCTATCCAGGTCCGCACAGAGCCCTTTCGACCCCATGAAAACCCGTTTCGTCCTGATCAACACCAGCCATGCCGGCAACGTCGGTGCCGCCGCGCGGGCCCTGAAGACGATGGGGTTCGACGACCTCGTGCTGGTCGAGCCGCGCTGGGCCAACGTGCTGCGGCGTGAAGAAACCATCCAGCGCGCCAGCGGCGCCCTCGACGTGCTGGACAACGCCCGCATCGTCGCCACGCTGGACGAGGCCCTGGACGGCATGAGCCACCTGTGCGCCACGGCCATGACGCCGCGCGATTTCGGGCCGCCGACCGCATCGCCGCGTGCGCATTTCGAGCAATTGCTGGGCTGCGGCGCCGCTGCGGATGCGCCTGCCCAGTCGGGCGTGGCCTTCCTGTTCGGCTCCGAGCGCTTCGGCATGGCCAACGAGGACGTGTACCGCTGCCATGTGGCGCTGTCGATTCCCACCAATCCCGGCTTCGGCTCGCTCAACCTGGGTGCAGCCATCCAGGTGATCGCCTACGAATGGCGCATGGCCCTGGGGGGGTTCGGTGCGCCGGCGGCGGTGCCCGTGCCGGACCGCGAGGTAGCCGATGCCGCCCAGGTGGCTGGCATGCTCGCGCACTGGGAGCGCGCCCTGGTGGACATCGGCTTCCTGGACCCGGAGGCGCCCAAGAAGCTCATGCCGCGCCTGAACCAGCTTTTCAACCGCGCGCAACTGGGGTCCGAGGAAATCCACATCCTGCGTGGTGTCGCAAAAGCCATGATCGAGACGGCGCAGGCAAAGCGCTAGACTGCATTTCCATATTCCAAAAACAACCATAGCCATGTTTGCACGCCTGCGTTCCGACATCCAGTGCATCCTCGACCGCGATCCCGCTGCGCGCAGCACCTGGGAGGTGATCACCTGCTACCCCGGCCTGCACGCCATCTGGCTGCACCGCCCTGCGCACTGGTGCTGGGGCCATGGCTTCAAGTGGTTGGGGCGCTTTATCTCGCACATTGCGCGCTGGTTGACGGGCATCGAGATCCATCCGGGCGCCAAGATCGGCGAACGTGTCTTCTTCGACCACGCCATGGGCGTGGTGGTGGGCGAGACGGCCGAGATTGGCGACGGCTGCACCATCTACCAGGGCGTGACCCTGGGCGGTACCTCGCTCTACAAGGGCGCCAAGCGCCACCCCACGCTGGGCAAGGATGTGGTGGTGAGTGCGGGTGCCAAGGTGCTCGGCGGCTTCGAGGTCGGCGATGGCGCCAAGATCGGCAGCAACGCCGTGGTCATCAAACCCGTGCCCGCCGGGGCCACGGCCGTGGGCATCCCCGCGCGCATCATCCCCTCCAAGGCCGGCCAGAGCGCCGACGTGACCGAACCGCAGTCGCGCAAGTTCACGGCCTACGGCATCACTCAGGAGGACGATCCGCTGTCGCAGGCCATGCGCGGCCTGATCGACAACGCCTCCTCGCAGGAGCACCAGATCATGCTGCTGTGGCAGGCCATCGAGAAGCTCTCGACGGCGGCCCCCGCCACCCGGGACTGCGTGCCCTGCGATGCTGCCACCACCGAGCAGTTCGAGGCGGGCAAGCTCAATGAGCTGGTGGGTAAATAAGGGGCCTTGCCTGCTCTCTGCCTGGCGTGGGATGTCTCTATGGCAACCACATTGCCGGCATGGCCGACGTTCGATAGTACGGATTCGCCTTCAACCGTATAACGTCGTTGGTTCGCCTTGCCGTGCTACAGCACTGTCTGCGGCTCCCGCCTAGTTATACGATCGAATGCAAATCCGTATAAGAGGTCGGATTCGCCACAGGCGCTTGCGCTTGCCGAAGACATCGTTGACTGGGCACGGCGCCGGGCACCGCACACTGCGCCCGACTGAGGTCAGCGGCTGCGCACCGCGCTCTTGGGCCGAAAGGCCTTGCAGACCTCGTCGCGGGTTTCTAGGTAGGGCCCGCCGATCAGGTCGATGCAGTAGGGCACTGCTGCGAAGATGCCGGGCACGATCTGGCTGCCATCGGCCGCGCGCAGGCCTTCCAGCGTCTCGGCAATCGCCTTGGGCTGGCCGGGCAGGTTGATGACGAGGCTCTGCCCGCGCACCACCGCCACCTGGCGCGAGAGGATGGCCGTGGGCACGAACTTCAGGCTGATCTGGCGCATCTGCTCGCCAAATCCCGGCATTTCCTTGTGCGCCACGGCCAGCGTGGCCTCGGGCGTCACGTCGCGCAGCGCGGGGCCCGTGCCGCCAGTGGTCAGCACCAGGCTGCAGCCAGAGGTATCCACCAGCTCGATCAGCGCGGCGCTGATGCCCGCCTGCTCGTCGGGGATCAGGCGCGCGTCGAAGGTGATGGGGTTGTGCAGCGCCCGGGTGAGCCAGTCCTGCAGCGCCGGCAGGCCCTTGTCTTCATAGACGCCGCTGCTGGCGCGGTCGCTGATGGAGACGATGCCTATCCGGACGGGGTCGTGCGCCGCTTCAGGCATGGTCCCCGTCCTCGTCGCCGTCTTCGTCGTTCTCAGGCACGTCGCCCATGTGCTCGCGCACCAGCCGGAACAGGTCGCGGTAGGCGCGGCCCTTGCGCGGCGCCAGGCCCTGCGATACGGCGGCCTTGTCGGCGGGCGGAGCATCCTTGCGCGCCTGGCGGATCAGGGCGCGCAATTGCTGGGTGTCGGTGTCGGGGTGCTCGGCCATCCAGGGGGCCAGGGCCTCGTCGTCGGCGATCAGGCGGTCGCGCCACTGCTCGGCCAGGTGCAGCGTGAGTTTCACGTCGGCCGAGCCCTTGTGCTGCTCTTCGAGCGCCTGGCGCGCAGCCTGCACCAGCTCGGGGTCGAGCTTGCGCATGATCTTGCCCACGTACTGCATCTGGCGGCGCTTGCCCTCGAAATTGGTGATGCGCTTGGCCTCGGCCAGCGCGTCCACCAGCTTCTCGGGCAGGCCCACCCTCTCGAACAGGTCGGCGCGCAGGCTCAGAAGCTCCTTGCCCAGGTCCTGCAGGGCATCGCTTTCGCGCTTGAGATCGGTTCGGCTGGCATCGGGCGTGCCTTTGAGTTCGGCTTTGAGCTGAATGTCCATTTCGCTGCCTTCGGCAACGAACTGGCCCTTCACAAAGTAGCCTTTTTTGGGTTTGCGTGACATGGGTGGGGGCAAATGGGGAGGTGGCGCAGCGCGCGCCACAGCGGCAAGTATCATAGCTGCCGCTATGAATAAACCCTCCATCCGCACGCCGCGCGCCTCCAGCGCCCCGGCCGCCACCGCATCCGGCACCCCCGACAACGGCTTCAGCTACAGCCGTCCGTTCTTCGAAGAACTGGTGGACCGCGCCCTCGCGCATGCCAAAAAGCTCGGCGCCACCGACGCCGGCGCCGAGGCCTCCGAGGGCTGCGGCCTGTCGGTCAGCGTGCGCAAGGGCGAGCTTGAAACGGTGGAGCGCAACCGCGACAAGTCGCTGGGCATCACCGTCTACATCGGCAACCGCCGGGGCAATGCCAGCACCTCCGACTTTTCCAGCAAGGCCATCGAACAGACGGCGCAGGCCGCCTACGACATCGCACGCTTCACGGCCGAAGACCCCATGGCCGGCCTGCCCGATGCCGACGACATCGCGCCTGCCGACAGCCACCGCGACCTGGACCTGTTCCACCCCTGGTCCATCGACAGCGAGCAGGCCGCGAAGCTGGCCATGGAATGCGAGGCCGCCGCCCTGAAGGCCAGCCGCCGCATCACCAACAGCGAAGGCGCGGGCGTCTCGGCCCAGCAAAGCCACTTCTTCAGCGCCCACACGCGCGGCTTTCGCGGTGGCTATGCCTCGTCGCGCCACAGCTTCTCGGTGGCGCCGATCGCCTCGCTGCCCGGCCGCAATGCCGAGATGCAGCGCGACGCCTGGTACAGCTCCATGCGCGATGCGACCGAGCTGGCTTCGCCGCAGGCCGTGGGCCGTTACGCCGCCGAGCGCGCGCTGTCGCGCCTGGGCAGCCGCAAGATCCCCACCACGCAGTGCCCCGTGCTGTTCGAGTCCACCCTGGCCGCCGGCCTGCTGGGCGGCCTGGTGCAGGCCGTGAGCGGTGGCGCGCTCTACCGCAAGAGCAGTTTTTTGCTCGATTCGCTGGGCAAGCGCGTGCTGCCCAAGCACATCGACGTGCGCGAAGACCCCTTCGTGCTGCGCGGCAAGGGCAGCTCGCCGTTTGATGACGAGGGCGTGCGCGTGGCGCCGCGCCAGGTCGTCAAGGGCGGGCGCCTGGAAGGCTATTTCCTGTCCACCTACTCGGCGCGCAAGCTGGGCATGAAGACCACCGGCAACGCCGGCGGCTCGCACAACCTGACCATGACCTCGCGCCTGACCCAGGCCAGCGACGACCTCGACGCCATGCTGCAAAAGTTGGGCACTGGCCTGTTCGTGATCGAGCTCATGGGTCAGGGCGTGAACTACGTGACCGGTGATTATTCGCGCGGCGCCAGCGGCTTCTGGGTCGAGAACGGCCGCATCGCCTACCCGGTGCACGAGATCACCATCGCCGGCAACTTGAAGGACATGCTGCAGGGCATCGAGGCCGTGGGCGCCGATACCTACAACTATGGTGCCAAGACTGTTGGCTCCATCCTCGTGAACCGGATGAAGGTGGCGGGCAGCTGAGTCATCAGGCTGTGGCGCGGGGCTGCGCCGCCCAGGTGTCCTTCCTGCCCCGCATGCCCACGGGCAGCGCCAGCCCCACGCGGTGGCGCGACAGGGTGCCGGCAGGCTCCAGGTGGGCCAGCATCAGTGCGGCGGCGTCGGCATAGGGGATGATCATCTCGGGCACCTTGGAGGCGAACAGCAGCAGGAGCAGTGGGACAGGCAGCGCGTTGGCGAAGCCCGCAATGCGCACCGGCAACCGCTCCGTGGACACCCGCATCCGGGCCAGGCCGAGCGCGGCCTGCTCCACCATGGGGCCAGGGCACAGCATGCGCCAGTCCAGGGGCGACGCGCAGATGCGTTCGTAGTTTTTCAGGTGCGGCCAGTAGGTGTCGCGCACTTTGGGCAGGGTGGCGCCCTTGCGGCCGGTCTGGCCGATGTCCAGCGCCGCAGCGCCCCCCAGAAACCAGCAGATAGGCCGCTCGGTGGCAGGCCGCGATTCGACGCTTTCGACGATGCGCGCCACCAGGTCCACGAAGGCCTGGCCCTCGGTGACCATGCCGGCGCAGTTGATGAGCGCATCGTGGCCACGCACGACGGCCGCCAGGTTCTCCGTGGCGATCTGGCCCAGGTCGGCCTGGTGCACCGTGACCAATGAGCGGGTTTCGGCGGGAAGCCTGGCGGGGTTGCGTACCAGCGCGGAGACCTGATGTCCGGCGGCGACGGCCTGTTCGAGCACTTGGCGGCCGAGGGAGCCGGTGGCTCCGAGGACGAGGAGGCGCTTCATGGAGATTGGCGTGGTAGGTGGCTGGCGGTGGTTTCTGGACCTGGGCGCGATCATTCCACGCTGTCAGATGGAAGTCATGGTCCTGCGCTGCAGCGCGGGGGCGGGGTGGTGACTTTGTTCACGGCCTGGGCTTCGTTCGTCCGCGGGGCCCGCATTGGCAGCTCAGCCTCTCAACCCCAGGTCCTCGCCAACGCCGCCGCTGCGGCCTGCAGCCTTGGTAGCTTCTCCAGCGCCTGCGCCAGCGACATGCGCGCCACCGGGGCCTGCAGCGCCACGGCGCAGCGGATGCTTTTGCCATCGGCACCGTGCACCGGCACGGCCACGCAGACCAGGCCTTCGACGAACTCTTCGGCGTCCACTGCGTAGTCCTCCTTGCGGATGCGCTTGAACTCGGCATCGAGCGCGGCGCGCGCGGTCAGCGTGGTCGCGGTGTGGCGCGTAAGAGCCAGCCCATCCAGCAGCTTATTGCGCTGGCCTGCGGCCATGTGCGCCAGCAGCAGCTTGCCGCTGGCTGAGCAGTGCACAGGCACGCGCGTGCCGGGCCGCAGGTTCATCTGCAGCGGAAAGGCCGACTCGATGCGGTCCAGGTACACCACTTCGGCGCCCGACAGGGCCGTGAAGTTGCAGCTTTCGCCCACCTCCGCCACCAGCTGGCGCAGCACAGCGTGGCGCACGCCCTGCTGGGTGCTGCCGGCCAGCGTGGCCTCGGCCAGGCGCATCAGGCGCGGTGCGGGGGCGTAGCGGCGGCCGTCGGGCTCGCGCGCCAGCAGGCCGCCGGCCTCCAGCTGCACCAGCAGCCGGTGCACGCTGGGTTTGGGCCAGCCGCTGGCGGCAACGGCCTCGGCCAGGGTCAGGGGGCGGGCCTCGCGCACCAGCAGCTCCAGCAGGTCGAACAGGCGCAGGCCAGGTGATGGAGCAGTGTTTTCGGTCATGAATCTCTGATTTCGAGACGAAATAAGAAAATATTCCGGGATTTGTGAGGCCTGGCCTACAGTGGGCGCATCGTAGACATCCGTCTGCGTTCTGTAAACAACCGCTGCCACCCATGTCCCTGACCCCCGCACCCTTTCGCAATGCCGTCGTCACAGGTGCCTGTGGCGGCCTGGGCCAGGCACTGGCGCGTGAGTTGCTGGCCCAGGGCACACAGGTGGCGCTGGTGGGACTGCAGCGCCCGGTGCTCGACGCGCTGGCCGCCACCGCGCCCGGGCGCTGCGCGGTGTACACGCCCGACGTGGCCGATGCAGCCGCCATGGCGCAGGTGGCCGCCGACTGGATGGCGCGTGCCGGCCTGCCCGACCTGGTGATCGCCAATGCGGGTGTGGCGGGCGGCTTCGACACTGCGGAGACCAGTGACCTGGCCGTGATGCGCCGCATGCTGGAGATCAACCTGCTCGGCCCTGCCACCACCTTCCAGCCCTTTGTGCAGGCGCTGCATGCGCACGCCGTGCAGGGGCCGCGCTGCGCCCTGGTCGGCGTGGCCAGCATCGCGGGCTGGCGCGGCATGCCCGGCAATGGCGCCTACTGCGCGAGCAAGGGCGGGCTGATCCGCTACCTCGAAAGCCTGCGCGCCGAGTGCCGGGGCACGCGGCTGTCCGTGCACACGGTGAGCCCGGGCTACCTGCGCACGGCACTTACCGCTGGCAACCGTTTCGCCATGCCCGGCCTCATGGAGCCCGATGCCGCTGCCAAGGCCCTGCTGGCGGGCGTAGCGCGCGGGCGCGAGCACATCGTGCTGCCGCGCCACATCGGCTGGCTCTCGCGCCTGCTGGCCTGCCTGCCCGCCGCCACCTACGACCGCCTGCTGCGCGGCCAGCCGCGCAAGCCGCGCGTGGGCGAGGCCGGTGCCACCGCCATCCCGGGACTGCCGGGCGCTGCCGACGGCGCGCCTGCCGAACCCCGCTGAATTTCACCTGCGAGCCAAGCCCCTCATGCAAGACGACCTTCGCAACGCATCTGCCGACCTGCAGGCCTGCGTCGACACCACCACGCCCACCACGCGCGGCTCGATTGCGCTGATCGGCGCAGGCCCCTCGGGCCTGGCCGGTGCGCGCAATCTGCAAAAGCTCGGCATCCCGTTCCAGGGCTTCGAGGCGTACACCGACGTGGGCGGGCTGTGGAACATCGCCAACCCGCGCTCAACCGTCTATGCCTCGGCGCACCTGATCTCGAGCAAGCGCACCACCGAGTTCAGCGAATTCCCCATGGCCGACAGCGTGGCCGACTACCCCAGCCACCGCGAGCTGTGCCGCTATTTCAGCGATTTTGCCGAGCACTTCGACCTGCGCCGGCACTTCCGTTTAGGCGTGCGCGTGCTGCAGGTGGAACCGGTCAGCGACAGCGAGGACACCCTGTGGCGCGTGACCATCGCCACGGCGGACGGTGGCACCGAAGCGGCCGAGTACAAAGGCGTGGTGATCGCCAACGGCACGCTGGCCGAGCCCAGCATGCCGCGCTTCGAAGGCCATTTCAGCGGCGAGCTGCTGCACACCTCGGCCTACAAGCATGCCGAGCAGTTCAAGGGCAAGCGCGTGCTCATCGTGGGCGCGGGCAACTCGGGCTGCGACATCGCGGTCGATGCGGTGCACTACGCCGAGAGCGTCGACATCTCGGTGCGGCGCGGTTACTACTTCGTGCCCAAGTACGTGTTCGGCAAGCCGGCCGACACGCTGGGCGGCAAGCGCCCGCTGCCGCCCTGGCTCAAGCAGAAGGTGGACAGCACGGTGCTGAAGTGGTTCACGGGCGACCCCACGCGCTTCGGCTTCCCCAAGCCCACGTACAAGATGTACGAGTCGCACCCCATCGTGAACTCGTTGATCCTGCACCACCTGGGCCATGGCGACATCCATGTGAAGGCCGACATCGCGCGCTTCGATGGCGCCACGGTGCACTTCAAGGACGGAACCCAGCAGGACTACGACATGGTGCTCGCCGCCACCGGCTACACGCTGCACTACCCCTTCATCGCGCGCGAGTTGCTCAACTGGCAGGGCATGGCGCCGCGCCTGCACCTGAACATCTTCGCGCCGCGCTGGCGCCGCCTGGCGGTGCTGGGCATGATCGAGGCCAGCGGTATCGGCTGGCAGGGCCGCTACGAGCAGGCCGAGCTGGTGGCGCGCTACTTCAAGGCGCTCGATGCCGGCACGCCCGCTGCCCGTGCCTTCGAGGCCGCCGTGCAGGGCCCGCCGCCGGACCTGTCGGGTGGCTTCAAGTACCTGCAGCTCGAACGCATGGCGTACTACGTACACAAGGACACCTACCGCGCCGCCGTGCGCAACGCCGCTGCCGCCCTGGGCTGAGCACACCACAAGAAAAGGGCCTCCAGGCCCACCGAGGAGACAAATACCATGCTGCCCGTCGACGAGATCCGCCTGAACTTCAACCCCGCATCGCTGATGCTGCTCAACGCGGTGCTGGCCTTTTTGATGTTCGGCATCGCGCTCGACACGCGGGCGGACGACTTTCGCCGTGTGGCCAAGATGCCCTGGGCCATGGCCGTGGGCATTGCCGCGCAGTTCATCGTGCTGCCGGCCGTGACCTATGTGCTCACGCTGCTGCTCGGCGTGGGGCCGAGCATCGCGCTGGGCATGATCCTGGTGGCCTGCTGCCCGCCGGGCAACGTGTCCAATATCCTCACGCACCGTGCGCGCGGCAACGTGGCGCTGTCGGTGTCCATGACGGCGATTTCCAACGCCATCGCCATCGTGGTCATGCCGCTGAACTTCGCGTTCTGGGGCGGCATGCACCCCACGGCCGCACCGCTGCTCAAGACCATTGCACTCGACCCGCTGGAGATGGTGGGCCACATCGTCGCCATCATCGGCGTGCCCTTCGTACTGGGCCTGTTGTGCGCACACCACCTGCCGCGCCTCACGCAGCGCGTGAAGAAGGCCGTGCGCATCGCCAGCTTCCTGGCGCTCATCGGCTTCATCCTGGGCGCCATCGCGGGCAACTGGCGCTTCTTTCTCGACTACGTGGGCATGGTGCTGCTGGCCGTGGCCCTGCACGATGCGCTGGCCTTCGGCACCGGCTACCTGTGCGCGCGGTTCACGGGCCTGCAGGACTATGACCGGCGTGCCGTGGCCATCGAGGTCGGCATCCGCAACGCGGGCCTGGGCCTGGTGGTGATCTTCAGCTTCTTCGGTGGTCTGGGCGGCATGGCCGTGGTGGCGGGTGTCTGGGGCTTCTGGGACATCATCGCCGGCCTGGCGCTGGCCAGTTGGTGGGGCCGCAAGGACCCCGTGGGCGCGCCTGCGGCCTTGCAGGGGGAGGGCGCATGACGGCACCGGTCCCGCGCGCCCGCAACGTCCTCGTCACCGGTGCCGACGGCTTCCTGGGCCGTGGCGTGGTGGCGGCGCTGGCCCGGCGGCCGGATACCGGCACCGTGGTGGCACTCGACGTGCGCGAGGTACCGCCCGAGCGCCGCCAACCGGGCATCACCTACCAGGCCCAGGACGTGCGCGACAAGGCCCTGGCCGCCACGCTGCAGCGCCATGCCATCGACACCGTGGTGCACCTGGCCTCCATCGTCACGCCGGGCCGCGACTCGAACCGGGCGTTCGAATACGACGTGGACGTGAACGGCACGCGCAATGTGCTCGAAGCCTGCGCGGCCCAGGGCGTGCGGCATGTGCTCGTTTCCTCCAGCGGCGCGGCCTACGGCTACCACGCCGACAACGCGCCCTGGCTCACCGAATCGCACCCGCTGCGCGGCAACGAAAGCTTTGCCTATGCGCACCACAAGCGCCTGGTCGAGGAGATGCTGGCCGCATGGCGCCAGAGCCATCCGCAGCTGGCGCAGACGGTGCTGCGCATCGGCACCATCCTGGGCGAGCGCGTGGACAACCAGATCACCGCGCTGTTCGAAAAGCCGCGCCTCTTGGCCATTCGCGGCAGCGACAGCCCCTTCGTCTTCATTTGGGACGAAGACGTGACCGGCGCGCTGCTGCATGCGCTCGATGGTGCGCCCCCGGGCTGCTACAACCTGGCGGGCGACGGGGCGCTGACCATCCACCAGATCGCGGCGCGCCTGGGCAAGCGCACGCTCGACTTGCCGGCCTGGCTGCTGCAATCGGCCCTGTTCGTGGGCTCGCGCCTGGGTGTGAGCCGCTATGGCCCCGAGCAGCTCGACTTTCTGCGCTATCGGCCGGTGCTGCTCAACACCGCGCTCAAGGAGCAACTGGGCTACGTGCCGCGCAAGACCAGTGCACAGGCCTTCGATGCCTTCGTGGCGGCGCGCCAGCGGCAGGGGCGGCCCGTCGCCGGTGCGCTGGCAGGCAGCCGCGCATGAACACGGCGACGGCACTGGGGGCTGCGCCGGCCCGCGCGCTGTCGCAGGGCGACCTGGCCTGCGCACTGGCCGTCATCGTCATCTGGGGCTCGAACTTCGTGGTCATGAAGATGGGCCTGCAGACGCTCAGCCCCATGCTGCTCGGCACACTGCGCTTCATGGCGGCCTCGCTGCCCTTTTTGCTCTTCGTGCGCCGGCCGGCACTGCCCTGGCGCTTCATCGTGGCCTATGGCCTGGCGCAGGGCCTCGGGCAGTTCGGCCTGTTGTTCCTGGGCCTGCGCCTGGGCATGACGGCGGGCATGGCCTCGGTGGTCATGCAGACCCAGGCCTTCTTCACGCTGATCCTCGCCGTCACGCTGCTGCACGAGCGTGCGCGGCCCGCGCAGTGGCTGGGTCTGGCGGTGGCGTTCGGGGGCCTGTTGGTAATCGCCAGCGCCCATGGCGAGGGCGCGCTGCAGATGAGCCTGGCGGGCTTTGTGCTCACGCTGGGCGCGGCCTTCATGTGGGCCACCTCGAACCTGGTGGTGCGCTTCGCGGCGCGCGTGGGGGGTGACTACGCGCCGTTCCCCTTCATCGTCTGGAGCAGCACCGTGCCCATCGTGCCCTTCTTCGCCCTGGCGCTGTGGCTCGATGGCCCGGCCGTGGTGGCCGCGCAGCTCGCAGGCCTGAACGGCCGTGCGCTGTTCGCGGTGCTGTACCTGGCGCTGCTGGCCACCCTGCTGGCCTACAGCCTCTGGACACGGCTGCTGCAGCGCCACCCGGCGGGGCGCGTGTCGCCGTTCTCGCTGCTGATCCCGGTGGTGGGCCTGTTGGCCGCGATGCTGGTGCTGGGTGAGCAGCCGGCGCCCGCGCAGTGGGCGGGCACCGGCGCGGTGCTCTGCGGCATGCTCATCAACCAGTTCGGCCATCTATGGTGGAAGCGGGGCTGAAAGCCCCGCACTGCCTCATGCCTTGGCGATGCGCGCCGCGATGGCCTGGCCCAGCTCCGTGGTGCTGGCCTTGCCGCCCAGGTCGGGGGTGAGCGGGCCTTCCTTCAACGCGGCCTCGATGGCCGCCACGATGGCGTCGTGCGCCGCGCGCCCGGCGCCCTGGCCATTGGTCAAAAAGTCCAGCATCAGCGCGCCCGACCAGATCATGGCGATGGGGTTGGCGATGTTCTTGCCGAAGATATCGGGCGCCGAGCCGTGCACGGGCTCGAACAGCGAGGGGAAAGTGCGCTCGGGGTTCAGGTTGGCCGAAGGGGCCAGGCCGATGGTGCCGGTGGTCGCGGGGCCCAGGTCCGAGAGGATGTCGCCGAACAGGTTGGTGGCGGCCACCACATCAAAGCGGCCGGGCTGCAGCACGAAGCGCGCGGTCAGGATGTCGATGTGCTGCTTGTCCAGCGTGATCTCCGGGTAGTCCTTGGCCACCTCGTCGGCGCGTTGGTCCCACCAGGGCATGCTGATGGCGATGCCGTTGCTCTTGGTGGCCAGGGTCACATGCTTGCGTGGGCGGCTCTGCGCCAGGTCGAAGGCGAAGCGCAGCAGGCGGTCGGTGCCCTTGCGCGAGTAGACCGACTCCTGGATCACGATCTCGCGGTCCGTGCCCTCGTACATGATGCCGCCGAGCGAGGTGTACTCGCCCTCGGTGTTCTCGCGCACCACGAAGTAGTCGATGTCGCCGGGCTTCCTGCCCGCCAGCGGGCAGGGCACGCCTTCGAACAGGCGCACGGGGCGCAGGTTGATGTACTGGTCGAACTCGCGGCGGAACTTGAGCAGCGAGCCCCACAGCGAGACATGGTCGGGCACGGTGGCGGGCCAGCCCACGGCGCCGAAGAAGATCGCGTCCACGTCCGCGAGCTGCGCCTTCCAGTCGTCGGGCATCATCTGGCCGTGCTCGGCGTAGTAGTCGCAGCTGGCCCAATCGATGGTGCGGCAGGTCAGCGCGATGCCGAAGCGCTCGGCGGCGGCCTTCACGGCGCGCAGGCCTTCGGGCATGACTTCCTTGCCGATGCCGTCGCCGGGGATCACGGCGATCGTGTACTGGGTGCTGTTGCTGCTGCTCATCAGATGTCTTCCTTGGAGGGTGGAGGGTGCGTGGCCTGCATTGTTGGACAGGGCTGCGCAAAATACAATCGACCGCCTGTGCATCCATTCTTCACATATCGTGCATAAAAGCCCGTCGACCGAGGACCTGCGTGTCTTCACCGTGGTCGTGCGCAAATCGAGCTTTGCGGACGCCGCCACCGAGCTGGGCGCCTCGCCCGCCTACGTGAGCAAGCGCATCCGCCTGCTGGAAGAAGACCTGGCCGTGAAGCTGCTGCACCGCACCACGCGGCGAGTGGCCGTCACGGAGGAGGGCGAGCGCGTTTTCCACTGGGCGCAGCGCATCCTGGACGACGTGGACCAGCTGCTGCAGGAGGTGGCGGTCACGCGCCGCGAGCCACGCGGCCTGCTGCGCGTGAGCAGCAGCTTCGGCTTCGGGCGGCGCATCGTCGCGCCCGCGCTGTCGCGCCTGGTGGAGCGCCACCCGGGCCTGCAGGTGCGGCTGGAGGTGTTCGACCGGCTGGTGGACGTGGCCGGCGAAGGCTTCGATCTGGATGTACGCGTGGGCGACGAGATTGCGCCGCACCTGATTGCGCGGCGCCTGGCCGACAACCACCG
The DNA here is from genome assembly GCF_030704685.1 of Acidovorax sp. A1169. GTDB lineage: Bacteria > Pseudomonadota > Gammaproteobacteria > Burkholderiales > Burkholderiaceae_C > Acidovorax. The sequence continues at coordinate 20,520 of NZ_JAUZDX010000020.1, forward strand.
CGTGCTGTGCGCTGCCCCGGCCTATCTGGCGCGCCACGGCACACCGCGCACACTGGCGGAGCTATCGAGCCACGACTGCCTGGTGATCAAGGAACGCGACCACCCCTTTGGTGTGTGGCGCCTGCGCAATGGCGCTGTCGAGGACATGGTCAAGGTGCGCGGCCCGCTGTCGGCCAACAATGGCGAGATGGTGGTGCAGTGGGCCGTGGACGGGCGCGGCATTGCGCTGCGCTCGCTGTGGGACGTGCAGCCCCACCTGCAGGCCGGTCAGCTGGTGCAGGTGCTGCCCGAATGGCGCCAGGACGCCAACGTCTGGGCCGTCTACCCCACGCGTCTGCACCTGTCGGCCAAGGTGCGCGTGTGCGTGGAGTTTCTGCAGGACCACTTCAAAAGGGAGTGGTCCGGGATCGATTGAGGTCCGATCAGCCGCCTGCGAGCGCGGTCTTCACTGCGGCGGAGACCTGGCCCATGTCGGCCTTGCCGGCCAGGCGCGTCTTGACCGCGCCCATCACCTTGCCCATGTCGCCAGGGCCCGAGGCGCCCAGTTCGGCCACGATGGCCTTGACGGCGGCCAGAGTCTCCTCGGCCGACATGCGCTCGGGCAGGTAGGCCTGCAGCACCACCAGCTCGGACTTTTCCTTGTCGGCCAGGTCCTGGCGCGCGGCCTGCTCGAAGGCGGCGATGGAGTCCTTGCGCTGCTTGATCAGCTTGTCCACGATGGCGATGACGGCCACGTCGTCGAGCTCGATGCGCTCATCGACTTCCTTTTGCTTGAGCGCCGCCAGCAGCAGGCGGATGGTGCCCAGGCGCTCGCTGTCCTTGGCGCGCATGGCGGTCTTCATGTCTTCGGTGATCTGGTCCTTGAGGGACATGGCATTTCTCCTGTGGTCTTGTCGTTGAATCTGCAAAAAAGAGAGCGCAAAAAGCAAAAAACCCGCGCCTGGCGTCCCGAGCGCGGGTTGATGCGGCCTGTGAGGGCCAGCGATCAGAACAGCTTCTTGGGCAGCTGCATGCTGCGCACGCGCTTGTAGTGGCGCTTCACGGCGGCAGCCTTCTTGCGCTTGCGCTCGGCCGTTGGCTTTTCGTAGAACTCGCGGGCGCGCAGGTCGGTCAGCAGGCCGAGCTTTTCAATGGTGCGCTTGAAGCGGCGCAGTGCAACGTCAAAGGGTTCGTTTTCTTTTACGCGGATCGTAGTCATTAGCTAATGTGTTCCAAATTTTTTTGCCGCGCAGAGGGTCTTGGGGAGATCGGGCCTCAAGACCATGCGTGGCGGTTGTCCCCGTCTGTAACTAGTATTGGCCGACGGGGCATGCCAGCGAAGCCGAGCATTATAGCAGTCGGATGCGAGAAATGTGCAAGTGCGTTCCGTGCGCCCCAAGGTGGTGCGTGTGGCGCGGAAATTGCATGTGTACTTACAGAGTGTTTCCATTTCGTCCATTCAGGGACGTGGGAGCACGATCTCACTGTCCGGCACCGAACCGCCGGGCGCATCTTGCAGGAACGGGAAACTGGGCACCCATGGCAATCATGCACCGCGTATCAGGTTGGCTAGGCCGGCTCAGTGTGGGCCGCAAGCTCATGCTCATCTATCTGCTGGACCTCACGGCGGTGATCTATGTCTCCAGCATCCTGATCCACGAGAAGAACCAGGCCATCGACTTCACGCGCAAGGAGATCGTGGGCACCAGCTACGCGACCGTGGTGCGCGACGGCCTGCTCGGCCGCTTCCTGCAGCCCGGCCAGCCAGGCCTGTCGGTGGCCGACACGCTGGCGCGCCTGGACACGGTGCGTGCCGAGCACGACGAGGCCCTGCACACCCAGGAGGCCGGCCAGCGCTTCAAGGACGCGCTGGAGCGCCTGGGCACCGATGCCGCCGCGCAGGCCGACCCGCAGGCCCTCACACGGCTGCGCAGCCAGTTGCTGCGCGATGGGCGCGAACTGCTCACCACCGTGGGCAACCAGTCCAACCTGATCCTCGACCCGGACCTGGACAGCTACTACGAGATGTCGCTGTCGGTGCTGCGCTTTCCCGAGCTGCTGCAGGCGGTCCACGACACGGTGAGCTTCCTGAACTCACCGCGCACCGCGCGCGGGCCGCAATGGTCGTCCGAGCTGCTCACGCTGGTGGGCCGGCTGGAGGCCGTCACCCTGGGCATCGAGTCGGACTACAACCAGGCCTTCATCGCCGGCACGCCCGAACTGAGAACCGCGCTGGTGCACGACCGCGAGGCGCTCAACGCCACGCTGCTCGAATTCCAGTCGCACCTGCAGGCCGTCGCCAGCGGCGAATCGCGCCTGACCATGGCGCAGCTGACCGAGCAGGAGGCCAAGCTGTTGGGCGCCTTGCAGGCTGCCTGGGGTTCGGGCATCAACGACCTCGATCGCCTGCTGCACCAGCGCGTGGACAGCCTGTACTCGCGCATGTGGCTGCACCTGGGCACGGCGCTGGTGCTGCTGGGCTGCATCCTGTCTTTGGTGACGCTGGTGGCGCGCCAGATCGCCAAGCCGCTGCAGCAACTGGCCCGCGTGGCCGACGAGGTGAGGAAGAGCGGCGACCACACGCTGCGCGCCCACTGGACCAGCAGCGACGAAATCGGCCGCCTGGTCACCGCCTTCAACGGCATGCTGGCCCAGCTCGACCGCGAGCGCCTGCTGCAGCAGGAGCTGGCCGCCAGCGCGCGTGCGGCCGAGGCCCAGCGCGAGCTGGTGGAGGCCTTCCCCATCCCGCTGATGGTGACCTCCATCCCCGAGCACGAGGTGCTGCACTCCAACGCGCCAGCCGGGCAGTGGCTCAACGGCCGTACCGTGGACCCCTGGGTGGCGGGGCTGGAGCCCGGCGTGCGCGCGCGCTTCTTCCAGCGCCTGGCCGACCAGGGCTCGGTGGACGAGTTCGAGGTGCGCTGGAAGGGCGGGCCCGAACCGTCGTGGGCCGTGCTGTCGGCGCGGCGCCTGGTGTTCCAGGGGCGCGACGCGGTGCTCACGGCCTTCACGCCGATCAATGTGCTCAAGGTCATGGAGCAGCGCCTGGAGCTTTGGGCCAAGGTGTTCGAGGCCTCGTCCGAGGGCATCATCATCATGAATGCCGACCAGCAGATCATCAGCGTGAACAAGGCCTTCTGCCGCAGCACGCACTACGACTTCTACGAGGTGATCGGCGAGGGCCTGGGGTTCCTGCAGGAGGACACCGCAGGGCAGGAGCCGCTGTCGGCCCAGATCGCGCGCGCCATGCAGGACAAGGAGTCCTGGCAGGGCGAGGTGCGCTTTCGCCGCCGCTCGGGCGAGACCTACCCGGCCTGGCTCATGGTCTCGGCCGTGCGCGAGGGCAAGGCGGGGGCGGTGGTCAACCACATCGGCATCGCCATCGACATCACCGACCGCAAGCTCAACGAGGAGCGCATCCAGTTCCTGGCCCACCACGACGTGCTCACCGAGCTGCCCAACCGCTCGCTGTGCGTGCAGCGCCTGCAACTGGCGCTGGCGCACGCTCAGACCTGCAACGAGCGCGTGGCCGTGCTGTTCATCGACCTGGACCGCTTCAAGGCCATCAACGACACACTGGGTCACCACATCGGCGACGGCCTGCTGCGCTCGGTGGCGCAGCGCCTCACGCAGGCCGTGCGCAGCCGCGACACCGTGAGCCGTCTGGGTGGCGACGAGTTCGTGGTCATCATGCGCGACGTGGCCGGCCCTGAGGACGTGCAGCAACTGGTCGAGAACCGGCTGATCCCGCTGATCCGCCAGCCGCACCCCGTGGAGGGCCATGAGCTCAACGTGAGCTGCAGCGTGGGCATCGCGGTCTACCCCGAGGACGGCGGCGACATCGACGAGCTCATGCGCCGCGCCGATGCGGCCATGTACGAGGCCAAGACCACCGGCCGCGACATGGCCCTGTTCTATTCGGCCGAGACCGACCAGCGCGCGCTGGCCCGCCAGTCGATGGAGCAGCATCTGCGCCGGGCCCTGGGGCGCGGCGAGTTCAGCCTGCACTACCAGCCGCGGCTGAGCGCCCGGGGAGGGCGCCTGCAGGGCGTGGAAGCGCTGCTGCGCTGGAACAACCCGGTGTTGGGCATGGTGCCGCCCAGCGAGTTCATCCCCATCGCGGAAGAGACCGGCATGATCCGCCCCATCGGCGCCTGGGTGCTGCAGCAGGCCAGCGCGCAGTGGCTGGCCTGGCAGTCGCTGGAGTACGAGGGCCCGCTGGGCCGCGCGCCGCACCCGCTGTCGCAGGTGTCGGTCTCGGTCAACCTGTCGGCGGCACAGCTGGCCGACCCGCAGCTCGTGCCCGACATCGAGGCGCTGCTGGCCAAGAGCTGCATGCCGGCCCACCGGCTGGAGCTGGAGATCACCGAGTCGCAGCTCATGGACCATGCCAACGCGGCCGAGCGGCAACTGGCCGCGCTCAAGGCGCTGGGGGTGCAGCTGTCCATCGACGACTTCGGCACCGGCTACTCAAGCCTGGCCTACTTGAAGCGCTTCGACATCGACCGGCTCAAGGTGGACAAGTCCTTCATCCACGACATGCTCACCAACCCGGCCGACATGGCCATCACCCGCGCCATCATCGCGCTGGGGCACACGCTGGGCCTGAAGATCGTCGCCGAAGGTGTGGAGGACTTGGCCACTGCCCAGGTGCTCGATGCGCTCGACTGCGAGGAGCTGCAGGGCTTTCACTTCACCCGGCCGCTGCCCGTGGCGCAATTGCAGGAGTGGGTGCTACAGCACGCCAGCCGCCCCGCGCTGGGCGATTCGCGCTTTGGCGAGCTGGTCAGCATTCCCTGAGCTGTTCACCGGGGGGGCCACTTCGTCGGCGTGCGAAGTGTTCTCGCGCTCACGCGGTGCACACTGTGGGCATGAACACCAACCAGATCGCCCACATCGCCGGCCTCGTGGGCGAGCCCGCGCGCACGGCCATGCTGGTGGCGCTGATGGACGGGCGCGCGCTCACGGCGCGCGAGCTGGCCGATGCCGGCCACATCACCGCCCAGACGGCGAGCCGCCACCTTGCCTTGCTGGTCGAGGCCGGGCTGCTGCGTCTGGAACGCCAGGGTCGCCACCGCTACCACCGCCTGGCCTCGGCCGACGTGGCGCGCGTGCTCGAAGGCCTGATGCAGCTGGCCGTGCAGCAACCCGCACCCGCCGCTCCCCGGCGCGTGGTGGTGGGCCCGCGCGATGCGGCCCTGCGCACCGCGCGCACCTGCTACGACCACATCGCCGGCCGGCTGGGCGTGGCCATCACCGAGCACCTGCTGGACGAGGGCGCCATGGCCTTCGATGGCGATGCGGGCGGCCATGTCACGGCGCAGGCGGCGCCGGTGCTGCAGCGCCTGGGCCTGGATGGAGATGCCAGCCAGGGCGCAGCTGGCAGTGGCAAGCGCCCGCACTGCCGACCCTGCCTGGATTGGAGCGAGCGGCGCATGCATGTGGCCGGCAAGCTCGGCGCCATGATCTGCAGCCATTGCCTCTCACAGGGCTGGCTACTGCGCCGCAGCGATACCCGGGCGCTGGAGATCACGCCCGGCGGCGCCGTGGCGCTGCGCAACTGGCTAGGGCATGCGCGCTGGGGCCAGGTGGCCGATCACTGAGCTGTGCTGGCGGGCAGCGCTCCAGCACAGGCATGGGCACTGGCCCAGGCCCACTGGAAGTTGTAGCCGCCCAGCCAGCCGGTCACGTCCACCACCTCGCCGATGAAGTACAGGCCGGGCTGGGTCTTGCATTCCATGGTCTGCTGCGAGAGCACCCGCGTGTCCACGCCGCCCAGCGTCACCTCGGCCTTCTTGTAGCCCTCGGTGCCCGTGGGGGTGAGCTCCCAGCGCGCCAACTGCTCGGCCAGGCGCGCCAATGCCTTGTCCGAGGCTTCGGCGACGGGGCGCTGCCAGTCCGCCTCGCGCTGGGCCCAGGCGTCGGCCAGGCGGCTCGGCACCAGGCTGGCCAGCTCATTGGCGATGAGCTTGCGCGAGCGCAGCTTGGCCTGCGCCAGCGCGGCCTGCAGGTCCACCGTGGGCGCGAGGTTGATGGCCAGGGGCGCACCCTCCTGCCAGTAGCTCGATATCTGCAGCACCGCCGGGCCCGACAGGCCCCGGTGCGTGAACAGCAGGTCTTCGTCGAACACCATGCGTGCCTTCTTGGCCCCGGTACTGATCTGCACCGGCAGCGCCAGGCCCGAGAGCTGCGCATAGGGCGCCCAGGCTGCCCCGTCGAAGGTCATGGGCACCAAGCCTGGGCGCTGTTCGATGAGGGGAATGTCGAACTGCCGGGCCAGCCGGTAGCCGAAGTCGGTGGCACCGATCTTGGGGATCGACAGGCCGCCGGTGGCCACCACCAGGCTGCGTGCCTGCACCGGGCCGCGGTCGGTGTCCACCAGGTAGCTGCCGCCCTGGCCGTCGGTGCCGGTCTGGAAATCGATCTTCTTCACACCGCAGGGCTGCCAGTGCGTCACGCCGCCTGCGGCGCACTCGGCCAGCAGCATGGCGATGAGGTCCTCGGCCGAGCGGTCGGCAAACAGCTGGCCCTTGTGCTTTTCGTGGTGGGGAATGCCGTGCTTTTGCACCAGCGCGATGAAGTCCTGCGGCGTGTAGCGCGACAGCGCCGAGCGGCAGAACTGCGGGTTCTGCCCCACGAAGTGCTTGTGCGGCGCAGCCGGGTCCAGGTCGCGGTTGGTGAAGTTGCAGCGCCCGCCGCCCGAGATGCGGATCTTTTCGGCCACCTTCTCGGCATGGTCGATGAGCAGGACCTTCAGGCCCCGTTGGCCCGCCTGGCCGGCGCAGAACAGGCCGGCTGCGCCGGCGCCGATGATGATGGCGTCAAAGAAAGGGATGGTCATGGATGCCGCGGATTGTAGGGGGACTAACATGTGCGATCCATCCTGCAAGGACTGCTCATGACCATCATCCGCTACGCCGCCTGCACCCTGGCGCTGGGCTTTCTGGCCCCGGCCTGGGCCATCAACAAGTGCACGGATGCAGATGGCAAGGTGTCCTTCCAGGACGCATCCTGCCCGGGCCAGGGCGAGAAGATCGAGGTGCGCCCGGCCCTGGAGGGTGCCACGCCGATCCCGTCCCCGCCCTCCACCTCCAGGGAGGGGGCGTTCGGTCCCACCTGGCAGCGCAAGAACCACCTTCAGAACCAGGGCGTTCCCCAGGCACGCATGGCCCTGGAGCGCAACCAGAAGGAATGTGCAGCGCAACCCCTGGAGGCCGCGGCCAGCGCGGGTCCGCTGCGCAGCACCTTGGCATCGGGCACCCAGTTCGCGCAGGAGCGGGCGGCCGCAGCCGGCCAGGGCAAAGCCGCGTGCGAGGCCCGCAGCGAGGAGCTGCGCAAGCAACTGAAAACGCTGGAAGAAGAGCTTGGCGCCCCGTAGTCCTGCGTCTGAGCGACCGTGGCGTGCTCCTGGAACACCTGTCCGGACCTCTGTCGCAAGCGAGCTTTCAAGCGTGGCCGTGCAAAAAGAAGCCAGGGCGCGCAGCTGCGTCAGAACTCCGTGCTGACCGAGAACAGCGCGGTACGTGGCGTGCTGCGCGTCAGGAAGCCGGTACGCACCGCGAGCCAATGGGATGAGTCCGCCACGTTTTCCACGGTCAGGCGGAACACCGTGGGACGCCCGGCAAGGCGGGTGCTGTAGCGCAGGCCCAGGTCGTAGCTGTCAAAGCCCGAGATGCTCTGCGCGTTGTTGGCGCTGGCGATCTGGCTCGACACCTTGGTGAGGCGGCCGGTCGCGGTGAGGCCCGGCAGGGCGGCGATGTCCCATTCGCCCTGCACCACCAGCGTGTGGTCGGGGATGCCGATGGCCTTCTTGCCGTCGTTGGCGCCGTTCAGGGTTTTCGACTGCACGGCATCGGACAGCGCCAGGCCGGCGTTCAGGCGCAGGTTCCTGGCCACCTCGCCGTAGAGCGACAGCTCCAGGCCGCGGTTGCGCTGCTCGCCATCGACCACGAGGAAGTTCGCCCCGTTGACGAAGGACACCGGCTGGCGGATCTGGAACAGGGACGCGCTGGCACCGAAGGAGCCGCCGTCGTACTTCACGCCGGCTTCGATCTGCTTGCCCTTGAACGGGGGGAACACCTTGCCCGCATTGGCGGTGCTGCCGCCCGCCACGGGCCCTTGCGACAGGCCTTCGGCATAGTTGGCATACACCGAGAAGGTCGGCGCCAGCTTGTAGCTGGCGGCCAGCGACGGGGCGGTGGCCGTCTGTTCGTAGCGGCGCTGCTCCACGCCGCCCGCGAATTCACCGATGTCCAGCTTCTGGTAGCGCACGCCGGCGATCAGGTGCAGGCGGTCGTCCAGCAGGTGCATGGAGTCCACCACGGCCAGGCTGTCGGAGGCGGTGTCCTGAAAGCGCGCCAGGCGGCCGCCGGTGGGCAATGCGGGCTGGGCGATGAAGACCGGGTTGTAGAGGTTGCTGGTGAAGGCGCTGCCCATGGTCTGGCTCAGACTGGAGCCGTCCCCCGTGAATCGCGAATAGCCGACCACCACCCGGTGCTTGACCGGGCCGGTGGCAAAGCGCACGCGCCAGCCCAGCTCGCCCGAACGCAGGGCCGAGTTGGTCTGGAAGATGCTGGGCTGGGCGGTGAAGTTGCCGCTGGCCGTGGTGATGCGGGTGCTGCCCGCGTTGACGTTCGACTCCTCGTAGTCCACGCCGCCGAGCACGCCGAACACGGTGGAGTCGGGCGTGATGTCGTACTCCACCCGCGAGACCACCGAAGAGCTCTTGGTGTCGCTGCGGTCCCAGGGCTGGCTGATGGCCTGCGCCGTCGATGGCGGGGCGGGCAGTGCAAAGCCTTCGTTGAAGCGGTGGAACTGGGGAAACCCGTCGAACTGGCGCTGGTTCTGTGCCATGTCCAGGCTGGCGCGCAGCTTCTCGCCCGCGAAATCCAGCGCGGCCGACAGGTGGTCGATGCCCACCTTTTCATTCGGCACGCCGGTGGAGCCGCCGCCGCGCGTGGCGGCGTTGACGCGCACACCCCACTGGTTGTCGGTGCCGAAGCGGCGCCCCGCGTCCAGGTGCGCGCCGGCCTGGCCGTGGGATGAGGCGGACAGGGTCAGCCGGGTCAGCGGCACATCGGTGCCGCGCTTGGGCACGAGGTTGATGGTGCCGCCCGTGGTGGTGCTGTTCGGGCCGATGCCGTTGAGCAGCGCGCTCGGGCCCTTGAGCACTTCGATGCGCTCGAACTGCTCCACCGCGATGCGCCGCGTGTCCACCACCGCGAAGGTCTCGTTGAACGAGATGTCCTGGCTCAGCATGGGCAGGCCACGCAGGAAGAACACGTCCACAGCGTTGCTCTCGGAGTTGGTGGTCCGCACGGCCGGGTCCGCGGCCAGCACGTCGATCAGCCGCCGGGCCTGCGCGTCGCGCGCGGCCTGCTCGGTGTAGCCGCTGATGGCAAAGGGCGCATCGAGCAGGGCAGTGTTGCCCAGGGCTCCCAGGCGTGCGCCCTTGGCGATCTGCCCGCCCGCAAAGGGCTGGTACAGCTGGTTGGGGTCGCGCGAGCCCTCGACCGTCACGGCCGCCAGGCTGCGCTCCGCCGTGCCAGAGGCGGCGACTGGTGCTGCAGCGGGGGCTGCAGTGGGCGTGGGGGCCGCAGGGCGCACGGTCAGCGTGTCGTTGCCCAGGCGCACCAGCGCCAGGCCCGAGCCTGCGAGCGCACGCTGCACCGCGTCTTCCACCGCAAAGCTGCCGCGCACGGCGGGGGCGGTCTTGCCGCGCAGCAACGCGGGGTCGGCGGTGAGGATCTTTCCGCCCTGGCGGGCCATGCGGGCCAGGGTGTCGTCCAGGGGGCCGGCGGGCAGGTCCCAGTTCTGTACGGCACCGGCCTGGGCCACCAGCGTGTCGCCGAGGGCGTGAAGGGTTTGCGCAAAACTGGCGCTTCCGAGGGCGGCGGTCAAGGCCGCCACGAGCAGGCGGGGGCGAAAGGAGGGGCTGGACATGGGATAGTGTTCCTGTACTGAACGTTGGACAAGGGCTTCTGTCTGCTTGTCGAACGAACCCCGCAAAACCCCTCACGCGGTGCGAAATAATTTGCGGCAGGCGGCTTCGGGTTACTGCGCGTCGATCAAGGTCAGCATCGGCCCGTAGTGGGTGACGGTGATGGGCTGGGTGTCCACCAGGGCCTGCAAGGCCTGACCGGTGTCGTTCAGGCGGAAAACGCCAAAGACCCGGAGCCGGGCCGCTGCCGGGCTGATGCGTACCAACCCCTTGCGCCAGGCGCCCAGTGCGGCGACCACATCGCCCAGCGGTTCATCGCGCACATCCAGCACGCCTTCGGTCCAGCTGGCGTGGTGCGCCATGCGCTGCTGCGCCATCTCGATGCGCTGGCCATCCATCCAGGCCGCCTGGCCTTCGCGCAGGACGCGTTGCACGCCATCGCCGGTCTGCAGGGCCACGCTGTGCTCCAGCACCACCACCAGGCTGCGATCCGCTTCCTGGCGCACGAGGTAGCGGGTGCCCATGGCATGGGCGGTGCCATGCCGGGTCTGAACGATGAAGGGGCGCGCAGGCAGGCCCGATGGCCCATCGGCCAGGGCATCGCGGGCCACCTGCACCAGCAACTCGCCTGCGCGCAGCATTACCAGGCGCTGCCCGTGGTCAAAGCGCAGGTCGGCCGCGCTGCGGGCGTTCAGGTTCAGCCCGCTGCCGTCGGGCAGCAGGGTGTGGCGCGTCTCGGCGGTGCCGGTGTGCAGGTCGGCCAGCAGCTCGCCCAGCGGCTGGCTGCGGTGGGCGAGGTACCCGGCGCCCACGCTGGCGAGCAGCATCAGGGCCGATCCGCCCACAATGCCCCTGCGCTGGCGCGAGACCGGCGCTGCCGCTGCGGTCAGGCTGCGGCGGACGGCCGGCAACTGGCCCGGGTGGCTTTGGTCGATGCGGTGGATCTGCCCCAGGGGCTCTGCGAGCACGCCCTGCACAAGTTGCCATGCGGCCTGGTGGCGCGCATCGGCCGACAGCCAGCGCGCAAAATCTGCGTGCTCGCCTGCGCTGGCGCGGCCGGAGGTCAGCCGAACCTGCCAGTCCACGGCGGCGGCGAGTGCGTCCTGCGCCGGCCCGGAAGGGGCGCTGCTCATGGGTGGCCCACGCCGGTATCCTGCCTGCAGCAGTGCAGGTAGGCCTGCTTCATGTAGCGCTCCACACTGGCCACCGAGATCCCCATCTCGCAGGCGATCTGCACATGCGTCAGCCCATCGAGCCGGTGCAGCAAAAAGGCCTGCTTGACCTTGGCAGGCAGGCCGTTCAGGCGCTGGTCGATGGCCTGCAGCGCCTCGTGCAGCACGGCCATAACCTCTGGCGACGGTGCCGTGGCCTGCGGCGACTCGGCCAGTGCCTGCAGGTAGGCCTGCTCCAGCTCGCGCCGGCGCCAGTGGCTGAACAGCACCCGCTTGGCCAGCGTGGTCAGAAAGGCGCGGGGCTCGGCCACCTGCTCGATCTCCCGCGCGGCGAGCACGCGCACGAAGGTGTCCTGCGCCAGATCGGCGGCACCGTGGGGGCACCCCATCTTGCGCTGCAGCCAGACCACCAGCCACTCATGGTGGCTGGCATACCAGCGGCCTGCCGGATGGGATGGCGCGGCATGCGCCGAACCGTGCGTGGAATGCGGGGTGGTCACGGTGGTGGCAGCACCGAGGCGCGCAAGCGCCTCAGGCGCATGGTCCGATCAGAATGCCGCGCGCATCGTCAGGCTGACGTTGCGCGGGTCGCTGTAGTTGCCATAGTCCAGGTTGGCCCAGTACTTCTTGTTCGTCACGTTGTTGACGGCCAGGGTGGCGCTGAGCTTGGGGTTGAACTGCCACGAGGCGCGCAGGCCCAGGACTGCCGTGGGCGACTGCTTGACCGTCACCGTACCGGTGGGGTGCGGGATGTTGAAGCCTTCGACCGAGCTTTGCCACACCAGGTTGCCGCCCACCGACAGGGGTGCGAGCGCACCCGACAGTTGGTAGTCCGTGCCCAGCTGCAGCAGGTAGTCGGGCAGGTTGGCGTAGATCAGGTCCGTGGGGGCGCGCGTGACCCTGGCGCGCGTCAGGCCCGCGCTCACGCGCCATTGCCTGGTGGCCATGCCCGCGAACTCCAGCTCGAAGCCGGTCGACTTGGTGCCGTTGACCGCCACGTAGGGCAGCGTGCCATCGGGCAGCGGCGTGGTGATGGCGCCATCGCGCACACCATAGTTGTCCTGCTTGGTCTGGAACACCGCGAAGTGCGCCTGGATGCGGCGATCCAGCAGCTCTGCCTTGAGGCCCGCTTCGGCATTGCTGCCGATCACCGGCGACAGCGGGTTGTTGTTGCGGTCCTTGTAGTTCTGCGGGTTGAAGATGCGCGTGTAGCTGGCGTAGGCCGACAGCGTGGGCGTGATGTCGTACACCGCGCCGATGTAGGGGGTGACCTTGCGGTTCTCGTCCTGGATGGCGCTCTTGCCGGCATAGGTGCCGGTGGTACCGTAGCTGTCGCTATGGCGATGCCAGTCGGTCAGGCGCACGCCGGTGAGCAGGGACAGCGGGTCGGCCAGGCGCCAGCGCGCCGAGGCGAACAGCCCCGTCTGCTGCGTGATCTGCGTGCGCCAGGCGCCCGTCTTGGAATACGTGGGCGCTGGCGCACTGCCGTCCCAGGTGTAGATGTTGGGGATTACGTAGCTCCAGCTGGCCACCGAGCTGTAGCCATCGGTGCGCGTGGCGATGCGCGTGGAGCTCATGCCCACCATCAGGTCGTGCTTGCGGCCGCCGAGCTCGAACTTGCCCGACAGGTAGGCATCCACCGTGTCCTGCTTTTCGCTGCCGCCGCCCACGGCGGCGTACAGCGTGGTGCCGGCGCCCGTGGCGGGGTTGATGAAGGGTGCCAGCGAGGTGGTCCTGCCGTAGCCGTAGGTGCGCAGGCTGAAGGTATCGCCCTCGGTGTGGTTCAGCGCCGCCTTGAGGTTCCAGTCATCGTTGATCTGGTGCTCCAGCGTTGCGTACAGCGTGCCCGAGGTGCGCTCCCAGCGCGTCCAGGGCGGCGAGAAGCTCACGGACGTGGGCAGATCGATGGGCGAGCCGTCGATGGCAAAGCGCGGAATGGTGCCCCAGATCGGCGCCTTGGGGTCGTTGGACTGGCGCTGGTAGCCCAGGGCCACCACGGTGGAGCGGCCCAGGTCGGCCTCGATGGCGGCGAGCAGGGCAGTCTTGTCCTCGGAGTAGCGGTCGCGGAAGCTGTCCTTCTTCTGCGGGGCGACCACCAGGCGGCTGCGCACGCTGCCGTCGCTGTTCAGCGGGGCGTTGATGTCGAGCTCGCCACGGTACAGGTTCCAAGAGCCTGCAGTGAGCGCGACCGAGGCCGCGAACTCGCGCTGCGGGCGCTTGCGGATCATGTTGATCGTCGCCGAGGGCACGCCCACGCCGGTCAGGATGCCGTTGGCGCCGCGCACGACCTCGATGCGCTCGTACAGCGCGGTGTCGAACTCCTGGTTGGTGCTGCTGCTGTACGAGGGCAGGCCATCGATCTGGAAGTCGGTGACCTGGAAACCGCGTGCGTAGTACAGCGGGCGCTGCGTGTCGTAGAAGCTCACGGCGATGCCGTTCACGTTGCGCAGCACCGAATCGATGCTGGTCAGCGACTGGCGCTCGATCTGCTCGCGGGTCACCGTGGTGGTGGACTGGGGTGTCTCGCGTGCAGTCAGCTGCAGGCGGGTGGAGGCGCTCTCGCGCGAGCCCGAGACGGTGACACTGTTCAGTGCCTTGGGGGCCGTGATCTGGTCGGGGGCGGATGCAGCGGCTGGGGCGGCATCCTGGGCACGGGCTGCGCCGGCCAGGATGGTGGCGACGGCGGCCAGCGCCAGCGGGTGCAGACGGCAGACGGGCTGCCTACGGGAAACAGACATGGAGCGCTCCTTGGAGCCTGTTCAATGTCTTTTTGCAGCCGCGTTGGAGTGCAATCGGGATGAGTGGATGCTTCGGATGCGCCGCATGGGCTCATGCCCATGCAAGCAACCGGGGCGTCCAATCGCCCGATTTCACTCCAACCCTTCGGGCAAGTGCCTTTTCGGGCGGTATGCGGCGTTGCGGCGCTTGCCGATAGCACGGGCTATCGGCTGCGCACCGCGCCTTGCATCCCATCCCGAAAAGGGACTTGCGCGGCTTCAAAAAGGCATTGAACAGGCTCCTGGTTGTTGAATCTGGCAACTGGCTGGCTGCGCAACAACAAGAAGAGCACGGCGTGGCTGGTTTATGGCTCCAATTGTAACTTTTAAATAGCAATCATTCTTAATAAGAATGCTTGAAAGATGCGCAGCCCGGGCCAAGCCCGTTGCTTTTGCGCCTCATTCGCAAACTGGACGGCCCTTTCGGGGCGGCTGCTCACCCCTTCCAGGTGAACGGAAACTTGAACTGCTTCACGAAGCCGTTGGGCACGTAGTCGCCCAGCACGCCGTAGTGCTCGGGCCACAGCTTGGTGCTCTTCACGGCGGTGCCGAACAGGTGGTCGAGGAAGGCGAAGTGGGCCGCATAGTTCTTGTCCAGCGCCTCCTGGTCCTGGCTGTGGTGCCAGTGGTGGAAGTTGGGCGTGACCAGCACGTAGCGCAGCGGCCCCAGGCGCACGCTCACGTTGGCGTGGTTGAACACGGCCTGGAAGCCCACGACGACGATGTAGGCGTCGATCACTTCCTTGGAAAAACCGAACACGTAGATCGGGGCCAGCACCAGCGTGCGTGTGATCAACAGCTCCAGGATGTGCTGGCGCGAGCCGGCCATCCAGTCCATGCTTTTCACGCTGTGGTGCACGGCGTGCAGGCGCCACAGCACGGGCACCTCATGGTAGGCGCGGTGCGTCCAGTACTGCACCAGGTCGGCCACCAGCACGATGAGGAACAGCGCCACCCAGAAGTTCAAGCCCTGCACCCAGCCGCGGATGCCGTCGCTGGCGGCCCAGCCGAAGAACTTGTGCACGACCAGGTTGGTGGCCAGCAGCACGAAGCCCACCACCATGTGGTTCACGATGAAGTGGTGGAAGTCGGTCTGCCACTCGGCGCGGAAGATGGGCTGGTCCTTGCGCAGCGCGAACAGCTTTTCGATGAAGATGAAGATCAGCGAGCTGCCCAGCAGGTCCAGGATGAACCAGTCCAGGCCGATGTAGGGCGTGTTGTCGGGGAAGTTCGGGTTCACCTCCACCTTGTGGCCGCCCAGGATGGCCGCCAGCGCCACGGTGGCGAAGGCGAACGTGGCCAGCCAGCGCGAGCGGTTGAACAGGATGTTGACCAGCGAGATGCCGCCCGCGATCGCCATGGCCGCCAGCATGATGTAGCGGATCACCGTCACGTCGTAGCTCTTGCGCAACTGGGGCGTGGTCAGGTACTCGGGGAAGTGGAAGGCCAGCACACCCAGGAAGCACAGGATGGCCAGCGTGAGTGCAATTACCCCCGACACCAGCCCGCGACCGCGCCGCAGCGCACCGTGGCTTTCGGTAAATTCATTGAGTTTGTCGATTTCCAGCATGTTTTACCCCTCTGTGCACGGATCGTGGATCGTCGTCCGTGGCCCGTGTTGGCTTTATGTGCCGCGAGTGTAGCGGGCGCTCGCGGCGCAGGTTGTAACCGTAAAATCACGGTCCATGAACATCCCCTCGCACCAGCTGAGCATGACCGTGCTCATGTCCCCGGACATGGCCAATTTTTCCGGCAACGTCCACGGCGGCGCTGTCCTCAAGCTGCTCGACCAGGTGGCCTACTCCTGCGCCAGCCGCTACTCGACCTGCTACGTGGTCACGCTCAGCGTGGACCAGGTGATGTTCCTGCAGCCCATCCACGTGGGCGAGCTCGTGACCTTCCTGGCCAGCGTCAACTACACCGGCTCCTCGTCGATGGAGATCGGCATCAAGGTGGTGGCCGAGGACATCCGCTCGCAGTCGGTGCGGCATGTGAACAGCTGTTTCTTCACCATGGTGGCGGTGGACGAAGAGCGCAAGCCCGTGCCGGTGCCCCCGCTGTCACCCTCCACGGCCGAAGAGCGCCGCCGCTGGGATGCCGCCGTGATGCGCAAGACCCTGCGCAAGGAATTGGCCGCGCGCTTCGAGCAGGCCCGCTCGGCACCCGTGCCCGCCCCCCTGGCCGCCTGACCGGGGCAGTCAGGCCTTTGGCGCTGCGTTCAGCGGTTGCGCCCCGCCAGCGACACGGCCTGCAGCGACAGCCCGTCGATCTCGTTGGTGATGCCCGATAGCACGTTCGCCACCACCGCGAATTCGCGGCCATGCTGGCCCGCGCGCGCGGCCATCACCTGGGCGTTGAAGCTCACCACCTTGGCCTCGCGCGCCACGGTCTGGATGGAGGCGACGATGCCCGCCAGCTCCTTCATCAGCGTCTCGGACTTGGCCTTGCCCAACTGGTCAAAGGCCGTGGTGGCCGTGTTCAGCGCATCTAGCGCGCCGTCGGTGATCTCAACCAGGCGCGCCAGTGCTTCTTCCACGCGCGGGCTTTGCCGCTCGGCCAGCTCCAGCGTGCGCTCCACCTGCTGCATGAAGGCGTCGATGGTGGGGCCCACACCGACAGAGCCCTGGTAGGTCGTGAGGATGCGCTCGCCCATGACCGCATCGAGGTGGCGCGGCGTGTCCACCAGCCTGGCGTGGCTTTCGCTGAACAGCGCTAGCGAGCCGCGAGCCGCCTTCAGGTGCAGGTCGCTGCCGCGCGTGGCCAGCACGGTCTGCAGCACCATGCGCTGCGACAGCATGCGCTGGCGGGCGGCCAGGTTGACCAGCGACATCTCGCCATCGCGCGGCGCTGGGGCGGTGGGGGCGGGCAGATTGCCGTGGCTGCTGCGGGCGGAGAGGGGGTAGGCTGCCATGGTGTGATCCTGTGTGGTGTGCCATCGGGTTGTCGGTACACAACTAGCAATACCCGGGCCAATGCATGCCTGCTGGCCTGCCCCTGGAGCGTGCACACAACGGGGTGCGGGCACATCAAAAAAACAGGCCCGGCGATGGGATCGCAGGGCGTGCCGAGCGGGCGAAAGGGGCGTGCGAAAAGGTGCGGCGCGATCAGGCGAAGCGCAGCTTGTTCGCCGGCTGCGGCACGGCCGCTGCGGCAATGCCCTGCACCACGTCGCCCACCACGATCACCGAGGGGCTGGCCAGTCCCTCGCGGGCAATGGTGGCGTGCAGCTCGCCCAGTGTGGTCACGGCATGGCGCTGCTGCGGCAGGCTGGCATGCTGGATGATGGCCACGGGCGTGGCGGCGGGCAGGCCGGTGAGCAGCTCCTGCTCGATGGTGGCGGCACCGCTCACGCCCATGTAGATCACCAGCGTCAGCTTGGCGTCGCGTGCGGTTGCGGCCAGTTGGCGCCAGTCGGTGCCGGCGTCGCCGGGCTTGGCATGGCCGGTGACGAAGACCACGCCGTGGGCATGTTCGCGGTGCGTGAGCGGCGCGCCCAGCGAGGTCAGGCCCGCCAGGCCGGCGGTGATGCCGTTGACCACCGTGACCGGCACGCCTGCGGCGCGCAGGTGCTCCACCTCCTCGCCGCCGCGGCCGAAGACGAAGGGGTCGCCACCCTTGAGGCGCACCACGTTCTCGCCCTCGTTCACAGCCATGAGCATCAGCTTTTCGATGAAGGCCTGCGGCGTGCTCTTGCAGCCGCCGCGCTTGCCCACGTGCACGATGCGCGCCGTGGGCGAGGCGTAGGCCACGATGGCATCGCTCACGAGGTCGTCCACCAGCAGCACGGTGGCCGCCTGGATGGCCTTGAGCGCCTTGAGCGTGAGCAGCTCCGGATCGCCGGGGCCGGCGCCCACCAGGGTGCAGGAGCCGCCGGTGCCCAGGTGCGGGCGGTCGTGCTGGGGCGAGGGGGCGGATGGATTCGTGGGGCGGTTCATGGCTGTGTCTCCGGCATTGCGGCGGTGGCTGTTTGACCGGTGATCTGCAAGATATGTTCCACCTGCCGCGTGAGGGCGGGCGGTGTCGGCAATTCGCCTGCGAGCACGCGGCGCGTGTAGTCGGCCGTGGTGGCCACGTCGATCTCGATCGGCAGGCCGGGCACCTCGCTCGCGGTGCCAGGCTCCTGCTCCTGCAGCACATGGTGCGCCCCGGCCACGAAGGCGTCGTAACGGGGTGTGCGGCGCGGGTCGGCCGCCACTTCGCCCTCGAGCCCGCGCGAGAGCAAGGCGTTCATGCCCATGGCGCTGAAGGTGTTTTGCAGCATCTCGAAGTATTCGGGGTGCGTGTAGCTCGTGACCACCACCGCCGCACCGGCACACGGGTTCATGAGCTTGACGGCGCTGTGCCCCGCGTTGCGCAGGCCCACGGTCTGGCGCACGGCCAGCAGGCGGGCCAGCCCCGGGTGCAGCAGGCCGGTGGCGATGTGCGCCACCTCGCCATCGGCCACCTTGCGCGGCGCGGTCAGCGCCGGGATGTGGAGCGCTTCGAGCACGTCGGAGGCGAGGATGCGCCGCGCCTCGGTGCGCATGCCGTGCAGCAGCACGGGCAGGCCCTCGCGCGCCAGCAGCAGGGCCAGCAGCGGGGTGAGCACGGGCAGCTTGCGCGCGCCGTTGTAGCTGGGCAGCACCACCAGCGGGCGGTCGCTGGCGGGCAGCAGGGCCATGCGGGCATGCGTGGCGTCCAGAAAGCCGCACATCTCCTCGGCCGTCTCGCCCTTGATGCGCATGGCCAGGCAGAAGGCGCCGATCTCCAGATCGGTCACGCTGCCGTCCAGCACCTGGCCGAACAGGTCCGTGGCCTGCTCGCGCGTGAGCGGCTTGGCCCCGCGCGGGCCGCGGCCGATTTCCTTGATGTACTGGCTGATGCCCATGGTGCGTGAATGGCTCTTTGAAGTGGGACTGGATATTTTCTCGCAACCCAGCGAACTTTTGGTTATATGGCGGCGATTGCGATGGCCGCTTTGGCGAGAGGCCCCGCGGCGCGCACCATGCGCTTGAGCTCGGGCAGGCAGGAGCCGCAGTTGGTGCCGCAGCGCAGCTCGCCCTGCAGCTGGGCCAGGCGCTCGTCATCCGTGCCGTGGCAGTGCGCCAGTTGGCCGGTGATGGCCACGTCGGTTACGTTGAAGCAGGTGCACACCGTCTTGCCGCGCGACTGCACCGCTACCGGGGCCTTGGCACTGGGCACGAGCAGCAGGCGGCCGTAGCTCTGCGCGGGCAGTTCATCCTGCAGCAGGGTCTTGATCCAGCCCTGGGCGCTGGTGTCGCCGGCCAGCACGATGGCTTCGAGCGTGCTGCTGCCGTCGTCCCGCCGGGCCAGGCGCGCGGCGCGGCGCTGGCCGCGCTTCCTGTCGGCATAGCGCAGGGTGTCGGCGGTGGCCAGGCCCAGCACGGCCTCGATTCGCTCGATCAGCGCGTCCGGTGGCGCTTCGTGGCCGGCGGCGCGCAGCAGCACGCCGGTGCGCTCGCGGCCTGGCTCCGACAGCGGGGTGTTGTTGCTGAAGGGCACGCAACTGGCAAACGGGAAGGCATCCATCAAGGCCGACAGCGACTCGCGTGCGGCCAGGGCCTTGTCGCCCGGCAGCCAGGCCATGGCCAGCAGCGTCCACGGCATCTCGGCCTTGAGGATCTTCACGGCCGCGTGCTTGAGTTCGGGCTGCTTGGAGGTGGGGCAGTAGGCCGAGGTGGTCAGTGCATTCACGCCCGACAACCGCTCGCCGGAAGACGACTGGCCGCTGAGGTACTCGCTGCCCCAGTGCATGGCCATGAAGGCCTGCGACAGGCCCATGCTGGCGTCGGCCAGCACCGGTACGACGATGGAGCCGCGCTTGCTTGTGACGTGCACCAGGTCGCCGCTGTGCAGCTTGCGCTGCGCCATGTCGTCCGGGTGCATCTGTACCGAGGGCTCGGCCACATGGCCGAACAGCCGGCCCAGCGTGCCGGTGCGGCTCATGCCGTGCCACTGGTCGCGCAGGCGGCCGGTGGTCATGCCGAAGGGGAAGCGCGATTCGCGCTGCTCGGCCACGGGCTGCCAGGCATGGGCCGCAAAGCGCGCACGGCCATCGGGCGTGGGGTAGATGCCGTCTTCGTACAGGCGCACCTTGCCGCTGGCAGCACCCTCGGGCAGCGGCCACTGCTGCGGGCCTTGTGCTTCAAGCTGCAGCCAAGAGAGGCCGGTGATGTCCAGGTCGCGCCCGCGCGTGGTCTCGCGGTGCTCGTTCCATACCGCCTCGGCCCCGGCATCGGCGTCGTCGGTGGTGTAGGGGAACAGGCTGGGTGCGCCAAGGCGCAGCCGTGCTTCCAGCTGGTGCGCAAACTGCACCGCAATGGCCCAGTCGTGGCGCGTCTGGCCGGGTGCCGGCACCGCAGTGCGCACGCGGGAGATGCGGCGTTCGCTGTTGGTCACGGTGCCGGTCTTCTCGCCCCAGGTGGTGGCGGGCAGCAGCAGGTCGGCGTACTGCGCGGTGGCGGTGGTGGCAAAGGCCTCCTGCAGCACCACGAACTCGGCGCGCTCCAGCGCGCGGCGCACGGTGGCCTGGTCGGGCATGCTCTGCGCGGGGTTGGTGCAGGCGATCCACAGCGCGCGGATCTCGCCGTCGGCGGCGGCCTGGAACATCTCCACCGCCGTCTTGCCAGGGCGCGAAGGCACGTCGGCCACGCCCCACATCGCCGCCACCTCGGCGCGGTGCGCGGGGTTGGCGAGGTCGCGGTGCGCGCTCAGCAGGTTGGCCAGGCCCCCCACCTCGCGCCCGCCCATCGCATTGGGCTGGCCGGTCAGCGAGAAGGGGCCCGCGCCCGGCTTGCCGATCTGCGCCGTGGCCAGGTGCAGGTTGATGAGTGCGGCATTCTTGGCCGTGCCGCTGGTGCTCTGGTTCAGGCCCTGGCAGTACAGGCTGAGCGTGGCCTTGGAGCTGGCGAACCACTGCGCGGCCGTGGCCAGGTCGGCCTCGGGGATGCCGCACACTGCGCTCACGCGCTCGGGTGTGCAGTCGGCCACCAGGGCCTTGAGCGCCTCGAAACCGGTGGTGTGCGCGCCGATGTAGGCGGCATCGACCCAGCCTTCGCGCAGCATGAGGTGCAGCATGCCGTTGAACAGCATCACATCGCTGCCCGGCTGTATCGGCAAAAACAGATCGGCCATGCCCGCGGTGTCGGTGCGGCGCGGATCGGCCACGATGACCTTCATGCCCGGGTTGGCCGCGCGCGCGTCCTCGATGCGCCGGAACAGGATGGGGTGCGCCCAGGCCGCGTTGCTGCCCACGAAGAACAGGCATTGCGCGTGCTTCACGTCGTCGTAGCAGGCGGGCGGCGCATCGGCCCCCAGCGTGGCCTTGTAGCCGGCCACGGCGCTGCTCATGCACAGGCGCGAGTTGGTGTCGATGTTGTTGGTGCCGATGAGGCCCTTGGCGAGCTTGTTGAAGACGTAGTAGTCCTCGGTGAGCAACTGGCCGCTGACGTAGAAGCCGACGGCGTCGGGGCCGTGCTGCTCGATGGTGTCGGCGAATTTCTGGCTCGCCATGTCCAGCGCGGTATCCCACGTGATGGGCAGGGCCTGCTGGCCGCGCTGTGTGCGGTGCAGGGGGTGGAGCAGGCGGGTTTGCAGGGTGACGGGGCTGGCTGCGGTGAGGTGCAGCGTGGAGCCCTTGGTGCACAGGCGGCCGAAGTTGGCGGGGTGGGTCGGGTCGCCGCGCACGCCGGTGATCTGCGGGCCTTCGGATTCGATGATCACGCCGCAGCCTACGCCGCAGTAGGGGCAGGTGGATTTGGTTTCTGTCATGTTCTTGTCGTGGTTGCGGCGTGCTTGTTGTTGGGGCGGGGGCCGGGGTGTGCGCCCGGCGGCGCAGTAACTTTCTTTTGCTTCGCCAAAAGAAAGTCACCAAAGAGAAGACGACCCCCAGTCTGCGTCCCCCGTTCGCCCTGTCGGGCGAACGGGGGCAACCTGCGATGCTCGGTCCTGGGGTGGTGCCGCAGAACTCGCTACGTTCTTCGAACTCCGCTCAAACAGCTGCGGCAAGTCAGATGACGAAGTGCGTGTGTCCTTCGGCACACGCACCCACCCCAGCTCCTGCGCTTCTCGGCGCAGCCAGCAGAGGTGGGGAGCGGGTACCGCACGGCTGCTGCTTCGCAGCTGCGCCTGGGGTCGGGGGCGCGCGCGGTGCGCGCTGCCGACGAAACTGGCGCCATCGCCCTGGCGAGCCGAGCGCAGCGAAGGACCGCGGTGCCGAGCGAAGCAATGGCCCGAGTGGAGCCCGTTCCCACCCCCTTCTGACCGTGCCGAGAAGCGCAGGGCCTGGGGTGAGCGCGTGCCGAAGGACACGCGCATCGTGAACTGACTCACCGCGGTTGTCCGAGCGGAGTTCTCCCGCAGGGGGAACGCAGCGAGTTCCGCGGTGCACCCCAGGACCGAGCATCGCAGGCTGCCCCACTCGCCCAACGGGCGAGTGGGGACACGGGCAGCGGGGTCGCCTTTCTTTTGGGTACTTTTCTTTGGCGAAGCAAAGAAGAAGTACCTCGGCCGCCGGGCCGAGACCCGGCCTCCACCCTCAGCACAAAAACAGAAGCAACCAGAAGCCACGAACTCACCCAGCCAAAGCAGCATAAAGACCAGTCACCCGATCCATGCTCGACAACAAATTCTCACTCGCCACAAACACCTCCGACACCTGCCGCGCCGTGCTGCCCGCAACCCCACCCGCCTGCATCCGCTGCAAAGCAGCATCAAAGAACACCCACTGCCCATCCGCCAGCAGCAGCTCCTGCCGAATCCGGTCATTGGCCTCAGGCGCCTTGCGCAGCACCTCGGTCGCCGCGATGAACTCGGTGCGCGCCTTGGCAATCTCCGCCGCCGCAACGGCAGCATCCACCGGTAACTGCGCAGCCAGGTAGAACTTGGCCATGCGCTGGCTCAGCATGCGCTGGCGGCCCGCCACGTTGACCAGGTGGCCGACGGGCTTGCCCGAGGCCGACTCGTACTGCACCGTGCCCTGGTGCGCCAGGGCCAGCACCTTGGCGTCGGCCTGCAGCATCGCGGTGGCGCCGGCCAGTGCGGGCGTGCCGCCCAGCAGCGTGGCCTTGTGTGAAACCCAAGCCGCATCGAGCTGGCCGTAGGTGTCGCGGATGGTGGGATTCGGGGCGTAGGCCTTGAGCTCTGCCAACTGGCGCTCGAACAGCGCGACGGACTGGTCCAGCACCTGGCGTGCCGCAGGCTCCTGCACCTTGTGGGCCAGGGCCAGCCAGGCCTTGCCCATGCGCTGGCTCAGCATGCGCTGGCGCCCGGCCTTGTTGATGGCGTCGTTGAGGTTGGCGACCTGGGCATTCGCCGGCCGGGAGACGAGGGCCAGGGTGCCGGCCACGGTGGCGGCGCCTGCGGCGGCACCGGCCTTCAGCAGAAAGGTTCTGCGCTGCAATGCGGGTGAGGGCATGGTCATGGGCGTGTCCTTTCTGGTCATGGCGGGGGTGGGGTTCATTCGGTGCCCGCTGGTCCGAACATCAGCTGGTCGCGGATCTCGTCCACCGTGCGGCCTTCGCGCAGCAGCTCGAAGTACCAGCTGCCGTCCACCGTGTCGCCATACAGGCAGGCGCCCACCAGCTTGTCGTCCTTGATCACGAGCTTCTTGTACGAGCCGGTCACGGGGTCGCTCATGACGATCTCCTCGGTGCCTTCGCCGCCCTGGAAGTCGCCGGCGCTGAACAGGTCGATGCCGGTCACCTTGAGCTTGGTGGAGGTGAGCGAGCCCTGGTAGCGGTCGATGCCCAGCTCCGCCAGGTGGTTGGCCAGCACCTTGCCCTGCTCGAACAGCGGCGCCACCAGGCCGTAGGCGATGCCCCGGTGGGCAGCGCACTCGCCCACGGCGTAGATGCGTGCATCGGTGATGGTCTGCAGCGTGTCGCTGACCACGATGCCCCGGTTCACATGCAGGCGCATCTTCTCGGCCAGCGCCGTGTTGGGGCGTATGCCCACGGCCATCACCACCAGGTCGGCGGGTACCTGGCTTCCGTCCTTGAACTTCACGGCGGTCACGCGGCCCTCGGGGCCGCCCACCAGTTCCGCAGTCTGGGCGTTGAGCAAAAACTGCATGCCGCGCTCCTGCAGCGACTGCTGCAGCATCACGCCTGCCACGCCGTCGAGCTGGCGCTCCATGAGGGTGTTGCCCACGTGCACCACGCTCACCTGCATGCCCCGCTTGACCAGGCCGTTGGCCACCTCCAGCCCCAGCAGGCCACCGCCGATGACCACGGCATGCCGGTAGGTGGCGGCGGCAGCGATCATGGCCTCGGTGTCGGCGATGTCGCGGTAGGCGAGCACGCCGGGGAGGTCCTTGCCCGGGATGGGCAGGATGAAGGGGTTGGAGCCCGTGGCCAGGATCAGGCGGTCGTACTCGGCGCTGATGGCCTCGCCCGCCGCATTGGTGGCATGCACCACGCGGCGCACGCGGTCCACCTCGGTCACCGTGAAGCCCGTGTGCAGGGTGATGGCGTGGTTCTTGTACCAGGACCAGTCGTTGAGGATGATTTCGTCGATTGTCTGTTCGCCCGCGAGCACGGGCGACAGCAGGATGCGGTTGTAGTTGGGGTGCGGCTCGGCCCCGAACACCGTGATGTCGTAGAGGTCCGGGGCGATCTTGAGCAGCTCTTCCAGGGTGCGCACACCGGCCATGCCATTGCCCACCATCACCAGCCTGGATTTTTTCATCGCAGCCCCCACGCCCATCGAAAACACAAAACAAAAAAGGCGCCCACACGATGCTGCTTCGATGTCTCGAAACCGCATGTGGGGACGCCTTCGTCCTTGCAAGCCCGGGTGCGCCATTGCACCGTGGACCCGCGTGGCCCTTGCGGGCCGTGCCTTCGAACAAGCAATGCGTGTGCCAACCCGCCGCCCCGATCCGGGGCGTCCCGTCTTTCTGGCGGTCCGTGAGCGCAACCCCATGGTGGTGCCACGCGCACCATGTTGCATTGCACCATGATGGGGATGAAATTCTCGCATTGCCTTGCTGGGGTGCAACGGCGGGCTCCCTGTGCACCAGCTTGGGCATGAAAGATGCTTGCCTGTGGTGCATGAGCTTTGAACTGGATTTTGGCTGTGTCTCGCAGGCCGGGCGCAAGGAGGGCAACGAGGACTTTGCGGCCCTGGTCGAGGGCCGTGGACGCGACCTGCCCCGTGGCGCCATTGCCGCCCTGGCCGATGGCGTGAGTGCGGGGGGCAATGGGCGCGAGGCGGCCCAGACCACGGTGCGCACGCTGCTGTCCGACTACTTCGCCACGCCCGAGACCTGGGACACCACGGTGGCCCTGGACCGCATCCTCAGTGCCCACAACGCCTGGCTGGCCGCCATGAACCGGCGGCGCCAGCCCGCCGTGGGGCTGACCACGCTCACGGCCCTTGTGCTGCGCGGCCAGTCCTTCACAGTGGCGCACGTGGGCGATACGCGCGCCTACCTGCTGCGCGACGGGCGGCTGCAGCAGCTTACGGCCGACCATGTGATCGCGCAGCGCGACCTGGCCCACCAGCTCACGCGCGCCCTGGGGCTCGACGACCATGTGGTGGTGGACTACAGCCAGGGGGAGCTGCAAAGCGGCGACCTGTTCCTGCTGGTGTCCGACGGTGTGCACGGCAGCCTGCCCGAGCGCGAGCTGCGCAGCCTGATGCGCCAGGGCCTGGCCCCGCAAACGCTGTGCGAGGAGCTGGTGCGCTCAGCCCTGCGCAGGGGCAGCAGCGACAACGTGACCGCCATGGCCGTGCAGGTGCGCGGCGTGCTGGAGGCCACCTTGCAGGACGAATCGCGGCGCGCGCAAGAGCTGCCGGTGCTGCCCCTGCTCAAGGTGGGCGATGCGGTCGACGGCCTGGTGGTCACCGCGCTGGTGGCCGACAGCGGCATCCACAGCATCTACCAGGTGCGTCACCCTGCCAGCCAGCGCCTGTATGCGCTCAAGACCCTGAACCCCCAGCGCGCGCACGATGGCGAAGAGCGCGCCACGCTGGCGCACGAGGCCTGGGTGGCGCGGCGCATGCAGTCGGGCAGCGCTGCGGCCCATCTGGCCTGCCTGAACGACTGGCCTGCCGCCGCATCAGGCACCAGCAGCAGCTTCTTTTACCTGTTGTACGACTGGCACCGGGGCGAGACCCTGGGGCAGCAACTGCGCCGGCGCCAGCCCTTTGGCGTGGCGCGTACGGTGGGCGTGCTCACCCAGGCCGTGCGCGTGCTCGGCCTGTTGCACCGCCAGGGCGTGGTGCACCGCGACATCAAGCCCGACAACCTGCACCTGGGCGACGACGGCGTGCTGCGCGTGCTGGACCTGGGGGTGGCGCTGAGTGGCCGCGAGCCCGAGGCCACGCGCCTGCTGCATGCGGGTACCCCGAGCTACATGAACCCCGAGCAATGGCCCGGCTACGAGCGCAGTGCCGATGGCGAGACCGGGCAGATGCCCGATGCCGGCAGCGACCTGTTCGCACTGGGCGTGACGCTGTACCAATTGCTCAGTCACGGGCGCCTGCCCTATGGCGACGTGGTGCCCTACCAGATCGGGCGCTACCACCGCGACCCGGTGGCCCCGAGCCGCCACAACCCCGAGGTGCCCATCTGGCTGGACCAGATCGCCTTGAAGGCCGTGGCGCGCAACCGCGCACAGCGCTTCGAGACGGCCGAGGAACTGCTGCTGGCGCTGGAGCGCGGCGCCTCGCGGCCGCTGCACGCGCATGCACCGCTGGCGCCGCTGATGCAGCGCGACGCCACGGCGATCTGGAAGATCGCGCTGGCGGTGAGCGTGCTGGTGAACTTGCTGCTGGTGTACTGGGTGTTGTTTTTGCCGAGGTAGAAGCGGTCATGCGCTGCGCGCACGGCCGCCCTTTTAGCTGCAGTGAGTGCAACGCTGCGCGTTGGTTGGCTCACGCCAACTTGGCGCTGCGCGCCACCCTCCCTTCGCTGGAAGCGGGGCAAGCGCTGAAGCGCTTACCGGCTGCGCCGGTCATGCGCTGCGCGCACGCCCCCCCTTCTCTGCCCACGTCCGGGTCCAGCGGATCTGCATCACGCGCAGCAGCACCAGCATGGCTGCGGCGCACACGGCGATGGAGACGAAGCCCCACAGGTAGGTGCCGCCGTACTGGCGCGACAGGCCCATGGCGTTGGGGATCAGGCCGCCGCCCAGGGCGCCGATTTCGCCGATCATGGAGCCGGCCACGGCGGTGGACAGGGGCCAGCGCAGCGGCACCAGCTGGAACAGCGCGCCGTTGCCTGCGCCCAGTGCAGCAAAGCACACCAGGAACAGCAGCATCGTGACCGGCAGCGAGTTCTCGGCCAGCCCGCACAGCACCAGGCTCACCGTGGTGATGGCGAGCACGCCCGTCAGGGTGTTCACCCCGCCCCACAGGTCCGACAGCCAGCCGCCGAACACGCGCAGTGCCGCGCCCAGAAAGGCGGCCATCATCGTCAGCTGGCCGGCCTGCACCTTGCTCACGCCGAACTGGTCGTAGAAGTAGGTAGGCATGAAGGCGATGAGGCCGATGAAGCCGCCGAAGGTCACGGCGTAGATCAGGCTGAAGGCCCAGCCGTCCTTCTCGAACAGGCAGGCGATGTGTTCGCGGAACGAGGCATGGGGCGCCCGGTCCGGCGGCTCCTTGGCGTAGATGGCCATCACGAGGGCGGGGATGGCCACGCTCACGGCGGCAAAGCCGTAGACCGACTGCCAGCCGAACTTCTGCGCCAGCACGGGGGCCAGCAGCGCGGACACGGCGGTGCCCACGTTGCCCGCGCCCACGATGCCCATGGCCAGGCCCTTGTAGCGGGGTGGGAACGAGCCCGAACCCAGCGACAGTGCCACGCCGAAGCTGGCCCCCGCCACGCCCAGCAGCACCCCCATGGCCAGCAGGTCGTTGTAGTCGTTGACGAACAGGTAGCCGTAGCCCATGGCGATGAAGATGCCGGCCATCTCCACCAGCGTGGCGTTCTTGCGCCCGATGTACTGGGCCAGGATGCCCAGCGGAAAGCGCATCAGCGCGCCCGCGAAGATGGGGATGGACAGCATGATCCCCATCTGCGTCGGGGTGAGTTTCAGGCTCTCGGTGATGAAGGGCGCCATCGCACCGTTGATGACCCACACCGCGCACGAAAAGGCGAAATAGAGAAACGCGGACCACAGCGTGGGGGAGTGGCCGGATTTGAAGAAGTCCCGAAATTGAAGCATGGATGTCTCGCGTGGAAAGGGCGTCTGCCTGCGTGGGCGGTGGTGCCGGCATGCCTGCAGCGCTGCTCTGTGCCGTGTCTCGCAATGGAAAGGAAAACAGAAAAACAAAAAGGCGTCCGCACGGAGCACGCCGGCCAGTGGCCAACGACTCTCCATGGGGACGCCTGCGTCCTGTGCCTGCCGGATGCGCCTTTGCACCGGGCAACACAAACGGCCAACTTTGGCCGTGCTGCATTCCGAGCAAGACGTGTGCCAATGTTGGTGCGCTCGGTGGTACGGGCAGAAACTGCTGGCAAATTGCCGTGCTCAATCAGTCGACTGCTATTGATTTTGATTGTTTCCCCAGCACCAGTGACCCGGCATGGTGCGCGGTGGAAGCCGTTGCGTACCGGCGTGCACTATGCCCCGCACCAGGCTGGGGATGCCTGCCTTGCGCAAATGTTGTTTGCGCGATGGGCGCATTGCTTCTAGGATGTTTTTACCGCTGCAGGGTCGGATGGCCACAGACAGCGGGGACGAGATGGCATCCGTGGAGGGAATCCAATGCGCGTGAATCTGCCGGTCAGCACCCAGGAGTACGTTTTTCCCAAAGGCGAAACCCTGGTCTCCACGACCGATCTCAAGGGCCGCATCCTCTACTGCAACCCGATGTTCATCGAGGTCAGCGGTTACGAGAAAGAGGAACTCCTGGGCCAGCCCCACAACATGATCCGCCACCCGGAGATGCCCGAGGAAGCCTTCCGCGACATGTGGGAGACCATCGGCAGCGGCCAGCCCTGGTCGGCGGCGGTCAAGAACCGCCGCAAGGACGGCAGCTTCTACTGGGTGATGGCCAACGTCACGCCGCTGATGCAGGGCGAGCACCCCACCGGCTACATGTCGGTGCGCACCGAGGCCACGCGCGATCAGATCCAGGCCGCCGACCGGCTTTACGCCACCATGCGTGCCGAGAAGGAGCGCGGCAGCCTGGTGCATGTGCTGCGCAACGGGCGCCTGGTCAAAAACACCGCCTGGGGCACCCTGGCGGCCCGGCTCCAATTCGGCCCCATGGGCAAGATGTGCCTGTGCCTGCTCGTTCTGGTGCTCGCTGCCTGGGGTGCGGCGGAGGCGGGCGGGCACGACTTCTCGTTCGGCTCGGGCCTGGCGTGGGTGGGCGTGCTGGCGCTGGCGCTCGCCATGGCCTGGTACCTGCACCAGGCCACCGTGGCGCCGCTGTCGCAGATGCTGGGCTGGGCCAACCGCATGGCAGCGGGTGACCTCACGCAGAAGATCGAGGTCACGCGCGACGACACCGTGGGCAGCTTGCAGAAGGCGCTGTCGCAGCTCAACGTGAACCTGTTGTCCATCGTGCGCGATGCGCGCCAGGAGAGCGAGCGTATGCAGGTCTCCACGCGCGAGATCGCCCAGGGCAACCAGGACCTGTCGTCCCGCACCGAGACGCAGGCCAGCAACCTGCAGCAGACGGCGGCGTCGATGGAGGAGATCACCGGCACCGTCAAGCACACGGCCGAATCGGCGCGCCAGGCCACGGTGCTGGCCACGCAGGCGACCTCGGTGGCCGAGCGCAGCAACGAAGCGGTGGATGGCGTGGCCGAGACCATGAAACAGATTCAGACCGCCTCGGGCCGTATCGGCGAGATCACCCAGCTCATCGACAGCATCGCCTTCCAGACCAACATCCTGGCGCTCAATGCCGCTGTGGAGGCCGCGCGCGCGGGCGACCAGGGGAGGGGCTTCGCGGTGGTGGCGTCCGAGGTGCGCAGCCTCTCGCACCGCACGCTGTCGGCCGCCAAGGAGATCCGCCAGCTCATCGACGACTCGGCCACCAAGGTGCAAGAGGGCCACCACAAGACCGACACCGCGCAAAAGACCATGAGCGAATCGCTGGAACTGGTGCGCCGTGTGAACACCCTGATCGGCGAAATCCACAACGCCTCCAACGAGCAGCTCACCGGCATCTCGCAGGTGAATGCGGCCGTGGCCCAACTGGACACCATCACCCAGCAGAACGCCGCGCTGGTGGAGGAGAACGCGGCCTCGGCCATGGAGCTGCAGGGCCAGGCCCAATCGGTCACCGAAACCGTGGCGGTGTTCCGCCTCGATGCATCGGCGCCTGCCCAGGCCCACGACGCAGTGGCTTTGCGCAAGTCCATGAAATCGTCGTCTTCGCAAAGGGCGCTCGCCTCGGCTTGAGCAGTTTGATGCGAATCGTTGCGGTGCTGACTGCGCCAACTCGGGCCCTTGCAGGGCAAGTCGGCGCAGTCGATCATGAGAATGTAGGCAATGCAGCCAGCAGCAGGTGAAGCTGATGGCGCCCAGCGTCGGTCTGCATGGACCCGAACTTCCAAAGGCGCGCGCCGGAGCGCCCCGACATGCGCCCATCAGCCCCGAAAAGCACGGCTGGCGGCTGAGAGGCTGAGAGTCTTTCGTCCATGCCCGCCTTGCACGCCAAAACACCCCGGCTCGTCGTTACCAATGCTCGCCATAGCCCGAGCTATGGCTGTGCTTTGCGCCTAGATCCAGGGCATTTTGACGCGCCATTCGGACACGGCCAAAAAACTCCCAGCCTCTAAGCCGGGCGTTGCGCTTGAGCTGTCGGGACATACGCACGGGGGAATGGTCTTCGGCCTGGGCCGCCTGCTCGCCTTGGCCAATGAAAGATTTTTCTCGGGCAACTGCAAGATCGGAGACTTGCATTGATGTCATCAACAGCGCAGCACGATGGCCTGGATTCTTGCTTCTACTTGGCAAGCCGTCGGAACTCACGCGCATCTACCTGGTCAGAAAGTGAAGCCACCGGGCTCATCAGCGTATTTTGTGTTTTTTGCCTGCAGCGAGGCTGTGGCATCGAACGCACGATGCAGCTGGCCGGGTGAATCGGAGGCCATGCGGTTTTCCTGGCCCGCAGCCACCAGTACCATGTGGAGAATCATGCGCGAATCGTTCTGTGTATTTCCATGGCGAAAGGGGGCGCGGATAGTCGGCGCCAGCCTGCTGGCACTCGCTCTCGCCGGCTGCACCGTGGTGCGGCTGGCCTACAACCAGGCCCCGAACTGGGCCTCCGTGTGGATCGACAACTACGCCGACCTGGACGACGAGCAGGGCCCCCGCACCCGCGACGCCATCGGCGCCTGGTTCCGCTGGCACCGCAGCACGCAACTGCCGGAGTACGCAGGGATGTTGGCCCGCATGCAGGCGCAGGTGATGGACAACACCACCGGCGCAGCGCTGTGCCGCTGGGAGCCCGAACTTCTCCTGCGGACCGAGGCCGCGCTGGCGCAAGCCGTGGTGCCCGCGACCGAGCTGGTGGTGTCGCTGAGGCCACAGCAACTGCGCCACATCGAGAAGCGCTACGAGCGCAGCAACAAGGAGTTCCGCGACGATTACCTGCAGCCCGACCTGGATGAGCGCCGAGAGGAACGGCACAAGCGTACCGTCGAGCGGCTTGAAACGCTCTATGGCCGGCTGGACGATGCGCAACGAGAGCGCTTGTCCAAGGCGCTGGCCGCGTCGCCTTACGACGCTGAGGTGTGGCAGCAGGAGCGCCTGGCCCGCCAGCGTGACACGCTGCAAACGCTGCGTTCGCTCACCAGCGACGGTCGCGTCTTGGCGGCGTCGGTCGCCCAAGCGGAGGTCAAGGCCTTGATGGGCAGCTGGCTGCGCTCGCCGCGTCCGGCTTATGCAGCCTATCAGCGCAAGGTGGTGGAGAACAACTGCGCCTGGCTGGCCGAGCTGCACAACAGCACCACACCCGAGCAGCGCCGCCATGCTCGCGCCAAACTGCGCGGCTGGGAGGCCGACGCCAGAGCGCTGGGGGCTGCAACCAGCGTTGCCTCGGCAGGTCCTGAAACTTCGGTATCGCCTTCCACGGGTCGCTGAATGCCACCAGGCTTGTCGACGCAGTCGTCTGATCCATCTCGGGTGTAGAAACTCTGTCCAGGAGGCAGTCGGACTTGAGGCGTGTCGGCTGCAAACCGCCGCAGCGGTCCATTTTTCACCGTCTTTAGGTCCTTCAGGTGCTCTCGCGCACCGTGAGTTCGAACCCCAGGTTCACCGAGTTGTGCTCCGGCGCCTCGCCGCGCATCAGCGCCAGCAGCATGTGCGCGCTGGCCTCGCCGATCGATGAGCGCGGCGTGCGCACCGTGGTCAGCGTGGGCAGCATCTGGTCGCTGCCCGCCAGGTCGTTGAACCCCGCCACCGCCACCTGGCCCGGCACGGCAATGCCCAGGCGCTGCGCGGCCAGCAGGCCACCTTGGGCCAGGTCGTCGTTGCAAAAGAAGATGGCGTCCACGTCGGG
The DNA here is from genome assembly GCF_030704685.1 of Acidovorax sp. A1169. Taxonomy (GTDB): domain Bacteria; phylum Pseudomonadota; class Gammaproteobacteria; order Burkholderiales; family Burkholderiaceae_C; genus Acidovorax. The sequence goes on from NZ_JAUZDX010000020.1 coordinate 52,859, forward strand.
CCGGGTGCGCAGCACCTGCTCGAACAGCTCTGCCCCCAGGCGGATGGAAGAGGGCTGGGCGCTGAGCAGTTCCAGGCGCGGGTCGTGCAGGCCGGCCTCCTTGAGGCAGCGGCGGTAGCCCTCGGCGCGCTGCATGGTGCGCGGATCGAGCTGCGCCGCCACGAAGGCCACGCGGCGGCGGCCACGCTCGAGCAGATGGGCCGTGATGCGGTGGCCCGCGTCCTGCTGCGAGAAGCCCACGCAGTAGACGCCGGGCGCCGAGGTCATCTCCATCAGGTGCACGCAGGGCACGCCGCTGGCGGCAATCATCTGCCGCGCGGATTCGGTGCGGTCGAAGCCTGTGACCAGCAGGCCCGCCGGGCGGTGCGCGAGGTAGGTGCGCAGCAACTGCTCTTCTTCATCGGGGTCGTAGTGGGTCACGCCGATCAGGGCCTGGTAGCCGTGCGGGAACAGGGTGCGGTGCACGGCATCGAGCACGTCCACGAACAGCGCGTTGGACAGCAGCGGCACCAGCACCGGCACCTGCACACTGCGCTGCGAAGCCAGGGCGCGCGCAGCCGGGTCGGGCACATAGCCCAGTTGCTCAACTGCAGCCTTCACGCGCTGCACCAGTTCGTCGGCCACCCCGCGCTCGCCGCGCAGCGCGCGCGAGGCGGTGATGGGGCTCACGCCGGCGGTTTCTGCCACATGGCTGAGCGTGACGCGGCCACTGGAGCGGCGCCTGGGTTCGGGTCTGGACAAGGGTTTTCCCTCGGGTGGTTGCGGCCTGATGGATTTAGGATAGCGCTGTCCAAGGGCAAGAGCAAGGCCAGCATGCGCAGTAGTGTGGCATTTTCCCCTGTGGCACCTGATTTTCACCTCATCCCGCCGGGATGTTTTTTTGAAGTTTGTTGGATAGCGCTACCAATATGAGTTCTTTGCCGTCATCGGTGTCGTCACCGGTCTTTCTGGTGGTCATGGGCGTGGCCGGCTGCGGCAAGTCCAGCCTGGGCGCCGCTGTCGCCACGGAGCAGGGCCTGCCCCTGATCGAAGGGGACGACCACCACAGTGCCGCCAGCCGCGAGAAGATGAGCCAGGGCATCGCCCTGACCGACGCCGACCGCGAGGGCTGGCTGGCCGCGCTGGGCCAGTTGCTCCAGGATCACCCGCAGGGCGCCGTGCTCACCTGCTCGGCCCTGAAAAAGGCCTACCGCGACCGCCTGCGCGCCGCCTGCCCCGGCGTGCGCTTCGCCTTCCTCGAGATCGACCGGGTTCCTGCCGGTGAGCGCGTGGCGGCAAGGGTGAACACCCACTTCTTTTCCACCACGCTGGTGGACAGCCAGTTCGCCACGCTCGAATCGCCCGTGGGCGAGCCCGGCGTGCTGCGCCTGGATGCGCTCCTACCCATCCCCGCATTGCAAGCCCAGGTGTCCGCCTGGCTTGCTCACCAGGAAGCCACCCCATGAGTGCCGACACCTCCCTCAACCCTCCTGAGCCTGGCCACAGGGTGCCCAGCCGCTTTGAACAAGTGGCCCAGGTGCTGATGGCCAGCTGCCTGGGCGTGATGGCCGTGGCCGTCTTCGTCAATGTGGTGCTGCGCTATGGCTTTGGCAGCGGCATCGCAGCCAGCGAGGAGCTGTCGCGCCTGCTGTTTGTCTGGATGGTGTTCATCGGCGCTGCTGCGGCATATCCCGCAGGTGAGCACATGGCCTTCACCAGCCTGGCCGGGCTGCTGGCCCGGCGGCCGCTGGCCTTCGGCCTGCTCACCGCGCTCATCCGCCTGCTGGTGATCGCCGCCTGCGTGATGCTGGCCTGGGGTGCCTGGCAGCAGGTGGTGGTGGGCCTGGGCAGCCATTCGGTGGTGCTGGGCTATTCGGCGGCGCTGCTGCCGCTGCCTGCCCTTTTGTGCGCGGCGGCCATCGCGGTGATGGCATTGATCGAATTGATTCAACGCGTGCCGCTGGACCTCGGTCACGGCGCGGAAGTGGAGTGATGGCCATGGGTCCCGAAGCACAGGCATTCATTGTTTTTTCGCTGGGCATGCTGGTGTTCATGGGCACGGGCATGAACATGGGCCTGGCCCTGGTGCTCACCGGTGCCGGCATGGCCTGGGTGCTCGATTTCTTCGACACGCAGCTGCTGGCCCAGAACCTGGTGGCCGGGGTGGACAGCTTTCCGCTGCTGGCCGTGCCCTTTTTCATCCTGGCCGGCGAGCTCATGAACTCCGGCGGCATCAGCCGGCGCATCATCGACATGGCGCAGGCCTGGGTCGGCCACATCCGCGGTGGCCTGGGCTACGTGGCCATCGGTGCGGCCGTGCTCATGGCCAGCATGAGCGGTTCGGCCCTGGCCGACACGGCGGCGCTGGCCACCATTCTGTTGCCCATGATGCGTCAGCAGGGCTACCCGATGAACACCTCGGCCGGGCTGATCGCTTCGGGCGGCATCATCGCACCCATCATCCCGCCGTCCATGCCCTTCGTGATCTACGGCGTGACGACCAATACCTCGATCTCGGCACTGTTCGTCTCGGGCATCGTGCCGGGGCTGATGATGGGGGCGGGCCTGATCTTCGCGTGGCGCTGGGTGCTGCGCGGCATCGACCTGCCGCCGAGCCGCGCACCGCTGCCCCTGCGCGAGCGCCTGCGCGCCACGGCCAAGGCCTTCTGGGCGCTGCTGATGCCGCTGATCATCATCGGCGGCATGAAGTCGGGCGTGTTCACGCCCACCGAGGCCGCCGTGGTCGCCGCCTTCTATGCGCTGGCCGTGGCCCTGTTCGTGCACCGCGAGATGCGGGTGCCCGAGATCTACGGCGTGCTGGTGCGCGCCGCCAAGACCACGGCCATCGTGATGTTCCTGTGCGCCGGCGCCCAGGTGGCCAGCTACATGATCACCCTGGCCGATCTGCCCACGGTGCTGACCGGCTGGCTCGGCCCGCTGGTGGAGAATCCGCGCCTGCTGATGGCCGTGATGATGATCGTGCTGGTGCTCATCGGCACGGCGCTGGACCTCACGCCCACCATCCTGATCTTCGCGCCCGTGATGCTGCCCATCGCCGTCAAGGCGGGGATCGATCCGGTGTACTTCGGCCTGATGTTCGTGCTCAACGGCGCCATCGGCCTGATCACCCCGCCCGTGGGCACCGTGCTCAACGTGGTGGCCGGCGTGGGTCGCATCTCGATGCACAGCGTCATCAAGGGCGTCAACCCTTTCCTGTTCACCTATGTGCTGATCCTGGCGCTGCTGGTGGCATTCCCGCAGATCGTGACCGCGCCGGTCCTGTGGATGCGCTAGATCTTTCCCCTGTTCCTTCTTCGCTCACCCCAATGGAGACAACCATGAAGACTTTCCGCCGTACCCTGCTGGCCGCCCTGTCGGTCGCCGCTGTCGCCGCCTCGTTCCAGGCCGCTGCCCAGGACTTCAAGCCGCGCATCATCCGCTTTGGCTATGGCCTCAACGAGGTCTCCAACCAGGGCCGCGCCACCAAGCTGTTCGCGCAGGAGGTCGAAAAAGCCTCGGGCGGCAAGATGAAGGTGCGCGCCATCGGTGCCGCCGCCCTGGGCTCGGACGTGCAGATGCAGCAGGCGCTGATCGGCGGCGCGCAGGAAATGATGGTCGGCTCCACCGCCACGCTGGTCGGCATCACCAAGGAAATGGCGATCTGGGACACGCCCTTCCTGTTCAACAACGCCAAGGAGGCCGACGTGGTGCTCGACGGCCCCGTGGGCCAGAAGGTCATGGACAAGCTGCAGGAAAAAGGCCTCGTGGGCCTGGTCTACTGGGAGAACGGCTTTCGCAACCTGACCAACAGCAAGCGCCCGGTCACCAAGCTCGAGGACATGAACGGCATCAAGCTGCGCGTGATGCAGAACAACGTGTTCCTCGACAGCTTCAAGACCCTGGGCGCGAATGCCGTGCCACTGCCGTTCTCGGAACTGTTCACGGCCCTGGAGACCAACACGGTGGACGGCCAGGAGAACCCCTACAACACCATCCTGTCGAGCAAGTTCTATGAGGTGCAGAAGTACCTCACGGTCACCAACCACGTCTACAGCCCCTGGATCGTGCTGGTCAGCAAGAAATACTGGGACGGTCTCTCGAAGGCCGAGCAGAAGGTGCTGCTCGATGCCGCCAAGAAGAGCCGCGAGTTCGAGCGCCAGGACACCCGCGACGAGGCCAACAAGGCGCTGGCCGACTTGAAGGGCAAGGGCATGCAGGTCAACGAACTGTCGTCGGCCGAAGCCAGCCGCATGCGCGAAAAGCTCGGCGCCGTGAACGCCAGCATTGCCGCCAACGTGGGCGAAGACCTGTGGAAGGAAGTGCAGGGCGCGGTGGCTGCGACGCGCAAGTAAAAAGCCAGGGCAGGTCGTGGCCGACGTGCGCGGCCTGCAATGGCAAAGGCCGGGGCCCCGTGAAGGGCCCCGGCCTTTTTTCCTGCTGGCTGCAGTGCGGTCTGCAGCCTGGGGAAATTACATCGAGCCGAGTTCGCCCGAAGAGATCTTGCCCATGCGCACGGCGTCGGCAGCCTGGGCTTGCACGGCAGCGCGGTCGGCGGTCGATTGGTAAGACACCACGCGCGAACCAGCGGGCTCGGTGCTGCGGGTCTTGGCCACGGTGGCGGCGTCGGCCATCACTTCGACACGGGTGCGGCTGGTCTCGAACTTGGTGGCGAACTGCGAAGCATCGGCTTCGTCAGCCTGGGCACCGAAGGAAGCGAAAGCGGCAACAGCGGCGATGGAGAGGAAACGTGCGGTGGTGTTCATGGTGAAACTCCTGTGAAATTCAAAAAATAGGGACGAGGTACTGGGGAATACGGGGCAATACGCCAACTGGATGCGAATTACAGTGCGCCGATTTCGCCAGCAGAGATCTGGCCGGTGCGCACGGCATCAGCGGCCTGGGCACGCACGGCAGCGCGGTCGGCGGTGGACTTGTAGGTCACCACGCGCGAGCCAGCGGGTTCGATGCTGCGGGTCTGGGCCACGGTGGCGGCTTCAGCGGCCACTTCGGCGCGGGTGCGGTTGGTTTCGAACTTGGTGGCAAATTGCGAAGCGTCGGCTTCGTCGGCCTGGGCACCGAAAGAAGCGAAAGCGGCAACAGCGGCGATGGAGAGGAAGCGTGCGGTCGTGTTCATGATGAAAGTCCTTGAAGGTAAAAGCGTCTCAAAAAAACCGGAACGGCTGCGAAACAAATGAAGCTGCTGAACCGGGTTCGGTGAGTCGCCTTGCGGGTTCGGCTCATCGATGGGTTGAACTGTACGCCTGCGGTGTTCAGAGAAAAACCACTTAGTCGCAAACTAACTGTTCCGGTATCAGAAACAATCCACAGAGTTCCTGCGGTGCTCAACAGGCCGGTTCCCGGGGGAGGCAGCGCGTTGAACATGGGTGTATCGTGCCGGGTTAACCCTGGTGCAGGGTCTCGCAACGGTTTCGTTTCTTTTCGGTTTGTTTCGACCGCAGCGCAGTGCAACAGCGCAGAAACATCGGCGTGGAGTGCTTCGGCTTGCGCTCGTGGAGCAGATGGGCTGAAATGACCCTGTGACCCGTTCCACGTCTTTCAGAGGGAGGTTTCCATGACCGTTGTAGCCAAGATTCTCCAGTCCAAGCCTGACTCCACCGTGCACACCATCCGGCCCACCGATTCCGTGCTCTCTGCCCTGCAGCTCATGGCCGACAAGGGCATCGGCGCCCTGGTGGTCACCGAGGGGGATGCCATCGTGGGCATCTTCACCGAGCGCGACTATGCGCGAAAGATCGCCTTGCTGGGCCGCACCTCGGCCGCCACGCTGGCGCGCGACGTGATGACCAGCGCCGTGCGCTTCGTGCGACCCGACCAGACCAGCGAGCAGTGCATGCAGATCATGAGCACCGGGCGCCTGCGCCACCTGCCCGTGGTGGACGGCGGCAAGCTCGTGGGCATGATCTCCATCGGTGACCTGGTCAAGGACATCATCTCCGAGCAGAAATTCATCATCGAGCAGCTGGAGCAATACATCACAGGGACGCACTGAGAAAAAAGGCGCTGGCCATTCGGCCAGCGCCTTTGCGCACCTCTCGCGCCGGCTGTCCGGCGCGGTAGCTCAGGCCGCCTTTTCCACGTGCCCCTGGCGCGTGTAGAGAAAATCGATGACCGCCTTGCGGTAGTGCACGTACTGCGCGTCCTCGGCCAGCTCCACGCGCTTGCGCGGGCGGGCCAGGTCGACCTGCAGCACCTCGCCGATGGTGGCGGCCGGGCCATTGGTCATCATCACGATCTTGTCGGACAGCAGCACGGCTTCGTCCACGTCGTGCGTGACCATCACCACGGTGCTTTGCGTGCGCGCCACGATCTCCAGCAGTTCGTCCTGCAGCTTGGCGCGGGTCAGGGCATCCAGGGCGCCGAAGGGCTCGTCCATCAGCAGCACCTGGGGTTCCATCGACAGGGCGCGGGCAATGCCCACGCGCTGCTTCATGCCGCCCGAGATCTCGCCGGGGCGCTTCTGGCCCGCGTGCGTCAGGCCCACCAGGGCCAGCGCCGCATCGGTGCGCGCCTTGAGTTCGGCCTTGCTCTCGCGGCCGCTGAACACACGCTCCACCGCCAGGTAGACGTTGTCGAAGCAGGTCAGCCAGGGCAGCAGCGAGTGGTTCTGGAACACCACCGCGCGCTCGGGGCCGGGGCCCTTGATCTCCTTGTTGGCGCACAGCAGGACGCCGGCCGTGGGCGTGGTCAGGCCGGCGATCAGGTTCAGGAGCGTGGACTTGCCGCAGCCCGAGTGGCCGATCAGCGCCACGAACTCGCCCTTGGCGATGGTCAGGTCGATCCCCTTGAGCGCCGGGAACAGGCCCTTGGCGGTCTTGAAGGTCTGCTCGACCCCTTGCACCTCGATGAACTTGGCGCCGTGGGATGCGTGTGCCGTGGTTGCGGTGTTCATGCTTTCACCTCTTCGAATGTGAATGCGGTGGCCAGCTTGATGAGCGCGAACTCCAGCGCCAGCCCCACGATGCCGATCACGAAGATCGCGATGATGATGTTCTTGACGTTCAGGTTGTTCCACTCGTCCCAGACCCAGAAGCCGATGCCTACGCCGCCGGTCAGCATCTCGGCGGCCACGATCACCAGCCAGGCCGTGCCCACGGCCAGGCGCACGCCCGTCAGCATGTAGGGCAGCACGGCGGGGAACAGGATCTTGGTGGCGATCTTCCACTCCGACAGGTTGAGCACGCGGGCCACGTTCATGTAGTCCTGCGGCACGCGCTGCACGCCCACGGCGGTGTTGATGATCATGGGCCAGATGGAGCAGATGAAGATGGTCCAGATGGCGGCCGGGTTGGCGCCCTTGAACACCAGCAGGCCAATGGGCAGCCAGGCCAGCGGCGACACCGGGCGCAGCAGGCTGATCAGCGGGTTGAACATGCGCGAGAGAAAATTGAAGCGCCCGATCACGAAGCCCGCGGGGATGCCGACCAGCGCCGCCAAGCCGAAGCCCACCGCCACGCGCTCCAGCGACATCAGCACGTTCCAGCCCACGCCCTGGTCATTGGGGCCGTTGCGGTAGAAGGGGTTGCTGAAGATGTCCAGGGCCTGTGCCCAGGTTTCCAGTGGCGTCGGGATGCTCTTGCCGGTGGCGGCCGACACCAGCGACCAGGCCCCGATCAGCAGGCCCAGGCCGCACAGCGGCGGCAGCACGGCCATCCAGAAGTTGCGCGACACGGCCGCCCAGTCGCGCGGCGGGCGCTTGGCGGCTGCGGGCTCGGCAGCGGCCTGCTTGCGCACCTCGGCAGGGCTGGCAACGCCCGCTGCCGCAGGGCGCGCAGGCGTGGCGCCGGGCTCGGCCGGCAGCGCGGCGGGAGGGGAGTGGAAAACGGCACTGACCATGGTGGATCTCCTGTGCGGGTGGGAACGTGGGGCGACCGGGGGCGATGGGCTATATGGGCTATGGGCTCTCAGGCCTTGATCTTGAACCCGTCGGCGTATTTCTTGGGATCCTTGCCGTCCCAGACGACACCGTCCACGAGCTTGTGCGTGCGCATGTCGCTCTTGGGCAGCGGGGTCTTGGAGGCCGTGGCCGCCTGCTTGTAGACGTCGATGCGGTTGATGGCCTTGGCCACGCCGGCATAGTCGGGGTGGTCCTTGAGCAGGCCCCAGCGCTTGTGCTGGGTGAGGAACCACATGCCGTCCGACAGGTAGGGGAAGTTCACCGTACCGTCGTTGTAGAACTTCATGTGGTTGGGGTCGTCCCAGGTCTTGCCCATGCCGTCCTGGTAGCGGCCCAGGATGCGCTGGTTGATGGCGTCCACGCCGGTGTTCACGTAGGCCTTGCCGGCAATGGTCTCGGCCATCTTGTTCTTGTTGCCCAGGCTCTCGTCGATCCAGCGGCCGGCTTCCAGGATGGCGGCCGTCACGGCGCGGGCCGTGTTGGGGTACTTCTGCACGAACTCCGAGGTGGTGCCCAGCACCTTTTCGGGGTGGTCCTTCCAGATGTCCTGGGTAGTGGTCGCGGTCACGCCGATGCCGTCCATGATGGCGCGGTGGTTCCAGGGCTCGCCCACGCAGAAGCCGTCCATGTTGCCCACGCGCATGTTGGCCACCATCTGCGGTGGCGGCACGGTGATGACCTTGGCATCCTTCATGGGATCGATGCCGTGGGCCGCCAGCCAGTAGTACAGCCACATGGCGTGGGTGCCGGTGGGGAAGGTCTGGGCGAAGGTGTACTCGCGCTTTTCGCTCGCCATGAGCTTGGCCAGGCCTGCACCGTTGACGGCGCCCTTGTCGGCCAGCTTCTTGGACAGCGTGATGGCCTGGCCGTTCTGGTTCAGGTTCATCAGCACGGCCATGTCCTTCTTGGGGCCGGCCAGGCCCAGGTGCACGCCGTAGACCAGGCCGTAGAGCACGTGGGCAAAGTCGAGCTCGCCGTTGACCAGCTTGTCGCGCACGCCGGCCCAGCTCGCTTCCTTGGTGGGGATGATGGTCACGCCGTACTTCTTGTCGATGCCCAGCACCGAGGCCATCACCACACTGGCGCAGTCGGTCAGCGGGATGAAGCCGATCTTCACTTCCTTCTTCTCGGGCGCGTCGGAGCCCTGTGCGTGTACGAGGGCGCGCAGCGCTGGGCTCACGCCCACGGCGCCCACGGTGGCGGCCTGCAGCACGGTGCGGCGGTTGAGACTGGTTTTGAGCAGATCGGTCATGGGGCTCCCCTGGTGGCGTGAAAAACAAAAAAGGCGTCCCCCCGGCGCTCGGGCTGCTGCAACTTCACGAATAAAGTCACGCAGCGCCGAGCGCGGGTGGGACGCCTGTGTCCGGTGGCGAGAGGTACCTGCCCGCCATTGGGTAGGTGCCGCTCATCGAAGACCGTCGTTGGTCTTGACCAGTTCATGCAAGCCCTGTGCCAGCTTCTCAGTGCCCCTGCCTGCTATTCATTCAATAGCGTTCTGGTGAATGCGGTAAAGGAGCTTTGCGTGCCTGCACCACAAGGTGGCAGGCCGATGGCAGTGGCGCAGGCTGCACGCATCTTGTGCGGTGCACCATCCCAGCTCCGAAAATGGGTGGCGTGCTGCGCAGTGGGGCGTCGGCGCAGGGTGCGCCGCAGGCGGTCAGCCCAGCAGATCGGCCACGTCGAGCATGCGCTGGGCCACGTCGGCGAGCTTGAGGCCTTTGTCCATGGCCGTCTTGCGCAGCTTTTCATAGGCGGCCTGCTCGGTCAGGCCCTGGCGCTCCATCAGCAGGCCCTTGGCGCGGTCGATGGTCTTGCGGTCCTTGAGTTCGGTCTTGGCATCGGCCAGTTCGGCGCGCAGCGCCTGCTCGTGCTGAAAGCGCGCCATCGCCACGTCCAGAATGGGGCGGATGCGCTGGGGCGCCAGGCCCGCCACGATGTAGGCCGAAACACCGGCGGCCACGGCCGCCTTCACGTGCGAGGTGTCCTCGTCATTGGTGAACATGACAATGGGGCGGCGCTCGTTGCGCGTGGCCATGACCACGTGTTCGAGCGCGTCGCGGGCCTCGCTCTCGGCGTCCACGATGATGAGGTCCGGCTGCAATTGCGCCAGGCGCTCGCTCAAAAACACGTCGGCGGGCAGCGTGGCTACCAGGTTGAAGTTGTTTTCCAGCAGGCCGATGCGCAGCGCCCGCGAGCGCTCTGCCTGCAGCAGGGCGTGCTCGTCGTCGGGGTCGGCGACCGCCAGATCGGGGGCAACCACCACTATGCGCAAGGCCTCATTCATGCTGTCAGCATAGCAAGATTTACGCCACAAATTGGTGCGCCGGGCTGGTGCGCGGAGGGTGTCTACCCTTGCTTGCGCGGCTGAGCCTCTTTCGGGGCCTGAAACTTGCTAATAGATTGTGTATTGGGAGGGCATACCCGATAGCGCCTCTTGGCGGCGTCGCATATACATCCGGTCACATTGACATACAGATATGGAGTTTCCTGCATGAACCAGCCCATCGACCGGCGCCGATTTTCGGCCAGCCTGGCCCTCACCGCCGTGGCCACCACCGCCTTGTTGGCGGGCTGCGGCAAAGTGCCCGACACCATCAAGATCGGGGTCGCCCAGCCCCTGAGCGGGCCCCTGGCCGCCCTGGGGCAGGACTTGCTCAACGGGGTGAACCTGGCCGTGGCCGAGCTCAACAAGGGCGGCTACACCGTGGACGGCAAGCGCGTGACGCTGGAGGTGGTGTCCGTGGACGACAAGGCCGACGCCGCCACCGGCAAGACCGTGGCGCAGCAACTGGTGGATGCCGGTGTGGTGGCGGTGATCGGCCACCTTAATTCGGGTGTGAGCATCGAGACCGCCCCCATCTACGCCGCCAAGGACATCCCGCAGATCGCCATCTCCACCAACCCCAAGTTCACGCAGCTGGGCTTTCCCACCACCTTCCGCATGGTGGCCAACGACACCCTGCAGGCGCGCGCCATCGGCTCGTTCGCCGCCACGCAGCTGGGCGCCAGCCGCTACGCAGCGCTGGACGACGGCACCCCCTACGGCAAGGGCCTGGCCGACGGCGCGGCCGAGCAGCTCAAGGCCGAGAAGAAGGAGGTCGTGGTGCGCAAGTCCTTCGACGACAAGACCACGGCCTTCGACGCCCTGGCTGGCGAACTCAAGGCGGCCAAGGTCGAGGTGATCGTCTCCACCCTGAATGACTTCCAGGCGATTGCCCTGCTGGAGGCGCTCAAGAAGGTCGACCACACCAAGGTGCGCCTCTTGGGTGGCGACACCATCAAGACCACCGACATGGCCAAGGGCGCCGGCATCGTGGAAGGCATCTACGCCACCTCGCCCGTGCTGGAGGCCAAGGAGTTCACCACCGGCAAGCCCTTCCTCGAAAAGTACGTGGCCGAGTTCAAGAAGGCCCCGGCCTATGGCGGCCACTACAGCTACGACAGCACCTACGTGCTGTCCGCCGCTATCCAGAAGGCCAAGTCCGCCAACCCCAAGGACATCACCAAGGCCATGCACAGCATCAACGGCTATGCACCAGTGATCGGCACCATGACCTGGGACGACAAGGGCGAGCAGCGCTACGGCGCCGTGGGCGTGTACGAGCTGCGCGGCGGCGGGTGGGAACTGCGCATGCGCTCGGACCGCTGGTAAGAACGCAGGCCAGGGAGACACGTGCTCCTTTTTTTTGGGTGTTGGACGGTGCCGTGGCTGGCATAGTAGGAGGTGGACCATTTACCGACCTATCCAGCCTGGAGCCCTGTTTGAACCCCCTCGTCTACTGGATCACCGGCCTGCCCGCCGCAGGCAAGACCACCTTGGCCACCGCGCTGGCCCAGGCCCTCAACCAGGCCGGTGGCCGGGCCTGCGTGCTCGATGGCGACGAGCTGCGCAAGGGCCTGTGCTCCGACCTGGGGCTGTCTGCCGCCGACCGGGCCGAGAACATCCGGCGCGCAGGCGAGGTCGCGCGGCTGATGGCGCACAACGGCATGACCGTGGTGTGCGCCTTTGTTTCCCCCTTCGGGGCCGACCGCCAGCGGGTGCGCGCCCTGTTTGCCCCCGGCGAGTTCCATGAGATCCACCTGAGCACCTCGGTGGAGGAGTGCGCCAGGCGCGATCCCAAGGGCTTGTATGCGCGCGCCAAGGCGGGGCAGATCACGGGGCTGACCGGCTGGGACAGCGCCTATGAGGCCCCGCTCGCCCCCGAGTCGCAATACGACACCCAGACCACCCCGGTGGCGGCCATGGTGCAGCAACTGTTGGCGGCGCGCACTGCGCGGTCCTGACCCAGGCGGCGTATCCCGCCCAGGCGGGCCGTAGACGTTGCACGAATCTTTACAGGAACTTCCCTGCCGATTGCCCCTCTGAGCCTCGCCACGCCCGTATGGCGGGACGGGGCCGCGTCTTGGTGTGCGGCATGTCCTACACGGCGTGGGGGTTGAAGGTTATTGTTGATAACCGAATGGGTGGGCGCCCGCTGGGCGCTTTTTGCTGGCTGTTTGGTTTTGCCTGGAGTGGTTTCGATGCGGTTTCTGGTTGTTTTGTGTCTTTCTGCTGTGGTGTCTCTGGCCCAAGCTGCCAATTTCGTTTCGCTTCACCAGTCGCCGCTGCGCATCGCGCTGCCCCCTGCTACCGGCACTTACGACTACACCTTCAATACCAAGACTGGCTTTAAGCAGCAGTACGCGCCTGAAGGCGTCACGGGCTGCGCCATCGGTTACTCCACCGGGGGCTGTGCCTTCCCGGGCGGCGGATCGCTGGCCTTGCCCGAGTTCACCGGCTACCAGCTGCAGTACAAGGAATTCAAGATCTACATCCCTGCGGGCACCCGTTCGTTCATGTTCTCGGGCTATGCGCCCCAGCGCACCGAATCCGCCTTTGCCCTGCGCTACGGCTCGGCACCGGCCCGAGAGGGGGCCCTGAGTGCTGCCGAGTACGCCAACGTCCAGGCCACCGAGCACATCGACACCACGTTCTCGCGGTTGGTCAACGAGCCCGCTGCCGACCACCTCGTGGTGCACGATGGCGGTGGCACGGTGCGCTTCGTGGGAGGGCAGCTCGACGCCAGCAAGGGCAGCACCAGCCAGGGCAACTGGCTCTACATCCGCCAGATCAACGGGAGCCCGCTGTACGACGTGCAGGGCGCGATCGACGTGGACATGGCCAGGTACGCTGCCGGGTACGCAGCGATCACCTGGACCGCCACGACCTACCCCGACCCGGTGGAGGGCCCGGGCCCTGCCGTGGGCACCGTGAGCACCGCCGATCAGCAGGCGGCGGCCGCCACGGTGGCGACGGCAACGGTTTCCACTGCGGTGCTGTCCACGGCCGGTCAGCCGCTGCAACTGGGCATCACCCTGGCGCAGACGGCGGCGGATGTGGCTGCCAACCCGAAGATTAGCGCCTGGGTGGCGGCGCGCATTCCGGCCCAGGGCTCTGCCCCGGACCTGTGGTTCTTCCGCAAGGGTGATGGCAGCTGGACCAGCCAGGTGCCGGCAGACGCCGAGGGCATTGCCTTCGCGAGCCAGGTGACCAACGCCGCCACGCTGCAGTTCAAGCCGTCGCTCGACTTCACGGAAGCGGAAATGCGAGCGGTCAATGCCGACGTCCATTTCGGCTACAAGACCAGCGCGGGCGCGTTCGTGAGCAAGGGCAAGATCTGGCCGCAATAGCCCTTTCAACGGGTTGAAGGGGGCGGTTCGAAGGCGCGGTCCACGCGCTCGAACTCCTCGCGCTTGCGCCCCGGCGGCCAGTCGATGCGGGCCAGGTGCTCCACATGCAAGGGCAGGTCGGCCAGGCCATTGGCGGCGAACACCGCACGCACGGTGGCCTGCTCGTCTGCCGTGAGCGCACGGGGCGCCTCGATCTGCAACTGCAGCGTGCCGTCCGCGTACTGGCGCATGCGGAAGGCGCGGATGGGCTCGATGCGGCCCAGCTCATCGCCCAGAAAGGGCATGGGCAGCAGGCCCTTGCCGGTCTGTACCTGGTGCCGGGTGCGGCCCGCCATGCGCGCGATCACGGGCAGCGCCATGCCGCAGTTGCAGGGCGCACCCCACTCGGCGATATCGCCCAGCTCGTAGCGCAGGATGGGCATGGCAAAGCTGTGCAGGCTGGTCACCAGCACCCTGCCCGGTACGCCCACGGGGCAGGGCTGGCCCGCACCATCCACGATCTCCATCAGCGTGGTGGCGCCCAGCAGGTGCAGGTGGTCGTGCACCGGGCACTGCAGCGCGATCCAGCCGGTTTCCTCGCACGAATAGCGGTCGATGATCTTCGCGCCAAAAGCCTGCAGGCACAGAGCCCGCTGGCCGGGCGTGACCCGCTCTGACTGCGAGATCACCTGCTGGATGGGCAACTGCACGCCCCTCGCCAGCGCCAGGCGCGCCAGCTCGGCCGCAGCCAACGGGCTGCACTTGAGGTAGTCGGGCCGGTGCTCCAGCAGCCAGTCCAGGTGCGAATCCATGCCGTGCTGCGTGATGTTGCGCACCACGCAGGGGCCGCGCAGGCCCAGTGCGGCGTACATGTCGCCCCAGCTGTCGCGCGTGCCGTCGGTGAGGCCGGTGCCCAGCACGGCAATCTTGCGCGCCGCATCGCGCTGGTGCCATTGGGCCTCCATCCAGGAGATGGCGGCATACAGGGGCGAGTACATGGCGCTGGCCTTTTCCACACGCACGGGCTCGCCGGTGGAGCCCGAGGTGGTGGACGTGGCGATGCCCGCTTCCTCCAGGCCGGGCCAACGTGCGCGCGCCTCGGCAAAATGCGTCTGCAGGTCGGCGCGGGTGAGCAGCGGCAGGCGTGCCAGCACCGCGCCGGGTGATGCCTCAGCGGGCCACCCGGCCGCCCCCAGGCGCTCGCGCCAGAAGGGCGAGTGCTGGTGGGCATGGCGCATCAACGTGTGCAACTGGCGCTGCTGCAGGGCCTGGTACTCCGCAGGTGCCACGCGCTCCCAGGCGCGCACCTGCTGGGCCAGAAGCAGCATCTGCGCCACCTGGGGCGAATGGAAGTGGAGGGCGTCGGCCATGGGGGGGTGAGGCTTGCTCTGCGTGGGGTTGTCCGATTGTGGCGCCTTGCCACCATGGCCGGCGCTCTACACTCGGGGCCATGACGTTGTTGATACTGGGCATTGAGTCTTCCTGCGATGAAACCGGCGTGGCCCTGGTGGAAACGCGCGTGGAGGGCCAGGTGCCCGCACTGCTTTCCCACGCGCTGCACAGCCAGATCGAAATGCACAAGGCCTATGGCGGCGTGGTGCCCGAGCTGGCCAGCCGCGACCACATCCGCCGCGTGCTGCCCCTGGCCAGCCAGGTGTTGGCCGAATCCGGCAAGAGCCTGGCCGACGTGGACGTGGTGGCCTACACCCGTGGCCCGGGCCTGGCCGGCGCGCTGCTGGTGGGTGCCGGTGTGGCATGTGCCCTGGGCGCCGCTTTGGGCAAGCCCGTGCTGGGCGTGCACCACCTGGAGGGGCACCTGCTCTCGCCCTTTTTGAGCGCCGACCCACCCGAGTTCCCCTTCGTCGCACTGCTGGTGTCCGGCGGCCACACCCAGCTCATGCGCGTGGACGGCGTGGGCCGCTACGAAATCCTGGGCGAAACCATCGACGACGCGGCCGGCGAGGCCTTTGACAAATCGGCCAAGCTCATGGGCCTGGGCTACCCGGGCGGCCCCGCGCTCTCCAAATTGGCCGAGCAGGGCGATGCCACGGCTTTCAAGCTGCCGCGGCCATTGCTGCACAGTGGCAACCTGGATTTTTCGTTCGCCGGCCTCAAGACCGCCGTGCTCACGCAGGCCAAGAAGCTCGGCGAAGAACTGGAGCCCCGCAAGGCCGACCTGGCCGCGAGCACCGAGGCAGCCATCGTCGAGGTGCTGGTGAAGAAGACCCTCGCTGCCTTGAAGCAGACGGGCATGAAGCGCGTGGTCGTGGCCGGCGGCGTGGGCGCCAACCGCCATCTGCGCAACCAGCTCAACGAAGCCTGCGCCAAAAACAAGGTGCGCGTGCACTACCCCGAGCTGCACCTGTGCACCGACAACGGCGCCATGATCGCCATGGCGGCTGCCATGCGCCTGGAGTCTGGGCAGCAGCAAGCCAGCACCGAGTACGCGTTCGACGTGAAGCCGCGCTGGCCGCTGGATTCGATTGCGCCGACGGTAGCCTGAGAGGGCAGTTCCTCGTTCCTCCAGTTTTGGGCGTGTGGGCACGCGCAGGTTTCAAAATGTTTGTTTGTGACGGCTGACACACCGGTTGCTCAGGCCTGCCCCTACGCTTCGCGCATCCTTGTTGCCACGGAGTTCGCGATGCCCAAGACCATCTGGCCTTTTTACGAGCCTGTCCTCATGTTGAACCGTGCGTTCAACAACCAAGTTCCGTCGAACGCGTCATTTAATAGCCAACTGGTCGCTGCTGGCACGACCCCTGAAAGCAACGCAGCCTTTGCACTCCAGTTCGGTGCCAGCTTTGCCAACCTGACGGAGGAAGAACTCTCCACCAAGATCTTGGGCAATCTGGGCGTGCTGCCGAATGCAGGCCTGCAAACCGCAGTCAAGAATTATTTGGTTGAAGTGGGTAAGGCCAATGTGGGCATCGTCGCACTGCAGCTGGGGACGATCCTGTCGGGCCTTGAGAATGCCACGGGCGATCAGGCAGCCTACAGTGGGGCTGCCATTGCATGGAACATCGAGCTGGCGGCCTCGTACAACTACTCTGCCAACCCCGCCAACATCTGGCCCTCGCCCATCGGCCCCATCGGCCCCAGCTTGCCAGGCGTGACGGTTTTGCTGACCTCGGGCGATGATGCGATGTCGCCTGCAGCCGCAGAAGCCAAATTCAAGACCACGGCCTTCAGCGACACCATCCTTGCTCCCACCGCGGGCTTCCTTTCGACGGCGGATGTAATCGATGGTGCTGCGGGTATCGACACCCTGAGAGCGACGCTGGATGCCTCAGCGGTGGTGTCTCCCACGCTGAAAAGCGTCGAAAACGTCTTCATCAAGGCGGGTGCGGGGGCGCAATTCAGCGCCTCGGGCGCGACCGGCCTGATGGCCCTGCGGATGGAGGCAGCGGCAGGCCCTGCCACGTTCTCGGGCGTGAACCTGGCCACCACTGTCGGCATCCAGAACTCTGGCGCAGGGGGCGCCCTGACCGTGAAGTTCGCCAGCGCTTCGGGCCCCACCGACTCGGCGAACCTGGTGTTTGCCGACGCCACGGGCCACGACGAAATCATGGTTGCGGACATCGAAACCCTGAATGTGTACAGCGCTGCGGGTCTGGTGGCGGGGACCACCACCAACCAGGCCCGGATCACCGCCGCCCATGCAGAAAAGATCACCCTCTCTGGCGGCCAGGCGCTGACCACCACGGTGGTGGCAGCCAAGCTGTCCGTCATCGACGCGTCGGGGCTCACGGCTGCCCTGGACCTGGCGCTTGCCGGTACTTCAGGGGTCTCCATTTCGCTCAATGCCCTGGCAGCACACACCGTTGCCCTGGGGGATGGTGCCGACAAGGTGCTCATCGCCGGACTGGCAGGCGTTGCGGCACGGGACCTGGACATCCGTACCGCCACCTCGCTGGAAGCATCGGCCATCGAGGTCGTTGGCTTCGTGAGCGGTACGGATGCGATCCAGCTGAGCAGCGCCAACCCAGTGGCCAAGGCCGCGCCCGGCAGCAGCGAGCTGGCCAGCATCGCCGCATCCTCCTCGCTGCTGGCCGCTGCAACCTTGGCCGCCACCACGGCGGGCGCCAACAAGGCCATCGCCTTCCGCTACGGTGCCGACACCTACATCCTCGTGAACGACGGCGCCGCGGCACTGGGTGAAAACGACAGCCTGGTCAAGCTGACTGGCGTGGCGGCGCTGGCCGACGCATCGTGGGCGGTGGGCTGAAATACTTTGTATTGCGAGTTTTGCAGTCTCGCTGCTGGAGGTAGCGTCGGCCGCCCAGATCTCTCCTCGTGTGAGTTGCAACCTCACTATCCTGCGCCAAGTGTTCAACGGCGCGTCCCATCGTATGCCCCACCGATGGGCGCACGGTGCTAGCAGGCAATTCCGCGCTGTTTTGCGCGCGCAGGCGTACAGCGGGTTTCAAAATGTTTTCTTGTGACGGCTGGCACATGGGTTGGCCGGGTAGAACAGATACGCTCAATGCACCATTACTGTTGTGGAGTTGGTGATGCCAAAAGTCGTCGGAACGTATCTGTACGAAGTCGTAGACATGCTGAACCGCGCTTTCTACGATGCGTCTCCGTCCAACGCGTCGTACAACAACCAGGTAATGGAGCACACCTCGATTGGAATGAAGGCGTTTGCGCTGCAGTTCGGCGCCAGCTTCGCCGGTCTGACAGAGGATGAGCTGTCCACCAAGATCCTGGGCAACCTGGGGGTGCTGCCCAATGCAGGCCTGCAAGCCGCGTTGAAGGACTACCTGGTGTCAGTGGGCAAAGCCAATGTCGGCATCGTTGCCGTGCAACTGGGCGAGATACTGTCGGGCCTTGAGAACGCCACGGGCGACATGGCCGTGTACAAGGCCGCGGCGGTGGCGTGGAATGCCGAGTTGAACGCTTCATTCCTGTATTCAGCCAATCCCGCCAACACCGTTCCTTCACCCGCTGGCCCCCTCGGCGATTTTGGCCTGACCTTGCCGCTGACGGCGGGTGATGACGCCATATCTTCCGCGCAAACCAGCAACTGGGGTGACACGATCCTGGCCCCCGTCAGCGGCATGCTGTCCAGTGCCGACGCCATCGACGGCGGTTTGGGCATCGACACCCTCAAGGCGACTCTGGCGGCAGGTGCGGCGGTGGCGCCCACGCTCAAGAGCGTCGAAAAGGTGCTCATTACCGCAGGTTCGGGGGCCGAGTTCAGCGCGGCCGGCGCGACTGGCCTGGCGGACTTGCGGGTCGATGCAGCGGCAGGTCCCGCCACATTCTCCGGGGTGGGTTTGGCCACCACCGTCGGTATCCAGAACTCCGGCGCAGGGGGCGCCCTGACCGTGAAGTTTGCCGGTGCCGGCGGGCCCGCCGACTCCGCCAACCTGGTGTTCGCGGACGCCGCAGGCGATGACGAAATCATCGTCGCAGGTGTCGAAACCCTGGTCGTGCAAAGCGCGCCGGGCACCGTGGCTGCCACCACGGTCAACCATGCCCGCATCACCGCTGCCCAGGCCGAGAAGATCGTCATTAGCGGCGTTCAGGCCCTGACCACCACCGTGACGGGCGACAAGCTGTCCGTGATCGACGCATCGGCCATCTTCAGGGCGAAACTGGACCTGACGCTTGCAGGTACCCAGGGTGTTTCCATCGCCCTGAACGCCCAGGCTGCACACAAAGTCACCCTGGGCGCCGGCGCCGATACGGTGTACATCGCCGGCCTGGCGGGCATGGCGGCCCAGAACATGGACATCAGCACGGCGGCCACGCTGGCCGCTTCGGCCATCGAAGTGGCCGGCTTCGTGAGCGGTACGGATGCGATCCAGCTGACCAGCGCCAACCCGGCGGCCAAGGCCGCACCCAGCAGCAGCGAACTGGCCAGCATCGCCGCATCCTCCTCGCTGCTTGCTGCTGCGACCTTGGCCGCCACCACGGCCGGCGCCAACAAGGCCATCGCCTTCCGCTATGGAGCGGACACCTACATCCTGGTGAACGACGGCGCTGCGGCCTTGGGCGAGAACGACAGCCTGGTCAAGCTGACCGGCGTGACGGCCTTGACCGACGCCTCGTGGACCTCGGTCTGATCGGTCTTTTACGGAGCTTTTGATGGCACAGAATTTTCTCGATGAGCCCTACGTCGTCACGACGATCCTGAACCGGGTGTTCAATGACCAGTCGCCTTCCTACGCGGTGTACAACAACCAGATCGCAATGGCCGCGGCGAATGGCGTCCAGGCGTTTGCCCTGTCTTTCGGAGCGGCCCAT
Source organism: Acidovorax sp. A1169 (assembly GCF_030704685.1). Taxonomy (GTDB): domain Bacteria; phylum Pseudomonadota; class Gammaproteobacteria; order Burkholderiales; family Burkholderiaceae_C; genus Acidovorax. Next base: position 72,654 of record NZ_JAUZDX010000020.1, read on the forward strand.
GCCGGCAGGACGGAAGAGCAACTCTCCACCGGGCTCCTGAACAACCTGGGCCTGCTTCCCAATGCGGGCCTGCAGACCGCCTTGCGGGACTACCTCGAAATGGTGGGTAAGGCCAATGTCGGCATCGTTGCCCTGCAATTGGGCCAGATCCTCTCTGGGCTGGAACATGCTACGGGCGACCAGGCCGTGTTCAATGCGGCAGCGGTAGCTTGGAACAAGGAACTGGTGGCTTCCTACAATTTCTCCAGCAATCCCGCCAATACAGGGATCGGGCCGCCTGTGCTGGACGACGATTTCGTCACCGGCGTCACCTTGGTCCTGACATCCGGTGACGACGCCATATCCCTCACGGCGCCCGAAGCCAAGTTCAAGTCCACGGGCAACAACGACACCATTCTGGCGCCCACTTCAGGCTTGCTGTCTTCCTCCGATGTGGTTGACGGCGCTGGGGGCATGGACATCCTGCGGGCGACCCTGGCAACTGGCGCTTCGGTGGCGCCTGTGCTGCACAGTATCGAAAAGGTCTACATCACCGCAGGAGCGGGTGCGCAATTCAGTGCCGCAGGCACTACCGGCCTGACCGAGCTGTGGGTCAATGCTGCAGAGGCCTCCACCACCTTCTCTGGGGTCTCGCTGGAGACCATGGTCGGTATCCAGAACTCTGTCGCAGGCGGCACCTTGGCCGTGAACTTCACCGGCGCCTCAGGTCCGGCGGATTCCGCCCATATCGTGCTGGCCGATGCCACGGGCCATGACGAGATCATCGTGGCGAACATCGAGTTCCTGACTGTGAGAAGCACTGCCGGCACGGTGGCCGCAACCACGGCCAACCAGGCCAAGATCAGTGCGGCCCAGGCGCAAGGCATCGTCATCCTCGGTGACCAGGCCTTGACCACCACGGTGACCGGCGCCCAGGTGGCAGGGGTCGATGCAACGGCACTGACGAAAGCCCTGGGGCTGACGCTCGCAGGCACGAATGGCGTTGTCGTGTCGCTCAACGCCCAGGCTGCGCACAAGATCAACCTGGGTGCCGGTGCCGACACCGTGAAAATCATGGGCCTGGCGGGCGCCGAGGCCAAGGACATCAATCTCAGCACATCGGCCACGCTGGCGGCTTCGGCCATCGAAGTGGCCGGCTTTGCCAGCGGCACCGACTCGATCCAACTGGATGGCGCCAAGGGTACGGTGAAGGCCGCCGCTGCTGCCGCCGAACTGGCCAGCATCGCCGCATCGGCCTCGCTGCTCGATGCAACGGCCCTGGCCGCTACCACGGCCGGCGCCAACAAGGCCATTGCCTTCCGCTACGGGGCCGACAGCTACATCCTGGTCAACGACAGCGTGGTTGCTCTGGGCGCCAACGACAGCTTGGTCAAGCTCACCGGCGTGACGGCGCTGGCCGATGCGTCATGGACCTCGGCCTGATTGGGCCGCCACGGCCGTCGTAGGGCGGGTGGATGTGTCTTTTGATGCGATAGCACAAGCGCATATCTTCGGTGATTCGCCCGCCGGTTTGCACCCCTTGGATTCTGGAGCCTTCGATGCCATCAACCTTGTCTCCTTTTGACATTGAAATCATCCCGACGATTTTGAATCGTGCTTTCACCAACCAATCGCCGTCCAACGCGGTCTACAACAACCAGGTGGCCATGTCCGTGTCGGTAGGCATCAACGCTTTTGCCCTGTCATTTGGCGCGGCCTTTGCCGGCCTGACGGAAGACCAGCTGTCCACCAAACTGCTTGGCAACCTGGGCGTGCTGCCCAATGCGGGCCTGCAGACCGCGCTGCGGGACTACTTGGAGTCCGTGGGCAAAGCCAATGTGGGCATCGTGGCCCTGCAACTGGGCGTGATCCTGTCGGGGCTGGAGCAAGCCAAGGGGGACCAGGCGGTGTTCAATGTGGCCGCTGTGGCGTGGAACAAGGAACTGGTGGACTCGTACACGTTCTCAAACAACCCGGCCAATACATCTGCCGGAGTCCCCGAGGAGGGCCCAAACGCCGTCACCGGCGTGACTCTGGCACTCACGTCCGGGGACGACGCAATATCCCCGACTGCGCCGCATGCCAAGTTCAAGAGCACTGCCAACAACGACACCATTCTTGCAACGCCTGCGGGTTTCCTTTCCAGCGCCGACGACATCGACGGCGCTGGGGGGATCGATATCCTGCGGGCGACCCTGGCAAATGGCGTTTCGGTGGCGCCGGTACTGCGCAGTATCGAAAAGGTCTACATCACCGCAGGGGCCGGTGCTGAATTCAGCGCCGCTGGCACCACGGGCCTGACCGAGTTGTGGATCAATGCCGCAGAGGCCTCCGCGACGTTTTCTGGCGTGGCCCTGGGGACCATCGTAGGCATCCAGAACTCCGTCGCGGGCGGCGCTTTGACCGTGAACTTCACGAATGCCTCTGGCCCAATGAACGCGTCCACCATTGTGCTGGCCGATGCCACGGGCAACCACGAAGTCATCATTGCGAATATCGAAACCCTGAGCGTGAAAAGCACGGCCGGTACGATTGCGGGCACCACGGTCAACAGCGCCCGAATCACCGCCGCCCAGGCTGAAAAAATTGTCATCTGGGGCGACCAGGCCCTGACCACCACGGTGGCTGGCGCCCGGGTGGCCGTGGTCGATGCCACGGCGCTGACAAAGGCCCTGGGCCTGACGCTCGCTGGCACCAGCGGCGTTGCAGTGGCGGTCAATGCGCAGGCCGCCCACAAGATCACCTTGAGTGACGGCGCTGACACACTGAAAATCACGGGCCTGGCAGGCGATGCGGCCAAGGACATCAACCTCGGCACATCGTCCACGCTGGCTGCTTCGGCCATCGAAGTAGCCGGCTTTGCCGGTGGCATCGACTCGATCCAGCTGGACGCTGCCAAGGGAACGGCGAAGGCGGTACCCGGCGCTGCGGAGCTGGCCAGCATCGCAGCATCGGCTTCGCTGCTGGACGCAACAGCCCTGGCCGCGACCACGGCAGGTGCCAACAAGGCCATTGCCTTCCGCTATGGAGCGGACACCTACATCCTCGTGAACGATGGCACTGCGGCCTTGGGGGAGAACGACAGCCTGGTCAAGCTGACCGGTGTGACGGCGCTGGCCGATGCCTCTTGGACCTCGGCCTGATGGGCCGTTTGCGGAGCACTTGATGGCACAGAACTTTCTTGATGATCCCCTCGTTGTCACGACGATCCTGAACCGGGTGTTCAACGACCAATCGCCTACCTACACGGTGTACAACAACCAGGTCGCAATGGTCACATCGAGCGGCATCCATGCGTTTGCGTTGTCGTTTGGCTCCGGCTTTACCAGCATGACGGAAGACCAGTTGTCTACCAAGCTCTTGGGCAGTCTAGGTGTGCTTCCGAATGCGGGTCTGCAGACCGCGCTGCGGGACTACCTGGTGTCCGTGGGCAAAGCCAATGTCGGCGTCGTGGCCCTGCAGTTGGGCCAGATCCTCTCGGGGCTGGAACACGCCACGGGCGCCCAATCGGCGTTCAATGCGGCCGCTGTGGCATGGAATCAAGAGCTGGCGGATTCCTATAAATATTCCAGCGACCCTTACAACCCCAGCGCGGGGCCCCCTATCCCTGCCATGGGCGTCACCCTTTCGCTGACCTCTGGCAATGATGCGGTATCGCCTGCCGCGGCAGATGCCAGGTTCAAGACCACGGCCGACAAGGACACGATCCTGGCAAGCACCGCGGGCTTTCTCTCGACGGCGGATGTGATCGATGGCGCCGAGGGTCTCGATACCCTCAGGGCGACCCTTGCAGCCGCAAGCAAGGTCACCCCTGGGTTGCGCAGCGTCGAGAAGGTTTACATCACCGCAGGCGCAGGGGCCGAATTGGGTGCCGGGGATACCGCCGGTCTGCAGGAACTGTGGGTCTATGCCGCAGAGGGTGCGGCCACATTCTCGGACGTGAAATTGGCCACCTCCGTCGGCATCCAGAACTCCGTCACGGGTGGTGTCCTGACCGTGAATTTCAGCGATGTCTCCGGTCCGATGGATTCGGCCAACATTGTGTTCGCCGATGCAGTGGGCCGTGACGAAATCGTCGTTGCCAATATTGAGCACCTGAACGTCTGGAGTAAGGCCGGCACGGTCGCCGCCACCACGGTCAACAGCGCCAAAATCAGTGCGGCCCAGGCGGAAAAAATCGTCATCCTGGGTGACCAGGCCCTGGTTAGCACCGTGACCGGTGCCAGGGTGTCCGTTGTCGACGCCTCGGCATTCAAGTCGGCGCTGGACCTGGCGCTGGCCGGCACCGCAGGGGGCGTTGCCATCACCGCCAACGCCCAGGCCCGCCACAAGCTCACCCTGGGCGATGGGGCGGATACGCTGACCATCACAGGCCTGGCAGGCGCTCTGGCCAAGGACATGGACCTGGGATCGGCAGCCACTCTTGCCGCATCGGCCATCGAGGTGCGGGGCTTTTCGAGCGGCACCGATGTGATACGGCTGCATGGCGCCTCCTCGACGGCCAAGGTAGCCCCGAGCGATGCGCAACTGGCCAGTATGGCTGCAGCAACTTCCCTGCCGGATGCCGTGTCATTGGCGGCAACCACGGCAGGCGCCAACAAGGCAATCGCCTTCCGCCATGGTGCCGATACCTACATTTTCGTGAACGATGGCGTCGCAGCATTGGGCGTCAATGACAGCCTGGTCAAGCTCACCGGCGTGGACGCGCTGGCCGATGCGTCATGGTCCATTGCGTGACAAGCAGTCCTTCAACCGAACAGCGAAACCACCCATGCCCGCACAAGTATCCGGTATCCATGCAGACCTCTCGATGCTGCATCGGGCGATCTCCAACGAGTCGCGCACTTACGAGATCTACACCAACCAGTTGGCCGCCATTCCCTCGATAGGTATCAACGAACTGGCGCGACAGTACAGCGCCAGCCATGGGGGTATGTCCGAGGACGCATTGTCTACCATGGTGCTAACCAATCTTGGCTTGTTGCCCAATGCAGATCTGCAAGTGGCGTTGAAGGACTACCTGATCGCCATCGGCAAGATCAATGTCGGAACGGTTGCATTGCAACTGGGCCAGATACTGTCAGGGCTTGAAAACGCCACCGGTGACCTGGCCATCTACTCGGCTGCTGCGGTGCGTTGGAACAATGAGGTGACCGCCTCGCATGCCTATTCCAGCAACCCTGCAAACGGAATGGGACCTGTAGGAAATTCCTACTTCAATGTGGGTACAGGGACCACGCTGACATTGACCAGCAGCGTGGATGTCCTGAGCGGCACCTTGTATGACGACGTTTTTCTGGCTCCTGCACCTGGGCTGCTGGGCTCTCCGGACCTACTCAACGGTGGGGGGGATGGCGGACGCGGGGACATGCTCATGGCCACGCTGGGTGGGGGTGAATCCGTGGCGCCCAAGCTGTATGGCATTGAAACGGTCATCATCACCGCAGGAGAATCCGCTAAGTTCAGTTCTGCCAATGCGACAGACATCAGGATGTTGTGGGGGAATGGGGCCACGCGCCCGGCCACGTTTGCAGACGTCAGCCTGAAGACCACCGTGGGCGTGCAGAACTCCCTGTCCGGCGGACCGCTGACCGTGAAGTTCGCGGGCGCCTCCGGCACGCTGGACTCCGCCAACATCTTGCTGGCCGATGCGACGGGACTCGACGAGGTGATCGCGCCGGGCATCGAGCTACTGTTGGTCCGTAGCTCTGCCGGCAATGTGGAAACCACCACCAATAACACCGCCAGGATCACGGCCGATGCTGCCGAGGAAATCCGGATCTGGGGTGACCAGGCGCTGACCACCACCGTGACCGGCGCCCATGTGGAGGTCATCAATGCAACCGGGCTGACAGGGGCCCTGGACCTGGCGTTCACCACCACGGGAAGCACGCCGGTGGGCATCATCGGTGGCACGGCGGGCGACCGGATCAACGTTAACGAGGCTTCCGGTGGCAGAGTGGCCATTGATGCCGGTGCTGGTGACGATACCGTCATCGTCGGAGCCGCCAATGCGCACGAGGTCACCCTGGGCCGTGGAAGCGACACGTTGACGATCGTGGGTTTGGCGGGCGCCACGGCGCGCGATCTGGACACCAGTTCGGACGCTGCGCTGGGCCGGTCGTTCATTCGCGTCACGGATTTCGAAAGCGGGGTCGATGTGATCCGTCTGTTCGGTTCTGACTCAACGGCCAAGGCAGCCCCTGCCTCTGCGCAACTGGCCGGCATTGCGGCGGCGTCCTCGCTGCTGGATGCCGTGGCATTGGCCGCCACCACCGCAGGCGCCAACAAAGCCATTGCCTTCCGCTACGGTGCCGACACCTACATCCTGGTCAACGATGCTGTGGCAACCCTGAACGCCAACGACAGTCTCGTCAAGCTGGTCGGTGTGTCGGCATTGGCAGACGCCTCATGGACCTCGGCCTGATCGGCCCTTTCTCTGGAGTTTTTTGATGGCACAGAACTTTCTTGATGAGCCTTACGTTGTCACGACGATCCTGAATCAGGCGTTCAACGATCAGTCCCCTGTGCATCCTGTATATGCCAGACAGGTGGAGATGGCGACGTCGGTCGGGAGCACCGCCTACGCCTTGCAGTTTGGCGCGGCTTTCACTCACTTGACGGAGGATATGCTGTCCACCAAGCTCATGGGGAACTTGGGGTTGTTACCCAATCAGGGGCTGCAAGCCACGTTGAAGAATTATCTGGTGCTGGTGGGCAAAGCCAATGTGGGTATCGTTGCTCTGCAACTGGGGCAGCTTCTGTCAGGCCTGGAGAATGCCTCGGGCGATCAGGCTGCGTTCAGCGCAGCCGCCGTGGCATGGAACAAGGAGGTAGTTGATGCTTACGCCTACTCGTCCAATCCCGCCAATGTGTACGGTCCGCCCGTTGGCAACAATGTCACGCTGACTGGAGTGGCAGTGGTGGACCCTACGTAGTGGGCTGCAGCATGAAATGACCTGGGGCACGTTGTGCAGGTGCCATGGAAGGGACTTCATGGCACCGTGCCTGGCCATGCACCATGGACGGCCCAGGCAGCCAAAGGCCCTCAGAACGGATAGTGCCGCGCAGTAGTCTGCACCGTAATCCAGCGCAGCTCCGTGAACTCCCGCACCCCCGCCATCCCCCCAAACCGCCCCCACCCAGAATTCTTCACCCCGCCAAACGGCATCTGCCCCTCGTCATGCACGGTAGGCCCGTTGACATGGCAGATCCCCGATTCGATGCGCGCAGCCACGTTCCAGGCGCGGGCGATGTCGCGGCCGAAGACGGCGGCGGACAGACCGAACTCGTTGTCGTTGGCGCAGGCAATCGCTTCCTCCACGCCGTTCACGCGTACGATGGGCTTGAGCGGGCCGAAGGATTCCTCGCGGTAGATGTCCATCTCGGGCGTCACGTGGTCAATGATGGTCGCGGCCATCAGCGTGTTCTCGCTCTTGCCGCCGCACACCAGCTTGGCGCCCTTGGCCAGGGCGTCCTCGATCAGCGCGTTGCAGCGCTGCACGGTGGCCATGTCCACCACCGAGCCGAGCACCACCGGGCCCTTGCGCGGGTCGCCCAGCGGCAGCGCCTGCGCGCGCGCCGCGAAGCGGGCGACGAAGTCGTTGGCGATGGAGGCGTCGACCACGATGCGCTCGGTGGACATGCAGATCTGACCCGAGTTGGCGAACGAGCCGAACACGGCGGCGTCCACCGCCGCGTCCACGTCCGCATCGTCCAGCACCACCAGCGGGGCCTTGCCGCCGAGCTCCAGCACCGTGGGCTTGAGGTACTTGGCGCAGGTCTGCGCGACGATGCGGCCGACCTTGGTTGAGCCCGTGAAGTTCACGCGGCGCACGGCCGGGTGGGCCACGATGGCCTCGACGACCGCACCCGCGTCGGCGGGTGCATTGGTCACGAAGTTCACCACGCCCGGGGGCAGGCCGGCCTCCTGCAGGGCCTCGATGATCAGGCCGTGCGTGGCGGGGCTCAGCTCCGAGCCTTTCAGGATCACCGTGTTGCCGCAGGCCAGCGGCGTGGCGATGGCGCGCACGCCGAGGATGATGGGCGCGTTCCACGGCGCGATGCCCAGCACCACGCCTGCGGCCTGGCGCACGCCCATGGCCAGGCTGCCGGGCACGTCCGACGGGATCACCTCACCCGCGATCTGCGTGGTCAGGGCCGCGGCTTCCTGCAGCAGGCCGGCGGCCAGGTGCACGTTGAAGCCGGCCCACAGGCCCGAGGCACCGGTCTCTGCGGCCATGGCGGCGGCAAAGGCATCGCCTTTGGCTTCGAGCGCGTGGGCGGCCTTGAGCAGCAGCGCACGGCGCGCATTCGGGCCCAGGGCCGACCAGGCGGGGAAGGCCTTGGCTGCAGCATCGGCGGCGGCCTTGGCATCGGCCACGGTGGCGGCTGGGGCCGTGGTGGCCACAGACCCGTCGAGCGGGTTGCGGCGCTCGAAGGTGGCACCGCCGGAGGACTGAACGCGTTCGCCGTTGATCAGCATGGAAATGGCAGTCATGAATAGCTCCTGGACAACAAGGAAAGAAAAAACAAGAAGAAGAGAGGTCAGGCGACGCCGAGGTAAGCCTGGCGAACCGCATCGGATTGCAACAAGGTGGATGCATCACCCGTGGCGACGATGCGCCCGCGCTCAAGCACATAGCCGCGTTGCGCCACCTGCAGCGCCTTGCGCACGTTCTGCTCCACCATGAGCACCGTGACCCCCTGCGACGCAATGCGCTGCACGATGGCCAGCAGCTCGTCCACCATGCGCGGCGCCAGGCCGAGCGAGGGCTCGTCCAGCATCAGCAGGCGCGGGCCGCTCATCATGGCGCGGGCCACGGCCACCATCTGCTGCTCGCCGCCGCTCATGGTGCCGGCAAGCTGCTGCGCACGCTCCTTGAGGCGCGGAAAGTCTTCGAAGGCCTGGGCCAGTCGCACGGCGCGCATGCGCGAAGGCACCAGCCAGCCGCCGAGTTCCAGGTTCTCGGTCACCGTCATCTGCGGAAACAGCTGGCGGCCCTCGGCCACCAGGGCCAGGCCGCGCTGAACGCAGGCCGTGGCATTCATCGCGGGCACCGGTTGGCCGTCGAGCAGCACCGTGCCCTGGCGTGGCAGCAGGCCGGCCAGCGCCTTGAGCAGCGTGGTCTTGCCCGCTCCGTTGGGGCCCACGATCACGGTGATGCCGGGCTGGGCCTGGAGCGACAGGTCCTGCAGCACCTGGAACCCCGCGTAGCCCGTGGTCAGCCCCTGCACCGATAGCTGTGTGCCGCTCATGCCGTGGCTCCTTCGTGCGTTGCTGGTGTGGCCATTTCATCTCCCAGATAGGCCTCGATTACCTGCGGGTCGCGCACCACCTCGGCGGGTGTGCCGTCGGCGATCTTGCGGCCCTGGTGCAACACCAGCACGCGCTCCACGTACTTGAGCAGGGTGGTCACCGCATGCTCGATCCACACCACGGTCAGCCCCCAGTCGTCGCGCAGGCGACGGATGCGCTGGGCCATGGCGTCCACCTCGGCCTCGGTCAGGCCGGCGGCCACTTCGTCGAGCAGCAGCAGGCGCGGGCGCGTGCCCAGTGCCATGCCGATCTCCAGCAGGCGCTGCTGCGAAGGCGTCACGTCGGCGGCAGGCCGGTCGGCCAGGGCCGACAGGCCCAGCATGGCCAGGATCTCGTCCTCATTGCGCAGGCCCACGGGGCCCTGGCGATGGCGGCCCGCGAACTGCATGCCGAAGCGCACGTTGTCGCGCACTGTCATGTCCGGGAACACACGCGGCGTCTGAAAGGTGCGCGCAATGCCGTGGGCCGCGTAGTGGTGCGGCCCCTTGCCGGTAAGGTCGTCGCCCCCGCAGTGCAAAGTGCCCGAGGTCGGTGGCTGCACGCCCGAGATCGCGTTGAAAAAGGTGGTCTTGCCCGCGCCGTTGGGGCCGATGATGCCGATGAGCTCGCCCGCATGCAGCGTGGCGCTTACGCCGTCCACGGCGGTCAGGCCGCCGAAGCGCACGGTCACGGCGTCGATGGTCAACAATGCCTCAGACATGGCCCGCCTCCGCTGCAGGCGTGGCCGCCCGCTTGCGCTGCCACAGCGTGGCCAGCCCGTTGGGCAGATACATCACGCACAGGATGAGCAGCAGGCCCAGCACCATCATGTAGCCATAGGGCAGCTGCAGCCGCAGCGTCTCGGCCAGCAGGCTGAAGACGATGGCCGCGAGCACCGGTCCGCCGATACTGGCCGCACCGCCGATCAGCGCGATCAGCACCGTCTGGAAGCCGATGAAGGGGCTGAACACGGCCGCCGGCTCGATGTAGGTCCAGCGCACGGCCATGGCCGCACCCACGGCGCCCGCAAACGCTGCGGTGATGCCGAAGCCCGCGATCTTGGCCAGCCGCGTGTCCACCCCCAGCGTCTGTGCGCGCTGCTCGTCGGCACCGATGCCTGCAAGCGCCAGGCCGAAGCGGCTGCGCTTTACCGCAATCGACGTGGCAATGGCCGCCGCCGCGATCAGCAGCACCGTGAGGTACACCGTCTCGTTGCTGGGCACCACCGTGAGCACGCGGCCCACCGTGCCCGACACCTGCTTTTCGACAAAGGTCACGGCGTGGCGGATCAGCTCCGTCATGCCGAAGGTGAGCACCGCGAAATAGGTGCCGCGCAGGTGCAGCACCGCCGCACCCATCACGATGGCCACCACGGCCGCGATCAGCGCACCGGCCAGTACCACCAGCGGCCAGGGCAGCACATTCAGCAGCGTGGCGCTGGCATAGGCCCCGACGCCGAAGAAGGCCGAGGTGGCCAGCGACAGGTAGCGCGTGGCACCGCAGAACAGCGACCAACTGGTGGCCAGCGCGATGTACATCAGGCAGCTGAGCAGCACCGATGCCATGAACTCGGACACCAGCCAGGGCAGGGTGCCGACCACGGCCGTGCCCGCTGCGAGCGCGAGCCAGGGTTTGTTGGAATGGAGTTTCATTTTTTGCTGAATAGACCGTTGGGGCGCCAGATCAGCACGCCGATGAACACCGCATAGCTCAGCAGCATCTTGAGAGACGGGCTGCTGAAATGCATGCCCAGGGCTTCGACCACACCGAGCAGCAGGCCGCCGGCCAGGCTGCCCGCCAGGCTGCCGAAACCGCCCAGCGTGATCACGATCAGCGCGGTCACGGTGTAGGGCTCGCCCATCGAGGGAGAGATCTCGTAGGTCATCGACAGCAGCGCACCGGCCACGCCCGAGAGGCCCAGGCCAATGCCGAACATCATCGGGTGCAGGCGCCGGGTGTTGATGCCCACCAGCTGCGCCCCGGTGGGCGACTGCATCAGCGCCCGCACGGCCTTGCCCAGCAAGGTGAGCTTGAGCAGCGCGATCAGCGCGGCCGACAGCGCCAGCGCCACGCCGAACAGCACCAGCTTGTTCTCGGTGAAACGCATGCCCGCCACCTGCACCGGGTCGGCCAGGTATTCATAGCCGCGCAGGTCGCCGCCCCAGATCAGCAGGGCGGTGTTCTGCACCAGGAACATCAGGCCAAAGCCCACCATCAGGCTGCGTGCCTCGAACACGTCCACGTTCGGTGCGCGCGCCGCCAGGCGTTTGAAGCACAGTGCATGCACCGCCACGCCCAGCACGAACAGCGCGATGAAGGCCAGCGGCATCAGCGCCAGCGGTGACCAGCCCCAGGCGGTATGCGCCCACCAGGTCAGGAAGGCGCCGAGCATCAGAAACTCGCCATGCGAGATGTTCATGATGCGCATCAGCCCGTATTGCAGGTTCAGGCCCATGGCCACCAGCGCATAGATACCGCCGGTAATGAGGCCACTGGCGACCAGTTCGGCCCAGGAAAGCAAGGACACTTTTTACTTCCAGGCAGGTTTGCTGGTGTTCAGCTGTGCCGTCGCGCGGTCCTTGGGCCAGACCACCTCGAAGTCGCCGCCCTGCCACTGGCTCACGGTGCCGGGGATGGATGCGTTCTCGCTGCCCGCAAAGCGGATGCCGCCCAGGATGGTCTTGAACTCGTTCTTGGCGATGTGCTCGCGCAGCGCCTTGCGGTCCAGCCCCGCCTTCTCCACCGCCTGCTGCAGTATCTGCAGGCCCGCCCAGGCGTGGCCGCTGGCCCAGCGGTCGGGCTCCTTGTTGAATTTCTTCACGTGGGCGTCGAAGTAGGCCTTGGCATCGGGGCTGGTCTTCACGCTCCACGAGCCCATGCCGATCACGCCCTCGGTGTTGGCCTGCATCACGTTCTTGTACAGCTGGAAGGCCGTGCCCACCGAGGCGTAGAAGAACTTGGGGTTCAGCCCCACCTCGCGCGCCTGGCGGCTGGCCAGGATGGTGTCGGGCGGGTAGGTGATGCCGATGAAGGCATCGGGGTTCAGGTCCTTGATGCCGCGCAGCACGGGTGCCAGATCCTTCACGCCCAGGGGGTAGCTCTTCCTCTCCACCACCTGGATGCTGGTCTTCTTGAGTGCGCTGTTCAGCGCGGCGAAGTTTTCCAGGCCGAACAGGTCGTCCATGTAGACGATAGCGATCGATTTGACGCCGTTGGCCACCAGCATGTCCACCAGCGCGCCCATCATCTTGTCGGGCTGCTGCAGCAGCGAGAAGAAGTACGGCAGGTTCATGTCGATCAGCTTGCGCGACAGCGCCGTGGGCGCCAGCAGCGGGTAGCCGAAGCGGTTGGCCAGCGGGGCAATGGCGAAGTTGGCGCCCGAGCCCCAGGGCGGCAGGATCAGGTCCACCTTGTCGCTGCCCATGAGCTTCTCGAAAGTGCGCACGCAGGTCTCGGTCTCGCTGCGGTCGTCGTAGCCGATGAGTTCGATGGGGCGTTTCGCGCCCTTGATGTTCAGGCCCCCAGCGGCGTTCACCTGCTCGGCCCACAGCAGGTAGTTGGGCTCCTGGCTGACCTGGGCGCCCGCAGCCCAGGGGCCCGTGCGGGCGATGGCATAGCCCACGCGCACGGGGCCGGACTGGGCCAGCAGGTGCGGGGCGACCGACATGGCGCCCACGGTGGCGGCCACGCCCTTGATCCATTGGCGTTTGGATTGTTGAACCATTCTTGTGTCTCCTGGTAGGGGCGGCCCGCATGGTGCAAGCCGTTGACCGATCGTAGGCAGGAGGGCTTCGGGGTGCTGTGCTGAGCGTGCACAAAACGCTGGTCCCAGCGTGCACGGCGCAGCGGGTTTACCCGGATTTCCGCGCTGCACCGGGGAATAGGCAGCCGCCGGATAATCCGGGGCATACCGGCGGCGTCAGCCGCTGTACTGGAGACACCATGGCCCACCCCCTGACCGAGGTATCCACCGATACCGTGGCACCGCGCGACCGCCTGCACCTGTGGGGCGACGCGGTGTGGCGGCTCATTGGCGGGCTGGAGTCGGATGCCTTCGGCGATGAGGCCTTTGCCGGCCACATCACCTCGGGCCAGGCGGGCTACGTCAACCTGTGCCAGCTCGACGTGAGCCGCCACCGCGTGGTGCGCACCCCCAGCCTCATCCGCGGCAGCGACCGGGCCTATATCAAGGTGGTAGCGCAGCTCGAAGGGCGCGCCTGCTTCGAGCAGAACGGCCGCCAGGTCTGGCTCTCGCCCGGCGAGTGGAGCGTGTACGACACCACGCGCGCCTACGCCGTGAGCAACCACGAGGCCGTGCGCCAGATGGTGCTGATGATCCCCAAGGAGCAGATGCCAGAGCGCAAGCTCAAGCTCGACGACCTGATGGTGCAGCGCTTTTCGGGCACCAGCGGCGTCTCGCGCTTGGCCTGGGACACCATGCGCGCCGCCTTCACCGAGCTGCCCCGCATGTCCGATGCGGCAGCGGACGGCGTGGCCGACGTGATCACGCACCTGGTGCAGCTGTCGCTGCTCGAACGCAATGGCCAGCACAGCGCCGTATCGCAGCGCGAGGCCCTGCGCGACCGCATCGGCCAGTACATCGACCGCCACCTGGCCGACCCCGAACTGACCATCGACCGCATCGCGCAGGCGCTCAACTGCAGCCGGCGCCACCTGTACAACGCCATGACCGACGATGGCGATACCCTGGCCGCCACCATCCAGCAGCGCCGGCTCGAGGCTTGCCTGCGCGAGCTGCGCCACCCGGCGCACGCCCATCGCTCGGTGACGGACATCGCCATCTCCTGGGGCTTTCGCAACAGCGGCCACTTCAGCCGCGTGTTCAAGGCCCACACGGGCTACAGCCCGAGCGAGTACCGCGGGCGGGCATCGCTGCCCGCGCCCGCGCTGCACACGCACTGAGCCGGTGAACGCGGTCTGAGGGCGCGGCGCAACGCCGTGCTCCGTTGGTGCGCCTGGCCTTCCCGGGCCTTGCCGGCGACCCCGCCGGGCTGCTCACATCTACTGTGCTGCATTTCTGGCCTGGGACTTCTGCGCGCAGCGCCCCCTATCCCCGGCACTTCGTCATCTTCCCGCATGCCCCCTTTCGCAGGGCGCTGTCTGCGGTGCGGGGTCGGATCTCGGATAGCGCCATACCTTCCATTGTTGGTGCCTTTGTCATAAAATTGTATGGAGACAATTGAATGATGTTTTGTACAAAAGATGGAGTGATCGCCATGACCGATGCGCAGGCAGTACCGGGTGGAGCGCCCGCGTCCCCGGAAGAGGGTGGTTGGCAGGTGCGATCCCTGGCGGGTTTCGCCGGTACGGCCGGACCGCTGTGGACCCGGCGAGAAGGGGACGGATGGGCCTATGGCTTCCTGATGGCACCGGCGCACCTCAATCCTGCCGGGGTGGTGCATGGCGGCGCGCTGCTCACCCTGGTGGACCATGCGATCAGCACCGTGGCGTGGGAGGCCAGCGGCCGGGTGCCGTGTGTCACGCTGCAGCTCGACTCGCAGTTTTTGACCGCCGTGCGGCAGGGGCAGTTTGCACAGGCGCGGGCGCAAATCACGCACCGCACCCACCAGATGGTGTTCATGCAGGGCAGTGTGGCGGTCGATGGCCAGATGGTCCTGCGCGCGCAGGCGATCATAAAAGTGCTGCCCGCGGAGCGACTCGCATGAGGGCCGGCCTCCCGGCACCAGGGACGGCGCGGGGTTCCAAGGGCTCGCCCCAGCAGCCCTGCACTATCATGCAAATTTGGCCCTCGCCCCTTTTCATGCCTCCAAAGCGCACACCGACGTCCGAGCCGGCGCCGCCGACCCCCCAAAAGCCCGCCGTGCGCGTGCGGCCCGTGCCAGCCGTCAGCCGGTCCATTGCCATCCTTCGCTTCCTCGGAAACGCCAAGCAGGGCCTGGGTGTCAAGGCCATCGCCGATGAGCTGGGCCTGGTGCCCAGCACCTGCCTGCACATCCTGCGCGTGCTGGTCAGCGAGGAACTGGTCAGCGTGGACCCGGCCACCAAGCGCTACTTGCTGGGCAGCGGCATGATCAGCCTGGCCCGCAGCGTGCTGGAGAGCAGCGGCTTCGCGCAGCTCGTGCAGCCCGCGCTCGACCGCCTCGCGTCCACCCGAGGGGTCACGGCCATGGGTGTGGAGATCACGCCCAAGCAGTCCGTCGTGGTGCTCGCGCTGTCGCGCTCGAACCAGCCGTTTCGCCTGCACACCGACGTGGGCAGCCAGTTCTCCCACCTGGCCAGTGCCACCGGCCGGCTGATCGCCGCCTACAGCGGAGAGAACTGGACGCAGCTGCGCCAGAAGTTCAATGCCACGCAATGGGACAAGAAGCCCGCCTTCGACACCTGGAGGCGCGAGGTGGAGCTGGCCCGGGCGCAGGGCTGGAGCCTGGACCGCGACAACTTCATGAGTGGCCTCACCGTGGTCGCCGTGCCCATCTGTTCGCCCGGCGGAAGCCTCACGCACACCCTGGTGGCGGCTGGCATGTCCAGCCAGCTCAATGCCACCGAAACCACTGAACTGGCCGCGATGATGCTGCGCGAAGCCCAGGCCATCGGCAACCTGCTGGTGGCGCGGAGTTAGGGCATGGCGTTCGATAGCGACCCCATTCCCGGCGAAGGTCTCCAGACGGTTCTTCGCACCATTCCCATGCCTGCAGACCTGGGGATCGGTGGGCAGATTCCCATCGGCTGGGTGCTGGGGCAACTCGACCAGGCGGGCGCCGTGCTGCCGGGCGGCCATTTCAGGCGCAACGTGGCGCTGGTGCAGCTCGATGCCATCGAGGTCGAGGCGATGCCCAGGCTGGGCGATTTCGTCACCTTTCGCGCCCGCCTGCTGGACGCAGGTGCCGAGCGCGCGAAGGTGGAGGTGCAGGCCCTGAGGACCTCCCGGGGCGCTCAAGGCCTGGAGCAGGAGCAGGTCCTGCGCACCTGCCTGGTGTATGTGCCGCTGCCCGCCGACGGCGGCATGCCCGACTAGCTTTTGCAGGCTTGGCACGAGAGCCTGCGCCGGGCTGTCGGGCTCAATCGACCTTCATGTCGGCCGCGTGGATAACCGGCTGCCACTTCTTGCGCTCGGACAGGGCGAACTCCCGGAGATGGACGGCGGTGCCGCCCGCGGGCTCGAAGCCCAGCTCCAGCAGCTTGTGCCGTGCCTCGGGGCGCTGCAGCACCTTGTTCATGGCGGCGTTGAGTGTGGCGACCACCGCCGCCGGGGTGTTCTTGGGCGCGTACAAGGCGTTCCAGGCGATCACCTCGAAGCCGGCGTAGCCCTGCTCGTCCATGGTCTTGACGCCCGGCACCAGGGTGCTGGGCTTGCTCGACGTGACGGCGATCGCGCGCACCTTGCCCGAGGCGAGGTGGGGCCTGAGGCTGGTGGGGGTGTCCACGATCACCGGCAACTGCCCGCCCAGCACATCGGTCATGGCATTGCCCGAGCCCTTGTAGGGCACGCCAAACACCGGGGCCCCCGAGCGCTGCTTGAGCAGTTCCACCACCAGGCGCGCACTGGTGCTGGGCATGGCGATGTCGGCAGACCGCGTGCTGCGGGCGGCGGTGTCCACCAGTTCCTTGGGGGTGTGAAAGGGCGACTGGCTGTTGACCGCCACGACCATGGGGAAGGTGCCCACCAGGACGACGGGCTCGAAGTCCCGCTCCGCGTCGAACGGCACCCGCGCATACAGGTACTGGTTGAGCGCATGGGTCGCATTCGTCCCCATGGTCAGGGTGTAGCCGTCGGGCGCGGCCTGGGCCGCGATCTCCTTGCCCAGGTTGCCCCCGGCGCCCGGCCGGTTGTCGATCACGATGGCCTGCCCCAGGTCGCGGGACATCTGCTCGGCCAGGTACCTGGTGGCGATGTCCGTGCCCTGCCCGGCAGGGTAGGCCACGATGATCTTGATCGGCTTGGCGGGGTAGGTCTGGGCGCCCACCGGTGCCGGGCTCGCCATGGCACAGGCGGCCGCCATCACTGCAGCAATCAGTCGCATTGTTGTCTCCTTGTGTATTCTTGATCGAAACGCTATCGCCGTGTTGCGGGGGCTGCGCCGCTGCCCTGCAGCTGGTCTCGCTCCTGGGCGCTGAAACCCAGGCTTTCCAATATCTGCGCCGCGTCCTGCGCAAACCGGGGCGGGCTCGCCCCGGCCACGCCCGGCGTGCCCATCAGCCGCATCGGCGAGCGCACGCCGGTGTAGCCGTCCCGCTGCACCAGCATCTGCCGGTGCGCGCAGTGCGCGTGGGCCAAGGCCCGCGGGATCGAGTTCACCGCACCGGCGGGCACGCCCGCGCGCATCAGCGACTCGCACAGCGGCTCGCAGTCCATGGACGCAATGGCCGTCTCGATGGCTTGCTTGAGCGCGTCCCGGTGCACCAGCCGCTGGGCGTTGGAGGTGAAACGCTCGTCCGCGATCAGCGCCTGCAGGCCGACGTGGCTGCAGAACCGCTGGAACTGGACGTCGGTCATGATCCCGATGAACAGTTCCCCGTCACGGGCCCTGAACTTGTCGTAAGGCGCGATGTTGGGGTGCGCGCTGCCCAGCAGCTCGGGGTCCTTCTGCGACGCCAGCCAGTTCGAGGCATGCGGCAGCAGCAGGCTGAGCGCCGTGTCATAGAGCGCCGCCTCCACGCGCTGGCCGCGCCCATCCGCAGCCCGTGCATGCAGCGCCATCAGGATGCCCGAGAGCGCCACGTAGCCGGTCAGGTGGTCGACCACGGGAATCCCGATGCGGGTGGCCCCGCAGGATTCGTCGCCGTTGACGCTCATCAGCCCGCACAGGGCCTGCAGCACCGCGTCGTACCCGGGCAGCCCGCCCAGCGGGCCGTCCGCCCCGAAGCCCGTGATGTTGCAGTAGACCAGGCGCGGATAGCGCTCGGCCAGGGCCTGTTCGTAGCCCAGGCCCCAGCGCTCCATGGTTCCCGGCAGGAAGTTCTCCACCAGCACGTCGGCATCGCCGAGCAGCCGGTGCAGCACCTCCTGCGCCTGCGGCATCGACAGGTCCAGGCTCATGGCCCGCTTGCCCCGGTTGAGTGCGGAAAAGTAGGCTGCACTGCCCGCGCTGTCGAAGGGCGGTCCGAGCCGGCGGGTTTCATCGCCCGTGGGTGGCTCGATCTTCACCACGTCGGCCCCCTGGTCCGCGAGGACCTGGGTGCACAGCGGCCCGGCGAGCACACGCGTCAGGTCGATGACTTTCAGCCCCTGCAGTGCGCCGGTAGGGGTCGTAGGCATCGGATGTCATCCCCGCGATGGCAGGGCCACCACGCCGCTTCCGACCACCGAGAGCTCGCCGTCCTGGTTGTGCGCTTCCTGCTCGATCTCGACCAGGTGCTGGCCGTTCTCGGTGTACTTGCGCTTGACCTTGCCCTTGATGAACAGCAGGTCGCCTTCGGGGTTGTGGCGGCGGATCTTGCAACTCGCCTTTTGCAGGAAACCGGTGTCGCCCATCCAGTTGGTCAACTGGTGGGTGAGCCAGGAGGTGCGCTCCGGGCCGTAGTCGTAGGCACCCGGTGCGCCCACTTCCAGCGCAAAGTCTTCTTCCCAGTGCACGCGCTCTGGCACGTCGGGAATGCCGAAGCGGTTCTTGATGCCCACGCCAGGGTGCGAGTCGATGAGCTTCCAGGCGAGCTTGTTCGCGCGGATGTACAGGCCGCCCCAGCCCTGGGCATAGGCGATGAAGCCGGTCACGGTCATCGGGCCCTTGAAGAGCACCGGCAGGTCTTCGCCTTCTTTCACGTCCTCCCAGTAGCGGGGCGTGGCACCGCGGATCTCTTCGTTGCGGTAGAGCTTGAAGGCCTCGTTCAATTCTTCGTCGGTGTAGCGGCGCGGCTCGCGTGCGCGCACCTCCTTGTACTTGGTGCCCTGTTCGCGCGCATGGTCGCGCTCGGTGCGAAAGCACCAGCTGTCGGCCTCGGCCACCTTGTCGCCCTGCTGGTTGAAGAAATCGACGTGGTAGATCTGCTGCACGGCGCGCCCGGCAAAGCGTGTCTGGTGCTCCACCAGATCCTTGAGGTAGGCCTCGGTGCGGATCTCGTCGTTGCGGTGCAGGGGCTTGTGCCAGGTCCAGTCCGAACCCGACCACATGGCATGCACGCCAGGCAGCCCGCCGACATAGCCCGAGACTATGCGGCTGGTGGAGAACAGGAAGCTGGGCAGGGCGACGATGCCGCGGTAGTGGGACTTCGCGGCGTACTCGGGGTCGCACCACAGCGGGTTGTCGTCGCCGATGCCGTGGGCATAGTGGCGGATGTTGTCGCGCGTGGCCTCGAAGCACCAGGGCTCGGCCATCTGGCCGATCTTCACGCCGATGCGCTGGCGCAGATCGTCAAGGCCACTCTCCGTGATCTTGGGAAAACTGCGGGGGTTGGAACTGCTCATGGGTTGTCTCCTTGGGGTGGTAAAAAATCAGTGGGCTGTGGAAAGGGATGCCGCAGAGGCAAGGGCAGCGGCCGCAGCTACCGCCTCGCGCTCGCGCAGCACCTTGCGGTGCACCTTGCCGGCGGGGGTTTTGGGTAGCTCGGGCGAAAACTCGACGTGGCGCGGGTACTCGTGCTGGCTCAGCTTGGTCTTCACGAGCTCCTGGATCTCCAGGGAAAACGCCTCGCTGGCCGGCCGCGCGCTGACCACGAAGGCCTTGACGACCTGGCCGCGCACGGCATCGGGCACGCCGATGGCGGCGGCCTCCAGCACGTCGCCGTGCATGAGGATCACGTTCTCGATCTCCACCGCGCTCATGGTCCAGCCGGCCGAGATGATCACGTCGTCCGCACGCCCGCCGTGGTGGAAGTAGCCGTCGCTGTCGATGCGGCCCAGGTCCTTGGTGGGCACCCATTCGCCGCGGCGCAGCACCATCAGCTGGCCGGTCACGTCCACGGGGCACACCTGGCCCTGTGCGTCGTGCACCTCGACCCGGGTGCCGGGCACGGCCTTGCCCAGCGAGCCACGCTTGACCGGGAAATCCGCAGCGCCGGGGTAGCTGGCCAGCACGACCCCGATCTCGGTGGTGCCGTACATGCTGCAGACTTCCAGGGCGAACTTCTGGCGCACGTAGTCCGCCGTGTCGTCGTCAATGGGCTCGCCCGTGAAGGACAGCTTCTCGAAATGGAAGGCGTACTGCTCCGCCTTGCCGCAGTTCTTGAGCATGCGGTAGTGCGTGGCGGCGGCCGACATGTTGGTGAAGCGGTGCTGCGACAGGGCCTGCAGCAGCCGCTCGGGATTGAAGCGCCCGCTGTAGGCCCCCACCGTGAGGCCCAGCGCCAGCGGCGCGAGCGTGCCATGCCACAGGCCATGGCCCCAGGCCGGTGACGAGGGGCAGAAGAACCGGTCCCCGGGCCGCAGCCCCGTGCCATAGAGGGCCGCGACCATCAGGGTCACGAGCGCCTTGTGTGTGTGCCCGACGGCCTCGGGCAGCTCCCGCGTGGTACCCGATGTGTACTGGAAGACGGCCAGGTCGTCGGCCCGGGATGTGGCCTCGTACACCGTGGGAAAGTCGGCCAGGCGCTTGAAGAAGCCCGCGTCGAAGACCAGCACCTGCAGGCCGTCGATGGAGCGGGCGACTTCCTCCTTGTGCTCGTTGGTGACGAGCATGGCCGGCTTGCAGTCGTTGACGCGAAGTCGCACGCCGTCGGGGCCGAACAGCGTGAACAGCGGCACGGCGATGGCCCCGCGCTTGATCACCCCGAACATGGCCGTGTAGAAGGCGCGCGAGGGCTCCAGCATGATGGCCACGCGGTCCCCGGCCTGTATGCCGCTCGACTCCAGGTAGTGGGCAAACGCCGAGGAGTCCGCCGCGAGCTCCGCGTACGTGATGACCTCGTCCTCCCCGCCCGCGTGCACCACCACCAGCGCATCGCGGCCGGCCCCCGCATGCCGGTCCACGCACTCGTGGGCGATGTTGAACCGCTCGCGATTTCCATCGAAAAGCTCCCACAGCCGGTCGGGCGAGAAATGGGCCTGGGCATCCGCGTAGAGCGTGTAGTCGGTGAGTCGCTGCATGGGCTTCAGAGGTCGTTCATTGAGGTGATTCAGTTTCTTGATTTCACCTGTATTTGTCAAATGAGTGCATTGATTGTCTATGTACAAAAATTGTTGGCGTGCCCCTGTGTGCAAAAAAAGCACGCTTCGACGGGATGGTTGATAGGGGGTGGAAGGCCGGGGCGCGCATGCATGCGGCGCCGGTTTGTGTCGATTCTTTACCTGGGGTTCACACGTTGGCAGTCATTGCGACGGATCGGTTTTGCACAATGGCAGCACCAGCGAGAGCGCACCCTGAGCATCCATGAAACTTCTGTCCTTCCTTTTCCCTGCAGCCTCCGGCCGGGCGCCGTCGCGGCCCCTGGGCCGTGACGTGCCTTTTGCCATGCTGGCGCTGGCTGCGGCCCTGTCCGGCTGCGCCAGCATGGCCCCGCAGGACGCCCGCCTGCCCGACACACCCGTGCCCACGGCATGGGCCGCCGGCACAACGGCTGCGTCTGGCGTCACGGCCACTTCGTTGGCCCAGTGGTGGCAGCGCCTGGGTGACCCGCAACTGACCGCGCTGGTCGAACAGGCCCTCACGGCCAACACCAGCGTGCGCACGGCCCAGGCCGCGCTGCGGCAGGCGCGCGCCCAGGTGGACGTGCAGGCCGCCGGCCTGTCGCCCCAGGTGGGCGCCTCGGCCTCGGCGCAGCGCAGCCGCTCGGGCAACAGCGGTACCGGCAACAACTTCCAGGTGGGCTTCGATGCGAGCTGGGAGCCCGATGTGTTCGGCCGCGTGCGCGCCGGGGTCAACGCTAGCGAGGCCGATGCCCGCGCTGCCGAGGCCAGCCTGGCCGACGTGCAGGTGTCGCTGGCGGCCGAGGTGGCGGTGAACTACATCGAGCTGCGCGGCCTGCAGCAGCGCCTGGTGATCGCGCGCAGCAACCTGGCCAGCCAGAGTGAGACGCTGCAGATCACGCAGTGGCGCCTGCAGGCGGGCCTGACCACCTCGCTCGTGGCCGAGCAGGCGCGTGCGGCGTCGGAGCAGACCGCAGCCCAGATCCCCGCGCTCGAAGCCAGCCTGGCCCAGTCGCGCCACAGCCTGGCCGTGCTGACGGGCCAGGCGCCGGCCGCGCTCGATGCGCAACTGGCCGCCAGCGTGGCCGTGCCCCAGCCCGCCGATGAACTGGCCATGGCGATCCCCGCCGAAACCCTGCGCCAGCGGCCCGACGTGCGCGCCGCCGAGCAGCGCATCACTGCCGCGCTGGCCCGCGTCTCGCAGGCAGATGCGGCGCGCTACCCGGATTTCGGCATCAGTGGATCGCTGGGCCTGCGCGCCCTCACGCTGGGGGCCTTGAGCGGCGGTAGTGCCGTGGCCGCCTCGCTGCTGGGCAGCATCTCGGTACCGCTGCTCGACGGCGGTGCCGCGCGCGCCCAGGTGCGGACGCAGGAGGCCAGCCTGGAGCAGGCGCGCATCGCCTACGAGGCGGCCGTGCTCACGGCGCTCAAGGATGTGGAAGATGCGCTGGTGTCCCTGCGCGGCAACCGCGAGCGCCTGGTGCGCCTGCGCTCCGCTGCCGATGCCGCCGGCAACGCCGAGTTGCTGGCACGCCAGCGCTACAGCAGCGGGCTGATCGACTTCCAGTCGGTACTGGAGACCCAGCGCACGCTGCTGTCCACCCAGGAGGGCGTGGCCACCACGGTGGCCAACCTGTCCGCCGACCATGTGCGGCTGTACAAGGCGCTGGGCGGCGGCTGGCAAGCGCCTTAGAGCGGCTAACAAAACTCTTCTGGCGTCGTTGCTGCGTCTTGTCGTACTACCGTACTGCCTGCAATGTGTCTGACGTGTAGCGCCTAGCCGGAACCGCTTCGCTGAGTTTTGTTATCCGCTCTTAGCCGTACCGCGTTTCATTTCCTGCTGCCCCATGGAGGTTCCTGCGCAAGGCGCACGGACACCCGGCAGCGACCTCTTTCCAGTCTTCACCCGAGCCGATTGCCATGACCGACAACACCAAGGAATCGCAGCCCCGTGCTGCCACCACCGGGGCCAGTGCCCCGGCCGACCTGCAGGCCCTGCTGGGCGGGGATGCACCGCGCCGCTGGTACCGGCGCACCTCGCTGTGGCTGGGCGTTGCGGCGCTGGCGCTGGCGGGGGCCGGCATCTACGCCTGGCAGGTGCAAAAGCAGGCCAGTGCAGCACCGGTCTATGTGACGGAGGAGGTCAGGAAGGGCAACCTCACGCTGTCCGTTTCGGCAAATGGCACGCTGCAGCCCACGCGGCTGGTGACCATCGGCAGCGAGCTGTCGGGCACGGTGCGCCAGGTGATGGTGGACGTGAACGACAAGGTCAAGAAGGGCCAGGTGCTGGTGGAGCTGGACACCGCCAAGCTCGATGCGCAGGTGCTGCGCTCGCGCGCCTCGCTGGCCTCCGCGCAGGCGCGGCAGGCACAGGCCGCGGCCACCACCAAGGAGGCGCTGGCAAGTCTGGGCCGTCTGGAAGAAGTGGCGCGCCTGTCGGGCGGCAAGGTGCCTTCGGCTGCCGAGCTGGACACGGGCCGCGCCACGCTGGAGCGTGCGCGCGCCGACGAGGCCAGCGCCCGCGCCACCGTGGACGATGCCCGTGCGGCCCTGTCCACCGATGAGACCAGCCTGTCCAAGGCTTCGATCCGCTCGCCCATCGATGGTGTGGTGCTCACCCGCACGGTGGAACCCGGCAATGCCGTGGCCGCTTCGCTGCAGGCCGTGACGCTGTTCACCGTGGCAGAAGACCTTACCCGGCTGCGCCTGGACGTGAGCGTGGACGAGGCCGACGTGGGCTCGCTGCAGGTGGGGCAAAAGGCCAGTTTCACCGTCAGCGCCTACCCCTCGCGGCGCTACCCAGCCACGGTCACGCGCGTTTCCTTCGGCTCGACCAAGACGGACAACGTGGTCACCTACATCACCTGGCTGGAGGTGAACAACACCGACATGAGCCTGCGCCCCGGCATGACGGCGGCGGCCACCATCACGTCCACCGAGCGCAATGATGTGCTGCTGGTGCCCAACACGGCACTGCGCTTCACGCCGGCGCAGGCAGCCCCTGCGGCGGGCGGCGCCGCTGGCGCTCCCCCGGCGGCGGGCGCCAAGCCCGCGTCGGCACAGGGTGGAGGCATCCTGGGGCAGCTCATGCCGCGCATGCCCCGCCAGGGGGGCAATCGCCGTGCGGGCGCGGGTGCGGGCGGGCCGCCCGGTGAGGACGCGGCAGCGAAGATGCGCCAGGTGTGGGTGCTCAAGGACGGCGCGGCGCAGCCGCTGCAGGTGCGCGTGGGCATAAGCGACGGCCGCATGACCGAGGTGACCGGCGAGGGCATCACGCCCGGCATGGCCGTGATCACCGACCAGCGCAGCAACGGGGCGGCGCGATGACGGCCGCAGGCAGCACTGGTGGCACGGGCGGCATGCCGCTGATACGCCTGCGTGGCGTCACCAAGGTGTACGGTGAGGGCGCGCTGGCTTTTCAGGCGCTCAAGGGGGTGGACCTGGACATCGCCCAGGGCGACTTCGTGGCCATCATGGGGCCCAGCGGCTCGGGCAAGTCCACGGCCATGAATACCCTTGGTTGCCTGGACCGGCCCACCACGGGTGACTACCTGTTCAAGGGTGTGCACGTGGAGGCGCTGCAGCGCGACGAGCGTGCGCGGCTGCGCAGGCGCTATTTCGGCTTCGTGTTCCAGGGCTTCAACCTGCTGGCACGCACCTCGGCACAGGAGAACGTGGAGCTGCCCCTGCTGTACCGGGGCGAGCCTGCGGCGTCGCGCCGTGTGGCGGCGGCCAGGGCGCTGGCTGCCGTGGGCCTCAAGGGCTGGGAGCACCACACGCCGGCCGAGCTGTCGGGCGGGCAGCAGCAGCGCGTGGCGATTGCGCGCGCCATCGTCACCGAGCCCGCCGTGCTGCTGGCCGACGAGCCCACCGGCAACCTCGATACGCAGCGCAGCCACGAGATCATGGAGCTGCTGTGGCGCCTGAATGTGGACCAGGGCATCACCGTGCTCATGGTCACGCACGAGAGCGACATGGCCGAGTACGCGCGGCGCATCGTGCGCTTCGTCGATGGCGTGGTGGACAGCGATGTACCCAACCCGCATCCGCGCGGCCTGTTGCGTGAAACGGGCACGCAGGGTGGGGCCGCCGTGCCCGGCGCAGCGCAGCCTCTGGTGGGGGTGCACTGATGTTCCTGAGCACCATTCTCCTGGCGCTGCGCTCCATACGGCGCAACCTCATGCGCTCGTTCCTGACCATCCTGGGCATTGTGATCGGCGTGAGCGCGGTGATCACCATGGTCACGCTGGGCAACGGCGCCACCTTGGCCATCCAGAACCAGATCTCGGGCCTGGGCACCAACCTGCTGCAGGTGCGCCCTGGCCAGCGCATGGGGCCGGGCGGCGGCGCGGGCGGGGCGGCGTTCAAGGACACCGATGCCGATGCGATCGCGCAGCAGATCGGCGGCGTTTTGGCCGTGGCGCCCGAGTCGCGCGCGGCAGCCACCGTGGTGGCGGGCGGGCGCAACTGGGCCACCAGCATCATCGGCAGCACCAATGCCTGGCTGCAGACGGGCAACTGGACCTTGCGCATCGGCCGCGAATTCACCGACGATGAGCTGCGTGCCGGTGCTGCGGTCTGCGTGATCGGCGAGACCGTGCGCCGCGAGCTCTACGGCACGCGCGATGCCGTGGGCGAGCAGCTGCGCGTGAAGGCCTTCTCGTGCGAGGTGGTGGGCGTGCTGGCCTCCAAGGGCCAGGGCGCCTTCGGCAACGACCAGGACGACACCGTGCTGGTGCCCCTGCGCACCCTGCAGCGCCGCGTGACCGGTAACACGCGTGTGAACACCCTGCTGGTGTCGATGAAGGACGGCAGCGAGCCCGAACGCGTGAAGGCCAGCCTGACCCAACTGCTGCGCGAGCTGCGCAAGCTCTCGGATTCGGACGAGGACAATTTCAACGTGCTCGATACCAAGCAGCTGGGCGAGACGCTCTCGGGCACCACCAAGGTCCTGACGACGCTGCTCGGTGCGGTGGCTGCCGTGAGCCTGCTGGTGGGCGGCATCGGCATCATGAACATCATGCTGGTGAGCGTGACCGAGCGCACGCGCGAGATCGGGCTGCGCCTGGCCATCGGCGCGCTCGAGCGCGAGGTGCTGCTGCAGTTCCTGATCGAGGCGGTGGTGCTGGCCGCACTGGGCGGGCTCATCGGCATCGTGCTGGCCACGGCGGCCTCGCTGGGCCTGTCGGTGCTGATGGGGGTGCCCTACCTCTTCAACCCCGGCGTGAACCTGATGTCCTTCGTGTTCTCGGCCGGCATCGGCGTGGTGTTCGGCTACTTCCCTGCGCGCCGGGCAGCGCGCATGGACCCCATCGACGCGCTGCGCCACGAGTGATGTGCCTCCCCGGTGCCGTGGCACCGGGGCAGGGCGGGGAACTGCTCCATCTACGCCCCAAATTGGTGACATGCTGCACCGCAGCGAGGCGCCCCGCGGCGCCGCGCCAGCGCTGCGGCAGGGTTGCACCCGCAAAAAGAGTCGGCACGCTTATTGCTGAACTGAGCTGTCCGCCGGTAAAGCTGCCCGCGCACTGATAACAACCCCTCCGCTAATGATGGCGGAACACCCGAGCGAGCCGCGGCTTACGCAGCTGGCTGCTTGGTAGTTCCAACCCACGCCCGTGGTTCCGCGGAGGGTGCGTTGTGCCGCAAGGCATGGCACATCCTGCACCCCTCGAACTGGTTCCCCGGGTCCTTGCAGGATGAGCAAGCATGAAAATCGTTCTCATTGGCCACGGCATGGTCGGCCACAAGTTCCTCGAAAGCCTGGCCGAGACCGGCATCACCGGCGTCGAAGTCACCGTGCTCTGCGAAGAGCCACGCCCTGCCTACGACCGGGTGCACCTCTCCGCATTCTTCAGCGGCACCTCGGCCGATGAGCTCTCTCTGGTCGAGCCCGGCTTCTTCGAGCGCACCGGCTTCACGCTGCGCCTCGCGGCGCGCGCCGCCTCGGTGGACCGCCGCACGCGCACCGTGACCACGGCCGAGGGCGAGGTCCTGCCCTACGACAAGCTGGTGCTGGCCACCGGCTCCAACCCCTTCGTGCCCCAGGTGCCAGGGCGCGACCGCGAGCACTGCTTCGTCTACCGCACCATCGAAGACCTGGAGGCCATGCTGGCCTCAGGCGCCAAATCCAAGACCGGCGTGGTCGTGGGCGGTGGTTTGCTGGGCCTGGAATGCGCCAAGGCGCTGCGCGACATGGGCCTTGAGACCCACGTGGTCGAGTTCGCCCCGCGGCTCATGGCCGTGCAGGTCGACGAAGGCGGTGGCCGCGTGCTGCGCGCCAAGATCGAGGAACTGGGCGTGCAGGTGCACACCGGCCGCAACACCCAGGAGATCACCGATGGCGCCCGCGCGCGCCACCGCATGGTGTTTGCCGACGGCACCTGGCTGGAGACCGACATGATCGTCTTCTCCGCCGGCATCCGCCCGCGCGACGACCTGGCGCGCCAGTCCCTGCTGGCCGTGGGCCCGCGCGGAGGCGTGGCCATCGACAGCGCCTGCCGTACCAGCGACCACGACGTCTACGCCATCGGCGAATGCGCGTCGTGGAACGAGCAGACCTTCGGCCTGGTGGCGCCCGGCTACGACATGGCCCGTGTGGCCGCCCGCCACATCGCAGGCGATGCCGATGCCGCCTTTGTCGGCGCAGACATGAGCACCAAGCTCAAGCTCATGGGCGTGGACGTGGCCAGCATCGGCGACGCGCATGCGAAAACGCCGCACAGCCGCACCTGCCAGTATGTGGACGAGCGCCGCCAGATCTACAAGAAGATCGTCATCAGCGAGGACGGCAAGCAACTGCTGGGCGCGGTGCTGATTGGCGACGCCACCGAATACGGCACCCTGTTGCAGATGGCGCTCAACGGCATTACGCTGCCCGAGGACCCCGAGTTCCTGATCTTCCCGTCCAGCGACGGCAAGGCCAAGCCCGGCCTCGGCGTGGACGCGCTGCCCGACACGGCGCAGATCTGCTCGTGCAACAACGTCACCAAGGCCGGCATCTGCGAGGCCGTGGGCAACGGCGCCTGCACCATCGCCGAGATGAAGGCCTGCACCAAGGCCGGCGCCACCTGCGGCGGCTGCGTGCCCCTGGTCACCCAGGTCATGAAGGCCGAGATGGCGCGCCGCGGCATGGCCGTGAACAACCACATCTGCGAGCACTTTGCGTACTCGCGCCAGGAGATCTACCACCTGGTGCGCGTGGGCAACATCAAGAGCTTCGAGGACCTGATGGCAAAGCACGGCAAGGGCATGGGCTGTGACATCTGCAAACCCGTGGCGGCCAGCGTGTTCGCCTCCTGCTGGAATGAGTTCGTGCTCAAAAAAGAGCTTGCCGGCCTGCAGGACAGCAATGACTACTACCTGGGCAACATCCAGAAGGACGGCACCTACTCGGTGGTGCCGCGCATGCCCGGCGGCGAGGTCACGCCCGACGGCCTGATCGCCGTGGGCCAGGTGGCCAAGAAGTACGGCCTGTACACCAAGGTCACGGGCGGCCAGCGCGTGGACCTGTTCGGCGCGCGCGTGGAGCAACTGCCCACCATCTGGGAGGAACTGATCGCCGCCGGCTTCGAGTCGGGCCATGCCTACGGCAAATCGCTGCGCACCGTCAAGAGCTGCGTGGGTTCGACCTGGTGCCGCTATGGCGTGGGCGACAGCGTGGGCCTGGCCGTGGAGTTGGAGCACCGCTACAAGGGCCTGCGCTCGCCGCACAAGATCAAGTTCGGCGTGTCGGGCTGCACGCGCGAATGCGCCGAGGCGCAGGGCAAGGACATCGGCATCATCGCCACCGAAAAGGGCTGGAACCTCTACATCTGCGGCAACGGCGGCATGAAGCCGCGCCACGCCGAGCTGTTCGCGTCCGACCTCACCAAGGAAGACCTGGTGCGCATGATCGACCGCGTGCTGATGTTCTACGTGCGCACGGCCGATCGGCTGCAGCGCACCAGCACCTGGCGCGAGAACCTCGAAGGCGGCCTGGCCTACCTTACCGACGTGCTGATCAAGGACAGCCTGGGCCTGTGCGCCGAGCTCGAAGCCCAGATGCAGCACGTGGCGGACACCTACCAGTGCGAGTGGAAGACGGCCATCACCGACCCCGAAACGCGCAAGCGCTTTCGCTCCTTCGTCAACAGCGACAAGGCCGACGAAAACGTGCTCTTCGTCGAGGAGCGTGGCCAGATCCGTCCGGCACGGGCGGACGAGCGCAGCGCCAAAGTCATCCCCATCCGCCAGGCAGCCTGAAAGGCAAAGAACATGAGCGCACTTCCCATGAACAGCACCGACCCCCTTGCCTGGACCGACATCTGCGCGGTTGACGACATCCTGCCCAGCACCGGCGTCTGCGCGCTGGTGGCCGACCGCCATGTGGCGGTGTTCCGCACCGGCAGCGACCAGTTCTTTGCCATCGACAACGTGGACCCCAAGTCGGGCGCCAGCGTGCTGTCGCGCGGGCTCATCGGCAACCTGGGCGAGCGTGTCGTGGTCGCCTCGCCGCTGTACAAGAACCACTTCGACCTGCGCACCGGCGAATGCCTGGAGGCGCCCGAGCATTCGGTGCAGGCGCACGGCGTGCGCGCTGAGGGCGGTCGCATCAGCGTGGCAGTGGCTTGAACGCTTTGGGCGGCGTCTGGCGGGGTTAGCATCTGCGTATCCTGAATCCCGGAGTCACCGCATGCCCGATCTGGCCGCCGCGCCCCTGTCCGTTTCCAGCCTCGTGCTGCGCTCGCGCCAGCTCGAGATCGATGCGGTGCACCACCTGGCCAGCCGGGCCGCGCTGGTGGACGTGGTCGGCCAGCTGATCGAGGGCCTGCAGCGCGAGCGCGGTGCATCGGGCGTGTACCTGGCGTCCAAGGCGCAGCGCTTTGCCGACCTGCGTGGCCGCATCGTGCAGGAGGTGGTGTTGCTCGAAGCCAAGCTGCGCGCGGAGTTTGCCCAGCATGTCGAGCCCGCCCAGGGCGCCACGGCCAAGGCCTTGTCGCTGATGGCGTGGGCGCTGCTGGGGCTCGATTCGCTGCCCGCGCTGCGCAGCCAGATCGACAAGCAGGCGATGGCGGCGCACGACTCGATTGCCGCGTTCAGCCACCTGATCGCCGGGCTGATCGAACTGGTCTTCCACGTGGCCGATGCGGCCGCTTTGCCCAGTGTCTCGCGCCAGCTCGTGGCCCTGCTGCACCTGGTGCAGGCGCAGGAAGAAGCAGGCCAGGAGCGGGCCATGGGCGCGCTGCTCTTTGCGTCCGGCCTGGGCAGCGACGCGCACCAGCAGCGGGTGCTGCACCTGATCGATGCGCAGGAGCGCAGCCTGCGCGTGTTTTCAGAATTTGCCGACCCGGCCCTGCGCACGCGCTGGGAGCAGCAGCAACTGGCCCCGGGCATGGCCCAGTTGGAGCGCCTGCGGCGCACGCTGTGCGTGGCCCGCCCCGGTGCGGCGCTGGACAGCAACCTGAGCGACGCCTGGTTCGACGTGTCCACCGAGCGCATCAACGCGTTGTGGCAGCTGCAGGTCGAGCTGGTGCAGCGCCTGCGCGAAGATTGCGCGGCCCGCATCCTCGAAGCCCAGCAAGACCTGCAGGATTCCAGGGGCCTGCTGCGCGGCCTGCGCGACAACCCGCCGCAGCGCACGCACGCGGTGGACCGCTTCTTCGACATCGCCATCGCACCCGAGGCCGTGCCCGAGCAGGCCGCCAGCGCGCATGCGGGTGAATCGGCATCGCTGCTGGACCTGCTGCAGGCCCAGTCGGCACGCATGGCCAGCATGGAGGCCGAACTCGAAGCCGCCCGCCGCACGCTCAATGAGCGCAAGGTGATCGAGCGCGCCAAGGGCGTGCTGATGGCCCGCCTGGGCATGAACGAGGAAGTCGCCTTCCGCGTGCTGCAAAAAACCTCGATGGACCAGAACCGCCGCCTGCTCGACGTGGCTGAGGCCACGCTGTCCCTGCCCGACCTGGCGTTCGCCCACCCCGACCGCAAGGGCGACAAGCCCGTTTGATCCATGCTGGTGCCTTGACTGCACCGGCTTGATGCCATCCGCTGGCCGCGGCGGCAGGTGTGCACAGAATGCGGGACACAAGGCAGCCATGGACTGCCCCAATGAGGGTACGGAACTTGCATGGAATAGCCTGGATGGCGGGCTAACGGCGGCCTGCCATCCACCGCCTGCGGTTGCCCGCAGGCCCAGGAATCGCGCATCCGAGGATAACGGCGTCCATTGCGTTCCCCATCTGTATGGGGGCGCAGCGGACGCCGTTTTCTTTTTTCCTCCTCCTCTTCTTCTTGCGCGCTTCCCCGGGTGGACCCCTTGGGAAGCATGCCAGTCTCCCCGTCCCAAAGGAAGTGCAATGGCCTACCTCGCCCCCGCCGAGTTCGTGACCAAGATGGTCGATTCCGGTGAATCCAAGCTCCTGATGTCCACCCGCGACACG
Source organism: Acidovorax sp. A1169 (assembly GCF_030704685.1). GTDB lineage: Bacteria > Pseudomonadota > Gammaproteobacteria > Burkholderiales > Burkholderiaceae_C > Acidovorax. Next base: position 104,392 of record NZ_JAUZDX010000020.1, read on the forward strand.
CTGATCCGCTCCTACATGGCCGGTGCCATCCTGGCGCTGGCGGCCGCGTTCGCCGTGACCGTCACGGTCAACACCGGCAACCCGCTGATCGGCGCCATGCTGTTCCCGGTGGGCTTCATCATGTTGTACCTGATGGGCTTCGACCTTTTGACCGGCGTGTTCACGCTGGCGCCGCTGGCCGTGTTCGACAAGCGCCCCGGTGCCACCTGGGCCGGCGTGCTGCGCAACTGGGGCCTGGTGTTCGTGGGCAACTTCGCGGGCGCGCTCACGGTGGCGGTGTTCATGGCCATCATCTTCACCTTCGGTTTCAGCGAGGCGCCCAATGCCGTCGGCGAGAAGCTCGGCCACATCGGCGAAGGCCGCACGGTGGGCTACGCCGCCCACGGCGCAGCCGGAATGCTCACGCTGTTCGTGCGCGCAGTGATGTGCAACTGGATGGTCTCCACCGGCGTGGTCGCCGCGATGATGTCCACCACCGTCTCGGGCAAGGCCATCGGCATGTGGATGCCGGTGATGATCTTCTTCTACATGGGCTTCGAGCATTCCATCGTCAACATGTTCCTGTTCCCCACGGGGCTGATGCTGGGCGGCAAGTTCACGCTGATGGACTACCTGATCTGGAACGAGCTGCCCACGGTGCTCGGCAACCTGGTCGGCGGCCTGACCTTCGTGGGCGCGACCCTGTACGCCACGCACTACAAGACCGGCCCCAAGCGCAAGATCGCATAAGCCCCAAGCCATGGCCAACAGCGCCTTGTGCGCCACGCTCGGCCAGCATTCCCAGGCCGGGCGCAAGGGCGACAACCACGTTAACCAGGACTTCCATGGCGCCATGCTGCCCGTGGGGCCGCTGCGCAGCACCAAGGGCATTGCGCTGGCGCTGGCCGATGGCATAGGCTCCAGCGCCGTGAGCCAGGAGGCCAGTGCGGCGGCGGTGCGCGGCTTCCTGGAAGACTACTACGCCACCTCCGAGGCCTGGTCGGTGCGCCGTTCGGCCCAGCGCGTGCTGGGCGCCACCAATGCCTGGCTGCATGCGCAGACCATGCGCAGCCATGCGCGCTTCGACAAGGACCGGGGCTACGTCACCACCTTCAGCGCGCTCATCCTCAAGGGCCGCGAGGTGCATCTGCTGCACGTCGGCGATGCGCGCATCTACCGCGTGCACGCCACGGCCCTGGAGCAGTTGACCGAGGACCACCGCGTGCACCTGTCCTCGGTCGAATCCTTCCTGGGCCGGGCGCTCGGCATGGGGCCCAACGTGGAGATCGACTACCGCAGCCTGCCGGCCGAGGTGGGTGATGTCTACCTGCTGGCGACCGACGGGGCGTACATGCACCTGGATGCGACCGCTGTGCACGCGGCCATTGCGCAGTGCGCGGATGACTTCGATGCGGCGGCGCGGGTGCTGGTCGCCGCTGCCCAGGCGCGCGGGGCCACCGACGACCTGACGGTGCAGTTGCTGCGCATCGACGCGCTGCCCGAGGACCGGGCATTGGCACACCTGCCGCCGCAGCGCGAGGGGCTGTCCCTGCCGCCGCCGCTCTCGCCGCGCATGGGCTTCGAGGGCTACACCATCGTGCGCGAACTGCATGCGAGTTCGCGCAGCCACGTGCACCTGGCCGTGGACGATGCCACGGGCCAGCAGGTGGTGATCAAGACCCCTTCAGTGGACCTGGCCACCGAGAAGGACTACCTGGACCGCTTTGTGCTGGAGGAGTGGGTGGCGCGGCGCATCCACAGCCCGCACGTGCTGCGCGCAGCCGGCAGCGAGCGGCCACGCCAGCATGTCTATGTGGCCATGGAGTTCGTGGATGGGCAGACCCTCACCCAGTGGATGACCGACCACCCCTTGCCAGACCTGGATGCCGTGCGCAGCCTCGTCGCCCAGATCGGCAAGGGGCTGCACGCCTTCCATGCGCGCGAAATGCTGCACCAGGACCTCAGGCCCGAGAACCTGATGATCGACCGCAGCGGCACCGTGAAGCTCATCGATTTCGGATCGGCGCACGTGGCGGGCCTGGCCGAGGGCACGTCCGGCGCACGCGCGGACAGCATTGCCGGCACGCTGCAGTACACCGCGCCCGAGTATTTCGTGGGTGGCGAGGGGGATGCGCGCTCGGACCTGTTCTCGCTGGCGGTGCTGACCTACCAGATGCTCACCGGCCAGTTGCCCTATGGCCTGCAGGTGGTGCGCCTGCGTTCACCGACAGAGCTCAAGCAATTGCGCTATGTGCCCGTGCGCCATCTGCGGCCCGGGCTGCCGGCCTGGCTCGATGGGGTGCTGCAAAAAGCCCTGCAACCCGAGGCATCCAAACGCCAGGAGGCGGTGTCCGAGTTCCTGTACGACCTGCAATCGCCTGGCGCGCAGTTCCAGCGCCTGCGCGCGCCACCGCTGGTAGAGCGCAATCCGGTGCGGTTCTGGCAGGCCGTGTCGTGCCTTCTGGGGCTGGCGGTGCTGGTGCTGTCGGGGATGCGCGCTTACGGAAACTGAATGAACCGTTGCGGTTCGGCGCGCGAGAAAGGAGAGGGGCGATGCAGCCCTGTGGCCGGGAAGGCCTTTGCCGCGTGGGGACAGCCGGCACGGGCAGGCAGAGCGCGGCGGTCAGGCCGCGCTCCACTGCGCCGTGTACTTACTGGATGCTCAGCGTGGTGGCCTTGCTGACGGGTTCCACACGCACCAGGGTGAGCGTGAGCACGCCGTTTTCGAGCTTGGCGCTGCTGGCCGCGGCATCGATGTCAGTGGCCAGTTCCCAGGCGCGCTGCACTTGGCGGGGGGCGCCTTCCACGCTGGACAGGCGCACCACATTGCCTTCGATGGCAATCTGCAGTTGCTCACGGGCCAGGCCGGGCACGTCGAGTTGCAAGGTGGTGGCTTTGTCGTCCTGCGTGACGGTCACGCCGGCAGAGCGGGCGGGCGCTGCATTGGCAAAGCTGCCGAGCAAAAAGCGCTGCAAGGCCACATCGGCAGAGCGGGGGGCGTTGTTGAAGGCGGAACGGCGGGCGACGGGGGCGAAGATCATGAAAAGGACTCCTATACACTGCGCGGCTCTCGACGTGGTCGCCGCATGGACAGAACTTGTGTACGGCCGCGCGGGTTTTCAAGGGGAAAAAGAGCATGAATAAATTGCGGTTCGCGGGCTTGAAATCAGGCGCTGCGGCATTACGTCATTCCGTTTTGGCCGTCGCCGCCACACTGGCCTGCACGCTGGAACCGGCCTCCAGCAGCTGGGCACAGGCAGCGGCCCCGGCTGCCGCCACGGCACCCGCCAAGCCCGTGAAGATGGCGCTGATCGAAAGCCTCTCGGGCTCCTTTGCCAACACCGGCGAAGCCGTCTACCGCAACATCTACTGGGCCATGGAGCGCGTCAACGCGCGCGGCGGCGTGGCACTGCCGGCCAGCGCCGGCGGTCCGCGCCCGCTGGCGCTGGAGCGCTACGACAGCAAGGGCCAGAACGAAGAGGCCCTGTCGGCCCTGCGCGCGGCCATCGATGACGGCGCGCAGGTCGTCCTGCAGGGCAACTCCTCGGCCACGGCCGCAGTGCTGATCGAGGCCATCAACAAACACAACGAGCGCGAGCCGAACAAGCGCGTGATCTTCCTCAACTACTCGGCGGTGGACCCCATCCTGACCAACGAGAAGTGCAGCTTCTGGCACTTCCGCTTCGACGCCCATGCCGACATGCGCATGGCCGCGCTCATGGAGGTGATGCGCGACGACAAGGCTTTGAAGAGCGTTTACCTGATCGGCCAGGACTACAGCTTCGGCCAGGCCGTGCTGCGCGAGGCCAAGAAGCAACTGACGGCCCAGCGCCCTGACGTGGCCGTGGTCGGCGAAGAGCTGCACCCCGTGGGCCGCGTGAAGGACTTCGCGCCCTACGCCGTGAAGATCAAGACCAGCGGCGCGCAGGCCGTCGTCACCGGCAACTGGGGCAACGACCTCACCCTGCTGGTCAAGGCCGCGCGCGAGGTGGGCTACGAAGGCAGCTTCTACACCTTCTACGGCAACGCGCTCGGGGCACCGGCCGCCATCGGCGACGCAGGCATCGGCAAGGTGGTGGCCGTGGCCGACTGGCTGCCCAACGTGCCGGGTGCGCCCAGCGAGGCCTTCTACCAGTCCTTCCGCGAGCGCTTTCCCAAGCCCCAGGACGACTACGTGCACATGCGCATGCAGCTCATGGTCGAGGCGCTGGCGCAGTCCATCGAACGCGCGGGCAGCACCGATCCGGTGGCCGTGGCGCGGCAGATGGAAAAGGCCAGCGTGCAGCTCTCGGGCCAGGGCGGCAGCATGCGCGCGGCGGACCACCAGTTCCAGCAGGCATTGGTGGTGGGCGTGATGGACAAGAAGGGCGCGCCCGGCGTCAAGTTCGACGTCGAAGGCTCGGGCTACGGCTTTCGCGTGGTGCGCCAGATCGCCCCAGCCAAGGCCCAGCAGCCCCACAGTTGCACCATGCAGAGGCCTTGATACGGCAGCGTGCGCGGGCCCGCAGCCGGCTCCGCACGCCAGGCGGGCAAAGGGCCGGGGCGCCTTTTGTCCGCATATCGATATGACAAGTTAGCGCAACGCGCGCCGGCCCGGGGCCACAGAATTTGCAGCATTGTTCATCCATGCGCGAATCGCCCCCACCGTGTCCTATGCCCTGTCCCTGCTCGACAAGAGCCCTGTTCCTGAAGGCGCCACGGCGGCCCAGGCGTTGCAGCGCACCGTAGCGCTGGCGCAGCGCGCCGAGCAACTGGGCTACCGCCGCTTTTGGGTGGCCGAACACCATGGCAACCCGGGCCTGGCGGGCTCGGCACCCGAGGTGCTGGTCGCGCACCTGCTGGCGCGCACTTCGCGCATCCGCGTGGGCTCAGGCGGCGTCATGCTGCAGCACTACAGTCCCTTCAAGGTGGCCGAGGCCTTCAAGCTGCTGGCCGCGCTGGCACCGGGCCGTGTGGACCTGGGTGTGGGCAAAGCGCCCGGCGGCCTGCCGCTGTCCACCCGCGCGCTGCAGGCCGCACGCGACCCGGTGCGCAAGGCCGACTTTGCGGTGCAACTGGCCGAGCTCGATGCCTTTGTCTCCAGCACCCTTCCCGCCGACCACCCGCTGGCCGGCGCCGTGGCCCTGCCCGAGCCACCGAGCCTGCCCGAACGCTTCCTGCTCGGTGGCAGCCCCGACAGTGCCGCGCTGGCCGCGCGCCATGGCTGGCAGTTCGTCTACGCCGGGCATTTCAATGGCGACCCGGTCAACATCGAGCGCTCGGTGCAGGTTTACCGCGAGGCCGCAGGCCGTGCGCCGCTGCTGGCGCTCTATGCCTTTGTGGCCGATACGCAGGAGGAGGCCGAGCGCCTGGTGGGTGCGCTGCGCGTGTTCAAGTTGCACCTGTCCACCGGCCAGAGTGTGAACCTGTCCAATGAAAAAGCCGCTGCCGAATTCGCGCGCCAGGCCGGCGTGAGCGACTACCGCCTCGAAGAAACCCGCCCGCATGTGATCGCGGGCTCGCAGACCTTCGTGCGCCATGCGCTCGATTCGCTGGCCGATCGCTACGGCATCGAGGAGTTCGTGGTTGACACCCCGGTCACGGGCTTTGCCGAGCGCCTCGCGTCGGTGGAACTGCTCGCCGGTGCCCTGCAGACCTCAGAAGCCTGACCCCCGCCCCAGAAGGAAAGAGCATGAGCAACCCAACCCCCGTCCGCTCTCCCATCCGCTTCGGCCTGATGCTGCACGGCGCAGGCGGCCACATGAATTCATGGAAGCACCCCGCCGGCCCGGCCGACGCGAGCGTGAACCTGCAGTTCTACATCGACACCGCGCGCAAGGCCGAGGCCAACGGCATCGCGTTCGCCTTCGTGGCCGATGGCCTGTTCATCAACGAGAAGTCCATCCCGCACTTTTTGAACCGCTTCGAGCCCATCTCCATCCTCTCGGCACTGGCCGTGGCCACGAGCAAGATCGGGCTGGCAGGCACCATTTCCACCTCGTACAGCGACCCGTTCACGGTGGCGCGCCAGTTCGCATCGCTCGACCTCATCAGCCAGGGCCGCGCGGGCTGGAACGTGGTGACCACACCGCTCGAAGGCACGGCCAGCAACTACAGCCGCCAGCACCCCGACCACGCGCTGCGCTACGAGATCGCCGACGAGTACCTGGAGGTCACCCAGGGCCTGTGGGACAGCTGGGACGAGGACGCCGTGGTGCGCAACCGTGCCACCGGCCAGTTCTTCGACCCCGCCAAGCTGCACACGCTCAACCACAAGGGCCGCTTCTTCCAGGTGGCGGGGCCCCTCAACATCGGGCGCTCGCCGCAGGGCCAGCCGGTGATCTTCCAGGCCGGCTCGTCCGATGCGGGCGTGGGCCTGGCGGGCAAGTACGCCGACGCGGTGTTCACGCATTCGCCCAACCTGGAGGCCACGCGCGCCTTCCTGCGCCAGGTCAAGGCCAGCGCGGTGGCGCAGGGCCGCCAGGGAGACGACGTGAAGATCTTCCCGGGCATCGGCCCGGTGGTGGGTGCCACGCAGGAGGAAGCCGAGGCCAAGTACCAGGCCATCCGCGAACTGCTCACCGTGGAAGAGGCACTGGCCTACCTGGGCCGCTATTTCGACCACCACGATTTCAGCCAGTACCCGCTGGACGAGCCCTTCCCCGAGCTGGGCGAGATCGGGCGCAACAGTTTCCGCTCCACTACCGACCGCATCAAGGCCGATGCCAGGGAGCGCGGCCTCACGCTGCGCCAGGTGGCACTGGAGGCGGCCACGCCGCGCTCGCAGTTCGTGGGCACGGGCGAGCGGGTGGCCGACGAGATCATCCGCTGGGTGGACGAGGGTGCAGCCGATGGCTTCATCCTCGGCTTCCCGGTGTTGTCGCAGGGGCTCGAAGACTTCGTGACCCATGTGATCCCCGTGCTGGAGGCGCGTGGCCGCTATGAGCGCACGCTGCCCGGCGCCACGCTGCGCGACCACCTGGGCCTGCCGCGCAAGGCCAGCCGGTATACGGCTGTGGATGGGCTGGGCGCCACCGACAGGAAGGTCGCCTGATGGGCGCCGCACTGCCTGCGGTCGGCGCTGAAGATGTGGCGCGCGTGGAGGAGGGCATCGCTGCCTTCATCGGCGAGTTCAAGGCCCTGCGCCAGGACCTGCACCGCCACCCGGAGTTGTCCTTCCAGGAGCACCGCACCGCCGCCATCGTGGCCGAGCGCCTGGCGGCCTGGGGCTACGAGGTGACCCCCGGCATTGCCGGCACGGGCGTCGTGGGCCGGCTCCTTCGTGGCAGCAGTGGCAAGTCGCTGGGCATCCGCGCCGACATGGACGCGCTGCCCATCACCGAGGCCACGGGCCTGCCCTATGCGAGCGAAAACGCCGGCGTGATGCATGCGTGCGGGCACGACGGGCACACCACGGTGCTGCTCGCGGCGGCGCGCTTCCTGGCCGAGTCGGGCCGCTTCGACGGCGCGCTGAACCTGATCTTCCAGCCCGCCGAGGAGCATGGCGGCGGCGCCAACCGCATGATCGCCGAGGGTCTGTTCGAGCGCTTTCCCTGCGATGCGGTGTTCGGCCTGCACAACTGGCCCTGCGTGGGCGCGGGGCACTTCGGCTGCGTCACCGGGCCGGCGATGGCCTCGGTGGACCAGATCACCATCACCGTGCGCGGCAAGGGCGGCCACGGCGCTGCGCCGCACGAGACGGTGGACCCGGTGGTGGCCGCAGCGCACATCATCACGGCGCTGCAGACGGTGGTCTCGCGCAACGTCGATCCGCTGGACATGGGCGTGGTCACCGTGGGCTCGATCCACGGCGGTGCCGCCCCGAATGTGATTCCCGAGAGCGTGGAACTGAAACTCACGGCGCGGGCCTTCAAGCCCGAGGTGCGGGCGACCCTGCAGGAGCGCATTCCGGCCATCGCGCGGTCCCAGGCCGAGAGCTTTGGCGCCACGGCCGAGGTGCAGTATCGCCCGGGCTACCCCGCGGTGCTGAACCACGATGCCGAGACGGCGCTGGCGCGCAGCGTGGCCGTGGACACCTTCGGCGCCGCGCGCGTGGACGCCGGCTTTCGCCCGCGCACGGCCAGCGAGGACTTCGCCTTCATGCTGCTCCAGCGGCCTGGCAGCTATGTCTTCGTGGGCAATGGCGACGGCGCCTCGCTGCACAGCCCGTACTACGACTTCAATGACGCCATCCTGGCGCCCTCGGCCACCTACTGGGTGCGCCTGGCAGAGCGCTACCTGGCGCCCGCATGACCCTCTTTCCTGTTGCCTTGATGGACGCGACACCATGAGCGAACTATTCGTCTACACCACCCCCCTGGACCCGCTGGCGCGCCCGCTGGTGGAGGAACTGAGCTACGAGTACGAAAGCCGCTATGGCGACTTCTACGAACGTGAGGGCGGCCCGCGTGAGATGGAGAAATACCCCGCCGAGCTGTTCTCCCCGCCCGAGGGCGGCAACTTCGTGCTGCTGCTGCGCGATGGCGTGGCCATCGGCGGTGGCGCCTTCAAGCGCCACCCGGACCCCGGCACGGCCGAGGTCAAGCGTGTGTGGACGCACTCGGCCGAGCGCCGCCAGGGCCTGGCACGCCGGGTGGTGCAGGAGCTTGAGGCGCAGGCGCTGCGCCAGGGCTACACCCGCATCTACCTGACCACGGGCTTTCGCCAGCCCGAGGCCGTGGCGCTGTACCTGGGCCATGGCTATACAGCGCTGTTCGACCGCTCGGCACCCGAGGGCACCTACCGCTCGCTGCCGTTCGAGAAAACCCTCGTGCCCACTTCGTCCGCCTTTGCCGCGGCCGTTTTAGAACCTCTGGCCCGCGCGGCCTGAGGCTTCCTTCTTCGCTTCGCCCCACAAGAACAACCATGTCCAACACCACTACGCTCGATGCATCGCACGCGCTGCCTTCGGGCCCGGCACCTGCCGTGCAGCACCACCCTGCGCCCTCAGGGGCAGTGCCAACTGCGGCGCCCCCCGTGAAAGGCGATTACTCGCACTACAAGGTGGTACCTGCGCGCTACCGCGCACGGGCGGTGGGCACGGCGTTCGCCGCCGTGGTCATCGCGCTGGTGCTGTACTCGGTGTTCACCAACCCGCGCTGGGGCTGGGGGGTGTTCGCCGAATGGTTCTTCGCCGAGCCAGTGCTCGTTGGGCTGGGCCGCACGCTGCTGCTCACGGTGTTGGGCGCGCTGTTCGGCTTCACGCTGGGCACGGCGCTGGCGCTGGCCCGGGTGTCGCGCTCGCCGCTGCTGGCGGGGCTGTCGTGGACCTTCGTCTGGATCTTCCGGTCCATCCCGGTGATCGTGCTGCTGCTCATCATCAACAACCTCGGTTATCTCTATGAGACGGTGAGCCTGGGCGTGCCGTTCACGGGCTGGACGTTCTTTTCGTACCCCACCACGCAGCTCATCAGCCCCTTCGTCGCGGCGCTGATCGGTCTCACGCTCAACCAGGCAGCCTTCGCTTCGGAAATCGTGCGCGGAGGCATCCTGTCGGTGGACCAGGGGCAGCTCGAGGCGGCCGCCGCGCTGGGCCTGCCGCGCCGGCGCCAGGCCTTTCGCATCGTGCTGCCGCAGGCCATGCGCTCCATTTTGCCCAGCGGTTTTAACGACATCATCGGCCTGGCCAAAGGCACGTCCAACGTCTACATCCTGGCGCTGCCCGAGCTGTTCTACACCATCCAGATCATCTACCGGCGCAACCTGGAAGTGATTCCGCTGCTGATGGTGGCCACCGTCTGGTACCTGGTGATCCTCACGGTGCTGTCGGTCATGCAGCACTACATCGAGCGGCATTTCGCCAAGGGCGCGCTGCGCAACCCGCCGCCCTCGCTGTTCACGGCCATCTCGCGGCGCCTGGGGTTCGCACCGAAGGCCGTGCCGCCGCAGGCCCAGCCCGCCGTTGCGGCCGCGCCCCAGGCGGCACCCGCGGGCACCGTGCCACGTTGGAGCGGCGGCCTCACGCGCGGCGGCGAGGTCACGATCCACGGCGTCTCCAAGCACTACGGCGCGCTGCAGGTGCTCAAGGACGTGACGCTCACCGTGCCGCCCGGCAGCGTGACGGTGGTGCTGGGCCAGTCGGGCTCGGGCAAGTCCACGCTGCTGCGCACCATCAACCACCTGGAGCGGGTGGACGGTGGCTTCATCGCCATCGACGGCGAACTGATCGGCTACCGCCAGGATGCCGATACCCTGTACGAGTTGGGCGAGAAGGACATCCTCTCGCGCCGGGTGGACGTGGGCATGGTGTTCCAGAACTTCAACCTGTTCCCCCACCTCACGGTGCTGGAGAACATCGTCGAAGCCCCCATCAGCGTGCGCGGAGTGCTGCGCCCCGAGGCTGAGGCCCTGGCGCAAGAGCTGCTGGCCCGGGTGGGCCTGTCCGACAAGGCGCACAGCTACCCGCGCCAGCTCTCGGGCGGCCAGCAGCAGCGCGTGGCGATCGCGCGGGCGCTGGCCCTCAGACCCAAGGTGCTGCTGTTCGACGAGCCCACTTCGGCGCTGGACCCCGAACTCGTGGGCGAGGTGCTCGACGTGATCAAGGAACTGGCGCGCTCTGGCACCACGCTGATCATCGTCACCCACGAGATCGGCTTTGCCCGCGAGGTGGCCGACACCGTGGTCTTCATGGAGCAGGGCCGGGTGCTGGAGACCGGCACGCCCGAGCAGGTGTTCAACCGCCCCGCGCACACGCGGACCGCAGAGTTCCTGGCCAAGGTCCTGTAGCTCCCCGCTTTCCTTCCTCTTCGCATGCGCGGCGCCTGGCCGAGCGCCAGCCTGCGCGCATGTCCCCCTTTTCTCTTGTCCATTTTGAGGAACCATCCGATGAATTTCACCCGCCGCTCCACCTTACTTGCCCTGGCGCTGGCCGCCGCGACCATGGCCCCCCTGCAGGCCACGGCCCAGGCCGTGGATCTGAGCCCTGAACAGCCCGGGCGCCCGCGCTCGGCCAAGGTCGACGAGGCGCTCAAGCTCGTGGCCAAGGACTTCAAGTTCGCCAAGGAGGGCGTGCTCACCGTGGGCACCACCACCGGACGCCTGCCGTTTGGCGCCTATGCCACCGACAACAAGACCCCCGTGGGCAATGCGCCCGACGTGGCGCAACTGGTCGCGGACAGCCTGGGGCGAAAGCTCGAACTGGTGTCCGTGGCCTGGGCCGACTGGCCGCTGGGCCTGCAGTCGGGCAAGTTCGACGTGGTGATCTCCAACGTCACGGTGACCGAGGAGCGCAAGGAAAAATTCGACTTCTCCACCTACCGCAATGACCAACTGGGCATCTACGTGAAGGCCGACAGCAAGATCGCCGCGATCAGGGAGCCCAAGGACGTGGCGGGCCTGAAGATCATCGTCGGCGCCAGCACCAACCAGGAGCAGATCCTGCTGCGCTGGAACCAGCAGAATGTGGCTGCTGGCCTCAAACCCGTGGAAATCCAGTACTACGACGACGATGTGGTGCTGTACCTGGCCATCCTCTCGGGCCGGGCGGACGCCTACCTCGCGCCCAACGGCATTGCCGCGCACAACGCGCGCGATGGCAAGACCAAGCTGGTGGGCGCCTTCTCGGGCGGCTGGCCGCAGAACGCCGAGATCGCCGTCACCTCGCGCAAGGGTTCGGGCATCGCCGAGGCGGTGACGGCCGCACTCAACGCGCAAATCCAGAACGGCAACTACACCAAGTCGCTGGAGCGCTGGAACCTGCAGTCCGAGGCCATCCAGGTCTCGCGCACCAACCCGCCCGGCCTGCCCAAGAAGTGAGGTACGCCATGACCATACCCTCCCCATCCCTTCGGCGCTGGCTGGCCGCTCTGGCATTGGCTGCATTCGGCGGTGGTGCCCTGGCGCAGACCTTCGATTTCAGCCCCGAGCAGAAGGCGCGGCCGCGCACCGAGCGCAATGCCTCGGCTATCGCCGCCATCCCCAAGGACTTCAAGTTCGCGAAGGAAGGCGTGTTCACCGTGGCGATCGCTCCCTTTGCCCCGCCCATCGCCACCTACGCCACCGATGCGAAGACAGTGGTGGGCTTCGATCCCGACTACGCCCACCTCATCGCCGATGCGCTGGGCCTCAAGCTCGAACTGCTGCCTATCGCCTGGGCCGACTGGCCGCTGGGCCTGTCCTCGGGCAAGTACGATGCGGTCATCTCCAACGTGGGCGTGACCGAGCAGCGCAAGGAGAAGTTCGACTTCTCCACCTACCGCCTGGGGCTGCATGGCTTCTACGTGCGAGCCGACAGCAAGATCACCGCCATCAAGGAGCCCAGGGACGTGGCCGGCCTCAAGGTCATTACCGGCTCGGGCACCAACCAGGAGCGCATTCTTCTCGAATGGAACAAGAAGAACCTGGCGGCGGGCCTCAAACCCGTGGAGATCGTTTACTTCGACGACGACGCCGCGCGCCTGCTGGGCGTGGTCTCGGGCCGGGCCGATGCCAACTTCAACCCGAATGCCCCCCAGGCCTACCACGCGGCCAAGGACGGCAAGATCAAGCTTGTGGGCACGGTGAACGCGGGCTGGCCGCTCAAGTCCGACGTGGCCATCACCACGCGCAAGGGCAGCGGCCTGGCCGATGCGCTCACGCTGGCGGGCAATGGAATCATCCAGAGCGGCAAGTACACGCAGGCGCTGGCGCGTTGGAGCCTGGCGGAAGAGGCGTTGCCGCGCTCGGAAACCAACCCGCCTGGCCTTCCGAAGTTCTGATCCATGCCCATCCGCCATCTCGCCTTTCTCTCGCCGGGCAACTTCCCAGACACCAACCCCTTCGACGGCCTGGAGCACACGCTGCAGCTGTTCGCCTATGGCGAGGCCCTGGGCTTCGACAGTGCCTGGGTGCGCCAGCGCCACCTGGAGCGCGGGGCGTCATCGGCCGCTACCTTCCTCGCTGCCGCGAGCCAGCGCACGCTGCGCATAGCCCTGGGTACGGCCGTGGTGCAGATGGGCTACGAAAACCCGTTTCGCCTGGCCGAGGACCTGGCGACAGTGGACGTACTCTCGCGTGGGCGCCTGCATGTGGGGCTGAGTGCTGGCGCGCCGCCCTTTGGCGCCTTGCTGGGCGAGCGCCTGTTCGACGGCGATGCGGGCAGCATCGACTTCTGGCACGCCCGGGTGGATCGCCTGCGCCGCAACCTGCGGGGCGAGCTGCTCGGCGACGAGGACACCTTTGTCGAAAGCCCCGCAGGCCGCCAGCGGCCACGCCTGCAGCCGTACGCGCCGGGTCTGGCGCAGCGCCTGTGGTACGGCGGCGGCTCGCTGCGCTCGGCCCAGTGGGCGGGCGAGCAGGGCTACCACCTGCTCATCGGCAACATCAATCGGGCCGAGCAGACGGACCGGTTATTCGAGGCGCAGCGTGCGCAGCTCGACCTGTTCCATGCCCGCTGGCGTGCGCGGCAGCCGCAGGCCAGCGTGCCGCGTGTGGCGCTGGGGCGGGTGATCGTGCCGCTCGATGGGGCCGACGCCTCCACCCGCGCGCGCTACCTGGCGTGGGCTGCCACGCGGCAGGCGCGCACCCTGTCCCCCCAGGGCGAGCGGCGCACGCTCTTCGCGCGCGACCTGGTGGGCAGCAGCGACCAGATCCTGCAGTGGCTGCGCGACGACCCGATCCTGCCCCTGGTGCAGGAGCTGCGGCTGGAGCTGCCCTACGACTTCGCGCCCGAGGAATACCGCCAGATCCTGGAGGACACGGCGCGGCTGATCGCGCCAGAGCTGGGGTGGCGGCCGGGGCTGGACGCATGGGGCGTTGAACGAGCGCCAGCGTACGCCACGGCCTGACGGGCAGTCGGGCTACCGCGCCGCCGCCACCTCGCGCCCCAGCTCGATCACGGCCATGGCGTAGTAGCTCGACCAGTTGTAGCGCGTGATGGCGTAGAAGTTCTCCGTGCCCGCCACATAGGTCGGGGTGTCGCCGCCGTTCTGCAGCTCCACCAGCGCCATGGGGCCCGTGTGCTGGGCCCCTACGGCGTCGAGCACCGCGCCCTTGGCCTGCATGCTGGCGGCGCTGAAGGTGGGCAGGATGTCCGGGGCCAGCAAGGTATCGAGCTGCAGGCGCGCAGTGTCGAACTGCACGCCAAAGTGCGTGGGCATGCCGGTGGTCCAGTTGTGGCCCTTGAAGTAGTTGGCCACCGAGCCGATGGCGTCCACCGGGCTCCTGAACAGGTCGACACGGCCATCACCGTCGAAATCGACTGCATAGCGCACCCAGCTCGAGGGCATGAACTGCCCCAGGCCCATGGCCCCCGCGTAACTGCCGCGCGGCTCGAAGGGGTCGATGTTGCTGCGGTTGGTGAGGCTCAGAAACTGCTCCAGCTCGCGCTGGAAGAACTCCCGGCGCTCCTTGGCGCGCGGGTGGGCATTGGGAAAGTCGAAGGCCAGCGTGGCCAGCGCATCCATCACGCGGAAGTTGCCCATCTGCTGGCCGTAGATGGTCTCCACGCCGATGATGCCGACGATGATCTCCACCGGCACGCCGTATTCAGCCTCGGCGCGTTCCAGTGCGTCGCGGTGCTCCTGCCAGAAGCGCACACCCGCACGGATGCGCACCGGGTCGATGAAGCGGCTGCGGTACACGCGCCAGTTCTTGGGCGTGCCCACGGGCGGGGGCAGCATGAGGCGCGGCACCTGGGTCAGCAGGCGTGCCTGGCCGATGGCCTGGCGCACCCACTCGCGGTCCAGGCCGCGCCGGGTGGCCAGGTCGTCGGCAAAGGCCATGGCATCGGGTCGGTTGGCGTAGGGCACGCCGCCCTGCACGGTGGCGTTCGCTGCGGTTTTTTTGGAGGCAGCCTGTTTGGGGGGCTTGGAGGGGCTGGCGAGGGCGGGCAGGGAACAGGCCACGGCCACGCAGGCGATGGCAACGGATTTCAGGAGGCGCATGTCGTTCGGGTCATCGGCCCCGTGCGGAGGGGGGCCAGGGCAGGGTGTTGAATTCGCGGCGCAGGGCGCCAAACTGCTGGGCAGGCTCGGGGGCATAGCGTACCTGCTCCAGCCGCAGCAGCCAGGCGGCCAGGCCGCTGGCGCTGTCACCGAAGTGGGCGGTCACCTGCTGGGCCATGGAGCGGGGCGGCAAGGTATCGGGCAGCACCAGGCCAGCCTTGGCCAGGCGTTGGCGCACGCGCGCCAGCAGGCGTAGCCAGGGGTCGTGCTGGCTGCGCTCCCACAGGGTCCACAGCCCGCCGCCGCCTGCGGCGATCACGATGAGGGCGCCGAGCACGGTGGTCAGGTTCTGCCAGCTCGGTGATTCGAAGCCCAGGGCCTTGAGCAGGTCGAACTGGCTGCTCTGGCTGTAGTTGAGCACCCACTGGCTCCAGCTGTTGTTCACGGCCTCCCAGACAGCGCGCAGGGATTGCACCATTCCGGGGCTGATGGTTCCCATCGCGCTGGCAAATGCGCCCTCGGGGGCCCTGAGGCGCTGGAACTGGCCCACACGGCCTGGTGCCACAGCACCTGTAGGGTCCACGCGCACCCAGCCACGGTTTTCCATCCAGACCTCGGCCCAGGCGTGGGCGTCGGCATTGCGCACGGTCCAGTAGCCGTCCACCGGGTTGCGCTCGCCCCCCTGGTAGCCGGTGACGATGCGTGAGGGCACGTCCAGCGCGCGCATCAGGATCACGAAGGCCGAGGAAATATGCTCGCAAAAGCCTTCCTTGCGGTCGAACCAGAACTCGTCGGCGGTGTGCTCACCGAAGACGCCGGGCTCCAGCGAGTAGCCGTAGCCCCCCGTGCGCAGTCGCTGCAGCACTGCATTGACCAGCACCTGGGTGCTGGCCCCGGCCAGCGCGGGGTCGGCACGCATCTCAGCCGCCAGGGCCAGGGTGCGCGGGTTGAAGCCGGGCGGCAGCTCGGTGTACACGCGCAACTGGCGCAGGGACTCCTGGGGGCCGTGGCGGAATTCGGGGTAGCTCACCGCCTGGTAGCGCATCACGTCAGTGATGGGGCGATTGGTCATCCACTGCAGGTCCTGCGTCATGTAGGCCTGCATGCCGGGCACCTGGGGCGCCTCGGGCGTGGCTTCCAGCACCATCAGCCACGGCTGGCGCTGGGGTTCCAGCGTCACTTCGTAGCGCACCGCCGGCCCGCTGGTCTGCAGGTTGGCGGGCACCGCCACCCGCGCCGCCCAGGCGCTGTCTTCACGGAAGGGCTCGGCCTGCCACTGCCGGCCGTCGAAGGCGGCCATGACCGGCCCGCGAAAATACAGCATCGACTGCTGGGGAATGTCGGTAGGAGCGCCTTCGAAGCGCAGGCGGATCGCCACCCGCTCATCTAGTGCTATCTCTGCCATGTCGCCGATCTTCATGGTGCCCGACAGGCCGCTGCGCCCGGTGAGGTTGTCGCTGGGCATGCCCCACAGCGGCGACATGCGCGGAAACAGCATGAACAGCGCCACCATGATGGGCGCGCCCAGCAGGGCCATGGTGCCCGCCGTGCGGAAGGTCTGCAGCAGGGGTGGGCGCCCCACCGGCATGTGGGCGTTGACCAGCGCCGTCAGCAGGCCCAGCAGGGCGATCAACATGGCCGCTGCGGTGAGCAGCGACTGCGAGAAGAAGAAATTGCTGAGCATCGTGAAGAAGCCCAGGAAGAAGATCACCATGGCGTCGCGCCGTGCGCGCAGCTCCAGGGTCTTGAAGGCCAGCATCATCACCATCAGCGTGACGCCCGCTTCGCGCCCGAGGATGGTGCGGTGCGTGAACAGGGTGCCTGCCACGGCCACCACGACCAGTACCGTCAGCAGCCAGCGCCCGGGCAGCGGCCTGGCCTTCCAGGCCATCCAGCCGCGCCACAGCAGCATGCCGAAGGCCATGGCACTGGCCCAGGCGGGCAGGTTGGCCACCTGGGGCGCGATCACCCAGGCTGTGGCGAAGAGCAGGAACAGCGTGTCCCGCGCGTCGCGTGGCAGGGTGGCGAGGGTCTGGCGCAGGCTCATGGAGCGTCGGTTTTCCGCGAAAAAGGAGGCAAGGGGCAATGCGTTTGGATGGCTTGTTGCCGGCAGAAGTTCAGCACAGCGCCAGCGCCTCCAGGCAGCGGCGGCGGTGGGCGGTGCCGGTATCGGGTTCGATCTCCACGCCGGGCAGGCGCAGGCCGTAGTCCAGGCCCAGGCGGTCGGCCTGCAGCACCCAGGCGGCCAGGCGGGAGATGCGGGCCTCAGGGTCGGGCAGGGCGGCCAGGGCCGGGTCCAGCCACAGCTCGTGGCGCTGGGCCTGCTGCGAATCGCGGCTCACCAGGTCGTCGGTGCCGGTGCCCAGCGTCTTGGCGGCCTTCTTCCAGACTACCAGCTTGAGCGGGTCGCCACGCCGGTAGGCGCGCACGCCATCGAACTCGCCGATGCCTTGCGATGGCGCGCTGCCCGTGCCCGCGCCGCGCGGCTCGCCGGGTGGCAGCGGCGGCGGGGGCAGCTCCGGCGCCGGGTACACCAGCACCTGGGCCGCCGGGCGCCAGTAGGTCCATACGCGAAAGGTTCCCAGCGGGAACCGCGTCTCGGCCGTGAGCGTGGGCACGCGGTGCAGGCCCCGGCGCGGTGGGGCAAAGGCCACATGCACGGTGGAGCTTCCCTGTGCGGGCACATCGGTCCAGGCCCAGTGGTGCGCTTCGCCACCGCCGCCATGCATGGCCAGGCCGATGCCGTAGCGCGTCGTCTTGCGTTCGCTGGACACCTGGACCTCGACGGTGGCGCTGGTCCCCATGAAGTGCGGCTCGGGCGCCTTGAGGTGCAGCGTGATGCCGCGCAGCGTGGCGTGGCAGATGTGCATGCCGATCACCGCGCTGCCCGCCAGCAGAAAGGTCAGCAGGTAGCCCAGGTTGAGCTGGTAGTTGATGGAGGCGATCAACAGGATCAGCAAGGTGAGCGCCAGCATCCAGCCCGCCCCCGTGGGCACGATGTAGACGTTGCGCTGGGTCAGCGTGAGCGTGTCGCTCAGCGGCCGGCGCACCATCCACCAGGCCTCGAAACGCTTGCGCACGCGCGTGAGCGGGTTGAGCGCTGCCAGGGCGGCGCGCAGCCGGCCGGGCGATGGCGTGGGCGATGTGGCGGTTGCCATGTCCCTCGGGCTCAAGGCAAGGGCACGGACTCGGCCATGGCGCGCACCTGCTCCACCGCACCCCGGCCCGCATCGCCCACGGGCACCAGGCGGTGGGCAATGGTCTGGGGCAGCACGGCCTGCACGTCGTCGGGCGCCACATAGTCACGCCCGCTGATCAGCGCCTGCGCCTTGGCCGCGCGCACCAGGGCAATGCCCGCGCGCGGCGACAGCCCCTGCAGGAACCAGCGGCCCGAGCGCGTGGCCGCGATCAGGTCCTGCACGTAGTTGAGCAGCGGGTCGGCGGTGTGCACCGCCAGTACCTGGCGCTGCAGCTCGGCCAGCTCGTCGTCGGACAGCTGGGGCAGCATGGAGTCCACCATGTCGCGCCGGTCGGCACCGGCCAGCAGCACGCGCTCGGCCGCCCGGTCGGGGTAGCCGATGGAGATGCGCATCAAGAAGCGGTCCAGCTGCGACTCGGGCAGCGCAAAGGTGCCGAGCTGGTCGTGCGGGTTCTGCGTGGCGATCACGAAGAAGGGGTGGGGCAGGGCGCGCGTCTCGCCTTCCACCGACACCTGCTTTTCTTCCATGGCTTCGAGCAGGGCACTCTGCGTCTTGGGGCTGGCGCGGTTGATTTCGTCGGCCAGCAGCACCTGGGCGAACACCGGGCCGGGGTGGAACACGAAGGCTTCCTTGCCGCGCTCGTACACCGAGACGCCGGTGAGGTCGCTGGGCATCAGGTCGGCCGTGAACTGCACGCGCGAGAACTGCAGCCCGAAGGTGCGCGACAAAGCATGGGCCAGCGTGGTCTTGCCCACCCCCGGAACATCCTCGATCAGCAGGTGGCCGCCGGCCAGCAGGCAGGCCACGCAGTCCTGTACCTGGGCCTGTTTGCCCACGATCACCGTGTTAAGCTGGTCCAGAAGCGATTTGATTTTGTGCTGGGCATTCATAGTCATAGCGCGACGTTATCCTAAAAGTATGAGACACGGGGATTGACTGTGAGCAAGACGGGCTATTTCACCCACCGCGACTGCTGGAAGCACGAAATGGGCCCCGGGCATCCCGAATGCCCCGAGCGGCTCGATGCCATCGAAGACCGGCTGCTGATCACTGGCGTGGGCGATGCGCTGGACCGGCGCGAGGCGCCCGAGGCGTCCCTGGCCGACATTGAGCTGGCCCACGACCGTCTGCACGTGGCCGCCATGCGCGGCCTGTCAGACCGGCTCAACGAGGAGATCCTGGCCGGCGGCCCGAGCTACTCGCAGCTCGACCCCGACACCTCCATCAACGCCCACACCTGGAACGCCTCGCTGCGCGCCGCCGGGGCCGCCCTGGCCGCCACCGATGCGGTGATGGCGGGCGAGATGGAGAACGCCTTTTGCGCCGTGCGCCCGCCAGGCCACCATGCCACGCGCAGCAAGGCCATGGGGTTCTGCTTCTTCAACAACGTGGCGGTGGCGGCCAAGTACGCACTGCAGCGCTACAACCTGCAGCGCGTGGCGGTGGTCGATTTCGACGTGCACCACGGCAACGGCACCGAGGACATCCTGGCCAATGACCCGCGCGCGCTGATGGTCAGCATTTTTCAGCACCCCTTCTACCCCTATAGCGGCGACCACGATCCCGCGCCCAACATGGTCAACGTGCCGGTGCCAGCCTACACGCGCGGCATGGACATCCGCGAGATCATCGAGATGATGTGGATCCCGCGCCTGGAGGCCTTCAAGCCCGAGATGATTTTCGTGAGCGCCGGCTTCGACGGCCACCGCGAGGACGACATGGGGCAACTGGGCCTGACCGAATCGGATTACTCCTGGATCACCCAGCGGGTGAAGGACATCGCGCAGCGCTATTCCAAGGGGCGCATCGTCTCCTGCCTGGAGGGCGGGTATGTGATGGGGCCTCTGGCACGCAGTGTGGAAGCGCACCTGCGCGTGCTGGCCGACCTGTGATTTTGGGACTGCAATGACATGACGGAATCCGAACAACATCCCCTCCTGCGTGTTGCGCGCGACGCGCGCGGCGTGGTGACCCTGACGCTCAACGACCCTGCGCGCTTCAATGCCCTGGGCTCGGAGATGCTCACCGCCCTGCAGCAGGCGCTCGATGCCGTGGCCCGCGACGAGACGGCGCGCGTGGTGGTGCTGGCAGCCGAGGGCAAGGCTTTTTGCGCCGGCCACAACCTCAAGGACATGGCGGCTCACCCCGATCTGGCCTGGTACCAGCAGCTGTTTGCGCAGTGCAGCCGCATGATGCTGGCCATCCACAAGCTGCCCGTGCCGGTGATCGCCCGGGTGCAGGGGATGGCCACTGCGGCTGGGTGCCAGTTGGTCGCGCAGTGCGACCTGGCTGTGGCGGCCGACAGTGCAACCTTTGCGACTAGTGGGATCAACTACGGTCTGTTCTGCGCCACGCCCAGCGTGCCCTTGGTGCGCAATGTGCCGGCCAAGCGGGCGATGGAGATGCTGTTGACTGGGGATTTCATTGATGCTTCTACGGCTCTGGAGCAAGGGCTGGTGAATCGGGTTGTGTCTGTGGATGGGCTCGATGCTGAGGTGGAGAAGTTCGTGGCGTCAATCCTGCAAAAGCCGCGTGTTGCTGTGGCCATGGGCAAGGCGCTGGTGTACCAGCAGCGGGAGTTGGGGATGGAGGCGGCTTATCAACTGGCGGGGCAGGCGATGGCGGTGAACATGATGGATGGGGAGGCTCAAGAAGGGGCTCGGGCGTTTGTTGAGAAGCGTGCTCCGTCTTGGAGATGATTTTTTAGCGATATGGGTGGTGGTTGCTTCTTTTCTTTTGCTGAGGACGGAGGCCGGGTCTCGGCCCGGCGGCCGAGGTACTTGTTCTTTGCTTCGCCAAAGAAAAGTACCCAAAAGAAAGGCGACCCCGCTGCCCGTGTCCCCACTCGCCCTGTGGGCGAGT
>NZ_JAUZDX010000021.1 GCF_030704685.1 Acidovorax sp. A1169
GGGCCAAGAAAAGGCGACCCCCAGTCTGCGTCCCCCGTTCGCCCTGTAGGGCGAACGGGGGCAACCTGCGATGCTCGGATCTGGGGTGGTGCCGATGAACTCGCTGCGTTCTTCGAACTCCGCTCAAACAGCATCGGCAAGCTAGAGCACGAAGTGCGTGTGTCCTTCGGCACACGCACCCACCCCAGCCCCTGCGCTTCTCGGCGCAGCCAGCAGGGGTGGGGAGCGGGGACAAAGACGGCTGCTGCTGCGCAGCTACGCCGGATGTCGGTTACGCGCTGCGCGCTGCCGACGGGCGGCGCAGCCGCCCTGGCGAGCCGAGCGCAGCGAAGGCGCAACGGGCCGAGCGAAGCAATGGCCCGAGTGGAGCCCGCTCCCACCCCCTTCTGACCGTGCCGAGAAGCGCAGGGCCTGGGGTGAGCGCGTGCCGAAGGACACGCGCATCGTTGTCTGGCTCGCCGAAGCTGTTTGACCGGAGCTGCCCCGCAGAGGCAGCGCAGGGAGTTCTTCGGCGCCACCCCAGGACCGAGCATCGCAGGCTGCCCCCTCGCCCCCGGCGAGGGGGACACGGGCAGCGGGGTCGCCTTTTCTTGGCCTACCTTCTTTTGGCGACGCAAAAGAAGGTAGGTGCGCCGCCGGGCGCACACCCCGGCCTCCGCCCTTCAATCAACAACTGAAGCAACCACAGACCCAAAGGCCGCGAAGCTTCAAACAAAGACAATCAGCCCACCGTATCCCGGCTAACCCCAGCCGTCTGGCTGAACCCGCCATCGACATAAGTGATTTCAGCCGTCATCCCCCCGGCCAGATCCGACAGCAAAAACGCCGCCACATTCCCCACATCTTCAATCGTCACATTGCGGCGCAATGGAGAAGAATCCGCCACCATCGACAGCAGCTTGCCAAAGTCCTTGATCCCGCTGGCAGCCAGCGTCTTGATCGGCCCGGCGCTGATGCCGTTCACACGCATGCCCTTGGGGCCGAGCGCTTCGGCCAGATAGCGCACGCTGGCTTCCAGGCTGGCCTTGGCCAGGCCCATGGTGTTGTAGTTGGGGATGGTGCGCAAAGCGCCCAGGTAGCTCAGCGTGATCAGCGACGATTTTTCGTTGAGGTAGGGCAGGGCCGACTTGGCCATGGCCGGGAAGCTGTAGGCGCTGATGTCGTGCGCGATGCGGAACGACTCGCGCGACAGGCCTTCCAGAAAATCGCCGGCAATCGCCTCGCGCGGGGCGAAGCCGATGCTGTGCACGAAGCCATCGAACTTTGGCCACACCTGAGCCAGGTCGGCGAACATGCGGTCGATCTGCTCATCGCTGCCCACGTCGCAGTCGAAAATGAGCGTGGAGTCAAACTCGGCCGCGAAGTCGGTGATGCGGTCCTTGAAACGCTCGCCCACGTAGCTGAAGGCAAGTTCTGCGCCCTGCGCGTGGCAGGCCCGGGCGATACCGTAGGCGATGGAGCGGTTGGACAGCACGCCCGTGATGAGCAGCTTCTTGCCGGTCAGAAAACCCATGGTTTGTTCTCCTGTGGAATTGGGGGGGATAAGTAACATAAATGGCGGTGAAGGGCCTGGGGTAAGCACCGCGCATGGATATGCGCCATCCGCAGCAGAGCCGGCCGAACGTAGTGCAGAATTGTCGCATGCGGTATTGGCTTGCTTTTTTGCTGATGGGTTGTTGCACGGCTCCGGCCTGGGCCGCGCACGGCTATGCGCTGTGGGGTGACCTCAAGTACCCGGCCGGGTTTGCGCATTTCGACTATGTGAATCCTGATGCACCAAAGGGGGGCGAGCTGCGAATGGTGAGCAACCTGCGCTACTCCACCTTCGACAAGTACAACCCCTTCACCATGAAGGGGTCGCCGCCGGCCTACCTGTCGGACCTGCTGTTCGAGACACTGCTCACGGGCTCGATGGACGAGACCGCTTCGGGCTACGGGCTGCTGGCCGAGGACGTGGACGTGGCGTCCGACCGGCTGAGCGTGACGTTCCGCCTGAGGGCCGAGGCACGCTTTCACGATGGCAACCCTGTGGAGGCGGCAGACGTCAAGCACACGTACGAGACGTTGATCAGCCCCCAGGCTGCCCCCGGCTACGCTACCTCGCTGCAGGAAGTGGCCGGCGTGGACGTGATCGACAAGCGCACCGTGCGCTTTCGCTTCAAGCTGCCCAATCGCGAGCTGCCGCTCACGGTGGGCAGTCTGCCCATCTTCAGCCGCGCCTGGGGTCGCCAGGCCGACGGTAAGGCCAAGCGCTTCGATGAAATCGTGACCGAGACACCCATCGGCAGCGGCCCATACCGCATCGGCCCGGTGGCCTTCGGGCGCGACATCACCTATGCGCGCGACCTCAACTACTGGGGCCGCAACCTGAACGTGAACAAGGGCGCGTTCAACTTCGACAACATCACCGTCAAAATCTACAAGGACAACACCGCCCGGCTGGAAGCTGTGAAGGCCGGCGAGTTCGACTTCATGACCGTGTACTCGGCGGGCGATTGGGCGCGCCGCATCAACGGAAAGCTGTTCAAGCAGGGTGTGCTGGTAAAGAAGGACATGAAGCACCGCTTGCCTGCGGGCTTTCAGAGCTATGTGCTCAACACCCGCCGGCCCATGCTGAGCGACCCGCGCGTGCGCGAGGCGCTGGGTCTGGCCATCGACTACGAGTGGATGAACCGCCAGATGTTCTACGGCGGCTACCCGCGCGTGACCGACCTGTTCGGCAACACCGACTGCCAGGCCACCGGCACCCCCGGCCCCGAGGAGCTCAAGCTGCTGGAGCCCTGGCGTGGCAAGGTGCCCGACGCTGTGTTCGGCCCCATGTACCAGCCGCCGGTGACCGAGGGCGAGGGACACTCGCTGCGCGAGAACCTGCGCCGTGCGCGCCAACTGCTGGCCGATGCGGGCTGGACCTACCGCGATGGTGCCCTGCGCAACGCCAAGGGCGATGCCATGGTGATCGAGTACCTGGACAGCAGGGAAGGCGGCGCCCGCGGCCTGGCGCCGTGGATTCGCAACCTCGAAAAGCTGGGCATTACCCTGCGCTTCACGGCGGCGGACTTCGCGTTGTACCAGCAGCGCATGGACAAGTTCGACTTCGACATGATCACCCTGAACTACCAGGGCACCTACAACCCGGGCCAGGAGATGCAGGAGTACTTCGGCAGCAAGCGGGCCGACGTGGAAGGCGCCAGCAACCATTCGGGTGTGAAGAGTCCGGCCGTGGACGCCATCGTGACCGCACTCACTCGCGCCGACACCAAGGCCGAACTGCTGCCCGCCTGCCGCGCGCTGGACCGCGTGATCATGCACAGCCACTATTTGATTCCGCAGTGGACCCTGTCGTCGCACCGCGTGGTCTACAACCAGCAGCGCCTGGCCTACAAGGAGCCCATGCCCCCGTATGCCAAGGCTGAAGAATGGCTGATGTTCTCCTGGTGGAGCATCAAGAAGCCATGATGATGACGGCCCAACCCTGAACCGCCGGAGCCCAGCCACACGCCATGCTTGCCTACATCGCCAAACGCCTGCTGCTCATGCTGCCCACCTTGCTGGGGGTATTGCTTCTGACCTTTGCGGTGATCCAGTTCGTGCCCGGCGGCCCGGTGGAGCAGTACATGGCCGAGGCGCGCGCCGCAGCGGGCAAGGGGCGTGGTGCGGAAGGCGGCGGCATGGTCTACCGCGGTGACCAGGGCGTGGACCCCAAGCGGGTGGAGCAGATCAAGGCGCTCTACGGCTTCGACAAGCCCGCGCATGAGCGTTTCTTCATCATGCTCGGCCAGTTCGCACGCTTCGACCTGGGCAAGAGCTTTTTCCAGAACAAGAGCGTGTGGGACCTGGTCAAGGAGAAACTGCCCGTCTCCATCAGCCTTGGCCTGTGGACCTTCTTCATCAGCTACCTGGTGGCCGTGCCGCTGGGCGTGGCCAAGGCGGTGCGAGCGGGCTCGCGCTTCGACCTGGTGACCACGCTGCTCATCCTGGTGGGCTATGCCATACCGGGCTTTGTGCTCGGCGTGGCGCTGCTGGTGATCTTCGGCGGCCAGTTGCAGTGGTTCCCGTTGCGCGGGCTGGTGTCCTCCAACTGGGAGCAGCTCAGCTGGGGGGCGCGCATCGTGGACTACCTGTGGCACATCACGCTGCCGGTGACGGCCATGGTGGCGGGCAGCTTCGCGGTGACGGCCATGCTCACCAAGAACGCCTTTCTCGAGGAGATTCGCAAGCAGTATGTGCTGACGGCGCGGGCCAAGGGCCTGTCGGAGCGGCAGGTGCTGTGGAAACATGTGTTCCGCAACGCGCTGATTCCCATCATCACGGGTTTCCCGGCGGCATTCATCGGTGCCTTCTTCGCCGGCTCGCTGCTCATCGAGACGCTGTTCTCGCTCGATGGCCTGGGCCTGCTCGGCTACGAGAGCGTGATCCGCCGCGACTACCCCGTGGTGCTGGGCACGCTGTACCTCTTCACCCTGATCGGCCTGGTCACCAAGCTCATCAGCGACCTCTGCTATGTGTGGGTTGACCCCCGCGTGAAGTTTGACTGACCGCATGAACGTGCCCTCTGCAAGCCCCTCCAGCAGCACCGCAGCCGCCATGCCGGCTGCCGCGCCAGCGGCCTCCACGGCCCTCGTGTCCCTTTCTCCCTCGCGCCGGGCCTGGCTGCGCTTCAAGCGCAACCGCCTGGGCTTCTGGAGCCTGGTGATCTTCTGCGTGCTGGTGGTCATCAGCCTGGCGGCCGAGCTGGTCAGCAATGACCGGCCCCTGATCGTGCGATACGAAGGGCAGACCTACTTCCCCATGCTCCAGATCTACCCCGAAAAGACCTTCGGTGGCGATTTCGAGACCCCCACGGACTACCTGGACCCCTTCATCCAGCAGCGCCTGAGCGCCGGCAGCAACTGGGCGCTCTACACCCTCATCCCCTACGGCCCCACCACCCTCAATTACTTCGCCAAGGAGCCCAATCCATCGGCCCCCACGCGGGACAACTGGATGGGCACCGATGACCGCGGCCGGGACATGGTGGCCCAGTTGCTCTACGGCTTTCGCGTCAGCGTGCTGTTCGGCTTGGCACTGACCTTCATCGGCACCGTGCTGGGCATCATCACCGGCGCGATCCAGGGCTTCTTCGGCGGCAAGACGGATCTGGCGTTCCAGCGCTTCATCGAGATCTGGGGCTCCATGCCCGAGCTGTACCTGCTCATCATCTTCAGTGCGCTGTTTGCGCCCAGCATCTCCTTGCTGCTCATCCTGCTCTCCCTGTTCGGTTGGATGGGACTGTCGGACTATGTGCGCGCCGAGTTCCTGCGCAACCGCCAGCTCGACTACGTGAAGGCCGCGCGCGCCCTCGGCGTCAGCAATGCGCAGATCATCTGGCGCCACATCCTGCCCAACAGCCTGACCCCTGTGGTCACCTTTCTGCCGTTTCGCATGAGTGCCGCCATTCTGTCGCTCACCGCCCTCGACTTCCTCGGCTTGGGCGTGCCACCCGGCACCCCGAGCCTGGGCGAGCTGTTGAGCCAGGGCAAGAACAACATCGATGCCTGGTGGATATCGTTGAGCACCTTTGCCGTGCTGGTGATCACCCTGCTGCTGCTGACCTTCATGGGCGACGCGCTGCGCGACGCCCTGGACCCTCGCAAGGCCGATAAATGAACGCAGCATCTGTGACGGGCGCAGCCCATACCGGCCCATTGCTCGACGTGCGCGACCTGCACGTCCACTTCGGCACCAAGGAAGTGGTGTGCGGCGCGAGCTTCAGCATCGCCCCCGGCGAAAAGCTCGCCCTGGTGGGCGAATCGGGCTCGGGCAAGACCATCACCGCGCTGAGTTTGCTGCGCCTGGCGGGCGATGCCCGGGTGTGCGGCCAGGCGCTGCTGCGCGGGCGCGACCTGCTGGCCCTGAGCGAGCGCGAGATGCGCGGCGTGCGCGGTGGCGAGATCGCCATGGTCTTTCAGGAGCCCATGACGGCGCTGAACCCGCTGATGACCATCGGCCAGCAGATAGCGGAGATCCTGCAGCTCAAGAAGGGCCTCACGGGCGCGCAGTGCGCCCAGGCGGCCATCGAGCTGCTGGCCAAGACCGGTATCCCCGAGCCTGCGCGCCGGGCCAATTCCTTCCCGCACCAGCTCTCGGGCGGGCAGCGCCAGCGCGCCATGATCGCCATGGCCCTGGCCAGCGAGCCGCAGCTGCTGCTGGCCGACGAACCCACCACCGCGCTCGACGTGACCTTGCGCGGCCAGATCCTGGACCTGCTCAGTGATCTGCAGCGCCAGACCGGCATGGCCGTGCTGCTCATCACCCACGACCTGAACCTGGTGCGCCGCTTTGCTGACCGCGTGGCCGTGATGGAGCAAGGCGTGCTGGTGGAGCAGGGCGCCGTGGCCGAGGTGTTCGGTGCGCCCCAGCATGCCTACACCCGCAAGCTGATGCAAAGCCAGCCCCAGCGCGACGTGATCGAGGCTGCACCCGCGCCCGGCACCCCGCCCGTGCTGCAGGCCAGCGATCTGCGCGTGGTCTATCCCACGCCATTGCCGGGCCTGCGTGGCTGGTTCAAGAAGGGGGAGTTCGTGGCCGTGCAGGGCGCCAGCCTGGCGCTGCCACCCGGCCGCACGCTCGGGGTAGTGGGTGAATCGGGCTCGGGCAAGTCCACCCTGGCGCAGGCCATCCTGGGGCTGCTGCCTTTTGGTGGAACACTGCAGGTGGCGGGGCAGGGCTGGCAGGCGCCGGCCATGCGCAATTCACCGGCCAACCAGCAACTGCGCCGCAAGGTGCAGGTGGTGTTTCAGGACCCGTTCTCATCGCTGTCGCCACGCCTTACGGTGGAAGAAATCGTGGGCGAGGGCATGCGCGTGCACGAACCCACGCTCAGCGTGGCCGAGCGCCGCACCCGCGTGGAGGCGGC
This sequence comes from Acidovorax sp. A1169, assembly GCF_030704685.1. Classification (GTDB taxonomy): domain Bacteria; phylum Pseudomonadota; class Gammaproteobacteria; order Burkholderiales; family Burkholderiaceae_C; genus Acidovorax. The sequence goes on from NZ_JAUZDX010000021.1 coordinate 6,896, forward strand.
CCTGGCCGAGGTGGGCCTGACCGAGGCGCAGTTCCCCGGCCTGCTGGCGCGCTACCCGCACGAATTCTCGGGCGGCCAGCGCCAGCGCCTGGCCATTGCGCGCGCCCTCATCGTGCAGCCGCAGCTGCTGGTGCTCGACGAGCCCACCAGCGCGCTCGACGTCACCATCCAGCAGCAAGTGCTCAAGCTGCTGCAGCGTCTGCAGAAGGAAAAGGGCCTGAGCTACCTGCTCATCACCCACGACGTGCAGGTGATACGCGCCATGGCGCACGAGGTGCTGGTGATGAAGGACGGCAACGTGCTTGAAAGCGGCCCCGTGGGCCAGGTGCTCGACGCGCCGCAGCACCCTTATACGCGGCGACTGGTGGAGTCCGCCGGGCTGGACTGATACAGATTTGCCTTCAACCGGCTAGCGTCGTTGGGTCGCCTTGCCGTGCTATAGCACTGTCTGCGGCTTACCGCCTAGCTATCCGATTGAATGCAAATCCGTATGAGGTTCGCGTGCCCGCACGCGGTAGCCGGCCGACAGCAGGTGCACGTCCCAGCGCTGCTGCAGCGTACCCCATATCCCCTTGGGCAGGAACAGCGCAAACAGCATGGCGATGGCCCCCAGCCCGATGAGGTAGGCCACGCCCTGGCCGCCCCACCAGGTCTCCACCGCAAAGAACAGCAGCGCGCCCAGGATAGGGCCTTCCATGGTGCCGATGCCACCCACCAGCACCATGAAGATCATGTAGGCCGTCCACTGCACGCTGAAGTACGTTTTGGGCTGAAAGCTGATCGACGTGGCCAGCCACAGCCCCCCGGCCAGCGCGCAGCCGAACGCCGACAGCACGAACACCAGGCGCTTGACGGCCACCACGCGCACGCCGATGGAGATGGCTGCCGTCTCGTTGTCGCGGATGGCCTGCGCCGCCGTGCCCACCTTGCTGCGCAGCAGCAGGAACACGGCCCAGCACAGCCCCGCCATGGCCGCCAGCGCCGCCCAGTAGGTGTAGGCACGCCGTTCGTCGGCGGCGTACTGCTGCAGCGCGATCATGGAGGTGCCGGTCTCGCCCTGCACCAGGCTGTCCAGGTTCACGCACAGGTGCGCCAGCGCGGCCACCACCCACATGCCGATGGCGAACTCGCCGCCCTGCAGGCGCAGCATGAAGGCCGCCAGCGGCACCGCCACCAGCGCCACCAGCACGGCACCCAGCAGCAGCGCGTGGTAGGGGTCCAGGCCGGCATCGGCCAGCCGGACCATGGCGTAAGCCCCGAGCCCGAAGAATGCCTGGTGGCCAATCGACACCAGCCCGGCATAGCCTGCCAGGGCATTCCACATCACCGCCAGGATGACGTAGATGAACAGCGTGGTGAGCCGGTCCACCGTGCCCGCCTGCAGCCACAGCGGGCCCAGAAAGAGCACGGCCAGCAGTGGCACCGCAGCACCGGCGCAGACACGGGATGCGCGCGTCCAGCGATGAATGGTCCAGGCGGGCTGGCCCGCAGGTGCAGGAGAAGGGGAACTCATAGGGAGGCTCATGGTGTGGGCTGGCGACGGGTGGAAAAGAACCTGCGCAGTGCGCCGCTCGCGTAGAGCCGGGCCAGCAGGATGGTGAGGAAGGTGGCATGCCCGGCGATCAGAAAGCCCTGGGGATGCACCTGCGCCCCCAGGTTCTGCGCCACGCCCAGCACCACGCCGCCCAGCAGCGTGCCCCACAGCGAGCCCGCTCCGCCGATGATCACGGCCTCGAAGGCAAAGATGAGCTGCTGCGGCCCCGAGAACGGATCGAACGTGGCCCGCATGGCCAGCGATGCCCCGGCCAGGGTGACGGTGACCATGGTGATGGCCGAGGCTGCGGCGAACACGGCCCCGGTGTGCACGCCCACCAGGCGCGCGGTGTCGGCGTCTTCCGAGGCCGCTCGGATCTGCCATCCCAGCGCCGTGTGCGCCAGCATCGCGTGCAGTCCGCCCAGCAGGGCCACAGCCAGCAGCAGCACCATCGCGGGCAATTGGCCCACGTAGATGCCGCCGGGCAGCTCCCAGCTGTCGTAGGCCAGCGTGCCGATGGCGGTGGCCAGCGAGCGTGTATCGGCCCCGAAGTGCTGGAACAGCAGGTTGTCGATCACGCTGGCCAGGCCGAAGGTGGCGAGCAGGGGCACCAGTGCCCCCAGACGTGCGCTGCGCTCCAGCACCAGCCGGTGCAGCACCCAGCCCAGCAGCGCCATGGCCGGCAGCACCGCCAGCAGGGCCAGCAGCGGGTGCCAGCCCAGGGGCTCGGCCAGCAGCCACAGCAGGTAGGCGGCTACCACGGCCAGGCTGCCATGGGCCAGGTTGATGATACGCATGACGCCGAACATGAAGGACAGCCCGCAGGCCAGCAGGGCGTAGTAGCCCCCCAGCAGCAGGCCCTGGATGAGTTGATTGAGCAGGTTCATGCGGGCATCTCGTGGGGGTTGTCGGCAGGCGCCACGCCCGGGTTGCCAGCGGGGTGACCCGCGGGCGCGCTGCCGGGCCGCTGCGCACCGAAGTAATGCGCGGTGATCTGCGCACGCGAGAGTTCGGCAGCGGGCGCATCGGCCACCACGCGGCCTTCGAGCATGCAGACGATGCGGGTGGCAACGGCCTGCACACGCTGCAGGTCCTGCTCCACCAGCACCAGGGTGGTGCCCTGGCCCACCACGCCCCGCAGCGCGTCGTATACGCCTTGCACCGCCAGGGGCGACAGGCCCAGCGATATTTCGTCGAGCAGCAGTAGGCGCGGGTTGGTCATCAGCGCGCGGCCAATGGCCACGGCCTGCTGCTGCCCGCCCGACAGCTCGCCCGCCCGCGCATGCAGCTTGGGCTGCAACTGCGGGAATGCACCGAGCACCGTGTCCAGCGTCCAGGGCCCGCGCCGGCCGGCTGCCCGTGCCACCAGCAGGTTCTCGCGCACCGTCATGCCGGCAAACAGGCGCCGCCCTTCGGGAACCAGCGCCAGCCCCCGGGCCACGCGCTGGTGGGCGGGCATGCGGGTGATGTCCTCGCCGTCCCACCGCAGCGTGCCGCTGCTGGCGCGGTGTGCGCCGGCCACGGTACGCAACAGCGTGGTCTTGCCCGCGCCGTTGGCGCCCACCAGGGCCAGGATGTCGCCCGGGTGCACCTGCAGCGACACACTGCGCACGGCAGGCAGTTGCCCATGGTGGGCGTCCACAGAACCGATTTCCAGAAGGGCGCTCATGCCACCACCCCGCCCAGATAGGCCTCGACCACCGTGGCGTCGGCCAGCACGGCCTGCGGATCGCCGCTGGCGATGATCCGCCCGCCCTCCATGCACACCAGGCGCGTGGCCACCTGCAGCAGCACGTGCACGAGGTGCTCGATCCAGACGATGGCGATCTGGCGGCTGCGGATGGCGCGCACCAGGTCCACCAACTCGCTCGCCTCGGCATCGGTCAGGCCGCCCCCGATTTCGTCGAGCAGCAGCACGGTGGGCTGTGTGGCCAGCGCGCGCACCAGCTCCAGCCGCTTGCGGCCCAGCAGGCCCAGGGTTTCCGCGCGGCGGTTGGCCAGCGTCCCCATGCCGCACAGGTGCAGGGCCTCCATGGCCCGGTCGCCCGCATCGCGGGCGTTCAGCCCGGCACCGTGCGTGGCGGCGGCCAGGACGTTCTCGAACACCGTCATGCCCAGGAACGGGCGCGGCACCTGGTGGGTGCGCGCAATGCCCGCGCGGCAGCGGTCTGCCGCGCCCCAGGCGCCCACATCCACACCCTTGAACCACACGGTCCCCTGGCTGGGCGCATGCGCCCCGGCCAGCACGTTCAGCAGCGTGGTCTTGCCCGCGCCGTTGGGCCCGACGATGCCCACGGCCTCGTCGGCACCCACGGAAAAATCCAGCCGATCCAGCACCTGGAGCGCGCCAAAGCGCATCCCTATGCCCTGGGCCTGCAGCAGCAATGGGCCGCCCGCAGGCAGGCCCCGTGGTTGGGGTTGTGCCATGGCCGCTCAGCTGTAGGACTGGAGCGCCGCCGCCACCGGAATGCTGCGGTCGTTGGCGTTCTCAGTGATGATGATGTCCAGCTTGAACTTGCTGCCCTGCGCAGGCTTGACCCACTGCGCTCCCACCACCGGCGTCACCGACACATTGGGCACGGGCCCCTTGGCAAAGTCCACCGGCCCCTGCATGGTGGTGGCCTTGAGCGTGCTGATGGCACGCGCCAGGGCCGCCTTGTCGCGCGGGTTGGTGCTGGCCTTCAAGGCCTCGGTGCCCGCATCGAACAGCGACATGGTGGAGCCCAGCATCTGCGTCCATTGCTTGCCGGTACTGGCCTCGTAGGCATCGGCCAGTTGCACCCCGGTGAGCCCGGTGAGCGGCGATGCGTACGGAAAGGTCTTGTGCCAGAAGCACCCGGCGCCCAGGTTCACCGCCAGCGGGCCCAGGGCCTCCACCTGCGAGGGCACCAGGCCCGTCTTGGCGATCTGCGCGATCTTCACCATGCGCGTGTAGCCCTGCTGGGCCGCCTGCCGCCAGAAGGTGGCAAAGTCCGGCGGGATGGGGAAGGTGTTGAAGATCTCGCAGCGCTCGGCCTTGAAGCGCGCTATCTGCGCAGAGAAGTCGGTGGTGCCATTTTCATAAGGCCCCGCGTCCACCACGGTGAAGCCAGCCTTGCTGAGCTCGGGCGCCAGCGTGGCGCGGATGGCGTTGCCGTCGGCATCGTTGGGGTACAGCACACCAATCTTCTTGTTGGTGGGCAACGCGGAAAACTGCGAGGTGTACGACCGGGTAAAGCTGCCGCCGCCGAACGAGAAGTGGTAGGTCCACTTGAAGGGCGAAGGCGCGCCGGGCTTGGCGCCCCGGCCGAAGTACCAGGCCTCCCACGGCATCACGGTGGACAGGCAGGGCACGCCCGCCGCCTCGCACGCATCCGACACCGGGTTCACCGTCTCGGGCGTGGTGGTGGTGAGCATGAGGTCGATCCTGTCGTTGTTGATCAGGCCCTTGGCCAACTGGCTGGCGCGGGCCGGGTCCGACTGGGTGTCGCGGTCCAGGATCTCCACCGCGTACTTCACGCCGCCAATGGTCAGGCCCGCAGCCAGCGTCTTGCGCACCTGGGCCAGGATGAAGCTGTCGGTCTCGCCCAGTGCGCCCAGCGGGCCGGTGCGGGGGCTGATGAAGCCCACCTTGAGCACGGGCGCCGCAGCGGCGGCCTGGGCCCACAGCGGGCCGGAGCCCAGGGCCAGGCTGCCGGCGCCGGCCGCAGTGATCAAGTCACGGCGCGAGAGTTTGCGGAGCGTGGTCGTCTCGGTGGCCACAGGGGATGAAAGCGTGTTGTTCATGGGAATTCCTCAAAGGGGTTGGTCGCGGGGTTCAGAAAGGCACGGTGGTCTTGAGCCAGAACTGCGAGCCCTGGGCGCGGTTGCGCACACCGAACTCCTTCTCGAGCTTGGCGGTGATGAGCCAGCCCTTGCCGTCGGCGTAGCGCACGGAAGGCCCGATCGACTGGCTGCGGCCACGCGAGCCCGCCAGGGCCACGCCACCCACCTTGTCATCGCTCCATTGCCGGTACAGGTAGCCGCCCACGCCCAGCACCCAGCCGTTGCCCAGGCCCCAGCCCGCGGCGTAGTCCACGATGAATTCGCGGCCCGAGCGGTAGTTCGTGTCGCTGTTGGTGCGGTTGAAGTTGAGCGTGGCCTTCACATCGCCGTTGAAGCCGCTGGGGTCCATGAAGGTCAGCACGCCCAGGGGCTGCACCGACAGGTAGTTGCGGCCAATGTTGGCCTGGCGCGTGCGTTCGTAGGCCCCGGTGGGCAGCACGGCGTCCAGGCCCAGCACGCTGTGCAATTGGGCCGAGTGGTGCCAGGCCACCCCAGCGCCGACCGTCACGTCGCCCAGGCCGGTGCGCGAGTCGCTTGCCCCGCCGGCCCGCACCGACAGGTCCACCAGCGGCAGGATGGCGTGCGCGGTCACCTGGCCGCCCAGCGCCTGCTGCGGTGTGATCCAGATCAGGCGCGTGGCCGCCGCCGCCGCGCGCACCTTGAAGCCGGGGATGGGCACGGCGTTGCCCTGGCCATCGTTCACGCGGCTGGTGGTGTAGTAGTTCAGGTACTCCAGCACATACAGCCCGGGTGGCGGCGCAGCACCGGCCATGAAGTTCTCGGTGCCCAGCGGGTAGGTGGAGCCACCGCCTTCGGTGGCAAAGGCGGCCGTGGACGAGGCGCAGGCAAGTGCCGCCAGCGCCAGGCGGATATTTTTCGTTGTCATGTTGTCTCCTGGTTCATTCGTGTTGTTCTTCATGCACGCAGGCTCACGCCACGGCGTGCGCCGTTGGGCTTGGGGTGATGTGGCGGGTTGCCGGAGGCTGTGGCAGCGTCACGCAGGGGCGGTGCGCTGGCGTGCGGCCATGAAGCGCCCGGCCTGCTCCAGCGACTCCAGGGCCTCATCGAGCGCCGGCGCAAACAGCTGCCAGCAGTGCACCATGCCGTCCCACACCGTGCATTCCACCTCCACGCCCGCCGCCTTCAGGCGCGCGGCCATGGTCACGGCGTCGTCCCGCAGCCGCTCCCGGCCACCTACCTGCAGTTGCACCGGTGGCAGGCCCTGCAGCTCGGCGCTGTAGAACGGCGTGACGGTGGGTGCGCGCACATCGCCACCAGGCACATACATGGCATTGAAAAATCCCATGAGCTCGCGGGTGATGAATGGGTCATCTACCGTGCGGTGGGACTCGCCCTCGGATGCCAGGTCCAGCGCCGGCGACAAGGCCACGATGGCCGCCGGCAGGGGCAGCCCCTGGTTGCGGGCGCGCACGGCGGTGGACAGGGCCAGGTTGCCGCCTGCGGAGTCGCCTGCCAGCGCAATGGCCGACGCGGCGTAGCCATTGGCCAGCGCCCAATGGTAGGCCGCCAGTGCATCGTCGTGCGCAGCGGGTGACGGGTGTTCCGGCGCCAGCCGGTAGTCCACGTTGAGCACGTGCGACCCGCTGAACTGCGCCAGGTACGAGCACAGCGCTCGGTGCGAGGCCAGCGAGCCAAACACGAAGCCGCCCGCGTGGTAGTAGATGATGAGCTTGCGCGTGTCGGCCTGTGGTGTGCCCAGCAGCTCTGCCGCCATGCTGCCGCCAGCTGCATCGGGGATGCGCAGGCTCTGGATGGGCAGCCCCTGCGCCAAGGGCATCTGCGAGTTGCTGGCGTCAAACCAGGCGCGCAGCTGCTCGGGGCTGGCCTGCGGCGGCGGTGGGTTCTGTGCGGCCATCTGCAGGATGGCCTCCAGCTGTTGTACGGACATGGGCAATCCCTCGCTCAGATATAGGTCGAGGCCAGCCCGCCATCCACGGGCAGGTTGATGCCGCTCACCCAGCGCGCCGCGTCGCTGCACAGGAAGGCGATCACGGGCGCCACCTCGTCGCTGAAGGCCGGGCGCTTCATGCGGTGCGCGTCTTTCTCCACACGCTCCTGTCCCAGCATCTGCACGAAATCACCCAGGATGGGGGTGAACACCGGGCCCGGGGCCACGCAGTTCATGCGCACGCCGCGCTCCATGAAGATCTTTTGCGACTGGGTGGCGCTCCAGACGATCAGCGCCTCCTTGAAATACTGGTAGCAGGTCTCCTGGGTCACGGGGTGGCTGGCGAGCCACTGTGCTCCTTCCTCGAAGCTGGTGGTGGCGCCCAGAGCGCGGTGCAGTTCCAGCCGTGCGGGCCACTCAGCGCCCAGGATGGATGCGATGTGGACGATGGAGCTGCCGACAGGCATGCGCTCGAGCACGCGCTGCGTGAAGTGGCGCAGCCCCAGGTAGTTCACCCGGGCCACCAGTTCGGCGGGCGCGGTGCCGGGCACACCGGCAATATTGGCCAGCGCGTCCACCTGCGCGGGCAGTTGCGCCACGGCGGCGTCGACGGCTGCGGGGTCGCCCAGGTCCACCTGGATGAAGCCGTCCAGGGTGAGCGTGGGGGCGTTGCGGTCCACGCCGATCACGCGGGCGCCCTGCTGGCGCGCCAGCTTGGCGAAGTCGGCGCCAATGCCCGAGCAGCAGCCCGTGACGACGATGGTCTTGTTGTGCAATGTCATGAATTTGTCTCCTGTGGATGTTTTTTGTGAAAAGCAATTGCCGTCTTGTTGGTCAGAAAGGGAAGGCCGGCGGTGCGTCCTTGACGGTGATCCACTGCCACTGCGTGTACTCATCCATGTCGGCCGGACCGCCCACGCTGCCGCCGTTGCCGCCCAGGCCGGGGCCGCCGAAGGGGTTGGTGCAGTCGTCGTTCACGGTCTGGTCGTTGATGTGGACCATGCCCGCGCGCAGGCGCTGGCCGATGGCCATGGCGCGGCCCACGCTGGGGCTGATGACCGCGGCAGACAAGCCCCCCTGGCTGGTGTTGGCCAGGGCCACGGCCTCGTCATCGGTGCGGAAGGTGACGAGGTTGGCCACCGGACCAAACGGTTCTTCGTCGAACGAGCGGATGCCGGGCTTGACGCCCGAGAGCACCGTGGGCTGGTAGCACAGCCCATGGTAGGTGCCGCCCGCTTCAAGCCTGGCGCCCTGCTGGATGCTGTCGTGGATCACCCGGTCAAAGCGTTCGAGCTGCTTCGCATCGATCATCGGCCCCAGGGCCACCTGGCCGCTGGCGCCGTCGCCCACGGGCAGGTGCGTGGCCTTGCCCACCAGGCGCTGCAGGATGGCGTCGGCAATCGACTCGTGCACCAGGATGCGGTTGGCAGCCATGCAGATCTGGCCCTGGTGGAACCATGCGCCAAAGGCTGCTGCGCTGGCCGCCGCGTCGGGGTCTGCGTCTTCCAGAATGATGAGGTTGTTGGCGCCGCCCAGCTCCAGCGACACCTTCTTGAGGTGCTGCCCCGCCAGCGCGCCAATGCAGCGGCCCACGGCGGGCGAGCCGGTGAAGGCGATCATGGGCACGCGCTCGTCCACCACCAGCGCCTCGCCGGCCGCCGCGTCGCCCGGCAGCACCTGCAGCAGGCCGGCGGGCAGCCCGGCCTCTTCGAACACCCGGGCCATGATGAAGCCACCGCTCACGGGGGTGCGCGTGTCCGGCTTGAGCACCACGGCATTGCCCAGCGCCAGGGCCGGCGCCACCGAGCGCAGGCCCAGGATGAGCGGAAAGTTGAATGGCGAAATCACACCCACCACGCCGTGTGGCACGCGCCGTGCAATCGACAGGCGGCCCGGGGTGCTGGGCAGCACCTGGCCCTGGGCCTGCATGGGCAGGCCGGCGGCCAGCTGGCACAGGGTGATGGCCTCGCGCACCTCGTGCTGGCCCTTGGCCAGGATGCCCCCGGTTTCGCGGGCAATGGCCAGCGCCAGCTCGTCAAAGTGCTGCTGGAACACGGCGGCCGCCCGGTGAAACACCGCTGCGCGCTCGCGCGGGCCCTGCGCGGCCCAGGCCGGCTGGGCCCGGTGTGCCAGGCCGATGGCGGCCTGCATGTCCTGTGCATCGGCAATGCCCACGCGGCCGAGCACCTGGCCCGTGGCCGGCTCCAGCACGTCGCGCACTTCCTTGAGCGCCGTGGCCCATGTGCCGTCGAAGGCCTTGCCCGCCCACAGGCGGTTGTCCAGCAGGCCTGGTTTTTCTGAAACACCCATTGCATTGCTCCTTGGTTGAAAGAATCGGCGCGCACTGCGGCGGCGACTGCACAGGGATTTGCAATGGGCGTACCAGCCCTGTGGGCAAGGCGGCCGAAAGCAGCCTCTGGCACCTGCTTTTTGAGAGGCGAGGCTACGGACTTTCCCTAGGCCATCAAGCGGCCGGAGTGGACGACTTTTTGCGCAAAAATAGTTAATATCAATAAGCAGTTTGAGCGATGGAAATTGCTCAAATGATCACTTTTCGATCACTTCCTGGTAACCACCATGCCCAGACGCCGTGTCTCCCTGGCCGACCTGAACCGCAGCACCGCCACCGGCCAGGCCGCAGGATTGCCGGGGCCTGGGCTGCCGGGTGCGCTCGGCGGGTTTGACACCGTGGGCGTGAGCCAGCACGCCCATCCCACGGTGGCGGACATCAGCGAATGCCTGTTCTTCTCGCCGGGAGATGGCCGCATCTGGCTGCAGGACCAGCGCATGATCCTGTTGCACTCCGAGGCCCTGGGCTCGCTGCGGCGCGAGCTGATCGACAGCATTGGCCTGGACAAGGCGCGCGGCCTGCTCACCCGCGCCGGCTACGTCGGTGGCGCGCGCGATGCGCGCATGGTGCGCCAGCAGTGGCCCGACGCCGATCCCCCGGCCGCCGCCATGGCAGGTACGCGCCTGCACGCGCTGGAGGGCGTGGTGCAGGTCGAGGTGGTGCATGCGCGCTACGATGCCGAGACCGGTGACTACGAAGGCGAGTTCATCTGGCACAACTCCAGCGAGGACGACGAGCACATCGCTGCCTATGGCGTGGGGGGCTCTCCGGCCTGCTGGATGCAGGTGGGCTATGCCACGGGCTATGTGAGCACGCTGTTTGGCCGCATGATCGTGTTCCGCGAGGTGGAGTGCCGCTCCTCGGGTTCGGCGCACTGCCGCGTCATCGGCAAGTCGGCAGAGCGCTGGGACGACCCCGGACAGGACCTGTTCTACCTGAACGCGCAGGACTTCGTGGGCACCCCGCCCGCTGCGGCCCGGGCGCCATCGCGCAAGGGCACCCTGGGGGCTTCGCCGGGTTCGGTGGCCTTGGCAGGGGCTCCTGACGCCGATGGCGCCACCATGGTGGGCGCCTCATCGGCCTTCAATGCCGCCTGCCACATGCTGCAGCGCGTGGCGCCCACGGCTGCCACCGTGCTGTTCACCGGCGAGTCCGGCGTGGGCAAGGAGATGTTTGCCAGCATGCTGCACCGCATCAGCCCGCGCCAGGCCCATCCCCTGGTGGCGCTGAACTGCGCTGCGATCCCCGAGACACTGGTCGAGTCCGAACTGTTTGGTGTGGAGCGCGGCGCCTACACCGGCGCGGGGGCATCGCGGCCCGGGCGGTTCGAGCGCGCCCACGGCGGTACCCTGTTCCTGGACGAGATCGCCACCCTCAGCCTGGTGGCCCAGGGCAAGCTGCTGCGGGCCCTGCAGGAAGGCGAGATCGAGCGGGTGGGCGGAACGCGCACCATCACGGTGGACGTGCGCGTGGTGGCCGCCACCAATGTGGACCTGCGCCAGGCCGTGCGCGAGGGCACTTTTCGCGAAGACCTGTACTACCGGCTCAACGTCTTTCCCATCCACCTGCCGCCGCTGCGCGACCGGCGCGATGACATCCCGCTCTTGATGAGCCACTTTCTCGCGCACTACCAGCGCAAGCACCGGCGCCAGGGTCCGGGCTTCAGCCAGGCGGCCGTGAAGGCCATGTTCAACTACCCTTTCCCGGGCAACATCCGCGAGTTGCAGAATCTCATCGAGCGCAGCGTGATCCTCGTCAACGATGGCGAACCCATCGCGCCCCACCACCTGTTCAGCAGTGGCGAGCAGCCCGGCACCGGCGTGATGTCCCTGCAGTTGGGCGCCGACAGCACCGCAACCCTGCACATGCCCTGGGCGGGGGGCAACGCCCCGGCAACCCAGGCCGCTGCAGCGGCCATGGCCGGGGTGGCCCCGCTGCACCAGGCCGAGGCCCAACTGCTGCGCCAGGCACTGCACAGCGCCGCTGGCAACGTGGCCTCTGCCGCCCGCCTGCTGGGCATCAGCCGCGCCACGCTGGCCTACCGCTTGCGCAAATTCGGCATTCCTTCTGGTCGACCCTGAGGGATCAGGCGTAGGTATCGAGCTGGCTGCCCAGGCTGGTGGAGGCCTGGGTTTCGGTTTTTGCGCGCTGCTCGCGTGCGGTCTGGGCTGCCACCTCGGCCTTCTGGGCCTGTGCGGCCTGCTGTTCTTGCTGGCGCGCACGCTGGATGGCAGCGATCTGCGCCTGCACCATCTGGATCTGGGCCTGCAGCAGCTTGACCTTCTCCTTCTTGGCCTTGCTGGCATTGGCGTCCATGTCGGGCGTGGCCAGGTTCCTGAGCTCTTCGGTCAGGGACTGCAGCTGCTTTTGCAGCTTGGCGATCTCGCCGCCGCCGCCGCCGCTGGAAGAAGGCACCTTGCCGGCAGACGATGAGGAGGAGACTTGCATTCTCCCTTATCGGCCAGTCAGCACGGAACTTTAGTGCGGCGTGGGGTTCTTCAGCACCTTCGGTGCGACTGGGGGAGCCGGGCCATCCTGCGCCACCCACAGCACCTTGTCCACCGCCACCCCCAGCGACTGGGCCTTTACCAGCAACTGCTCGCGCACGCCGGGCGGCAGCGTCTTGGTGCGCGACAAGATCCAGAAGTAGCCGCGGTTCGAGCCGACCACCATGGACCACTGGTAGTCCGGGTCCAGAGCCACCACGTTGTAGCCGCCGTAGAAGGGACCGAAGAACGAAACCTTGAGGGCGCCCTTGTCAGACTCGCCGGCAAAGCGGGCCTTGCCCTCGGCCTCTTTCCAGCGGTCCCGACCGGGGTCGAAACCGCGGTTGATCACCTTGATGGTGCCGTCGGGGTTGGGAACGTAGTTGGCCGTGGTCTGCTGCAGGCCGCGCTCGAACGAATGGTCCAGCCGGGCCACCTCGTACCACTGGCCTGCGTAGCGCTGCGCGTCGAAGCCCGCCACCGGCTCAATACCGGCGGGAGGGTGCGTGGAGCAGGCCGTGAAGAACAGCACCGCCCCCAGTGCCAGCACGCCAATGGTGTTGGGCAGGAAGCGGCGGCCGGAAGAGAGCGCCGCACCGGTGCGGGCAGCGGTGGCGGCGTGCTGTGGATGTTGTGCTGGAGTGTCTCGCATGGCTCGCAGTTCAATCGTGTCAGTCATGGTGTTGTCCCTGGCTGAGGGGTTCGTCGCAGTCCTTTGCATGGGCCGGCCATTGGGGCGGGCGCTGCCTGTTCTGCGGCGGTGTGGTCAATGTAGTGAGGTTGCTAGCCGCCGCGTGTAGGCGCCCGCTGGCATCCCCTGTCGGCGGCAAGGGGGCTGCGCGGCCATGCTGCGCAGCGCCCCCTGGTCACCGCCGCGCATCACACCATGGGGCGGCGCCGTTGCAGGTGGGTGGGCTGGAAGTCCGCCTGCGTTATTGCCACAAAAGTCACGGTTTGGCGGCAGGAGTGGGGCGGCCGTACTGCCCGCGCAATCCCCGCGCCTGCTGGCACAGAAATTGAAGGCTCCCTGGGGGAAGGGCACTGCAGGGTAGAGTGGCACCAACCCTGTGCCGCCTGGCGCGCCCAGTTCTGTTCCCCCGCTTGCACGAGGTCCTTCGCATGACGACAACATCTACCGCCCCCGGCACAGCGCCTACAGCCCCTGCCAAGGATTCGCCCCCCGTGGTCGATCACTTGCGGTTTCTGCGCAAGCATGAGCATCTGTCCCCGGCCTTCGGCAACGACGGCTTCGCGCGCAACGCCGAAGCCTTTGCCCGCGTGTTCGGTACCCCCAAATTCCTGGCCGCGCAGACCGCGTTTGTCGCAGTATGGATCATCGCCAACATGACGGGCGTGGCCCAATTCGATGCCTACCCCTTCATCTTGCTCAATCTGGCGTTCAGCCTGCAGGCGGCCTACGCAGCGCCCCTGATATTGCTGGCGCAGACGCGCCAGGCCGAGCGCGACAAGGCGCTTGCCGATGCCGATGCCCAGCACCGCGAAGACCTGGCACGGGCCACCGAGCAGCGCCAGGCGATCGCCACCCAGAACACCGCCCAGTTGCTCGACCTGCTTGAGCAGAACACGCGCCTGACCGAGATGACCCGCAAGCTCAGCGAACGCATCGAGGCCTTGACGGTGGAGATGCACCACCGCATGCACTACATGCCCGCCGTGGCCCGCACCCAGCAGCAGGCCGACCAGCCGGGCACCCAGCAGTCTGGCGGGCCCGGCAGCAGCTATGGCGGCAGCGGTGAGGGCGGTGCGCGCCAAGGGTGATGGACCACGCCATGTTCGCTCGCTACCCGCTTCCTGCCACCGATGGCGCCACAGCCCCCGACACGGCTCGCGACCTGCAACTGCTGCAGACCCACTCCGAGCCCGGGCGGCCTCTCACGCTGCTGTACGTGGGGCCGGAGCGCACGCTGATCGTGCCGGTGGACGCCGCAGGCGCTGCCCCGAATGGTGCCGCGATCACCCTGGCCCTGGGCACCCACCGGACCGCCCGGGCCTTTTTCCGGCGCGACGTGCCCACCCCGCTGGAGCTGGAGAATGCCATCGCCAGCGTCGAAGACGAGGTCTACCTGGCCCACCGGCTGTACGCTGCGCAGGGCAATCCGTCGGGTATGGCCTGGTGGTCCACCGACGCGCATCTGGTGGCTCTGGCTGAGCTGGCCGGCGTGCCGCGTGCACCCGCCATGCTGCTCACGCTGGAGGCCATGGAGCGCCTGTTCCAGCGCTTGGCCGCCGTCTCCGAAGGCCGGCCGGCTGCCAGCGAGGGCCTGCCCGAGAGCGTTGAGTTCGCCACCACCTTGCTGCTGCTGCGCGAGCTGATGCACCACATGCCGTTTGCCGAACTGCATCTGGTGGGGCTGCAATCAACCGTCTAGCCCCCGGGCGTAGACCGCGAATTCATGGACCGGTTCGAACCCAAGGGCCTGGGCCAGCTCATACGACGCCCGATTGCCCCGAAAGCAGTCCCACCCCGGCTCCAGCTCGCGCCGCAGGCACTCATCGATGAAGGCCGTGGCCACCGCCCTGGCCAGGCCCCGCCGCCGGTAACCGTCCAAGGTGCCGATGTCGACGTCGTGCCGCGCCCCCTTCACGAACACCGAGTAGCACAGGCTGGCCACCCGCCCTTCATGGAGCACGCAAAAGCCGATGCCCTCGCGTTCGAACTGCGCGTTGGAGGCCCACATGCCCGCCGCGAAGGGGTAGGGGCCCTCGGCCAACAGCCGCAGCAACGCGGCATCCATGGGCACCAGGCGGTGGCCTGGCGGCAAGGCATGCTTGGTGTGCTGCGCCGCAAAGCGGCTACGGTCGAACGAAAAGCCCACGCGCGGCAGCTTTTGCACGGCGGGCGCCTGGCACGAGTCGAGCACCGGCTCCCAGCCGGCGTGGCTCGGGTAAAGGATGAAGAAGTCCTGGCCGGTAGGCCCCTGCAACCAGTCCAGGCAGGCCGCAGCAAACCGCGCGTCGGGTAGGGCACCCGCCAGCACGCAAAAGCCGTTGTCGTAGACAAAGGCGGCGCGCAGGTCCCCGTCTTTCGGGACAAAGATGCGGCCCCGGGTGTGGCCCGACAGCACGGCGCCCATGATCTCGGTGCCCACGTGGGGCCCTTCGAGCAGCGGCGTCAGCGTGCAGAAGTCTTTCGCATTCAGTTCATGCATGGGGCCGATTGTGCCAACGCTCAGCCCCTGATTTCAGCCAGCCCCTGTGCCCGCCACCCCCGCGGCGATTGCCCAAAGCGCTCCTTGAACGCCCGGCTGAAATGCGCCGCGTCGTTGAAGCCCCAGCCGAACGCGATTTCCGCCACCGAGGTCTTCGTGCGGCGTGCATCCAGCAGCTCGCGGCTCGCGCCATCCAGGCGCTGGCCCCAGAGGTAGTGCGAGGGTGACTGCGGCTCGGCCTTGAACAGGCGGTGCAGGTGGCCGCTGGACATGCCCAGGTCGGTGGCCACGGATTCGATGGTCAGCGCCGGGTCGCGCAGCCGGCTGTCGATATGCCGCTTGATGCGCGCCACATGGTAGGCACCCATGGTCGAGGGCTCGGCCCGGCTGCAGGCGGGCAGCGACTGCAGGCCGGCTACCAGCACGCTGATGACGCCGCTGGCCACGGCAGCGGCCGAGGCGGCGGGCAGGGTGTCCACCTCTCCGCGCAAGGCGGTGACCATGCTGGCCATCAGGTGCCCAGCCCCGCTGCGGCCCGAGACGGTGGTTGCTGTCAACTGCTCGGTGCCCGCCACCAGCGCGCGCAACTGCTCGCCGCGCAGCTTGAGCACGATCTCCTCGAAGTCCTCGCTGAACTGCAGGGTGTAGGGCCGCGTGCTGTCGTACAGCGCAAAGTCGCCGGGCGCCACGGCCGCGTCGCGCCCGTCCTGGGAGATGACGCCGTGGCCCTTGGTCTGCAGGCTCACGATGAAGCAGTCGTCCGTGGCGCGTGAGATGAAGCTCGGCGTGCGCACCACGCGCTGTGCGCAGGAGCGCACCACCGACAGGTCCAGCCCCGGCAGGTGGTGGCTCTGGATGGAGCCGCCGAAGCGGTCGCCACGCGGCGCATCGCATTCGAGCTGCACGTAGGTGGTGCAGATCATGTCGGTCCAGTAGGCCAGCCGGTCGCGCGGGGCAATGGGGTCGGTACTCAAGAGTTGGCTCATGGCGGGGTCTCAAGCGGGCATGGGGAGGAAGGGAGCGGAAGCACCCATCATCCTCCGGGCGCGCCCATTCTTCAAGCAAGGCCTATGCCGGTTAACCCCAGGTGGCGAGTCTGGATCAAGCCTGGGGAGACTTTCAGTCAAGTCGCCGTCCGCGTGGCTTTGCGGCAAGAGCCGCGAGACCCACAGGCAAGACGGCGCGCGGCTTCGGCCCGAGCATTCAGGTACCGCAGCAGGCACTGCCCGCGCGGCCCAACCCCTCACCTTGACCTACAGGACCCGCCCCATGCCCGCCACCCTCCACCCCAAGCTGCGCGTTGCCGCCGTCCAGGCTGCGCCCGTGTTCCTCGACCTCGATGCCACCATCGACAAGACCATTGCGCTGATGAAGGAGGCGGCCAAGCAGGGCGCGCAGCTCGTGGCCTTCCCGGAGACCTGGATCCCCGGCTACCCCTGGTGGATCTGGCTCAACTCGCCCGCCATGGGCATGCAGTACGTGCAGCGCTACAACGACAACTCGCTGGTGGTCGGCTTGGCCGAGTTCCAGCGCCTGGCGCAGGCCGCGCGCGACATCGGCATCTGGATGTCCACCGGCTACAGCGAGCGCGCGGGCGGCAGCCTCTACATCGCCCAGGCCCTGTTTGACGACCAGGGCCGCGTGGTCAAGACGCGGCGCAAGCTCAAGCCCACGCATGTGGAGCGCACCGTGTTCGGCGAAGGCGACGGCAGCGACCTGGCGGTCATGCCGACCGCCATCGGCAACGTCGGCATGCTCGCCTGCTGGGAGCACCTGCAGCCCTTGAGCAAGTACGCCATGTACGCGCAGAACGAGCAGATCCACATCGGCGCCTGGCCCAGCTTCTCTTTGTACCGGGGTGCGGCCAACGCCCTGGGTGCCGAGGTCAACAATGCCGCAAGCCAGATCTATGCGGTCGAAGGCGGCTGCTTCGTCGTCGCGCCGTGTGCCACCGTGTCGAAAGAGATGCACGCCATGCTCTGCACCGACGATCTGCAGCGCCAATTGTTGCTCGAAGGCGGCGGTTTTGCGCGCATCTACGGCCCTGACGGCGTATCGCTGGGCACACCGCTGGGCGAGAAGGAAGAAGGCCTGGTGATTGCCGATATCGACCTGGGCACGATCTCCCTGGCCAAGACCGCCGCCGACCCTGCCGGCCACTATGCGCGGCCCGACGTCACGCGGCTGCTGCTCAACCAGACGCCGGGCGACCGTGTGGTCTCGCAACTGCCTGCCGGCATGGTGTCCGCCGCCAACGAAGCCAGCGCAGAGCCCGCGATCGTCGCCCTGGCCGAGTAAGCCCGCCCGCACCGAGGAGCCGCGCCATGGAATCCGCCATCCCCACCCACCTGCAATGCCCGCGCCTGCGCCACCGCCGCGTGCCCGACGACTACGTGCCGCCATACCCCGCAACGGTCGCGCGCTACCGCGCGGAAGTCACGCGCGTGGTCATGGGCTACTTTGGCATCCAGCACCGGGCCGACGCACCGGCGCCGGCATTGGCCACCCGGGCGCTGCACTGCATCGCCGAGGCCTTTGCCGGGGCCAACGGCCCGGGCCACTGGGACCGCGCGCAGTGCGTGGACCAGGCGGGCTACCTCAACACCATCACCATCGGCTACTGGGACGACCCGGCCGCCTACGCGGCCTGGTTTGCCGAGCACGGCGGGCGCTGGGCATCCGGCGCGTTTTCCGACCCCGGGCTGGGCTTGTTCACCGAGGTGCTGCAGCCTGCGGCGGACCGCTTCGAGACGCTGTTTTCGGGCGATGTGATCGAGGGTGTGGCCGGCGTTGCCAGCGGCCTGGGCGAACCCATCCAGGAGCATGCCTACTGGGGCGGCATGCGCGACCGCCTGGCCCTGTCGCAGACCAGTGGCATGGAGCCCGCCGGTGCGCCGAAGATCGTCACCGAGGGACTGCACCAGCGCGTGCTGCCGCACGAGAACCTGTGCCTCATCCGCTCCGGCCAGGACTGGACCGGCACCCAGGGCGACGAGCGGCGCATGTACACCGAGGAGGTCGAGCCCGTGCTGCGCGCCGGTATGGATTTTCTGCAGGACCAGGGGCTCCAGGTGGATTGCTATGCCAACCGCTACATGAGCGTGGTGGACGCGGCGGGCAAGCCCATGGACAAGAGCTTCGGCATGGGCTGGTGGCGCAGTCTCGCGTCATTGGAGCGCTGGGCCGAGTCGCACCCCACGCACGTGGCCATCTTCGGCGCGGCCATGAAGTACCTGGGCACCATGGGCTCGGCGGCGCAGCTCAAGCTGTACCACGAGGTCACGGTGGCCACGGCGGCAGAGCAGTATTTCGAATACTTCAACTGCCACCCGCGCACGGGCATGCTGGGGGCTGTCACTGCGGCTTGAGAAAGGTCTCGGCCAGCCGTACCCAGTAGGCGCCCCCCACCACGATGTTGCCATCATGGAAGTCGTACCCCGGGTGGTGCACCATGCAGCCGCCGGGGGCATTGCCGTTGCCGATCTGCAGGTAGGAGCCCGGCACCTTCTCCAGCATGAAGGCAAAGTCCTCGCTGGCCGGCAGGGCCGCTGCCTGCAGGGTCACGCGCTCCGGGCCCACCAGGTCCAGCGCCACCTGGCGCGCCAGGGCGGTCTCTGCGGGGGTGTTTACCAGCACGGCGTAGCCGGGCCGCCAGTCGAGGTGGGCCACCACGCCGTAGCCCGTGGCGGTGGCGTCCACCAGTGCGCGGATGCGCTGCTCCAGCAGCGTGCGCACGCCGCTGTCCATGGCGCGCACGCTGATCTCCAGCACCGCGCTGGCCGGGATCACGTTGTTGGCCTGGCCGGCGTGCAGAGCGCCCACCGTGACCACGGCCATCTGCTGCGGGTCCACATTGCGCGAGACGATGGTCTGCAGCCCCATCACCAGGCTGGCTGCTGCCACCACGGGGTCGATGGCCGCGTGCGGCATGGCGCCGTGGCCGCCCACGCCTTCCAGGGTGATGGTGGCGTAGTCGCTCGACGCCATGGCCGGCCCCTCGCGCAGCAGCAGGTGGCCCTGTTCTACACCGGGCATGTTGTGCATGGCAAACACGGCATCGCAGGGGTAGCGCTCGAACAGGCCGTCGGCCATCATGCGCAGCGCGCCGCCGCCGCCTTCTTCGGCGGGCTGGAAGATCAGGTTCAGCGTGCCGCTGAACTGGCCGTGCTCGGCCAGGTACCAGGCCGCCGCCATCAGCATGGCGGTGTGGCCGTCGTGCCCGCAGGCGTGCATCACGCCCGGGTGGGCGCTGCTCCAGGCGGCGCCCGTGGCCTCGGTGATGGGCAGGGCGTCCATGTCGGCGCGCAGGCCCAGGCGCGGGCCGGGGCCGCGCACCAGCTTGCCAACCACACCGGTGCCGCCGATGCCGCGCTCCACCGCATAGCCCCAGCGCTCCAGCCGCTCGGCGACCAGCTCTGCCGTGCGCTGCTCCTCGAACGCCAACTCCGGGTGGCGGTGGATGTCGCGGCGCAGGGCGATGAACTCGCTGGCGCGCTCCTGCAGGGTGTCGAACAATGCGCTATGCAACATCTTCATCATCATTGCGGCTGCAGGTTGATGGAGCGGGCGATCTGGCGGTAGCGGGCCGTTTCGCTCTCGAAGAAGGCGGTGGACTCTGCCAGCGTCATCGCGGGCGATGCCACCATGGACTGCGCTGCGAGCTGGGTGTGCACGGTCGGGTCCTTGAGCGCGCGGCCAATGGCCTGGTGCAGGCGCTGCACCACGGGCTCGGGCGTCTTCTTGGGCACCATGAAGCCGGTCCAGATCTTGTACGAGAAGTTGGGCAGGGCCTTGCCCTCGCCCACCGTGGGAATGTTCTTGAGCATCTCCGAGCGCTGTGCGCCCAGTTGGCCGATGATCTTCAGCCGCCCCTGGTCCGCCATGGCGCCCATCGCCGAGCTGTAGACCAGCACCGCAAAGTCGAGCTGGCCGCCCCCAAGGTCCTGCAGCAGCGGCGCATTGCCCTTGTAGGGGATGTGCTGCATGGTGGTGTGCGTGGTCTGCTGCACCTTCTCCAGGATCAGGTGGTACAGCGAGCCTATGCCCACGCTGCCGTAGCTCAGCGGGTCCTTGCCCGGCGTGCGCGCCAGCGCTATCAGCTCGTCCACGCTGTTCACGCCCAGGTCCTTGCGCGTCACGAAGACCATGGCCGCGTCGGACACCGGGTGCACCAGGCGAAAGTCCTCCGTGCGCAGCTTCACCGCGGCATTGGCCAGCGGCGCCAGAATGGCCTCGTTGGGCGAGCCCTGAAAGATGTAGTACCCGTCGGCCGGCGCGGCCAGCACCTTCTGCGCGGCCATGGCGCCGGCGGCGCCACCCAGGTTCTCCACGATCACCTGCTGGCCCAGCTCGCGGGTCATGGGGGTGTTGAGAATGCGGGCCATCGCGTCGGACGGGCCGCCCGCAGGGTAGGGCACCATCAGGCTCACCGGCTTGGCGGGGTAGGCATTGGGTGCCTGGGCCAGCGCGGCCAGGGGGCTGGCGCCGAGCACCAGGCCTGTGAGCCCGGTCAGTGTGGCGAGCAGGCGTTTCATCGCAATCGTTGTGTGGTTCATTTCGATCCCTTGCGGAAAAATTGGTAAGCGGCCATGCAGCCATGGCTTGCGTTTCTTCGACACCCTCTGGCCTCGCCACGCGGCTCTTTGGGGGCGCGCTTTACAGGTCAGTCGGGCCATCTTAGGATTGGCCTATCTGCGCGTCCAATGCATTGCAAAGTGGGTTAGCATGAGTTGAAGTTATTCGACTATCACGCACCAGAAAGGGGCAAATTGCGATGACTTTGGTGCAGCTTCGGCACTTCATCTCGCTGGCGCAGACCGGCTCG
This sequence comes from Acidovorax sp. A1169, assembly GCF_030704685.1. Taxonomy (GTDB): domain Bacteria; phylum Pseudomonadota; class Gammaproteobacteria; order Burkholderiales; family Burkholderiaceae_C; genus Acidovorax. Next base: position 27,973 of record NZ_JAUZDX010000021.1, read on the forward strand.
TTCAGCAAGTCGGCCGAGGCCATGCACCTCACGCAGCCCGCGCTCAGCCGCAGCATCCGCGCCATCGAGGACGAACTGGGCCTGCCGCTGTTCGACCGCATCGGCCGGCGCAGCGAGCTCACGCCCTTTGGCCGTCAGGTGCTGCAGCGCGCGCAGCACTTGGTGGACGATGCCGCCGAGCTGCGTGCCCTGGGCCAGTGCATGCAGCAGGGTGAGGGCGGCGCCATTCGCATCGGCCTGGGCTCGGGCCCAGGCGCGTTGCTGATGACGCCGCTGCTCATGCAGGTGGCCACTCGCCATCCGCAGCTCACGCTGGAAATCTCGCGCGGCAGCACCGACCGCCTGGTGCAGGCCCTGCGCGACCGCCAGCTCGATGCCCTGGTGATCGACGCCCGCTCGTTGCAGCCTGCCACCGACCTGCGCACCGAGCTGGTCTGCGAGCTGCGTGGCTCCTTCATGTGCCGGCGGGGCCACCCGCTGCTGCGCAAGCGCGGCGGCGTGCGCTTCGAGATGCTCAAGGACTACCCCATCGCTGCTACCCCGCTCAGCGACGAGGTGGCACGCCGGCTGATGGAAAGCTACGGCCCCGGGGCCCACCCCGCATCGTGCGTGACCCTGCGCTGCGAGGAGATACCCAGCCTGGTCGAGGTGGTGCGCAAGAGCGACGCCATTTTGCTGGCTGTGCGCGCCGCCGCGCCCGACCTGGTGGAGCTGCCCATGGTGCCCGAGCAGAGCGCCACCGCGCTGTTTGGCCTGGTCACGCTGGCTGGCCGTACCGAAGCACCGGCCATGCCCATCGTGCGTACGCTGGTTGAAGAGCTGCTGCGCGATTGAGCTGCAGCGCGCTGGCCTGCTATCCGCCCAGCATGCGCAAAGCCAGTCCGGCCAACGCACAGCCGGCCAGCAAGGGCAGCACCCCCAGCTTGAAGCGGAACAGCGCCACCCCCGCCAGCAGCGTGATGGCGACTGACGCGACGTCTACCCCTCCCGCGAAGCCCCGCGGCCACCACACGTGGTACGCGAAGAATAGTGCCAGGTTCAGGATCACGCCAACCACGGCCGCCGTGATGGCCGTGAGCGGCGCGGTGAAGCGCAACTGGTTGTGCGTGGTCTCTATCAGCGGCCCGCCCGCCAGGATGAACACGAACGATGGCAGAAAGGTGAAGAAGGTCACCACCGACGCTGCCAGCGCGCCGGACCAGAAGGCCGCATCGGGCCCGAGCACGTTGTGCAGCCAGCCGCCGAGAAAGCCCACGAAAGCCACCACCATGATCAGCGGGCCCGGCGTGGTCTCGCCCAGCGCCAGGCCATCGATCATCTGCCCGGCATCGAGCCACTGGTAGTGCTCCACCGCACCCTGGTACACGTAGGGCAGCACGGCATAGGCCCCGCCAAAGGTCAGCAGCGCCGCCTTGGTGAAGAACCAGCCCATCTGCGTGAGCGTGCCCTCCCAGCCCACCAGCGCCACCAGCACCCCCATGGCCGCCAGCCACAGGCCGCCGCCCACGGCCAGCACCTGGGCCAGGCGCTTGCGGCTGAACAGCGCGTGGGCCGGTGTGGGGGTGTCGTCGTCGATCAGCGCGGGCCCATAGCCCCGCTGGGCGCTGCCGTGGCCGCCGGCCGTGAACAGCTGCGGCCAGCGCTGCCCGGCCACATGCCCGGCGAGCGCGGCCGCGAGCACGATGGCCGGGAAGGGCACGCTGAACGCCATGATGGCCACGAAGGCCGCCGCTGCGATGCCCCAGAGCCAGCGGTTCTTAAGCGCGCGTGTGCCGATGCGGTGCGCCGCATGCAGTACCAGCGCCGTCACCGCGGGCTTGATGCCGTAGAAGATGCCTTCCACCACGGGCAGGTGCCCGTACGCGATGTACACCCACGACAGCAGCACCAGCAGCACCAGCGAGGGCAGCACGAACAGCCCGCCCGCCACCAGAGCGCCGCGTGTGCGGTGCATCAGCCAGCCGATGTAGGTGGCCAGCTGCTGCGCCTCGGGGCCGGGCAGCACCATGCAGTAGTTGAGCGCATGCAGAAAGCGCTTTTCGCTGATCCAGCGGCGCCGCTCCACCAGCTCGGTGTGCATGATCGCGATCTGCCCTGCCGGCCCGCCAAAGCTGATGCAGCCGAGCTTGAGCCAGAACCACAGGCCCTGGGCGAAACTCACGTCGGCGGGGCGGGCATCGGCGGCGGCGCCGCCGCCCTTGTCGGCCATCGTGGCCACGTTGTTCGTGTCGGTCATTTCATTCACATCAGTCATGCTGGCACACCTTCGGGCGCCCAGCGGTGGTTTTCCTGCGGCCCTGCCACCCCCTGGCGGCGCCAGGCGTAGAGCGCGTCGTACACGGGCATGGCCGCCGCGAGCATGCCCAGGTCGTCGCCGGCATGCAGCTGCGAGAGGCCGAGCGATACTGCCAGCAGGCCCGCCGCCTGCGGCGCCAGTGGCAACTGGTCGGTGTCGGCGCCGCGCACGATGAGGGCCAGCGCGGCGAGTGCCGGGTCGGCCTGCAGGTCGAAGGCTGCGAGCAGCGCATCGAAGCTGCACAGCGCGCCTTCGTGCGTGATGGGCGCGCCAGGGATGTCATAGGCCACGGCGCCCAGCCGCTGCGCCTCGGGCAGCACCTGGGCCGCTTCCACATAGAAGAACTCCGCTCGCGGGTCGATGAAGCGGCGCACCAGCCAGGGGCAGGCAATGCGGTCGATCTTGGGCCGTGCGCGCGTGATCCAGCGCGATGCAGCCGTGCCATCCACGCCCAGGTCGGGCCGCTTGCGCAGCCCCAGGGGCCGCATGGCGCGCCAGCGGGCCAGGTCCTCGGGCGTGTCGACGCCGGGCTCGCCCCCCTCGAACCCTCCCGCCAGGAAGCGGGCATTCCAGCCCGCCTGCCGCAGCACGCCCGCTGCCTCCTGGCTCACGGCGTGGCCATACACGCAGTACACGACGGCCTCGCAGGGCGGGGCGCTGGCGGCCAGGGCGGCGATGTCTTCGGGTGTGCAGTGCCGCGCGGTGGCCAGCAGGTGCGTGCTCTGCGCAAAGCGGGACTGCCGGCGCACATCCAGGATGAGAGGGGCCCCGGGCGTGCCGATGCGGGCAGCGAGGTCCTGGGGAGGAACGGAAAGGGGAAGGGCGTTGCCCATAGAGGTGTCCACGGATGACTCCAGCAAAGAGTGATCAGCGCTTGGATGGGACACCATCTATCCGTGAGGATTCGGGAGGCTGGGTTCCCGATGGGCAAATCTTAGCAGGAGTTGGTGGCGCGGCTTGTGTGGCTTCCTTCTCGCATGCGCCCGCGCATGCACGCTGCGGCGTTTATGTAGTATGCGAGCGGCGCAGGTGGGCGGTGGCTAAGATATCGCTCCCTTTGCCGACCCAGCCTACCGGTTCAACCATGCCAGCACCGTTGCGTATCGAACAAGCCACTCTCGCCGACGTGCCCGCCGTCGTCACCCTGTTGCAGGACGTGGCCCAGTGGCTCGCCAATGCTGGCCGCCCTCTGTGGGGTGCCGAAGAAGTGGGGCACGAGCGCGTGCTGCGCCAGATCAGTGCGGGGGCCTACTTCATGGTGCTTGCCGGCGAAGCCGACGGGGCGCAGCTGGCTGGCGTGATGCGCTTTGAGCTCGATGATCCGCACTACTGGCCGGAGATAGCGCCGGGTACCTCGGCCTTCGTGCACAAGCTTGCGGTGCGCCGGGCCTGGGCGGGGCAGGGCGTATCCACTGCACTGCTCGACTTCGCGCGCGAGCGGGCTCGGGCACTACAGCTTTCGCATTTGCGGCTGGACTGCGTGGCGGACCGCAAGGCGTTGCGCACGATCTATGAGCGCTTCGGGTTCGTGCTGCACAGCGAGGTGCCCAAGGGGAACTGGGCGTTGGCGCGGTATGAGCTGGCGGTGGCCTCCTGACCGGACTCGGGATGCGCCGCCTGGGCCCTACGCCGTTCCCCAGTCCCCCAGCACCATCCCATTCCACTCCCGCAACGTCTTCTGCTTCTCGTCATCCGCCAGCGCATTCGCCTCCTGCTGGCGCTTGAGTTCCTTGAGCAGGGGCAGCAGGTCCGTCTGCTTCGATTGCTGGCGGGCCGGATCGGCGGTGTTTTCGGTGATCCGGTTGTTTTCCACCTTGAGCGACTGCAGCGATTGCGACGCGGTCTGGGTGACCAGGGCGCGCACCGGTTCGTCCTTCTCGTAGGCCAGCTCCACCTGGGTGCTGCTGCTGTCTTCCACCTTCTTGTAGTAGTAGTTCTGCGTGGCGGAGTCGGAGGTCAGCTTGAGTTTGGCCGAAGGTCCGTCGAGCGACTGGTGGAAGGACGCCAGCAGCCTGGCGGTCTGTGTCTGTGTGACGGCGCGGTTACCGGGCGAGGTGCCTGAGACCTGGGTGGACTGGTTGAGCGTGTACTCGAAGCTGTCCACCTCCTTGAGGCGGCGCGGGTTCGAAGCGCGGCGGGTGGCGGTGATCGAGGCGTTGAAGTCCGCCAGGCCTGTGAGCAGGCTCTGGTCCTCTTCGCTGAAGGCTCCTGCATCGCGGTTCAAGTCCACGGACTGGGCTGGCCCGAGGCCGGTGGTGGCGCGGTTGCCTGCGGCCGACCCGTAGCTGCCGTTCATGGCCGTGAAGCTGGACTTGAAAAGCTCCACCAGGTCCGCGTCTGCATTGCCGCGCTGGGCGGCCTTGTCGATGCGGCCCAGATACTGCTGCACGGCATAGGCCTTCTGGTCCGCCGTGCCCCACAGCGCGCTCTGGCGCAGGTCGGTCTTCATAGCCACCGTGCCCTGGGGGGTCTTGATCTCGATCTCGCGGTTGCTGGCGTCGGCCGTGTAGCGGACGCCCAGCTTCTGGATGCGCGAGCCGTTCTCGTCCACGCCATAGAGGCTGGTCTTGAACTCGACCTTGCCCAGCAACTGGGTGTCGAACTTCGACAGGCCTTCCAGGTCCAGCGTCGGCGGCTCACCGGTCAGGCTCTCTATGGCCTGGTCGAAGCCCTTGGCCAGGGACTGCAGCGCCTGCTTCTCCTGCGGCGTGAGGTCGCCCTCGACATCGATCTGCACCGCGATGCCCGAACCCGTGCCGATCGGCTCGCGCTGGTCGGCAATCGAGATGCGCACCGTTGCGCCCGACTGGGTCTTGATGGTCAGCTCGGCACTGGCGCTGGGGCGGGACTGGATGGCCCACAGCGCATCGGTGGCCTTGCCCTGGATCTTGCCCGGCGAGTAGGCTGCGCCCACGTTCACGATGGTCTGCCGGTAGCTGGCGCCGGTGCTGGCCACCTGCTCCAGCAGGGCCGAGCCCAGCCCGGCAAACCGGGCCTTCTCTGTGGTGGCACTGGCGTTGCGGCCGATGATCTGGTCCACCGCCGTGGTGGGTGCCTGCTCCCACACCTGCATCTGCCCGTTGCGGGTCTGCAGGTTCGCCAGTGCCTCGTAGGTCACGTCCACTGCTTCGAGGGACGCGGGGTACTGCGTGACGTGGAGAAAGCGGGTGTCGCCGGTGGCCGATGGTGCAATCGCCGGTGGGACCGATGCAGTGAATCTCGTGGCCGTGGCGACTGCTGCGGCCACTCCGCTGGAGGCTGGTGCTGGGGCCGTTTTCGATGCGGTGGAGGCTTTGATGCTGGCACTCTGTGTTCCCAGGGCTGCTGCCGGAGAGGAAAGACTGACTGCACTCATTTTCTGGTTCTTGGTTTGTTGATGCGGCTGCGGTTGTTATCGGCAGGGCTTGAGAAATCTGAAGGTCCTGGCCTGTGCGAAGCTCTGCACCTTTGAAAAAAGTGAGGAGTGATGGCAAGCCATGGATCTGAAATTCAGCCACGTCGATGTTCTGGTCAGCAACCTGGAGGAGGCCTGCGCCTACTACGCCCGTGTCTTCAGCGCCCGGGTCTCCAGGACCCAGGTGTGGGAGCGCGGTGGCCTGCATGTGCGCTATGCGGTGGTGATGTTTGGCTCCGAGCGCTTCATGCTCGTGCAGCCCATTGCCGGCAACCTGAAGGCGCTGATGGACACCCAGGGCGAGGGCACGATCTACCGCCACTGCTACTCCACCCCTGACATCGAGGCGGCCTACGATGAGCTGGTGGCCGCCGGTGTGCAGCCGGAAGACGAGCATGGCAAACCCCTGGCGCGTGGCGATCTGCAGTCACCCAGCGGCGCGCGCATCCTGTGGCTGCCCAGGCGCTTTGGCCATTTCTCGATCGAACTGCTGGAAGAACAAGAGCTTCAGCGCTTCATCGAAGATGCGTTTGCGGGCGTTGCGTGAACCCGATGGGACTCAAGGCCGGGCAATGAAGGCCTGTTTGCCATGCCGGTCAAAGCCTGCGGATTCGTAGAATCGCAGCGTCGCCTCGTCCTTGCGCCCGGTCATCAGCATCACCTTGTAGCAGCCCTGGGCCCAGGCGAAGGACAGGGCATCTTGCAGCACGGCCCTGGCGTAGCCACGCCCGCGATGGTCGGCATGCGTCACTACGTTCTCGATCAAACCATACGGCCTGCCGCCGCGCGTGAGGTTGGGGATGACTGTGATGGTGCAGCTGGAGACCAGTTGGCCATCCACATAGGCACCTTCATACCGATAGAGGCCGCTGTCCAGCAGTTCATCCCAGATCCGTTCGGCCGTCCCGTCGTCGGGCGGCAGGTCATCGTCAGCATGCAGGTGCGTGTAGAGCGCCAGCAGCTCCGAGAGTTCTGATCGTGCGATGGGGCGGATCTGCATGCCTGTGTGCTCCCTTGCTGTGTGCCTGCATTCTGCATCCGTGCGCCGGCTGCTCACGCCACCCGCCGCCCGGCAAACCACTCCCCCAGAAAATCCGCCAGCGCCCGTGTCTTGGCCGACAGGTCGCTCTTGGTCGGGTAGACCAGCGTCACGTCCGCAGCGGGCAGGGCCCAGCCCGGCAGCACCAGCCGCAGGCGGCCTGAGGCGAGGTAGGGCGCCACGTCCCAGTGCGAGCGCATGAGCACGCCATGCCCGTCCAGCGCCCAGGTGGTGGCCGCTGCGCCGTCGTTGGTGCTGAGCATGCCGCGCACCTTCACGGTCTCCTGCCGCTCGCCCTGGTGCAGATGCCAGGTGCCATAGGTTTCGTCGCTCTCGCGGATCACGATGCAGTGGTGGGCCAGCAGGTCGGCCGGCTGCGTTGGCTCGCCCGCCTGCGCCAGGTAGGCGGGCGACGCGCACAGCACGCGCTGGTTGGCCATGAGGCGCCGGGCCGTGAGGCGCGAGTCGGGCAGGTCGCCGAAGCGCACGGCGGCGTCGAAGCCCTGTTCCACCAGGTTCACGGGGCGGTCGGTCAGGTGCAGTTGCACCTCCACCTCGGGGTAGGCGCGCGCGAATGCCGAGAGGGCCGGCGCAATGTGCACGCGGCCAAAGCCCAGCGTGGCGGCCAGCTTGAGCAGGCCGCGTGGCGAGCTGCGCGCGCCGGCCACCGTGCGCTCCAGCGCCTCCAGGTCGCCGAGGATGCGGGCACCGTCGAGCAGGTAGGTCTCGCCCTCGGGCGTGAGGTGGATGCGCCGCGTGGTGCGGTGCAGCAGGCGCACGCCCAGCCGGTGCTCCAGCTGGGCCAGGCGGCGGCTGACCGCAGGTGGGGTGATGCCCATCTGCTGCGCGGCGGCGGCCAGGCTGCCTTCCTTCATGAGCAGTGCAAAAAAGCGCAGGTCCGAAAAACCGTCCATGGGTGCTTGATTCGTGCTTTGAATTTATGAATGAAGTAATTTTGACGGTATTTATGGCTTTGCACATCACTCATAAGATCCAACCCACAACAAATAACCACCTGCAGGAGACAAACCCATGACCGATTCCGCTATCCCGCTCACATCCCGCCGAATGGCTGCCGCTGCAGTCGCCGCAGCCACACTGGCCCTGTTGGCGCCATCCGCCGCCATGGCGCAGCCAGCCGGCTACCCCAACAAGGCCATCAAGCTGGTGGTGCCCTATGCCCCGGGCGGCAGCGCCGACATCGCCGCGCGGCTGGTCACGGACGAGTGGGCCAAGGCACTGGGCGGCTCGCTGTTCATCGAGAACAAGGGCGGCGCCGGCGGCAACATCGGCGTGGATATGGTGGCCAAGGCCGCACCGGACGGCTACACCATCGGCCTGCAGACCGTGTCGCTGGCCATCAACCCCAGCCTTACCGCGAAGATGCCCTACGACACGCTCAAGGACCTGGCGCCCATCGGCATGGTGGCCAGCTCGCAGCATGTGCTGGTGGTCAACAATGCGCTGCCGGCCAAGAACATCAAGGAACTGGTGGCGCTGCTCAAGGCCAGGCCGGGGCAATACTCCTATGGCTCTGCAGGGGCAGGCAGCACCTTCCACATGTCGGCCGAGCTGTTCAAGGCCGTGGCGGGCACGCCCATCGTGCACATCCCCTACCGCGGCGGCGGCCCGGCCATGATCGACACCATGTCGGGCCAGGTGGCGCTGAGCTTTCCGGTGCTGTCGGCCGCGCAGCCGCATGTGCAGGCGGGCAAGCTGCGGGCGCTGGGGGTCACGGGCCCCAAGCGCTCGGCTCTGATGCCAGACGTGCCCACCATTGCCGAGGCGGGCCTGCCCGGCTACGCTTTCGAAACCTGGTTCATCGTGTTCGCGCCGGCGGGTACGCCCAAGCCCGTCATCGACCGGCTCAACACCACGCTGAACCAGGCGCTCAATGCCCCCGCGCTCAAGGAGCGCATGACCAAGGATGGTTTCGACCCCACGCCCTCGACCCCTGAGCAGGCCCGCGCCCGGCTTGAAAAGGAAATGCCGCAGTGGGCCAAATTGATCAAAGAGCGGGGCATCACCGCCGAATAGACCCCGCCGCAGTTCCAACGACACCCATGACCACGACGACCCCGCTTTTCCCCGGCTTCACCCCCTACCGCGTGCCCACGCCCGACGGGCAGCACATCCACGCGCTGGTGGGTGGCACGGGCCCGGCCCTGCTGTTGCTGCACGGGCACCCGCAGACTTCGGCCATCTGGCACAAGGTGGCGCCGGTGCTGGCGCAGCACTTCACGCTGGTGCTGGCGGATTTGCGCGGGTACGGCGATTCGGCGAAACCTGCTGGCGATGCCGAGCATGCCCTCTACAGCAAGCGCACCATGGCCGCCGACATGCTGGCGGTGATGCAGCACCTGGGCCACCCGCACTTCACCGTGCTGGCCCATGACCGGGGTGCGCGCGTGGCGCACCGCCTTGCGGCGGACCACCCGGCGGCCGTGCAGCGCATGGTGCTGTTGGACATTGCCCCCACGCTGGCCATGTACGAGCAGGCCAACGACGCCTTTGCGCGCGCCTATTGGCACTGGTTCTTTCTGATCCAGCCCGCACCGCTACCCGAGCGCCTGATCGAAGCCGAACCTGCGGCCTATGTGCGCGACGTGATGGGCCGGCGCAGCGCGGGCCTGGCACCGTTCGACCCACGGGCCCTGGCCGAGTACGTGCGCTGCCTGGCCCTGCCCGGCACGGCCCACGGCATCTGCGAGGACTACCGCGCCGCCGCCGGCATCGACCTGGTGCAAGACCGGGCCGACCGCGATGCCGGCCACCAACTGGCCATGCCGCTGCTGGCCCTGTGGGGCGAGCAGGGCGTGGTGCACCAGTGCTTCAAGCCCCTGGCCGAATGGCAGCGCGTGGCGGCCGACGTGCGCGGGCACGCACTGCCCTGCGGGCACTACATCGCCGAGGAAGCGCCGGATGCGCTGCTCGAAGCGGCTTTGCCCTTCCTGCTGGATGGCCGATAGGCAAGAACCCACACAACAAAACCAACGATGACCATGACCATCCCCACAACGCTCTACCAGAAGCTGGTCGCATCGCACACCGTGGCCGTTCTGGACGAACAGAACGTGCTGCTCTTTTGTGACCTGCACCTGATGAACGAATACACCAGCCCCCAGGCCTTCGCCGGCCTGCACGAGGCCGGGCGCGGCGTGCCCGTGCCGGGGCAGAACGTGGCGGTGGTGAGCCACATCATCCCCACGCATCCGGTGCGCTGGCGCACCATCCAGGACCCACCCTCGGCCCTGCAGGCCAGCAACCTCAAGGCCAATTGCGACCGCCACGGCATCCCGCTGTTCGACACCAACGACCCGCTGCAGGGCATCGAGCACGTGATCGCGCCCGAGCACGGCATGGTGCGCCCGGGCATGGTCATCATCTGCGGCGACAGCCACACCACCACCTACGGCGCCCTGGGCGCCTTGGGCTTCGGCATCGGCACATCCGAAGTGGAGCACGTGCTGGCCACCCAGACCCTGGTCTACCGACTGGCCAAGGACATGCGCATCCGCGTGGATGGGGTGCTGCCCAGCGGCACCACCGCCAAGGACCTGATCCTCATGGTCATCAGCCGCATCGGCGCGCAGGGCGCGCGCGGCTATGTGGTGGAGTTCTGCGGCGGCGCCATCACTGCGCTGTCGGTGGAGGCGCGCTTCACGCTGTGCAACATGGCGGTGGAGGCGGGCGCCCGCGGCGCACTGATCGCCCCCGACGCCACGGCCATCGCCTACGTGTTGGCCAAGGCCCCCGACATCACGGGCGACGTACGCACCCAGGCCCTGGCCCACTGGGCCACGCTGCAAAGCGATGCAGGTGCCGTGTTCGACGTGGAGCATGTGTTCGACGCCAGCGCCGTGGCCCCCTTCGTCACCTGGGGCACCAGCCCCGACCAGGCCATGGCCATCAACGCCACCGTGCCAAGGCCCGAGGAGATTTCCGACGCCGTGCAGCGCAGCAGCGCCGAGCAGGCCCTGCGATACACCGCGCTCACGGGGGGCCAGCCGCTGGCGGGCGTGCCGGTGCAGCATGTGTTCATCGGCTCGTGCACCAATGCCCGCATCGAAGACCTGCGCGAGGTGGATCGCATCGTCGGTAGCCGCCAGGTGGCCAGCTGCGTGCGCGCCATGGTCGTGCCCGGATCGGGCGCCGTGAAGGCCCAGGCCGAGGCCGAGGGCATTGCCGCGCGCCTGGTGGCCGCCGGCTTCGAATGGCGCCAGCCCGGCTGCTCGATGTGCCTGGCCATGAACGACGACGTGCTGGCCCCCGGCCAGCGTTGCGCCTCCACCACCAACCGCAATTTCGAGGGCCGCCAGGGCCGCGGCGCCATCACCCACCTGATGAGCCCGGCCATGGCTGCGGCTGCCGCGGTGACTGGCTGTATCACCGATGTACGGACCCTGGAGGTGACCGCATGACCGCCGACAACAACACCACCGTGCGCGGCCAGGCTGCCTTGCTCGACATCGCCAACCTCGACACCGACCAGATCATGCCCAAGCAGTTTCTGCGCGGCATCGACAAGGCGGGCCTGGCGCCCGGCCTGCTGTACGACCTGCGCTTCGACGGCGCGGGCCAGCCGCGGCCCGAATTCGTGCTCAACCAGCCGGCCTTTGCCGGCACCGACGTGCTGTTGGCCGGCAGCAACTACGGCTGCGGCTCCAGCCGCGAGCATGCCGTGTGGGGCATGCAGCAGTACGGCTTCAAGGCCGTGGTCGCATCGAGCTTTGGCGAGATCTTCTACTCCAACGCCATGAACAACCGCCTGCTGCTGGCCATGGTGAGCGAGCCTGATGCCCAGGCTTTCATGCAGGAGGCCCGCACCACCACAGGACCGTTGGCCATGGAGATCGATGTGGAGCAGCGGCAGGTGCGCACGGCGGGGCGCAGCGCACCGTTCACCATCTCCGAGCGGCACCGGCGCATGTTTCTCGATGGGCTGGACGTGATCGGTGCGTCGCTGACTTACCAGGATCAGATCAACGCCTTTGCCGCGCAGCACTGGGCGGTGCAGCCCTGGGTGAAGGATGTGGCGCGGCTGACACGGGAGCGGCTAGGGGCGTGAGGGCACAGCGCAAACTCTGCCGGCAACCGTGAGATTGTGCCGGTTGCGGCCGCCGTAGCAGGGCAGGGGATGGGTTGACCTCTATAGTGGGGTGACACATTGCCCCAAGCCGTACCCATGCAATCCTTTTCCCTTACGCGCAGCGACTATGTCGATCTGCAAAAACGCATCCTGGCCAATGCCAAGGCCCAACTGCGGCGCGGTGCTGGCAGCAGTGATCAGAGCAGCGACAAAACAGCAGCCGGGTCGGGACGATGGTGGTTGCCCCTGGTGCTGTGGGGTGCCTCCGTGGTGCCGCTGGTGTTCCTGTTCCGCTGGCTGGAGTCGTTGCCTGATATGGGCAGCCACCTGGCGGTGGGGGCCGCAGGCATCGTGATCGGTGCATTGGCCTTCTGGGCGCTGGTCGGCAGCGGCACCCGTTCGCTCCAGAATGCCATGTTCGAGGACGACGGCTATTGCCTTGCGCCCCAGTCCCTCGACATACGGGCCGACTGCATCGAGCAGCGATCGGATGCTGCCCACAGCCTTTGGCAGTGGGCCGGCTTCAAGCGCCGGCAGGAGAGCGACACGCTCGTGTTCCTGTTCGTGGACAACGCCGTGTGCCTGACCGTGCCCAAGTCCATCCTCACGCCCGAGACCTATGCGCTCATCGAGCAGCGCGTGCCGCTTCAGGTGGACTAAAGATTCTTCACCCTGGGGCCCGCTTGCACGGGGCCCGTCGGCTCAGAGGCTGAGGGTTTTTTGACCGTGCCCGAAAGGCGCGTCACAACGCACTGGATCTAGGCGCAAAGCGCAGTCATAGCTCGGGCTATGGCGAGCATTTGCTTTCGAAGAGCCAGGGTGTTTTGGCGTGCAAGGCGGGCATGGACGAAAGACTCTCAGCCTCTCAGATCCCGAACACCTTGAGCACCGAATCCGCCAAGCCCTCCAGCCACCGTGCCGGGCCGCCCTGGTGCTTGCCAGGGTGGGGCATCTCCTCGTACACATAGAACCCCTGGCCGCCCTCGAAGGAATCGTTGAGCAGAGCCTGCTTGCCGCGCAGGTAAGCGATGAAGGTCTCGCACCGGCGCGTGGAATAGCCCAGGTTGGCATTGAAGCCGATGGTCGCCGCCTGGCTGATGGCGCGGCCCGCATCGGCCGGTTCTACCCGCACGCCCCGGCAGCCCTGCACGATCAGTTGCGCGGGGCCGTGGAACGCCAGGTAGCGCAGTTGCAGCGTGAGCCAGGCGTGCAGGCTGCCAAGCCGCCAATGTGAGGTGATGCGCACCGGCATGCCGCGCTGCTGCAGCACACCCACCAGGTTGTGCGGCTGCATCACCAGGGCCGCGCCTGCGGGCAGCAGCAGGACGCCGATTTCACTGTGGGCGTCCTGCGTGGCCGACACCACATAGGTCGCAGGTTCGCTGGCGCGGATGCGGGTCAGCGCCACCATGCCCGACGCCAGGCTGGTCAGCGGGTAACGTGGGTTCAGCAGCCAGCAGGTGTCGCTGTGGCCTGCGGTGGACGCGCTCTGCAGAAAGTCGGGGTGTACCAGCAGCTCGTGGCCGGCGTCCACCACCACCTCGCGCGACACCGCTGCGTGGCCTGATTCCAGCGCCAGCTCGCCCAGGCTGTCCGGCAGCAAGCGCACGGGAGGGCGCCGCGCGGCCAGCGGTGCGAGCACGAAGTAGAACAGCACCTTGATGGCCAGCGGCGTGAGCATGGCACCCAGCAGTATCAGCAGCGCCGTTGGCATGATCTCCAGCAGCGGGGCCGACAGCCTGCCAAACCAGTTGCCGGCACGCAGGTCCTGCAGCGCCGCCTGCCGTTCGCGCAGTGGTGCAAGCAAGGTGTCGATATCGCTGCGGTCCGGCGCGAACGCCTGCAGGGCCGGCAGCGGCTGTATCTCCTGCACCAATGCCAACTGGCGCTGGTAGTCGCCATCGGCGCGGCGGTTGTCTGCCAGCAACTGGTCCTGCAGCGCCCTCAATTGCCCGCACTGGCGGTATTGTGCCGAACCGATGCCCAGCCGGCATGCCACGGGATGGCTCTGCTCCAGCGCCTCCCGCTCCCTTTTTGCGGCCTGCCACTGCGTGTACACACCTTGGTGTCTGAGGCGCAGCCGCTCCAGCTCAGCCCGGCGCGACTGCGCCGACTGGGTGGCCTGCAAGCGCAGCCGCAGTTCCTGCAGGTACTTGCGCTCCGCGTCGAGCAGGTAGATCTCGGCATCCAGCCGCATGCCGGCCAACTGGTGTTCCAGGATGGGCTGGCCTTTGAGCAGGGGGCCGAGCTCACTGGCCTTCTGGCGCTCAAGCTGCTTGCGCCGGGTCTCCTGGTCCACCGCGTCGATGCGCTCGCCCAGGGCGCTCAGCGATGCCGACGATAGCCTGGCCACGCGCTCCTGGCTGGCGGTGGCAAGGGCGCCTGCATCGCGCGCGATGCGCTGGTCGGCCCCTGCCAGCTGGGCAATCTCGGCCTGTGATGACCGGTAGGCCTGCCACTCGGCCCAAGCCCATCGGCCCAGCAGCAGCACCGCGCAGATCAGCACGAACGACAGCAGGTGGCGCAGAAAGAACCGGGCGATCATCGCAGCAAGAGTGGTCAAGAGCGGGGCCTTTGCTTCATCGTGTTGAAAGCGCTACACCCCAACGCCTTTTCACGCCGGGGTGGCCAGCGTACCTGCCGGCGAGCGAGCCCAGACTGTGCCATGTCCCTGCATGACCCACTAGCTAGTCAGCGGATCGGTGGCTCTTCAGGGCTTGGCCGCTGTGGCCGCCTTGCCCGCCTGGGCCTTCTGGGTCTTGTTGTAGACCTCCATCACCGTCGCAAAATCGCGCTCGAAGTTGATGGCCAGGAAGGAGTCGTTGCCCGGCAGCAGCTGGCGCAGCTTGGGCGAGAAGCTGTAGCTGTACGAGCACTTGGTCACGCGCGCCTGCACTTCGGGCGAGACGTCCTTGCCCAGGGTCCAGGTCTCGGTCATGAAGGGTGGGCTCTCCCACAGGGTGCGAATGCTCGACCCCTTCACGTCGCCCTTGACCACCATGCGCTGGTACAGGTCGCTGGCCACGGCGGCGGCCGGGTAGAAGCCGTGCATCACCCCGGTCACCGAGCGCTCGTGGCCATTGGAGAAGACCACCTCGTAGTTCTGGTCGGGCACCAGGCCCAGCGCAGGGAACAGGGCGCGCGGCGCCAGGTTGCCCGAGTTGGAGGTGGGCGTGGTGTGCGCGATCTTCTTGCCCACCAGGTCCTGCGGCTTGGTGAACGGGCTGTCCACCCGCGAGATCAGGATCAGCTTGTACGAGTTGCGCTGCCCACTGGCCTTGTTGCCCGGCACGCCGAAGGGGGTGGGCTGGCCTGCGGCCACCAACTGCGGCACCAGCCCGGGGTTGACCTGGGCCAGCTGCACCTTGCCGGCGACGATGCCGTCGATCAGCTCCTTCTCGCCCAGCGTGTCGATGTTCACGCTGCGCTCCAGCGACTCGCCCTGCAGGTTCTGCAGGTCCATGTTGCCGCAGCGTGCCAGGTGGTTGAAGTAGTCGCCCCAGATGAGCATGGTCTCGCTCTTGGCATAGGTCTTGGGCATGGCCACGACCAGCTTTTCGCGCGTGCCGCCAAACAAGGGGGCGGCGGGTCCAGCGGCCTGCCGCGCAGCGCTGGTCTTGGCCGGCGGGGTGGCCGTGGTCTGTGCGGCCACGGGGCCCAGCAGCAAGGTGGCGCCTGACAGCAGCGTCGCGCACAGGCGCGCATCCAGTGGCTTTGTGGCAAACATGGTGTTGTATCTCCCTAGGTTCGTTCTGGTAAGCGGCAACGCAAGGCCGCCCGCAGCGCAGGCCGACCGGGATGGCCGGGCGCTGGAGTGGGCTTTGCGTTGGGAATGGGTGCCCTGCGGGCGGCCTGCTGCTGCACGGAGGTGCGACTCAGGCGCTGAAAGGGGTACCCAGTATGCACGAGGCGACTGGGGTATTTGTAACCTTGGCGACTGCGCGGGGCAGGGTTGTGGCGAGCGAGTCAAAAGGCATGCCTGCCATGGCCCGGTTGACGCGCTGTCAACCGCCGAAGCGGCGGCGATGGACAAGGTGGAGAGGGCGCGGCACACGCGCCACGGCAACAATTCAACCACTTCGCAGCCCATCCCGGTCGCTGCACCGACTCCACCATGTCCCAAAACGCACATACCCTGCACCTGTTCTTCGAAGATCCGATCCGGCTCAAGTACGCCCAACTGGTGTACCAGTACATCGCCGAGGGCAACACCGCAGAGGCCGCGCGCTGGGCCGCAAAGCTGGGCGTGGCGCTGGCAGACCTGTGGGATGCCGAGTGGTTCAACCAGCAGGTGACGGCCGCGCCCGGCTACCTGCAGCTGAACTTCGACACCGGCACCAGCGACCCGCTGCCCCTGTCACCCCTGGTGGCGCTTTTCGGCCATGGCCTGCAGGCCGCCGTGCTCGACGTGTTCTACGACCAGGTCGGTGAAACCCAGCGCATGTACTTCGACAAGGGCCAGTGGGTGCCGCGCTCGTATTTCCTGGCGCTGTACCCGCACCTGCAGACCATCGTCGAGCCCGCGCACGACCCGGACGATGGTGATGAGCCCGGCGAACGCGCTGCGGCCGATGCGCACGACCCGGCCAAGCCCCTCTCCGTCGCCCGCCTGGCCAAGGACGAGGCCAAAAAGCGCAAGGAGGCGCAGGAGGCCGCCGAGGCCTTTGTCGAGATCGCCAAGGCCATGGGCAAGAACGGCGTCAAGAACACCATGGACGGCGTCATCGGCGTGGTGGTGCTGGGCTCGGCGCTCAAGGGCCTGCTGCACGCAGCGCTTTTCACCGTGGTCACCGTGCTGCTGTTCAAGGGCCTGTGGCTGTGGCTCGGGCTGGGCCTGGTGCTGGCCATTGCGCTGCCGCTGTACTACGCGACGCGCACGCACAGCGAGCTGAAAGGCGATGGCGGTGATGACGAGACCGACGGTGAAGTCGCGGCCATCGGCTCTTGACCAGGGAGAACACACATGCTGACGCAGATCGAATGGTGGGGTGGGGTGATCTTTGTGCTGGGGGCCTTGGCCTACCGGCTGGTGCTGGGCGCGCTGGAAAAAGGCGAAGGCTACGACTGGTACCGGTGGCTGATGCGCCTGTTCTTCGTGCTGCCGGGCGTGCTGCTGGCCGGCTATTTCTATCCGCTGGAGCGCCTGGCGCTGCAGTACTCCTACCTGGGAGTGCTGGGCGTTGCGCTGCTGGCGGTGGCCGGGGTGATGGTGCAGGAGGTCACAGGTGACGCCGATTCGGACAAGGACAAGGCCGCAAAGGCCGCGAGGGAGGGAGAAAAAGGCCAGGCCGGGGAGGACTGCGAAGACGAGGAGCCTGGCTGGCTGATGACCATCGTGGGCGTTGCCGTGCTGTACAGCCCGGTGCTGGCGGCATGCGGGCTGGCCTGCCACAAGGCCTGGCCCTTGGTGCAAAGGCTGGTGTGAGCCCGCATCGAGCGGCGGCCATGGCCTGCCGGCCCACTGCCGGGCTCGGTCGCTGTTCGATGCACAGGCTTTTTGGCGGTCGGCAGCCCTGGCTCAGGAGACAATCCGTGCCAGAGGCTCCGGCCTCTTTTTGCTGCCATCCCATTCCCCAAACGGCTTGCCGCCCACCATCCATGGCCCACGATTCGTTCCCGGAGCTTTTGTCCCTCTACATGCGCCGCATCCGTGCCAGCGCCTCGGGGGTGGCCACCGAGATCGGCCTGAGCCGCGAGGCGGTGAACAACTGGCGCAACGGCATGTCGGCGCCCAACGCCCGCTCGCGCGATAAGGTGGTGGCCTGCACCCGCTACCTGCGCCTGACCGAGGTCGAGGCCAACCGCCTGCTCAGCGCTGCCGGGTTTGCGCCGGAGTTTCCGCTTCAGGCCGAGGTGGAGGCGCCTGCCACGGCTGCGGGCACCGCCACGGGTGCGGAGCGCGAACAGCCCTTCGGCGCCTTCCAGGCCCGGCTGTTCGGCCAACTCGCGCAGGCCATGCCGTACCCCATCTCCATGCTGCTGTCGCCCGCGCACTGGGGGCAGCCGCCGTTTCGGCCCGAGCTGCTGCAGCGCGCGCGCCAGCAGTACGGGGCCACGTCGGTGCTGCACATCCAGCCGCCCTACAGCGTGAGCACCGCGCCCACCGAGTACTTCGCCGCCATCGGCCGCCAGTGCGGGCTGGGCGAGGTGCAGTCGGACTATGAATTCGAATCCGCGCTGGAGCGGCGCCTTGTGGCCGGCGAGCGCCTGTTCTGCCTGGTCAGCCGCTTCGAGCAGGGCACGCCCGCGCTGCGCGAAACGCTGGCCGGCATATTGCGCAGCCTGAGCGAGATGCACAGCGGCCGCCTGCACCTGCTGCTGTGCGGCGGCGAGGCGCTGGCCGACCTCAAGTACCGCAGCGGCGACCTGTCGCTGCTCAACATCGCCCAGGTCAACCACTGGCCCGAGCCCACGCTGGCCGATCTGTCCATCCTGGCGCGCCAGCGCTGGCCCGGCCATGACTGGCCAACGCCCGTGCTGGCCCACCTGCTGGACGCCAGCGGCGGCCACCCCGCGCTGTTCGAAGAGGGGCTGCAGTGGCTGGTGGAGCAGGGCATCAACGAGACCCAGGCTGCATCTGCCGCGCTGCGCACACAGCTGGCAGGCAGCCCGCGCCTGTGGCAGACCTTTTTGCCGCTGGCGCAGGAGGGCGCCC
Organism: Acidovorax sp. A1169; assembly: GCF_030704685.1. Taxonomy (GTDB): domain Bacteria; phylum Pseudomonadota; class Gammaproteobacteria; order Burkholderiales; family Burkholderiaceae_C; genus Acidovorax. The sequence goes on from NZ_JAUZDX010000021.1 coordinate 46,446, forward strand.
CGCGCGAACGCCTGCGCAGCCTGCTGCAGGCCGATGACCTGGGGCGCGCCCGCCCCTACCTGCAGGACGACGACCTGCGCCGCCTGTTCTGGGGCAACCTCATCCATGTGCGCGGCACCGGCGATGCGGCGCGCCTGCACTGGCGCTGCGACACGGTGCGCCATGCGGGCCTGATGGTGCTGGAGGCCGCGTGCTCGAACAGCTGAGGTACTGGCTGACCTGGCCGGTAGTGCGCGCGCTGCTGATCGCCACAGCCACGCTGTTCATCGGCAGCGCGTTGCTCACGCCGCACCTGAACCCCGCCACCCGCGGATCGGTGCGCACGGCCGAGAGCATCGGCCCCTTATGGGGCGAGCTGGTGCAGTGGCGCGTGGCCCTGGTGCAGGCCAGCCAGGAGCTGGGCCATTGGCCCGAGGACATCCAGAAGTACGCGCCGCAGATACCCTTCCCCAAGCTGCGCGTCACCTCGCCCGGGCCGCTGCGCCTGCAGGCCGATGTCATCAACGACCCTGCGCTCGGCAACCTGTCCGGCACCCAGGTGCTGCTGCACATGACGCCCGACATGTACCACTGGACCTGCCGCCCCGGCAAGCCGCCCATGCCCGCTGGCGCGCTGCCCATCAGTTGCTCAGCCGGCCCCGAAAGCCAGGACGGCAAGGGCGACGACATGGACCCCGAGGCCGTGCGCCAGAGCCGCATCGCTGCGGTGGAGGCAGCCGACCCCTTCGGCTGGCTGCGCAGCCTCATCAAGTGGTGCGCCTTGATCTTCATCGTGGGCGCCGTGGTATGGGTGCTGCGCCACCCGCTGATCGGCCCGGCGCAGCTGCGCCCCGAAAAGCTGCTGCGCACCCCTGTCTCGCGCCTGCCGCGCATCGACCAGCTGCTGCGCACCGTGGGCCGGCTGCGCGCCACGCTCGAAGCTGCCGAGGTCCGCACCCGGGACTGGCAGAGCGCCGTGCAGTTCGCACACGACGACCCCGCGGACCAGTCCACGGTGCTGGCCGAGCGCGTGTCTGCCCGCAGCCAGCCGAGCCGCGACTGGGCGCTGCCCGGCGCGGTGTTCGAGTGGCAGTTTCCACCGGACCTGCCGGTCTCGCTGGACCGCTGCCTGCTCTACATCCCCGCGCCGGGGCTCGACGAAGCCACCGTGCTGCGCCAGCTGCGCGCCGCGCAGACCGGCACCGACGTGCTGCTCATCCTGTGCGACCATGGCACCGAGACCCCCTGGCCACTGCTGCGCGCCCACACCGACGATGGTGCCAACCTGCACGTGATGGTGGACAGCGCCAGCCAGACCGAATGGCTGCTCTCGGCCCAGCCGCTGCAGGTGCTGCTGCGCCTGCTCTCGGCCCAGTTGCGCGTGACACGCATCTCGCCCTACCAGACCCGGGGCGGGGTCACGCGCGAGGGCTCCTTCTTCGGGCGCGAGCAACTGCTGGCCCGCGTGGTCAACCGCGAGCCGGCCAACTACCTGGTGGTGGGCGGGCGGCAACTGGGCAAGAGTAGCCTGCTCAAGGCCGTGCAGCGCCGCCTGCAGGGCCACCCGCAGATCGTCTGCCACTACGTCTCGTTGCGCGACCACCGGCTGGCGCCGCGCATGGCGCTGCAGTTCGGCCTGCCGGCGGAGACGCCGCTCGAAGCCATCGTGGACCACCTGCAGGCCCAGTACGCCGGCAAGCGCCTGTACCTGCTGATCGACGAGGCCGACCTGTTCTTTCGCGACGAGTCGAACAACGGCTACCACCAGCTGTCCACCCTGCGCTCGCTCAGCGAAGAAGGGCGCTGCTGGTTCATGCTGGCCGGCTTCTGGGACCTGTATGCCACGGCCGTGCTCGATTACCAGAGCCCCCTTCGCAATTTTGGCGAGGTGCTGGCCATCGGCGGGCTGGAGCGGCCCGCCTGCAAAGCCCTGGCCACCGAGCCGCTGCGCCGCCTGCGCCTGGGCTTTGGCGGCGATGCGCTGGTGGAGCGCCTGGTGGACGCCAGCGGCCTGCGCGCCAACCTGGTCGCCATCCTGTGCCAGGAATGCCTGGAGGCCCTGCAGCCCGGCGAGCGCGTGATCGAGGCGCGCCACCTGGACCAGGCCCTGGCCTCCCAGCCCGTGCAGGACGCCCTGGCCGGCTGGGGCCGCCTCTCGCCCGACGACGACGCCTGCCGGCTCGACCGCGTGGTGGTCTACCACGTCGCCCAGCAGAGCGAGACCAGCCTGGTGGCGCTGGCGGGGTTGCTGCAAGGCCATGGCGTGCAGGCCGACGCCCAAGCCCTGCGCCAGTCGCTCGCGCGCCTGCAACTGGCCTGGGTGCTGCGCCGCGAGGGCGCGACCTACGGCTTTGCCATACCGCTCATGTCCGCGCAGTTCGAGCCCAGCGAGGTGGAGTTGCTGCTGCACCAGGAACTGGCGGTGATGGCCAAGTCCTGATCCTCCCGCATTTTTTAACCTGTTCACTTTTCGTCATGGCCTCTTCAAACGTCACCCTGGAACGCGAGATTGGATTCGACGCCCTCATTGCCGAGATCGAACGCCTAGTGCGCTCAGGCGTACACCCGGACCGCATCAGTGTGTCCCAGTACCCTGCGGCCCAGTGGGTCTGCAGCACCCATTGGGCTTACTCCGACAGTTCTGACGATGCATCCGTGGCCCGTCGCGTGGATGCCCAGGTGGCGCTGCTGCGCCTGTTGCTGGAGCACGGTGCCGATCCCAACAGGCGCAAGAACCGCAATTCCACGCCGCTGGCCGTGTGCTGTGGGCAGTTGTCCACCTATTCCGGGGAGCACCATCGTGTGCTGGAGAAGCTGGGCCTGGTGCTGGCGGCAGGGGGCGATCCGAAGCAGACCAAAGAGCCCGCCATCTGCATCGCACTGGGGCTGCGCGACATGCGGGGCGAGATTTCTGACATACCGTTCCGCGACGATGCGGATGAAGGCCACGCCGACATGGTCTTGCAGGCCATCGACATGCTGCTCAAGGCCGGTGCCGACATCGAAGCCATGGACCAGCGCGGGATGTACACACCGGTGCTCATGGCGGCTTACCTGGGCAGCTTGCCGTTGCTGCAACTACTCAGGGAGCGCGGTGCCAATGTGCACGCCACCAACACTGGCGGCTCCAATGCCCTGATGTTCATCGCTGGCGACGTGGAGGGCCTGGCCGGCAGCCGCGCAGGCATTTCGGCAACCTGGCACCGCTTTGGCGACCCTGTCGCCACCACCCGCCAACTGCTGGAGTGGGGCCTGGACCCCGCAGCTGCCAACGCTCGCGGCCGCACCCCGCTGCGCCTGGCGGTGAACGCCGGCAGCCTCGACGTGGCCGCCGTGCTGGCCGAGGCGTTGGCCGCGCGGGCCAAGTTGGTGGCTGCCGATGTGCGCCTTTTCAAGGGCACCGAGTACGAAGCCCGCGTGGCCGCTTTGACGACCACTGTGCCCACGAAGAAGCCTCCCAAGGTGAACGCTAACCTCGATAGTGCAGCCCAACGCGCGTCATGGGAGCGGGCCCGCACCGCGCTCAACGACCACCTGGGGGAACCTCCCAATCGGGAATCCCGATGGTTCTTGCCATTCCTCCACACCGTCTTCGAGCACCTGGCCACCGGTGCAGACCCGCGCGTCCCGCCACAGGCGCTGTACGCTGAGTACGCTAGCCACTTCACCGCCATCCGGCTTTCCAAGACCAAATCCTGGCTCAGCCGCAGCGGCGTCGTAGAAGTTGATCCGGACTTGTTCTGGACGCACCTGCGGATCAGGTATTCGCAGGCGGAGGACGATAATTTCCTCTGTAGGGAGGAGGTGTTGCTTGCGCTCTCTGCCAATGCACTGCCCACTGTCGAGGAAGTCGCTGAAGTGGTCGGGCGCATGTGCGCGCAGTATTTCAAGACCCAGGGGTGATGGGCCTGCGGCCTGGGTGATACTTGCTCACCATGTCACTCCTGACCGCCGCCAAAGACTGGGCGCGCCGCATCAAGCGTGACGTCGTCGCCGTCTACTTCGCCGCGCGCGATGTGCGCACGCCATGGCCCGCGCGCTGCCTGGCCGTTGCAGTGGCCGCGTACGCGCTCAGCCCCATTGACCTGATCCCCGACTTCATCCCCGTGCTCGGGTATCTAGACGACCTGCTTGTCGTCCCTCTGGGCCTGCTGCTCGTCATCCGTATGCTGCCGCCTGCGGTGCTGCAGGACGCCCGTGACAAGGCAGCCAGCGTGCTGGAGCGGCCCCGGAGCCGGGCTGCGGCGGTGGCCATCGTGCTGGTCTGGCTGGCCTTTGCGTCGGGGCTCATCTACTGGTGGGTGCATCGGCCGAACTGAAGGCAGCGGTGGGGTGCGATCCCTTACGATTCCCGTACGATAGCGAGCATGCAAATCCGATTGGAATCCCCCCGCCAACCCGACGTGGTGCAGCTCATCGACGACCTCGACGCCTTTCAAAAGCCGCTGTACCCACCCGAGAGTCACCACGGCATCGACCTCAACGCGCTCGACCAGCCCCACGTGCTGTTCGCCGTGGCGCGCTCGGAGCAGGGCGTGGCCCTGGGCTGCGGCGCCATGGTCCTGGGCGCCGATTTCGGCGAGGTCAAGCGCATGTACGTGCGCCCCGAGGCCCGCGGCCAGGGCCTGGCCCGGGCATTGCTGGACTTTGTCGAAGCCCAGGCCGTCGCGCGCGGCTGTAAGCGTTTTGCGTTGGAGACCGGCCCCCTGCAGCCCGAGGCGCTGTCGCTGTACGCGCGCATGGGCTATGAAGAGTGCGGTCCGTTTGGCGACTATGCGCCGGATGTGCACAGCGTGTTCATGCGCAAACAGGTGCCGGTGGCTGCGTGATGGCGCTGTCCGATGGCACGAGCGTGCGCCGGCTCACGGCCGAGGATGCCGAGGCCTTCAGCGCGCTGCGCTGGCAGGTTGCTGCAGACAACCCCGTGCCTTTGGGCCTGGGCATGCAGGAGGAGCTGGCGCGCCCCCTCCAGGGCTTTCGTGACCAGCTGTCCGCTCCGTCGAACGCCGTGTTCGGCGCCTTTGTCGGGGCCGCGCTGGCCGCCACAGCCGCCGTGGCCCCATCGGGGCCATTCACCTCCTCGCGCCACAAGCTTGTACTGTGGGGCACCTTCGTGGCACCTGCCCACCGGCGCAAGGGCCTGGGGCGCCTGGTGGTGCTCCAGGCCATCGACCACGCTCGCCAGGCAGGCGCGCGCCGCGTTCACCTCACCATGTACCTGCCCAACCCGGCCGCTCACGCCTTGTACGAGTCCTTGGGTTTCGTCGCCTGGGGCACCGAGCCCGAGGCCGTGTGCATCGATGGCACCTACCATGGTGCGATGCAGATGGGTTTGCTGCTGCAGTAGGCAGTAACGCGGAGGCGCCTGGCACTGAACCGCAGGAGGAACCCCTATGCCGCAGACCGTTGCCATGACCGCCGCACCGCAACACACCTTCTTCTGGCGCCGCATTGGCGGCGGCACTGGCAGCGATGTCTGCCGTGTCTACCAGCGGGCCGATGGCGGCTGGGACCTGCGCGGCATGGCGGTGTTCCATGACGAAGGGCTGGCATGCGACCTGGGCTATGTGGTCCGTGTCGATACAGGCTGGGTGACGCAGGCTGCCCATGTGTCCGGCCATTGCGGTGAGCGCGTAGTGGACTTGCGCTTTCACCCCGGCGCCGATGGCCGTTGGCGGGTGGGGCAGGGCGCTGGGCCCGATGCGGATACCGGCGTCAGCGTCAGCGCATGCCCGGACATGGACCTCAATTTCAGCCCTGCCACCAACATGATCGCGATCCGCCGCATGGCCTTGCAGGTGGGGCAGGAGGCGAAGGCGCCTGCGGCCTGGCTGTCGTTTCCGGATTTGCGGCTTCAGGAATTGCCCCAGGTCTACCGGCGGCTGGATGCCCTGCGCTACCAGTACGACGCGCCTACGGTGGGGTACAGCGGTGTGCTGGAGGTGTGCGAGCGCGGCGCGGTGGTGGAGTACCCGGAACTGTTCTCAAGGCTGGGCACTGGGACCCCCTCGCTCTCGACGCCCGATTGAAAACAGCGCCGTCCTGCACTCAAGCACCAGTTTGTCCGCATCGGCCCGAAATCTTGGCCAGTCGATCACCGCGAGCGCCGCGCGGGCGTCGTTCCTGACCGGCTCCCAATCGGGGTGGTTGAAGATTTCCGGATCACCACATTCCAAGGCGCCTGCATCCATGGCATTGCAGCTTTCCCACGTGCGCGCCAAAGCATGCCTTACGTCCGGACCAACGGCCTGGGGGCAACTTTCAAGGTAGTCTTTGACCGGCAAGACCATGCAATACCAAGTCTCGCATGCCTGGCAATTGGGGATGCTGTTCGCCTGTTCTGCTGCACTGGAAGCCAGGAATTCGAGTGCCTGGCACAGCTCGCAAAGTGCGAGGATGTTCTTGTACTCGTCTTCTGCGTACCAGCTCCAGAGCACCAGGGATAGCCGTTCAGTCATGCAAACTACCTGTTCTTTAGCCGAGGTGTCGAAAGGGTGCCATCCAGCGCCAGCTTGCACTGATCTTCATCCGCATGGCGGTGTTGGTGCAACAGCGATTGAAACATGGCGGCGGTCGATATCCAAGGTTGACTGCGGGAACCAACTGATTTTGATGCAACGCGCTGCTCCTGTACTGGATGTGCTGTGTTTCCCCGCAGCAACATGTGTCTCCAATGACTTGGAGTGTCACGCACCTGACGCATTTGCCCCCCAACCTCCCGTGCTGCTTTCCTCAATCCCCCAGAAAGACGCACAACATGAGTTTCGCTCACACCACCACCTCCGCCTGGCGCCGCACGGCTGCCGCGTTCGCGCTGGCCGCGCTGACGGCAGCCACCCTGGCCGCCTGCGGCGGCAGCGACGACGACAACGGCGAATCCCGCGTCGCATCCCTCAAGCTGATCGGCACCGCCTCCATCCCCACCGCCACGCTGTTCGAAGGCGTTGAGTTCGGCGGCATCTCGGGGCTGGACCAGGCCACCGATGGCAGCTACTGGGCCATCTCGGACGACCGCGGTGGCGAGCGCGGCACGCCGCGCTTTTACAACCTCAGCATCGACTACGCCGCCACCGGCCCGGTGACGGTCAAGGTCAACCGCCAGACCTACATGCAGCGCGAGGATGGCTCCAGCTTCCCGGCCAACGCCCGCACGGTGGACCCCGAGGCAATCCGCCTGGCACCCAATGGCAACCTGTACTGGTCGTCCGAGGGCAACTGGGGTACTACGGCGGCAACCCTGTTCCAGCCCTTCGTGCGCGAGATGACGACGGCCGGCAAGTTCGTGCGCGAGTTCAAGATGCCGGCGATCTACAACTACGTGGACAACACCAGCACGGGCGCGCGCAGCAACAAGCTCTTCGAAGCGCTGACGGTGGCGCCCGACGGCACGGTGTTCGTGGCGAATGAGGACGCGCTGATCCAGGACGGCCCGCTCACCACCGTGCAGGCCGGCAGCGTGGTGCGCGTGACGGCTCTGGACCCGGTCTCGGGTGCGGCCAAGGCGCAGTATGCGTACCAGTTGCCGAAGATTCCGGTGGATGCGCCGGCCGGCGCGCCGTTCGGGCCGGACAACGGCTTGTCGGACTTTCTGGCCATCGGCAACAAGAAGTTCATCGCGATCGAACGGGCCTTTGCATCGGGCATCGGCAACACCATCCGCCTGGTGCTGACCGAGATCACCGACGCCACGACCAACGTGACCAGCATGGCCAGCCTGGCAGGCACTGCTGCCTACACCCCCATGACACGCAAGCTGCTGCTCGAAATGCCCATCACCTACCAGGGTGTCAAGCTCGACAACATCGAGGCCATCACCTGGGGCAAGACCCTGCCCAACGGCCACCGCACCATCGTGCTGGCGGCGGACAACAATTTCACCGCCGACACGCAGGCCAATCAGTTCGTGGTGTTTGAAGTGATCCCGGACTGATGTGCAGCGGTTGGGGCGCCAGCAGCCAAGCTGCTGGCCCTACCGCTCGATCATCTCCTGCACCTTGGCCGCCAAGGCCGCCACGTCGAACGGCTTGGTGATCACCTCCATGCCAAACGCCAGCAGGCCGTTGCCCACGGCGGCGTTCTCGGCGTAGCCGGTGATGAACAGCACCTTGAGGTCAGGGCGCGTCACGCGGCCGGCGTCGGCCACCTGGCGGCCGTTCAGGCCGCCGGGCAGGCCCACGTCGGTCAGCAGTAGGTCGATGCGGCGGTCGGACTGCAGCACGTGCAGTCCGGCCGGGCCATCGCCCACCGAGATCACGTTGTAGCCCAGGTCTTCGAGCTCCTCGGCGATCAGGCCGCGGATGGTGGCCTCGTCCTCGATCACCAGCACCACCTCGCCATCGGCCCGGTGGTCGAAGGTGGGCTGGATGTGCGGATTCTCCTGATCGGCATCGCCCATGTAGCGCGGCAGGTACAGGCACATGGTGGTGCCTTCGCCGGGCACCGAGTAGATGCGCACCTGCCCGCCCGACTGGCGCACGAAGCCGTACACCATCGACAAACCCAGCCCCGTGCCCTGGCCCATGGGCTTGGTGGTGAAGAAGGGGTCGAACGCGCGCGCAATCACCTCGGGCGCCATGCCCACGCCGGTGTCGGTCACGCACAGCGAGATGTACTGGCCGGGCGGCAGCTCGCGCTCGGCCGCAGCACGGTCGTCCAGCCATTTGTTGGCCGTCTCGATGGTCAGGCGCCCACCGTTGGGGGCCATGGCGTCGCGCGCGTTGATGCACAGGTTGAGCACGGCGTTTTCAAGCTGCGAGGGGTCCACCTGCGTGAGCCACAGGCCGCCCGCGCCCACCACCTCCACCTCGACCGAAGGGCCTACCGTGCGGCGCACCATCTCCTCGATGCCGCCCACCAGGCGGTTCACGTCGGTGGGGCGCGGGTCCAGCGTCTGGCGGCGTGAGAAGGCCAGCAGGCGCTGGGTCAGCGATGCCGCCCGGCGCACCGCGCTTTGCGCCATGCCGATGTAGCGCTCGGTGTTGTCGAAGTTCTTCGCGGCAAGGCGCTTTTCCAGCACCTGCAGGCTGGCGCTCATGCCCGCCAGCAGGTTGTTGAAGTCGTGCGCAATGCCGCCGGTGAGCTGGCCGATGGCCTCCATCTTCTGCGACTGGCGGAACTTGGCCTCCACCTCCATCAGCTCGTTGGTGCGCTCCGTCACCTTGCGCTCCAGCGACTCGTTCATCTCGCGCAATTGGGCTTCGTTGCCGCGCAGCTCGTTCTCGGAGCGCGCGCGTTCGGCGGCCGTGCGGGTGCGGCCTGCAATCTCGCGCATGAACTCGCACTCTTCGTTCGTCCACTGGCGGACGTCGTTCTGGTTCACGAAGAGCACGGCCACCAAGCGCTCGTGCTCCACCACGGGGATGTTCATGAAGGCACGGGCGCTGCGCGACTCCAGCGCACCGGCGGCCATCGCAGTGCGGGGGTCGTTGCGCGCATCGGTCACCATGACGAACTCGTCGTTCTTGAGCGCGTCGATGAACGTACCGAAGTCCCGCAGGCAAATCTCTCCATGCAGCGTCAGCACCCCCGGGGCCTTCCAGTCGCACTGCACATGCAGGATGTCGGTATCGTGGTCCACGCGGCCATAGCCCGCGCGGCTGACTTTGAGGGTCTGGCCCAGGATGCTGGCTGCGGCCAGGCTGATGTCGTCCACGTTGTCCAGCCCGCGCAACTGGCTGGTGAACTCGATCAAGGCGTCGCGCTTGGCCTCTGCGGCCACGCGCTCTGTCACGTCCAGGCCATCCACGAAGATGCCGGTCACCGTGCCGGACGTATCGCGTATCGGCTGGTACACGAAATCCATGTAACGCTCGCTCACCGGCTCACCCGCGCGCTGCTGGATGTCGAACCGGGCGCCAAAGGCAGTGGCTGCCTCGCCGCTGGAGTACACGCCATCGAGCATGCCCAGGTAGCCCTGCTCGGCGGCCTCGGGCAGAGCGTCGCCCACTGTGCGGCCCAGTAGTGCGCGGTCGCCCACCAGCTCCAGGTATTTGGGGTTGGCCAGTTCGATGCGGTGCGTGGGCCCCTGCAGCAGCACCATGAAGCTGGGCGACTGCTCGAACAGGGTGGCAAAGCGCTCGCGCTCCATCAGCAGGCGCCGGTCGGCCAGCACCTTGTCGGTGGTTTCCACCACAAGGGCCATGGCGCCCACCGGGGTGCCTGCGTCGTCCACCAGGGGGGAGTAATTCAGGTCCACCCACAGCGGCTTGTGCACGCCGTCGCGGTTCAGGCTCAGCTCCTGGTCTTCATACGTGAGCGTGCCGCCGGCCAGGCAGACCTTGAGCACCCGGTCGTTGAGCTCAGCCGCCTCGGGCCAGGCCTCGCGGATCTTCATGCCCAAGAGGCCCGGGTGGCGCGCGCCCGCAAACCTGGCGTAGGGGTCGTTGTAGATCAGCACGCCAACCTCGCCCCACAAGGTGGCGATGGGCATGGGGCAGCGCAGCATGTTGGCCAGTGCCAGCGTGAGGTGGGCGGGCCAGTGTTCAATGGGCCCCAGCGCGGTCTTGGCCCAATCGAAGCGCGCAATCAAGCCGGCCATTTCGCCGCCGGCGGACAGGAGGGAAGCTTGGGTAGTGGGTATGCCGGAGGACATGGGTGCCTGGTTCTGTGATCGGGTCGTGCCCGGGGAAGGCGGTGCGGCACCGCATTTTTCGCACGATGATAAAGACACCTGTCCAGAGATTTTGTAGGCATTCGCCTATGCCATTACCAAAACGTGCACGACTTGGCAATGACAGACCGATAGGGGGCTACCCCTGACCCGGCCGCCGCGCCATCACCAGCGTGTACAGCGCCTGCGCCGCAACCGACAGGCTGCGGTCGCGCCGCCGCACCAGGTAGATCTGGCGCAGCAGGCCGGGCAGCGCCAGCGGGCGCGTGACCAGGCCCGGCTGGTCGAAGTGGAACAGCGTAAGCGCCGGCACCACGCTGATCCCCAGGCCCGCGCGCACCATGCCCATCACGGTGGCCAGTTGCTCCACCTCCATCAGCGTGTGCATGGCCTCGGGGTGGAAGGCGGCTTCCAGGTACTGGCGCACGCTGCTGTTGCGCGCCAGGTGGATGAAGGGCCAGGTGGCCAGGTCGGCGGGAGCAATGGGCTTCTTGCGGTAGGCCAGCGGGTGGTCGGCCTGGCACACCAGGTGGAAGTCGTCGCTGCAAAAGGGCTCGGCCTGCAACTCGGGTGTGTCGGCGCGGATGGCGGCCAGCGCAAAGTCTGCCTTGCCGCTGGCCACGCGCTCGATGCAGGGCTCCGAGAGCACGTCGGCAATGTCGATCTCGATGCCCGGGTAGGCCGCGCGGTAGGCCGCCAGCACGCCCGGCAGCCAGCCGGCCGCCAGCGATGGCAGCAGCGCCACGGCCACGCGCCCGCGCTGCAGGGTGGCCGCGTCGCGCATGGCGGCCAGGGCGGTGGTGATCTCGGTGCGGATGCGCCGGGCTGATTCCAGGAAGTTCTGGCCCTCGCCCGTGAGATCCACATGCCGCGTGCTGCGGTCGAACAGGCGCAGGCCCAGGTCCTCCTCCAGCGCACGGATGAGGGCACTGAACGCCGGCTGCGAAAGGTGGCACTGGGCTGCGGCGCGCGTGAAGTTGCGCTGCTCGGCCAGCGCCAGGAAGGCGTCGAGCTGGCGGGTGGAGAGGTGGTGGCTGCTCATTGCCGGTAGATTAATCTGAAAAACGGATGAATTGATACCAACAATCTATTTCACAGAATAACACCCGGTGCCTACAGTGCAGCACAGGAGACAAAGACACCTTATGGCGAACAACGCAACACTGCTGGTCGGATGCGCCGCCGGCTTCTCGGGCGATCGCACGGACGCCGCCGCGCCCGTGGTGCAGGCCCTGATCGCCAGCGGCAAACCGGCCGTGCTGATCTTCGAGACCCTGGCCGAACGCACCCTGGCCCTGGCCCAACTGGCCCGCCGCAGCGACCCCGACGCCGGCTACGAACCCCTGCTGGTCGACATGCTGCGCCCCGTGCTGGGCGACTGCCTGGCGCACGGCGTGCGCATCGTGAGCAACTTCGGCGCGGCCAACCCCGAGGGCGCGGCTCGGCGCATCGTGCAACTGGCGGCCGAGCTGGGCCTGCGCCGCCCGCGCGTGGCGGTGGTGCAGGGCGACGACCTGAGCGGCCCCGCGCACCGCGCCCTGCTGCAGGGCGCCCTGGGCGATGCCATGCCCACCGAAACCATCGCCAGCGCCAACGCCTACATCGGCGCGCAGGCCATTGCCGGCGCGCTGCGCGAGGGCGCCGACGTGGTGGTCTGCGGCCGGGTGGCCGACCCCTCGCTGGTGCTGGGCCCGGCCCTGGCCCACTACGGCTGGGCGCACGACGACTGGGACCGCCTGGCCCGCGCCACCATGGCCGGCCACCTGCTCGAATGCGGCGCCCAGGTCACTGGCGGCTACTTCGCCGACCCCGGTTACAAGGACGTGCCCGGCATGGCCCGCCTGGGCTACCCGATTGCCGAGATCGATGCCGACGGCCACTGCACCATCACCAAGCCCCCGGGCACGGGCGGGCGCATCGACGAGCGCACGGTCAAGGAGCAGCTTTTGTACGAACTGCACGACCCCGCCGCCTACCTGACCCCCGACGTGGTGGCCGACATCACCGAGGCTACCGTCACCGCCGTGGGGCCCGATGCCGTGCGGCTCGAAGGCGTGCGCGGCCATGCCCGGCCGCCTACGCTCAAGGTCAACGTGTGCTTCGAATCGGGCTGGTTCGCCGAGGGCGAGATCTCTTACGCCGGCGCCCGTGCCGAGGCCCGTGCCCGACTGGCCGGCGAGGTGCTGCGCGAGCGCCTGGCCGGCCTGGGCCCGCTGCGCATCGACCTGATCGGTGTGACCAGCGTGCTGGGCGACGACGCCGGCCGCTGGCTGGATGCCAGTGATACCGATGGCGGCGCCCGCGACGTGCGCCTGCGCGTGGCCCTGCAGCACCGCGACCACGCCAGCGCACAGCGCCTGCTGCGCGAGGTGACGGCCCTGTACACCTGCGGCCCTGCAGGCGGCGGAGGGGTGCGCACGGCCATGCGCCCGCGCCTGGGCACCGTGTCTTGCCTGGTGCCGCGCGAGTCCGTGCCCACGGGCTACCGCATGTTCGATGCCATCGTGCAAGAGGAAAGGGCGGCCGCATGACCGACACCATCACTGTTCCGCTCTACCGCCTGGCGCACAGCCGCACCGGGGACAAGGGCAACCGCTCCAACATCAGCGTCATCGCCTGGCACCCCGCGCTGTGGGACGTGCTCATGGCCCAGGTGACCGAAGCCGCCGTGGCGCGCCATTTCGTGCAGCGCCAGCCGGGCCGCGTGGTGCGCTATGTGCTGCCGCAACTGCAGGCCATGAACTTCGTGCTCGACGACGTGCTCGATGGCGGTGTCAACGACGCCCTGAACCTCGACAGCCACGGCAAGGCGCTGAGCTACCTGCTGCTCGACCTGCCGGTGCAGGTGCCGCAGGCACTGGCCGGGCATCTTGTGGGCCCGGGCTGACCCCGATTTGCTTCTTTCACCCTTACCAACAACACCAGGAGACAACATGAGCGCTTTCAACATCCATTCCCCATCCCGCCGACGCACCCTTGCCGCCGCCGTGGCCATGGCCGCATCGCTGGGCTTGGCCGGTACGGCCATGGCCCAGGCATACCCGGCCAAGGCCATCACCTTCGTGGTGCCGTTTGCCGCCGGCAGCGCCACCGACCAACTGGCGCGCGCCATCGGCCAGTCCATCACCAACGACACCAAGCAGCCCGTGGTCATCGACAACAAGGCCGGCGCGAGCGGCATGATCGCCGCGCAGGCGGTGGCCAAGGCGCCGGCCGACGGCTACACCCTCCTCATCACCACCAACACCACGCACGCGGCCAACGAGCACCTGTACAAGAAGCTCTCGTACGACCCGGTTAAGGACTTCGCGCCCATCTCGGGCCTGGGCAAGGGCGGGCAGGTGATGGTGGTCAACGCCGCATCGGCCTATAAAAGCGTGGGCGACGTCGTGGCCGCCGCCAAGAAGGCACCGGGCAAGCTGAGTTTCGGCAGCGGCAGCTCGTCGAGCCGCATGGCCGGTGAAATGCTCAAGCAGCTGGCGGGCGTGGACATCCTGCATGTGCCCTACAAGAGCAACCCCCTGGCCATCACCGACCTGCTCGGCGGGCAGATCGACCTGATGATCACCGACACCTCCACCGGCGTGCCCCAGGTCAAGGCAGGCAAGCTGCGCGCGCTGGGCTACTCTACGCAAAAGCGCAGCTCGCAGCTGCCCGACGTGCCCACCATCGACGAAGCCGGCGTCAAGGGCTACGACATGGGCTACTGGTTCGCCGCCTACGCCCCCGCAGGCACGCCGCCAGCCGTGGTGGCACGCCTCAACGAGCTGATGGGGGCGGCCACGAAGAGCGCGGCCGCCAAGTCCTTCTTCGACACCGCCGGCTCCGAAGCCTGGACGACCTCGCCGGACGAACTCGCCAAATTCCAGGCCGCCGAAACGGTGAAGTGGGGCAAGGTCATCAAGGCCGCCGGCATCGAAGCCGAGTAAGAGCGGCTAACAAAACTCTTCTGGCGTCGTTGCTGCGCCTTGTCGTACTAACGTACTGCCTGCGGCGCAGCGCCTAGCCAGAACCGCTTCGCTGAGTTTTGGCATCCGCTCTAAGCCTCCAGCCCTCCGCGCGACCCGCGCATCCGGGTCCTGAACGATCGATCCCGCCAGCTGTGCCCCTGCGCAGCCGGTGTGGGCGCAGCCATGCCTGAGCACTTGCCCCCGTGCAGGCCGGAGCACGCCCGTTTTTCCCGCAGAGCAAGCACGACCACCAGAGTCATTTCACAAGGAGACAAGCGATATGAAACATCCCCATCTGCACACCCTCGGGGCCCTGGCCCTCACGGCTGCCGCTGCAGCCGCCATCACCGCTTGCGGCGGCAGCAGCAGCGACGACGGACTGACCGGCAAGGCCCCGGCCATGAAGCTCGAGATCACCGCCCGCGAGGACTTCCCGGGCACCTACGGCACCGTGGGCGCCTACGAGCGCCTCTCGGGCACTCTCTCGGGCGAGGTGGACCCGGCCGATCCCAAGAACGCCGTCATCCAGGACCTGGCGCTGGCGCCCGTCAACGCCCGCGGCATGGCCGAGTACAAGACCGAGTTTGTGATGTTGAAGCCCAAGGACATGGCCAAGGCCAGCGGGGTCTTGCGCTACGACGCACCCAACCGCGGCAATATCCTCACCATGCTCAACCCCACGGTCACGCCCAGCGACGCCGTGTACCTGGAGCGCGGCTATGTGATGCTCTACTCGGCCTGGCAGGGCGATGTGCCCAAGAGCGCCGCGGCGCGCCTCACGGCCACGGTGCCCGTGGCGAAGAACAAGGACGGCACCAGCATCACCGGCCCTTACCGCGCCGAGCTGGTGCCCACCGCCGCCAGCCCCGCGATGACACTGCCCGGTGGCGTGTTCAACGGCTCCATGATTGCCTACCAGCCCGCCAGCCTGGACAACACCCAGCCCGGCTATTCGCTCACCCGCCGCGCCAACGAGACCGATGCGCGCATCCCGGTGCCCGCCGCCGATTGGAAGTTCGCCACCTGCGACACTGCGGCCAACGCCTTCCCCGGCACACCAAGCCCTACCAGCGTCTGCCTTAAGGGCGGGTTCGATCCGGCCTACCTGTACGAGCTGGTCTACGTCGCCAAGGACCCCAAGGTCATGGGCGTGGGCCTGGCCGCGCTGCGCGACACGGTGAGCTTTTTCCGCAGCAAGGCGGCCGACGCCAGCGGCACGGCCAACCCGGTGGCCGGGCGCATCACGCACACGCTGGGGCAGGGCACCTCGCAGTCGGGCAACGCGATGAAGACCTTCTTGCACCTGGGTTTCAACCAGGCGCTCGATGGCAGCAAGGTCTTTGACGGCATGTACGCCCACGTGGCAGCACGCCAGACGAACACCAACACCCGCTTTGCTGTGCCCGGCGGCGGCGGCGGGCTGCGCACCGACCACACGGCCTTCGGCCAGACGGCACCGCGCGGGCTGGACAAGGACTACATGGATGATGTCAGCGGCCGCCAGGGCGGGGTGATGAAGCGCTGTGCCGCCACCAGCACCTGCCCCAAGTTCTTTTTGGGCCTGTCGGGCACGGAGTTCTGGCAGCTGCAGGGCTCGCCGGTGCTGACCGATGCCAATGGTCTCAAGGACCTCACCCAGCCCGACAATGCCCGCATCTACTACTACGCCAGCACCCAGCACGGTGGCGCTGGCGGTACGGCCAGCATCAGCTATGCGCCGAGCCGCGCGCCGTACCCCACGGGCACGGTGGTGCAGTTCAACGACACCTTCCGCGCGCTGTTCCTGGGGCTGGAGGACTGGGTGGTGCGCGGCACCACGCCGTCGGCCACCCAGGTGCCCAAGGTGGCCGACGGCACCCTGGTGCGGCCTGCGCAGGTGGCCTTCCCGGTCATGAAGGGGCTCACCTGGGCGGTGAACGGCACGCAGACGGCCATCCCCGACTTCAACTACCTGGGCTGGCACAACAACTTCCCGCTGTTCGACTTCGGACCGCAGTACCTGCCGCAGGACGAGGCCGGCATTGCCAGCGTGCTGCCCCCGCGCAACCTGAACCGCGACTACGCCATTCTGGTACCCCAGGTGGACGCGCGCACGGGCCTGACCCGCGCCGGCATCCAGAGCGTGGAGGCGCGCGCGCCGCTGGGCACGAGCTTCGAGTTCAACTATGTGGCCACGCCGGGCATCACCGACCTGGCCAACCTCACGGGCGGCTACATCCCGTTCCACACCACCCGCGCCGCGCGCCTGGCAGCCGGCGATGGCCGGGTGTCGCTGGAGGAGCTGTACGGCAACCAGGCCGGCTACGTGGCCGCGGTGACCGAGGCGGCCAACGCCCTGGTGGCCCAGCGCCTGCTGCTGCCGCGCGATGCTCAGGCGCAGATCGAGCGGGCGAAGGCGACCGTGATCCTGCCTTGATGGTGGGCTGATCCAGAGATGCGAAGGCCGGGGCCCTTACCCTGGCCTTTGCGTTTTCAGAGCGACCAGGGGGCGCCCTTGAAGCGCTCGACGAGAAAGTCTAATAGCGCCCTTACGGCCGGCGACTGGTGCCTGCGCGAGGTGTACAGCGCATTGATGGCCATCACCGGAAGCCCCCAATCGGGCAGCACAGCCACCAACTCCCCGCTGGAGATATGCGGGTTGGCCAGGTAGGTGGGCTGCGGCGCGATGCCGCCCCCGGCCAGCGCGGCGCGCAGCAGGGTGGTGGCCTCGTTGGCGCTGAAGTGGCTGGACACGGCCACGCGCGCGGTCTCGCCGCCACGGGCCAGCTCCCACACGCTCTTGCCGAAGTTGGCATAGCTCAGGCAGCGGTGGCGTTCCAGGTCGGCCGGCAGGTCGGGCACGCCATGGCGCGCCAGGTAGGCGGGCGATGCCACCAGCATCGAATCGCAGCGCGCCAGCGGCCGGGCGATCAGCATCGGGTCGGGCCCGCTACTGATGCGGATGGCCAGGTCGATGCGCCGCTCCACCAGGTTGAGCGCGCCTTCGCTCGCATCGAGGTCGATCTTGAGCAGCGGGTGCAGCGCCAGAAAGTCGGCAATCGCCGCGCCCAGCTGCGCATAGGCGAACGATACGCTGCAGGTCAGCCGCAACTGGCCGCGCAGCTCGCCTTCACCCGTGGCGGTGGTCTCTTCCTCGATGTCCTCCACCAGCGCCAGCATCTGCTGGCAGCGGCGCAGGCATGCCTCGCCCGCATCGGTCAGCGTCACGCTGCGGGTGGTGCGCTGCAGCAGGCGGGCCTGCAGCCATTGCTCCATCTCGCCCACATAGCGCGTGACCATGGCGCGCGACATGTCGAGCCGGTCGGCCGTGGCGCTGAAGCTGCCGCTGGTGGCCACTTCCACAAACACGCGCATCGCGGTCAGTCGATCCATATTTGATCTATTTATGCAACAAATATGCGCATTTTAAGCGGTTTATTAGATCGATTGGCGCAAATAAACTGCAGCCTGTACCGAGCAACACCACCCACTTCTGGAGATTTCAGCATGTTCCGCACCACCGTTGTCGCTGCCACCCTGGCCATCGCCTTCACCGCCGCTCAGGCTGCCGAGCCATTGCAGATCAAGGTCTACAACGCCGACGGCAACAGCTTCAATGTCAACTCCACCCTGGTCTACGGCGAGAAGGAGGCCATGGTCATCGACGCCGGTTTCACCCGCGCCGACGCACTGCGCATTGCCGCCAACGTGCTCGACAGCGGTAAAACGCTCAAGACCATCTACGTGAGCCAGGCCGATCCCGACTATTACTTCGGCGTGGAAACGCTCAAGGAATTCTTCCCCCAGGCCGAGGTGGTGACCACCCCCGCCGTGCTGGAGAAGATCAACGCCAAGCTCGCCGGCAAGCTCGCCTTCTGGGGCCCCAAGATGGGCGCCAACGCACCGCGCACGCCCGTGCTGCCCAAGGCCATCACCGGCAACACCCTCACGGTCGACGGCCAGGTGGTCGAAATCCGTGGCACCACCGGCCTGCTGGCGCACCGACCCTATGCCTGGATCCCGTCGGTGAAGGCCGTGGTGGGCAACATCGGCGTGTTCGGCACCAACACCCATGTATGGACCGCCGACACGCAGACCGTGGCCGAGCGCAGCGCCTGGGTGGCCCAGCTCGACGAAATGGCCGCCCTGCAGCCCACCGTGGTCGTGCCCGGCCACATGGCCGCTGGTACGCCGCTGACGCCCGCCAATGTGACCTACACCAAGGGCTACCTGCAGGCCTTTGAGAAGAACGCCGCAGCGACCAAGACCAGCGCCGAGCTGATCGAGGCCATGAAGAAGGCCTACCCCGCAGCGCCCATGGGCCTGTCGCTCGATATCGGCGCCAAGGTGAACAAGGGCGATATGAAGTGGTGAGCAACGGGTTTACCAATCCCCCAAAGTGATGGATCACCAGATCATGCCAACGCACCCACTTCAACCCGTCTTGCAGCACCTGCGTGCCGGGCGATGGAACGACGCACACGATCTGGTGCAACACGATGGCTCCCTGCTGGCGGCCTGGCTCCATGGCATCCTGCACCTGCAGGAGGGTGATCTGGAGGACGCCGAGAACTGGTACGAGCGTGCCAACCGCCACTTCCGCAGCCGCGGCACCCTGGAAGAAGAGCTGGCGCTTTTCGAAGCGGCGCTCTCCCAACCTACTGAAAAAGAACCAAGACCATGACAACGGCGGTGACGTATTTGTTTGACCCCCTGTGCGGCTGGTGCTACGCCGCTGCGCCTGCCCTGGGCCGCCTGCAAGGGACCCCTGGCGTGCATATCACCCTGGCACCATCGGGCCTGTTCGCGGGCGCTGGTGCCCGGCCCATGGATGCGGAATTCGCCGGCTATGCCTGGTCCAACGACCAGCGCATCGAACAACTCACGGGCCAGCGCTTCACCCAGGCCTACCGCGACAACATTCTGGGTGCGCCTGCGGGCCGCTTTGACTCCGGCCCCGCCACCCTGGCGCTCACCGCCGTGGCGCAGACCGCGCCTGACCGCGAACTGGATACCCTGCACGCCCTGCAGCGCGCCCGCTACATCGACGGCCGTGACACGGCCGATGCGCAGGTGCTGGCCGATGTGCTGACCAACCTGGGCCTGGCCGAAGCCGCCGCGCAGACCCTGGCGCCCGATGCCGCACTGCACCGCGCCATGGCCGAACGCGTGGGCAGTTCGCAGGCCACCCTGCGCGCCGTGGGCGCGCGTGGTGTGCCTCAGCTGGTTGTCACGGGGCAGGGCGGGGCGCTGCGGTTGATCGGCGGGGATGCGCTGCTGGGGCCGCATGAGCGCTTGCTGGAGCTGGTGCTGGCTGCCGCCTGATTTCAGCGCCGTTGGCGCTCACCGACTACTTCGACGGATCGATCAGCACCTTGGCACCGGTGTTGCGCGGCCCGTAGAAGGCGATGGCGTCGGCGCTCAGCGCCTCGGCCAGCGACACCGTGCGCGCGTAGTGGCTGGCAAACGTGGTCTTGAGCTCGGCCGCCACGCGCTGGCGCAGCGCCTGCGCCGCCTCGTTGCCGATCTTCTGCAAAAACGGGAACAGCAACCAGCCGCCCACGCCCCAGGCCATGCCGAACGTGCGCTGGATCTCAGTCGGGCGCGTGTCCAGGTGGCCATACAGGTAGACCTGCTTGTGCACGGCCGAGCCGTAGCGGCTGTACTCGGTGGCCTTTCGGTTGATGGCGGCTTCCATGCACTGCAGGATCTGCCCGGCCAGCGTGCCGCCGCCGGTGGCGTCGAACGCGATGGTGGCACCCGTGGCAGCCAGGGCATCGGTCAGCTCGGCCATGAAGCCGGGCGCACTGCTGTCGCACACGTACTGGGCGCCGATCTCGCGCAGCAGCGCCGCCTGCTCGGGCTTGCGCACGATATTGACCAGGCCGATCCCGTCCTTCTGGCAGACCTTGTTGAGCATCTGGCCCAGGTTGCTGGCCGCCGCGGTGTGCACCAGGGCGGTATGGCCTTCGCGCTTCATCGTCTCCACCATGCCCAGCGCCGTGAGCGGGTTGACGAAGCACGACGCACCCTCGGCCGCCGTGATGCCGGCCGGCAGCGGCAGGCATTGCGCGGCGGGCATGGCACGGTACTGCGCGTACATGGCCCCACCGATCAGCGCCACCGTGCGCCCAAGCAGCGCCTGGGCCGCTGGCGAGGAACCAGCCGCCACCACCAGGCCCGCGCCCTCGTTGCCCACGGGCATGCTCTGGCCCAGGCGTGCGGCCATGCCGGGCATGGCGCGGTCCGGGATGCGGGCGGTGACCACGGGCCGGTCGGCGCTGCCGGCCACCTGCACGGTGGACAGATCGGCCGGCCCGAACAGCAGTCCGATGTCCGACGGGTTGATCGGCGTGGCCTGGATCTGGATCAGTACCTCGTCGGGCCCTGGGGCGGGCACGGGGGTGGGTTCGAGGCTGATCTGCAAGGTGGCATCAGGCTGCACGAGCGAGCGCAACTGCAGGGCGGTGGCAGGTACGGTTGTGGTCATGGGTGTCTCTCCAGGTGATGAACCGGCCACACGCTTTTAGCTTGGCGTCACAGCCGTCATCTGGCCATTGTCGCCTGCAACGAGTGTGGCCCGCGCTGCATGTGCGACAGTGTGGCCCGCTCAGAACGGCCTCACTCGCGCGTCTGGATGCCGCTGAGTCGTCCGTTCTCGAAGTACAGGTAGTTCCCGTTGCGGTATACCCACTGCTCGCGGGTGCCGTACTGGGTGGTGGTCTTGTTGACGTGCTGGGGCGACCCCCAATCGGAGTTGAGGACGTCGTCAGCCCGCATCCCTACCGACAGCGTAGGCACCACGCTCTGTTGGGCCGACTGTTGCATCACCGGCTGGGACCCTACCTGGGCCGCAGCGGCCTTTCGTTCGTTGTCCAGCTTCGCAATGCGGGCCGCCTTGGTCTCGGGTGTTTCCGATGCCATCGAATCGACCATGGCCCGGCACTTGAGCGGCTCGGTACTGCCTGCGCAACGCGCGTACTTGCCCGTGGGGTCAGGAGGAAGTTCCTGGGCCACCGGTTTGGCAACGGGGGCGGGCGGTGCCTTGGCTTCCACCTTGTCTTTGCACCCTTGCAACGCAACCAGACATGTCACGGCAACGGTCATCCATACACGCATCTTTTCCTCCCTTTTTATCCAGTTCCGTCAGCTTGAAACCTATCGCCGTCGACCTCGCATCATGGTCGCTGCGAGGTGTTCCTCGTCTCTCGGCAGGTCGCAGTCTAACCACCCAACGTCCGCACCATCTGCTCGTACATCGCATCCACCGCCGGTGAGCGCTGCGACTCCTTGCTGCGCAGCACCGAGACGTCCATCGAATCGAGTGCGGGCAGGTCGAACTCGGCTGGCAGGTTCTGTAGGATCTGCAGGTTGGGCGGCACGCTGCAGCGCGTGAGCACGGCCACGGCCAGGCCGCTTTCCACGGCTGCCAGCTGGCCGGCCAGGCTGGAGCTGTGGTAGACGATGCGGTAGGCGCGGCGGCGCGCGGCCAGGGCCTTCATGGTGGCGATGCGCGCCAGGCTGGCCGATTCGTACACCGCAATCGGCAGCGGGTCGCGCCGCCAGGCCTCGAACTGCGCGGCGCCCACCCAGACCAGGGGCTCCTGGAACAGAAAGCGCCCACGCTGCGCCTTGTCGCGCGAGACCAGGGCCAGGTCGAGCTCGCCGCGCGCCACGCGCGGAATCAGCGAGGTCGACTGCTCGCAGGTCAGCTCGATCTCCACCCCCTGGTAGCGGTGCGAAAAGCTGCGCAGCACGGGGGTGAGGTAGGTCGATGCGTAGTCGTCCGGCACGCCCAGGCGCACCCGGCCCGCCAGCCGTGGGCCGAACAGGGCCGTCTGCGTCTCGGCCTGCAGCTCCAGCATGCGGCGCGCGTATGACAGCAGCTCATCGCCCACGGGCGTCAGTTCCAGGTGGCGCGGGCCGCGCAGCAGCACCGGGCGGCCCAGCGCCGCTTCGAGCTTCTTGATCTGCATGCTGACGGCCGACTGCGAGCGGTGCACCAGCGGCGCAGCGCCCGAGAGCGAACCGGCATCAACCACGGCCACAAAGGCGCGCAGCCAGTCGATCTGTAGGTCGGGATGAGTCATGCGTGCAATGTATTCGATTATCGAATGGCTATACCGCGAACTATGCGCTTTACCTGGAGTTCCGAACAAACGACCATTGGCGCCATGAACCACAAGGCCTCCGCACTTCCAGCATCCTCTGCCTTCCTCGCCAGGGGCTCGGACCCCGCAGGCATTGCCCGCGAACGCACCGGTCAATGGCTCATGATCGCTGGCGGCGTGCTGCTGGGCACCATCGGCGTGTTTGTGGAAGAGGCCGGCCAGCACCCGCTGGTAACGGTGTGGTTCCGCTGCGCCTTCGGCGCGCTGGCCCTGGTGGCCTGGTGCCTGGCCACGGGCCGGGGGCGCGAGTTGCTGCTGCGCCACCAGGCCAGGAGCCGCTGGGTGGCCTGCGCCACCGGGGTGTTCATGGTGCTCAACTGGGCGCTGTTTTTCGCGGCCATCCCACGCACCTCCATCGCGGTGGCCACGGTCATCTTCCACGTGCAGCCCATCTGGGTCATCGTCTTCGGGGCGCTGTTCCTGCGCGAGACGATCTCGGGCATCCAATGGGCCGCTACGCTGGCGGCCCTGGCCGGCCTGGTGCTCACCACCGGGCTGCTGGACGGCATCCCCGCCGGCACGGCCGATGGCGGGGCCTATGTGGCCGGGGTGCTGATGTGCCTGGGCGGCTCGTTCTGCTATGCCGCCGTCACGCTGCTGGCCAGCCGAGCGCCTGCGCCTATTAGCCCGTTTGCCCTGTCGCTGTGGCAGTGCCTGGTGGGCGCCGTGCTGCTGGCCTGGGCCCCGCTGGCCTTTGGGTTGCCGCACACGGCGGCAGCCTGGGCCTGGCTCACGGGCCTGGGTGTGCTGCACACAGGCCTGGCCTATGTGATCCTGTTCGCCGGCATGGCGCGGCTGGCGCTGGGCAAGGTGGCGGTGCTGCAGTTCGTCTACCCGCTCACCGCGGTGCTGGTCGACTGGGCGGTGTACGGGCGCACGCTGAGCCCGGTGCAACTGGGCGGCGTGGTGCTGATGGCAGTGGCGCTGTGGACCATACGGCGGCCGGGCCGGCAGTCCGCCGCCCGCACGGGATGAACAGCGCACCAGCCCACCAGGCGTTCGTCAAGGCGCCTGTACGGCGTCCTGGGCTTCCGGCGGCACCTGGTGGCCGAGCCAGCGATAGAAGAGTGCAGGCATTTTCTCCCGCACCTGTTCGCTGCTCTTGATATCAATGGTGCTGTTGGACATCAGTGGCACCTCGACCACGCTGTCCTGGCTTGCCCAATCCACTTCCAGGTAGCGCACGTGGTCGGATGTGTACTTCACGCCTTTCACCCGGCCGTGGCCATAGAGTTGCATCGTCCTGCCAATCTCCTGCCGCTTTTTCAGCACGATCAGGTCGCCTGGCCAGATGCTGTTGAACCGCTGCAGTTGGTGCGCGCTGTCCATGTGGTGGAAGGTGCAGATGCCCTGGGCTTTCCATTCGATGTCGAGCCGGTTGTCAAAGTCCGCATCGGGGCAAAAACCCATGAAGATGATGTCCCTGTCCAGTGCCACCGCGCCATCGATAGCCGTCACCACGGCCTGCGCACCCCGGTCTCCCTGTTGAATGCGCTGGACGGCGTTCTCTCTGAATTGCCGCAACTCCTGTTTGCTGAGCAATCCGCTGCGGATTCTGTCGATGGCCGGCTGGTATTTCATGGCCGCGGCTTCTGCATGCCCGGCTGTGTCTGGTGCAGTGCTGTGCGCGGGAGCTATGCGGCGTATTCCGTCTTCGCCGGTGACAACGACTCCCTCCTGCTCAAGATGGTTCAGTACCTGGCCGGCCAGTCCGTAGCCTATCCGGAAGTGGCGCTGCAGGAGCGAGATGGTGGGTTCGTTGCGGCTCGTCACCAGTTGGGCGGCGGCGCGAAGAAGGTCTTTGGAAAGGGGCATGGCAATGGACTCCAGGGTTGAAGGAGCACCAACAGGCTTGACCCGCTTCTAACAGTTCGGTTTTTGGCGGGAAATTTGTATTATTTTGTTTCTCGCATGAGGACCTGGTCCGGTTGCCGCTGGGCAGGCCCGGGCGCGCAGGGCCTGTGGGACAGGGACTGCAAGCCGATACACTGCGGCGGCGCGGGCGGCGATCCGCATGCAGGAGACACCCAACCATGGGAAAAACACCATCCGCCAAGACCCGCAAGGCGCCAGACACCTCGGCCGAGGCCCCTGGCGAATTCGCATCGGCCCTCATCGACGCCAAGATCCGCGACCTGGCCGACTGGCGCGGCGCCACCCTGGCCCGCCTGCGCCAGTTCATGCACGAGGCCGTGCCCGATGTGGTCGAGGAGGTCAAATGGATGGGCGTGCCCGTCTGGTCGCATGCCGGCATCCTGTGCACCGGCGAGGCCTACAAGCAGGCCGTGAAGATGACCTTTGCCAGGGGCGCCTCGCTGCCCGACCCCCAGGGCCTGTTCAATTCCAGCCTCGAAGGCAACACCCGGCGCGCCATCGACCTGCACGAGGGCGAAGCGATCAACGAGGCGGCGCTGAAGGCGCTGTTCCGTGCGGCGGCGGAATTCAATGGCCTGCAGGCCGCGCAGAAGAAGGCCAAATCCAGGGTGCCAGTAAAAATGGGCAGTTAGAGCCTTCCCGGGCAGGGCGTGAGCAAAGCAATGAAAGGATCAGGGAGTGCAATGAAGACACTTAAATTCATCGGGTGCTTGCTTGTATTGGTGTCGACGAATGTGCACGCCTCCAGAGAGCGCCAGGCGCTGGAGGCGTTTGATCGGGAGTCACTCCAGATAGAAGCGACTCACTTCAAGAATGAAATCGGGCGACCCTACGCCTCGGTGCGAGACCCCAATGGCTTTATGCACAGGGCGTTCAAGTGGGACTACATCGGGAGAGATTTTGGCCTGATAAAAAGAATATCCAAAGAAGGAATTCAGATTCGAGAGGTGCGCCAAGATGCCCATGGAGAGTGGGTGCCGCAGGAAATCTGGATACCGGTCCGCAAGAAAGATTGATTTCTCGGTACGAGATGCTGAGCCGCCGGTGATGCCCTTACGGCCCTGCCGCCACCAAAAGCACGACCACCGGCCTATGGTCCGACCCCAGATCCGGCCCGATGCCCCCGCCCACCACCTGCCAGCCGCTCGATGCCAGCACATGGTCCAGCGGCAGCACCGACAGCCAGCCGAAGGCATTGGGCCAGCTGGGTGCCATGCCATTGGCGCGGCGCATGCTGCCATCCACCGCGAACAGCCCCCGCGCCCAGGGGGTGATGTTCAGGTCCCCCGCCATCAGTGCCAGGCCGCCCGGATGTGCTGTGAGGTGCTGCGCCTCCTGCACCAGGGCCCGGTCGCGGGCATGGGCGAAGCCCTCATCCAATGGCGGCATGGGGTGCAGTGCGCTCAGGTGCACGGCCTTGCCATTCCAGGCCACGGTGGCGCGCAGCCGCAGGGTGTCGCGCAGGTCCTGCGGTTGCAGTGTCTGCAGGTCCGAAAGGGGGTGGCGTGACAGCACGGCCAGGCCAAAAGGGTCGGGCTGGGGAACTGCGAGGCGATGGGGGTAGCGCGCGGCCACTGCGGGGTTGCGGATGAGCGCCTGCTGTGCTAGCTCGGTGAACTCCTGCAGGAACACCACATCGGGCGCATCGGCCAAGGCCAGCCACGCGGTGAGCGGGCCGAAGTCGGTGGTTGCCGCATTGAGGTTGGCGGTGCCCACGGTCAGTACCGCGCCGGGGTCGGCCGGCTCGGTGCCGCGCGGCAGCGTGGCCGGCTGCCAAAGGAAGACGCCGCCCAGTGCCAAGGCCGGCAGGGCCAGCCACCCCTTGCCCATGCCGCTGCGCCCCGAGAGCATGAGCAGCACCAGCGAGGTCGCCCCCACCACTAGGTAAAGCCACTGCCAGTGGGCCGGCAGCTCCACCAGCCACTGCAGCGAGGGCGCCTGGTCGGCCGGCAGAAAGCGCGCCACCGGTGCCGCCAGCGCGCCCAGGGTGCACAGCCAGGCCAGCCACCGGGCCCTGGCGGTGATGAAGCGGGGAACTGCGGCATGTGGCATACGGTCAATTGGCAGGGTGGCAGGGCAAACGTGCAGGACAATTTGCGCAATGTACTGATCGTGGAATAGTGCCTGGGTTGGATGGCCGATTGCGTACTGTCCAGCCTGCGGCACCACGATACCCGGATACTATTGTCCGAACTCCCATGCATCTCCATCGCCACCATCAGGACACCACAGACGCCCGGTTCGCAGACTTGCTGCGCATTGCCATGGACGGCTACCGGGCCAGCCAGGCGGCCTTCAGCGAGGCCATTGCCGGCTTTTCTGCATGGAACATCGATGAAGAAGCAGCGACGCTGACACTCACCGGCGATGGTGGCCGGACCTGCGTGTACCAGGCGACACCCATCGTCACCTACCTCCCCGCGTTGGAAAGCCTGGCCTGGGCATGGGCCAACGACGTGTTCCCTGTGCTGTCAAGAAGCAGGGCCGCTCAGGTCAGGGAGCTGGCGACCCAGACCGGCTACCAGATGTTCGATACCCCGCAATTGCGCGCCACCCCCGGCGATATGGACGAGCTGTGCGCCCTGGCACTGCACCATCTGCAAGGCATTGCCGTTTTCAAGACCAAGAACCAGGAGCCATGGGTTTGCTATGTCCTCCATGCCGCCGCCTGAGCTTCGTTTTGCGCGCATTCCAAGTCCATCATGGGCGGGACCAGTGGATGTGGAGCGGTGTGATCGCTTCGAGGACGTGGACTACGACGCCCTCCAGCATGTGCGCGCCGCGATCGACGCCGAGGTGTGGCGCCGGGTGGCGCAGTACGTCAGTGGGCTACCTTCTGGCAATGCATTTCCCGACCTGGACAAGCTGACCGGCGAGTGCTACCTGTCTGCCGAGCGCTATTGGGTTCAGGACGAACCCTGGTTTGCCAAGGTTGGCAGACAAAGGGAGGTGTGCTTGAGCTTCTTCGCACGCTGCCTTGAACGGCAGACTGCCCTCAACGCAGCGGATCGCGACTATCTGGGCCTGGAAGTCCACTTCCGGTGGCTGCGGGCGTTGGGGCGTTTTCAGTGGACTGCCACCGACTCAAGCAGCATTTAGCCATGCGCCGATCAGTGCCCAGCGCCAGGGTTCCGCCATAAAGCAGAAGACGCGCCTGCAGGAGCGCAGGCATTGCAGCCTGCCCGCGCCTCAGCGGGCGGCGATCACCTGCAAGGTACTGCGCAGCGCCGCTTCGTACACCGCGTCGGGTCCCAGGCGGCCAGCCTCCGAGGACGCAGGCAGCGCCACCCGCCCCGCGAATGCAGCGCGCAAACGGGGCGCGGCCACCAGCCTGGCACCACCCTCGGCACCACCGGCACCTTCAGGCAACGCGATGCCCGCGAGCCGTCCGGACTGGTCGAAGACGGGCCCACCCGGCGCCAGGCCCCGGTGCATGGACACATCGAGCTCACGATCCCCCTGCGCACCCGTGGCGGCACCGACGAAGCCCGTGCGCAGCAGGGGCCAGGCGGCGCCCGCATCGCCTGCTTGCGCATACGCCACGGCGAAGGCCACGGCACCCGGGAACACATCGGCGGGCACGGTGCCCATGGACGGCGCGGGCAGCGGGCTGCCCAGGCGCAGCAGGGCGACGCCACTCTCGCCGCGCACCGGCATGGCGGTGGCCGGCACCAACTGCCCCAGCCCGTTGCGAACCCACAGGCGCCGGCCACCGGCAACGGCCTGTGCCGGCACCAGCGCCATGCGGCCTTCATCCACCAGCGTACCGGCCGCAACCAGGCGCGCGCCCCGCGGCAATGCGGCCGGGTGG
Source organism: Acidovorax sp. A1169 (assembly GCF_030704685.1). Classification (GTDB taxonomy): domain Bacteria; phylum Pseudomonadota; class Gammaproteobacteria; order Burkholderiales; family Burkholderiaceae_C; genus Acidovorax. The sequence goes on from NZ_JAUZDX010000021.1 coordinate 74,820, forward strand.
CCGGGGTGGCTGTACGGGGCCAGCCGTGCGGGCGCCAGCAGCATGTCGCCGCTCGCATGTGGGGCACCCGACGCCAGTTCACGGCCCACGCTGGCCACCAGTGGCTGCGACGGTGCACGCACCTGCGCATCGGCCAGCAGCTTGCGGGCGATAGCGTCCTGCCCGCCCGCGTGGAGCAGCCAGGCATACAGCGCCGCGCCGCCGACCACGTCCAGGTGCGCACCCGCCGTGTGGGCGCCAAAAGCCAGCGCGCGCCGGTACTGGCCCGACTGCATGTAGCTGCGCACCAGGCCCATCTCGGTGTCGGCTGAATGCAGGATCAGCGCGGCTCGGTCAAAGCCCTGCTCGGCCTTCTGCGCATCGCCGGCCGCCAGTGCGGCCTCGGCCTCGCGCAACAGGGCCTCGCGCTCGCGCAGGCGTTCGGCGTCGGGCGGCCGGGCGGCAGCCGCTTGCATGATCGCCTTGAGCTTCTCCTCGGTGGCTGGCGAGGCCGCCAGCGGGCCGGCCGCCGCCAGCGCCAGCAGGCCGCTCAGGAAGTGACGGCGCCGGTCGGGCATGCGGTGCTGGTGCCGGTGCGGTTGATGCGTGTGCCGCCCGCATCGTTGGGGTTGGTGCCCAGCGTGTAGGGTGCCTTGGGCGCCTTGAAGCCGGACAGGTAGGCCACCAGTGCGTCGATGTCCTGCGCGCCGCCCAGGCGGCTGGTGCCCTTGAGGAAGGTGGAGTAGCCATCACCGCCGTCGGCCATGAAGTTGTTCATGGTGACACGGTAGGTCTTGGCCGGGTTGGCCACCGTGCCCGCGGCGTCGACGATGGTCTCCGTCGAGGCACCGTTGCGCAGCGTGACGTTGCTGACGCGTGTGCCGCAGGCCTTGGCGCCGTCCCAGGTGTACTTGAAGCCGTTGGAGGGCAGCATCACGCGCGTGGCCGTTGCAGACTGGCCCTTGCAGGCCGCGAACTGCTCTTCCAGCACGTCCTTCAGGTCCTGCGCCGTGAGCGACATGGTCACCAGGCTGTTGCCGAACGGCTGCGTGGTGAAGGCCTCGCCGTAGGTGACGTTGCCGGCACCTTCGCCCACCGTGCTGCTCGCGAAGGTGAAGCCGGGGTTGCGCACGCCGCCGCCGTTCATCAGGGCGATGACCGCCGAGCCGAAGGTGGGGCCCTGCGTGGCCGCCAGCATGGCGTCGGCCACCAGGTCGCCGGCCGGCATGTTGCAGGCGCCGTCGGTGCGGCTGTTGGGCAACTCGGCGGCGATGGAGCCGATCACTGTGTTGGCGATGGGCGAGACCAGGGTGTTGTAGCCAGCGATGATCCGGGCGACGGCCGCATCGGCGGGCACGGCGGGGTCGTTGCGCACCACGAGGCGGTTGGTGGCCGTGGCGGCGGTGATGTCGCGCGTGGACGGGTCGATGGTCAGGTCCATGTCGGTCAGCACGCGGCCGAACGAGCTGGAGCTGGTCACCGGAATAGCGCGGCCCGTGGCGTTGGGCAGCTTGCAGTTGTAGGCAGCGTGCGTGTGGCCGCTGATCACCGCGTCCACCGCGTTGTCCAGGCCCTTGACCAGGGTGGCGATGCCCGAGCCGGCGAGCGCGCCCTCGCAGCCGTTGATGTCCGACACGGTGCCGGACTGGAAGCCGCCTTCGTGCACCAGCACGACGATGGCTTCGATGCCCTGGCCCTTGAGCTCGGGGATGAGACTGTTCACCGTCTGGATCTCGTCGCGGAACTCCAGGCCGGCCACGCTGGTGGGTGTCACCACAGTGGGCGTCGCCTTGAAGGTCATGCCGATGAAGGCCACCTTGACGCCCTTGAACTCCTTGATGCCATAGGCCGGCAGCAGGGGCTTGCCGGTGGCGGTGGAGATGACGTTGGCCGACAGCCACTTGAACCTGGCGCCTTCAAAGGGCACCGGCGTGCCGGCCACCGAGCCCTTGCAGCTGTTGGGCTCGCCGGTCTTGCAGCCGCCGTTCTGCAGGCGCAGCAGCTCGGCCGAGCCCTTGTCGAACTCGTGGTTGCCCACCGAGTTGAACTCCAGTCCGATGCGGTTGAGCGTTTCTACCGCGGGCTCGTCCTGGAACAGTGCGGAGATCAGCGGCGATGCGCCGATCGAGTCACCGGCGCCCACGACCACGTTGTTCGGGTTCTGGGCCTTGAGCTTCGAGACATGGGCTGCCATGAATTCGGCGCCGCCCACGGGCGGGCGGTCGGCTGCCGGCACGGCGGCGCTGGCGCCGAAAGTGCCGGGGGATTCCAGGTTGCCGTGGTAGTCGTTGAAGCCGATCAGCTTGACGGTGAACGGCGGCTCGCTGCCGCCGCTGCCGCAGGCGATCAAGGTGGCGGCCATAGCGGCACAAGCCGCGGCGATCAATCGCAATTTCATGGATTCCCTCGTCGGTGTTGGTTGCTTAGTTTCCTGAAAGCCGCACGGCGGTAGCCGGCTCCGGTCTGCCGCCTGAGTGGACCCAGCCAACGTGACAACGACATGACCACGAAAACAAGTGACTTAGGACAAAATTAGGTCTAAGTTAAGTCTTGTGTGGCCTAAGTGGGCCGCATAGTATTTGCCCAACGCGTCCGTTTGAGGCGCAGGCGACCCAGGCGAGGCCACCATGGCCCCTGGATCCGCCACCACAACAGGAGACAAGCCTTGGCACGCTGGCACAACTGCGGCACCGAAGACCTGGACGTTCTGCAGACCATTTTCTGGTCCGCAGGCGCGTCGCGGCATGCGCTGGCGCAGCGGCTGGCCTACTCCAAGAGCAAGGCCAACGCACGGGTGGCGGCCTTGCTGGATGAGGGCCTGCTCGACGAGGTGGGCCTGCAGGAGTCCTCTGGCGGCCGACGTGCCGAAACCTTGCGCCTGAGCGAGACCCTGGGCGTGGTGATCGGCGCCGACCTGGGCGCCACCAGCATGCAGGTGGCCATCATGCGGCCCGACATGACGGTGCTGGCACGGCACCGCGAACCAATCGACGTGCGCCAGGGCCCGGGCGTGATCCTGGCGCGGCTGCGCGGCCTGATGCGCGAGTTGATGGCGCGCTGCGGGCTACCCGCCTCGCAGGTCATCGCCATCGGCATGGGGGTGCCGGGGCCGGTGGACTTTGAAAGCGGCCAACTGGTCAACCCTCCGCTGATGCCCGACTGGGACGGCTTTTCCATCCGCGACTACCTGCGCGAGGCCTTTGCCGCACCGGTCTTTGTGGACAACGACGTGAACCTGATGGCCCTGGGCGAGCTGTGGCGGCTGCAGCGCAACCTGCCCAACTTCCTGGTCATCAAGATCGGCACCGGCATCGGCTGCGGCATCGTCTGCCATGGCCAGGTGTACCGGGGCGCCAATGGTTCGGCCGGTGACGTGGGCCACATCTGCGTGGACCAGGCCGGCCCACGTTGCCACTGCGGTAACCAGGGCTGCGTGGAGGCCATGGCCGCCGCGCCTGCCATGGCGCGCATGGCGCTGGCCGCGGCCCAGGCGGGCGAAAGCGCGCTGCTGGCCGAGCGCCTGCAGGCCACCGGCACCCTGACCACCGAAGACGTGGCCCAGGCCAGCCGCGCGGGCGACGTGGCGGCCAACGCCATCATCCAGCGCGCGGGCAACCTGGTGGGGCAGATGCTGGCGTCCATCGTCAACTTCTTCAACCCCTCGCACGTGTTCATCGCGGGCCGGGTGGCGGACATGGGACCGCTGTTCCTGGCCTCGGTGCGCCAGAGCGTGTACCACCGCTCGCTGGCGCTGTCCACGCGCCACCTGGAGATCCAGTACGCCCCCCTGGCCGACGATGCCGGCGTGGTGGGCGCGGGCGTGCTGGCCATGCAGGAGAGCATGGCCCAGTCCTCGCGTTCTGGAGGGGCCGCACGATGAGCGTCGCCGTCGAGTTCCGCAACGTCACCAAGGAGTTTGGGCCCGTGCGCGTGCTGCACGGCGTGGGCTTTGCGTTGCAGCCGGGCCGCGTGTACGGCCTGCTGGGCGAGAACGGTGCGGGCAAGTCAACGCTGATGAAGATACTGGCCGGGTACGAGAGCCCCACCACTGGCGAGGTGGTGGTCGACGGCGCCGTGCGCGCCCCCGGGGGCGGGTCGCGCGCGGCCGAGGCCCAGGGCATCGTGCTGATCCACCAGGAGTTCAACCTGGCGGACGACCTGACGATTGCGCAGAACGTCTTCCTCGGGCATGAGATAAAAAAGGGCCTGTTCCTTGACGACAAGGCCATGCGGGAGAAGACCCGCCTGGCCTTGGCCCAGGTCGGCCTGCCGCTGGACCCCGACACCCGCGTGAAGAAGCTCATCGTGGCCGAAAAGCAGCTGGTGGAGATCGCCCGCGCGCTGGCCCGCAATGCGCGCCTGCTCATCATGGACGAGCCCACCGCCACGCTGACCCCCGGCGAGACCGAGCGCCTGTTCGCGCTGATGGCCGAGCTCAAGGCCGCGGGCGTGACCATCATCTACATATCGCACAAGCTCGACGAAGTGGAGCGCACCACCGACGAGGTGGTGGTGATGCGCGACGGCCTGCTGGTGGCGCGCGAGCCCACGGCCAGCGTCACGCGGCGGCAGATGGCCAACCTGATGGTGGGCCGCGAGCTGGCCGACTTGTTCCCCGCCAAGCTGCCCGCCCCGGCGGGCGAGCCCATCCTCCAGGTGCGCGGCCTCACCGTGCCCGGCTGGGCGCAGGACGTGGATTTCGAGGTGCGGCGCGGCGAGATCCTGGGCTTTGCCGGCCTGGTGGGTGCCGGCCGCACCGAGCTGTTCGAGGGCCTGTTGGGCCTGCGCCCGCGCTCGGCCGGTACGGTGGAGCTGGCGGGCAATGCGGTGCAGCTCAAGAGCCCGCGCGACGCCGCACGCCACGGCCTCACCTACCTGAGCGAAGACCGCAAGGGCAAGGGCCTGCATGTGCACTTCAGCCTGCGGCCCAACCTCACGCTGATGGCGCTGGAGCGCTATGCCAAGCCCTGGCTCAACCCGGCGGCCGAGCAGGCCGCGCTGCGCGATGCGGTGCAGGAGTTCGGCATACGCACCGGTTCGCTCGACGTGCGCGCATCGTCGCTGTCGGGCGGCAACCAGCAAAAACTCGCGCTGGCCAAGGTGCTGCACCCCGGCCCTACCGTGGTGGTGCTCGACGAGCCCACGCGCGGTGTGGACGTTGGCGCCAAGCGCGAGATCTACCACCTGGTGCAGCGCCTGGCCGCGCAGGGCCTGGCGGTGATCGTGATTTCGTCCGAACTGATGGAGCTGATCGGCCTGTGCCACCGCGTGGCGGTGATGCGCGCCGGCCGGCTGCAGACCACGCTGCAAGAACCCCATTTGACCGAAGAGGAGTTGATCGTCCATGCCACAGGTACCCGCTGAAAACGCCCCGGCCGCGCCGGTTGCAGGTAGCCGACACGGCGCCGCTACCGCCTGGTGGGGCAAGCTGCACGGGCTCGGCCCCGTCATCGGCCTGGTGCTGCTGTGCATTGCCGGCACGCTGCTCAACAGCAACTTCGCCACCTACGACAACGTGATGAACGTGCTCACGCGCACGGCCTTCATCGGCATCATCGCGGTGGGCATGTGCTTCGTCATCATCTCGGGCGGTATCGACCTGTCGGTGGGCTCCATGGCGGCGCTGATCGCCGGCTCGGTCATCCTGTTCATGAACGCCATGGCGCCCGTGCTCGGCTCCCCAATGGCCGCCGTGGTGGTCGGCATGCTGCTGGCGGTGGTGCTGGGCGCAGTGTTCGGCCTGGTGCATGGCCTCTTGATCACCAAGGGGCGCATCGAGCCCTTCATCGTGACGCTGGGCACGCTGGGCATCTTCCGCGCCTACCTCACCTACTTCTCCAACGGTGGCGCCATCACGCTGGACAACGAGCTGTCTGACATTTACAGCCCCGTGTACTACGCCAACCTACTGGGCGTGCCCATCCCGGTGTGGATCTTTTTGCTGGTGGCGCTGGTCGGCGGCGTGATCCTCAACCGAACGGCCTATGGCCGCTACGTGCAGGCCATCGGCTCCAACGAGCAGGTGGCGCAGTACGCCGCGGTGGATGTGCACAGGATCAAGATCCTGACCTACATGCTGCTCGGGGTGTGCGTTGGCATCGCCACGCTGCTCTATGTGCCGCGCCTGGGTTCCGCATCGCCCACCACGGGCCTGCTGTGGGAGCTGGAGGCGATTGCCGCGGTGATCGTGGGCGGCACCGTGCTGAAGGGCGGGGCGGGCAGCATCACCGGCACGGTGGTGGGCGCCATCCTGCTGTCGGTGATCAGCAATATTTTGAACCTCACCAGCATCATCAGCGTGTACCTGAACGCGGCAGTGCAGGGCTTCGTGATCATTGCAGTGGCCTTCATGCAGCGTGGAAAACGGTGATGGCTTATTGAATCGGTTTCTCGGTTTTTTGGTAGGTGTTATTGACTTTCGTGTTCCCCAGCCGGCCAGCTTCCATGGCCTTTTTCATCAAAGCAACAGCAACAGGAGACAACGCATCATGAACAGCCAATTTACTTTCACCCGCCGCCTGGCTCTCTCGGCCGTGGGCGCCGCAGCCGCACTGGCGCTGGCCGGACCGGCCATGGCGCAGGCCAACAAGGTCGTGGTGGGCGTTGCCATCCCGTCGGCCACGCACGGCTTCACCGGCGGCATCGTGTACTGGGCCAACCAGGCCAAGAAGGACCTGGAGAAGGCCCACCCCGGCCTGCAGGTCATCGTCAAGACGGCCGGCGGCGCGCCCGAGCAGGCCAACCAGCTGCAGGACCTGGTCACGGTGAACAAGATCAACGCTTTGGTCATCTTCCCGTTCGAATCGGCCGCGCTGACCAAGCCCGTGGCCCAAGTCAAGGCCAAAGGCGTGTACGTGACGGTTGTGGACCGCGGCCTGACCGACACCAGCGCGCAGGACGCCTATGTGGCCGGCGACAACACCGCTTTCGGCAAGATCCCGGCCGAGTACATCGCCAAGGCGCTGGGCGGCAAGGGCAACGTGGTGGCCATGCGCGGCATTGCCACCACGCTGGACAACGAGCGCATGGACGCCTTCAACGCGGTGCTCAAGAACCACCCCGACATCAAGCTGCTGGACGCCAAGTACGCCAACTGGAACCGCGACGACGCCTTCAAGGTCATGCAGGACTACCTCACGCGCTTCCCCAAGATCGACGCCGTATGGGCGGCCGACGACGACATGGCCGTGGGCGTGCTCAAGGCCATCGAGCAGGCCAAGCGCAAGGACATCAAGCTGGTGTTTGGCGGCGCCGGTGCCAAGGGCATGATCAAGACGCTGGCCGACGGCAGCAACCCGCTGATCCAGGCCAACGTGTCGTACAGCCCCAAGTTCATCTACGACTCGATCAAGCTCACGGCCGAAGCGCGCATCAAGGGCGACAAGCTGCCGCCCACGACCATCATTCCTTCGGTGCTGATCACCAAAGAGAACGCCAAGAGCTTCTACTTCCCTGACTCTCCATTCTGATCAGGACGCCTGATGGGGGTCTCGCCCCATCGCAGCGGCGGCCGCCCGGTGGGCTGGTCGCTGCCCCCATTTTCTGGAGCGCCACCATGCCAAGACCCGTCACCCTCTTCACCGGCCAGTGGGCCGACCTGCCGCTGGCCGAGCTCGCGCCGCTGGCACGCAGCATGGGCTACGACGGCCTGGAGCTGGCTTGCTGGGGCGACCATTTCAACGTGCAGGAGGCGTTGGCCTCCGTGCAGTATGTGAAGGACAAGCATGCTTTGCTCGCCCAGCACGGCCTGCAGTGCTTCGCCATCGGCAACCACCTGGTGGGCCAGGCCGTGTGCGACCGCATCGACGAGCGCCACCAGTCCATCCTGCCGCCCCACGTGTGGGGCGACGGCGACCCTGAGGGCGTGCGCCAGCGCGCAGCCAGCGAGCTGGCCGACACGGCGCGGGCCGCTGCGAAGTTTGGGGTGAAGACGGTCACGGGCTTCACGGGCTCTTCCGTGTGGCATGCGATCTATGCCTTCCCGCCCACCAGCCAGGCGTACTGGGACAAGGGCTTTGCCGACTTCGCGCAGCGCTTTGGCCCCATTCTCGACGTGTTCGAGCAGCACGACATCAACTTCGCGCTCGAGGTGCATCCCACCGAGATCGCCTTCGACATCGCCTCGGCCGAACGCGCCATTGCCGCCGTGGGCGGGCACCGGCGCTTCGGCTTCAACTACGACCCGAGCCATCTGGCCTACCAGGGTGTGGACTATGTGAAGTTCATCCGCCAGTTTGCCGACCGCGTCTACAACGCCCACATGAAGGACGTGTGGTGGGGCAAGGGCGACGGCACGGTGGGCGTGTTCGGCGGGCACACCAGCTTTGGCGATGCGCGGCGCCACTGGGACTTTCGCAGCGTGGGCCGCGGCATGATCGATTTCGAATCCATCATCGTCGCCCTCAACGACATCGGCTACCAGGGCCCCCTGTCGGTGGAGTGGGAGGACAGCCGCATGGACCGCGTGCACGGCGCCACCGAGAGCGCGGCCTTCTGCAAGCGGCTCGATTTCAAGCCGGCCGCCGGCGCCTTCGACGCCGTCTTCGCCCGCGACGAGCAACCGAAATAACCAACAAGGGTATCCATGTCCTCTGAACGCAAGCTGCGCTACGCCATGGTGGGCGGCGGCAACGGCGCCTTCATCGGTGCTGTGCACCGCAAGGCCATGGCGCTGGATGGGCATTTCGAGCTGGTGGCGGGCGCGCTCTCTTCCTCGCCCGAGCGCGCCCGCGCCTCGGGCGCCGCCCTGGGCCTGGCCGACGAGCGCAACCACGGCAACTGGCAGGACCTGCTGGCCGACGAGCTGCGCCGCCCCGCCGGTGAGCGCATCGACCTGGTGAGCATCGTCACCCCCAACCACATGCACCACCCGGTGGCCCTGGCCTTTGTGCAGGCGGGCTTTCACGTGGTGTGCGACAAGCCGCTGGTGCACACCAGCGCGCAGGCCGATGAACTGGTGGCTGCCGTGCGCCAGGCCGGCACCGTGTTCGGCGTGACCTACAACTACACCGGTTACCCCCTGGTGCGCGAGGCGCGCCACCTGGTGCACAGCGGCGCCCTGGGCACTCTGCGCAAGGTCACGGTCGAATACAACCAGGGCTGGCTCGCCACTGCGGTCGAAGAGGGCGGTAGCAACAAGCAGGCCGACTGGCGGCTGGACCCCGCGCGCAGCGGCGCCGTGGGCACCATGGGCGACATCGGCTCGCACGCCGAGAACCTGGCCGCCACCGTCACCGGCATGGAGCCCGAGTGGCTGTGTGCCGATCTCACCGCCTTCGGCGCGGGCCGCCGCCTCGACGACGACACGCAGATGCTGCTGCGCTACGCCAATGGGGCGCGCGGTGTCATCGTGGCATCGCAGGTGGCAGCGGGGCTGGAGAATGACCTGCGCCTGCAGGTCTCGGGCACCCTGGGCACCATCACCTGGCGCCAGGAAGATCCCAACCACCTGGTGCATTCGCCGGTGGACGCGCCGCGCCGCATCCTCACGCGCGGCGCACCCTGGCTCAGCCCGTCTGCGCTGCGCGCGGGCCGCATCCCATCGGGCCACCCCGAGGCCTTCATCGAGGCCTTTGCCAACGTCTACCTGGGCGTGGCTGCGGACATCCGCGCCCATGCCACCGGCCAGCCGGCCGACCCGCTCGCGGCCGACTACCCGCGCGTGCAAGACGGCGCGCGCGGCGTGCGCTTCATCGAGAAGGTAGTGGAGTCCGCGCGCAGCGAGCGCAAGTGGACGGCGCTGGCGGGCGAAGGGGTGTGAGCCAGGCACTGCTGCGTCACCAACGGCACTGAGCGGCCCATTCCTGCGACGGGGGCGATGGCGCGGCAAGCAGTGCGCGCTGCATGCGCTCGCACGACTTGCAGCCCATGTGCAGGCCCATCGTCGAGCCACGGCCTGCGCCATCTCTCAGCGCGACGGCATGGCGGCATGGCACGGAAGAGCGCCACGCCGGTGAGGCAATTCTCCGCACCTGCGGAGTCACTGCGCGGCGTGCGACTCTGAGCATTCCGCGAACAGCCCACCCTGCGTGCTGCTGCGCGATGCAGCCCCTGCACATTCCGTTCAGGCACATGCAAAAATACGAGGGTGAAGGCCCTCTTCAGGCCGTGCCTGCCGGCTATCACCTGCGGCGTCCAAACGCTCTCCTTGTGCCTGTCTCTGCAGCCCGGTGAGCCCCGGTTTTCGGGCGTTTCGCTGCCATTCCTTCTACAGCGCAGGCTCTAACAGATTTCCGGCCACTTTCAGGCCGATTTCCCGCGCCAATTCGATTTGTGAAATCTATTGGATTTTTATTTTGATTGTTTGTTTTGTATTTTGTTGCCACTCTAATACATAAGCACTATGGCTAATTGCAAGGCGATGGGGGATGCTTCGCTATCGCTTTTGGAGGCGTGAAGGATGCTGTAAATGCCTTCACTTCTCCTATGAAAAAAACCCTTTTTGACGGCGAAATCGGGGCACTGTCAAGGCGGGAAAAATCGACCGAAAACCACCCGAAAGAGTGATTGTTTTTTTCTTGACTTCAGTTATGCATTGTTTACAGTCGTTACATTTAGCAATCTTTCTTGTGTGCTCTTTTTTCAACGCCTGAGGACGTCATGCGACCACTTTTTTCCCACTTGCCTATGCGGCGCAAACATGGCTCTGCCAGTCAAAGGGCAGCGCAAGGCGGCTTCACTTTGGTGGAGCTGGCGGTCGTTCTGGCCGTCATCGGCCTGATCATTGGCGCCGTCGCCATCGGCAAGGATGTACAGCGCAACGCCGAGTACACCAAGATCAAGAACAAGTTCATCGACCAGTGGGAGCAGGCCTACAACCAGTACTACCAGCGCACGGGCGTGGTGGTGGGGGACAGCCAGGTTGCGCCGCGGATCATGGTGAATGGATCGAACTACACGGCGGTGGCTCCCTTGCCAACGTCGGGGGGCGATATGACTGCCATCGCTCCGCCGGCCACAATTTGTCAACACGCTCCAGAGGCCGGTGCTGTACGAGCTACGGTCACGCCACTGCTCACCCTCCGGGAGCTGATCACGCGCACCGGTATCCGCATGCCGCCTGGCCGTGCGGAAGGGCAAGAGGATCTGTATGTTTACACCGACACCAACGGTTCTCCTCAGGAAATCCAGGTGTGCTTCCAGTGGAATCAACCTTCGTCAGCGGAGGGCTCTGGCAATGTCATGGTGATCGCTGGCCTGACGCCTGATCTGGCCCGCATGCTGGACCAGATGATCGACGGCAAGCCAGATGCACAGGAAGGGCGTTTCCGCATGAGGGGTGTGGACAACGGCACTGCCAATGGTCCTGGTGTGGAGTGGAAAGGCAATAACACTTATGGCCACGGTACCGCCGCCCCTACGGCTGCTGCATCTGGCGCCACGCGAGATGAAGACCAGGTCATGACATTGACCGCCATTTACAAGATGAATCAGTAAGCCGCGTGCGGGAACACCATCATGAAAAATTCACTCAAGCAACCCCGTAGCAGCCTGAGCGCAATGCGCCAGCAAGGCTTCACCCTTGTTGAACTTGCCGTGGTCCTGGCTGTCATCGGCCTCATCATCGGTGCCGTTGCCATCGGCAAGGATGTGCAGCGCAACGCCGAGTACACCAAGATCAAGAATAAGTTCATTGATCAGTGGGAGCAGGCCTACAACCAGTATTACCAACGCACGGGTGTTGTGCTTGGCGATAGCCAGACAGCTCCACAGAATATGGTGAATGGTCAGGCTTACATCGCTACGGCTGGCGCAGTTCGCTCTGGCCGGGATATGAGCGCGATCGTGCCTCCGGCGGCCATTTGCCGTGGGTCCCTCGGACAGGGCATGAATCGATTGACTGTCAATACCGGCCTTCGTGAAATGATGACGCGCGCGGGCATCCGCATGCCTCCAGGCCGCGCAGAAGGCCTTGAAGACCGATACGTGTACCTGGATAGCAACGGCAACCCCCAGGAAGTCCAGGTCTGCTTCCAATGGAATGCGCCGATGAATTCAGCGACTGCTGACGCCTCCACCAAAGGTGACGGCGCTGGCAACGTGATGGTGATCACAGGCTTGACGCCGGATCTCGCGCGCTCGCTGGACCAGATGATCGACGGCAAGCCTGATGCTCGCGAAGGCCGCTTCCGCCGTGAGGGCATCGTCAACAACGTCGGTGGGGCCATCAATGCACCAGGCCAGGAATGGCAGGCCAGTAACCGGGACAAGATCGGTACCTCCGGCAACGCAGGTACCCGCGACTCGAACTTGGATGAAGACCAGGTGGAAATCGTCACGGCCATCTACCGCATGAATCAGTAATTGACTGGGCTTTCGCCAGTCACTCTCATCAAACAATCCCCTCATTCAACCTCGTCGGAGATTTCGATGAAACAGATGCAATCTTTTCGCAAGCTCGGCCGCAAGGTCCAGCAAGGTTTCACCCTAGTAGAACTGGCCATCGTGCTGGCCGTCATCGGGCTGATCATTGGCGCCGTGGCCATCGCCAAGGATGTGCAGCGCAATGCCGAATACCAGAAGGCTATCAACAAGTACGCCTTCCAGTGGAAGATGGCTTACGACCAATACTACCAGCGCACCGGCGTTGTGTTGGGCGACTGCCAGCAAGCACCGATCTTTGCGGTTAATGGAACTGAAACCACAATCAACAATGGTTCCGCTTGCACTCGGGCAGGCTCCATGGCAGTGGCGGGTATTCCAGGGAATTTTGGCAACGGCGGCCTCAAAATCTGCAGCGGCCAAGGCTATACCGCAAATACTGTTGGATCTGGCGACAAAGGCTTGGCCAAGCAGAATCTGCGCGAACTCATGACCCGTGCTGGTGTGCGCATGCCGCCCGGTCGCGGTGAAGGGCATGAGGACCGTTTCCTGTACGTGGACTCCAATGGCAACGGCGCTGAACTGCAGGTTTGCTTTCAGTGGAATCCGCCAGGAACAGCCAGCGGTGCAGGTAACGTGATGGTGATCCGGGGCCTCACTCCCGACTTGGCGCGTTACATGGACCAAGTGATTGATGGCAAGCCCGACTCCCGCGAAGGCCGCTTCCGCATCCAGGGCCGCCCAGTCCATGACAACACCGCGGACGCGAATGCTCCCGGCACCCAGTGGGAAGCCAACAACACACAGGGTGTGAAGCTCGTCACGACGGATCCCAGCGGGTCAGTGATGGCCGGCAACGTCGACGCGCCTTCCGCCGTGGTCAATACCAGCGGCAATGCTGGTGGCACCGTCACGGGCCGTACGTTGGACGAAGACCAGGTCATCCTGCTGACCGCCCACTGGATCATGGAGCAGTAATTGAACGGCACCCGTACCGTCAAGCTCGGGGCCCTGGCCCTGGCCACCGCCTTGCTGGCTGGTGGCGCCTGGCTGGCGCAAAGTGGGCTCAAGCGGCTGGCGTTCGAGCGCCAGCAGACAGCCCAATTGCGCCAGAGCCTGGACAGCGCCCGTAACCTCATGCCCGAGGTGGAGCAGCGCGAGCGCCTCGTGCAGTCGCTCAAGCAGGTGGCGCAACAGGTAGACCGCCTGGGCTTCGATCCCGCGCAGTGGGGCGAGCGCAAGCTGCGTCGTACGGTGGGGCCCGCCAGTCGGGTGGAAGCGGCTCAGTTCCTGGGCGAGTTGGGCCGCGGTGGCGCGGGTTCCATCTTCGTCGCCGATGTTTTCGAGATCGCCACGGCGACCCCGGAAACAGGTTTGTTCCACTCGCCCTTGCCGGGTGACAGAGGGCTGACGCTGGGAGCCAGCGGCACGCTGTACTTCCAGACGGTTTCCGTTGCCCCCCCGCCCAGGACCATGCCATGAGCGCTGCTGCCGAACACGTTTACCGCGTCGCCAATGCCGGGTGGGTGCATTGCCACGGCCACGAGGCGCAGGACGTGCCTGCCTGGCCCCGGCTCACGCATACCGCGCTGGTGGTGCTGGACCTGGACGACGTCTTCACCGATGTCTGGCGCTTTGAGGGCAAGTCCGAATACGCCACGGCGCTGATCGAAAAGCGCGTGCGCACGCAAGGCTTGGTGGAGGGATCGGCCCACATCATCATGCACCGCATGCTCAAGTTGCCCGGTGGCTTCCAGGCCTTTTTCTCGGCGGTGTCGCTGGATCTGTGGCAACGCAGCTCGCAGTGGGCGAAGGAGCAGAACGACCACTGCCTGGTGATGACCACCGGTGGCCTGCTGTGCAATGGCGTGGACGTGGGCCAGGCGCGCCTGCTGCTCTCGCAGCGCCGGCTGATGTGCTTTGCCCACAGCGAGGAGGGCATGGTGTTCGCCTCGACCCAGGCGCTGGGTTCGGGCGCTTCGGCCATGACCAGTTCTGCCCAGGTGCTGGTGGCCAACCAGAGTGCGCTGCTCAGCCGCCTGGGGCCCGATGCGGTGGAGTGGGGTGCCTTGTGGAGTACTCAGCCCGCCGATGGCGAGATCTGTGTATCGGCCCTGCAGGGCGTGCTGGGCAGCGCACCCGTGGTGATGCAGGCTGCGGAACTGTCGCTTGCAGGCGAGCGGGTGCAGACGGTGATGCCAGCTTTGGCGCGTGACGCTGCAGGCCGGCATGCCCTCAACCCCTTTTCGGAGCGCGTGGCCTGGCGCGCAGAACGCTGGGTGGCATCGATCACGGCGCTCACGGCGGTGGTTGGCGGTGCGTTGGTTGCCGTGGGTGCATTCACCAGCCAGCAGGCGGATGTCCAACGCGAGGAAAGCCAGACCCAGCGCGCGCAGCTTGCGGCAATGCAGCAACGCATCCAGGCCGTGACTACGGTGCAGGCACCCCAGCAACTGCTGCCGGTGGCAGAGTTTTCTCGCACGCTGGATGAAGGTGCGCGCTACGACCCCATGGCCTTCCTGGCCGTGCTGAAGGCTTCGACGAACCAGAACATCCGCATCGTGCGTGTGAAGCTGGAGTCTGCCCAGCAGCCACAGACCCGCCCGCGCGCCTTCCGCGTGGACGGCGTGGTGGCACCCGGTGCATCTGCATCCATCACCCGTTGGGTGAGCCAGATGGTTGCAGCCGGCTGGACGTTGAAGGCCGTGGATCCGGCAGATTCCACCCCCGGTGCTTTCTCCTATGAACTGGTTGCCAAGGCTGCCGCATCCGGAAACTTGAAACCATGAAATACGCAGCACTGCTCTTGAATGTGGTTGCCGTCGCATTGCTAGGCTGGGCGATGTACGGCGTGGTGCAACTGGCCCAGGCGCGCACCCCCAATGTACGCCCACCTGAAATGGCCTTGGCCGCACTGCCGGAGGCGCTGCGCACCGACCAGGCGAAGGTGATGGATGCCTTCGGAGCGATGGCCCGCGTGCAGCAACAGGCGGCCGCCCAGGGGGTCGACCCGCAAAGCCTGATCGCGTTGCCTGCTCCCGGCCGCGAAATCGTGGGCAGCGTGCAGATGCCACGCCGCTCGCTGTCGCTGCACCTGGATGACCTGGCTGGGGAAACGCAGTCCGTCGTGATCGACGACCGCCTGGCCCGCCAGGGCACTTGGCTGGCGGAAGGCGGCCGCATCACCAGGGTGGAGCCCAACAAGGTCGTGATCTCCGAACGCCTGGGTCGCCAGACGCTGACCCTGCCCGAGACGGGGCTGCGGGTCGGCACCTTGCGCTGGCCCGATGGCTCGCTGGCCAGTATCAACACCCAGCAGTTCAAGGCGGGCGTGCCCGGCACGGCGCAGGACAACGCCCAGGGGCAGATCAGGAGCCTGCCGTGAACCTGGGCGCCGCCGTGACTGTGCGTGCACCGGCGGCTCCCAAGTAATGGCCAGACAGCCTGAAGTGCGCACCCAGAAGAACCAACTTTCAAGAAATCCATGAAGCACCCGAGTGGTGCCAAGGACAGCGATATGAACCAATCTCCGATCTTCACGCCCATTGCCTTGCTTTGCGCTGCGTTCATTCTCAGTGGGTGCGCCAACAATCCACCGCGCAGCGTATCGAGCCTGCCCGCGCCGGACACCGCGGCTGCCGATCAGATGCGCGAGAACGCGGTGCAGGAGGCCAAGCGCCTGCTGGAGCACCAGCAACTGCTGCTGGCCGAACTGAACAGGGCCGCGCAGCCTCCGGTGATTGTGCCCATGGCGCCCGTGTTCGATCCGCTGGAAGGCAAACTGATCAACGTGGCCATGTCCAAAGCCAGTATCAGCCAGATCCTGGGGGCATTCGCCGATGCCGGCAACCTCAACCTGATCGTGGACCCCAACGTGCTCAAGGGCGGACAACTGGCCGACATGCACTTGCGCCAGGTCACGCTGCGCGAAGGCTTCAACGAAGTCATGCGCACCTACGACGTGGCGGGTGAGTTCCGCGGCAACACGCTGCGCGTGAACCTCACCGAAGAAAAATTCTTCTCCCTCAACTTCCTGAACGCCAAGACAAGCATCCAGATGGGTTCTGGCGGCAATGTGTTCGGTGGCAGCGGAGGCAGTGGCGGCGGCAGCAGCGGTGGTGGTGGCAGCAGTGGCGGCGGCTCGGGGGCGCAGCAGGGCAATCTGACACTGTCGGGCTCCGGTGGCAGCAGCACCGACCCCTACCAGGACATCGAAGGCGCGCTCAAAGCCATCCTGGGTGATGGCCAGCAAGGCCGCAACCAGCCGCAGCTCCAGCAGATGCAGTCTGGACAGGGCCAGCAGATCGCCCCCGGCGCGTCTTCCGCCTGGATCGGTGGTTCCGGCCAGCAGGGCGTGCAGCAAGGCGCCCTGGCGGCATCCACCATGGGCGAAGACACCGGCTTCACCCTGAACAAGATGACGGGCACGCTTTATGTCAAGGGTCGCCCGTCAAAGATGCGCGCCGTGGAAAAGATGCTTGCCCAGGTGCACAAGGTGCTGGGCAAACAGGTGTATGTCGAGGCACAGCTGATCGATGTGCAGCTGTCTGACAACTTCGAATTTGGCGTCGACTGGACCTCGCTGCGCAGCCGCCTGGCCACGGGCTTCGGCTCCTCGCCCATGCAGATGGGCGGAAGTGCCGGGACCCTGCCCAACGCAGGCAATGGTTATCCGGCGCGTGCGATCTCTATCCCCGCTGCGCTCATCGGCAGCCTCACGGGGCCTGCGTTTGGCGCCTCCTACCAAGGCAGCAACTACGGCATCGTGATCAACGCGCTGCGCTCGTTCGGCAACCTCAAGGTTCTGTCCAACCCCAATGTGCAGGTTCGCAATGGCACGCCAGCGCTGTTGTCGGTGGGCACCAGTTCGCGCTACGTGTCGCAGTCGGCCTCCACACAGACGGCGCCCGGGGGCGGTGCAACCACGACCTCTTCCAGCGTGCAGACCGACACGGTGTTCTCCGGCGTGATGGTGGGTGTTCTGCCCATGGTGCGCGAAGACGGCCGCATCGAGCTGCTGATCAATCCCATGCAAAGCGACGTGGATCCCGCCAGCCTGCAACTGGTGGCCGTGGGCGGTGACAACCTCGTATCGCTGCCCAAGGTGAGCTACAAGGGCCTGACAACCACCCTCAACGTGGGTGACGGCGACGTGGTGGTGGTGGGCGGGCTGATCGACCAGCGTACGTCCAACAACGACCGTGGCGCGCCAGGTGTGTCCGATGTCCCTTTGCTGGGCAAGCTGTTCGGCAATGAGAACAAGGTGCATGGCAGCCGTGAGCTGGTGATCGTTCTGCGGGCGCGTGTGCTATGAGCCTCATCCACGACGCGCTGAAATCCATGGATACGGCAGCAGCAGCCCCTGCTGCGCCCGCTCCAGTGCGGCCGCGTGCCAATGCCGCGCCGCGCGGCGGCCGTCCTGCATGGCTGGACGGTGCCCTGGCCTTCGCCATCGTGGTGGCTGCGGGTGGTCTGGGTTGGGTGATCTGGCAGAGCCAGAAGCAACCCAAGCCCCAGCCGTACGTGGTGGCCCCGGCTGCACCAGCACCTCAGGTGGTTCTTGCTCCTGCAGCGGCCGCTTCGCTGCCGTTGGTAGCGGTGCAGACCACCGCTGGTACCACGCCGATTGCTGATTCGCCCGTGGTGGTTGCTACGACCGCAATGCCTGCGCCTTCGGTATCCGCACCAGCCGCGCAACCACGGTTTGTACTAGCCCCGGTGCAGGCCGCCGAGCCCGCTGCTGCCGTGGTGGTCGCGCAGTCCGCAACCAGCCAGGCTGACAACGTAACGGTAGCACCGCGGCCTGCGGCAATGCCTCGCCCCGCGCTTACGGCGCGCGCTGCCGTACAGCCCGCAGTGGCGCCGCTGTCCGCGCCGGTGGTGGACGAAACGCCGGTGGAGTTGCGCTTCGCCCGCTTCGTGGCCGCCATGAAGAACAACCAGACCGTCGATGCCGAGCGCGAGCTGGCCGCCCTCAAGGCCCGCCTGCCCGCTGGCTCCCTGGGCCTGCTGCGTGCCCAGGCCTGGTTCGACCTGCGCGGCGGCAACGATGCCGCCGCTGCCGAGCAGTACCGCGCCATCCTGGACCGCATGCCTGGCGATGAAGAGGCATCCATCAACCTCGCCAGCATCCACAGCCGCCGGGGCAAGCCCGAGGAGGCCCGTGCGACGCTGGACACCGCACTGCGCCTGTCCCCCGACTCTGCCGCGCTGCGCTCTGCCCTGGGTCAGTTCACCCCCAACGCCCGCCAATGAGCACCAGCCCTGTCTACGCGACGCTGGGTCTGTCGCGCAATCCCTTCCCTCCCACGCCGGACGCGGGGTCGTACTTCTTTACGCCCCGATTGGAAGAGGATTTCGCGGAGGTCGCGCACTGCATCGAGGCACGCAAGGGCTTCGTGCTGCTCACCGGCGAGGTGGGCCTGGGCAAGAGCACCATGGTGCGGCGCCTGCTCGATACGCTCAAGGACAGGAATTGCCGCTCAGCGCTGGTGCTGAACACCTTCCTGCAGGACAGCGCACTGCTCTCGGCCATCCGGAGCGACTTCGGCCTGCCGCCCAGTGACTCGGTGGAGCAGGGCCTCGCCCGGTTGACGGAGTTCCTGATCGAGCGCCATAAGGCCGATGAAACCAGCCTGCTGGTGATCGACGATGCGCAGAACCTGAGCGTGCAGTCGCTCGAACTCGTGCGCCTGCTGTGCAACCTCGAAACCGGGCAGGAGAAGCTGCTGCAGATCCTGCTGGTGGGCCAGCCCGAGCTGGAAGACACCCTGGCCGCGCCCGAGCTGCGCCAGCTCAAGAGCCGCATCGTCAAGCATGCACGCCTGTCGGGCCTGCAAAAGGACGAAATGCCCCGGTATTTCGACTTCCGCGTCAACGCGGCGGGGGCCGAAGGGCGTTTGTCCATCGAGCCGGCTGCGGTCGATATCGTCTACCGCGTCACACAGGGCAACCTGCGCCAGATCCACCTGGTGCTGGACCGCTGCCTCTATGGGCTGGCCAGCACCCGCGGCTCGGTGATCACCGAGGCGCTGGTGCAGCGCGCTGTCTCGGATATGCCGGCGCTGGGCGATGACGCTGCCACCATCGCTGCCGCCGTGGCACGCCCACGCCGCCGCTGGGCCTGGGTTGCTGCCGGCCTAGTGGCCGGAACCACGGCCACCGTGGCGCTGGCCAGTTGGGGGCTGTCTTCTTCCGGCGGCAGTGCGCCGCCGGTGGCCGATGTCGCCCCGAAGAACTCACTGGCGCTAGTGCCAAAGGCTGCGCCCGAGGCGCCAACGCCGGCTCCCGTCGCGCAGATGCCGACGGTGGCGGAGCCCTCACCTGCCGTAGCCGCATCGGCGGCCGCTGACCCCAGCGCTGCCGCAGCCTCTGCGCCCGTGTCCGTAGCCGAGGTTTCTCCCCGCATTGCCTGCGAAGCCCAGCTCAAGGCCATCGCCACCGCAGACGACGTGCTGCAGGTGCAGCGCCTGCCGCAGCCCCGGGGCGCCAATGCCAATGCGCTCAAGCCCATGCCCCGTGTTTGCCGCTTTACCGACGGCAAGGATGCATGGGTGGCGTGGCTGGGCCGCAGCGAGGCGCGCCACATCCTGGCGGCCCAGCAGGCCACGCGCAACGTGCAGCTCAAGCTCAAGGGCCTGGGTCTGCTCGATCCGCGCGAGCTGGACGACGGCTTCTTCGGCTCCAAGACGGGGGAGGCTCTTGCCCGCTTCCAGCTGCAACACGGGTTGGCCCCCACGGGCAAACCAGACGAACTGACTTTCTTTATCTTGGAGCAGCAGAATGTATCCGCCCGCTGACCCGGTGCTAGACGCCGCCCTTTCGCTGCCGCCCGGCACTTCCGTCACCGACCGCCTGGCTGCCCTGCAGGAGAAAAGCCCCTCCCTGGGGGCGGCGCTGGTGAATGCCGGCGTCGTCTCGTCCGTGGCGATCGACTACGTGCTGCAAAAGCAGAAGATCGAGAAGGTGCCCATGGGCAACCTGCTCGTGGAACTGGGCTTTGCCAGTGCCAACGAGGTGGCCCGCCAATTGGCCGGCCAGCGTGGCCTGCTGTTCGTGAACGCCGCCGAGCTGCCCGAGCCCGACCCCGCCGTGGCGGCGGTGTTCAACCGCTCGCTGTGCCTGACCTACGGCTTTTTGCCTGTGCGCGAGCATGAAGGCAAGATCGAGGTGGTGCTGGGCGATGCCCAGCCCGACGCCGTGCGCGAACTGGTGATGCGCAAGCTGGGCAAGGCCTGCCATTTCTTCCAGGGCGAGTTCGACAGCGTGGCCCAGGCCATTCAGCAGCACTACTACTTTGCCGACAACCCGCCCACGCGCCTGGTCGAGAGCGAGGTGCGCAAGCTTGAGGCCGACATCGACCGGGCCTACAGCCCGGCGCGCTTGCTCGAACACATGCTGCACCTGGCCGTGCGCGAGCGCGCCACCGACATCCACCTGGCGCCCACGGCGCGCAGCCGCTCGGTGCTGCTGCGGGTGGACGGCGTGCTGCGCCCGGTGTTCGCCCTGTCGCCCGCGCTCGACCGCCTGGTGGTCTACGTCAAGCTGCAGGCCGACATGGACGCCAGCGAGCAGCGCCTGCCGCAGGACGGCAGCTTCACCGCGCAGGTGATGGAGCACAACTACACGATCCGCGTCTCCACGCTGATCTCCGAATTCGGCGAGCGCATGGTGTTGCGCCTGCTGCCCGAGCGCAGCAGCCTGGACAAGCTGGCCGACCTGGGCTTTCTGCAGGAAGACGTGACCGTGATGGCCAAGGCTTTTGCCAAGCCGCACGGTCTGATCCTCATCACCGGCCCCACGGGCTCTGGCAAGAGCACCACGCTGCATGCCGCCCTGCGCATGCAGCCGCTGATTGAGCGCAACGTGCTCACCGTGGAAGACCCGGTGGAATACCGCGTGCCCGTGGCCTGCCAGACCGAGGTGAACCGTCGCGCGGGCTACGAGTTCGCCAATGCCATGCGGCACTTTCTGCGGCACGACCCGGACATCATCCTGGTGGGCGAAATCCGCGATTCCGAGACCGCGCGTGCGGCCCTGGATGCATCGTCCACCGGCCACCTGGTGCTTTCCACCCTGCACGTGGGCAGCATCTTTGGCGTGATGCCGCGCCTGAAGCTGCTGGGCGTGGACACCGAGACCATCGCCGAGAACCTGGTCGCGGTTATCAACCAGCGCCTGGTGCGCCGCATCTGCCCGCATTGCGCCAAGCCCCGCCTGGCGACGGACGACGAGCGCCGCTGGCTGGGCCTGACCAACCCCGACTCGGCCCCGCAGGTGTTCCACGGCGCGGGTTGCCACCACTGCCGCGACACCGGCTACCTGGGACGGCTGCCGGTGTACGAGATGCTGGTCGTCAACCGCGACCTGGCCGACGCCATCGCCTCCGACGCCACGCGCGCAGAAATCCGCCAGCGTGCCATGGGGGCGGGCATGCGCCCGATCCTGACCCTGGCGCGCAACCGGGTGCTGGCGGGGGAGACCACCATGGAAGAGATCCTGCGCACGGTGGGCGAGGACTGACCCGTCTCGGCGGAAACGACCCATGGCCTCATCTCTCAATACCTACTACTACCGGGTGCTGCTGCCGCATGGCAGCGTGCGCTCGGGCCTGCTGCGCCTGGCGGTCAAGCGCGAGGTGTCGGTGCGCATGCGCATCGAATCGGACACCGATGGCACGGTGCTCAGCCTGTTCCGCTTTCCAAGCTGGCTGGCCTTCTTCTCCGAAATCCTCATGCATGTGTTTCGCCGCCAGGTGCGCGGCGAAGATCTGGCGGGTTTCCTGCGCGACATGGGCCTCATGATGCGTGCCGGCGTTCCTGCGCTCGACGCGCTGCAGACCCTGGTGGACGAAAGCGACACCAGCGAGAACCGCGCCATGGCCTACGTGGCCCGCAACATGCTCGACGACTTGAACGCCGGCGTGGGCATGACGGAGGCCTTCAACCGCCACCCCGACGTGTTCCCGGAGACCGTGCGCAACCTGGTCTCCATCGGTGACCAGACGGGTACGCTCGACCGCATGCTGGGCGAGGCGGCAGAGCACGTGGAGCGCATGATCAACATCAAGCGCGACATCAAGACCGCGCTGATCTACCCGGCCTTCGTGTTCAGCACCATCATCGGCGTGGCGATCTTCTGGATCTACTACGTGGTGCCCAACATGGCCCGGCTTTTCAAGCAGATGCAGGCCAAGCTGCCGCCCATCACCGAAGGCCTGGTCTCGTTCGCGAACATGCTCTCGACCCACCTGCCCTGGGTGTTGCTCGTCGTCGCCGTGGTCGCCATCACGGGTACCGTGCTGTTCAAGCGCTCGGAAAGCTTTCAGCTGGCCACCTACAACCTGCTGCACCGCCTGCCGATATCGCGCACGCTGCTCTTGTCCTCGGGTATGGCGCACATGACGGAGCACCTGTCCATCCTGGTGCGTGCCGGCGTGGACCTGGTCTCCAGCCTGCGCATCCTGGGCCGCGCTACCAAGAACCGCTACTACCGCACCCGCCTGATCCAGGTGGCCGAATCGGTGTCGCGTGGTGAATCGGTGTCTTCCTCCATGCGCCGTGTGGGCGGCTTCCCGGCCATGGCGGTGCGCATGATCTCGGTGGGCGAGGAGTCCGGCAGCCTGGACCAGCAGCTCGCCCACCTGGCCGGAGACTACCGCAAGCGTCTGGAAGTGGTCGTCAAGTCGCTGGCCGAAATCCTGAAGCCGGTGATCATCCTGATTGCCGGTGCATTGTTCCTGTTCCTCATCGTGGCGCTGCTGCTGCCGGTCTACGACCTGGTGCGCCAGTCGGTGAGCCAGACCATGGGGATGGGGCAGTGATGCGTACGATCGCGCCGCTTGCCCCGTCAGGTGCACCGCGCCCGTTGGTGTCGTGCGGAAGTCTTGTTTTTGGAGAGGGCCGCCCACTTGCTCGGGCGGAGAGTTGAATGCGCAAGCACGTATTGATTGGCGGGGGCTTGGGCCTGCTGCTGTTGGCTATTGTGGCGGCCGGATCCTGGTTGCTGGCTCCAGCGCCCGGGCCCGCCGCAAGCGGCCCGGCCAGGACCGATGGTGCTCAGGTCACGGCTCCCGCTCCCCAGCCCCAGGTTGCCCGCAGCGCGCCCGCAACGCTGGCCGACGTGCCTGCGCCTACGGCATCGGCCCAGGCCCTGAAGGACCGCCGCCAGCGCCTGAACGAACTGCGCGCGGAGTTCAATGCCTTGCGCGCGCAGGGCATGCAGGCCTCACCTGAAAAGGCACGTGCGTTGATCGACCAGCTCGAAGCGATTTCGGAGGGCGTGGATCCGCGCTATTTCCAGGCCCTGCGGGGCACGATGGAGACGAGCGCCAAACTCCAGAAGCTCAACGATGAGTTGCAATCGGTGGAGAAAAGCACCGCGCCCAAGGATGTTGCCCGCAAGCGGGCCATCGAGGCCGAGATGCAGGCCCTGGGCCCACGTGTCAGCACCGATATACAGAATCTCCAGAAGTACGCGCCGGCCTTGCCAACGGGGACCAAGGCTCCATGAACAAGCCCGTGCTCCGCCCGACCCGCTCTTTTGCGCAAAGGGCGCAGGCCGGCTTCACCATGCTGGAGGTGGCGGTGGCGCTGTTGGTTGCGGGCCTGATGTCCTGGGCGGCCTTCACCGGGTACGAGACGGTGGCCGCGCAGCAGCGGGTGGAGCGCGGGCGGGCGCATGCGCAGCAGCTCCAATCCATTGTGCGTGCCTTTGCATTGCGCCATGGCCGGCTGCCATGTCCCGCAGCAGACCCCAATGGCTATGAGGTGTGTGCGGCCAATCGGCAACTGGGGTGGTTTCCGTATGTGACCGTGGGGCTGGAGTTGCCAGTGCCGGAGCTGTTTGCGCGCTATGCCATGTTTCGGGCTGAAAACCTTGCTGTTCCGACACAGGACGCCGACTTGGCCGTGGCCCGGGAGCGGTCGCTCGATGTCGCCGGCAACCTGACGTTCGAGGATGTCTCGGACCTGATCGTCGCACTGAATAATGCCTCGCTCCTGGCGACGGTGAACACCCGGCCCTACTTGACCGGCGATGCTGGCGTGGCGGGCGCCATTGACTGCGCGGGCAACCTGGTTGTTTCGGCGGCCTATTGGGCGATCGTGCCGCTGCAGGAGAAGACCACTGCAGGCAATCGCTTCGACCCCCCCCACGCAGTTGCCAGCCTGTGCGCCGCCAACCCTGCAGCCCCGCTGCGATTCGGTTCCGACGATGTGGTGGTGGCGGATTCGCCCACCGAGCTCGCTGGCTGGTTGCGCCAGAGCCTGCCCTGACGGCGCTGCCCTTTGAAGAATTCCATGCCACGCCATCTCCCTGTCCCCACCCATCGCGCTGCAGCCCACCGCTCGCGTGGCTTCGGCCTGCTGCAGGTCCTGCTGATGATCTCGGTGGTCGCAGGCCTTGCCGCTATCGGCTACCTGCAATGGCGCGAGCGCTCTGCGGTGGATTCGTCGCGCCAGGAGCGCCAGGCGCTGGCCCAGGCCGACCAAGCGATCATTGCCTTTGCCACGGTGGAGAGGCGCCTTCCCTGCCCGGACGTCAATCGGGACGGGGAAGAGGACTGCGGTGCACCCGCCGACCAGAAGGGCTGGCTTCCTTCCGTGACGCTGCGCCTGGCAGGCGCCGACCCGGGGGTGGACGTAGGCCAGTTGCGGTATCTGGTACAGAGGCAGGGGGGTACCAATGACCTGAGCCTGCTGACCGATGCGTGGAGGCCTCTCGAGTACGGCGGCACGCCGGCGAACTTTTCCCAGATGCGGACGTACAGCCAGCCGGCCCTGTTCACCCTGACCGATCTGTGCCAGCGCATTGAAACGGCGCGAGGGACGCCCATGGCGGCCACGCTGGCAAGCGTGAATTCGGCACCTGCAAGGGCCACGGCCTATGCGCTGGCCCACCCGGGCATCAACGATGCGGATGGCAACGGTGATGTGTTCGATGGGGCCAATGACAACAGGGCCGCCAATGCCAATTGGTTGGAAGACCCGGCCCGCAGGCCGGGCCTGGGCCCGAACAGCTACAACGACCTGGTGCTGGAGCGATCGTTCGCCAGCCTGCTTACCGCCTTCCATTGCCGGCCCCTCATCGATTCGATCAACACCGTGGCCTTGGGGCATGACGTCAGCGTGCACGTGGCCGCGATGCAGGCGGACAACATACGCTTTGCGCGCCGCGCAGTCGCCTTCGCGGCGCTGGCGGCCACCATCACGGGGCTGGAGCTTGTCCTGACGGCCATCGAAGGAGCGTCCGAAATTGCAAACGGGGCCACCCATCTGGGAATCTGCGTCGGCTCGCTGGGGATCATCGCCACCTCCTGTGCGGCCTTCCCCATGCACTTTGCCGCTGCCGCACTGGCTTTTGCAGGGGTCATGCCCGCGCACATTGCTGCCTTTGTGTTGAATGTCGAAGCAGCCATCGCCGCGAACAAGGCCCTGGATATTGCGGACCGAGATGCGGTAGCCGCGGACTTCCAGTGCCCCAAGATCGACAGCGATCTGGCTGACAAGATGAAGGCCGCATTCGACAAGCAAAAGACCGACGCGGCGGCGGATGTAGCCAATATCAAGGCGGCAATTGCCTCCAAGGAGGCAGCGTTGGTACTGGCGATCAGTGAGCGCGAAGCTGCGAAAAAGAACCTTCTCGATGTTCTCCGCAGAAATAATCCGGCGTATACATCTTCCAGCTTGGATGGTCAGATTATCTTGATACAAGATGCCGCTACGACGTGGGCTGACGCCTCTCTTAAGTTCGAAGTTTCCAAGTCCGTGGTGACCCAATACACCGATGAAATCAAGCACTGGAACGACGAAATCAAGAAGTACCAGGACATGCAGGCGGATGCTGCTGGGAGCATCACACGCCTGAATGCGGAAATAGCCGCTCTCGATCAACAGATCATCGCCCAGCAGCAATTGATTGATGCCACCAATCCCGCTGATCCTCTAATGAACGCTATGAAAGAAGAGCTCAAGCGCCTGAATGGTGTGCGTACGGGCAAGAATGCTGAATTGTCGCTGGCGAAAAATGGTGGTGCCATGACGTCTGCAATTGCCAGTGCCGTGGATTCGCGCGACAAGGCCCAGGTGAAACTGGATGCCGCCATCCTTGATCGCAATGCCAAGGAGATTGCTTTCAATAATGCGCAGGCAGATTACCAGGCGAAGATTCAGCGTTTTGTGGGCACGAATCTGAATACGCTCACGTACACACTCACTGGGCCTGGAGGCACGGTGTCGGCTTGTACGCAATTTGGTGCCTGCGCCATCCAGGTCAATGCAATCGATATCAGGGATGCCTTGATAAGGTTGTTTGGCTCTGCATATGGCACGGCGCCGAGCACCACGGCTTCTTTCCTGGCAGCCGACAGACTTCAGCGAGAAATCAACGCGCTCAAGGACCGCCTGGCCAAAGCCGAAGCGTGGCAGGCCGAAATCATTGCCCAGGCCGACAAAATGAAGAATCTGGTGGACAACCCCGCGAGTTGCACTTTCACCAGGACGGGCGGGGTCAACCCCATGGCACCGAGCCATGCCGACAATATCCTTTACCGGGTGGATCAGAAGGGAGGGACGCGATGATGGCCGCGCGTTTTCGAACCCGGCAGCACGGTCTGTCGTTGGTGGAGCTGGCGGTGGCGATGGCGATCGTGGGCGTGATCGGCGTCTTCACGTGGCGCTGGCTGGAGGGCACGCGGCAGCCCTTGCAGCGCCCCGCCATGATGGGGCAGCTGGCGCAGGCACAGGCTGCGGTCGAAGGCTTCGTGCTGGCCCACCATCGCTTGCCGTGCCCTGCGTTGACGAATGCGGGCAATGAGTCCTGTGCCGACGCCACGGCCGTGCTTTTGCCCTGGCGGGCGCTGGGGCTTGGAAGCAGCTTCAGCCAATTGCACTATGGCGTCAACAGGGGAGGCACCGGCCTGGATCTGGCGGTTACCGCCCCGGCCTTCGTCCGCCCCACCCTGGGTGTCGACTTCAGTCAACTGCTGCCGATTCCTGCGGGTACAGCCGTGGTCACCAAAGCGGTCACGGACGCCGGCGACGCCATCACCGCCGCCACGAACCGCAACAATGTTGTCAATGGACTGGACTGGTGCCGCGTGTTGCGCAGGTATGCAGCCAACCCCACCGTGGCGAACACCCTCAGGATCGGTACCAGCAATGCCAACGAAATTCCCGTGGCCTATGTGCTGGTGCACCCCGGGGCCAATGGGGTTTTCGAAGGGAACAATGCGTCCGGTGGGAGCCATCGCTTTGACTTTCCGGGGCGCACGCCAGATCCCCGCTTCGACGACCTCGCGATTGCCGTGGGTCCGGCCGACCTGTCTGCCCGCATCGGGTGCGTGGCCCGCCTGGGTGAACTGCTGGCCGCTGCGCAAGGCGCCTATGCGGCGTACGACACGGCCCGCGTGGTGAGGGAGTACTGGTCGCTGCTGATTTTCGATATCGAGCAGGCCGAGTCTGCGGTGCAAAACGCCGATACAGCCTTCCAGCTGGCCACGATGAACGCCGCCATCGCCGCGGGAAGCGCAGCCTTGGCCATTGCCAGTGCCGCGAACACCGAGGCCGCCACGGTCTTTGGCATTGCACTGTCTGCAGCCAGCGCGCTCGCAGCGGCCGCCGAGCTCGGTTTGGCCATCGCCGAGCAGCGCGTGGCGAGGGAAGAACTTTTGGCCGCCACGGCGAAGGAGGCAGCAGTGCACCCTTATGTGGCGCACGTGCTGGACTCTTTTACGCAGGCTTTGAACGCTGCAGTGCTGCGTGACACCAAGGGGCTCAATCCATGAAACACCGCATGATGGGTTTCACTCTGGTCGAGTTGTCCCTGGTGCTGCTCGCTCTGGGGCTGGTGATTCCGGCAGCCGTGATCTTTTGGCAACTGTCCGAGCGGCAGCGCGTCACCTCGGTGCAGACGGACGTGCAGCAGCAGGCGCGCGATGCCGTGGTCGGTTTCCTGCATTCGAACTACCGGCTGCCTTGCCCTGCTGTCAACGCGCAGGGCGTGGAAGATTGCGCCGGCACGCGCCAGGTGGGCTTTGTGCCCTGGAGAACCCTCAACCTGCCCCGGCCGGAGGCGGGGCTGCTGCGCTACGGCGTGTCTCGGGATCCCTCGGTTACCCCCCATCTGGACCGCGATCTGGCCGTGGCAAAGGACAGGATGAACCCGCTGCGCGTGCCCACGCCCAACCCACGCACCGGTGCCGCACCCAATCCGCCCACGAACAACAACGCACCCAACCCCAATCTCCCGCAACTTCCCGTGCCGGCGGAAGGGGTGCTGGGGGCCACGTTTTCGGGCAAGGTCGGGGACCCATCGCTTGCCGCCGAGGACCCGCTGAACGCCAATTGCCTGCCCAACAATGTCTCCCCGACGGCCGCCTGCCCGCCACCCGCCGGGGGGAC
This sequence comes from Acidovorax sp. A1169, assembly GCF_030704685.1. Lineage (GTDB taxonomy): Bacteria > Pseudomonadota > Gammaproteobacteria > Burkholderiales > Burkholderiaceae_C > Acidovorax. Next base: position 103,520 of record NZ_JAUZDX010000021.1, read on the forward strand.
CCAAGCGGTCAACCTGATTGACGTTTGCCTGGCCTTGAACACGGCTTCCGACGCCGTGTCCACCGTTTCGACGCGGTTGGGTGTCAATGCCAGGCTGGCTGGCACGACAGCCAAGCGTGCCGTGGCATTCGTGATCGTCGCACCGGGCTTGCTGGATGCGGACGGTATCAACGGGGCCTTCGATGGCGCCAACAGCACGGCCAGCGACAGTGCCCCGACCTTCGAGGCGCCCGGCACGGCGGTGACGGACACCTATGACGACATCGTGATGGCGGCCAGCCCCACGGAGTTGTTTGCGGAGCTCCATTGCGGTGCGGCGCTTTCCGGGGCGTCCCATGCGCACTTCAACGCGGCCACGGGGGCCTTGGTGCTGGAGCGGGCCATGTACGACTACCGGGACCAACTGTACGTGGCCGTCGTGCTGGGCGAGGCGGATGTGGCTTCAGCGAAGGCGGGCGTGGCGTCTGCCGCTGCCAGCGTGCTGGATGCCGGCAAGGAAACCCTGGCGGCCATGGCGGATGCGACAGGCAGCGCGGGCGCCCGCTCGTTCCAGCTGGCCCCGGCCTTGTTCGGTGCCGGGTTGGCCGCCGCGAGCGTGATTGTCGCGGCCATTGCCCTGGATGACGCCCAGAAATCCCTGGCAGAAGCCAGGCAGGTGCATACGGACTTCGCTACGCGGACCTCGGCCATGACCGCGTTGGCCCAGGCCGTCAACTTGAATGCCCTCAGAGCAGATGCCATCAGCCACTGATCTCCACGCACACCGAGCTACCAACATGACTTCTCTTCGCCCCTTTCCTGGCCGCCTGGCCAAGCGCCGTGAGCGCGGCTTTTCACTTCTGGAGCTGAGCGTTGTCCTGGTCGTCATCGGCCTGTTGATCGGCGCCGTGGCCGTGGGCCGCGATCTGCAGCGCTCGGCCGCCAACCAGCGCCTGTCTACCGACTTCATCCAGGGCTGGCAGTTGGCATATGAGGCGTATTTCAATGGGGTGGGACGGCCGCCAGGCGATGACCCCCTTGCTCCTTCTGGACGGGTCAATGGGAGCGGTGCCAACGTCGGAGTTGCGTTGTGCGGTGCTCCCATGATGAACGCCTTCCTGGCGGCAGGCATCCGCATACCCACCGGGCGTACTGAAGGCCAGCAAGACCGCTATGTCTACCTGGACAGCAATGGCAACCCGCAGGAGGTGCAGGTCTGCTTCCAGAGCGCTCAATGGTCGGAGCCTGGTGCGGCAATGGGAACTTATGTGGCGCTGCCGCGCAACGTGATGGTGATCAGCAACGTCACCTATTCTTTGGCGGGCGCGCTAGACCAGCAGATCGATGGTCGCAGTGATGCCCGTTTCGGCAGCCTGCGTGCTGCCGCACTGGCGGCTGACGTGACCGCGAACAACCCTGGTCAGATCTGGCCCATCGACGACCGCATGGCCTTTGGCACCGTGGCGGCGACATCGCTGGACGAATCCCAGGTGGCTGTGGTGAATGCGCTCTTCAAGATGACGCGCTGACGCTACCCGGGAGTGGCATGAAGGCTTCGCGGCGGGTGCCTCACACCCCCGCCAGCTGAAACCTCTGGTCAAAGTTCATCTTCCCCAGCACCTGCAGCGCAGCGGCCAGCAGATTGCCGTCCACCTTGCTGATGTCCAGGCTGTAGCGGCGCTCGGTGGAGACCACGTCCACGCTCTTGCTGCCCCATTGCACTGCGACCAGCGGGGCAGGGCGGGTGCCCATGCCGGCGCCGACGAACACGCCGCGCTGCTCGGGGCGCAGCATGAACTCCAGCCGGGGCGTGCGCTTGAGCGTCAGGCGGTCTGCCCCCTGGGGGCCGAACGCAAACGAGACGACCCAGTCGTCTTCGTCTTCCACGGTCAGGATCGGGACACGCTGGGGTGGTGGCATGGTAGGCGGTGTTGATTGCTCGGCCGGCCCTGGTGGGGCCAGCAAGCCGGGCGGCGGTCAGTATGCCGTGCAATAGCCATGCCAGAAGAGGGGCGAACCCGAAGTTGGGTGTATCCAACGCTGTGCCGGGGTTTGTCAGCAAAATGAAAGAACTTGTCGTGCGAGTTTTCCGTCGGATGGGGCGCAAAAGTGCTGCGTTGCACCAAAAAGCGGCAAACACCCTCAGCCCAGCGCCAACTTCCCCGCCAGCCGCCCCACGGTGGCCAGTGCCTCCTCGAAGCGCTCCTGTGCCGGGTGCCCGTAGTTGATGCGCACGCAGTGGGCAAAGCGCTGGTCGGCCGAGAAGATCTGGCCCGGCGCCAGGCTGATGCCCTGGGCCAGGGCCTGGCGGTGCAGGGTAAGGGCGTTGACCGACGGCGGCAGCTCTACCCACAGAAAGTACCCACCCTCGGGCCGCGACACCCGCGTGCCGGCCGGAAAATGCCGCGCAATGGCGGCCAGCGCACGCTCCTGCTGCCGTGCCAGGCTGCGGCGCAGCTGGCGCAGGTGCCGGTCGTAGCCGCCCTGGGCCAGGTACTCGGACAGCGCCTGCTGCGACGGTGTGGCCGCCGCCAGCGTGGTCATGAGCTTGAGGCGCTGCACGGCGGTGGCAAAGCGGCCCGCCGCCACCCAGCCCACGCGGTAGCCGGGGGCCAGGCACTTGCTGAACGAGCTGCAGTGCATCACCAGCCCCTCGGTGTCGAAGGCCTTGGCCGGGGGCGGGCGCTCGGGGCCAAAGTGCAGTTCGCCATACACGTCGTCCTCGATCAGCGGCACCTGGTGGCGCGCGAGCAGGGCCACCAGCGCGCGCTTGTTCTCCTCGGGCATCAGGCTGCCCAGCGGGTTCTGAAAGCTCGGCATCAGCCAGCAGGCCTTGACCGGGTGGCGCGCCAGGGCTTCGGCCAGCGCGGCCAGGTCGATGCCCTCGCGCGGGTGGGTCGCCACCTCCACGGCTTTCAGGTTCAACCGCTCCAGCGCCTGCAGCGCGGCGTAGAAGGTGGGCGACTCGACCACCACGATGTCGCCCGGCCGAGTCACGGCCTCCAGGCACAGGTTGAGCGCCTCCATGGCGCCGTTGGTGATGATGAGCTCGCCCGTGTCCACCGCCGTGCCGTGCAGGCCGTAGCGCAGTGCGATCTGCTGGCGCAGGCGCTCGTCGCCGGGCGGCAGGCTTTGCACGATGCTCCAGGGGTCAAGCTTGCGCATGCCGCCCGACAGGCAGCGCGCCAGCCGCTCGAACGGAAACAGCTCCAGCCCCGGAAAGGCCGAACCCAGCGGCACCAGACCGCGGTCGCGTGCCGAGCCCAGCACCTCGAACACCAGGTCGCTGATGGCCACGCCGGTCGAGCCCGCTGCCGGCTGCGAGGGCAGGGGCTCGGCCGGAGCCGTCGTCTGCCCGGCGTCCGTGGGCAGGTGCGTACTGACGTAGTAGCCCGAGCGCGGACGCGCATGGATCAGGCCCTGCGCCTCCAGCAGGTAGTAGGCCTCAAACACCGTGGAGGGGCTGATGCCCCGGGTGCGGCTGGCTTCGCGCACCGAAGGCACGCGCTCGCCCGGGCGCAGCGCACCGCTGTGGATGAGCTGGGCGATGGCATCGGCGTGGCGCTCGTAGCGTTTCATACAGGGAATGTTTTGATCTGGTACAAACTGATCCGTATTTTTAACCTGAAACTGAATCTGTACTGTTTTTGAGGTCGGGCGTAAAGTCCATGGCAACCCCAAAAGAAGCAGCCTCCCCATGATCGATCGTTTGCGCAGTCTGCTGCGTCCTCTTGTTGTCCCGCTGTGGATGGCCGCCAGCCTGGGCTGTGCAGTGGCGCAACCGGCGACTCCCGCAGTCCCTGTGGCCGCCACTCCCGTAGCCAGCGGCATGGCGCCGCGCGTACTGGCCTGCGTCACCTGCCATGGCAAGGAAGGCCGCGCCACTCAGGAGGGCTACTTTCCGCGCATCGCGGGCAAGCCCGCAGGCTACCTGGCCAACCAGCTCATCAACTTCCGTGACGGTCGGCGCAGCTACCCGCAGATGACCGGCCTCATCGAGCACCTGACCGACGACTACCTGCGCGAGATGGCCGCGCACTTCGCTGCGCTCGACGTGCCGTATGCCCCACCGCCCGCACCCCAGGCGCCACCCGCTGCGCTGGAAAAAGGCCGCCTGCTGGTGCAGCAGGGCGATGCCGCGCGCGGCATCCCGGCCTGTGTGCAATGCCATGGCCAGGCCATGACGGGGGTGAACCCCTTCATCCCCGGCCTGCTGGGCCTGCCTCGCGACTACCTCAACAGCCAGCTCGGCGCCTGGAAGACCGGCCAGCGGCGCGCCCATGCGCCCGACTGCATGGCCGATATCGCGCGCCAGCTCACGCCCGACGACGTGAGCGCCGTGTCCGCCTGGCTCGCCGCCCAGCCCGTGCCCGGCGGCGGCAAGCCAGCGGCCCGCCTGGCCCAGCCCATGCCTGCGCGCTGCGGCGGGGTGGACGGCGTGCCCGTGGCCGCAGGCTGAGGGGGATGCCATGAGAACACGCACCATCCTCCGTTCCATTTCATTCACCCTGGCTGCGCTGGGCATTGCCGCAGCTGCCGTGATCACCCTGAACCTGCGCGGCGAGGAACCGCTGCCTTCCACCCCCGAAGCCTTTGCCTCTACCCCCGAACAGGTGGCGCGCGGCGAATACCTGGCGCGCGTGGGCAACTGCATGGCCTGCCACACCACGCAGGGAGGCGCGCCGTTCGCGGGCGGGCGCGGCATCGAAACACCGTTTGGCGTGGTGCACAGCTCCAACCTCACGCCCGACAAGGCCAGCGGCATCGGCCAATGGTCGTCCGCCGAGTTCTGGCGCGCCATGCACCATGGCCGCTCGCGCGACGGGCGGCTGCTGTACCCGGCGTTTCCGTACCCCAACTACACCCAGGTCACGCGCGAGGATTCGGACGCCATCTACGCCTACCTGCAGAGCCAGCCTGCCGTGGCCGACGCCAACCGGCCGCATGCGCTGCGCTTTCCGTACAGCACGCAGGCCGCGCTGGCCGTGTGGCGGGCGCTGTTCTTTGCGCCGGGCACGGCAGTGACCGCACCCACGCGGACGGCCGAGTACAACCGCGGCGCCTACCTTGTCAACGGCCTGGGCCACTGCACGGCCTGCCACACGCCGCGCAACGCCCTGGGCGCCACCAGCGACGCCCTGGCCTTCAACGGCGGCCTGATCCCCGTGCAGAATTGGTACGCCCCGGCGCTCAACGCCGCGGCCGAGGCCGGCGTGAAGGAATGGCCGGTGCAGGACGTGGTGGCCCTGCTCAAGACCGGCGTGGCGCCCCACGGCTCGGTCTTGGGCCCCATGGCCGAGGTGGTGTTTAGCAGCACCCAGTACCTCACCGATGCCGATGCGCAAGCCATGGCGGTCTACCTGCAGGACCTGCCGCAGCACACCGTGTCGCCACCACCCGCTGCACCACCTGCCACCTCGGCCATGGCGCGCGGCGCCAAGGTCTACGAGCAGCAGTGCGCCCAGTGCCATGGCGACCAGGGCCAGGGGCAGGGCGGGCCGGGCGCCTTCCCGGCGCTGGCCGGCAACCGCGCCGTGGTGCTGGCCGACACCACCAACCTGGTGCGCGTGGTGCTGCAGGGCGGCTACCTGCCGGCCACGGCCGGCAACCCGCGCCCGTACGGCATGCCGCCGTTTCGCCATCTGCTGACGGATGAGGAGGTGGCCGCCGTCGCCACCTTTGTGCGCAACAGCTGGGGCAACCAGGCTGCGGCGGTGGGCACCCTCGACGTCTACCGTGCGCGGGAGCGCCGGGGTCTGTAGAGCGGATTCAGCCGCCCAGGGGGTGCGCCTTCATCTGCGCCATGTACGACTCGGGCTTGATGTCGGTGTAGTTGGGCACGTCGGCCGTGAGCACCGGTGCGGTCTGCTGCGCCGCCGCCTGGGCCTGCTCCACCGTCTCGAAGAAGGCATTGGTCAGCGCCACCACTTGCCCGGGGCGTGGCGGGCCGGGGTACATCACGCGGTCGCTCTCCAGCCGCACCAGGCCCAGCGGGCCCAGTGCCTGGCGCGCAATGCGCATGTGCTCGCCGTGGTAGTAGTCGTGGTCGAACGTGGCACCCTCGTGCCAGCGGTACAGTGCCGTGATCTTGATCATGCAGGCGCTCTTCGTTGGAGCGACTCACAAAACTCTTCTGGTGTCGTTGCTGCGTCTTGTCGTACTACTCGTACTGCCTACGACACAGCGCCTAGCCAGAACCGCTTCGCTGAGTTTTGTGAGCCGCTCTGGTTGGGGGGCTGAATGGCCTCCGAAGCCTGCACGTTAGGGCGCACTGTGGTTGCCAGCAGCCGCCTGAGTGACACGGGCGGCTGCCGTTGTCGCCTGCGTGTCAAATCGCGCCGCTTCAGTCTTCGTCGGTTTCACCAAGGAAGCCACCGCTCTGGTGCCCCCATAGCCGCGCATACACGCCGCCCTGCGCCAGCAGTTGCGCATGCGTGCCCTCTTCGATGATGCGCCCGGCGTCCAGCACGATCAGCCGGTCCATGGCCGCGATGGTGGACAGGCGGTGGGCAATCGCGATCACCGTCTTGCCCTGCATCAGCCCGTCCAGGCTCTGCTGGATGGCCGCCTCCACCTCCGAGTCCAGCGCGCTGGTGGCCTCGTCGAGCAGCAGAATGGGCGCGTCCTTGAGCATCACGCGCGCAATCGCCACGCGCTGGCGCTGCCCGCCCGAGAGCTTCACGCCGCGTTCGCCCACATGCGCCTCGTAGCCGGTGCGGCCCTGCAGGTCGCTCAGCGTGGCGATGAATTCAGAGGCCTCGGCGCGCTGGGCGGCGGCTTTGAGGTCCTCCTCGTTCGCGTCGGGACGGCCGTAGAGGATGTTGTCGCGCATGGAGCGGTGCAGCAGCGAGGTGTCCTGCGTCACCATGCCGATGGAGCGGCGCAGGCTGTCCTGCGTGACATGGGCGATGTCCTGCCCGTCGATCAGCACGCGGCCCGAGCGCACATCGTGAAAGCGCAGCAGCAGGTTCACCAGCGTGGACTTGCCGGCGCCGGAGCGGCCGATCAGCCCGATCTTCTCGCCGGGGCGGATGGTCAGGTTCAGGTGGTCGATGACCGGGCGGCCATTGCCATAGGCAAAGGTCGCGTTGTCGAACTTCACCTCGCCCTGGGTGACCTGAAGCGGCTTGGCGTCGGGCGCGTCCACCACGGCACGCGGGCGCGTCAGGGTGTTGATGCCGTCCTGGATGGTGCCCACGCTCTCGAACAGCGTGGTCATCTCCCACATCACCCAGTGGGCGTGGCCCGATACGCGCAGCGTCATCGCCGTCACGGCGGCCACGGCGCCGGCGCCTACCTGGCCCAGCGACCACAGCCACAGCGCAGTGCCGCAGGCCCCAAGGATCATGCCGACCACCAGAATGTGGTTGACGATCTCGAACTGGCTCACCAGGCGCATCTGGGCATAGCCCGTGAGCTTGAAGGCGTCCATCGCGGCGCGCGCGAACTCCGACTCGCGCCGTGTGTGCGAGAACAGCTTCACCGTGGCGATGTTGGTGTAGGCGTCGGTGATGCGCCCCGTCATGGCCGAGCGTGCATCGGCCTGCGCCTTGCCCACCTTGCCCAGGCGCGGCACGAAGTACCAGCAGGCCAGGCCGTAGGCCACCATCCAGATCACGAAAGGCAGTAGCAGGCGCGCGTCGAAGCCTGCCAGCAGCGCCAGGATGGTCACCAGGTACACGCCCATGCCCACCACCACGTCGGTGGTGGTGAAGATCATGTCGCGCACCGCCAGCGCGGTCTGCATGATCTTGGTGGTGATGCGGCCCGCGAACTCGTCGGCATAGAAGGCCATGCTCTGGCCCAGCATCAGCCGGTGAAAATTCCAGCGCAGGCGCAGCGGGAAGTTGATGGCCAGCACCTGGTGCTTGACGCTGGTCTGCAGCGCCACCAGGGCCACCGAGCCGAGCAGCAGCACGGTGATGCCGATCAGCTCGGTGCGGCGCTCGGCCCACAGGGCCGCGGGCGAGACGCTGGAGAGCCAGTCCACCACATGGCCGAGCACGGCGAAAAGCAGCGCCTCGTAGACCGCAATCGCTGCCGACAGGGCCGCCATGGCCACCACGTGGCCGCGCAGGCCGCGCGTGCCGTCCCACACGAAGGCCATGAAGTCCTTGGGCGGCAGGTGGGGTTCTTCGACAGGGTAGGGCGCTACGCGTTTCTCAAAAAATCCGAACAATGGGAGGGCTCCTTGGCGCGTGCCGCAGGCACGTTCTTTTGACCACATGGTAAGTGCCCTCGTGACCCGGCGCACCGGCAGGGGCATTGGGGCGAGGCGCGGTGGGCGGGCACTGCATAGAATCCGCCCCCATGCACACCCGTCCCGCGTACGCTGCGTCCATCGATATCCCAAAGCCCCTGGGGGGCCTGGCCGCATGACGGCGCTCGCGCCCTGGACCTGGGGCATCATCGGCGTGGCCACCGCAGCGGTCATCGTGCGGCCCTGGCGCCTGCCCGAGGCGGTATGGGCTGTGGCCGGCGCAGCGCTGCTGCTGGCCTTTGGCCTGCTCACCCCGGCGCAGGCCTGGGCGGGCGTGCTGCGCGGGCACGACGTCTACCTGTTCCTGGCCGGCATGATGCTGCTGTCCGAGCTCGCCCGGCGCGAGGGGGTGTTCGACTGGCTGGCCACCCTGGCGGCGCGCCAGGCCAAAGGCTCGGGCCGGCGCCTCTTCGTGTGGGTGTATGCGGTGGGCACGCTGGTCACGGTGTTCCTGTCCAACGACGCCACCGCCGTGGTGCTGACCCCGGCCGTGTTTGCCGTGGCGCGTGCGGTGGGGGCCTCGCCCTTGCCCTACCTGTTCATCTGCGCCTTCATCGCCAATGCGGCGAGCTTCGTGCTGCCCATCTCCAACCCGGCCAACCTGGTGGTCTGGGGCAGCGGCATGCCCTCGCTGGCGCACTGGCTGGCGCTGTTTGCGCTGCCTTCGCTGGTGTCCATCGGTGTGACCTATGCGGCGCTGCGCTGGGTGCTGCGCGGCAGCATCCCCGAAACCATTGCCACCACCGTGCCCGAGCACCCCCTGGGCCTGGGCGGCCGGGTGGCGGCAGGGGGCCTGGCGGCGTCGGTGGTGGTGCTGGTGGCCTGCGCCTGGCTGCGCATCCCACTGGGCTGGCCCACGCTGGGTGCGGCGCTGGGCACGCTGGCGCTGCTGGCCTTTGTATGCGGGCGTGCGCCTTGGCAGGCGCTGCGCTCCGTCTCGTGGGATGTGCTGCCCCTGGTGGCGGGGCTGTTCATCTTCGTACAGGCGCTGGAGTTGACGGGCGTGGTGGGCCTCATGGCGGGCGCACTGCGCAACGCCGCCGCAGCCTGGCCGCAGGGCGCGGGCACGCTGCTCGGCGCCCTGCTGGGTGTGGCGACCAACCTGGTCAACAACCTGCCTGCGGGCTTGCTGGCCGGGGCCTCGCTCGACGCGGCATCCGCATCAAGCACCGTGCGCGCGGCCGCACTGATCGGCATCGACCTGGGGCCGAATCTCTCGGTCACGGGCTCGCTGGCAACCATTCTGTGGCTGGCCGCGCTGCGGCGCGAGGGCCTGCACGTGGGCGCCTGGCAGTTTCTCAAGCTCGGGCTGGTGGTGATGCCGCCCGCCTTGCTGTCAGCCCTGTTGGTGCTGCAGGCGGCGCACTCGATGCACCTGCTGACGCCCTGAGGGGCAGATCCGCATCAGAGCAGGAACACGACTGCCACGGTTGCCACGCCCAGCGCCAGGTTCACGCCCACCAGGGTGCGGATGGACGCCAGCGCCTTGCCGCCCGCTGGCCAGTCCGCAGCCGCCACGGCGACCTTGAGCCGCTTGAACAGCGCGAAGCGGATGTGGCCATAGATCGCCATCATCACCAGGCCGATGGTGGCCATGATGGTCCACGACAGCGGCATGGCAAAGCGCCCGCCCGTCTGCGCGGCCATGCGCGCGACATTGCCGATCATCCACAGGCCCGAGCCCAGCACCAGCACCACGGCCACCGACACGGCAGCGAAAAAGCGCTGCAGAACATCGTGCATCAGCTTCACGCGCAGCGGGGGTTCCAGTGCGAGGGTGGCAGGGCGCAGGAAGAAGTGGGCGAAGACCATGCCTCCGATCCAGACGATGAGGGACAGGACGTGGACGAACTTGAGTGCGGCGTAGAGCATGGCAGGCGGGGCGTGGGGCCCTGGCAATGGTGGTAGTGGCCCGATTGTGCGGGCACGGGCGCCGGCCGGCCCGGAGGCCGTGCATGCCAAGGGGATTACATCCTCGCCAGTACCTGCGCGATGAACGGCCCCTTGGCCTCCGTGTAGCCCTCGCGGTCATGCCGGTACTGCACTGCCAGCTGGCGTTTGAGCGCCGCATAGCGTGCGGTCAGCGTGGAACTGCCCCGCAAGGCATCGCGGAACGCCAGGCGCTGCTGCCACAGGGCGCTGTGAAGCGGCACCAGGTGCAGGTGATGGGTGCGGTGCACGGGGCTGGGTTTGCAGAACCAGTGCAGTTGCTCCGGCTTGTAGGGGTAGTACAGGTAGTCGAGCGCGCTGGCCGCGGCAATGGCGTCGGCTGACTCTGCCAGCGAGTGCACCGGCGCCATGATGTCGATGATGGGCTTGGCGGGCAGGCCCGGCACGGCGGTGCTGCCGATGTGCTCCACCGGCCCGGCCAGCCAGGGCGCCAGCGCCTCTTGGAGCAGGCGGCGCTCGGCGTCGAACAGGGCGGGCCAGGCGGGGTTGTAGTCCACAACCTCGATCGGTGCGTCGTCTGTGCTTGATGCTGCAGAGGTGTTCATGGGGCAGTCAAAGGCGTCAGCCGCGCAGGAGCCACCGGGCTACCCTGGGCACCAGCAGGGCCAGGGCCAGCAGTGCGCACCACGCCGCCACATAGCACCAGCCTGCGGGGCCCGAGTGGCCCATGGATTCCCAGCCGGTCGCCGCCTCCACCCACGACCACCAGGGAAACAGCAGCAGCGTGAGCAGCGGCCCTGCGGGCAGCACCCAGGCCAGGGTGATCAGCCCACGCAATAGCAGCCCGTGGCGAGGCTGCCGGGGCGCGCCATCGTGGCCGGTTTGTCGAGGTTGGCGCTGCATACCCCGCATTTTGGCCCAGCCGTATCAGGCGATGGCTGGGGGCGAGTGCGGAGGCGGTGCCGTATGCACCTGGTTGCCGCCGTTCTTCTTGGAGACATACATCGCCTCGTCCGCATGCACCAGCAGGTGGTGCTCCTCGCGGCCATGGTCGGGGTAGATGGCCACGCCAATGCTGGGCTGCGTGTGCACAGGGCGGCCTTCCAGGTCGAAAGGGGGGCCGAAGGCTGCCAGGATCTTCTCGGCCATGGCATGGGCGTGCTCGCGCGCATGGCCGCCTTCGAGCAGCACCACGAACTCGTCGCCGCCGATGCGCGCCACGGTGTCCGAGCCGCGCACGCATTCGAGCAGGCGCTGGGCAACGCGCTGCAGCAGCAGGTCGCCCATGGCGTGGCCCAGGGTGTCGTTCACCTCCTTGAAGCGGTCCAGGTCGATGAACATCAGCGACAGCAGGCTCTGGTCGCGCCGCGCGCGGGCCAGGGCAGTCTTGAGCCGGTCCAGGAACAGCTGGCGGTTGGGCAGGTGCGTGAGCTGGTCGTACTGGGCCATGTGCGCCAGGCGCTCGTGCATCTGCTTGCGCTCGATGGCGGCCGCGACCTGGGTGGAAACGAACTGCAGCAGCTCCTTGTCCTTCTCGGTGTAGGCTGCGTGCTCGGTATAGCCCTGCACCACCAGGGCTCCAATGGCACCGTGGTGCGTGTGCAGGGGTACGCCCAGCCAGTAAAGCGGCGCGTTCTCACCGTCGGGCAACCGCAGGTGCGCGGGCAGAGCGGCGCGGGTGCCCGGCGTTAGCAGCAGCGACTGCCCGCTGCGAATGACCTCGGCACACAGGGCATCGTCCGCCAGCGCCAGGGTGCCGGTGGCGGGGTGGCGCTCGTTGACGTGGTAGGGGTAGCTCAGCACGTTCTGGGCTGCGTCGTAGAGCACCACCGAAAAGTTCACGGCCGCCAGCAGCTGCCCGATGACCTGGTGGATGTGTTCGAACAGCGCAATCAGGTCCTTGGCGGTGTGGGCCGCCTCCGAGATGGCATAGATGGCTGCGTGCATCACCTCGATGTTTTTGCGCTCGGTGATGTCGTGGGCCACGGCCAGGCGCACCTGCCGCTCCTCGATCCAGCGCGCCGTCCAGCGGATGTGCGTGATGCGGCCATCCTTGCGCACGTAGCGGTTCTCGAAGTGCAGCTGCAGTTGCCCTTGCATGATGGACCGGGCCTGGTCCGCAGTGGTGCCCCGGTCTTCGGGGTGCACCAGGTCCAGCATGCGCAGGCCCACGGCTTCCTCGGGGCGGTAGCCGAAGATGCGCTCGAACGCCGGGCTCACGAAAACGATGCGGCTATCCGCATCCACGGCACACACCGCGTCGAGCAAGAGATCGACAACGTTCAGGGAAGAAATGCTTTGCATGGGCAGGGCTGCCATTGGGGTCAATGCGTGCAAAGGAGCACTTTGCGGCCATTGTGCAGCGGTGCAAAGACATATGTGACAAGTTGTTTATTGAATGCTCTTTTATTGATAGCTGAAAACGCTTGAACGGCGGGTCGAAGAACGGTATTTTGCAATCTGCACGATGGTGTCTCCTGCGCGTCCCTTTGTTGCCAACGCCGATCCTGAATGGGTCTGGTTTCGGTGCGTGCTACTCCCCACGGCCCCAGGGGTTACCCGTAGGTATGTTGCATAATCGCGAATCACTCGCATTATTATTTCTACAGAGCCAATGGCCACCATCACCGCTTCTCGCCTGCACATCGTCTCGCGCATTGCCGCAGGCACGGTGGGCAGCTATGCGTTCACCTGGGGCTTCATTGCCTTGGGCATCGGCCTGCTGTTCGCGGCGGGCATGCCGTTCCACGATGCCGAGGCGCTGGGCTACATCCTGGGCTTCATGGTGCTGCTGGTGGCTTTTCTCTGGGCCTTTTGCGCTGCCAGCCTGGTGCGTGTCTGGCTCGTGCTGGCCGGTGGCGGCGCCCTGATGGCCGGGGCCGGGTCCCTGGTCCAGAAAGCCCTGCTCTGATCCTTTTTTGCGGTGCGGCTTCGAAGAGAAGGATCGCGCACCAGGAGATTTTTCGATGTTCCCAAATTTCCGGCTGAGCATGGCCTGGCTGCACACCTGGTTCGGCCTGGTGCTGGGCTTCGTGCTCATGGTGGTGTTCTTCTTCGGCTCGCTCTCGGTGTTCGACCGCGAGATCGACCGCTGGGCCATCCCCGGCACGCGCTTCGAGCCGCAGCCCATGCCCTCGTTCGACAAGATCCTGCTTCCCGTGTTCCAGGACATGCAGCCCACGCCCGAGGCCATCGAGCAGGCGCGCAGCCGCGTCAACGGCCCCATGGCCGAGACCTTCCCGGTGCAGCGCTGGGGCGCCTATACCACCCACCGCGACCCGGTGCTGGGCATCTTTTCGGGCCATGAGCTGCCCAACGCCAAGAACAAGGACGACAGCGTCTTCGGCACGCGGACCATCGACCCGCGCACGGGCGCGGCGCTACCCGACGACCACCTCAAGATCGGCAGCCAGTTCTTCTACCCGCTGCACTACAGCCTGCACCTGGAGTGGAAGAATCTGGGCTACTGGATCGTGGGTTTCGCTGCCCTCATCATGATGGTGGCCCTGGTCAGCGGCGTGGTCATGCACCGCAAGATCTTCCGCGAGCTGTTCACCTTCCGCCCGAAAAAGCACACCCAGCGCAGCGCGCTCGATCTGCACAACCTGACGGGCGTGGTGGCGCTGCCGTTTCACTTCATCTTCGCGCTGTCGGGGCTGGTGATCTTCGGGGGCATCTACTTTCCCGTCACTCACACCCAGCTCGAACCCTTGCACGAACTGCATGAAAAACACGAGGCAAAGGAAACCGGCCTGCCGCACGAAAAGGCCGGCGTGCCCGCCACGCTGGCGTCGGTGGATGCAATGGTGGCCGAGGCCCAGCGCCGCTGGGCCGCCAAGGGCATGGCCGGCGACGTGGGCTTTCTGGCCGTGCAGCACGTGGGCGATGCCAATGCCTATGTCAGCGTCTACCGTGCCGGCACCGACCGCGTGACGCTCACCGGCGAGGGTATCCACTTCAAGGGCTCCACCGGCGAGCTGATCCGCGAAGACCCGCCTGTGACGGTGGTGGCCGGCATCAACAACTTCCTTACCGGCCTGCACCTGCAGCACTTTCGCCACTGGCTGCTGCGCTGGCTGTATGTGCTGGGCGGCCTGTCGGGCTGCGTGTGCATTGCCACGGGCTTCCTCTTCTTTGTGGAAAAGCGCAAGCGCCAGCATGCCAAGCAGGCCGTGAGCGGGGCGCGCTGGGTGGACGCCTTCGCGGTGACCACCGTGACCGGCATGCTCGTCGCCACCTTCTCCATGCTGATCGGCAACCGCCTCTTGCCCACCGACCTGCCGGCGCGCGGCAACGTGGAGCAGTACATCTTCTGGGGCGCCTGGGTGCTGGCCTGCGCGCACGCCATCTGGCGCACCGCGCCGATGGGCGAGGCGCGCATGTCCCCGGCCTGGGCCGAGCAGTGCTGGGCGGCCGCCGCACTGGCCGTGGCGGCCGTGCTGCTCAACTGGGTGACCACGGGCGACCACCTGCTGCGCACCATCGGCAAGGGCTATTGGCCCGTGGCCGGGGTGGACCTGGCGCTGCTGGCCGCCGCGGTGCTGGCGGTGGTCGCGGCGCGCAGGCTGCGGCGCCGCGTGCTGGGCCCATCCGTACAGGCCAAGGCGGCTCGTTCGCCAGAGCTGGCCAATGCCTGACTCGCTGCTCTATGCCCTGGCCCTCGTGGCCAACCTGACCGGTCTTGCCTGGCTGGCCCTGTCGATGGACGTGCACTGGGAGCAGGTGCGCGGCCCCGTGCCGCCATCCCGTGGCACGGTGGTACTGCTGCGCTGGCTGGGCGCCGCCGTGGTGGCCGCCTCGCTGGCCGTGTGCCTGTCCGTGGACCACGGCTCCATGGCTTCTCTGGTGTGGTTCATGGTGCTGGCCGGCTCGGCGCTGACCATCGCCTTCACCCTGTCCTGGAAGCCGCGCCTGCTGGCCCCCTTGGTGGCCTGGGTGCGTTCGGCACCGGCACCTGCCAGCCCGCGCTGAACTTCCCTCTGTGAAAAACCGCCCAGGGCCTGTGTGGCGGGGGCGGTTTTTTGCGGGCGATGCAGAGCGACTGCCGCCCCGCATGCCGCTCCGTCAATCCAGCTTGAGTTTCTGCTTGGCGACGACGCCCTTGTAGAGCTCGAACTCGGCCTTGGTCTGCGCCGTGAACTCCTGCGGGCTATTGCCCACCACCAGCGAGCCGGTGTCCTCGATGCGCTTTTTCACCGCCGGGTCTTCCAGTGTCTTCTTCACGGCCTGGGAGATGCGCTCGACCACGGCTGGCGGCAGGCCCTTGGGGCCGTGGATGCCATAGAAGGCCATGCGGTTCACGGGCTCGAAGCCCACTTCCTTGAAGGTCGGCACGTCGGGCAGCGAGGCCAGGCGCTGCGGGGCGGCCACGGCAATGGCGATCAGGCGCTTGTCCTTGATGAAGGGCAGGGCGGATGGCAGGTTGTCGAAGATCATCGGCACCTGGCCCGATACCGCGTCGTTCAGCGCCGGGCCCGCGCCCTTGTAGCCGATGTGCTCCAGGTCCAGGCCGGTGAGCGACTTGAACAGTTCCATCTGCAGATGGCCGATGCCGCCCGTGCCCGAGCTGGCGAACGAATACTTGCCGGGGTGGGCCTTCACCTCGGCCATGAAGCCCTTGAAGTCCTTGCCCGCAAAGCTGGGGTGTACGGCCAGCACATTGGGTGTGGCCGCCATGTTGACGATGGAGGTGAAGTCCGTGAGCGGGTTGTACTTGGCCGCCGGGTTGATGGCCGGGGCCGAGGCCACGGTGGACACGGTCGCCACGCCCAGCGTGTAGCCGTCGGCTGGGGAGCGCGCGATCTCGGTCGCGCCCACCACGCCGCCGGCACCGGCCTTGTTGTCCACCACTACGGGCTGGCCCAGGGCCGTGCCCAGGGACTGGCTGACCACGCGGGCCACGATGTCGGTGGTGCCGCCGGGGGCAAAAGGCACGATCAGCCGCACGGGCTTGTTCGGGTAGTCCTGTGCCAGCGCGGGGGCTGCGCCGACGAGAAGGCCAGCGGCAATGGCCACGGCGCTGCAGAGCTTGGAAGAAGGTTGTGTCGATGTCATGGGTTGTCTCCGGACAGGTTGTGGTGCGAAAAGGCCGGGCTGCGTTGGCCGCAATGCCCGCCCTGGGCTTTTTGCAGCTTGTGTGCCAGGCCCTGCCGTGCGGCACCTGGCGGGCCGCCAGGCCGCGCCGCCGCTGGGTTTGCCCCATGAGGGCCGGCACGGAAATCCACGCGCTGGTCCGTAAAAAGCGGCGGTTTTCCACACGAAAACCGCCGGTTTGTGCGGATTTCCAGACAGCGCCCCTTGTCAACCGGGTATCGCCTTGCCTGCAGGGGGTGGGGAGCGCCGCACAATGCGGGCAAGGCTGCCGCGCAATGGCAGTGCCGTTGACCTTCAGTTGCCGCTCCGTTTGAAACCCACCCGTTCGCTGTTGACTTCCGGCCTGGCACTGCTGGCCTGCGTGTTCGTGGCCGCGCTGGCCTACCGCTGGTCGCTCGGTGCGCAACTGGCCGGGCAGCAGCGCGCCGCCAACCAGCGGCTGGCCTTTGCGGCCCAAAGCCTGGAGTCGCTGCTGCAGCGCAACGAGGCGCTGCCCGCGCTGCTGGCGCTGCACAGCCGCACCAACCTGGCCCTGCAGCGGCCCGATCCGCAGAACCTGCAGGCTGCCAACGCCTACCTGGCATCGGCCGTGGCGCTGGCCGACGTGGACACGGCCTATGTGATGAACACCGAGGGCCTCACCCTGGCCGCCAGCAACTGGAACCTGCCCAGCAGCTTCGTCGGCCAGAACTACCGCTTTCGCCCGTATTTCGAGGCCGCCATGCAGGGCCGCATCGGGCGCTTCTTCGGTGTAGGCGTGACCACGGGCAAGGCGGGTTACTTCATGGCGTCCGCCCTGCCGCCCGAGGCGCCCGCGCCCGGCGTGGTGGCGGTCAAGATCTCGCTCGACGCCTTCGAGGCGGCGCTCGCCGATGGCGGCGACACCGTGCTGCTGGCGGACGGGGAGGGCGTGGTGTTCGTCAGCACCGAGCCCGCCTGGCGCTACCGCACGCTGGCCCCGCTCCCGGCCGATGTGCGCGGTCGCCTTCAGGGCGTGCAGCAGTACGGCAATCATCCGCTGACGCCCTTGCATGCGGATGGATTCCGCCCTGCCGATGGTGACACCCTGCGCCTGCAGCAGGCGGGCCAGCAGCGCGACTTCAGCGTGGCAGCGCGCAGCGTGGGCCCGCTGGGCTGGCAGATGCTGCTGCTCGCCGACCAGCGCCCGGCCCGGCAGGAGGCGCTGGTCGCGGGCCTGGCCGGCGGCCTGTGCGCAGCGCTGGTGCTGGGCCTGGCGCTGCTGCGCCGGCTCGACCGGCTGGGCCGAGCCGAGCGGGCCGCCAGCGCCCAGCGCCTGCGCGAGGCGCACGGCATGCTGGAGGTGCAGATCGCCCAGCGCACCCGCGAGATCACGGCCGCCAATGCCGCGCTGGAAGACCGCGTGCGCGACCTGCAGCAGGCCGAGCAAATCGTGCGCGGCACCCGCGACACGGCGGTGCAGGCCGGCAAGCTCGCCGTGCTGGGCCAGATGGCCGCCGGCATTAGCCATGAACTGAACCAGCCCTTGGCCGCCCTGCAGACCTTGTCGGACAACGCCATCGCCCTGCACCAGCGCCAGCGCGGGGACGATGTGGCCGAGAACCTGCGCCTCATCAGCCAACTGGCCGGGCGCATGGGCCGCATCGTGCGCCAGCTCAAGAGCTTCGTGCGCAAGGAGCCGCCGGCCCTCAGCCCCTGCAGCGTGCGCGAGGCGCTGGACCATGCCCTGCTGCTGCTGGCCCCGCGCTGCCAGGCGGTGGATGCACAGATCGCCGTGGCTGACTTCGACGAGGCGCTGTGCGTGCTGGCCGATGCCACGCGGCTGGAGCAGGTGCTGGTGAACCTGCTGCGCAACGGACTCGACGCCGTGCAGCACCAGGCCGTGCGCGAGGTGCGCTTTGCCGTGGAGGTGCAGGCCGACGCAAGCGTGCTGCTGCGCGTGGCCGATACCGGGCTCGGCATGGACCCCGAGGTGCAGACCCATCTGTTCGAGCCCTTCTACACCACCAAGGCGGGCGAGGGCCTGGGCCTGGGGCTGGCCGTGTCGCGCATCATCGTCGAAGGCATGGGCGGGACGCTGGCGGCGTCCAACCTGCCGGAGGGCGGTGCCGAGTTCACCGTCCGCCTGCCCTGGGCTGTGGACGTTG
Organism: Acidovorax sp. A1169; assembly: GCF_030704685.1. Classification (GTDB taxonomy): domain Bacteria; phylum Pseudomonadota; class Gammaproteobacteria; order Burkholderiales; family Burkholderiaceae_C; genus Acidovorax. Next base: position 121,868 of record NZ_JAUZDX010000021.1, read on the forward strand.
CAGCGCAAGGCAAGGCCGCCCACCCCGCCATACAGGACCTTCCATGACCTCTTCTGCGGCAGCCCCGCCAACCGTCTACCTCGTCGAAGACGACGCCATGGTGCGCCGCGCCTACGCACAGGCGCTGTCGCTGGCCGACATCGAGGTGCGCGCCTTCGCCAACGCCCAGGGCGCGCTCGACGCCTTTGGCCAGGACCGGCCGGCCGTGGTCGTCACCGACATCCAGATGCCGGGCATGAGCGGCATGGACCTGTTGCGTACCCTGCGCGCGCTGGACGCAGACCTGCCCGTGGTGCTGGTCACCGGCCATGGCGACGTGGCCCTGGCGGTGGACGCGATGCGCGGCGGCGCCTACGACTTCATCGAAAAGCCGTTTTCGTCCGAGCACCTGGTGGCCACCGTGCGGCGTGCCCTGGAGCGCCGCGCCCTTGCCGAGGAGCTGCGCGTGCTGCGCGAGCGCAACCCGCGCGATGCCCTGGCCACGCTGGTCGGCCCATCGCCCGGCATGGCCGAGGTGCGCCGCCTGGTGGCAGCCCTGGCGCCGCTCAGTGTGGACGTGCTGCTGCACGGCGAGACCGGCGCCGGCAAGGAGGTGGTGGCCCGCGCGCTGCACGCGGCCAGCGGGCGCAGCGGCCCCTTCGTGGCCATCAACTGCGGCGCGCTGCCCGAGAGCATCATCGAGAGCGAACTCTTCGGCCACGAGCCCGGGGCCTTCACCGGCGCCACGCGCCGGCGCATCGGCAAGATCGAGCATGCCAACCAGGGCACCTTGCTGCTCGACGAGATCGAGTCCATGCCGCTATCCCTGCAGATGCGCCTGTTGCGCGTGCTGCAGGAGCGTGAGCTCGAACGCCTGGGGAGCAATTTGAGCGTGCCCATCACCTGCCGCGTGGTGGCCGCGTCCAAGGTCGACCTCAAGGCGCTGGCCGTAGAGGGCCAGTTCCGCGCCGACCTGTACTACCGCCTGCATGTGGCCAGCATCGCCCTACCGCCGCTGCGCGATCGCCCGCAGGACATCCCCGTCCTCATGGCCCACTTCATCGCCCAGGCCGCGGCGCGCCATGGCCGGCCCGCACCCGCGTTGGCCGACCGCGATCTGGCCACCTGGCTGGCCCACGACTGGCCCGGCAACGTGCGCGAACTGCGCAACGCCGCCGAACGCCTGTGCCTGGGCCTGCCCATGGAGCCGCTGGGTGAGGGCGATGCGTCAGCCCCTTCGCTGGCCGCCCGCGTGGATGCCTTCGAGCGCAAGCTGCTGCGCGACACCCTGCGCCTGACCCAGGGCAACGTGGCCCGCGCGGCCGAGATGCTGCAGATGCCCCGCAAGACGGTGTACGACAAGCTGCAGCGCCATGGGCTCATACCGGGGGATTTCGCGGCGCGTCCAGGGGCGGGGGCGTAGCTCTATATAGAGAGGAGGGATTCACCTCCAGTGCCTGCGGTCCTGGCACGGCTCTTTCTGGGCAGGCAAAGACGCAAATTCCCCGGGTTTTCCCTGCCACCCCTCAAAAGTAGTGCTATAGTCGAGGGCTTCGCTACCAAGACCA